>JBGTLG010000025.1:0-139380 GCA_041744215.1 Fimbriimonadales bacterium | reverse complement strand
TAACAGCGCAGATTCCCCAACACGACAGCGACCCGGGCAACCGGGCCGCTGTCGTTGCTTTGCACCCCGAGCGCTCGGCGTGTGACTCTCTCTCTCTCGCGCTGTAACTGGCAGATCCACCGACGTTTACGGAGTTTACGGAACCTCCCGGGAACCTCGGCGTATACTAATTCTCTCTCCGGAGCAAAGATTGATCGTCTGGCAAATCATCGCAGTACTCCTCGTCCTGACGGCTGTTGTGGCTGTCCACGAGCTTGGCCACTATCTATTCGCTCGGTGGAAGGGCATGGAAGTCGAAGAGTTCTGTATCCTCGGGCTTCCCTTCGGAAAGAAGTTTGTCCTCAAGACCACGAAATCCGGGATGCTCATCACGACCCACCCCTTTGTCCCCCTTGGGGGTTTCGTACGAGTCAAAGGGATGGAACCGAAGCCGGACGGCAGCGAAGTTGAGGTCCCGCAAGGTTTCTATTCGAAAGGGGTCGGAGCCCGTGCATGGGTCCTCTTCGCAGGGCCGCTCTTTAGCGTGCTCTTCGGTTACGCCCTCTTCGCAAGCGGCTACATCATGTTCGGGGAGACAAAGCCGATGGATGCGCCCATCATCGGCGCGGTATCGGAGGCCTCACCAGCCGAGGAGGGCGGCCTCCAGGTGGATGATCGGGTCATCTCAGCGAACGGAACGCCCATCGCGACTTTTTACGAGCTGCGCCTTGCCACACGTCCGATGATCGGCACGCCAATCAACTTTCAGGTTGAGCGCGACGGCAAGACGCTTGAGCTCCAGGTGATTCCCGAACTTCTCGAAGGGGCAACGATTGTCGGTGCCGACGGCATGCCCGAGTACGATGCCTCAGGGTCGATCAAGAAGGAGGACGTGGGTTGGATTGGGATTGGGCCAAAGTTTGAGACGGTATCAGTAGGCCTCATAGGGTCATTTGCTCTCGCCGCAGAAAAATCTTGGGCGATTCTTTCAGGAACGGTTCGAGTGCTAACCAAACCAAAGGACCTGAAGGAGAACGCGGGCGGGCCGATTACGATCGCAAAATTCACCGGTGAAGCGGCGACCCAAGGCCCCTCGGCCCTTTTCCTGATTGCGGCAATCATCAGCCTGTCGCTGGGAATTCTGAACCTGCTGCCCATCCCGATGTTCGACGGCGGACAGCTAGTTATCTGTGGAATCGAGGCGCTACGGGGAGGCCGTAGGCTGTCTTTCAAGATTCAAGAGCGCGTTGCGGTGGTCGGATTCGCCCTGGTCATGATGCTGATAATCAGCGTCTTCTGGTTGGATATTGCGCGACTCAGAAAGGGTGCCTCCAGCTTGCCGAGTCCTGCTGCTCCGTCCATTGAACTCATTCGCTAAGTAGGCCGCGTCGACGAGGAGGTCTCCGGCAACCCACTCGCCCTTGACCGGCAACGTAACAGCACCCTTGGGGGTCCAAAGCTCGATGACGCCGCGACCGCTCTTCACCTTGTTTTGTGAGGCCAACGAATAGACTGTCTCACTGGCCAGAATCGAGATTCGCATCTCGCTCCCTTGGAATGTGAGCGTCGTCAAGCGGGGAATATGCGATGCCGCGACCATGAGAAGCGCAAGTACTAAGCCGCCTCCAGTTAGTGCTAGGAGACGGGTCGACCTCTCTTCGGCTTTCCTCCTCCGCAGCGTAGCCAGCAGCGCCATAGCTGCAAACACTGAAAGTGAGACTGGCATGATTAGCGCAAACCAATCTCCGACTCCTAGTACGGGCTCAAACCGATAAACGACGCCTTGCACGGACACTTCTAACGACGCGCAGGGAGAGAAAGTTCGTTAAGGTGGCGGAGAGGGTGGGATTCGAACCCACGGAGGCTTGCACCTCACCGCATTTCGAGTGCGGCGCACTAGACCACTATGCGACCTCTCCGCACGTGGGGGAACCCTGATTGTGGCAAACGTTGGCCCCCATAGTCAAACAGGCAATCCTATACGCGAACTTCGAGGCCAAATTGGGAATGACACGCACGGATCGATGGTAATCAGCCGAAGCGACCCTGCCCTTTGCAGGCGTGTGAACCCGGCAATCGTGCTGTACGCGTGCCTCAGTTTGCTCGATTTCGGGTTTACCCTCGCAGTTTTCTCGGTTGGTGGAGTGGAAGCCAACCCGGTGCTGCGGTGGTTTGCCTTGCACGGTTTGTTTGAGTTCGCGAAGATCGCGTGCACCTTGTTGGTTTGCTGCGTTGCCTTTCACCTTTGGGACCGCAGCATTGCGCAACGCGTGGTGCACCTTGGGAACGTCGTGATGGCTTCGGTTCTGGTTTACCACGTCTCCCTTTGGGCAAACCTGCTGTCCGGGCCGCGGTGAGGTTCACCGAGACCGGTTTACGGTATTGTCCGGGTGGATGTATACGGACTTCCAGCACTTTTTGCGCGAGCTTGACGTTGCCGGCGAACTCCGGCGAATCACCTACCCCCTAAGCCCGCACTTGGAAATCACCGAAGTCGCGGACCGTTGCATGAAAATGCCAGGCGGTGGGCCCGGGCTGCTTATCGAAAGTCCGGCAGGCTTTGAGATGCCGGTCGCCATCAACTGCTTCGGATCTCGAAAGCGAATGAGCATGGCGCTAGGAGTCTCCGACGTCGATGAGATCGCCGAAGAGATTCAATCCCTCTTACAACCGGATGTCCCTGCGTCTATCTCGGCAAAAATCAAGAAGCTCCTCGAACTTGGACGCTTCGCGAAAGCCGCGCCCAAAAGTGTGGCGTCCGGAATATGTCAAGAGGTCGTCATGGAAGGCGATGAAGTAGACCTAACCAAGCTTCCTGTGCTGACATGTTGGCCGGAGGACGGAGGCCCGTTCATTACTCTCCCTATGGTCTTCACACACGACCCAAATACCGGGAAGCGCAATGTCGGTATGTACCGAATCCAGATTTACGACAAGAAGACAACAGGAATGCATTGGCAGATGCACAAGGTTGGTGCCGAGCATATGCGCGTGGCGGCCGAGAACCGGAGAAACATTGAAGCTTGCATCGTGCTGGGCGGAGATCCTGCCTACACATTCTCTGCAATTGCACCTCTTCCCCCGGGGATCGACGAAATGCTCTTCGCTGGATTCTTGCGACGCGAACCTGCGAAGCTTGTCAGAGCAAAAACGGTTGACATCGCTGTACCCGCCGATGCAGAAATTGTCATCGAAGGCTATGTGGATCCGTCGGAGTCGCGATTGGAAGGGCCCTTCGGCGACCATACGGGTTACTATTCCCTAGCGGACATGTTTCCCGTCTTCCACGCTACGTGCGTCACGATGCGTGAGAAGCCAGTCTATCCAGCGACAATCGTCGGAATTCCTCCAATGGAAGACGCGTACATGGGGCAGGCTGTCGAGCGTATCTTCCTACCGTTGATCCGATTGACCGTTCCTGAAATAATCGACATGCACTTGCCCGTTGATGCCTGCTTCCACAACATGGCCTTCGTGAAGATTCGCAAGCGATATCCCGGTCACGCATACAAAGTCATGAATGCGATCTGGGGTCTTGGTCAACTGATGTTCACCAAGTTCATCTTTGTGTTTGGGGATGATGTAGACATTCACGACATGCGCGACGTTATCTTTCGAATCGGCGCAAACTGTGACCCGATGCGCGATTCGCTTATAGTGAAGGGGCCGATCGACCAACTCGACCATGCCTCAAGCATCGTTGGATTTGGCGGCAAAATTGGATTCGACTGCACGCACAAGTGGGCATCAGAGGGCTTCCCTCGGGAGTGGCCTAAACTGATCACGATGTCCGAGGACGTAACAAGCAAGGTTGATCGTCTTTGGGGAGAATTAGGGATTCTGTAGCCGCCCAGAAACGCAAGGTCTTGCGGTATCGTCAAAAGAGTTGGGTTCAGATGGCAAGTTCAGCAGTTGCGCGATACGAGATCGTCAAAAATGCCGCGGAGCGGCGAAGACCGCTCTGGGCCGCTTCGCTTAGCTCAGCGGTTAGAATCGAAGGAGCGTCCCGCGAGGAGGTTCGCCAACTGGTAGAAAGCGAACTGCAACAACTGTTGGCCGAGGGATCCGTCTATCTGTTCCGCGTACCACGATTTTGGGGTTCCGAAGAACCGATCCTCGAAAAGGAAGTCAAGGAAGTGCTCTCTGAGGAGAAGAACTGGCGCCCTCGAAGCACGAGCGTTGCACAGGTCCCCAGAATTGGGTTGACTGCGCGAGGATCTGAAAAGCTGAGGAGTGGAGAGTTCGGCGTTGCCGCGCCAGTTGCATGGACCCCAAATTGGTTCGTCGACGAGTTTCGTTCACCTCACGACCTGGAGAACACGGGACACCTGCTTCATGCTGTCGCTGGGGCTGTGCTTGGAATCGTCGCCTATGGCATCCTGACGGGCTACGGATTAGTGCCTCCGGTTGCAGCAGCGTTGCAAAAAGTGCTTCCCAATGGCGTAGGAATTCTGATCTTTGCGTTCGGAGGAATAGCGCTGGGAAGCGCGCTCTGGCACATCAAGTCGAAAGAGACTGCGCCCGAGTGGGTTTTCGATGCCAACATTCCGGTGCGCTCAAAAGACGACTTTGGGGACACGCGCTTCTAGCATGGCCTCTTCTCGTCCTGAGCACAAGTTCACGTCGCTCGTCGACGACGGTGAGTTCTTACAGCACGAGTATCCAAACGTATTCTCGCGGGAAGAGAGGCGATTGGTAGTCGCACCGCGGTCTCAGCACGTGAACCTTTTGTCGTCCCTGATAGAGCAAATTGAGCCGCCATATCGAATTCGATACGTGCTACAGGTCGCGAGCGCAGGCTTCGCTGCCGGCAGGTACGATCTTGAGGATCCATTATCGAAGGAGGATCTCGCGCAGTTCCTCAGGCGGTTCCAGCCGTTCCTTGAAAATGATGGGCGACACCACTTCTGGGTGCGGTCGCTCGACGGCCAGAGCGCGGTTGTATACGATCAGCACGATCTCCTCTACGCCTACGGCACCCTCGAGGCCTACGAGAGCGTATGTGTCCGGGAGGGCCTCGCTCCTGGAACCATTGAAGTGCCCTTCCCGCACGCGCATGCCTTCATTGATGAGCACGATCAAGACTTGAGAGAATTGCTTTCCGAATGGCAGTGGACTAGATCTGAGCTTGTGGATGAAGTTGATTTCGTTTAGGCGACGCCATCTTGGGATAACATAGCACTATGGATCACGGTGTCGATCGTCGAGAGTTCATTCGCCAGGCTGCTGTTACAAGCGTCGCGTTAGCAGGTGGCCTTAACGCCTCCGCCCGTTCACAGATCCAAGGTGATGTCTCGCCGTCTCCACAAGGCGCATCCGCTGCGGATTTGAAACTGCTTCCCATGGAAACCGTCCGAATCGCTCTCATCGGCGTTGGCGCGCGGGGCGGAGGGCACCTCGGTGACTTGCTTCGTCTTGACGGCGTTGAAGTCACGGCGGTCTGCGACACCGATGAAGCGTTCTGCAAGCGAGCCGTTGATCGTTGCGTCCGTGCCGGGAAAAAGGAGCCTGCCGCCTTTAGCCGATCATCGACCGAGTACCGACGTATGCTTGATAGGGATGATATCGATGCGGTCGTGATCTCTACTCCATGGGAGTGGCAC
Organism: Fimbriimonadales bacterium; assembly: GCA_041744215.1. Taxonomy (GTDB): domain Bacteria; phylum Armatimonadota; class Fimbriimonadia; order Fimbriimonadales; family ATM1; genus JAHCHL01. The sequence continues at coordinate 133,798 of JBGTLG010000025.1, read as the reverse complement.
GTCCCTATGTCCGTAGACTCGATGAATGCCGGCAAGCACGCGCTGGTCGAAGTACCGGCTGCATACACTGTAGATGGCTGTTGGGAGCTTGTAGATAGTGCCGAAAAGAATCAGCGCTATTGCATGATGCTCGAGAATGTCTGTTACGGACGCGAAGAACTCTTGGTTCTAAACATGTGCCGTCTGGGGTTGTTTGGGGAATTGTTGCATGGCGAAGCGGCATACATTCACGACCTCCGGTGGCAGATGCATGAGATTGTCAGAGGTACAGGATCATGGAGGACATTGCACTATGCGCAACGTAATGGCAACTTGTACCCGACGCACGGCCTAGGACCAATCTGTCAGTACATGAACATCAACCGTGGCGATAGAATGGACTACTTGTCGTCAGTGAGTTCACCGTCGATGGCACGAGAAGAGTACGCAAAGGAAAAGTTCCCGGAAGACAGCGTCCGCCGTAGACACAAGTTTGTGTGCGGCGACATTAACACGTCGATCGTGAAGACCGTGGAAGGGCGTACGATGATGATCCAATGGGACGAACAATTGCCGCGCCCATATACTCGCCACAACTTGATTCAGGGCACAAAAGGAGTTTGGGGTGGGTTTCCAAACCGGGTGGTCATCGAAGGTGACAGTCCATCGACTGAAAGGTGGGAGCAAGGTAGCGACTTAAATAGATGGTTCCAGCGGTATGAGCACCCGCTCTGGACAAAGATTGGCGAAGAAGCCCGCCGAGTCGGGGGGCACGGAGGCATGGATTTCATCATGTGGTGGCGTTTGATCTACTGTCTGCGCAATGGCGAAGCGTTGGATCAAGATGTCTACGACGCCGCAGCGTGGTCAGTCGTAACTCCGTTATCGGAATGGTCTGTGTTAAATCGCGGACAATCGATCGACTTTCCGGATTTCACACGTGGCAAATGGAAAACAATGGAACCGCTGAGAATCGTGAGTTAAGCAGACCTTGCCAATCTCCACGAAGCTCTCATCAGTCCCACTCCGAACATAATCGTCAGCAAAGCGATACTGGTGAGGAGTAGCACTTCAAACATTCCCATTGATCCATGGCCGAAGCGGAATCGGACATGAAAGGCGTAGTAGCCGATTGCACCGCCAATTAGGCATCCAGCAACGCCTGCTAGACATCCGATGATTCCTCCAGATAGCTTCAGCAGTCTCATCCAATTCATCCTGCCATGGCATTAATCATCACAGTGATGCACAGCAGAAGGGCGTGTTGAAATCCACGCGCTAACCCCCGGACTTGATACCCCTCTTTTCATAGTACTGCTGGTGATACTCTTCGGCAATCCAAAACTCGCCCGCCGGGGCAATGTCCGTGACAATTGGATCCTTCCACGCCGATTGTGCCTTCAGCGCCGAGGCTCTTGCCGCTTCCACCTGGTCAGTGGAGAAGCAAAAAATTGCGGAGCGATACTGTGGCCCCACGTCCGGTCCTTGCCGATCTTTGGTCGTTGGATCATGCGTGGTCCAAAAGATCTCCAATAGCTTCTCGTAAGAGACTTGCTTCGGATTGAATTCGATCAGCACAGCCTCCGCATGCCCGGTGGTACCTGTGCAAACTTCTTTGTACGTCGGGTTCTTGAGGTGTCCCCCTGTGTACCCTACCGCGGTGGCGATCACCCCATCGGTCCCGCGATAAAACGGCTCATAGCACCAGAAACAACCTTGTCCGAATGCGGCGAGTTCATTTCCGCGCGCTCTGGCGGCGGCGAGCGGATCAGACGACGTCCCGATGTCTCCTGGTTTTGTACCGACCTTCGTCGTATCGCGGCGCGACTGAGCTTGAGCGAGTTCGATTCCGGTCCCGCAGCCGATCGCGACTGCCAGACCAATCATCGCAAAAATCTGTCTCATTGGGGTCTTCTGTTTCTCCGATCATTACTTGGAAACTCCGTGCCTGGGCAATAGGTTCCAGTTCAGAGTAGAATTTACCCCTGCATGTCAAAGGAGTTTTCGTTCGACGTCGTCTCTCGGGTTGATCCGCAAGAGGTGCGCAACGCGGTAGACCAAGCCAAGAAAGAGCTCGCCAATCGGTGGGACTTCAAAGGGTCCTCATCGGAGATTGAGTTGGAAAAAGACGGCGTTCACATCGTCGGAGACGACGAATTCAAACTTGCCCAAGTCAGAGATATTGTGGAAAGCAAACTCGTAAAGCGAGGGATCGATTTGCGACACCTGGACTACTCGAAGCCGGAGCCCGGTGCAAAAATCACCCTGAAGCAGACAATCAAGTTAAAGCAAGGGATCCCCCAAGAGGAAGGGAAGTCCATCTCGAAGGAGATCCGCGACTCCAAGTTGAAGGTTCACTCTCAGATCCAGGGCGATCAGCTTCGAGTGTCCGGCAAGGATAAGGATGAACTTCAGAAGGCCATGGCGCTCATTAAGCAAATGGATCTTCCGTTCGCGGTGCAGTTCGAGAACTACAGATGAGACAGGCAATCCTCCTGGCAATAGCGGTCGTCGCAGTCGGCGCAGCGTGCCAGGCGCGCCCCTACAACCCGCTCCTCGGCAAGTGGGCCGGGCAGACTCCGCCCCCGCTTGGCGTAGTGGAGGCGCGCGAGCCTGGGACGGTCGAAGCGATCTTCAACTACGACGAGACCTTCGCTCTCACGACCGCAATTGGTCCGCGCACGCTCATCCAGGAGGGGCAGTACACGCGAGAAGGGGCCTCAGTACGCCTCACGGTAAGCAAGGCGGACGGCCAACCTGTCCAGCCGGTCACCATCGAGGCTAAGCTCGAGCAGGATGACAAGGTTTTGTCTTACATGGTCGACGGGCAGCAAGGCCGCCTCCAGAAACGTTGATTATCGACCTCAATCTGCGCTTTCCCCTCAAAAATTGTCTAAAGTACTAGTTGAGGTTTCTCGAAACTAGCCGATAAAAGGAGTATGAGACCTTGGCTCAAGCGAATCTACGACTCCGCGGCGGCGACCTATGAAGAATGTCCGGTTGCGTGTGCGGTTTTCGCGGCGGCCGTTACCCTCGGCGGCGTCTACCTCCTTCACCAGGCGACCGGCGGCCTAGTGGGCCTGCTTTTCCTTTACATCATCCCGATCTGGATTGCGGCCCGAATCGGTAATTTTTGGTCTGGGGTTGGCTCTGTTGCGGCCACGCTGATCGTACTCAGCGTCACAGATATGCGCGGCAACCCAAACATCGGCCAATCCGAGCTGATAGGAAGCGCCCTCCTGAGGGGTGGGACTCTCACCCTTGTGATGTTTCTTATCTGGTCGGTAGAAGATCGAAAGCGCCAGGCTCAGTCTGCAGCGCTCCGCGACTCACTGACCGATCTCTTGAATCGCCAGGCGATGACGCAGTACGCGAGATTCGCCATCGAGCGGACAATTCGGAACAGGGAACCGCTCTGTGTCGTCATGATCGACGTTGACCAATTCAAAGCAGCCAATGATCAGTTCGGACACTCGATAGGTGATCGAATCCTCAAGATGCTTGCGGAAAAGCTCGATAAAGGCGTTCAACCGGTCGGCACAGTCGCCAGGTGGGGGGGAGACGAGTTCATGGTCGTTCTGCAAGACGTTAATGCGGATGAGGCGGAAGCGATCATGTTGCGAATCAACGACCGGTTCGCTGGGATGACCGAAGCGTTCATCTCCCGAATGTCATTCACGTTCGGTGTCTCTCAGTTTGGACCGGGGGGATTCAACTTCCCACAACTCGTGCAGGCTGCGGACGCAGATATGTACCGAAGAAAGCGGAAAGGGGTTCGCCCCTCAATTCGGGATATTGTCAATCCCCGACGGCTCGCGTCTTGATTAGTCTAGAAGGGGTCCAGCGACGCTAGGGTCAAAGTCCGGAATCCCCTTCGCGTGCGCCGGGGACTTTGCATCAAGACCATAACTCCATCCATCAGTAGGAGCGAAGATCGGGTCAGCAACTTGTGCGCCCTGCTCGGACCCAAGCATGTTCCACGCGCGAAGTCCAAAAGTGAAGAACCGAATGTTTCGTGCGAAACGAAGTCGCCAGTACAAATTGTCCTTCGCTGAAAACGACTGCCAAGTCCGAAAAGTGTAGTACGCGTCGCCGGTGTCCCAAGCAACCAGGTTGCGCTCAAACCGCATAATCTGAATGCCTCTACCTGGTCCAATGTCGATCTGGGCCGCCCCCGCGAAAAGAAAGTGATTCTCGCTGACGAGATTGCTGCGTCCGCCGTTGATCAAAAGCGAGTGGTGCGATGACCCAACGACATGATTCCGAATCACTTCGATCGTCGCGCTGCCTTCATCGAGGTAGATTCCGGCCCCCGCGTATTTTCTCGCAGCAACTTTAGCGATTCGATTGCCCTCGATGCGCGTTCCTGGTTGCTCTCCAAGTGTGTAAATGCCTGCGAGATCGCTCAAGATAGGTCCGACGTCGAAACTCGGGTGTCCTATGTCATGAACATGATTCTGCCGGATGGTGTTGCTGTGGGCGTGCGAGAAGCCAGGGCCCCATTTCCACCCGACGGAGATGCCTGTGTAAAACAGATTGGCAATACGATTATTCGAGACGCGATTGTCAGAGCTATGTCCGATCCAAACGCCAACACCGCCGTGAACGGTCCTGCCGCCGTTCGTGATAAGACAGTTTTCGACCACGTTGCTTCTGGACTCAAGCGAATCGAGTGTGGGCGCGAGATGCGGTCCGATCAGGATGCCGCTTGCGCCAAAGTCATCGATGTGGCATCGGGAAATCACGACATTCTTAGTGCCTGCGGCGAGCTTGATCGCCGAGCCGCCGACGTTTCGGATCGTGCACCGATCAAAAGAACAATCGATCGCACCACGCACCTCGATTGCAGCGCTCACCGTTACTGCCGCCTGTCCAAGTTTTTGGCCGCGAGGGCTCTCCCAATCGGTGTGTGTAAACTCAATTCCTTCAAACCGAACGTTTCTTACAAACGTACCGGTGTCAGGCGCGCCCTCGATTCGCAAAAGTGTCTTAAGCCGGGGGTAGACCGCCACTGTCGACCCACACTCCTCGGTGGGTAGTGGAATGTAATGGAGCAGTTTTCGCGCCTTATCAATCCACCACTCACCGGGCGAATCCAAGAATTCGGGGGCATTCTCCAGATAGAAGATGTCCCCTCGATCAATCGTAAGCTCGGTCGGCTGAAGTGTGTGTATGAGCGAGTGTGTAGTGTCAATCCGTGCAACGGGAACTCTCGAAGCGATCCAGCGAGTCATTACGATCGCCTCAACGCCATCTGCATGAAACACCGGCTTGACGGAGTTCCTCGGATAGCTGAAGCTGCGGTTTCCTGTCCACAGAGAGTCAGTCCTTTCTGGAGATCCGGGAGTCATAAGATAGCCGCTGTTGGGGTGCCGAGCGCGTTGCCGTCTTTGGCCATCCACCCATAACGCGGTGAACTCAACGTCGTTGATCGGCGCGGACCAAACTCGCCTTCCACCGAGGACAGACTCAGTCCAATCGGTGATCTTCCGTCCCCCAGACAAAACGGCGGATTCGCCGTCCTGCGCGCGGATTGTTAGCTGCGGATCGCCGTCACGGTGACGAATCACAAGGGGTGCTTCGAGCTCAATGGTCCCCGAAATCGAAAGGACCCCGCCACCGGAGTCCAGGATTCGGTCAACGGCCTCCTGTAGAGCCGCTGAGGAACCGAGCATTCCCGCGCCCGCAACCACCATGCTAAACATGGAGATTAGCAAGCAGGATTGGTGCCAATCTACCTAGGGGATACCATGTGAGAAACGCTTCGAGCGAGACTTGTTTGCAGATTCGAGCCCCCTAGAAACTCCAGAGCGCGCATCAAATGCAGGTCCTCGCCATTTAGCCCCAGTTCACGCTCAACTGCAATGTGTGGCTCGACGCCCGTTCCTTCGAGCGATACTCCGTCTACCCGAAACTCTACAATTGGAATTTCAAAGTACGCCCAGTCTCGCACCTTCCATGGAGTCGTACCAAGCACGTGGCCTGCAGTGCGAGTGCCAATCAGCGTTGCGCGCTCGGTCTTCTTGATCTGATACGCAAAAACTTCCTTCGCACTTCTCGAGCCCTGATTCGTAAGAACAACCAGCGGTTTCGAATAACCGGAGCCACCGTCGTCCCTTTTGAATAGTTCAGCATAGCCTTCTGGTCGTCCACCGAAGCCGTCTCGAATGTCGAGAATAAACGCGTCAGTTTCCGCTGCCTCGCCTTTCAAGAACTCTGCCAACGTTTCTCGAAAGCTTCTGTGTGCCATTAGCCAAATGTGGATGTAGCCAAAGCGCTTGCCGTTATGATCGATGATCCGCGCACTGTTCTTTGTCGCTTCTAAAAACATATCAAATCCCTTAGAAGACCGAACGGGGACGGTGGCCGTCATGGTCGAGCTCCCACGTTGAAACTCTATCTTCGACTCCTTGTTCTTTCGTTCTCGGAGAGACTCGATCGGTACGAACGGCTCGCCGTCGATGCGCAACAACACATCCCCTTTTCTCAGTTTCGCCTCTGCAGCTGGAAGTCCTTGCAACAGCATTGTCACCGTATAGCCGTCCGGGTTCTTGGTGAACCACGCGCCAAGGTGCGGGTAAGTCGCCGCAGCATCTCCGCGGAAACCGTCCATCAGGTAGTAACCTTGCTCATGGTCAGATAGGAAGTCAAAGTGAGAGTCACCGAACTCGGCAACCATCCTGTCCATAACGACATCGAACTCTTTGCGTGTGGCCGCGGCCTTCGCAAGCGGCTCAAACATGTCGAGAATCTCATTCATGCGCTCCGCCTTGATCCTTCGGGCGTAGTAGCGCGTTTCGACAGCCCTGCGACAATCAGCCCAAACGGCTTCGAAGTCATCGATCGGTACACTGACGGGCGCGAGTGCGAAGATGGCGGCGATCATAGTGTTGAAAGTGTACGCGACCTGGGGGAGACCAGTTCCAGAATCCCAAAATAGCAGTGAGACGCATGCTACAATTCGCCTGTGGTCGCGGGGAGATCTATAGCTTCGTTGCTCGGTGCCCGAGAAGGGCTCCGATTGATTCGCCGTCCCGCCGAACTCGATGACGAGGTCTTCTTTGGGCTTACTGACAGTTCGGCGGAGGATGCACGCGTCGTAGAGGGATCGGAACTCAAAATGTTCGCAGTTGCCAATACAGGCAAATCAGACTTTACGCACTTCATGGATGGAGCGCAGCGCGCGCGGCTGGCGTTCTACGATCACGACATGCCGGGGTACGTTGCGTTTTTAAATGGCGCGGTTCTTGTTCGGGCGGATGTCGACATGATACTGAGCCCTCAGGCCTATGAAGCGAAACTTGGCGTATTCGCACCCTCCGAATCGACAGCCCTCGGCTTGCTCAGGGCGTCAAACGAGTATGACATTCACCCGGTGCAATGCGAGCCCAATCGGGGCATGTCAGGAATGGCAGAGGATGTGCGCAACGAGATTAGCGCAACACGAGATTTACTGGAAGTTAAACTGATTCGCACCTGGCTTGAGTCGGATACTGATGGATGGCTGTTTGTCGACGGAGGGATTGCTCAAGTTTGCAAAAGAGTGGGTGAGTTTAAGCGCGTCGTTGGCGTGGTCAAATCACATCGAAAGCAGTACTTTTCATCGACCGCCCCGAGTAAGGTCGTGCTCGGCCTTGACGAAGGGGAGCGAACCTCTGTGTTCGAAGCCCGCACTCGACATGGAGACGTTTCGTGGAGTTGGTACCTGCGCCTGCGAAGCGACGATGGTGAGTCGCCGGCATTCGGGCTGATCCGCGTCGAGATGCCAGCCGCTGAAGAGACGCTCAACCACGTCGATACCGTAAGCTCTTGGCTGATGGCGGAGAGAGCGCCGCTGTCGCTGCCGGACGCGCGATTCGATCGTCTACTTTATCCAATTCGATTCGTCGAGCAGTTCTTGCGCGCGCGCCACCCGAGCGAAGCCACGCTTTCGGCCATGATAGGGGTCTGAATCTATGAGTTTGATCGGACACGTCGTCGCCACGGAATCCTCGCCGAACACGGCTTACTCGTTTCGATTCTGGGCCGACCAGAAGTGCCGCATCGGAATCGGAACAGTGATCCGCGCTGAGTACGCCGATACAAAAGTTTTCGGAATCGTTGTTCAGGCGTACGCTTACAATGACGTCCCAGGTGCGATGGCTGACTTTTTAGGGAGGGAAGGAAGGCCAGACATGACGCCGCCGACTGCTCGTCCCGAAGTCCGACTCTACGAAGCAGCCGTGTTGCGAAGAATGCCGGAGGAGCCGGTTGGCGCAATTGGCATTGGTCCAGTTTTTGAAGCAACTGAAGAAGACCTCAACGATGCGCTCGGCGCAGGAAAGTATCGTGATCGCGGAATTCCGATCGGTGTCTACGGATCCAAAGCAAACCCGATGGCTGTCTACGCTGATCCTGAGTTCTTACTCGGCCCCGAGGCAGGCCACCTAAACGTGACGGGAACGAGCGGGCTTGCGGCTAAGACCAGCTACATCCTCTTCCTCTTGACTTCGATCTTTCAACGATTTCGCGGTGAGGGCGGAGAGGGAGTTGCGACCGTGCTGTTCAACGTAAAAGGCGGAGATCTTCTGTTCTTAGACCATGAGACCCAGTCACCCTTAGACGAAGAGCATCGTCGAATGTACAGCGTTTGTGGATTGGACCCGAAGCCGTTTACCAATGTCCATTATTGCGCTCCATTCAAGGATGAGGCGAAAGAAGTCGTGGACTCGCTGCGAACGCACGAAGACTTCAAAAACAGCCCAACTTCCGGCTTCTGCTTTGGTCTCAGCGAAGCCCTCGAACATGCAGAGGTGCTGCTCAATAGAGACGACTTGGACGCAAAGGCCGACGCGTTCTTACAGTTCCTCAGAAAGGTAGCCGCGAACGAAGAGAAGCTCATCCTAGAAGGCACGCAAGCCACTTTCAGAACGCTTCGCGAAATGCTCGCCTGCATTCAGAAGATGCTTGATGAGGCAAAGGCCAACAATGAGACCACGTTCCAATCGCATCACGTGGCGACAATACGGAAGATGCACAACCGACTGAGTGGATTTCTAATGCGGTTTCCAGGACTGATTTCTGCCGGAGGTGATCCGGTTCCAGCGCTGCCCGAGGCATTCGATGATCGACACATTTATGTGATTGATGTTTCACGCATGGCATCTGATGCTCAGGACTTAGTCTTTGCATCCGTTATCGGCAAACTCCGAGAGAAGATGGAGTTGGGAAGGCTCGGCGTGCGTAGACTAATAGTCGCCGTCGATGAACTGAACAAGTACGCTCCCAGCGGGGGACGAGACACCTATGTTGTTCAAAGTTTGCGAGACATTGCTGCGCGGGGTCGCTACCTCGGCCTCACGCTCTTTGGTGCGCAGCAATTCCGCTCAAAGGTCGATGCACAAATCGTAGGCAATGCGGCAAACTCAGCATATGGGCACATCCAACTTGAAGAGTTGACCAACTCAATCTACACCGTCTATCCTGCAGCCATTCGCGAAAAACTCGCGAGTGCAAGCCCAGGCGAAATGATGGTTCGCCATCCGCACTTTAGCCAGCCAATCTTTATCAAGTTCCCGATCCCGCCCGTCCTGAAAGGCAGCGACGGCATGGCGCGTTGGCCGGCGAAGGTCGTTGAACGGATCGAAGACCGAATCGTGCGATTGGCGGTGGTGCGCGATCCTGAACTAAAGCCGCACGAAATCTGGGCTCACCTTGACCAGGTGACGACGCCGGACCGTCCCGCGATCCTCCACAGGGTCGAGCAGCAGATAGGTAGCGGAGACGCTCCAAGAGAGGTGCTCCGGCGACTGGGCAAGTTAGCTCCGCAACAAGTCACCGGGCAATACCCAGCCGATGCAGACGACCCGTTCGCTTAGACTCTGTCGAACTTCTGAACCGTTACGCGCTTCTGCCTCTGCGTCTGATTGCCGCGCGTCATCGCTTGAGTGACGTCGGTCGTTATCTCTCCGCCGAGGACCTTGCCCGTCTCAAGAGTAATATTGATGTAACCCGTTATGACGAGCGATGACGTAGCACGAGCGTCGCCCTGCTGTTGCTGCTCAGTCTTTTGTGCGTACAGTGCGATCTTGTAAGCCTTTACATCGTTGATCATGCTTGCTCCGACGAGCTTGTAGTTCACTTTAATCGGGGCGCCTGTGTTTGGGTCCGCCTGCGCCACGTCGACGAACCAGTTCTCGTTCATCTTCGGCGGAGCTTCGGGCAGAACCAGCATCAAAAAAGATCCGTTCATGATCTCGATAAAACGATTGACTCCTGCAGGAAACCGATAGGAGGTTACGCCGCGAGGACTCACCATCTGTGTGCGTGCGCCGCTTTGCAACTCGGACTGGAGTTGGTCACTCAATCCCTTTTCCGCCTTCGTCTTGTCGGCAGCGGAAGTGCCAGAAGGAGCTTTCGTGATGCGCGCCGACGCCTTCACGTCTTCATAGTCGACGGACATCGTTGCGTAGCCGGCTTCGTCCACTCTCGAAACCTTTAGCACCATAATGCGGCTTCCAGACATGACGACGGTCTCGGATTGAGTGCCGAACGTCATGGTTCCGTTCGACGTGACAGTCTCTTTGAACCGAACGACGTCATTTGCCTCGAACTGGAGCCGAAAAGAGAAAGTATCTTGCGAAAAGTTGCCAAAAACAGAGCAAAGTACGGCGAGCAGAGATGCTGGGTTCATATGGATTTAGACGAGTATACTGGCCCGTCATGATCCGCGCAAGCGGCCTTACCGTCCGGTTCGGCGACAATACAGTACTCGATGGCATCTCCCTGGAGATTTCCAAGCGTGAAACTGTCGCAATCATGGGTGCATCAGGTGGGGGAAAGACGACACTCCTCCGTTGCTTGTCAGGACTACTCTCACCAAACACCGGCAAAGTCGAAGTTCTTGGTGTCGATATCAACGACTGCTCCTCTCACGACAACCAAGAGTTGAGACTTAAGATCGGAATTCTCTTTCAAGGCGCAGCGCTCTTTGACTATCTAAACGTTCGGTCAAACGTTTCATTTGGAATCAGCCGGCATCGTAAACTATCGCAAAGGCAGCAAGACGATCTTGTATCACATTGCCTAAAGAGAGTTGGTCTAGAAGGAATCGAGAACCTCATGCCAAGCGAGCTCTCCGGAGGAATGCGAAAGCGCGTCGGCCTCGCACGAGCGCTTGCGACAGACCCTGAAATCCTCTTTTATGATGAGCCTACGAGCGGCCTCGATCCAATCACGGCGTATTCGATCGATTCGCTTATCGTGGAGTTGGGCCAATCGACCGCGGCCGCAAGCGTTGTAGTCAGTCATGACATTCACTCAGTTCGCCGAACTTGCACGAGGGTGCTGTACTTGTCGGAGGGCACCATCATATTCGATGGTCTGCCAGACGCTTTTTTCCATTCAGACGATCCGCGAATCCGGGAACTGATAGAGAAATCTCAGGCGGACACAGTTGTCGTCAGTTAGTTGAGTCGGGTCGGCGGCTTCGAGGCGGACCAAGCCAGCCTTTCCGGAAGAAGAACACCAGCACCGTACCTGCTATAAGAGCCATAACTCCGAGCGTGATTGGGTAACCAAATCGAGCTTTCAGCTCAGGCATGTTCCACGGGGAAGTCTCTGGATCAAAGTTCATCCCATAGAGGCTCGTTATGAAGGTCAAAGGGATAAAAATCGTTGCCCATAGAGTTAAAACGCGCATCACGTCATTGATCCGATTGCTGATGCTCGAGAGATAAACGTCCATCAGATCCGTTGCCCGTTCCCGGTTCGTCTCGACGATATCGGTGACCTGGAAGACATGATCGTAAACGTCGCGAAAGTACAGTCTTGTCTCAGGCTGAATGTATGGGTTTGTATCGCGTGCAAGACTGCCAACCGCTTCTCGCATCGGCCAGATCGACCTTCTCATTGTCACCAGGTCCCGCTTCACTCGATGTAGCGGGCCCACCTGTGCTTGGTCCGGGTGATCAACAATCGCATCCTCAAGATCGTCGAGAAGATATCCAAGCTCTTCAACAACCGGATAGTAGCCGTCGACGACCGCGTCCATCAGAGAGTACGCTAAGTAGTCACTCCCTGCTGTCAACAGTCGCTCGTCTTTCCTCCGAAGTCGCTCACGAACAGGGTCGAATGAATCGCCCGGATATTCTTGAAATGTCAGTACGTGATCTGCTCCGACGATGATGCTCACCTGCTCGGTCTGAATCTCATCATTTTTCGTCACCATTCGAGCTACGATGAAGAGGTGGCCAGGAAACACATCGACCTTCGCGCGCTGTCTGGGGGTGAGGACATCCTCCAGTGCGAGAAGATGAATGCCGAACAGTTCACCGATTTCTCCAATGACGTTAGCGCTACCGAGTCCGTCGACGTCGATCCAGATCATGGGCGAACGGCCAATCCAGCTCCGAATCTCCTCGACCTTCGATACACTGGCCTCCGCAAAACTGTCAGGGCCAAACGACATCACCCGAATAGCCGGATGCGGTGCACCGGGCTCTGCGATGAGTGAGCCAGGAGGAGTTCCAGGGCTCTTGTAGCGACGATCAGCGGGCTTGCGCTTTCGTTTGGCCATGTTGGTTGGAATTCTGCACCAGACCGGGCAATCCCTTCCGACGAGACAGCAGCCAGCCGACGGCATCGGGCAGCACAGCCTGAACGACCATCGTATGCCCGTACCCTTGTAGGATCCGGAGTTCGACGTTCTGCCCGTTCGACTTCATCGCGTCCAAGGTGCGTGACATCTGCGTCGGAGTCGCGAGGAAATCCACCTCACCGCCTATCAGAAGCGTCGGGGGAACCTTCACATCAGACGAAACTGCGCGCCCGCCCGCGATTGCGACGACTCCTGCGAAGCTCTCCGGCGACCTCGAAGCGATCGACATAGCGGCCCCGGCTCCCATCGAATGGCCTAGCAGATAAACTCGCGAGCGATCGATCCCGTAACTATCATCGAGGAATCGCAAGAGTGTTTCGACATTCTTATCGCTCCCTGAAAACGACTCCGTCCTCGGGCTAGCCAAAACAAATCCTCGCTCGGAGGCAAGGCGCCTGATCAATCCCGCGCCGTATCCATCCATAAACATGTTTTCATCGCCGCCCATTCCGTGCAGCGCAATAATCACAGGCCAATTCTGGACATCTTTGTATGGGCAGTACACTCTCACAGGAAAGGCATTCGCACTCGCTAGCCGAAACCAAAAGTCTTGCCCTCGGCTCCGGTAAGGGTTCTCGCCTCGACTGATTGCGACAACTTCACGTTCTATCGTTCGAGCAAGATCTATGGGATTGGCGAGAAACTCGGCGGAGTTTGCCTCACTTGGCTCATCGACCAACAGGTCGAGCCTGGACTTCACCATTGAGACGAGTGTGGCATCTGCTTTTTCGGGTAGCGCGTCAATCGCCACAAGGTGTCGAGACTTCGCGGCTGACGGCATCTCTTTAACCGACGAGATATGCCCAGCGACGATACTTGCGCCCTCGCTCGTAACGAAAACCTCGTACCTGCCCAAAGGGAGCGAAATCCCGTCGATACTGAGCGACGCAAAAGGCCCTAACCCAATCCGGATCGTCCCAATCCCCACTTGCTTCTCGCCCTTTTCGTTACGGAGTGCCACCTCAAAAAGCTTATCTGCCACCGCACCGTAGAGTTGGGATATGTTGAGAGAGACCTTAAAATTCTGATCTGCCACCACGATGGGCGGGTTCACACGCACTTTGTAGCACCAGAGCGATGCAGTCGACTCGGACGCTTTCAGCAACCTCTTCGATTGCGCGTCTATGGCCCCGATCGCAGAAGCATTTCTCCCCGAAAAGAAAGCAAGCGTCGCTTGGTCGAATGCTTGGCTCAGCGATCGAACTTCCGTCGCCTCCGGCGGATGAGTTTCAAGAGCCTGCTCAAAGCGAAGATAAGCGGCGGCAAGGTCTGCTCGCGTTACACTTAGTGGCTGCGAAACGGCAAGGAGGCAAAGCAAGAATGTCGTCATCAGGTGAGTTCGTCTCCGGCACGATGATACCGGACGGGGTATGTCTCATTTACCGAGCAAGTGCCGAAACGCTCCATCCAGCTCCGGTAAGCGAAACATAAAGCCACTCCGAATCAGCTTCTCTGGGGCAAGACGAGCGCTCGAAAACAGCAAGTCGTCAACCATAGAACCTGCAACGAGTTTTGCAGCGAAGGTCGGAATCGGAAAAATCGCGGGCCTACCCAGAACTCTTGCAAGCGTGCGAGTGAACTCCGCGTTGGTAGCAGGTTGTGTCGAAGCGATGTTAAAAGGTCCCGACAACTCTGGCTGTGTCAGCAAGTGATGCAGGGCGAGCACAACGTCGTCGATTGCAATCCAACTCCAATACTGATCGCCGCTGCCCATCCGCCCTCCCAGCCCCAACTTAAAGAGTGGCAACAGCTTCTTGAATGCACCGCCCTGAGGCGTTAACACAAGACTGAACCGGGCAATTGCAACACGCGTTCCACCGATAGCAGCGGGCTCGGTAGCGGCTTCCCATGCCTCTGCGACTTCGGAGAGAAAGCCCTCGCCGCGACCAGATTCTTCGGTAAGTAACTCGCTCCCGCGATTGCCGTAGTAGCCCATTGCTGAAGCAGAAATCAGCACCCTTGGCGGCCGTCGAGAAGCCTTGATCGCGTTGGCAATTGTCTTTGTTCCCTGCGTGCGACTTTCGCGAATCCGATCCATCTGTTCGGGCGTCCACCGCTGGGAAATCGGCTCCGCAGCTAAGTGAATGACCGCATCGAAGTCGGACAGATCGGGTGGATCGACGGTCCCTTCCTTGGGATTCCACAGCACGTCTGAATCTCCCGGATTGTTTCTAACGAGCCGTGTGACAGTATGACCCCGCGTGGTGAGCAGCGGGATAAGCGCCGAGCCAATGAGGCCTGACGCGCCAGACACGAGCACTCGCATCGGTTTCTCTTCCCGCACCTTCGCGACGCTCCATTGTGTAACGGCATGTCGATAGTCAAACAGTGAGTCAAGTTTCCTCCGCGTGAACTTTCCGCCAAAGATGCTGCCCAGTATTCCGAGAGGCAATCTGTACGAAATCCGATCTTCGAGTACCGAAGTCGCATCGCTAAGCGGCAGGAACTTGTGCGCGTGGTGCCAATGCGAGAATGGCCCGCGTACCATTACATCGCAAAACTCTCGACCAGGGACGATTCCTTCGTGAACAACTTCGATCCGCACCGGGATGGGTCCCACCCTTGTGAGTAGCTCGACACGACTGCCTTCGGCAACGGGTCCCGATCTACGCATCACAGTCGTCGCGTCCCACGGCGGAGTTAAGCGCTCGAACGCCCCGGGCCGCAGGTGCCAGGCAAAGAGATCGTCCGCGCTGACATTGATTTCAGAACTCTTGACGAACAGTTCCATCGATTTCTCACCCGCACTGCGCACACGAGTGCCCGGCCGGACGTAGACTATACTTATCAGGTACGCCACCTCGTGTCAAAAATGCTCGACAAACTTATCAGGTACGCCACCTCGTGTCAAAAATGCTCGACAAATCGAAGATTCGACGGCCAGCAGTAGCCCGGACGACACCGGCGATCGCTGAGGCCTACGCCCAGGCCCTATTGCACGGCAACGCAGGGGCCGCAGCGACGGCGGTTGACCAGGCAGCTGCGCAAGGAATGAGCGCCGCGCGAATCTATCTGGACATTCTGCATCACGGCCAGCTGGCAGTTGGCCGAAAGTGGCACACTGGCGAGCTAAACGTAGCGCAGGAGCACTTGGCGACTCAAATCACGCTTGCGCAGATGGACAGACTAAGGCAACTGACACAGCCGCGCGCGCCGATCGGGCTTAAGGCTGTTGTGACTACACCTGAGGGTGACCATCACTTCATGGGTGCACGCATGCTCGCAGACTTTCTTTTGTTTGATGGCTGGCAAGTCGAGTTCCTAGGCGCGAGCACCCCCGTCAAGGATTTGATAGCGTTCTGTGACCGCTCGAAACCCGATGTCGTCTGTCTGTCTGCGCTGATGTCATCCGACATTGCGGCGGTTCGAACCACGATCGGCGCGCTCCGAAAGTTGCAGAAACCCCCCGCAATACTCCTTGGAGGACAAGCGTTTCAGTCTGTGTCGGCGGAAGCCATCAACGCGGACATCGTGTCCCAAGACCCTATTGAAGCAATTCGAGAGGCCAGAAAAATGCTTGGCGTTTCGCCTCCGGATCGGAGCCTCGCAGGTTACTTGCGCCGTTTGGGTCAGCGTGTCCAGAGCCAAAGAAAAGTCCGAGGAATGAGCCAGGCCCAGTTATCAGAAGCAGCGGGTCTCGACCGAACGTACATCAGTGCGCTTGAGCATGGTAAGCAAAACGTCTCCATTGGCGCGATTATGAAGCTTGCCGACGCTCTCGATGTGCCAATCACGAGTCTACTCGCGGAAGATTAAACACGAGCCGGGGTCTTGCTTTCCCTAGCCTGTCGCAACAGCGAAAATGCCTCGCTTACCGAATGGAGTGCATCGCTTGTGTACCGCCATTCCATTAGGTCGTTTCGAAAACGCAGCCCTTTGTAATCGCGTTGAAAAGCGTGAACAATCCTCAGCGGCAGTTCTTGTCCTTTTGCAAGCCAGACCATGAGTCGGCCCTCGCGACCTTCCACCTTTCGAACACCAAGCTCACGCGCATCCAGTCTAAGTCGGACAGCTCGCACCGCAGCAATCGCGGGCGACGGCAACTGGCCAAAACGGTCGCGTAACTCGTCCTCAACCGCTAAGATTGATTCTTCATCCCTAGCTTCCATCAACCGCTTGTAAAGAAATAATCGTTGGTTTTGATCTGAAATGTACTCTTTAGGTAAGTAAGCCTCAGCCGGAATCTCGAACGTGGGTAGCTCGATGAAGTCGGGCCCAGGTTGAGCTTCGATCTCCAGCTTCGTCATCCGTGCTGCCGATTCACCTCCCGAGTCCATCGCATTGCGAAGTTGTTGCACGGCTTGGTTGATCAGATTACAGTACATATCGTATCCAACTGTCGCCATAACACCATGCTGCTTCGATCCAAGCAGCTCTCCTGCACCGCGAATCTGAAGGTCGCGAAAGGCGAGAGAATAGCCCGATCCGAGATCACTAAACTCCTGCAATGCACGAAGCCTCTCCACAGCATTCTCCGTCATGTTCTTCTCACTTCGGTAAAGTAGATACGCATACGCTTGCCGGTCGCTTCGCCCGACACGACCCCTAAGTTGGTAAAGTTGCGCTAAGCCGAGCCGATCTGCACCCTCCACAATAAGCGTGTTCGCGCTTGGATTGTCGATTCCGTTTTCGATGATCGTGGTGCAGACAAGAATGTCGATTTCGCCGTGGAAGAATGAAATCATTATAGGCTCTAGCTCTTCGGCCTTCATCTGACCATGTGCAACAGCTATTCTCGCATTAGGCACGAGCTTTTGTAGCCTCGTCGCGACATGGTGAATTCCCTCTATTCGATTGAAAACGTAGTAGACTTGACCTCCTCGCGCGAGTTCGCGCAACATCGCCTCTCGCACCAGCGGCTCGCCATAGTTGCGAACGTACGTTCTGATCGGCAATCGACCCGGCGGCGGATCCGTTATGACGGACAGCTCACGGACGTTCATCAGTGCCATGCTCAGAGTGCGTGGAATCGGCGTGGCCGTTAGAGTTAGAAAGTCTGCTTGCGCGCGGAGATCCTTGAGGCGTTCCTTGTGCTTCACCCCGAATCGTTGCTCCTCGTCGACGATGACCAGGCCAAGATTCTTGAACTCGACACCAGTCTGCAAAAGCGCGTGTGTCCCAATCACAACATCGACTTCGCCGGCCTTCATGCCAGCAAGCGTCTCCTTTCGCTCCTTCGCGTTTCTAAAACGACTCAAGACACGAATTCGAACTGGGTACGCCGCGAGCCGCTCCCGAAAGGTCTGATCGTGCTGGTCTGCCAGGACAGTAGTGGGGCACAGCACAGCCACTTGCATACCTGCCTGTACCGCCTTGAAGGCTGCTCGGATCGCCACCTCTGTCTTTCCAAATCCAACGTCTCCGCAAATGAGTCGGTCCATCGGCCGATGCTTATTCAGGTCCCGCTTGATCTCTTCGATGGTCTTCAGTTGTGTTGGTGTTTCCACCCACTGAAAGGTCGCTTCCATCTCCGACTGCCAAGGGGTGTCCTCGCCAAAAGGGGCGCGTGTCACCGCAGCACGCTTGGCATAAATGCGAACCAGATCGCGTGCAAGATCTTCTGCTCCCTTCTTTGCATTGCGAAGTGTCCGCTGCCAATCGCCTCCGGTGATTCGGTGCAATTGAGGGGCAGAATCGCTCGGGCTAAGATACTTCTGAACGCGGTCAAGCTGATCGGTCGGAACGAACAACTGATCAGGCGATTGATACTGGATGTGTAGGAACTCTTTTTGCACACCTTCTATCTCGCGCGTGACCAGCCCTCGATACCGTCCGATGCCAAACTGGATGTGCACAACAAAGTCGCCAGGCTTCAGATCAAGCACGCTCGCTATCGGTGCGCCTTCCGTAAACCGCTTTTGGGGAAGCCGTAACCGCCCGACACCGAAGAGTTCCGTGTCCGTCAAAAACGCAAACTTCAGGCTCGCGCTAACAAATCCACCGGCAGGGTTGCCTCGGAGCATCACGGCAATGGCATCCTGCACATCTTCAAGCGACGCGCCATCGCCGGGTTCTGTCACGGCAAGGTCGATGTTTTGTAGCACAGACTTCGCGCGCGAGGGCTGATCCGTTGCGATAAACATCTTCACGCCCGAGCTGCGCCAATTGTCAATCGCGCGTGCAAGCGACTCGGGTCGTCCGCGGTAGGGTGCTAGCGATGCATAGCCGAGCTGTTCACCGGACCCGTCTTGGGACGTCATCTCAATCGATGACGATGATGAGAACAAGCGGGAAACCGGACTCAAGAATCCGTCGGCTCCCAATTGCAGACAGTTGCCTCGCTCGTGCCGGTGAGCCAGCAACTGCTCGATGTCTTCCCGGGCGCGTTCCGCACGCACCGATAACTCGACGGGCTCTTCTAAGATGATGGTGCAGTCCCGCGCAAAGTCCAGTGCGCACTCCCCTTGAGGTTCAATGAAGGGCAGGTACAAATCAACTCTATCGAAGAACGCGCCCTTCGCCAGCGACGTCGCATCTGCTTCGATCGTCTCTAACAAGAGCAGCGACGACTCTTCCGTCAGTTCTTTCGCTTGTGCTTCTGCAGTCTCGCGTACACTCTCTGCGACGCCGGGCCCCGATCTTGCATCCACCATTCGCAAAGGTGGAATCGTTAGTGACGAGCACGGCTGCACACTTCGTTGACTCTCTGCATCGAAGTGGCGAAGGCTCTCGATAGTGTCGCCAAACAACTCAATGCGGGTCGGCATCGCACTTCCTGCAGCGAATACATCAATAATGCCGCCGCGACGGCTGTACCCTCCAGGGAGGCGAACCGGTTCCTCGCGCTCATATCCGATCCGCTCAAGCTTTTCCTGCAGCTCGTCGGGATCGATGTCTTCACCTGAAGAGAGCTGTATCGATGCGCTTCGAAACCTCATGGACGACATCCCCTTTTCGAGTGCTGCATGGGGTGAAGTCAACACAATTGTGGCGTCCTCGGACAACAACGCGCTTAACGCGCCAGTGCGTTCAGAAAGCGCATAGCGTTCAGGTGGCGCATCGTCGAATAGGCTACTTTGACCGCTCGGTAGGTGGCGGATCGCGCTAGCCGGAATGCCGAACATGATAAGTCGTGCCTGCCACTGAAGCGCGCGCTCGTAGTCCGCAGTCACTACCACGATTCTTTGTCTGGCCAGTGGCGCGCGCAACCAGGCCGCAGCAACGAGCGGCGCCATCGCTTCGGCGCAGAGCAGATTCCACTCTTGGCGGCCCGAGGTCAGTTCTGGAGGAGAAAGGTTCCGCACCCAATCGCGGACGTGCATCGCGTAAATTGTACCTTTCAGTTAGTTCCAGCCAGGATTCCCAATCACGTCCGTGGAATACTGGAATCTATGTCAGAGGCCAAGTCGCTTCCGGTCGCTATGCTCGAATCCTGCGCCCGCTTCGGACCAAAACCAGCGCTTCTCTATCGAATGCGCGGCGAGTTCCATCCGATCAGCTATGCGGAGTTCCGTCTAAAGGTGTTTCAGATTGCGCGAGGACTCCGATCGGTAGGTGTGGAACGAGGCGACCGGATCGCTATCTATGCAGAAAACTCGATGCAATGGGGCCTCCTCGATTGGGCGGCCCTGTCGATCGGTGCGATCACCGTTCCGATCTATCCTACGTTGCTTGAAGACCAAGTCGGCTACCTCCTTCAAGATTCCGGGGCCAAGCTGATCTTTACCGGAGACTCAAAACTGTTTGATCGAGCGCGGCGCGCAATCTCAGAAAACTCGCTTACGACATCGACTGCCGTCATCGAAGGCGACGCGCCAAGTCTTTCATCCATTATTGACGAAGGCAACCTATCCGATTGGACAGAGGACGAATGGGAGAAGGCCGCGTATCAAATTGATCCAACTGGCCTTGCGACGTTGATTTACACGAGCGGAACAACGGGCGAGCCAAAGGGCGTAATGCTCAGCCACGAAAACTTCACGTTTCTTTGCGCGGCGATTCGCGGCAATCTTCCAGCAGACCACAACGACCGATTCTTGTCATTCCTTCCTCTCTCCCATGTCTACGAGAGAATGGCCGGGCACTTTCTTCCCATCTATCTCGGTGCGGAAATCGCGTATGCCGAATCACTCAGGACGTTGGCACAAGACATCATTGTGGCAAAGCCAACCATTTTGCTAACTGTTCCTCGCTTTACAGAAAGTGTAAAAAGCAAGATCCTTCAAAACGTGGAGTCGGGGACTGCCATAAAGCGCTGGTTGTTCAATGTCGTTCTGAAGGGCGGCGCGAAGCGAATCGAAAGCCGAATGCAGCCCGTTGGATTTATGGGTGGGATGTTAGATAAGCTCGTTGGAGCCAAGATCCGCGAGAAAATGGGAGGACGCATTCGCTTCATGGTGAGCGGTGGCGCAGCTTTGCCACCGGATGTTGCCGAATTCTACGGGGCCTTCGGCCTCTTGCTTCTGCAAGGCTACGGCCTGACGGAGACATCTCCAGTCATCTCTCTCAACCATCCCGAAAGGAACGTGCATACAAGCGTCGGGGAAGTTCTTCCAGGAATCGAGTGTCGAATTGCAGAAGACGGCGAGATCCTCATGCGAGGAAAGAGCCTGATGCTTGGGTACTACAACAAGCCGTCCGACACCGCGGAAGCGATCGACGCGGAGGGCTGGTTCCATACCGGCGATCTTGGTCGGATGGAAGGCGACCGGATCTGGATAACTGGCAGAAAGAAGGACATCATCGTTTTGGCGAACGGAAAGAACGTCGGCCCCGAACGCATCGAAAATCTCCTCAAGTCGAGCGTCTACGTCGAGGAGGTCGTGATCTTTGGTGATGATAAGGAGTATCTCGCCGCGCTGATCGTTCCCGACTTCGATGTGATTCGCCACTATGCAGAGAGCAAAGGCCTAGACCTCGGCCACAACGACGATCTAATCGCGCACCCTGCCATTCGCGAATTGCTCAAAGGGGAGATCGATCGCGTGAATCAGAGGCTGCCGGACTTCGAAAAGGTCAAGAGGTTTCAACCTGTCGCAGAGCGTTGGACACAAGAAACAGGTGAGCTGACGCCGTCCATGAAAGTGAAGCGTCGAGTTATTCGCGAGAAGTACGCCGAAGTGATCGACTCCTTCTAACTGCGCGTGTCTCCGGGCCTTGTCGTGGCTGTACCGCCTGTGGGTGCGTTGCTTCCGTTCGAAGGCGACCCCGTTGGAGGGGAGTCGTTTACCACAGGCCGGGTTTCGTCGATGCCTCCTGGCTCGATAGGAGGTGCGCCATCTGGACCAACGGGTGTTGCCGGCGTTGGGTTGCGCGCGATGATTCGAGCTGCGCCTGGATAATGGCTCTTGCCCAAATTCTCGCGTCTGACCTCGACGCCATCGATTCGAACGATCCGCCACGTAATGCACGCTCGACCGCCGGCGCCGCTGTCGACGACCGTCTCCTTGCCAGGAGGAATTGAGGCGTCGTCAACGTACTTGACAGTATTGCCCCAAGCCTTATGATCGGTAGTTACAATCTGGATCGATTTCGACGGATCCTTCTTGCCTAGGACTCGGAACGTGACCTTCCCGCCGTCGACAGCGCTCACGACAGCGATAGGGAAGTCGTAAGAGTTCTTGAAAACCAAGTCGATGCCGCTGCCGTAATCAACGGTTGCGTCGCGTCCAACAGGAACGTACGCAACCGGACGTGAATGATTGCGTCGATTCACAATCTCGAGGTCTGCCATCAACGCAGCGTTGTAAAGCGTGGTCGAGACTTGGCAGACTCCGCCGCCCGTGTCCAAAACCTTAAGGCCGTTCTTGAATACAGGTGCATCCTTGTAGCCGTTCGCAGGTGTGCGCTTGCCAACCCTATCGTTGTAACTCAACGTTTCGCCTGGCATCAGAATGATTCCGGTCAAAGCATTGCAGGCCAATCGGATGTTACTGCTTCGATTGTATTGTCCCGTGCTAAAACTCGTCGTAAACTCCGCCATGACATCCCGAATCTGATCGAGTGCCTCATTCGGAATCTTTGGAGTGTCCTTCTTCATCGGGAGCTCGAAGCGAGGCTCGCCACTCATCACGGCACCCAACATCGCGTCAGAAAGCTCTTCGTTATTCAGCGAGAACGAAGGGATTTCATACTCTCGGACAATCTTTCCATCGACATAACTAATGCTGGCAGCGCGCCGAGTTTTTGCGTTCTCCTCGACGAATCTCGCGAGCGATGACACCGCAGACGAATCTGTGGCCACCCATGCGATCTCCACTTCAGCCGCGCTCCCGGTGCGCCCGAATGTTTTGTCGAAGTACGTATTGAAGGGCACGCTAGACAGAGTTGCGTCCCAGTCGGGTCGGACTCCGGCCTCCTCAAGTGTCAACGAATCCGGTTGTTTCGCGAGCAACTTCGACTCTGGCTGGATGCGCGTGTGCTTCTCGCTGTCCCACCAAGTTTCGAGCCTCGTGATGACGTCGTCCCTCGTCAAACCCCCGAGGTCGATATCGCCCATCCGGACGCCCTCAGGCGTCACCGGCGGCTGAAGCGAACCGAAGGCGAAAAAGCCGCCTCCGGCCAGCACCAGTCCACCAAGTCCTATGAATACTGCCTTCTTTGTGTGTCTCATCCTAAGATTTTCTCCAGGTGGTTCCTTCCACCGAATCTTCCAGCTGAATGCCCATATCCTTCAAGTCTTCTCTTATCTTATCGGCCAACTCAAACATTTTAGCCTGCCGCAAGTCCTTGCGCAGGCCGACCAACAACTCCATTAGACGGCCTTCCGTTTGATCGGTCTCACCGAACCGGTGTTCCGTCCTTAGGCCTAAAAGACCGCTTAACTCATCCGCCGTTCGGATGAGGGTCGTCGCACGAGAGCCCTTTCCTTCAACGCCATTCGCCATCAGCTCGTTCAACTCACGAACGACTTCGTACAAAACTGCAGTAGCTGCAGCGGTGTTAAAGTCATAGTTCATAGCCGCTGCGAACCGAGCCGTGTACTCGGGATCGGCAGGTTCGCCTGACCCATCCCCGAACATCTGGCGCGCACGAGCAAGCGCGGTTTGGATCCGATTGAGGCCGGCTTGGGCCTCAGCCATCCGCTCGTCCGAGTACTCGATCGGGCTACGGTAGTCAGTACCCAATAGCAAGAGACGGACGGCGCTGGCAGAATATTTCGCGATCGCCTCCCGAACTGCTAAAACGTTCCCGACAGACTTGCTCATCTTGTCCCCGGCCATCCGAACTGAGCCCCAGTGCATCCAAATCCGGGCAAACTCGGCCGAACCGAGATATGCTTCGCTCTGCGCGATCTCATTCTCATGGTGTGGGAAGACCAGGTCGACGCCGCCGGCATGGATGTCGAAGTTCGGCCCAAGCTCTTGTAACGACAGAGCAGAACACTCGATGTGCCACCCAGGACGCCCCGCTCCCCACGGACTCTCCCAGCTCGGTTCGCCAGGTTTCGCGGACTTCCAGAGAGCGAAGTCCATCGGGTGCTCTTTTCGTTCATCGATTTCGATTCGCGCCCCCGCCTGCATCTCCGAGATCTTTCTCCGGCTCAGTTTTCCGTACTGCGGAAGCGAGCTCACGCGAAAGTAAACGTCACCGCCAGCGGCGTACGCATGCCCCCGCTCGATGATCCTTTCGATCATGGCGACGATTTCCGGGATGCTCTTCGTCACGTAAACCCAGCGCGCTGGCTCCACACCAAGCAGCTCTAAGTCGTCGAAGTACATCTGCCCGTACTTGGCGGCAACTGCCTCCGGCGAGATGCCCTCCTCTTGAGACTTCCGGATGATCTTGTCGTCGATGTCGGTGAAGTTCTGTACGAAGTCAACCGAGTATCCGAGATGCCTCAGCCATCGGCGAACAACGTCGAATAGAACCGCACCCCTCATATGCCCGATGTGAGCTGGCGCCTGCGGGGTCAATCCGCAAGCGTAAATCCCAACCTTCCCTGGGTCCCGAGGAGAAAAGTCCACGAGCGTGCGGGAGAGAGAATCGTAAATCTTCAGGGCGCTCAAGGGTTAGGGACTATTTTATCCTGTAGACGAGTGTGCATGCACGATGGACCAGTCTTTCTGGCTCTACTCTTCCTCAAGCAGCTCTCTTAAGAGCTCACCGTACTCCTTCATGGCATCACCCGACAAGCCTAAGCCGCCCATCCCGAGCATTCCGCCCATGCCGTAGTCCGTGTCCTCCACCAACCGCCAACGGTTTGCGACGCCGTACCGTTCAGATAACTCACTAATCAGCCGATTGGTCTCCGAGATCCGCCCTTCAACGAGGGGACGGTGCTTGGCCCCAACCGACTGGGCCTTCACGAGGTCGAGATCTTGCACCGCAGACATCAGCTCCTCGATCATCACAGGTATGTCGCCTAGCGCCGCCCCATACAGCATCGCTAACGGCTCACACTCCCGAGGCGCCGGCGCCGAGCGAAACTCTCGGCTCACATCGACAAAAAACGCATTGACGGATTCCAGTGTGTTCTGTGCCTGACCGCGCCGCCGGGCGTCGTCCGCCGCTGCCTCCGCGGCGCTGCCTTCGGAAAAGGTGTTTGGCGAAAGCGAACTCCTCGCCATAGCGTGTTCATCGCTTAGCGATCGGTTGAGCCCGCGAAGCCGATTGTGCGTCCGAAGCAGATGATCTAGCCAGTCGCTGATATCTTGAGGCATCCTGCCTGCGACGACTTCTAAACTCGGGGGCGGCAGTTCCGCAGTGATCGCCAGCGTATCGGTGCCTTCAAGCTTAGGCGTCGCGAGTACGTCGACGCCCCCGTCGCCGGTCGCGGACAGAGCAATATGGCCTCGCGATGCGCTCGAACCGAGCACCCCAGAGGCCGAAACGCCCCAAAGAGCAAACACCGCTACGATCAACGAACTTACGATCAAAAGTGGGGTTAAGTACCTTGGCTTGTGCAGGGCGCCCGGCGGTGCGCCGCAGTTCGCGCAAAACTGCGCATCTGCTATGACGGGAGCTGCACACTTGGGGCAAGTCGTCATTAAGCTTCGCCTACTTATCTCCGACGATTGGCATTTACAAATCGTTCTATTCCGATGGTGATCGAAGCAATGCCTTCCATCCCGCAATTCGGGCCAAGGAGAACCAGCCGTCACCCATGATTCTGCCGCAGATGGGCAAGAACACGAGGCCGTACGCCACACTGACTAGCAGGATCCGACCCCAGTCGGGGAGTTCCAGCGGCAAAGCGTTAACTCCAAACGTCACTCCCGCGGTCGCCCCTGCGATCAGGACACCGGGCAAAAGCGCAACCATAACTCGTCCTGGTGGAAACTTGAGGCCGACCGATAGCATAACGACTCCAGTCGCGGCCCCGGCACCCATCGCGATCGCCGTCAGCATCGCGGGGGTCGTCGCATTCTCGATCCCATAGGGCACGAATGGGAGCAGCGCAAGCATTACTCCGAAGGCAACCCACCATGTGAATGCGGCATACGAGTTTCTCTCTGCCGCCAACAGCGGCGTGCTGCAAAGAAAAGTCAACGCTTTGAGTGCAGTTGCAACGACCAGCCATTGAGCTGCGGGAACCGCCGTCGACCACCTTTCGCCAAGCAAAAACGGCACAAGACTGGGCGCCACGATGACAAACCACCCGACAAAGGCAAGAGTGAGTGTGTTCACGGCTCGCATCGATCGCAACGCTCGCTCAATGAAGACGCCCATGTCGTCCCGGTGACGGGCGAGAATCGGAAACAGGGTGATGTTTGCAGAGTTGCCGATCAACGCAGCCGGCAGCGCGAGACTCGATCCGACTCGGTACATGCCTGCTGCCGCTTCGCTCGTGCGCTTTCCGACGATCACAGTAGCGACCCATTCCAGCGACCCGCTCGGAATATTTGAGAGGAGCATGCCTGAACCCGTCTTCGCCAACCGTTTAGCAATCTTCCGATCAAACACGAATCGCGGAACTACAGGGAGAATTATGTTGAAAACAATGGCTGCCACTACGCAACGAACAATCCACATCATCGCGAGCGACCAAATCTGATGTTCGGCTGGAAGCACGAACAGGGAGATCACCGCGACCAACATCGCAACGAAGACAGCGGTCGTGTCTGCAATCGCTCGCTGCCGAAACATATGCCGCCGGCCAAGCAAAGCGTTCGGCACGATCCGAAAAGTGTCCAGAAACTGAGCAGCTGCCATTGCTTGCAAAATCACGCCCAGCCGCGCGTAGCCGAACCATTGCTCCAGATGTGGTGCGGCGACAATAACGGATGCCGAGAGAATCACACCCGGTATCAACAGCATCCAGAATGCTGTAGGCGCGAGTCTCTCCTCATCCCCCTGATAAACGACGACAGCGTTCGCAATCCCTCCGTCCCGGAACAATTCGAGCATCGCCACCACCGACAGGGCAACTGCCACGACGCCAAAGTCCTCCTTCGCCAAGAAGCGTGCGAGAACCAGCGTCGCGACGAAAGCCGCGCCTCGCTGACCCACCGACCCGAACGCCTGCCAAAGAAACCCCGTGACGGCCGTTCTCTTCAATTCGCTCAATTCGCGCCCATTTTGCCGAATCCGCTCGTCTTATCCTCAACCGACAGGCGCTTGTGCTCGGTGGGAGGCCAAATTTGGCGAGAACAATAATGCTCTTTGGACGCTGCTCTGAGGTCAAAACGGCAGGAGACGAAGCCTCTCGCTTCGTAGAGTGGAAGGAAGCATTCAACTTTACGGAAAATGCGTCCTACATGATCAGCGGTGAATTCGCTGATGCCGTCGTCATCCCGGTCAACTCGACTCACGGGACCTCCGATGGCGCTGCCGTCCGCATCAGCATCGATCGCGAGGCGACCAATTTCAAGGGCTTCAGAGCCGAGTTCTGGTTTCATGACCGACCCTACTCCCCCGACTCGCTCGGGCAAGACGTGCAGGAATTCGACTTCGATTGGGTCGCGTTCATTCCTTGTGCGGCAATGTTGACGTAGCTAGCGGGTAACTCCTTCTCACCCTGTCCGTCC
The DNA here is from genome assembly GCA_041744215.1 of Fimbriimonadales bacterium. Lineage (GTDB taxonomy): Bacteria > Armatimonadota > Fimbriimonadia > Fimbriimonadales > ATM1 > JAHCHL01. The sequence continues at coordinate 106,273 of JBGTLG010000025.1, read as the reverse complement.
TAAGCACTGGAGGAAGATACGTAGAATGATCCTAGAGTTAATGCTCGCCACTACGCTCATATCGCAAAGCGCGCAATCGAACAACCTCGCATTCCAATCAGAACTCAAGACCCTCGTGGTCTTCAAAGAAGGGTTTGGGTTTTACATCCGCGAGGGCTCCGCCGTTTTAGAAGACGGCTGGGCGACAACCAACCTTGTACCGAGAGCGGCGAGTGGAACGTACTGGGTTTATCCGCTGAATCCTGCCGACCGAGTTGACACCGTAGTCACAACGAATGACAATCGCATACAATTCGACTCGCCGTCCGAAATCAAGGCGAAGCTCTCCGGAAAAGTCGGGTTGCGGTTGAAGATCGTGGCCAAAGGGAACATCGCGTCTGAAGGTCTCCTCCGCACGGTTCTCGACGACATGCTTTTACTGAAGGAAGAAGCGGGCGGAATCAAGGCCGTTGAGTACGAGTCGATCGCTTCGATCACGCTAACTGATTTCCCGGTTCGCTTCAAGCTCAACACCCGATCGCCGAATGGGCGCGCTGGTATCGGCATCTCTTACATCCAAGCGGGTGTCCGATGGGAGCCGAGCTACATGATGGAAATCACGAACGGGAGTCGCGCGCGACTCACCTTGCGCGGCACACTCATAGACCTGCCTGAAGAACTGCAGTCTGCAAATCTCGTGTTCGTGATTGGTGCGCCAAGCCTGCTCAACATTGCACAGATCGATTGGCTGCTTCAGGGATACATGTCGCGATTCGTGCCTGCAGATATAGACAAGATACTTCTCGGCCCCGCCGAAGCTGCCCTGATTCTGCGCGACCAAGAGTCGGCGGCGAAGCGTGAATCTGGGGCACCTGCTGGTGGTGGCGGACTCGGTGGTGGAATCTCGGGTAGGCCCGCCGCGCCACCTCCGGCCCAAGCGTCAGGAGAGCTGCAGTACTACACGAAACCTAAATTCAGCTTGCGTCCGGGTGAGCGCGCAATGACGACCATCTTCGAGAGCGAAATCCCGGTCACGCCATTCTTCGAGTGGAACGCTGACACCGACCAGGTCGACTACATCCTAAAGTTAAAGAACACGACCGGACACCCGTTCACGGTGGGTCCAGTATTTGTTATCGAGGAGATGCGGCCGGTCGGACAGGCGACAATGCAGTACACGGCGAATGGCGATGACGCGGAGTTGCGCATGGCAAGAGCGGTCGGCATCAAAGTTGAAAGCGCTCAGAATGAAGTTTCGCGCGGCGAACCGATCGTCTTCGGGGAAACCAGGTTCGTGCCCATTCTGATGCGTGGGACTTTGACAGTCGAGAACTTTCGCAGCAGAGAAGCAGAGATTCGCATCACGAAGACTGCGAATGGTCGCATCGTCGACGTGATGAGCGGTGGGAAGGTCAAAGACACGCAAATCTTGCCAAACAGCCCGAACTCTCGAAACGTGCTGGAGTGGACGGTAAAGGTGCCGGCAGGTCAAAAGGCCGTGATTGAATATCGATACGAAGCATTCGCATCGGTGGGTCGGTGAGGAATCTACTTTGAAACAAACTCGACGATTTTCTTCACGACGACATCATCCTTGGTCATGAGCTTTGTTATCGTCGTAATATGATCACGATCAGGCATTTCAAAGAAAGTGACCGGCGCCTCTATCTCCTTTGCCTTCTCCGCGTACCGCTTTGCTTGGGTGATGAGTATTGGCATGTCGCGCTCCGCGACCATCAGCAATGTGCGTGGCATTTCTTTTCGCAAATGAGTGAGCGGACTGGCCGATGTAAGACTCTCTGTGCCTACTTTGAAAATCGTGCCGCCGCTTGAGAGTGCGCCGAGTCCACGAACATCCAACACGGCGCCCATCGGTACGCAGCCCGCTATATCCGAAAGCTTAATCTGGTGCTTCGCAAGATAAGTTTCATCCGATGCGATCAGCGCGACTATATGCCCACCTGCACTGTGCCCAGCGAGGAAAACCTTCGACTCGTTTCCGCCCCGCTTAGCAATATTCTTCAAAGTCCACGCGAAGGCCGCAGCCCCATCCTCGGTATGGGCAGGATGCTGCACGCCCGGGGAAAGTCGATAGCTGATCACTGCGCAAGCAATTCCGGATTGCTGGAAGACTCTTCCAATCGCTGCGTAAGGAGGCATCTTCCGATCCCCGTTGACCCATGCGCCACCGTGTACGAACACGATGGTGGGAAAGTTGCTGCCATCAGGCAGATACAGATCAAGCTTCTGCTTCTCGCTTCCGCCCTCGATGTACGCGATGTCGAGCTCCACACGAGATTCAGTAGCCTGGGGGGCGAGAAGAAGACAAACTGCGAGTAGAACATTCATAGGCGACTGGTAATTTTAGACGAATATCCACAGTTGCAGTCGGAAACGGCGATTGTGCCCACAGGGACGCAACGGTGGCAATCAGTAGCGCGTCAAATGGAAGTGAGTCAACAAATGAAGCTACTCCTACTTACAACCTGCGTACTCGCAATTTCTGCTTCCGCTCTTGCGGACAGTTGGATCCCTCCCTACTCGCGAGTTTTCGCGGCTGAAGATGGCTCAGCGGGCGTCGAGGTGCTGATATCAAGAAACGTATCAGGAAACAATCCGAATGCTATCATTTTTCGAGCATTCACATATGACGGTACCGAAAGACGCAGCAAATGGGAGCAGACGCTCAAGTACGTTCCACACCGAGTGTACGTCTCACCTCAAGCTGAAACAGTTGTAACGCTTGATGTCTGGGGTCGCGTTGGATACGAGCACTCGTTTGTGATGTACGCGAATGATGGTCGCACACTCAAAGACTACCGACTTGAAGACTTACTAACCGCTGACGAAATCACCAATCACGTTTTAGCCACAGTTTCTTCCCGGTGGTGGTCGTCCGGAATCGATCTTCAATTCAGCGATTCGCCGAATATCGTCGAGATAACTTTGAACTGGGGCAAGAAGATTCGCTTCAATCGCGCGACCGGCGATATCCTCCACGCGAAGTAACGAGCTCCCATGCGCGGGCCGAGGGATCCCCGTATTTGCACCTAAGGCTCCCAGCAACATCGCGGGAATATCCAACTGCGGAGGAACCGAGATGACGCGAGTAAAGATTTGTGGAGTGACGCGATGGGAAGACCTAGAAGCGTCCGTCAGTTATGGAGCGAGCGCAATTGGCCTTGTCTTAGAAACCAAGAGCCCGCGCTTCGTCAGGCAAGACAACGAGATGTTTCGCCGCAAGCATCACGTCCCTCCGTTTGTGACGATGGTTGCGGTGTTTCAGAGAGTTCCAAAATTTCTGTTGCCGCCTCAGTTGTCATTCTTCGATGTGCTGCAGTCGGAAGAAGGGAAGTTGCCGGTTATCGTAAGTGTTGGAGGCGGCCCGCCGAAGGCGCATGTGCGCGCACTGCGGCTTGATGCCGAAGCAACTGTCGATGAGTTGCTCGAGATTCAGCGAGTGGCGTCAGCATTTCTCCTCGATACATACTGCCCAAAGTGGGATCGCTCGACCACAGGTCTGAATTGGGACGTCGCATCCGAGTTTGTTCAGGCATGTCGCCTTCCTGTGATCCTTGCAGGGGGACTGACACCCGATTCCGTCGGCGAAGCGATAAGAACTGTTAGGCCATATGCAGTCGACGTTTGCGAAGGTGTTGAGTCTGCGCCGGGAGCCAAAGACCATGGCGCGATTCGAGCATTTATGCAAGCGGTGCGCGAAGCAGACAATGACCTGTGGGCGCAGATGGACAACCAAAGCCATAAACAAGCGGCCTAAGCGGGCGCAGGGGCGGTGAGGGTGTGTCAATTGCGCCAACACATTTTTTTCGGCGTACGCACAAGAACCGTCCCTCCGCCTGCTTAGCTTCTCATCAGCCCGAGTAGTCCGCTGCGCGGTAGAGTCATGGCATGATCGTCGCACGCCGCGCCAATCGGAGCGCGGCAAAGTGATCGCGTACCTTCTTGGTGGAGTGGGCCTCTTCATCCTCGGAATGTCCCTACTAACCGAGGGGCTGCGGAGCCTCGCAGGTGACGCGTTGCGCCGCGCACTTACCCGATTCACCGGCGGCTCGATTCGTGGGTTTCTTGCGGGACTTGGCGTTACTGCGCTTGTTCAGTCATCGAGTGCGACAACGGTGATGACAATCGGCTTCGTGAGCGCAGGGTTGATCGCGTTTTCCAGCGCAATTGCCGTAATCATCGGAGCAAACCTCGGAACCACGAGCACGGGATGGCTCGTCTCGCTCGTCGGTCTGAAGTTCGACGTCTCACTCGCAGCACTGCCATTTGTTGGCATTGGGGCCGCTGTTCGAATGCTGGGCAGGGGCCGAGTTGTTGCTCTCGGAACGGCTCTCGCTGGATTCGGACTTATCTTTGTCGGAATCGACACGCTACAAGTCGGCATGGGAGGACTCGCCGACAGGATTTCGCTCGACGGAATCGACGGCGGATCCATCCTTGGAATTCTCGCGCTTGTCGGCATCGGCGCGGCGATGACCGTCGTGATGCAATCCTCAAGTGCAGCGGTGGCCACTACATTGACGGCATTGAGCGCTGGAGCGATTGGTGTGCCCGAGGCTGCTGCGCTCGTCATTGGCCAGAACATTGGAACGACAGTAACGGCTACCTTCGCCGCGATCGGGGCATCCGTTCCAGCGAAGCGGACAGCCGTGGCGCACATCCTCTTCAATCTGGGAACTGGAGTCATCGCGCTGGTAGCGCTGCCCACTCTCGAGTCAATCTCTGAAGGCGTTCGCCGTCTGATCCCTGGCGATCCGGCCGCAGTCAGCGTCGCTGCGTTTCACACGGCATTCAATTTGGTTGGAGTCTTGGTCTTTTTGCCTCTCACGATCCCGTTCTCAAAGTTCGTCGAGCGTCTCCTTCCCGATAGAAAGAGCCCTATTGCGTACCGACTTGATAAAAGCGTTGCACAGGTTGGGGCTGTCGGGATCGAGGCGGTTCGGAGAACACTGGAAGACGTCAGCATGATCCTAGGCAAGGCCGGTGCCACCGCGATGTCGGTTGAGCATGGCCGCGCCGCCGCTCGCGACGCCGCGAATCAGGCGCTGCCTGCGCTGGATGAAGCCAGGAGGTTTATGGAGGTGATCGCTATAAATCCCCAAGACCCAAGCGAGTACCGGCGCCACGTATCCAACCTGCATGCTTTGGACCACCTTACAGAACTTGAACGATTGATGCGGGTCTTCCCGCAAGTGCCCTCTGACTTCGACGGACAGTCCAGGGCGCGATTGCGCCACGTGTTCGAGTCCCTTTCCGAGTGGCACGAACGCGATCCCGCAACTGCCAGAGGCCAGCTGGAGGAGTACGTGAATCTGTTGCAGCCAGCGTTGCAGACGATTCGCCATTCTGCCTTGGCGAAGGTCGCGGCGGGCCAGTCGACACAAGAGGCCACGCTCGTAACGCTTGACTTCATTCGGTGGGCAGACCAAGCAGCGTGGCACGCCTGGCGGGTCAGCCACCATCTCTGGGTGGCAGGCGGGGAGCATGCAATAGAAGCTCCGGTCGTGCTCTAATTGTGCACGACGTTTGTGGGCGAACCTGAAAGAAATCTCGTGATGTTCTCGACCGTCACTTCCCGAATCCGCTCCAACGCTTCTGCCGTGTAGAAGGCCATATGGGGTGTCACTACTACCCTTTGGTGCAACATCAAGCTCTTGTTCAGCGCGACGATTGCTGCCTCCTTTTCACCGACGGGTTCCCGCGCGCCAGGACGGAGAAGGTGCTCCATCTCGAGGACGTCGAGGCCCGCTCCGCCTACGTTCCCGGCTTCGAGCGCTTCGTACAACGCCACCGAGTCGATCACAGCGCCCCGCCCGGTGTTGATCACGAAAACGCCAGGCTTGAGCTGGGCGATGGCCGATCTACCGATCATGTGGCGAGTCGCGTCATTGAGGGGGCAGCAGAGTGCGAGGAAATCCGAGCGCCGATATAGGTCCGCCAGCTCGACATAGGTGAGATCGAGAACATCCCGAGGTTCCGGGTCGTAGCCGACAACCTCCATATCGAATCCGTTGGCCATCGTAGCCAGGCATTCCCCAATCTGGCCCACGCCGACGATGCCGAGTGTCTTCCCGGCGAAGTCGACCCCAACAAGCCCTGAAAGGTCAAACTTGCCAGTGCCCGCACACTTGAGAGCCGCAGGCAAGTTCTTGGCAACCGCCAGGATGAGAAGCATCGTGTGCTCGGCGACTGTCCGACCCCCGTAGCTGGGCACATTGGAGACGACGATCCCGCGGTCTCTCGCCGATTCAAGATCAATGTGGTCAACGCCAGTTGACCTCGTGGCGATAAATCTCAATGAGGGCAGAGCATCCATCCCGTCCGTTCCAATGTGGCTATGAGCCATGACAGACAGAATGCCGATCGCCGCATCTTCGTCCGCCTCCGCAAGGGTTCCGTTCGTCGTGATAACCTCCAGGCTATCTAGTGCCGCTCGGAAAAGAGCCTCATCTCCCTCTTTGCATTCCGTGAAAAGGATCCGCATCGCGCCAAAGTCCAGCAGAGTCTACCGGGGGCAAAAAAAGTGCGGGAACGCCGAAAGGAGAGCAAAGCACGTTCCCGCAAGCTTTTGTCTTCGGTCGTCGGGCCCATTCCGGTGGTCTGCACCTTCCTCGGGGTCTCGGCCGATGACGCCAATCATTATGACGGTATTAACGCAAAAACTGGAGCCCCATTTTCAATTTGCATGAAGAAAACTCGATTTCCCGCAAGCTCCACGGCACAGATCGAGACCAATTCACCGCCCACGGCGTATGGAATCGAAGGCCAAGCCGAGTTGGAAGACGCTCGGCGGTATACTTCCGCGTCCCTAAGAGACTGCCCTGAAGATTGTTAAAACCGAGGGAAAAACTGCGTGCCGACAGCAATCAAAACAGAACACCTGACAAAGACCTACTCCACGCGAGGCGGCAAAGTGAACGTCGTCGACGACCTCAGCATTGAGGTCGAAGAGGGAGAAATCTACGGATTTCTTGGGCCCAACGGTGCCGGGAAGACCAGCACCATCAAGATGTTGCTTGGAATTTCGTACCCGACCTCCGGTAATGCCTGGGTCCTTGGCAAAGAGATCGGTGACATGGCGATTCACCACAAGATCAGCTACCTGCCCGAAAAGCCGTACTACTACGAGCATATGACGGGAGAGGAGATCCTGACCTTTTACGCGAAGCTCTTCAACATTCCCCCAGCAGAGCGCGTGGCCAAATGCAAGATGCTCCTGGAGAAGGTCAATCTCGCTGGCGACGCCGGTAAGACGATTTCCCAGTACTCGAAAGGTATGCAGCAACGAATAGGCTTGGCTCAGAGCCTCCTCAATGACCCTGTGCTCCTATTCCTCGATGAGCCAACGGCCGGCCTGGATCCGATTGCCCACGTCGAGATCCGAGACCTCATCCTTCAAATGCGGGACGAAGGCAAGACGGTTTTCATTTCGAGCCACGAACTCTCGGACGTCGAGCGAATCTGCGACCGAGTCGCCATCCTCAACCGAGGAAGGGTCGAACAGCAAGGCAAGCTAGATGATCTCCTGAGGGGTGGCCGAATTGAAATTCAAGCCGACGGAGTCTCAGATGCCGCAGCCGAAAAGTTGCGCACAGACGGCGTCATCGTGTCGAATCACAGTGGACGCCTCATCGTGGATGCGCCAGACAGCAGCGGCTCCGACGGTTTTCTCGACGCGATCCGAGCCGCAGGTGGCCGCGTGATCAGCGTGATTCCGCGAAGAAAGCGACTTGAAGACTTGTTCGTCGAAACAGTGACACGTGCTACGGAGCGATTGAAGGAGGGTTCGAAGTGAGTCAGGTTTTTGCGATTGCTGGCACCACCCTTGGCGAGGCGATCCGGCGCCGGGTGCTTCTAATCATTCTCATGGTCGGACTTGCGTTCTTGATCATTGCGCCAAGTCTCAACCAGCTAACTCCGCGTGGCGAGCGGATGGTCCTGATTCAAATGACGTTGGGAATCCTCAAGATTACGTCCGCGATTCTGGCCGTAACCCTAACTGTTTATCTTCTGCCGAACGAAGTCGAACGTCGAACGATTTACACGATCCTCAGTAAGCCTGTCCAAAGATATCAATTCTTATTGGGCAAGTTCCTCGGCTCGGTTGGTGCGCTCACGCTAATGATCGGCATGATGACGCTTGTCCTCCTTGTCGCGTTTGTCATCCAACAGCAATCTTTCGACATGAACGACTTGGGCCCGATCATCAGGTCGTCGATCATGCTCGTGTTTCAAATGAGCCTCCTTGCAGCTGTGGCAATGTTCTTCTCGACATTCGTTACCCCTGTCGTAAACTTCTTCTTGACCGGTCTGGTGTTCGTGTTCGGCACTCTTCTGAATCCAATCTTCGAATCACTCGGAGAGCGAGGAAACCAGCCGGCGATGCAGGTCATCACAAAAATCGCCCACTATGCTGTGCCCAATTTCAGCACGCTCGACATCTCTACAAACGCCGCATCGGACGCCGGTGCACGAATCGGCGGAAATGAACTCGTGTACATGTCCCAAGGAATGTTGTATGCGCTCGCATACATTGGAATACTTCTCATCCTAGCGGTTCTTGTCTTCGACCGCAAGGAGGTTTAGCTCGTAATGGCACTAAAACGAAAAGCACTCTGGGGGGCAATCGCTGGGGCCTTCGTGGTTCAAGCGGTTGTGTCGCAAGCGATGTACCCGACATGGAAAAAGGACTACAGCACAGGAAACACGGGCATCGCAGAAGGGCTGTCCGTTGACCAACTCCTAGCCTCCATGACCGGCCTTCGCCAAATGGTCGCCGGGATTTTGTGGGTGCAAAGCGACACGTACTTCCACAATGGCCAATTCGATGCGATCCTGCCTCTCATTCGCCTGATAACGTGGTTAGACCCGCGCCAAATGGAGGTCTATTCCACAGGCGCATGGCACATCGCATACAACTTCACTGACGAGCAGAATAGATCCGACCGGCGATACATTCCCGTCGCACTGCGCCTACTAGAAGACGGAATTCCTCACAACGTCGAGACCTACCGCCTCTACCACGAAATTGGTTGGATCTACTTCCACAAGATTGATGACAACTACCCGAAGGCTGTCGAATGGTTCGAGCAATCAACATCGAAGGCGGACGTGCTCCCGGCGCTCAGGGGAGTTTTGTCCAGCGCTTACCTAAGAAACGGTCAACTTGACAAGGCCGTCGAATGGTACGCGTCGCTCGAAGCAGATTACAAGAACCGGTTTGCCATATCCGAGAACGTAGACGATCGAATCCAAGGCGATACTGCGTCGAACAATCTGAACAATCTGCTTATAAGAATGGCATCGCGTGGAGTGTTTGGTCAACGAGCAGGTGTTTATGAAGAGCACAGCTACGATACGCGAAACCCTGTGGACTTGAAGTTCACCGCCAAGATAGAGGTTGTGCAGCCGAAGGTGCTGCGAATCTCAGGGAACTGGGGAATTCCCTCCGCAGGTGCGCGAATACGATGCGTGATTCGAGACAAAGATTTCGATATTCCCTGGGAACCAGCGCCGAGCATGGACTATGAACTTGACAAAGACAAGACTTTCATGATGGACTTGCTCTATACGCAGAGTGGAAAATTCGACCGCCGAATCGATCTTTCGCGAAACCCGACGATGTACCCATTCAGGTCGGACACCGTCGTCGTTGAGTTCTTTTTCGGGCCACGGAATGCCCCCCACCATATCCAAGACAAGATCGGATGGAATGGCGAGGGAATGACCGACAGCAGATACTACAAGTTTGACGAGAAGCGGGGATACAACGCGCTTTTTGCTTCATTCGAGATGCCGCGTGACATGATTCTGCGAACTGGCGAGTACCGCTTTGAAGCAGTCATACGATCCCCAGGCTATGTCGAGATATTGACGCGCGATCAGAGCGACCTCATCGAGAGAGTCCCAAGAGAGCCTTTGCGAAACTAAGTGAGGCAAGCAGGCAGCGGCTCGGCACGGTGCTATCATAGAGCGACGTGCCGGGAACTGCGCGGCGGGAATTCGTCGAACTCCGCCAGGACCGGAAGGTAGCAACGGTAAGCCGAGCGACTGTGCGACGCAACCTTCCCGGCACTTTGGAGCCGCCGCTTGTCTCACTTAGCGCTTTACAGGAAATACAGAAGCCAGACCTTCGAAGATTTGGTGGGCCAGGAGCACATCGTCAAAACGCTCCAGTCTGCGCTTGAGGCTGGCAGGATTGCGCATGCCTACCTTTTTACAGGCCCTCGCGGCACAGGAAAAACCAGCACAGCGAGGCTTCTCGCAAAAGCCCTGAATTGCCAGACAGGCCCGACCGCCAAACCGTGCAACGAGTGCGCAATGTGCCTTGCCGTCATGTCGGGTCAAGGCGGAGACGTCATCGAGCTCGACGCGGCCAGCGAGTCCGGTGTCGAGGATGTCCGAAACCACATCGTCGAAGGATCACGCTACGCACCGATGGAGGCACGATACAAGGTCTATATCATCGACGAAGTCCACGACCTCTCCACGAAAGCATTCGACGCGTTGCTGAAGACAATCGAAGAGCCTCCGCCGCACGTCATCTTCATCCTTGCGACAACCGAGTACTCCAAGGTCCCCACAACAATCCGCTCTCGATGCCAGAAGTACGAGTTTCATAGAGGATCCGTCAGAGATCTCGTCGGACGGCTCGAATACGTTTGCGAACAGGAGTCGATTCAAGCGGAGAAAGCGGCCATAGTCGCAATCGCAAGGATGGCAGATGGTGGCTTCCGAGACGCGCTCACGCTCCTTGAGCAGGCGATGATACGCTCGGATCAAAACATCACCGTCGCAGGCGTCGTCGACCAACTTGGCTTTGTCGACGACGAGCAGGTCGACAAGATGCTCATTGCCGCCGTTGAAGGCGACGTGGGGACGGTGATTCTCGTCGCAGATGAGGCGGTGCGAAGGGGTAAGGATCCTCGCGGCATCCTCGAGAGCATTCTCTATCGGTTGAGCGAGTTGACCTATGCCGCCTACGAAGTCGATGTCTCCGAAGGCGCAGATCCCGAGCGCCGAGCCGCAAATCACGCCGTCGCAGTCAGGATCGGAAGGGAGCGGCTCGTTTCGTTCCGCGCGCTGATCGCCGAAGCCCACAAGGAAATCAGGCAAGCGAGTTTGCCGAGACTCTGGTTGGAGGTTTCGCTGCTAAGACTCATAGACGCAGCGCCCATTGCACAGGTCGTTCCCGAGCGCAAAGTGCAGGCGGAGCCTTCGCGACAAACCAAGGCCGTCGTCGATACCGCTCCGCAAACGAATCAACAGGAACCAGCGCGATCGGCAAAACCAGCCGCGAGGCAAAAGCCTGCGCTTCCGGCTAACGCCGATGCCGTCGCTTTGCGTCCAATCTGGGCTGAAGCAGTCAATCGCATTCGAACACGATACAAAGCAGCGGGTGCTATGCTTGATGCAACCGATATCGTTGGCAAAGACGGGGAAGTCATCGTCGTTGGTATCACGAGCAAGTTCCAGTACGATCGCATCCAGCAAAAGGACGAATTGCGAGAGGTCATTCGGGTGCATTTTGCAGAAGCTGCGGGGGACCCATCCTGTCAAATGCGATTTGAGTTGATGGGAGACCAGGCTTCTCCCGAGGAGCCCTCTTCGGTACAATCTCCTGTGGAAGGCGAGGCGCTTGCCCGCCTGGTAGAAGACGTTTTTCAAGTGAAACCGGAGTAATCTCAACAAATGAAACTTCCTAAGGGCATGGGCAATCTCGGCTCCCTAATGAAACAAGCGCAAGAAGCGATGGAGCGCGCCAAGCATCTCGAAGAAGAGCTGCGAATGCTTGAAATTGAATCGGTTCGGACCGGCGTGACTGTCAAGTTCAATGGCGCAGGAGACTTGCTGTCGATAAAGATTGACAGCGAGCTTGTAGACAAGGACGACATTGAGACACTTGAGGATGCTGTCCTGCTCGCGATCCGAGAAGGGCAGGCTAAGTCTGCCGACGTGCGACAGCAAAAAATGCAAGAGATAACTGGAAACCTGCCGCTCCCGCCCGGCATGGGCATGTAATGCTCTTTGCGAAGCCGCTTGCAAACCTAATCAGTCGACTCGAGAAGTTGCCAGGCGTCGGGCCAAAATCTGCGCAGCGGCTCGCGTACTATATCCTCGGCCAACCTGAGGAAGATGTCCGTCGACTGGCGGACGCCATACGCGACGCGCGCGACAAAATGACGCTCTGCGCAACATGTCAGGGTTTTAGTGAGTCGCCAACCTGCGAAATCTGCATGGACCATCAGCGCGACCCAGCCACCATCTGCGTCGTCGCAGAAGCGAAGGACGTCACAGCAATCGAAAGACTCCACGAGTTCCGAGGAACCTACCATGTGTTGCATGGTTTGCTCGATCCGATGGACGGTGTCGGACCCGAAAGGCTAAAACTTCGGGAACTGCTTGCGAGGCTCGAAAAAGCAGCGGTCAACGAGGTCATCATCGCGACAAATCCTACGATCGAAGGCGATGCAACTGCTTTGTATTTGGCTCAATTGCTCAAGCCGCTTGGAGTAGTGGTTACGCGACTCGCACACGGAATGCCGGTTGGCGGTGACTTGGATTTCGCAGACCAAGCGACGCTTCTGAGCGCATTTGAATATCGTCGGCAGCTATGACAAACCTGGAGATTGCTCAGGCGGCTACGCTTTCGCCCATCAGCGAAATCGCAGAAACTTGTGGACTCGACACAAGCGATTACGAGCCACTCGGAAACTTCAAAGCAAAACTAACCTACGAAGGAATGGCGAGACTCCGCTCACAACAGCAGGGAAAGCTGATACTCGTGACGGCAATGACCCCGACGCCCGCAGGTGAAGGAAAGACCACAACATGCATCGGAACGGCGCAAGCGCTGCAGAAGCTTGGATACAAAGCGGTTCCAGCTATTCGCGAACCTGCGCTCGGCCCGATCTTCGGAGTTAAAGGAGGCGCAGCGGGCGGAGGATACAGTCAAGTCCTTCCAATGCAGGACATCAATCTGTTTTTCACAGGCGATATTCCCGCCATCTGCGCCGCACATAATCTGCTCAGCGCCATGATCGACGCTTCGATCATGCACAAGAACCGAGCTGACCTCGATGTTCGAAACATCTCTTGGCCCAGGACGGTTGACATGAACGACCGCGCCTTGCGCGACATTGTTGTTGGGCTGGGCGGCAAGAGCAACGGTTACCCACGGGAAGATGGATTTGTAGTCGCGCCAGCCAGCGAAGTTATGGCTGTGCTTTGCCTCTCAAAATCGCTTGAAGAGTTGCGGGAACGCCTTGGCAGTATCATTGCAGGGCTTACGCCTGCCAATAAGGCTGTAACAGCACGTGACTTGGGAGTTAACGGCGCAATGGCAGCCCTACTGCGCGATGCAATTCGACCAAACCTCGTTCAGACGATGGAGAGAGGGCCAGCATTCGTGCATGGTGGTCCGTTCGGAAACATTGCACATGGTTGCTCATCGGTTATAGCGACAGAATGCGCGCTTGGGATGTCGGACTACGTCGTAACAGAAGCAGGCTTTGGAGCGGATCTCGGTGCTGAGAAGTTCATGAACATCGTAACGCACTCGTTGGGTCGCGGACCCGATGCAGTAATCCTCGTAGTTACGGTTCGCGCCATCAAGCATCATGGCGATGGAGATCTCGTTGCGGGATTCGCCAACGTGAAGCAACACATCCAACACCTGAAAGCTTACGGCGTTCCGCTCGTTGTGACGATCAATCGTTTTCCAGACGACACCGACTCAGATTTCGATCAGATCATCGAGCGATACAGTCAACAAGGTGTGGTATGCATCCCCGCCGATCCTTGGGCTGGCGGAGGCGAGGGATGCATTGAGCTCGGCGAGGCGGTAGCCAAAGCCGCAGAGGAACCAGCATCTTTCCGCCGACTCTATGAGCCTTCCGACGATGCCCTCAAGAAACTCGAGGCTATCGTCTCCACTGGGTATGGAGGGGACGGAGTCGATCTTTCGCCAGAGGCGCAGCGACATCTCGACTGGGCTCAAGAAAATGGATTTGGCGACATTCCGTTTTGCATCGCGAAGACGCAATATAGTTTCTGCGCGGATCCGCGGGCCAAGGGCGCACCAAAAAACTTTCGCATTCGATTGCGAGACATCAAGCTCTCTGCTGGCGCCGGATTCTTGGTTGCGCAATCGGGTGACATCTTGCTCATGCCCGGTCTGGGCTCCGAGCCAGCCACACTGAAAATCGACGTCGATGGCGCTGGCCAAATATCGGGGCTATTCTGACCACTAAGCCGAAATCTTATCGGATGCTGTGTCCGCTCTAAAATCAAACAGTATCTGCTTGATCTCATCATAAGATTCAGCCCGCGTCAGTCGGTTCCTTACTGCAGGCGCTCCCGGTTCACCCTTTATGTAAAGCGGCAAAACTCCGCGAAGCTTGCGTATGGCAATGAGCTCGGTCGGCGCACTCCCGCTCGCGTCGCCCTCAGACTCGAATTGAATCGCCAAACGTACATGCTCAAGTGCAACGTCTATGCGCTCATCGATCGATGGCGCGCCTGACTTCGCGAGACCCTGAATTGAGTTGACGATGTCACGAAGTGCCCAGGGGTTTCCAATCGCCGCCCGACCGACCATCACGCCGTCGCAGCCTGTCTCACGAAACATTTTGAACGCGTCGTCTGGGCTGCGCACATCGCCGTTTCCAATCAGCGGAATGGAAACAGAATCGCGCAACGCACTTATAAGTCGCCAGTCAGCCTCACCGTCGAATCCTTGCTTTGCGAACCGCGCATGAAGCGTCAGCATCTTCACTCCGGCCTGCTCGAAACGCTTCGCGAGTTCTGGCGCGGTGAAAGCGTCGTAGTGGTAGCCTGCACGCACCTTAACCGTTACAGGCACGTCGACGGCTTTGACAACGGCCTGAACGATTTGCTCAGCAACCCTTGGGTCATTAAGTAGCGCGGCCCCAGCACCGGTCTTGCACACTTTAGGAACCCAGCACCCCATGTTGATATCGACTAAATCTGCACCCATCTCAACGGACAGCCGCGCCGCGTTTGCCATCGTCTCCGGTTCACCGCCAAAAATCTGGATGCCCACCGGCCGCTCCACGTCGTGAACGACCATCTTTTTGATTGTCTTGCGCGCGTTGTGGTGTATTGCCATCGCGCTGACAAACTCCGTGAAGACAAGCCCTGGATTCGCGATGCGTTTGGTGATAAGACGAAAAGCTGCGCCGGTAACATCCTCCATCGGCGCAAGAAGCACCGGCGGATCAATCGTGTGTGGACCGATCGGAAACGCCTTCATCCGTTAAAGAGTCTACTGCAAAAGAAAAATGCCGCCCGTGAGTGAGGTGCTCACGGGCGGCAAGAGTTCAGAGTTAGGGTTGGAATCCCACTCTGATTTGGTCGATCTCGGCAACCCAGCCAAGGGAAACGGCGACGTCGCCATAATAGCGACTCCGGACCCGGATCACTCTGCTGGATGGATCGATATACTCGTTGACGTTCGACGTCACAACCGCTGTTTGGACGGTGTCAGTCGTCGGAGCAGCACCTGACATCAGCAGGTCCCACCGGTTTTGCGCCACGTTCCAGATTTCCACCCTCGACTGAATTCCAATCGAGTTTGCACGGTGCTCGATGACAACGTCGAGCTGGCTGCCAGTGGTAGTCGGCGCGACGAGCGTAGCAAGTACGTCGACCTGTGGAGCTCCGAGAGCCAGAACAGGAGCCTCACGAACGCGATAGCGAAGGTTGTCGCTATGCGTGACTCGACTCAGTCCCGTTTCGACCTCGACGCCCCAGTTCGTCACTACGGATTGAAGCGTTGCCCATGGGGATACGTTGAACGCGGCAAGCGCAAACGATGAGTCAAGGGCCGGCGTGCCCGGGTGGCCATCTTGGTTCAACTCATTCGCGCGAACCTCCACGGTATAAACGCCCGATGCTGGCGCATTCAAGATCACGCACTGAACGTTGTCAACCATGTTCCAAGTTCCGCCTGAAGCACTGAAGTTACCGGCAGCCAAACCGTTGTTACCGTACCAAACGGTTCCTGTCGGGCCCGTAACCTTCAGGCCAATCGCATTGATTCGGTGGAGCGTCGAAGACGTCGTGCCCCAATAGTCGTTGTAAGCCATGACCACATTCAACTGCGGTTGACCTGGTGGAACGTACAGTCGATATGCTTTGGTCTCCAAGTTTTGCAAGAGCTCGGACTCGTTGTCCCAAAACATCATGTTGCGCATATCGTACAACTTCTGCAAGTTGGGCAGGCCCCAGCCTTGCTTGTATCTCGACAAGTTGTGACCCGTTCCAGAGAACGTGTACTGGCGAGCCGACGCGATCATCAACGCCTTCGCAGTTGTCGCCTTAGGGCGATTTGCAAACACGCTCGCGCCTGTCGCAGAGTTGTTGAACAGCCCCTTGTGCCACATCTCATGGAACAGCCCAAACGCGCCCGCCGTCATCGGCGTAGCAGCGCTGGTACCGCCAAACCCCGTAGTGTACGAAGTGTCGGATCCACTTGAAGTGCAAAGAATCGAATCGTAGTAGAACGACAGGTCAGGCTTGATCCGGAGATCGGCCGCCGGGCCAATGCTCGCCGAAGTCCACTGATCATCAGCAAGGTTTGAGTTGTTGAAGTGGCTGATGCCGCCAATCGATACGATGTTCTTCGCCCACGCTTGAGGCCGCGAGTTCTGGTTGCTAGTGTTGCTCTGCGAATTCAGAATCACGAGGCCAGTCTTGTAGATGATCTCATCCATCTGCGACGAGACCGCGGTGTACTCTGTCGTCTGAGGGTTACCCCAACTGTTGGATTCAACAACGCACTGGAACGTATCCACAGTTGCTTGCGTCAGCGCAAGTCGCTGCGCCGTTGTCCAACTGGTCGAATAGACCGAGAAAACCAGGCCACAGTCCGGCATCATTCCCGTGCCTGCAGCGTTTGCCGCGCCACTCCCGCCAACGCACCCAACAGTGCTTGTGCCGTGGCTCGTCGAACCGCTGTTGCTGCGCACTGTCAGTCTGCCCGCAAACGCTTGGTGCGTTGCACGCACGCCGCCGTCGATGATATGCGCATTCACACCCTGGCCGCGAAACGTCCCAAAACCATTGATGTAGTTCGCGCCGCTAACGATTCGAACGTTGTCCATGTCATGAGATGGCTCGCCCCATGCTTCGACCCACATAACGCCGTCGATGTGCGTCGTGCCAATCAACTGCGTTGGAGTGAGTGTCGCTTCGAGCAAAGTTCCTTCGTCAGGCGCACTCTCAACGATGCCGCCGAGACTGCTGATCTGCATGGCGATCTGGCGCTTCAAAATTGAATCGTCACCAAGCATCTGAATGATGTAGCGCGCGGTCGATGGAAGCTTGCCGGTCGAGTGAGCAGCGCGAAGCTGCTCGTCCAAACGGTAGGCAGGCTCATAGCTGCCAACCCATCGCACGAACGGCTGGCTGCGCAATGATGCCGCGCCTTCCGCAGTCAGCCTACAAATGTAAGCATTGCTCGGAAGATAGTTGAAAACTTCGCCGCCGACATTACGAATAGCATCCCGATACTCATCGAGGGTCTGCGAAACGAACTGCACGATGTACATGCTCGACGCAGACGTCGCCTTCAAGTCAGTCGGCACAGCAGGAATCGCAACCAGCGGATCGAACTCCGCATACTTCAGGCGGATCTTCACGTCCGCTTCAGTCACGCGCTGGAACTCGCCACCGTCCAGAGAAACGCCAAAGAAAGGCTTCGTCGTCCGACCGGTCGTCTCGTTCCAGACGGCCACCATCCCGGAAGAACCGGGGAGCCGGATCAATCGCCCGTCCGTCACTCGCGCGTTCGTCGTCCGAACGTGCGTACCATCGTTGCGGCTAACTTCGAAACTCGCGCCCGCCCTGCGAACGACCAACGATTCGACAGCTGCCGTGGAGGGGACTTGCCCTCCGAGGCCCAACATTATCGCAAACACTGATGCAATCACTGTGCATCCTCCCTCATGTTTCAGTTTAGGGGTCGCCAGACCCGTAGAAGAAATGAAATCAGGGCGCCAGTCGCCCAGGCACCCAGTCTATCTCAACTCAGGACGAAATCCAACACTTTTTCGTTCAGATTTCGACCTAAACCTCAACCTCAACCGACACCCGCCCAGCCCGGTCATGCCGACCAACCAGCCCCACACGACCTCGCCCAGACACAGTCCACTCGAAAACGTGCCGGTTATCCGTCGCCTCCATCAGCCAACCAAACCCAGCGCTCGGCAAGTGCGACCGCCCCTCAAGCTGCGGACCCTCCTCGCGAAGCTTCCCCGAAAGCAGAGTCAACCCGTCCCCCAACTCGATCTCACCGATAACCCCCCGACACACCTTCTTGTCCCGCCCAACCCGCGAAACATAGCTCGGCAAGTAACCCGTGTTCTCCACAGCGAAACGGATCACAGTCCCCTCGCCAACCGCACGAGTCTCCACAGCCGCGACCTCCAAACGAGGCGAAATCAGCGCCTGCCAGATCACCCAGTCCGCAAAAGGCGAAATCTCCGCCTCCAAAAAATCCGGCGGCGGATTCCGAAAAGCGTACTGCGAGTCCCAGCCCCCCAACTCAATCTTCCCAAGCTGCGGATGATCGAACTCGAACCAGTCCACGTGCCCCTTGCCACCCAGCTTCTCGTCCGACCACTTCAATAGCGCAACGTCGTCAGAGTGCGGATGATCCCGAAACCACTCGATGTACTTGTAATCCGTGATCCCCGCCTGACGCTGCGGCGACCAGATCTCCGTCGTCCACGCAAAAACCCCACGATGCTCGAACATCCAATCGTCGAAAACCCCCGTGATCACCTCCTTCGGGTGATACCGAAACTCGTGGTAGTTGCTGATCGCCGGATACCCCGTCAGCTCCTCGCCCTTCTTACCGATCTCCTTATAAACCCACAAATCCTCCGCAGGAATATCGTCGTCCGCCTTCGTGCTCGGCGGACGAAGGTGCACGCCGCTGAAAGTATGGAAAGTCACCGCGCCACAGATGTTCGGCCGATCCACAATCGCCTGAACAAGCGCCCGAATCTCAGGCTCGCTCGTCGGGTAAGGCCCCGCCCCATGCTGCTCGTTCTCCGCGCGCCACTGGCTCGGGAAGTTCCGGTTGAAATCCAGCCCCTCCGTTACACGACGCCCCTTCAGCGTCAAAGGGTCGAAGTTGTGAAAAATCCCCTCAGGCAGCACACGGTAGTACTCGCCCCCCGTCTCGCTCGGCTCCCGCTTCTTCAAAAGCCGAGGCTCATCCTCAGAAACCTTCCAACCCCCGTTCGCATCCCGAATCCGCATATTCAAAACCCGCCCGTCCCCGTCAACATCCTGACGCTCGAGACCATACAGATCCTCGTCATCCCAAGGATAAGGCCGAGTCCCGCTCCGAATGATCTTCGGCACATCCGCAAGCGCCCACTCCGCGCCGTCCGGGTTCACGCGCGGAACAAGATAAAAAGCCCGCGTGTCCACAGCCCGCCGCACCACATCATCCGAACCGTACCGCGTCACAAGCTGCCACAAGATATTCATCACAGCCGCACTCGCGCTCACCTCGCTCGCATGGATGTTCCCATCGCACCAAAACGCGGGCTTATCCTTCGCCGCCCCCGTCTTCCGGTTCGTCACCGTCGCCAGCCAAATCATCCGCCCCTCGTGGCTCTTCCCGATCGAAGTCACCCGAACCAAATCCGGCCACTCCGCCATGAACGCCTCCAGCAAAGCGGTCAAATCCGCATAGCGATAATAGCGGTCGAAAGAGATGTCAGGCATGGCGCAAGGTTACCGCCTGCGCGCCCGCCACTTTTATCCCTCCACCGCTTGCCGTGGAGGGTGCAGGAGACGGTGCCGCATCTCCGTAGCCTCCGAGCAAGCGGTGGAGGCATACGAGGGAGCTAAAAGCGCTTCCTACTGCCGCGCGCGGTCCGCGCGAAGAATGGCAGCCCGAATCGAATCCAAGCTGCGATCCTTCGCCAACTCGATGACGCAGAACTTGAGCGCATCGGGCGGCTCAAAGTTGGGATCAAGATACACTGCGGCCAGCCGCTTGCGCAAGTTGATTGCAAGGTCGACCTCCCAATCAACCCAAGCATCTGACTGCGTTTGCTCTCCTACGACGACCAGAACGTGGCTGCATGGATTGATGGCGTGGGAAACGGTGAGCTTCAAAGCATACGAGCCGGGGCCGCCTACGGCGTATCTGCCCCTCGGCGGCCCTACGCTGAATTCGAGATCGCTTTGTTCAGCCCGCGACATCAGCTCTTTCGCGAAGTCCAAGTCATTTCTATGGTTCGCAGCAATGTAGACTTTGCGAACAGGGGCCCTATGAGCGCTGCCTTTATCCATCGTCGGAAGCCTCGAGTTGCGCCTGCGCAGCCATCTTCGCCGAGTCGACGAGGGTGGCTGATACGACTTCAATCTCCTCAAGCCCGGTAGCGATGTCCGAATCTGTGAGCGTGCGGGCGTCTAAATGCGCCCTTAACTTCGTCGCGACAGCCAATGAAACCATGGCTCCGCTATGCACTACATCGGCAAAGGCCACCACGTCGCGATGCGAAGTGTTCGAAAAGGCATCGCAAGCCGAAACCAGCCGATCATATTGGTCTTGCTCTTCTGTTGACTTGAGATGCGATAAGGACGAACCATGTCAATTGTCGGTCGCACGCGTTTTGAATCCGAGGACTTAGATTCGATACTCGGGCGTTCTCGGTTGCCTCGCATGCCGGTCGGGCGCACTTCGAAGCTACGAGACCCCGACGGGCACTCGGTCCGGCTGCAAGTGGCCGGATGCAAATGGAGCGCCCCGGAAGAGACCCAATGTGGGATGCTCTGGCCGGGGCTGAGGTGAAAGGGCGGATGAATGCCCTAACAGTTCCTTTGCTTCGCCGCGGCCAAAAAAGATTCCTCCATGCGCCGAACCGAGCCCCCGAAAAAGCAAGCGCCCCGGCGGGCAGTCGTTGCCGCCGGGGCGCTTGGAGAATGAGCTAACGAGACACCCGATCAATTCCTTTGTTTCGCCCCCGCCCAAAAAGATTCCTCCCCGAATCAAGCCCCTGAAAAAAGCAAAACCCCGGCAAGCCGTAAGGCCGCCGGGGTCACTTGTCTTATGTAGGTCCGCCTGACGAGGGCATCCCCGCCCAAAAAGTTCGCCTCCACGCCCAAAAAACCCTCCCCAAGTTCAAATTCGGCCTCGCAGGGCGGCAAAAATGAAAAACTGCCGGCGCAAAATCATTTTGTGCTGGCGGCGCCCCATTCCGTGCGGCAATATCTCAGCCGTTGCCGGCGCAAACTCACTTTGTGCAGGCGACGCCCCATTCCGGGCGGCAATTCTTCATCCGTCGCCGGCAAAAAACGGCGCAGCGGGAGCGGCGCGGCTGTTTGCGCCTCCGCTCGCGCATTTCGCCGATGCCACATCCCTTCCACGGGATATGACCTTCAATCAACTCGCTTGACGTTCTTCGGAGCAGTCCATTGAAAAACTGAATCCGGCAAACTCAAATCCGTCCGAAGCTGCACAACAAGGGTCATGTATTGCGCTTGAGCGCCGCGATATCGTAAGCCGATCGGCCTCAGGTCGCTTTTTCGCACGAACAATTCAATTTCATTAGCGTGAGAGTCAAAACGCAAAAGGAAGATGCGAGCTGGAGTTCCGCTCCATTCGCCATCTTCCACGGAGCGCACTGTGATGACCATCGTGGAATCAGGCACAAATCTGCGTCCAAACAAAGCCGCGAAGTTGGAATGACTGCCTACACCTACCTTGTATCGGTTTTGTGCAGGAAAGTACCGGTACAGCGAGTTTCCGTCGAAGTACTCTTCTGCGTCGCTCATCAGCATCGAATACATTCCGCCTTTCTTCACCCGAAAGACAGACACATCAGGCTGAGATCTCGGGCCCCCACTGTGCTGGAAAGCGCCGACAATGGCCTCAGAAGTTTCAAACTGAGCGAGGTAATCTGCGTAACTGGCAGCGGCATCGAGTTGTGGAGCAGTTCCTTGCGTCAAGAGGAGCAGAGTGACGGGGATCATCTTCGAAAAAGATACCCCGCCTTTCGCCGATGCCACATCCACTCCACGGGATGTGAGCTTTGTCCCGCCCCGCTCGCTATGGAGGATTTAGACCCCCAAAAAGCAACCTCACGCATCCCGCCCATCCGCCGAGAATCACTTAGCGTCCCCTGCCCGTCAGAAGCGGGGAATCTCACTATGAAGAACGGCCACGTCACCAACCTTTTCCATCGCCACCCATCGAACCCGATCCTCGACGCCACCATCTGGCCCTACGCGTGCAACACCGTTTTCAACTGCGGCGCGACGCGCCTCCAGGACGGCTCGACCCTCCTCCTCGTGCGCGTCGAGGACCGGCGAGGCATCTCGCACCTCACCGCCGCGCGCAGCAAGGACGGCTTCACCGGCTGGGAGATCGACCCGACCCCGACGCTCGCCCCCGACGAGAGCCCCGATTCCGACGAAAAGTGGGGGATCGAGGACGCGCGGGTCGTTTATGTCCCCGAACTCGGCAAGTACTGCATCACGTATACGGGCTATTTCGAGGGCGGCCCGCACGTGAAGATGGCGATGACCGAGGATTTCCGGTCGTTCGACAAGGTCGGCAGCGTGATCCCGCCCGAAGACAAGGACGCGGCGCTGTTTCCGCGCAAGTTCGGCGGGCATTGGCTGCTGCTGCACCGCCCGGTGTCTGCGTTCGCGCGTTCGGCGGACATCTGGCTGAGCCAGTCGCCCGACTTGATCCATTGGGGCGTCCACCGCGAGATCCTCGCCGCACGGCATGGGGCGTGGTGGGACGCGAACAAGATCGGGCTCTCGCCGCCGCCCCTGGAGACGGCCGAGGGGTGGCTGATGATGTATCACGGGGTGCGGCTGACGCCCGCCGGGTGTATCTATCGACAGGGCCTGGCGCTCTTCGATCTCGAAGACCCGAGCAAGCTGATCCGCCGCTGCACGGAGTGGGTTTTTGCCCCGGAGATGCCCTACGAGCAGGATGGCGACGTCGGATATGTCGTGTTTCCCTGCGGATGGACTGTCGGCGACGACGGCGACGAGTTGCGCGTGTATTACGGGTGCGCGGATACGAGCGTCGGCATCGCGACGGCGAGTTTGCGCGAGTTGCTGAGTTGGCTGCGCGATCATGCAGCGTAATCGGGGCCGCTGGCGTAATGTAAACGGTCGCCGCCTTATTTTTGAGTCCGCAAGAAGGAGTGGAGCGCCTTGAGAAAATCTTTACGCAACGAGCCTCGGCTCGCGATCGTTAGCACGTATGTCCCTCGCAAGTGCGGCCTCGCCACGTTTGCGCAGCTTGTTGGCGCGGCGTACGCTAAGGCAGGCGTATACGAGGAAAAGTTGCCGCTTGTCGTTGCGATGACCGACGCGGACACAGCCTACAGTTATCCTGACGAAGTTGGGTTTGAGATTCGCGCGGATGTGCAAGCGGATTACGCTGTTGCCGCAGACTATTTGAACCGCGCACCAATCGACGTTGTCGTTCTGCAGCACGAATATGGAATCTTCGGCGGGCCAGATGGCGAGTGGATCTTAGACTTCGTTCGCAAACTTGAGAAGCCGCTCGTCGCAACGCTGCACACAGTTCTTCCCGAACCAACGCCCGGACAGCGCGACACGCTGGCAGCGCTGGGTGAATTGGCGTCCGAGATGATCGTGCTTTCAAAGTCAGCGATCCCAACACTCGAAGAGGTTTATGGTGTTTCGAAGCGCAAGATCGTGCACATTCCGCACGGCGCGCCCGACCTTCCGTTTTCTGATCCGGAGTTTTATAAAGAGACCATTGATCTGACAGGTCAGAAAGTGATGCTTACGTTTGGTCACTTGGGTCCAGGCAAAGGCATCGAGATGGCGCTTAACGCGCTCGCAAAAATCGTGGATGATTTTCCAGACGTGATGTATCTGATCGTTGGCGCGACGCACCCCGGTCTGCTGCGTCATGAAGGGGAAGCGTATCGGGAACGCTTGATCGCACAAACCGAGACACTTGGACTTACGAAAAACGTTCGCTTTGTAAACAAATACGTTTCAGACACCGAGCTTGCCGAGTATCTGCAAGCGGCCGACATCTACATTTCTCCCTATCCCGATCCTGCGCAGGTGAGTTCGGGCCCGCTCGCGTTCGCGACGGGCGCAGGGAAAGCGGTGATCGCGACACCATACGTCGCCGCTAAGGAACTGCTCTCGTCGGGTCGCGGCATCCTGACGCCGTTCAATGATCCCGACACGTTGGCTGAGAACATGCGCGCCGCGCTTTCCGACGGCGCGATGACGGTCAAGATTCGCAAGGCCGCATACAAGTATGGGCGCTCTTTCACTTGGGAAAACGTTGGGAAGGCCACGCGTTCCGCCGCATCGGACATTTTGTGCGGACAGCGTTTGGCGTTTCCTGCATCAGATCGGCCGACGGTGAGCGTCAGTTCCAGGGAGTGGGCGCACCTCAGCGCCATCACCGACGACGTCGGCGTGTTGCAGCATGCGCGCCATTCTGTTGCCGATAGAAACCACGGCTATTGCACTGACGACAATGCGCGCGCGCTGATTGCTGCGTGCTACGAATTCAAGCTATCTGGCCTGCCAGAAGCGAATCGCATTGCGCGAAAGTCACTCGAGTTCATTTTGCACGCCAAGAGTCCGAGCAGCAGTCGCATGCGTAACTTTATGTCGTTCGAGCGTCGCTGGCTGGAGAAAGCCGGCGCGGACGATTCGCACGGCCGCGCAGTCTGGGCGTTGGGTGTGGCAGTTGCCCAAGCGCCTGACGAAGACATGATGCGCTGCGCGTTTGAACTGTTTGGAGAAGTTGCCCCTTGGTTGCGACGGGCAAAGAGTCCGCGATCGTGGGCGTTCGGTGCTCTCGGATGCGCTGCCTATCTTGATAAGTACCCTGGAGACGCGCATGTTCGAAAACTCGGCCTGTTGCTTGCGTCTCGGATCGCAGCGCTCTATTCAAAAGTGGCGGTAGAAGATTGGCGGTGGTTCGAAACGATCCTCGCGTACGACAATGCGCGAAAGCCCGAAGCGCTTCTCGCGATGGCGCCGTACGACGAAACGGGCAGTTTTCGAAAGATCGGGCTGGCTTCGCTTGCGTGGCTCTTTTCAGCATGTTGGGACTCGAAACAGAAGTGTGTGTCGCTTATCGGAAGCGACGGTTGGTGGTCGCATGGAGAAAGCCGAGCGATTTTTGACCAGCAGCCCGTCGATGCTGTCGCACTGGTTTCCGCGGCTGCGAAAGCGTACGCAATCAGCGATGATACGAAGTGGACCGAGAGGATGCAGGCAGCCTACGAATGGTTCCTTGGCCGAAATGTCCTGGGAACCCCACTTGTTGAGGCCGCAAGCGGTGGGTGCAGAGATGGACTCACCCCGATTGGTGCAAATCGAAACCTCGGTGCCGAATCGACGATCTCCTGGATGCTCGC
Organism: Fimbriimonadales bacterium; assembly: GCA_041744215.1. GTDB lineage: Bacteria > Armatimonadota > Fimbriimonadia > Fimbriimonadales > ATM1 > JAHCHL01. Next base: position 80,843 of record JBGTLG010000025.1, on the reverse strand, counting down.
GCAATTGGAGATGGCGATACAGAATGTCGAAGTTGCTGATACGCGAAGGTCTCATCGCAAATCTGAACCCGAAACTGCTCCGCCTGCCGAGATCAAGTGATCACGACATACAGCCTCCGCCAACCTGGTTCGCGCCGAGTTCGACTTGAGAATTCCTCGAAAGCGGTCGATGACGGTGAGACACAAACCAAGTCCGGCGGTTGACTTTCGCTCTCGAAAAGACTTAATAGCTGGTGTAGCTGCACCAATCAACTCTTGCCTGCCTTGTGCCGAAAGGCAGCCGCAGAAGCAGTCTTGAACTTAGAAGCCCCGCGTTAACAATTAAACAAGGCGATGAGTTCGATGAGTTTCGTGAGCCTTCGACAACCTCCCCACCTACCCGTCAACCATGGAATCGTTATTCTGACTGGTCTTCCAAGTCCTCAGCGATAGCCAGTAAGCGAAGGCAAGGCTCCCCATAGTAGAATGAGGCCGTGAGTCGAATCGAAATTATCCCGCTCGGCGGTTGCGGGGAGATAGGGAAGAACATGACCGCCGTGCGAATCGGTGAAGGCATTCTCGTTGTCGACGCCGGGCTTAGTTTTCCGTCTGAGGAGATGCATGGAGTCGACGTCGTCATCCCCGACTTCGAGTTTCTAAAGCAGAACCGCGACAAAGTACGAGGCATCGTCCTCACACACGGTCATGAAGACCACGTAGGCGCGCTGTCCTACGTCTTGCCAGAAATCAGCGCACCTGTATTCGGGACGGAGCTCACCATCGCGATGGCGAAGCGCAAGCTAACCGAAAAGTTGCTCCCTCACGAATACGAGTTGAGAGTGATGCGGCCAGGCGATGTGTTCGATGTAGCAGAATTCAAAGTGGAGCCGATCCACGTAACTCACAGCATCCCCGATGCCTGCTCGATCGCTCTCCACACCGATATGGGTGTGGTCCTCTTCACGGGCGACTTCAAATTTGACTTCACTCCCATCGACGGCCAACTGACGCAACTCTCCCGGTTCGGCGAACTCGGCGATCAGGGCGTCCTCATGTTGCTCAGCGATTGTACGAACGTCGAGAGCGAGGGCTGGTGCCCGAGCGAAAAAAGCGTCTACGAAGGATTTCGCCGCGTCATCGGAAACGCGCCCGGTCGCGTGCTGATGACGATGTTTTCGAGCAATCTGCATCGCGTGCGTCAAGCATTTGAGGTTGCGCAAGAGTTCGGCCGCAAAGTCGCCCTTGCTGGGCGCAGCATGGAAAGCAACGTCAAGATCGCGCAAAACGTCGACAAGCTCAAGCTCCCCAAAGACGTGATGGTTCGCCTCGAAGAGATTTCGGATTACGCTCCCGAAGAATTGGTGATTCTGACGACGGGAACACAAGGCGAACCGCTTGCTGCTCTGAGCCGAATGGCTCGAGAAGAGTATTCGCGCTTGCAGATCGTACCAGGCGACACAGTCATCTACGCAGCCAAGCCGATTCCCGGCAATGAAGCGGCGATTTGGCAAACGGTCAATCGGCTTTTCAGGCAGGGTGCTGTCGTCGTTTACGGTCCGGAGGAAGGCGTTCACGTTAGCGGTCACGGAAACCGCGAAGAGCTGAAGATGATGATCAACCTCACTCGTCCTCAGTACATTGCGCCAGTCCACGGTGAACCCAGGCATCAGTATCACTATGTGAAGCTCGCAGAAGAGATGGGCTACTCGGAAGAGAACATCGTTGTGATGGAGAACGGCAACCGGCTCGTCATCGAAAAGGACGGAGCGTTCTTTGCGGAAAACGTGACTTGCGGCCGTGTCCTCGTCGATACAAGCGGATATGCAGGGGTCACAGACGAAACGTTAAGAGACCGCGGAAACCTTGCGAGCGACGGTGTGCTGTTCGTCCATGTAGCTGTTGACCCTGATGCTGGAAAGATCGTCGGGAAGCCGGATGTTATCGCACGCGGCATGGTCTCACCCAACGGCGAGTTTGATTCGCTTCGAGATGTCGTTGCTACGATGCTTGATAAACTTACCCATGCGGAACTGCGCGATACCTCTGCGCTCCATCATGAGATCAGCGACGTTGCTCGGAAGTTCATCAAGAAGTCCATGAATAAACGCCCGCTGGTAATCGCTTCGGTCATCGAAGTTTAGGCGGGAGGCGCAGCGTCCGGCTGATCTTGAACCGCCATCTCGCGCAGAATCTCAATCACGCCTAAGGCGACGCTCAGCAATACGGGTCCAACTAACACGCCAACAGGCCCGAGCGTGACGATGCCGCCGACGATCGCGAAGAAAACAGCGATTGTATGAAGCTTAACCCGCGCGCCGATGATGACCGGCTTCAGCACGTTATCGACCAAACCGATCACGAACGCGCCGAACAGCATAAGCCCAATCGCCTCGATCCACTGCCCTCTGGAGGCAAGAAGGATGCAAGCCGGAACCCACAATATCGGCGTCCCCATGAAGGGAATCATCGACAAGATCGCCCCAGCGACTCCCCAAAGCAAAGGCGCTGGCAACCCCAGCACCCAGAATGCAATGCCCAACAGCGTTCCCTGAATCAGAGCAACGACAACTGTGCTGAAAAACGTTGCATGCACGGTGTCATAAACCACCTTAAGAATGGAGCGCGCCTTCTCATCTGTGACCGGCATCAATTCAATCACCGGTTCTTTCAACTTATGCCCATCCCGCAGCAAAAAGAACAGAAGCAGGAGGGAGAAGATAAAGTTAAGCAGGCCAACAATTCCAGCTTTGAGCGCGGCTGGGACACCCTTGGAGAACGAGTCAAGAGCTTCTTCCAACAGCGAATGGAGGTCGAAGTCGCCGACACCAAGGCGTGCAAGCGCTGGCTCCAGCAATGCCTCAGCGTCTGTGACCAAACTCTGGATTGTTAGCGGGCGATCATCAGTAGTCGAGTTCTGCAGCTGTGCCGCGACATCTCGTGTCTGGGCAATGAGCGCGATCGCGACCAGACCGATAGGTACCAGGATGAAGAGAAGGGTGGTGAGCGTTGTCAGCGCCGCTCCGATCGTGTGACCAAATCGGTCGCGAAATCGAAGGTGAATCGGAAACACAAGAATCGCGAGCACAGTCCCCCAGGCGAAAGCAGACCACAACGGCAGCGCCAAATAGAAGCACGCAATACCTACGATTGCGCACAGAACGCCAAAAACGATTTTACGGTATCGATCGAGCGTGTACAACTACGCTGTTTCCTCGACAACTGCCATTTCGCGCACGACCTCGACGGCCCCGAGCGCGACGATGACAATGACTGGTCCCAGAAATGTGCCAACAGCTCCGAGTGCGAGCACCCCTCCGACCATGCTGAAGAGTACGACGACCTCATGCAGATTGCTGCGACCACCGATCAAGCGGGATCGATAGACTTTATCTATGATTATAGTGATGACAATGAACCCAACGAGCGTAAGCACCACTGCCTTTGCCCACTCTCCTTGCATCGCAAGATAGATGGCCCAAGGCCCATAGAGTGTGGGCGCGCCGACAAGGGGCATGATCGAGATTACGACGGCAATGATTCCCCAGAGTATCGGAGATGGCAGCCCAAGCAGGAAGAAGAGCAAGCCGATCAATATGCCATTCAGTATGGCGATCAGCACGATGCCATAAAAGGTTGCGTGAACCGTGTCGTAAACCGAATCCAAAACCTTCTGGGATTGAGCTTCAGGAAGTGGAATCAGGTCAGCCGCCGGCTTTTGCAACTTGTGTCCATCGCGAAGAATGAAGAACAATAGCAGAAGGGAGAAGATAAAGATCAGGGCGTTCTTGACAATTCTCCCGAGAAGTGCGGGAGCGGATTTTATGGCTGGATCCACCATATCTTGAATGCTCTCGCGAAGATTGAATTCAGTAATGCCAAAACGCTGCAAAGGGACCTGAACAGCACTGTTGATTTCATCAAGCGTCTGCGCTGCTCCTTCTTGTGCCGATCCATGCGCGCTAATGTCTCGCAAGTGTTCGAGAGCATGCTTGACCTCAACCCACCCCGCAAACATAACAAGAACCACTGGCCCAACGATGAACAGCAGCGTTAGCAGCGTCGTAACGGCGGCTGCCCATGTGTCGCTCATGCGCTTTGCGAGTCGCGCCCGGACCGGATAAGCGATAATCGATAGCGCGGCGCCCCAGGCAACCGCTTGCCAAAATGGCAATAGGACGTAGAAACTTGCAACTGCGAGGAGTCCGCACGCAATACCGAAGGCAACCTTTCGATATCTCTGTAGCGTGTACATGGAATTACCAGCGAATCAGATTCGCTCCCCAGACCAATCCTGCGCCGAATCCAACTGTCAATACGAGGTCGCCACGTTTCAGCTTTCCTGACTCTTGGGCTTCATATAGAGCCACAGGAATGCTGCCAGCGCTCATGTTTCCATACTTCTGCACATTTACAAAAACCTTGTCCGGAGGAAGTCCCAATCTGTCAGACGCCGCTTGGATAATGCGGAGATTTGCTTGATGAGGGACAAAAAGGTCGACATCATCAGCTGTCAGTCCTGCCTTCTCAAGCACGGAGCAACAACTGTCCCCCATCGCCTTCACGGCGAATCGATACACTTCTCGACCCTCCATGTAGATACGCGCCGACTCTGTCGCGGCTTTCGGGGATGAAGCTGGTGCATGCGAGCCACCTACTTTGATGTCTATGTGCTTTGCTCCGGCTCCATCAGATCGCATGACGGTAGCGATCACGCCCCGATCCGAGTTTGTTTCTGCTCGAAGAAACAGCGCTCCACCGCCATCGCCAAACAGAATGCATGTGGATCTGTCGCTCCAGTCCATGAATTTCGTCAGAACATCAACACCGACCACAAGCACGTTGTCAATCGCGCCGCTCTCAATCATCGATGCCGCGACTTGAGTTGCATAGATGAAGCCTGCGCAAGCTGCACCGACATCGAATGCTCCTGCTCGCGTTGCACCGATGCTTTCTTGCACCAGCGATGCGGTTGCTGGGAATATGTAGTCCCCTGTCACGCTTGCTACGATGATCATGTCAATGGCGTCTGGAGAAACGCCTGCGTTCTCGACCGCTTGCTTTGCTGCGCGCGTCGCGAAGTAGCTGCACGGTTCATCCGGCTGAGATATTCGTCGCTCGACGATCCCAGTGCGCGATCGAATCCACTCGTCGGTTGTGTCGACGTACTTTTCAAACTCGCTGTTGACCATCACGCGATCTGCGACAGCCATCCCAATCCCTTCTACAACGGCCTTACGCGACATCGCCTTCGCCTCCATGCGCCGCGTCGGCTCGTCGTTCTATTAGCTCATTAATCCGTTCTTGGTACTCTCGTTTCACAACAAGTATCGCATTGCGAATTGCCTTGGCATTGCTGCGGCCATGGCATATAACGCATAAACCGTTCACGCCAAGCAATGGCGCGCCGCCGTATTCATCGTAATCCGTTTTTTTCTTTATCTCTCGAAAGGGCGCACGCAAAAAGAGAAATGCAGCGATCTTGCTGATGGTGTTGGCAGAAAGTTCGTCCTTGATAGAATCAAAAATCAGTTCTCCAAGCCCCTCCGATGACTTCAGCACAACGTTTCCTACAAACGCCTCGCAGACGACAACATCTGCCGCGCCTTTCCACATGTCTTTTCCTTCGACGTTGCCAAGAAAGTTTGGCAATTGCCCCTTAAAGAGCGCATAGGATTGTTTCGTCAGCGCGTTGCCTTTTGACTCTTCTTCACCGATGTTCAATAATCCTATCCGGGGATTCGGAATCCCCAACACCGTCTGTGCATATGCGGCGCCCATGATTGCAAACTCGAGGAGATTTTGCGCGCCGGCATCAACCGTTGCACCGCTGTCAAGAAAGACGAAGCGTCCGGTTTTGGATGGGAAGACCGTAGCGATCGCAGGACGCGAAATCCCTGGCAAGCACTTCCAGAACATCGTAGCGGCCGCGGTCGCAGCCCCGGTGTTTCCTGCCGAGATCATCGCGTCCGCTTCTCGTTCGCGCACCAAACTTGCGGCGACAACGAGCGAAGAGTCTTTCTTTCGTCGCAATGCTTCGACCGGCGCTTCGTGCATGTCGATCGTCTGTGACGCATGCAACACGCGAATGTTGGCGGGAAGCTTGCCTTGGTGCGACTTGCGGATCGCCTCGGTATCGCCCACCAGAATGATCTCACCGTCGATCTGATCGGAAGCCGCGATGGCGCCAGCGAGAATCTCTCCTGGTGCATGGTCGCCCCCCATTGCATCCAGCGCGATCCTCACGAAGTCTTTTCTCCTTGCGAGGAGATTTGGCGCAACTTTTCGAAGGCGGGATGGCCGTGAACTTCATCTCCATCGGCTTTGGGGATGCCGGGGCAATCTTCGCTGCACAACACCTGTTGAGGGAGGGCGAGGAGCAGGTTCTGTCTCAACAACTCTTCGTAGAGCAGATTGTTGCCATGAAACAGCGGGTACGGTTCCTCAGCCTCGACATGCGCAAAGGTGTTGCCTCCTCCGGATGACGGGACGCCTTCGACCGGAAACTGCTCGTCGACGTGAAAGGCGATGTCGGATTGGACGGGTGCAAGGCACCTGGAGCATTCAACAACGGCGCTTGTTTTAAACTCCCCTGTAATCAGCAACAGGTTGCCGGTGCTGACGGCGTCAAGCCTTCCCGTTACGGGCTCGAGCAGATCTAGGTCCTCCTCTTCTTCAAGGATCGTAGACAACTCGAAGTCAAGGTGCTTGCCTGGATGCTGGACTGCATCGTTGAGGTCGATGACCGGGGGCTTTTTCATGCCTGTTGGACTGAAAGCAGGGCTAAGTCTACCAGACCGATTTGCCTATTTCGGGGCTGGAGACTTTGGTGCCTGCGTCGTCCGAAGGACTTCCTGTTTGCCACGCTCTACGCTGGTGAGAGCCTTGCTTACCACCCCTTCTACCCTGTTGAGGAGATCCAGCGCGTACTCATCTGCGCTCCTTCTCAGGCGGGCCGACTCGGCTTCGACCTCGGCCTGAATCCTTGCAGCTTCGGCCTTGGCGGTCTTCAGAATCTCATTCTCAGACACTAAGCGCTCACGCTCAAGCCTGGCTTGCTCCAGGGTGCGTCCGGCCTCCTTCTCGCTGGCGTCCAACAGTCGTTGGCTCTCGGACTTCGCCCTTTCAAGCGTCAGAGTAGCGTCTTCCTTTGCGGAGCCCACAATTCTGTCCGATTCCTGGGTGATCTTCTCCGCCAGCTTGATTGCCTCCGGCAAGCCAGCGTGAATCTTCCGAAGGAGCAGGATGCACTCCTCTTTGTTGAGCCCAAAGGTGATTCCAAGGAACTGGCGGGGCTTCTCAATGTGCTCCCGCAACTCTTCTAAGGCTTTGTTGACTTCCATGCTTTCTATCCGTTCCGATGCTTTTGTTTGAGTCGCGCTACAACCAACGGAGGAACTAGTTTCGAAACATCCCCGCCGTATCGGGCGACTTCCTTAACAATGTTAGACGAGACGAACATGTGCTCCGCCGTCGCCATTAGAAAGGCCGTCTCGATTTCGGGCGCAAGGGTGCGGTTCGTCAGCGACATCTGAAACTCGTGCTCGAAGTCGCTTACTGCTCGGAGGCCGCGAAGAAGAATCCTCGCACCCTTCGCCCGGGCGAACTCGACCAGGAGTCCATCAAACTGCGTCACTTCCACGTTGTCTAGCTGGCTTGTAATCTCGCTGAGCATCTCGACTCGTTCCTTTGGAGAGAACAGCGACTGCTTTTCCGAGTTGACACCCACCGCGACTACAACCTGAGAAAACAAACCAGCGGCACGGCGAATCAGCTCTTGATGCCCAAGTGTCGGTGGATCGAAACTGCCGGCGTAGATTGCGGTTGGCATTAGGACTCCAAGTGTTCGTATTGATCGCGCAAACCGGCAACGACGGCTGGGTCGGCCAGGGTCGTTGTATCTCCAAGCGCGCGCCCCTCGGCAACGTCCCTGAGCAGCCGACGCATGATTTTGCCGCTCCGTGTTTTCGGCAGATCCGCGCAGATGAACACATCGTCCGGCCTGGCGATCGGACCAATGACCTGACTGACATGGTCACGTATCTCGGACGCGAGGTGGTCGCCAGAGAATCCGGTTCTAAGAAGCACGAACGCGCTAATGGCCTGGCCCTTTACATCATGGGTGCGCCCGATGACCGCCGCCTCGGCGACGGCGGGGTGATCGACGAGAGCACTCTCGACCTCCATTGTGCTGATTCGGTGACCTGCCACATTCATGACGTCGTCAACTCTACCGAGAAGCCACAGGTAGCCGTCGTCGTCCCGTTTTACGCCGTCGCCTGTGAAGTAGACACCCGGGAATCGTGACCAGTAGGTCTCAACGAATCGCTCGTGATCCTTGTACAGCCCCCGCAGCATAGCTGGCCAAGGGCGCGTCAGCACGAGGTAGCCTCCCTTTGCTCCATCGAGCCTTTCTCCCGACTCGGAAAACACCTCCGCACGGATTCCGGGGAATGGGTGCGTCGCCGAGCCTGGTTTGCATGGCGTGATTCCAGGCAACGGAGTGATCAGAATCTGACCCGTTTCGGTTTGCCACCAAGTGTCGACGATTGGGCACCTGCCATTGCCGATGAACTGCCAATACCAAACCCAAGCCTCCGGGTTAATCGGCTCGCCTACCGAACCGAGCAAACGCAAAGAAGAGAGGTCGCGCCGGGCCGGAAACTCCTCGCCCCACTTCATGAACGTGCGAATCGCGGTGGGCGCTGTGTATAAGACGGTCACGTGGTGCTTCTCGACGATCTCCCAGAATCGATCCTCGTCGGGTGTGTCGGGTGAGCCTTCGTACATCACGACGGTAGCGCCATTTGCCATCGGACCGTACACAACATAGGAGTGTCCGGTGATCCAACCACAATCAGCTGTGCACCAAAAAATGTCGTCCGGCTTATGATCGAAAATGCAATGGAAGGTCGCGCTCGTTCCGGTGAGGTATCCACCGGTCGTGTGAACGATTCCCTTGGGTTTTCCGGTCGAGCCGCTCGTATACAGCGTAAACAGCAAGTCTTCGCTGTCCATTTCTTCGCACTGGCAGGCTTCGGGCTGGCGCGGCACAATCTCGTGCCACCAGCAGTCCCTCCCCTCGACCCACTTCCCGCGATTAAACTCTCCGCCCGCTCCAATTCGCTCCAACACCAGGACCTTCTTGACCGTGGCTTGACCCGAGAGCGCATCATCGACGGTTTTCTTCAATTCGACAACTCGCCCTCTCCTCCAGCCCCCGTCTGCCGTGATGACACAAACGGCCGCCGCATCGTCAATGCGTTCACGCAACGCCTCTGCGGAGAACCCACCAAAAACAACTGTGTGCGCCGCGCCGATCCTCGCGCAAGCGAGCATCGCGAAGGCGAGTTCGGCCACCATCGGCATGTAGATGCACACGATGTCCCCGCGCCGCACGCCGAGTTCTTTCAGCGCATTTGCGATCTTGGAAACCTGGGTCAGCGTCTCCGCATAGGTGAAGGCGCGAGTGTCGCCCGGCTCACCTTCGCTGATGATGGCCGTCCTATTGCCCACGTCACCTGTAGCGTGCCGATCAACGCAGTTGAAGCAAGCGTTGAGCCTCCCTTTCAGGAACCACTTAGCGTATGGCGGGGTCCATTCCAGCGCTGTTTCCCATCTCTCGAACCAAGTGAGCCGGTTCGCCCAGTCTTCCCAGAACCTCACGTAATCGGCGTCGGAGACGTCGTAAACGCTCGGGTTACTGATGTTCGCCTTGCGCGCAAACTCCTCGGATGGCGGGAACACTCGTCCCTCGTTGAGGAGGGCCTCGATGGTTTCTGACACTGCGAGAAGATTCTACGCCGCCTTGTTGATCTCCTTCACCTCGCCCGCGGGGTCGATTCAGCGCCTAAGTTGGTTGCGGCATTGTCCGCCCCTGGGCTATAATCGCGCCCTGCCCGCAAGGGCGAATGCGCGGGCGTAGCTCAGTTGGTTAGAGCGCCGGCCTGTCACGCCGGAGGTCGCGGGTTCAAGTCCCGTCGCTCGCGCCATTTTGTCTGGCGTGCAGGCGTGCCGCGGTAGCTCAGTTGGTAGAGCAATGGACTGAAAATCCATGTGTCGCCGGTTCGATTCCGGCCTGCGGCACCACCTTCACCGAGAGGGGTGATTACTCAAGTGGTGCGCACGATTCAGTTGATTCCGACTTTCCTTATCCTGAAGCTACTCGTCGGTTGCACTCCCGCTGTCTCAGAGGAGCCGACGACCGAAGATCTCCAGATTCTCGAAGCACTGCGAGCCACGGGAGCCGACATGGAGGCTATCCACGGAATCGAATTCGTGGCAGTCTTCCAATTGGAGGCTGAAGTGAGGCTCTCGCGGGCCAAGCTCGAAGATGAGGACTTTCTCGTGACTATGATCCAGTACGGCGACCCTCTGCGACCGCGCCGCCGCCTATACCAGCTATCCGCCAGGAAGACGATTAAGCCCACTCCAGAAGCAATCGGCAGCGCGAGGGCGACTTTTCAGAGGATCACTGGCCGACATAACGGTCGCTACGACGGTTGGGGAACGGAGCCAGTGATGCCGAGAGGATCCTCAGGGTAAAACCTGAGTAACGATGGTCGCAACACTTCCCGAGCGCATCCGAGATCTATCAATCGACAAGATCGCTGACAAAGTTCTTGCGAATGAACGAATAGACGCTGACCAGGCGCTGCGTCTTTATCACCATCCAAACTTGTTGGAATTGGCTGCGTTGGCCGACCACCGCCGTCAACAGCTCGTGCCGGGTCGTACGGTTACCTACATCGTTGGGCGAATCTTAAACTATACGAATGTTTGTTGGGTTCGGTGCAAGTTTTGCGCGTTTTATCGGGTGCCCAATCACGATGAAGGCTATCTCCTTAGCGATGACCAAGTACTTGAAAAAGTCGGAGACACGGTCGATAAGGGCGGAGTTGAGATTCTCTTTCAAGGTGGTCTCAACCCGAAACTTAAGATTGACTATTATGAGCGCATCTTCGCAAAGATAATGGACGCTTACCCAGGCGTTATTCTCCACGCGCTCTCTCCGGCTGAGATTATCTACATCTCGCACATAAGTAAGCTGAGCTTGACAGATTGCTTGCGAAGGCTGAAAGACGCTGGGTTGCACTCGATCCCCGGAGCCGGCGGTGAGATTCTCGTTGACCGCGTTAGACAAATCATTGCTCCTTACAAGGATACGACAGACGAGTGGCTCGAGTGTATGCGCGCTGCGTCATCGCTTGGAATCCGATCAACAGCAAGCATGATGTTCGGTCATGTTGAAACGTTGGACGACCGTGTCGAGCACTTAGGGCGTATCCGCGACTTACAAGACGAGTGTGCGCCGTTTCGCGCATTTATCACCTGGAGTTTTCAGCCGGAAGAGACTCAGCTCGCGATTGGGCGGAAGGCAAGCGGCTTCGATTATCTTCGGACAGTCGCCATCAGTCGGATCTTTCTCGATAACATTGACAACTTGCAGGTCTCGATACTTACACAAGGCCCGAAAATCGCGCAGCTCGCGCTGAGTTACGGCGCGAATGACTTCGGGTCGATCATGATCGAGGAAAACGTTGTATCGGCAGCGGGAAACAAGTTCATCCTGAATTCGGAAGAGTTTGAAAGGCTCATTCGCGATGCTGGATACGAACCCGTACGAAGGAATACGCGCTACGAGGCCATCTAGCTGCTCTTCTGCTGCCACAACACGGACCCGGACGTGTCGATGTAAGTTGCCATGCCGTCGATGTAAACAAACGACATTCCGTCGATAAAGTCGGTGGCGGCCTGGTACTTGAATGGAATCACGACACGCCCGGTGGTATCAATGAATCCGATCGTTCCGTCATCATTTCGCACCCAAGCAAGCCCTTCGCTGAAATTGCCTGCCGCGGGTTCTTCGCTATCGACGTAGGCCATAAACGCAGGAGAAACAACGATGCCGCCGATCTTGTCCACGTAACCTAACTTGCCGCCGACGACTATCTGTGCGTATCCATTTTTGAAGGGTCGAGCGTCATCAAACCTCGGCTGGATCACAAACTTCGCGCTACCGTCGATGTAGCCCCACTTCCTGCCTTGTTGTGCAGCGGCCAGCGCCTCTGACATTTCCCCGATTCGAGTGAAGCCGCCTTGCAGTACAGGTTCGCCGGTGCGATCGATCCACACAGGCTTTCCTTTATGGATGACCGCTGCAAGCCCTTCGCTGAAGTCGGAAGGTTCGTCGAAACTTGGCTCGATAACCCATTCGCCTGACTTGTCGATGAACCCATACTTGCCACCCTGATTGACGCACACGAGACCACCGCTGAACGAGCGCCAGGGTATCAAATCGTCGACCATATCAAACTTTGCAGGAATCGCGACCGTGCCGCTCTTCTCAATGTAGCCGACCCGCTCTCCTTCTATGAAGGGAGCCATGCCCTCGGAGAAATCACCAGCGTCCTCAAACCGACATGCAATGGCCAGCTTCCCACTCGCATCTAAGAACCCAACTTTGCCGCCCTGGTAGACAGCCGCCATCCCATCGCTGTAAGGCAAGATGCCGTCGTACGTCGCAGGAACCACGATCTTGAACTTGCTGTCCATGAGTCCCCATAGCTCCCCATCGGTGTACGCTAACAGGGGACCCTCGAAGACTTCCGAAGTCGCCGACGGCTGTTCTGCCGGCGCGGCGGAGGGGGCCTCCGATGCAGGCTTTCCTCCGCATCCGGCAATCAAAAAGGGCAGGGCTGGAAGAATCGCGAGGAGTGTTTTCATTGACGCCAGAAAATCTACCAGGAATCAGCATGCGGATGAGCACTAAGGCCACGGCGTCCCGTCAAACAGGAGACTCGCGCGCCTGGACTGTCATCAAAGGTACGCATTGCGAGGTTTCGAACGGTGTGCTACAATTGACAGGTCTGTGCCTCACAGATGGCACGGCATTTGCAATTGTAACGATCAGTTTGATCTAAAGGAGATTCGAATGAAAGGAACACTCTCGGGTTCCGCGCGCCTTGCGGCGGTTGCGGCACTCATTGTTGGGGGGGCATCTGCTCACTCTGTTGTGACGATGGATTTTTCCATCGTTCTGACTGGCTTCACCCCTGGGGGACCGGCGCCTTGGGCAACTCTAACCATCGAGGACGCGGGGGCTGACACGGTTCAGATGACGCTCGACCATCACGCGACGGGCGCACCAGGGCAATTCCTTAGCAAGTTGTTCATGAACCTGAACAGCTTCCCCAATGACCTCACATTCTCGACAGCCAGCCCGTTGGTCGCCGGTCATACCTTCGCGAACGATGGGATTAACCTTGTTGGTGGCCCCTACGATTTCTTGGTCGATTTCGTGATTGCGCCGCCCCCCTCGCGATTCTTGCCTGGCGACAGCGCGGTCTGGACGGTTAGCGGCACCGGGATCGACGAGAACTCTTTCTCCGTAAACTCTCCCGGCGGAGTGCTCGCGTTGCTGCACATCCAGGGAATAGGTCCAGGTGGAGAGGAATCGGGACACGTCACAGTCGTCCCTGAGCCAGCCACCCTGCTCGCAATCGGGTTCGGCATCGCCGCGCTCGCAGCGAGACGACGCAAGTCTGCGTAGGGGAGCGAAAGCCGGCTTTCGCTGACACCGTTGTCATACAGATCGATCCCCGCTCAGGTCACCTGACCTGAGCGGGGATCGCTGCTTGTTTTGGCCGTCGGCGGCCCAAGCGCGGCGGAGTCCGCGGCTGAGGCGCCGTTCAAGAGACCTCTACCAGTGAGGCGGAAAGTGCTCCGGGTGAGCCGGAACACTCCCCCGGTGGGTCGGAAAGCCTTCCGGGTGAGTCAGAGAACGGTCCCGCTCGGTTGTGGCCTTGGGCGCAGCCTCGGCCGTTCGAGCCCGATCGCCGCCAGGGCAGCAATGCTATTCGCTCGATGTGAGGTCGCGAAACCGAATCTTCTTGCCCGTTGGCCCAACCTCAAACCCGGGAACCCGCCTCAGGGTGATCTCGACGGAGCCGCCTGTCAGCTCGCCCAGCACTGCTTTCAGCCCGTCGAGATCGCTATCGACTGGCGAGCCGCCCGTAAACTCGAGCAAGAATTCGTCGGGGCGCCGTTGAACCAGGCAATACTCGCTTATGCCCGGGATCTTCGAAATCCTTCCAAAGACTGAATAGGCGGGCGCGTAGCCGCCATCTCTGCGGCGCAATTTCTCGCGTACACGTCCGGCGACGCTGCGAATGCTCAGCAGCGACCGACCGCAAGGGCAGGGCTCTGGCGAGAGTTCGATCCCGTCGCCAAGTTCGTATCGTATCAAGGGTGTTGCGTAGGAATGAAGGGGTGTTACTACCGCGAGGCCCGTCTCTCCGGGCGCTGCCGCAGAGCCATCTTCGCGAATCACCTCCAGCAGTACGTTCTCCTCATGAACGTGCAGGCATCCTCCAAGAGGGCACTCCGAAGCAATTCTCCCAGTCTCGACCGATGCGTAGAGATTTCGAATTGTCGCTCCGGTCGCGGATGCGATTCGTGCTCGTACCTCGTCATCCAGCACTTCGCCCATGAATTGAAGAAGCTCACATTGCGGCGGTGACGTGCCCATGTGATCAAGCAAGCGAGTCATCAATCCCGGCATCGATTGCACATATTCAGGTCTCTTCCGAGAGAAATGCGCCGCCACCTCTTCAACCTTCGCAGTGGCGGCAATCCAGTAACCGCTACCAGTCTTTACCAGATTTCCGATTGAGCCAAATGGCCATGCTGGAAGGGTTTTGATCGGAGAGTCCTCGAAAGTTCTCGCTGTGTCACGATAGAGGGTGAATGAGCGACTGGGATCCATGTCGTACCATTCAAACTCACGGGTCATGCACGCAAGCCTCATGAGTTCGGTGTGCGTTGTTGTTGCAACTCTGATGTAAACGCCAGTCGACCCGGAAGTGGTGGCGTGGGTGATGCGCTGCGAACCGACTGGCAACTTCACGGATTCGATCGAATCGAGGTCGTCCTTGAAGTCGCTTCGCTGAAGAATTGGAACTGAGCGGATTTCCGCAAACGTATCAGGAGCCTTTGTCGCCGCAAGCGTCCCTTGATAAAGTGGAACATGCTCTTTTGCGTGCTCGAATAGCTTGCGGAACTGCGTCAGTTGATACTCCTCAATCTCGGAGCGCCTCCACCACTGACTTTGGTGCAGGAGAGCGCAGCGTCGCTCTATGAGAGATAGTTCAGGCGCAACGGGTCGCACGATGTGTCGAGCGAGCCACCCTTCCGTGTCCATCCGCAAACACTAACTCAAGAGCAGGGTGGGAGACTCTAAGAACTTGCGCAAAACGCCCATAAAGACTGCGCCCTCCGCGCCGTTGATGATTCGGTGATCAAAGGAGCCCGTAACTTTCATCTGAGTGCGTACTTCCAATTCCTCGCCTTCATCCCCATCGACAACCACCGGAATTCTCTTTGCAGTCGAAACTGCAATGATGGCTCCGTTGGGTTGATTAATAATCGCTGAAAAGTTTTCGATGTCGAACATCCCCATGTTGCTGATTGAGAATGTGCTGCCGGAAAGCTCCTCGGGCGTAAGTCGATTCACTTTCGCGCGTGATGCCAAATCGCGGATTTCATTTGCAATCTGTCGCAGCGACTTGCGGTCGCAGTTTTTGACGACAGGAAGCGTGAGCCCGTCGGGCACCGCAGCAGCAACTCCGATGTTGACCGAGGCGTGCATCCTCAGTTTGCCGTCGTCCCAACTAGCGTTGATGTGCGGTTGCTCCTGAAGCGCGAGCGCGCTTGCTTTGACGATGAAGTCGTTGATGCTGAGCTTCGCGTCGGGATTCTCTTCGTTCATCGCCTCGCGCAAGGCGACGAGTCGTTCCAAATCAATCTCGACCGTCACGTAATAGTGAGGGATGGTCTGCTTAGACTGCGCCGTCCGTTGCGCAGTGATTCGCTGAAGGTTCGTAAGAGTCGCCACCCGGTCTTCCAATCGCGCAAGCGGTTCGACCGAAGCAGTGCCCTGTGAAGGCGTCGCTCCCGATTCCGCCGCAGACCGTACGTCTCGCTCGACGATCCTCCCTCCAGGTCCGCTGCCCGACAGCGACTTGAGATCCAGGCCCGCCTCTGCTGCGATTCGTCGCGCCAGAGGCGACGCTGCGACCCTCTCGCTGCTTGAGGCGGTCGGCCCGTCTGCGACCAGAACCCGTGAGCTGCCGTCGTCGGCGGGAGCCTCGCGCGATTCACTTTTTTCATCAGGCTTGGCGGAAGCCTCGGCCGCTTGTTTTGACTCGCCGTTGCCCCAGCCCTCTGGCAACGATTCACCCGGCTTGAGGATTGCCGCAATCGGAATGCCTACACCTACGGTTTCGCCTGGAGCGATGAGGACACCACCGAGGACTCCGCTGCCGGGCGCAGTCAGTTCGACGGTGGCCTTGTCCGTCTGGATGTTGCCAATGGTGTCTCCCGCCTTTACCGAGTCGCCGTCCTTCTTGAGCCACTCGAGCAGCGTGCCCTCTTCCATCGCGTCGCCCATCTTGGGCATGATAACTTCCAGCATCGAGGTCGGATTCTACCTTTCGGGCTACCCCAGCCTCCTCCACTGCAGGAGAACATCCCGCTCTTCTGGAAGCAGGCATTCCGTCTCCGTGCAGAGCTGGAATTGAACGACGGCCCTCGCCTCGCCCGTCGCGCTGTCGGGCGGCTCACCTGATATCTGAATATCGAGCCCGCCGTCGCGACCTTCGAATGTCGCGACCGGGTTCCCAAGTCCGCTCACGCTGACAGCGAGCGGACTTCGCGACGAGCCCTGGTCAATCGAAATCGACCATCCTGCTGGCGCTTCCATGTGGATCGTAAAATGGGCTGCCGTATCACCCGAGCTGAGGACCGCAGGGGTAGTCCGAACAGTTGCCGTGGGCCGGGTCAGGGGCTGGCCACCGACTTCGAAGTACCGCTTAGCAGCCAGAACCACCGACTCCGTAGCGTGAGGCGCGTGCTCTACCCAGCCCATTAGAGATCGCAAGTCCTCTGCGGCGAGGTCGAGCCTCCCTAAACGAACGGCGCAAAGAACGAGGATTCCATTGGGACTCGGCGTCGCTGTATCCAGGCACGGACGGTGGTTGCCGAACAAGCTTTCGTGGTTGGATCCAGAGAAGTGCCAACCGCCGTAGGGCGCGCGGAATTCAGGGATCATCTGGTCGTAAACCTCCTCGGCGCGTGTCGCCCACGAGAGATCTTCGGTTGCATCAGACAGGTCGAGTAACCCCTCGACAAAGTAAGCGAGATCCACGAATGCCCTACCTTCTGCAACTCTTCCCACGATCTGGTGAGGGAAAGGATATCCTTGCTTTAGGATCTCGTTTGCTGCGCGGGTCGCCGCGTCGACGTGGCCACTTGCAGCGAGTGCGCCGATCGCCAGGCCATTCCAGGCGACGACTGACTTATCGTCTAATGCGGGTCGTGGTCTCGATTCGCGAACTTGGCGCAGAATCTCCAAATCACCGTCGAACTGCTCCAATCTATCTGTCGATGTGTGGAGGACATTTCGGCCCGTTCTACTTCGCGTCATTTCGTCCAGATAGTTGCCCTCCTGTGCAACGTTGAATGCGTTTTTGAAGTCACCGCTACTGTTGCCGAGAACTTGGTCTATCTCATCCTCGGCCCAGGTGTAGAAGAGTCCCTCTTCGCCTTCCGTGTCTGCGTCGAGTGCAGAATAAAAGAGCCCGTCTTCCGACCTCATTTCCCGTAGTAGCCACTGCGCAATTCGGTCAGCGACTCGCAGATAAGAAGCTGAATCGAATTGCTTCCCGGCGAGCGCAAAACACCTTAGGAGAAGCGCATTGTCATACAACATCTTTTCGAAGTGCGGCAAAACCCAATTCTCATCAGTCGAGTATCGGTGGAAACCGCCGCCCACGTGATCGTGGATTCCTCCCCGCAACAATCCATCCAGCGTCTTGTGAAGGATCCGCTTTGCAACCGGCTCATCAGGCATCGCTAACAACAATCGCAACGCAGAGTGTGGTGGAAATTTTGGACGCGTCCCGAATCCCCCGTTCTCCGAATCGAAAGTTTCCGCGAGTGCAACGAGCGTCTTTGAAACTACACTCTCGTCCAACAAACCAGACCCCGTGGGTTCCGTCGAGCGGTGTCGTTCGAGCGCAAGGGCGAACTCGTTTGCCGCTTGCTCGATTTCTCCGCGTCCGTCTCGCCATGCCGAAGCGATGCCTTCAAGTATCGATCTGAAGCCCCTGTGCGCGCCTCGATCTTCGCGTGGAAAGTACGTACCCGCAAAGAACGGTTTGCGATCTGGCGTTAGGAAAACACTCATTGGCCATCCCCCGCGCCCTGTTGCGAGCTGGACCGCGAGCATGTAGGCTTCATCGACATCGGGCCGCTCCTCTCGATCGACCTTTATGGACACGAAGTGGTTATTGAGGAGCTTTGCGATTCCTTGGTCTTCAAACGATTCGTGCTCCATCACGTGGCACCAATGGCAGGAACTGTAGCCAACGCTGAGAAACACGGGCGTTTCGGATTGAATCGCCGCTGCGAACGCCTCTTCGCCCCACGGGCGCCAATGTACAGGGTTACTTGCGTGCTGCCGGAGATACGGGCTCGAGGCATTCGCGAGGAGGTTCATATCGGGAATCTACGCCCAATTCGACCGATTTGAGACCTTCATGGCGAGGAAAGCCGACTCTCGGCCGAGTATAGACACGTCAGTATCCGATATACTTGCCAGCAACCCAATCACGAATGATAAATCGAGGTAATCGCCATTAGGGCCCGCCGGAGAGACCAGAGGCCGGATCCGGGTCCACTCGTCAACGAGCGTTGCTTGCGCTACGCCGATGTCAGGCTGATAGGGCCAAACGGGGAACAAGTCGGGATCGTACAGACGCGGCGTGCTCTTCAAATGGCCGAGGAAGCGAGCATGGATCTGGTTATGGTCGCCCCCCAAGTTCAGCCGCCAGTTTGCAAGATTGTCGACTTCGGCAAATACAAGTACGAGCAGAAGAAGCTCCAGAAAGAGAGCAAAGCCAAACGCAAAGTCCAAGACGTTAAGGGTATAAAGTTCCGTCCGGGCACGGCCGTTGGCGACCTTCAGATTCAACTGAAGAAATCGCTGGCCTGGCTTGATGAAGGGCACAAGGTTCGATTCGTCGTTCAGCACCGGGCACGCGAGTTGACTCACCCAGAGATCGGACGGGGCAAACTCGAGTGGTTCTTGCAGCAACTGGGATCGAAGGCGCAGGTTGAGAAGCCGATCGGCCTGGACGGAAACTTGATGACCATGGTGGTCAGCCCCGGCAAAAAGCCTGTAGGAGGTTCAGATGGCCAAACTAAAGACAAACAAGACAGCATCGAAGAGATTTAAGATCACCGGCACCGGCAAGATCACGCGTCGCCGTTCGCACAACAACCATATGTTCCTTCACAAGAGCGGGAGCCAGAAGCGTCGACTCGAAGACGAGCCAACCTTGAAAAAGGGCGACGAGAAGCGCGTGAAGAAGTTGCTGGGCATCTAAGCCTGCGATGAACGAATCTTTGGGGCCCGACATCGTCGGGCCTTCGTCGTTTGAGAAGGCCGCGAATACAATCGAACCACCGAGTTCGAAGAAGCGGCCGATTGCGATTTGGTTGATCGCAGGGGTCTTGGCGTGCCTATCAGTCATTGCGTGGTTAACGCTGCGCACCGTGCCGACGGTCAGCAACGCAGTTGCGATCGAGAACGGAAAGCGCCTCCTCACGGCAACTCGCGTGCTCGCCGTCGTTGCGCACCCCGACGATGCGGAGTGGTATGTGGGCGGAACACTCCGAATGCTCTCTAACCTCGGCGCAGAAGTACACGTCGTCGTTGCGACCGACGGCGAGGCTGGCTCTAATCGCGACGGCGTCGACGACTTAGGCGCACTCCGGCGCGAGGAGCAGCTTGCCGCCGCAGAGATCAATGCGTATGGCCACATCTATTTCTTGGGCCTTCCAGACAGAGGGGCAGCCGCCGCGAGGGAATTGCGAACCGACATCAGTGCGATCTGGAACCGAGTCAAGCCTAACGTTGTGTTGACTTTTGACCCAGAGTATCCGTCGCTCCCGTACCTCCACACTGATCACCAGGGAGTCGGGCGAGTCACCCTCGACAAGTGGCACGCGATCAAAGCTGACAGACCGCCAATGTATCTCTGGCAGACACGCCGACCGAACGCTGCGGTCGATATCTCGACAGTGATTGACACCAAGATCCGTGCTCTCTCGATGCACAAAAGCCAGGGACTCGGTCAGCGAGCAGATCGCCACCGGCCGTTTGCGCGTTCGGCAGGGCAAATGTTCGGGTTCGAGTTCGCCGAGGTCTATAGGGTTATCAGATAGCTGCCATTGGCATACAAATTGCTAATGGGTGGGCATGACCCTTGTGAGGCGGCTCATTTACCTGTTGCTTATTGCAATTGGCTTCATGGTCTCGCTCCCTTGGCTCGAGAGCATTGTAGGACCCGGCGACTACTCGGCTGACCCTGATGAAAGTGCGAGGGGACCGATGGTTCGCGAAATCCTTGCAGACCCAATGGTCGACGACCGCCGCGCTTCAGAGTAAGAACGCAGTCGCAAGCGCCAGCACTAACCAGAACCCAACGACATCCGTGACTGTCGTCAGCAAAGGCATGGACGCGACGGCCGGATCGATCCGCATACGCCGTAGCATGAGGGGAGTCAATCCACCGATAATCACCGCTACGAAGGTGCACCCCGCGATGGCGGCCGCAGCTAAGATCCCAAACGCGACAGAGTTTTCCCAGACTCCGATGATCGTGCCCAAGAGCACTGCCAGCGCAAGTCCATTGATAACGCCGATGCCCGCCTCTTTGAACACGACGGACAAGAACCCTCTTGCATCGAGTCGCTCCATCGCCAATTCGCGAATCGTTACGGCAATAGCCTGCGAGCCTGCGCCGCCGCCCATATCTGAAACGATCGGCATAATAACCGCAACCACGGGAAGCACCTCGATTGTCCCTTTGTATGCCGCGATGACACTAACCGGGATGAGATTCAGAATCACTTTTGCGCCGAGCCATAAGAAACGGCGGTACGCACGCCATAAAACGGGCATCTCGCGCACTTCTTCGCCGCTGACGATGCCGCTCATCTGCATCATCTCCTCTTCTGATTCCTCGAGTTCGTAATCTTGAACGTCTTCTTGCAAGACAGCGCCGATCAATCGATTCCCGGCATCCACAACGGGTAGCGCCAAGTAATCAGACCTCCGCATCAGTCTCGCCAACTCCTCTGCAGGCATGTCGGCTGGAACAGACTCCACTTGCTCCATGATCTCAGCGACAGTCGCGGCAGCCTTGCAGAGAATGAGTGCGCGCGTTGTCACGACGCCTCTGAGTTGATTTTGCTCATCGACGGCATAGATGTATCCGACGGGGAAGTCCGCAAACTCCTCTGCGTTTTTTCGCAGCATCCTCACCGTATCTCGTGCCGTAAAATCGGCTGGCACAGAAATGATCTCCTTCTGCATGAGACCGCCCGCGGTGTCCTCGCCATAGCCGATCAGTTCTCGCACTTCTGCCGCGTCATCTGGCTCAAGGAGACCGATGATCGCCTCGGCCGCTTCGCTGGGGAGATCCTGCAAGATGTCCGCCTCTTCGTCGGTGTACATCTCGCCGAGGATCGCGGCCGCGCTCTCCGGCGACATTCGCTGAATTGCGGAGTTCCGAACGTCATCATCCAGATCCTCCACAACATCGGCGGCAACCTCCGCGTTTAACAGCAGGAGCGCTTGTGGGCGGTGCTTTGTGGGGAGAGCGGTGATGAGCTCCGCGATGTCTTGGTGATGCAAACCAGCGATCAAGCCGGACGCTTCTCGCGTACGGCCCTGGTCAAGCAACTCCTCAAGCTGCTCGGTGCGCTCTTTCGCGGAGAGTTCCGTCATCCTTGGGGCAGGGGTTAGGTTACCACCGGTGTCGGGCCGCCGGCCCACTACCACAGGGGCACGAAATTAGACCATGATAGCGATATGAAACTGTATGTCATCGCATTGCTCGCTGCTGCGCTCCCTCTGGCGGGCTGCAGCAAGGGCCGGTTCAGCGGCTCAACCGAAGGCAAGGCGAACCACGTCCTGGTTGCAACTATCGCCTCGAACCCAACAAAACTCGATCCCGCCCAAGTTGAAGATGGAGACACCATCGACATTCTGAGTCAGGTCTTCGAAGGCCTCGTTGAGTACGACGCGAAGAACGACCTCGTAGGCAATCTCGCAGAGTCATGGACGGTCTCGCCAGATGGCTTGACATACGTTTTCAAGATCAAGCAAGGCGTCAAGTTTCACTCTGGACGGGAAATGACCGCCGAGGATGTCAAGTACAGTTGGGATCGCGCTGCGCACCCAGATGTGCTAAGCGGCACAGTCGGAACCGAGAACGAAGCAGGCTACATGAGCGACATCGTTGGATTCGAAGATGTCGTGAGTGGACGGACAACCAGCATCTCGGGTGTGCGCGTCCTTGATCCATACACGCTGGAAGTGCGAATCAAGTCGATGCGCGCGTACTGGCCCATGTACCTACAGTATCCGTGCTACTTCATCGTTGATAAGGACTCTGCGGGCCTCAAACCGATGGTTGAAGTGCAACAAATGGTCGGGACGGGTCCGTTCAAGTTGGACAAGTTCATCGACAATCAGGAAGTGCACATGGTTCGCTTTGAGGACTATCATACGGGGGCACCAAAACTGCAAATGATCAAGCGGCTCGTCGCGAAAGACGCGCAGAATCGGCTCCAGCTGTATCAAGCGGGGCGCGCGGATTGGGTCCCAATTGAACGGCAAGACAAAGTCGTTGTGGATCGCGACCCTGAGTTGAAAGAAGCGCTCGTCGTGGTAGATCGTGCCGCAATATGGTACGTCGGGTTTTCTCCGAAGATATACGCTCCATTCCAAGACGCTCGCGTTCGCCGCGCCTTCGCGATGGCGATCGACAAGGACCGGATCATCCAACAAGGGTTCGACTCAATCAATCAGCGCGCAGAGGGAATCGTTCCTCCTGCGGTTCCGGGCCACGACCCGAACTTCAAAGGGATTCAGTTCAACCCCTCTGAGGCGAAGAAACTCCTGGCAGACGCAGGCTATCAGGACGGTCGGGGACTGCCGCCGCTAAAGCTCTACTATCGTGCCGACCGCCACGATCCAAAGGTCGTGTCAGAAATGGTTGCGCAGGATCTCCGCGCAAATCTCGGAATCACCGTCGAACTCGCACCTACCGAATGGAAAGCACTACTAGAGTTGCGAACAAAGGGAGAACTTCCTTTCTTCCACCTGCGATGGGGCGCGGATTATCTCGATCCACAAAACTTCTTGTCGTTCATGCTGCATACGAAAGCGAAAGAGAACACATTGGGTTGGTCGAATCAGCAGTTCGACTCACTCTGCGATCGTGCGGACTCATTGCCGCTTGACCAACAAGAGGAACGCTTCAGGCTTTACCGTCAGGCAGAAAAGGTAGCTGTCGAAGAAGCTATCTGGATTCCAATCTACTTCCAACGAGACCTTGAGCTTGTAAGACCGGGAGTGAGTGGGCTTCGAAGATCGTCGATGGGACCATTGCCGCACACCGAAACCGAAGTTGTCTGGAACAAGTAGCGCGGAAGAAACGCAAATCGTAGATCGCCCGCGAGTTGGCGGACGATCTGCCGTTTGGTGGCAGATCGCTTCAAGGTTGCTTTGGGCGATCCCAACATTGATCTTCATCACGTTCGTCACATTCGGCATTGCGGAACTTACTCCCGGTGACGCAGCAACCGTCATTGCTGGAGAGAAGGGCGCGAGCAACCCGGAAGTAGTCGAGCGTATCCGCAAGGAAAAGGGCCTCGACAAGCCGATGCTCGTGCGGTACAAAGAGTTTGTCGTCGGCGCAGCACAGCTCGACTTCGGCGATTCCTGGTTTCCTCCGTACGGCGAAATCAAACATGTCGTTCTCGACGGTCTGAAACTAACCGCGCTGCTGGCAATGTTAGCGATCGGCCTCGCGTCGCTGATAGGAGTAACGCTTGGATCAGTGGCCGGCATTTGGCACAACAGGTGGCCGGATCAAGTTGCAACGACATTCTCGACGCTGGGTATCTGCATTCCAAACTTTGTACTTGCGCCGGTATTGGTGTACGTTTTCGCAATCCAAATGAAAGCACTGCCAGAGACGTGGGTGCCTAATCCGCCAGAAGGCATTGTCTGGTATCTGATTCTTCCAGTCGCAATTCTTGCGCTACGACCGGCAGCGGTCATCACGCGCTTGACGCGCGCCAGCATGGTTGATACCCTCAGCCAGGACTTCATTCGCACCGCATTTGCAAAAGGTGTCCCATTTTGGCGGGTAATGACCAAGCATGCCTTACGCAATTCGCTCGTTCCGATCGTCACCGCAATCGGCACAAGCTTTGGTTATCTTCTCACTGGATCGTTTATTCTTGAAACGTTTTTCAGAATTCCTGGCCTCGGATTCAAGTCGATCGATGCCATTTATCAGGGCGATCAACCCATCATTCAGGCAACGGTCGTGTTGTTCGCGGTGCTGTTCATCCTCATTAACTTGATCGTTGACGTGCTTCTGCCCTTGCTTGACCCAAGAATTCGCGGAGGAGCTGCGTGAAGCGAGACTGGCTGCTCACGATCGGAACCGCATTCCTAGTTCTGGTCTGCCTGTTCGCGATCTTTGGTCCGATGCGATACGATGTGACAGCCCAAGTCGGCGACAAGCTCTTGCAGCCGAGCGAAAAGTTCTGGCTCGGAACCGATCATTTAGGACGCGATATTTTTTCGCGACTCGCGTTCGGTGCGCGACTCAGCCTATTGATCGGCGTTGCGGTGCAGGCAGTGGCAATCTTTGTCGGACTGATCATTGGAACGACTGCGGGATATGGGCCGAGATGGGCTAACGTCGTATTGATGCGCCTAACGGACGCGATGTTCGCGTTCCCTGACATTCTGCTTGCGATACTTGTTATGGGATTGGTGAGAGCGAGCAAGGCATCGCTCTTCGCTGGACTTCCCCCGTTGCTCGCCGGAGTGCTCCCAGTCTTCGCAGCCCTCGCAGTAGTCGGCTGGCCAACCATGGCGCGTCTCATTCGCAACCAAGTTCTGAGCCTCAGGGAACAGGAGTATGTGACCGCGAGCCGTGTGCTTGGGGCGGGGCATGCGCACGTCGTTTTCAAGCACATCCTCCCGCACATTTGGGGACTAATCCTCGCGGTTGCGATGGTCGGGATGGCGATGGTGATTCTCGCTGAAGGAGCGCTCTCCTTCCTGGGAATCGGTGTACCTCCGCCGTACCCGTCGTGGGGTTCGATGATCAACGACGCGAGGCAGTACATGGCGTCGTACCCGACACTTCTGCTCTGGCCCTGCCTAGCGCTTAGCGCCACGATCCTCGCTCTCAATTTCGTCGGTGATGGCCTGAGAGATCGGTTCGATCCAAAATCTACGTCCCGATCGGACTGAGACGGGAACTCAACCGTGGGTTGCATCGGGTATTAACTCATCAGAGGCAGACACAAAGCTATCAGGAGGTAACAAACGTGTCTTACAAGCACATTCTGCTAATCGGAGCGGCCGTCTTTGTGATGATCACTATCGGCTGGTCTTTCGTCGGCATCACCCCCGCTCAGTCGGAGGCAAAACGGGCCGCGGGCACGCAAGACCAAGTGCTCCATCCAATTCTCTACGGCACCACGTGGGCCGATATCCTCGACGTGCAGCGTACAAAACTGGAGCAGGACCCGGCTCTCGAAAAACGAGTCAGCGTCATTTTTGAAAGGGCAAGTTTTGACGATGTCCTTAGGTGGCTTGGAACTCAAGGACTCAATTTCGCTGCACAGCCTGACTCGCCTCGGCCGACAGCGCGGATCACGCTCCAAGTGACAGATCTGATGTTACGCGACGTCCTCGACGCTATCTCAGAAGTGTTTGGAGGCACATGGGACAAGAAGGGCGACGTCTATCTATTCAAGGTCGCCGCGCCGCGTTTTGAATTGCGCGGAGGAACGCCCTCCGAGCAACGTCCTGACAGCCAACCTCCTGGTGAGATGCTCGACCGACTTCGTGAATGGGCCGAGAAGTTTCATCAGGGATGGGAAGGCAAGGACTTGCCGGACCTGTTTAAGGCGCTTCCTAAAGACGACTTTCTACGCGATCTGCAAGAGCGATTTAAGGGCGGCGAGTGGAAGGAGATCCCCGGTGGGAAAATGTTCGTGCTGCCCCCAGGCGGTGACTTCAAGAGCATCAACCCAGAAGAGTTCTTCAAAATGAATCCTGAGGTAAAGGAGAAGCTCGAGTCACTTCGATCTCACGACTTCGCTACGCGCCTCGAAATGCGCGAACTGTTTGACAGCTTGCCGAGAATCGGAGTCGGCGGGGCGAACATCTCAAAGTTGATGGAGACGATCACCGCAGACCAGTGGGCGACCCACGACGCGAAGGGACACCTGACATACGATGATCTCACCGAAGAACAGCGTGAGATGGTAGGGTTCGGGTCGGGAGCCAAAGTGGAGATTACAGTCTCTATGAACGGCAAGACTCTCAAGATAAGAAGCACATAGGCTTCTCGCCAGATGGAGAGAGGATGACAGGGCCGCGCCCGCCAGGCGCGGCCCGTCTACATTAACAAGTAGAATTCAGCAGATGCTCCCGTATCCTCCTCCGCTGCTTCCGGAGCCGATCACCGTTCCGGGCAACGTGGCCGACGGGGACTATATTCAGCGAGTCAGGTTCATTCGGGCGGTCGGACTTTTCCATTTGGCAACCGTCCTCGCAATCGCAGGAGTCGTCGCACTCTTTTTGAAGCCGTCCGTGATGCCTTATCTTGCGGGCAGCTCGCCCGAGGCGATGGTTCCCGTAGCGTTCGTAAGCGTGTTGGCGCTTTCTGCGGCGCGCAAAGCTCCCCTGCTCCCGCAACTCGTTATCCTCGCAATCTTCCTTGTTTCTGGCTCGGCGGCGTTAAGCTTCTGGATCGCCGCGTGGCACGATTCCTTTCCGGCGTTTGTCGAGGCGGTCGGAGTTGTGGCAGCAGTCGCCTACACAGCGCTCTTGGCATACAATTTGTTTTGTGGAAGAGATTACAGCTTCGGTGGCGAGTTCGTTCTCAGTGCGTTGGCGGTCGTCGCAGCGGGTGTGACTGTGGCTTTTCGCTACGGGCTAACCGTCGCGGAGACGGTGACCGCCATCGTCACGTCGATAGCCCTCATAACATACTGGGTCTACGACTTGGCAATGGTGATAAGAAGGCGTACGCTCGCGGAGACACCGCAGGCAGTCGTCGATCTGTACCGCGATCTCGTCAATTTTGTGGGCTTTCCGGTCCGAATCTTGCGAATGCCCAGGAGAAAAGGTAGGACAGCAAACTAATGGTAGTCGTAATGCAGCCCGACGCTACGCAAGCGCAGATCCAAAATGTTTGCGAAGCGATCAAGAAGCACGATCTTGAGCCACTACTGATGCCAGGCAGTGTCATGGCGATCGGGATCCCGTCCGCGATTCCCACCGACCTCCGCGATCCCTTGGAGCAAAGGCTCTCGATCCTGCCCGGAGTTAGCCGGGTAACCCAGGTTAGTCGCAGCTACAAACTCGCGTCGCGGGAGTTTCATTCTGCGACAACGATAGTCGACGTAGACGGAGTTGCGTTCGGTCAAAAAGAAATTGTCGTGATCGCTGGGCCGTGCAGCATCGAAAGCTACGAGCAAATGCACGATGCAGCCACCGCGGTCAAGCAAGCTGGAGCCAGAGTCCTCAGAGGTGGAGCATTCAAGCCGCGCACGTCGCCTTATGCGTTTCAGGGACTTGCCGAAGAAGGACTCAAGATCATGGAGCAAGTCGGCAAGGAGATCGGAATCAAGACGATTTCTGAGGTTATGTCGCCAGATATGGTGGAAACCGTGGCGCGGCACGTCGACATACTCCAGATAGGCGCCCGAAGCATGCAGAACTATCCTCTGCTGATTGAAGCTGGGAGGAGCAACCATCCTGTCTTCTTGAAGCGTGGCCCTGCAGCTACACTCGACGAATTCTTGCTTGCGGCGGAGTACATCTTATCGAAAGGAAATCCAAACGTCATTCTGTGTGAGAGGGGAATTGTCCCAATTGACCGGGCATACACAAGGAACACGCTCGATCTGAACGCTGTCCCTGTTCTTCGCGATCAAACACATTTACCCGTCGTGGTGGATCCAAGCCACGGGGTCGGAGTCGCGAAGTACGTTCCTGCTCTCGCGTGCGCGGCGATCGCTGCTGGCGCGGATGGATTGATGATTGAGGTGCATCCTAATCCGGGAGAAGCAGTATCCGATGCTGCGCAAACTCTGTCTCCTGAAGGCTTCTCTCAGCTAATGGAGAGGGTCGCGGCATTTGCCAGCGTTGCTGGTCGCACCCTTAAGACTTAGACGTAAACTGAAGGTCTTCAGTAATGACTTGACGTCCGCCGAGTCCCCCCTCCAATTCATGCCAGGCGATGACTTCACTCTCGCCGACTCGCCAGCATAAGTAGACCTCGCGGCCGTCCAAAATTGACGGAAAGTCGATCAGCCCAGAGGAATGATCACGCAGGACGCAGCCGAAATCCTCAACACGCGCAGTCAGCGCCTCTATCTCCAAGAGAGCGTCTGGATCTTCGGACTCGTGCTTTTTTCCGTTTGTTCTGGCAGTCTCTCCAGCAGATATTGCGACGTCAAGCTGACGGCCATGTAACTCCACTGAGCGCTGAATGCGCACGAGGAGTGGTGTAAGCGTCGAAAGCAGCTTGTTGGCTTCGGAGAGTGTGAAGTGTTTGTCGTGTCTTAGTGCCGCCATTTAACGCCATTATGCCTCAAGCGTAATCTTGGGTTAACACTCCCATAAACCGAACCCCGGGTACAGTTCATTTCCATGTGGAAACGGGTGTTTGCATCGCTTGCTCTGGCGTTGATTGGGTGGACGGCTTCAGCGCAACTGGCCACCGGTCGCGTATTCGTTGACTCGAACAACAACGGCGTGTTCGACCCGGGCGAAGCAGTGCTTCCTGGTGTCCGAGTCTCGAACGGCTTCGACATTGTGAAGACAGACCGAAGGGGAATCTGGTCCCTTCCATACGACAGCGACACCATATTCTTCGTTATCAAGCCGCGAGGCTACATGACCCCCGTCGATGAGCACATGCTCCCGCGGTTCTATTACATCCACAAGCCAGCCGGCTCTCCGCAGTTTAGATACCCTGGCGTCCAGCCGACGGGCGCGCTGCCCGCATCCATAGACTTCCCACTCTATCGTCGTCCGGAACCGGATAAGTTTCGCGCACTTTTCTTTGGGGACACTCAGCCTCGCGATTTAAGAGAGATCGAATACATCGCTCATGATATTGTCGAGCCGCTGATTGGAAAAACCGACGCGATGTTCGGGGTGACGCTTGGAGACATCGTGTTCGATAATCTATCGCTTTTCCGACCGCTGAACCAAGTGATTGCGATGATCGGAATCCCCTGGTACAACGTTCTGGGAAATCACGATATCAACTTTGATTCGAAAGACGACAAGCACTCTACTGAAACATTCCAGAGCGTCTATGGCCCGCCATACTATTCGTTTGATCACGGCCCTACGCACTTCCTCGTGCTTGACAACGTAATGTGGACAGGAGCGAACGAAGCGACAGGTGAGAGAGGACGCTACAGAGGCGGACTTGGAAAAACTCAGCTTGAATGGTTGAAGAGAAATCTTGAACTCGTCCCCGAACACCAGCTCGTCGTACTCTTGATGCACATCCCGCTGACAGACGTCGAAGAAAAGCAGGAGATTTACGACCTTATCGCTAAACGGCCTTATTGCATCTCTGTCGCTGGGCACACACACTTCCAGGAGCATCGGTTCATCACCGATAAAGATGGTTTCAAGCGAGCAGAACCCCACCACCACATTATCAATGTGACGACGTGCGGAAGCTGGTGGCAAGGAACCCCAGACGAATTCGGCATTCCACACACGACGATGCGTGACGGTGCGCCAAATGGCTATTCGATTCTCACGTTTGACGGGAACCAGTACACGATTGAGTTCCGTGCCGCGAGATCACTTCCGAGCTGGCAGATGAATGTTATTGTTCCGCCATCGATAAGCAGCGCAGACATTGCTGACACTTGGGTCTTTGTAAACGTCTTCGGGGGCAGCGAACGTTCAAAGGTCGATGTGCGCGTCGGGGAGAAGGGAACATGGACGGCAATGGTGAAGACGCTCGAAGCGGATCCATGGTACGCGAAAATGGTCGAGCGAGACAGAACCCTCACCGCGCCCTTCAGGCCGCTCCCAGGTGCGATGAACTCGCCCCACCTGTGGAAACTCCAGCTTCCGGCTGGATTAGGCAAAGGCACGCATCCGATCCACGTGAGGACGACTGACATGTTTGGCCAAACTTATATTGCGACTCGCGCAATCCGAATTGACTGAGCAGCAGGGAAGCGAGCCTGCGATGTCGAAGTAGGGTCCCACTATGGGATCGAACTATCGAGACCGCTCCGTCCTCATTCATGGGAAGTTCCGCAGCGAAAAGTGGGACTTCGACGACCACATTACGCCGCCAATCACGACTTCCGTAACGTTTAGGCTGCGAAGCGCGGATCGAGGCGCAGAGGCGTTTCAACAGTTTGCGAACCCCGAAATCGACCGCGATACTCACCACCCGATCTACATCTATGGTCGACTCGATGACCCGTGCCAGTCCCTTCTTGAAGAAACTCTTGCCTTCGCTGAGAAAGGCGAAACGGCGGTGTGCTTTGCAACTGGCATGGCGGCGATCAGTGCCGTCCTCGGAATCCACCTCAAGTCTGGTGACCACATCGTTTGCCACAAGACGATTTATGGTTGCACCTACGGCTTGATAACAGGATGGCTCTCAAGATTCGGAGTGAACTGCACATTTGTGGACCTGACCCAACTGAGCGAGCTTGATAAAGCGATCAAGTCTGAAACGCGCGTTGTCTACTTTGAAACGCCCTGCAACCCAACTATGGAACTTATCGACATTTGCGCTGTGGTCGAAGCTGTGAAAAAGGTAAATGCAAAACGCGAAGAGGATCAGAAGATCGCTACCATTGTAGATAACACATTCGCAACGCCATTCTGTCAGCGACCGCTTCAGTGTGGAATTGACTTCGTTGTTCACAGCCTCACGAAGAACTTGTGCGGCTTCGGGACGACAATGGGAGGCGCAGTTATCGGCCCACACTCAAAAGAAACCGACCTTCTGCTGTTCAGAAAGGACTTTGGTGGCTCGATCTCGCCCCGCGCCGCTTGGGAAATCCTCACGTATGGTTTGCCGACTCTCGCGCTTAGAGTCGAGCGGCAACAACAATCTGCTACGAGAATCGCCGAGTTTCTCAGTCTCCATCAAAAGGTGAAGCGCGTCAGCTACCCCGGAATATCGGGTTACCCACAAATCGACCTGGCGATGGAGCAGATGCGGGACATTGATGGCAACTTCGCGCCAGGATCAATGGTCTACTTTGAAGTTGAAGGCGATGGCGACGAGGCGTTGCAAAGGGCTAAGCGCGTAATCAACCACCTTGCAAGCAACGCTCTGAGCGTAACCCTCGCAGTCAGCCTGGGCAACATCCGAACGCTCGTGGAACATCCGGCTTCAATGACGCACGCCACGATTCCGCTGGAAGCGCAGAAAGACGCGGGAATTGCACCGGGTGGTATCCGACTCAGTGTAGGTATCGAAGACGTCCGCGATATCCTAAGCGATCTTGAGGCCGCACTCGAGTCCGTCTAACTGACATGTCACGATCGTTCCTGATTATCGCATGCTTGGCGATAACGTTGGTCAGCGCAGCCGGACTCGATCACGTGTTTCGACACGACGATATGGGCTACGTGGGCCTCGATCGAGTCGACGATCATCACGACCAGCGGGTGTTGTTGCAGCAATTGCGATCTGAAGGCTCTCCCATCACAAAGTGGTTTGTCTCTGACTGGCCGCTTTACAACGGATTTTATCGGCCGCTCCCGACCGTTTCCTTTGCAATAGACGATGCGATCTTCCATAGTGATCTCAACAAGTATAAAATTCAGAACTGGCTTATCGCATTCGCATCTTCGCTTGTTTTGTTATGGTTGGTTTGGGAGCTGTTCTATGATCGCGCGCTCGCCGCTGGCAGCGCGATCGTGTTTGCCGCGTGGCAGAACGGTCTTGAGAATTGGCTTCCCTTGTATTGGTTACTTCTTTCCCTCGGCTTGCTAATCGCTATATACGGCCTTGCCTTCGGAGCGAGTCGGCGACTGTGGTGGTTGGTTTGCGCCGGTGCTGTAATCTTCCTCGGTCGCGAGTTGTCGCTCGTGCTGCAGTCGTCAGATATCAACCAGAGATCGTTCGACTTCCGCGTAGTTGGTTGGCCTGTAGGAAGAACAGCGACCCTTATGACGCTTTTCTCGCTTTCATCGCTATTCGCCTTTTGCAAGTACGAGCGGCTGCGTCGCCCTCAGTGGGCGATACTGAGTATTGCGCTGCTTGCGATGGCGATCGGATCCTATGAGCAGGTTGTCGTAGTGCCAGCTCTGCTCTTGGCCTGCGCCATCGCATTGCGACTGCAATCCGTCAGTGTCCGCTGGGTGTGGCACGTTATCCCGTGGGTGATGATCGCGACTTACATCTGGTTACACCAAGCTTTCCTTGAGGTAGATAGTCGATACCGAGGTCAGGCGATGCGCGGAATCCGAGGAGGCATTCGCGATATCATTGGGTGGATCTTTCCAGCAAGGCGCGATCTTCCGATGCTTGCGCAAGTCTTCGAGCAATACATCGGCATCTATGCGCTTGCGATGGAACTTTACTGGAAGGCGCTAGTCGACTTCCTCGCAAACGTATGTGGTCTTATCGTTGCCCGTCGCCGACTGCTGCAAGCGTCGTTCGGCTTGCTATGCGCGGTCGGCAGCTATGCGCCGATGTCATTTCAACATACCCTCGGGCATTACTTCCACCTGCCGCTCGCATTCCGCGCGATCTTTGTCGTTGCGTTGTTGCTTGCAACTTTCGAACTGCTCTTATCCCTGCATCGATCGCGCAACGAGACGAGAACTACCGCCGCGTAGCGCCGAGCGATTCAAGTTTCTTCCACGCATTCTCACAAACGTCATTCGCCTCTTCATCCGTAAGAGTGCGCTCGCGGTCTCTCAAGACCAATGCCACGGCGATTCCGTGATGCCCCGGCTCGATTCCTTTCCCCTCGTAGGAACTGATCGGCCAAACTCTATCCGCGAGCTCGCCCGCTGCTTGCCGTATTGCTCTCTCGATCTCAATGTAACTCACGGACTTCGCTATAGATATCGAAAAGTCGCGCCGAACCGAAGGGAATTGGCTGATAGGCGTATAGATGCGCTCCACTTTGGGCGCATTGAAGAGTGCGTGCAAGTCGATCTCTGCCAAAAGGCTCCCCTTAGGCAAATCAAGTTTGTTTGCGATCTCCGGCAAGACCGCGCCGAACACCGCCAGTTCTTCGTCACCATCAAACAGCGCACCGCGTCGTCCTGGATGGAAGCGCGCATCGCTTGTCTCACGAAACTCTCCGACCCTCTCAGCCATCTCCATGAGTTTCTCCACGACACCCTTTGCGGAATAGAAGTCAGCGTTCGGCGATTGCGGTTGATTCCAGTCTTCTTCCAACAATCGGCCGCTCATGCCAATCCCAAGCATTGCAAACTCCCAACTGCCATGGAAGACGCGGCCGATTTCGAAGATCTGGATATCGCGGCCACGGTTTCTTGCCATCGACATAGAAACACCAGGCAATAGCGATGACCGAAGCAGTGCAAGCTCAGGCGACTGTGGATGACGTAAAGCCACGCGTTCCGCAGCAATGTCTAACGGCGAATCTGCGCAAAGCGTGTGATTCAATACCTCCGTGAATCCCATCCGCAGCATTGCATTTCTGCACTTAGTAAGAAAGGCCGATTCCGGAGTCTCGCCGCCCATAGCCGCGCCCGTTGGGAGAGCTTCTGGAACACGCTCATAACCCCACACCCTGCCAATCTCCTCGATGAGATCTTCTTCGCGATGGATGTCAGATCTCCAACTTGGCGTGACTGCACTAAGTCCTTCGTTGGTCTCCTCCACACGAAACCCAAGGCCAACAAGCGCCGCACCTGCCGCCGCTCTCGGCACCTGCATTCCGAGTAGGCTGTTCCACCTTGACTCACGAACGGTGAGCGAACTCGCCTCGCGCTTGCGAGGATGCAAGTCGATCACTCCTTGCAGTGGGCTAACTCCGCTTTCAGATTCTAAGATCTCAGCAAATCGATTCGTTGCTCGCAAAGTTCCTTGTGGATCGACAAAGCGCTCGAATCGATAGCTCGCTTCTGTGCTCATGCCGAGGTGTTTTCTTGTCGCTCGTATCGAACGAGGATCGAAGTGGGCAGACTCCAAGAGAATGCGCGTCGTCCCTTCAGAAACTTCGCTGTTTGCTCCTCCCATCACGCCTGCGATCGCTACCGGACCGACTCCGTCGCAAATCATTAGCATATCTGTCGATAGATCCCGTTCCTCGTCATCGAGCGATGTTAGTGTTTCACCGGTCCTCGCCCGCCGCACAACGATGCGCTCCTCTCTTAACAGGTCGAAGTCAAAGGTATGGAGCGGTTGACCCAATTCCAACATGACGTAGTTCGCAGCATCAACGATTACGTTGATCGGCCTCATGCCACAGGCCGAAAGCCTCGCTTGGAGCTTTGAGCTCGATGGAACGACTCGAATTCCGTCCCATCCACGTGCGGAAAATCTCAAGCAGAGATCGTCGGCTTCGATCTCGACGCGAGCCGAACTGAGTGCCTGCGTTTCATCCCCGCGCAAGAATCCCTTTGCTGCACGCACGAACAACTCCGTCGGTCGATATCGGGTCGCATTTTTCGCAGCAAGTTCGCGTGCCAACCCGATGACCGACAAACAGTCCCCGCGGTTTGGAGTCACCTTAAAGTCGAGAACAGGACCTAGGGGCGAATCATCGATGCCCTCTAACTCGATGCCAAGCATCGTCAGCGCATCGCCGATCTCATCAGCGCTCGCTTCCGTATTCACAAACTCCTTGATCCACTCAACGGTTACTTTCATGCGGGGAACTGCTCCAAAAATCGCAAGTCATTGTCAAAGAACAACCGCAGATCGTCGATGCCGTACTGCGTCATGCAGATCCGTTCGATGCCGAGCCCGAACGCAAACCCGCTGAATCGTTCTGTGTCGATTCCATGCGCTTCGAGAATGTTCGGATGCACAAGCCCAGCGCCCCCAATCTCCATCCAATCTCCAGCACCTCGATTCTTGAAGGGATTTGTGATCGCGAAGTCAACTCCGGGCTCGACGAAAGGGAAGTAATCTGGGCGAAACCGAACTGTCATCTCAGGTCCAAACATGGCGCGTGCAAACGCGCCGAGCGTTCCACGCAAGTGCGCCATCGAAATCCCTTCATCGACCATAAAAGCGTCCACTTGCATAAAAGTGTGGCCGTGCGTCCTGTCAACTGCTTCATTCCGAAAGCATCGTCCGATGGTGAACACTCTCAGAGGAGGTTCCCTCGATTCGAAGGTCCTTCCTTGAATCGCGGTGCATTGCGTGCGAAGCAATCGCTCATCGTCGATATAGAATGTGTCTTGGTCGTCCATTGCAGGATGATCAGGCGGATAGTTGAGCGCAGAAAAATTGTAACGCAACGACTCGAGTTCCGACCCATCGACATATTGAAACCCAAGCCCGATCATCACGCTCTTCACTCGCTCAATTGTTTGCGCCAAAACATGAGGCAAGCCCGCACGGAATCGGCGACCCGGCATCGTCAGATCCACCTTCTCCGTTTCAAACCTCGCGGCCTGTTCTGCCCCACTCAGTGCAACCGCACGCTCATCGATTAAGGTCTGAACCCGCGCTTTTGCTTCGTTGACCGCCTTGCCGAACAAAGGCTTCTGGTCATTGGGCAGCGCACCGACTCGACGGAGCAGCCCAGTAAGTTCGCCGTTTCGACCCAGATACCGAACCTCGATTTCGCGTAGCTCCGCGGATGTATTCGCAGATGCGACCGCAGCGCACGCCGCCTTTTCAACTATGTCAATTGATTCCAAGCCATTCTCCGTGTTACCAAGTCAGCCGTGCCCAAGCGGCAATACTGCCAATGATCGCGTACGCGAGAGCCCACAAAGGAAAGCGCGCCACAGAAATCGCCGTTTCGAGGGCGACCCCTTCGCTTACTAATCCCAAGACTCCCCGTGTAGGAAGAAAGAACGCGCCCAAGATGAAACCGGCAGCGGTCATCCCTGCGATTAGCCGGCTCTTCTTTCGACCGCAAAGCCTGCTCACAATCTCCCCGATGAATCCACCGACAATCGCTCCCAGAAAGAGCACGAAGAATCCGATCACCGAGGGCACCAAGACCGACGAGACGAAACCGAGGACGAATCCCGACGCTCCCCCGATCAGCAGGGTTTTCGGTGGCGCCGACATTGTTGCGCTCTTCTCCTTCCCACAGCGCGCACACCGGTACCCAACGGGGGTCAGCACCGCACATTTCGGGCAAATCAAATCCTCGCAACGGCTGCACCGAAGGGCTGTCTCCTCCTTCGGGTGTCGTTTGCAGTACGTGGTTTCCGTGCTCATCGCAACATGCTCTCATGGGTCTAAGAAAAAGGCCCGCCGAATCTTTCGACCGGCGGGCCCATCAACTTCGTTTCGCGCGGCGCTTATGCAAGCGCCGATTTGGCCCGCACAACCAGCGCGCTAAACGCAGAGGGATCGGCAATCGCCAAGTCGCTCAAGACCTTGCGATCCACCTCAATCCCTGCCTCCTTGAGTCCGTGCATGAACTGGGCGTACTTGATTTCGTTTGCCAAACAGCCCGCACTGATGCGCACAATCCAAAGCCTGCGGAAATCGCGCTTCTTCTGACGACGATCTCGGAACGCATACTGTCCCGACTTCATCACCTGCTCGTGGGCGATCTTAAAATTGCTCTTCTTCCGGCCCCAATAGCCTTCGGCGGCTTTCAGAAGCTTCTTGTGGCGCTTGTGCGCCATCGCTGCTCGCTTAACGCGTGCCATTCCATTTCACCTCGTTCGGTCTCGACCGGGTCCCAGCCCATTCGGGCGGTAGCGGTAGGAGCGCAAATTATACCTTTAGCCTCTGTAGATAATAATCGACGCACGATGTCGATCATGTTTGACGTATGGACAACTTGTGGGCTTCGCCCAACAGAACAATGGAGCGTGAATAGCATGAACAATAGAATTCTACTAACAGGCCTCGCGGCCATCGTGTCGGGTGCCTTTCTATTCGGTTGTGGGGACGATGCCCCAGCCGATTCGATGGAGCAGACGACAGAGCGGTCGCAGATGCCTTCCTTAGAGCCGACCCCTGAACCCGCGTCGACGAACACTATCGTAGATGTCGCAATCGCGAACGGCAGCTTCACTACATTGGTTGATCTCGTGGCCAAGGCTGGCCTCGTTGATACGCTCAAGGGTGGTGAGTTCACCGTCTTCGCACCCACAGACGAAGCCTTCTCTAAGGTTGATAGGGCCACCCTCGACAAGCTGGGCAGCGACCCCGACCTGTTGCGACGGGTTCTGACCTATCATGTGGTTGGTGGCAAGGTGATGTCGGCCGATGTGAAGCCAGGAAAAGTGAAGTCAGTCGAAGGAAACGAGATCACGATCACGGTCAGAGATGGAAAAGTCATGGTTGACGGAGCGACGGTAGTGGCAGTCGACGTACCGGCAAGCAATGGCGTTATTCATGTCATCGATCGCGTCATTCTTCCCCCCATGTAGCCTCCTGTCTGCACAGTAACAAGGGGTCGACGCCTTGGATCGGCCCCTTTTGCTGCCGAGCGTGCGGTCGTAGAGTGCGGCCGCCGTGGGTGAACTGAGCCTCAGCCCGCTGTATGAGTTTCTCACGGGTATGTGTGCCGCCTAGTGAAAAGCCGTCGAAGTTGGGTATTCCTGATCTGTGACAAACTCATCCAAAATAGTGGAGGGATAAACCTCCCATCAAGACTCTGGGTCGAACATGATCTCGCGAACCTCCTGCGCGCAGAGACACGCTGCAGCGAACTTGGCAGCCCAAACCAACGCTTCATCCTGTGAGGGAACCTCGATAATCGAGAACCCACCAATGACCGATTTTGTCTCCGGCACTGGGCCGAGCGTGACGGCACCATCCGTCGCAACAATCGCCGCTCGCTGGCGCTGGACACCACCGCCGAAAATCCAAACCCCCGAGGCCTTTGCCTCTCGAACCACCTTACGTGCTTCCTCGCCAATTGTTGGCAAATCTTCTTCATGAATGTGGTCCATTGAGCCGTCATCAAACGAAATCAGATATCGAGGCATAGTTTCCTTCCTTCTTTTGGAGGCCACACTCCTTTCACAGCGTGTGGTCGTGGTCACTTAGCGCACAGTCGTTGGAAAGAGTGTAGCATCGGCAAGAATCGCGCGAGGCCAGACAAGGATCGAAGGTTGAAGGCGAATCGGTCAGTGGCACACAGGGGCACTCGTCGAGTTTCGCTTTAGAACGGAAAGCGCTTCGGCCGTGGCTCGTCGGTAAAAAGGTCCCAGGGTGAGGCACCAGGATAGTACCGACCGCTGCCGAGCGGCCACTCAACACTTTGAACCACGTATCTGGCAGTTTGCACGGATGAATCTCGACGTAACCGGAGCAGAGTCCCGTGGAACATGAATGGTAGGTCAAGGCACACTTCTCTCGCCCTTGCGGATTCACGTACGCCATGGAGACGACAGGCAAGTACCCCGTGGTTCGCGTCGGCCGCTAACAGATCCGATCTAAGCTCGTCATGCCAATCTAACATCGTCTCATAGCTGAATGGCAGTAACGACTTTCTGCCGCGGCATTGCCAAGCGACGCTGGCAAACCCGTCGAAAGGATCCGACGGGCAGGCAAGTAGCACGGCGGGCAATTGCTCGGAGTGACTGAGTAGCGACGGATCTTTTGGGTAATCACCATAGGCATCCGCGTATAGACTCAAAGCTGTACCAAACTGTCGCAGTCGGGTTATGCATACACCGCGTTTCCCAGCTTCCTTGGAACGCCCATAAATGGGCGCGACTAACGCAGCCAGAAGCGAAATGATAAGGATCGCAACAAGCAGCTCTGGAAGTGTAAGTGCTCTGGATCTGCTCTTCATCTCGCCAAATCACCTTTCGTTCGCAGTATTACGCAATATCAACATCTTCGCCACTGATGCGGAAAAGAAACCTAAACCCAAGCTGGTCAGAACAAACGAGCCCCACTCGACAAAGGGAGGTAAGCGTCCAAGCGAGCGTAACGCGAGGAAGTAGCCGGCTGAAGCGGCAACAGCGATCAACGATGATATGCTCATCAAGGCGCGCAATCTACGTTCTCGAAGGATGCCTGCGAACAAAAAGGCGAACGCAATGGCAGCCAGAAAGTGGATTCCCGCCAGCACCAAGTCGAAACCCCATCCGACCGTGACGTTTCCGAGAGCAACGATGGAGATATGCAGCAAAGTGGCCGCAGCTGCCCCTAGAATACATGCGGCACTGCGAATTGGCAGCGATTCCTTTACAGCGGAGGACATGATGCTTCGCTGCAATTGTGAGTTGCACCTCCTCCTTGGCATTTAGGCGCATTGGATGAATTGTTGCAACAGGAGTCGTACGTCCACGGGGTGCAACATAGCGCGATCACCCCATCTCCACAATCATAAAAGTATAGATTGCGAATGTAAAAAAAGTTGTCGTTCCACGGTATTGCGGAACAGTCGGTGCCGGGTGGCCGGAGTTGGCACCAGCTCTGCTTGATAGTTCCCATACTCGTGCAGCCGCTGCAAGGATGCGTCGGCAACAGCTCGCCCGGGTCATCTTCCATCAACCCTGCACCAAACTGAATGCTGTTGTCGATTTCGGCGATCGTCGGGGGGCCCGTTGCAAAGTCCTGCTGGCATCCGCCGCAAGGCCTCGGCGTGAGCGTCGACTCCATGGGCACCTTGCCCCATACAGCGAAGTTAAGTAAACCTAGCCCTCCGACCATGACCCAAAGTGCGTACTGTTTTAGATTCACTGTCAACCTCCAAGATAGATCAACAAACGGAACAATACTCTCTCTCTCTCTCTCTCTGCCAAGTCCTCATTTTACAAGACCGACGGATGTCTACTATTTGATCCGATGAGAAGCGGGGCGAGGTGCGCCCACCCAGGGTGAACTGAGCCTCAGCCGGCTGTGTGAGATTCCCACGGGTGTGTGTGCCACTAAGTGACCCGCCGATTCTCTTACGTTACATCTGCAAATCTGCCGTCATCTTGTGTCCGACCCGCAGTCCCCAAGAATTCGCTTATCCCCATCGCACCGACATCCCCCCCCTCTCTTGACCGGACGCTCACCGTCTTGTTCTCCGAGTCCTTATCGCCCACAACCAACATATAAGGAATCTTCTGAGCCTGGTTCAAAACGATCTTCTTCCCAAGCCGCTCGCTCGATTCATCGATCGCGATCCGTAACTTCGGATCCAGAGCCAAAAGTTCCTCCCGAACCTTCTGCGCATACTCCACGTGCCTGTCAGCGATAGGAAGCAAAACGATCTGAACAGGCGCGAGCCAAAACGGAAAAGCGCCGCCGTAATGCTCAGTGAGCAATCCGATCATGCGCTCCAATGAGCCGAATGGCGCACGGTGGATCATGATCGGCCGGTGCGGCTGCCCGTCCTCGCCGATGTATTCGAGGTCGAAACGCTCCGGCAGGTTGTAATCAACTTGAATCGTCCCCATCTGCCAAACGCGGCCCAGCGCATCTCGCAGCATCAAGTCGAGCTTCGGCCCGTAGAATGCCGCGTCGCCTGGCGAGACCTCGAAGTCGAGCCCCATCCTTTTGCATGCCTGCTCAATCGCAGATTCTGCCAAACTCCAATTCTCGTCGGACCCAACGTATTTGTCGCTCAATGGATCGCGAGTACCCACGCGAACCGAATAGTCGTGCAGACCAAGCTTGTTGCAAACGAAGATCGTAAGATCGACCGTCGCAGTGAACTCGTCAAGCAATTGGTCGGGGCGCACGAAAAGGTGCGCGTCGTCTTGCGTAAACCCTCTAACACGCAACATGCCAGCGAGTTCGCCGCTCTGCTCATACCGATAAACCGTTCCGAACTCCGCATATCGAACCGGCAAGTCGCGATAGCTGCGAAGGTCGCTCTTATAGATCTCGATATGGAAAGGGCAGTTCATCGGCTTCAAGATAAATGTGTCGCCGTCCGCATCCGTCATAAAAGGGAACATCTTGTCGCGATACGTGATGATATGTCCCGACTTTTCATACAGTTTTTCGCTACCGATGTTCGGCGTAACGACCGGCTCGTAGCCGCGCTTTAGCTGCTCACCTTTCAAAAACTCCGTAAGTGTATCGCGCAGCGTCGCGCCCTTAGGTAGCCACAGAGGAAGCCCCTGTCCTACGACCGGCGAGAAAAAGAACAAGCCCAACTCGCGCCCCAAGACGCGATGATCGCGCTTCTTCGCCTCTTCAAGGTTATGCAGGTACTGCTCCAGAGCCTCTTGTGTCTCAAACGCAGTCCCATAGAGCCGCGTCAGCATCTTGTTCTTCTCGTTGCCACGCCAATAGGCGCCGGCAACACTCAGCAACTTGTAGCTGCAAATCTCGCCCGTCGACGCGACATGTGGCCCGCGGCATAAATCCGTGAACTCCCCTTGTGTATAAAACGAGATAGCGTCGCCTTCGGGGATATCGTCCAACAATTCTAATTTGTACGGATCCTGCCTAAGCTCTAGCAATCGCTTTCGCGCATCTTCACGAGACATCTCCTCACGTACGATCGGCAGATCCAACCCCGCATTCTCGGCCATCTTCGCTTCAATCCGAGAGAGATCATCTTCCGAAAACTTGGTGTCCCCAAAGTCGATATCGTAATAGAAGCCATTCTCGATAGGAGGGCCGATCGTTAGCTTTGCATCTGGATACAGCTGAAGCACCGACTGCGCCATCAGATGCGCGGCGGAATGCCGAAGGGCATACAAGCGTGAGTTGACGTAGGAAGCGTCCATAGGCGTTAGAATCTCTCCTGGCGGAATGAGGGGAAGCGGCGAAGCGAGCCCGCGCCGAGCGGCGCGAACAATACAGCTAGCGGGTCAGTATAGTGGTTCCCAAGCAATCAAGCCTCGCGGCGCAAATTCTACCCCAGGGCGTCTGAGCCACAATAACGCCCATGAAGCTTCGAGCCGTCTTCTGCCTTCTTCTCGTTCTTCCGGCTTCGCTGATTGCCCAGAACTATCCAGTCTTCGAGCCATCGAAGCTGCGACCGGACGAGTTCAGAGAACGACGGGAGCGGATCAAGCGCGAACTTGGTCCGAACACTGTCGGGATCGTGCTCACAAACCCGATCCGCAATCGCAACGACGACGTCGACTTCTTCTTTCGTGGCGATTCAAACTTTCTTTACCTGACGGGCTTCGAAGAGGACAGCGCCGCACTAATCCTAATCCCCGACGGCTTCGATCTCGAGGGCAAGCGAGTCACCGAGATCCTATTCTGCAATGTGCCCACACAGCAATCGATAACCTGGCTCGGTTATAGAATGGGCCCCGAAAACGCGGTCAAGCTGCTCGGCGTCGAATCTGCCGTTTCAAACAGAGAGTTCGAAGCAACCCTCGCAAAAATCGCCGTTGAACGCGTCTCAGTCAGCATTCCGCCCTCACCCGACGCTGGCCTCATAGGAAGAATGAACGCAAACGTCCAAGCCCACCGCGAAGGAAAGCAGCCCGGCCCAGACCTGCGCCAGCTCATTCGCCGCCACCGCCAAGTCAAATCCCCTTGGGAAGTCGAATTGCTCAAGAAAGCGGCGGAAATCAGCGCGCTGGCTCACGTCGAGGCGATGCGCGCAGTACGACCGGGAATGCACGAATACGAGATAGACGCGCTCTACCGCTACGTCTTTCGCCGCGAGGGTTGCGCGGACGTCGGGTACGAACCCATCGTCGGTTCCGGGCCGAACGCCACCATCCTCCACTACAACACGAACCGCCGCAAAATGCTCGACGGCGAACTCCTACTCGTCGATGCGGCCGGGGAATACATGGGATACAGCGCAGATATCACCCGAACGTTCCCCGTCAACGGCAAGTTCTCTCCCGAGCAAAAGGCACTCTACGAAGTTGTCCTTCGAGCCACCGATGCTGGCATCGCAATGTGTCGACCCGGGGTAACGACAACGCAGATAGGAAATCGTATCAGTGAAGTCCTCGCCGACGGACTGATCGCTCTCGGCATCATCCAATCGAGAAACCAATTGGGGCGGTACTACATGCACGGCTTCGGACACGGAATCGGCCTCGACGTCCACGATCCGATGCCAGGAACACTTGTGCCCGGCGTTGCGCTCACGGTGGAACCAGGCATCTATATTAAAGAGGGCTCACCATGCGACCCGAAGTGGTGGAACATCGGCATCCGCGTCGAAGACGACATCCTCGTGACTGACGGCGACCCCATCAATCTCTCCGCCGGAGCACCGCGCACGGTCGACGACATCGAAAAACTCATGCAAGAGACCGGAATCGGTAGTCAGCCGTTCCGCCCCTGGAAACAGTCACACTCGTAGGTGTTGAGCCACGAATCGGACTGTCAGTCATTCCACGGACACGATCTAGCGGACTTGTGCAATTAGAGCAATAGCAAGTAGTCTGACTTCATCATGTTGTGGACAATAGTCTTGATTCTAGCTGTCTTATGGGTTCTTGGAATGGTCACCTCGACGACAATGGGTGGACTTCTCCACGTGTTGCTCGTCATTGCAGTGATCGTCGTCGTAGTCAACCTTCTCCAAGGTCGACGCCTCGCCTAACATAGCACCCAAGTGGCCGATTGCCCTGGCGACGGACTCGTCCCAGGCCCGTTAGTTTGGCCGGTACTGAGGTATTTGAGGTATAGTGTATGCGTTATGACAGTTATCTGGAGGATAGTGAGCCTATGACTTCTCACGAGCTCTCACCCAGGGAGACCGAAATCGTCGACTTGGCGATGGACGGGCTTACGAACGAGGGGATCGCGCACCACCGAGGGATTAGTGTTGGTACTGTCAATACGTATTGGCTCCGCATCCGAATGAAGGTGGGAGGCATCGGGCGAACGGACACCGTTGCTAGGGTTATCAAAGAGCGCTCAGAGCGAGCTCTCCGAGAAGCGAATGTGGACCGGGAAAACCTGGTCGATCATATCGCCCACAGGGAACAGACGATCCTGGAGTTTCGCGCGTCGCTTGCGTTGCTCCAACTCGCGATGGATCAAATCAAGTCGGCTGTTTGGGCAACCGACAAAGATCTAACCGTTTACATGATCGTTAACGGCGAGATGCCGTCGATGCATTGCGGAGTGGTGTGGGAGGTCGGTAAGACGGTTTACGAGATTTTCAAGTCTGAGGATCCGAACCATCCGCCAATAGCAGCGCACATCGGTGCACTGGTCGGCAAGGAAGCATCGCTTCGATTGGAAGGCGAGTTCAGCAACATGATCTTAAGCGCGCTGCCGCTTGAAGACGACGATAAAATAGTTACAGGCACCATCGGCATCATGAACTACGTCGGAGGCACGGGAAACGGCCATGGGTGATCGAAAGCCGAAGAAGAATTCTTCAGGAAACAGCGACCTTCACAAAGCGAAGCAGGCGAAGCACCTTCGAGATCGTCCAGCTATCGCTCCACGCGAGCATTCCAAAGGCAAGTCCGGCAAGAAGTAGCCGCTTGTAACACGTGCTCACGCCAGACCTTTCCAATTCTCGACATGTCGAGCCTGCCTGTTCTCAATGTAGCCACACAAAACACGCAGCAGTGCTAAGACTGCGGACACGCCCTCAGACCGCAACCGCGACCTAAGTAGGTAGCACGGAGCGAAG
The DNA here is from genome assembly GCA_041744215.1 of Fimbriimonadales bacterium. GTDB lineage: Bacteria > Armatimonadota > Fimbriimonadia > Fimbriimonadales > ATM1 > JAHCHL01. The sequence goes on along the minus strand of JBGTLG010000025.1, from coordinate 36,032 downwards.
GTGTACAATCGCGGTGCCGTGAGCGCCGAAAGCCGAACCACGAGATTACGATTCACCTGGGCCATCAGCTGCGCCCTCGGGCTTTCGCTGGCTTGGGGTTGTGCCGCCCAGAATCCAATCAGGGAGACCGGCCAGGAGAAGCCGTACGCCGGCCGAAAACTGACCCTGTTCGTAGGTTCCGCTTCTCAGCCACCCACGGAATTGGCAGCGAAAACCTTTGAGGAGAAGACCGGCGCAACCCTGGAGGTGCATTTCGGTGGCTCGGGTGAGATGCTTTCGCGAATGAAACTCTCGGAAAAAGGCGACATCTACTTCCCCGGATCATCCGACTATATCGAGATCGCAAAGCGCGAAGGGCTCATCGACCCGAAGACGGAAACCATCATCGCGTATCTTGTGCCGGCCATCAACGTCCCGATCGACAATCCAAGGAACATCCAGAGCTTGGAGGACTTGGCAAAGCCAGGCGTCCGTGTAGCGATTGCACGACCGGACACCGTCTGTGTCGGACTCTACGCGGTAGAGGTCTTAGAGCGCGCGGGTCTTGCAGACAAGGTTCGTCCGAACATCGTCACCAACACGGAGTCCTGCGCAAAAACTGCGCAGATCGTTGCGATGGGACAAATCGATGCAGTGCTTGGCTGGGAAGTCTTCGAGGCGTGGGAGCCTACGAAGATCAAAACGATTTACCTGCCAAAGGACAGGGTCCCGAGAATTGGATTTCTCCCTGCAGCAATCGGAGTAAACAGCGCAGACAAAGCGCTTGCCCAGGCTTTCCTCGACTTTCTCGTTTCACCCGAAGGGCAAGCGATCTACAGGAAGTGGAACTACCTAACAACGGTTGAAGAAGCGCGACAGCATACATTGCCTGATGCGCCCGTTGGTGGAGAGTGGCCACTTCCTGCCGGATGGTAAACCATTGCGAATAAGCCGGAATCTGTTTCGGCTGTTCATAGTCGCAGGACTGGGCACCGCCATGACTCTAGTGCTCGCGATGCTCGCATCGCAAGTGGGCTATGCCGGTGTAAGCGCGCCGCTTGAAGCGCTCGGACAGCCGGACATCCAGCATGCGATTCGATTGAGCCTCTTCTGCGCGACGGTCGCCGCGGGCCTCGCCCTGATTGTTGCGATCCCGGCCGCATACGCGCTTGCGCGGTACAAGTTTCCCGGCAAGATGGTCGTGGACGCTCTCCTCGATATACCCATCATCATTTCGCCAGTCGCGATAGGCATAACCCTATTGCTCATGTTTCGTACGGCGCCTGGAAGCTGGGTGCAGGAAAATCTCATTCGGTTCGTCTTCGAGGTCCCAGGCATCATCCTTGCACAGTTCGTCATCGCCCTCGCTTTGCAGATTCGGGTACTGAAAGCCGCTTTCGAAGAAGTGGATCCGCGTTTGGAGCAAGTCGCGCGGTACTTGGGGTGCAGTCAGTGGGCTGCGATGCGCAGAGTGACGCTGCCACTCGCCCGCCCAGGATTGATCGCCGCGCTCGTGCTCGGCTGGGGGCGCGCGATAGGAGACTATGGCGCGACCGTCACGATCGCGGGAAGTGTCAAAGGCAAAACCGACACGATGCCGATCTCGATCGTACTGAATTGGTCCGCGGTCCGAATCGAGGCTGCAGTCGCGCTGGTTATGCTGTTAACTCTCATCGCGCTGGTAGTGCTCGTGGTTGTGCGGCTTGCAGCAGGGGCGCGTCAGACATGATCACCGTCTCGGACCTCAGCGTGTCTTACGGAGACTTCCGACTTCAGGACATCAACCTCGAGCTGAAGCAGGGAAGATGCCTCGCGGTGCTTGGCCCCTCCGGCGCAGGGAAAACGCTCCTGCTCGAAACTGTCATGGGCGCGCGAAAACCAGAACGTGGCACCGTCTTTCTCGATGGCAGGGAGATCACGAGCTACCCGCCTGAGTCCAGAAAAATCGCATACATCCCGCAGGATCTCGCGCTCTTCCCGCACCTGTCAGTCAGAGACAACATCACATTTGGATTGCACTCACAAGGATCGAGCGGTTCGGCAACCCAGCGATTGGAAAGGATCGCCGACATGCTTGGAATCAAGCATCTTTTGTCACGTCGGCGGGTGCAAACGCTCTCCGGGGGTGAGAAGCAGCGTGTTGCTATGGCCAGAGCTCTAATCGTCGAGCCTCGCGTGCTCTTTCTCGATGAGCCGCTTTCTGCGCTTGATGCTTCTACGACAAGCGATTTGTTGCAATCGCTTCGAGAGATGCGCCAAGAGATGAGCCCGACGATCTTTCTCGTCAGTCATGATCTTGCAGAGGTTTGCTTCCTCGCAGACGAAGTGGCGATCATGATCGACGGTCGCGTAGCCGAGACGGGCCCCCATCACCAAGTCATTCGAAGTCCGCGCACGGTCGCCGCCGCTCGCTTTCTCAACTTGCGCAACATCCTATCTATATCAGCTCTCCCAGAACCGTTTGCTCACATCGCAATGAACGCGCCGACGGACTGCACCTACATAGCAATTCGCCCGGAAGACCTCACCATTACAAAGAGTGTTGATCACGCAGCCGGTACGGTGATCGTAAAGGATTGTGTCCAAATGCAGTCTCACGCGATCGTCACGCTGGATGCTGGAGGCGTCGCCTTGGAGGCGCACGTAGGCGCGGATGCGGCGGCTGACTTGACTGCGGGAGCAACAGTCTTCGCCAGTGTCCCAGAGCAAAGTGTCTTGTGGCTGGACGATTAGTGCATATCGCCGCTCGAAATGGCTAAAGTGCAAAAAAAATGCCGGGGCAATTGACCCCGGCATCCTTCCTCTCGAGTGCGGGTCCCTCAAGCGGGACACACTGGATCGATAGAGTTTTATGAAGCCGGGACGGGGAGGGGATTCCGCCCGGCTTCAGTGGATCGCAAAGCGACCTTAATTCCGACGCCGCTTTGCGGCGAGTGCTGCAAGCCCAACAAGGAACAGTGTGATCGTTGTGGGCTCTGGCACTACGCAGGCATAGATAGTGTTGGTATCGAGAGTAACCGCGCCGTTTCTTGCGAGTGCGCTGCCATCGATGATCGTTGCTTCAGTGTTCAACGTGATGCTGGTCAATGCGACGATGTGGCCTGTGAACTGAGTACGGACGTCGAGCGTAGCCGAGCTTCCGACCTGCCAGAACACATTGCATCCGTCGCCGTTGTTGATGATGTTGACGATTGAGTCAGTGGAAGTAATGAGCGTACTTCCCATCTGGAAGACGAATTCCGCGTTTGGATCACCTTCCGCATCAAGCGTTAGCGTTCCAGTGAGGAAAGCGGAACTGTCAAACTTGTAAACGCCAGCGGTCAAGGTCATTCCGCCGAGGTTCTGTCCGCTCAAGTTCTCAGTCGGGCGCGAGGCCTGCAAGTTCATCGTAAGCAACAGTCAGATCGGACTGTGCTTGCATCGCAACGGCGTCACCGGCATGGGTGCTGCCTCCTGTGACAATGCCAGGCGGGAATCCTGAGATCGCCGTCCCTGGCCACACGCCAAGGCTGCCCCACAGAACCGTCGGGCCGGTGTTGGTGACTGTGGATCCCGCAAGGACTGCGAAGTCTCCAGCGGTACCTAAACTAACTGCTGCAGATGGCGCGCCCATTACTGCAATGGATGCTAGAACCGCCATCGTCGCAAGTGATTTCCGTTTCATGATGCATTCTCTCCCTTTGACTGGCTTTCAGCCGAGTACATTCTCATCCGCTCGCGATAAGCATCGACATCCGCTCGCCGATCTGATGTAAACACCTTCTCCTCAGTCCCGCGCCCGTTACCGAACAACTGCTCGGTCCGTATCAAACCAAGGCGTCCAGCGACGACTATGGCCTGAATTCGATTGCTTACCTTCAGCTTTGAGAACACGCCGGCTAAGTGATAGTTCACCGTCCTTGTGGACACGAACAGGCTCTCCGCTACCTGCTGGCTGGTCAGGCCCTCAGAGACCATGCTCAAGACCTCGATCTCTCGATTGGTGAGGCGAATGACCGTCAGAGGGGCTTCGACCGGTTGGTGATTGAACATTTTCTCTCTCCTTTGCGTTGGCTGACTTTTCAGTGATTGCTCCGTCTTCCTCGAACTCAAACATCTCGGATGTGGAACACACCAGCATTCTTGCGGAGGGTAGGAGGCAGATGCAAGTCGCCTTCTTTGCTGTCATGAAAATGATGGACAAAGATCGGCCGACTTGCATGGTGCCCCGGGAAGTAGTAACATCGGCATAGTGTTAGCAAAACTAACCACAAAAGGAGATCTTCAAATGAAGAGCCCAGCAAAAATTGTCACAGGCCTAATGAGTTTATCACTCCTAATTGCCGCGGCCACGGCAGCTCAAGCCCAGCAACCGATCCATGTCGAAGTTGATAACGTAAGAGTCTACTTCGGAGACGTTCAACCACAGATGGTGAACGGTCGAGTCATGGTTCCGCTTCGAGGCGTGTTCGAAAGGTTGAACGCGCAAGTTGGCTGGTCCGACTACAATCAAACAGTTACTGTCAACAAAGCTGACATGGACATCGTACTTAGGATCGGCGAAAGTCACGCGATGGTCAATGGCAAGCAAGTGTATTTTGATGCACCCGCGACCATCGAGCGCGGCCGAACGCTCGTCCCAGTGCGATTCCTAAGTGAAACGCTTGGTGCGAATGTCAACTGGAACGCATCCCTTAACACAGTTGAGATCACCTCAGCTATGATGGAGACTGTTGTTCCGCCACGAGGATCGCCTTCAGTAATGGCGTTCGTCGATGCCGGCACGGTCATTCCATTCACGCTCGACTCAGCGCTTAGTTCCAACAATTCGAAGTACGGTGATCGGTTCACCGCTACAATCGATACACGTGGACAAAATGACTACCTCGGCTTGCCGCGCGGCACCAAGGTTGAAGGTTGGGTCGACGTCGCAACTCCGCGCAAGGGTTCCGATCCTGGCGTGCTCGGCGTTTCGTTCGACAACATCGTGCTGAACGATGGACGCAGGATTCCTGTCTTCGGACAAGTAATCGCTATCGACGACAAGTACATCCAGAACGTGGATGGAAAGATGGTAGCTCGTTCGTCAGCAAAGCAAGACGGCAACAAGTTCGTCTGGATAGGCGCTGGCGGCGGAGCATTGCTCGCGATCATCACCAAGTCTAACTTGATCACATCGACCGTCATCGGCGGTGCGCTTGGCTACCTCTGGGATGAAATTCAGAAGGGCCAGACGCGCGTCAACGACGTTACGTTGAATACGGGTTCCGACTTTGGAATCCGGTTGGATAAGAACCTTGTAGTGACGAGATAACTTGTAGAGCGCTGCTCGCTTAGAGCGTGTAGCCACCTCCTAAAGTTGGGAGCGGATCTTCGGACCCGCTCCCATTTTTCTTGCGATACGTACTCACACGGCAGGGATTAATCTTCAGTCGATTGCCGCAACTCGATGACCGCAGAGTCCATCATCTGAATCTCTTCACGAGTCTCACGCAATTGCGCGATCGTATCGGCTTCAATCATCTCGGCAGCCCGGGAACTTCGTTCACTCGCCTCCACTGCCGCATCGAGGGCACGCATCTCTTCGAGAAGTTGGCTGGCCCCTTAGACTTCCACCATCACCGCGGTAGCTTCGCCACCGCCAATGCATGGAGTCGCGATTCCCAGCCCGCCGCCCCGCCGGCGCAACTCGTAGATCAAAGTCAAGATCAGCCGGGTTCCAGTTGCGCCGATTGGGTGTCCCAAGGCAACCGCACCGCCGTTGACATTCAGTTTATCATGAGGAATTCCGACTTTCTCCGCAACTGCGAGCGCAACAACCGAGAATGCTTCGTTAACTTCGAAAAGCGTAATGTCATCGACTTTCCGCCCAGTCTTCTCCAACAGCTTTTGGATCGCAGAGGCAGGCGCCGTCGTAAACCACTCGGGTGCCTGCGCGTGCTGTGCGTGCGCAATGTATCTCGCCAACGGTTCGTTGCCGCTCTCATCCGCAAAAGTTGTGCTCGACAGAACCAATGCAGCCGCCCCGTCGTTGATTGACGAAGCGTTGCCAGCAGTCACGGTACCTTCCTTGTCAAAGGCCGGACGCAAAGAAGGCAGCTTCTCAATGTTCCCACGGCCAGGCTCCTCGTCCGTATCGACCACAACCGGATCCCCTCGATGCTGCGGAACTTCGAAGGCAACGATCTCTTCGGCGTGCCGACCCGCCGCTTGCGCAGCAAGCGCCCTGCGATACGATTCAGCGGCATACTCGTCCTGCTTTTCTCTCGGAAAACCACACTCACGAGAACATAGCTCGCCTGCGTTCCCCATGTGAATGTTTTTGTAGGGGTCCCAAAGCCCATCGTGAATCATCAAATCTACGGCTTGAGCGTTCCCCATCCTGAATCCGGCACGTCCGGCTGGAAGCGCATACGGAGCGAGACTCATGTTCTCCATTCCGCCAGCGATCACCACGGATGCATCGCCGACCTCAATCGCCTGCGCACCCATCATCGCTGTCTTCATGCCGCTCCCGCAAACCTTGTTGATCGTCGTGCATGGAACCGATTCCGGAACCCCAGCGTAAATCGCCGCCTGTCTCGCTGGTGCCTGCCCCATACCTCCTTGCAGAACGCAGCCCATCAAAACTTCGTCAACCTTGTCTGCGGGCAACCCCGCCCGTTCCAGCGCTCCGCGAATCGCCGCAGCGCCCAGCTTCGGCGCAGGCACCGTGCCGAGCGAACCCATGAAAGATCCGAACGGAGTTCTGGCGCCTGACAGAAATACAACTTCATTCATAGAGGCCCGGAGTTTACCAGGGGCAATTGTTAGCGATGAGGTATGTTTTCCACAGGTGTAGAACCGGCGACCCTGCTGCTTCGCCGTGAATCACCGCTTAGCCGAACGATATGAAAGATGTGAACCAGAAATGAGTGATGGCGAAAGCAAAACATCCGGGTCGCTAAACATCCTGCTCGCCGACGACGAGGACGTAACTCGCGAGTCCCTCAAGGGGCAGCTCGAAGCGCTCGGGCATCGCGTCGTTGCTGAAGCAAGCAACGGAAAAGAAGCGATTGACCTCGCGATCAAACTCAAACCCGACCTTGCGCTCCTCGACATTCGAATGCCGGAGCTGGATGGAATCGACGCGGGCCGCGAAATCATCGAAACCGCGGACTGCCCTGTGATGCTAATCACAGGGTACTCAGGCGAGGACATCATCCACCGGGCGGCAGAAGCCGGCGCGTTCTACTTCCTAACCAAGCCGATCCGGATGAGCGACCTCGAGCCGGGAATCGCGATGGCGGTAGCACGGTTCAAAGACCTACGTCAGCTCCACAAACGCCTCGAAGCACGAACGCTCGTATCGCGCGCGAAAGGGTTCATCATGGACGCGATGGGGCTGACCGAGGAGGAAGCGCACAAGAAAATCCACTTCCTCGCCCGCAAACAAAACCGCACGATGGCGGAAGTCTCGCAAAGCATCATCGAAAACAAGCAGCTTCCTGACGGGTAGGATTCGGCCATGCCCGCCGATCAAGCGACCGACCTCGCGAGCCTCACGATCAATACAATTCGTGGCTTAGCCATGGACGCTGTCCAAAAGGCAAACTCCGGCCACCCCGGGATGCCAATGGGTGCCGCGGCGATGGCGTATGCGCTCTTCACGAGGCATCTCCGTTTCGACCCGGAAGCGCCGAACTGGTTCGATCGCGACCGGTTCATCCTCTCGGCTGGCCACGGCAGCATGCTTCTCTACTCGATGTTGCACCTGCTCGGCTACGATCTGTCGCTCGAGGACATCAAGCAGTTCCGGCAGTGGGGAAGTAAAACACCCGGACACCCTGAGAACCACGAAACGCCCGGCGTCGAGATGGCGACGGGGCCGCTCGGACAAGGATTCGCAACCGGAGTTGGAATGGCGATAGCAGAAGAAAAGCTGCGCGCCGAGTTTCCGGGGCTCGTCAGTCACTGGACATACGCAATCTGCAGCGACGGCGACCTGATGGAGGGCATATCGCACGAGGCCGCATCGCTTGCCGGGCATTTACAGCTCGGTCGCTTGGTCTACCTATACGACAGCAATCGCGTCACGATCGACGGATCGACCGAGATCTCGTTCTCTGAGGACATGCGGCTGCGATTCGAAAGTTACGGATGGCATGTTCAGCGCTGCGACGGAATGTCGGTGGACGAGGTCGATGCCTGCATCGCCGCCGCGAAGGAGGACGACCGACCGAGCCTCATCATCTGCGATACAGTAATTGGATACGGAAGTCCGAACATGGCCGGTACGTCTCGAACGCACGGCTCGCCGCTGGGTGACGAAGAAGTGCGCTTCGCGAAGCAAGAGCTTGGCATTCCGCTCGATCCGCTTTTTCATGTCCCCGAAGAAGCGCTGTCGCACATGCGCGCTATCGGGCGGCGTTACAAGGAAGAGCGCATCGCTTCGGAGCGACAGCTCGCATCGAGCCCCGAACTTTTGCGCCGCATGAGCGGCGAGCTTCCATCTGATTGGTTCGAATCCATCCCAGCTTTCGACTCGCCGATGGCGACGCGGGACGCGAGCGGAAAAATCATCAACGCTATCGCAGATCCGCTTCCAGAGTTAACCGGCGGCAGCGCAGACCTTGCCGAATCAAACAAGACACCGCTCCACGACTCGCCGTACTTCGCTTCGGATAATCGCACAGGCCGAAACATCGCCTACGGCGTCCGCGAGCACGCTATGGCAGCGGCGATGAACGGCATGAATCTGCATGGCGGCGTCAGAGCTTTTGGCGGGACCTTCTTAATTTTTAGCGACTACATGCGGCCCGCGGTTCGCCTCGCATCGTTGACGGAAGCGAACTCGATCTTCGTTTATTCACACGACAGCATAGGGCTCGGCGAAGACGGGCCGACGCACCAGCCGATCGAACACTTGATGTCGCTTCGGGCGATGCCGAATCTTCACGTCTTCCGCCCCGCGGACGCTAACGAGACGCGCGCGGCCTGGAAGCATGCGATCGAATCCACGGATCACCCGACGGCGATTGTGCTGTCTCGGCAAAAGCTGCCTCTCGTTTCGCCGCCGACTTTCGATGCGCTGCGCGGCGGCTATGTTTTGATCGAAGCGTCGTCTGCGGCGAGAGTTGTGTTGATCGGAACGGGCTCGGAAGTCGAGATATGCGTCGCTGCTCGCGACCTGTTGGAAGCGTCTGGCATCCCGACGCGTGTCGTTAGCATGCCTTGCTGGGAACTGTTTGAAACTCAAGATGAGACTTATCGCTCGTCGGTTGTCCCGCAGAGTGCATTGCGGGTGAGCGTCGAGGCGGGCGCGACGCTTGGCTGGCAAAAATGGATCGGCGAGAACGGACTCGCCATCGGTATCGACCGGTTCGGCGCGAGCGCTCCGTATCAAGAGATTTACAACCATTTCGGTCTGACCGGTGAATCTGTTGCGCAGCGTGTGAGTCAGGCTCTTGATCTTGCCGGATAGTTTGTTGTTTCATTGGTTGACGACGGAATGTTAACGGCTCATCGGAGTCATCGAACTCATCAAACTCATAGAACTCATCACTGTTTATTATTGTTAACGCGGCCTTTTGAACTCGCTGGATGTGTTGGGTGATGTGGTGCGAGCGGTTCGGGCGCGTTCTTTCGTGCATGAGAGTTCCGTCGATTAAGTCTTTGGAGCGCCGAAAGTCAACCTGTTGTGAGATTGGGAGTCACGCCTGTCATTGGAGATGGGATGCTGCCCTATGCCGTCCACGGACAGATTCTTTGGGAGTGTCGGGTTCTCGGAGGTCGCTGAAGAACCTGTCCGTTGAGGCATCGACCTCGTGTGACAGGTTGCGGCCGGACGAGGCCTCCCTAGACCTCGAACAGCATCATGGTTGGCCTTGTGATGGGCGCAAACCGGATTTACAAGGGTGAGGCGGGGAGGCCCGTGCCCATTCTGACTCAGAGGTGAAACAAAATGGAACGATTCGTCGGCATTGATGTCTCGAAAGCGAAACTCGATGTGTGCGTTCTCGATACAAATGGCAAAAGTGTCAACTTCGAAGTGCCGAACGACGCGGAAGGCCACAAACAGCTTCTTTCGCGCGTTGCTAAACTCTCGTCGCCTATGCCCACTCAGTGGTGCATGGAGGCTACAGGCCCCTATCACATCCAGCTTGCTTCGGCTATAGCGGATAGCGGTCACTTGGTCAGCGTCGAAAACCCGCGCCGAATCAAACAGTTCGGAGTTGCTTTAGGTGCGGTTCAAAAGACGGACCGCGCCGACGCGAAGGTGATTGCTGAATATGCGAAAGGATTTCGCCCGAAAGCGTGGAAGAGGGCCAGTCCGAAGATGCGCGATCTTATAGCCTTAGACAGGCGAACAACCGAGCTAAAACGGCTTATCGTTCAGGAGCGCAATCGTTTGGAACAGCCCGGGCTTCCCGACCTAATAGTGAATGGAGTCGCATCGTCTGTTGCGAATTTCGAAGAACAGATCAAGCTCATCGAGCGCCATATCGTCGAGATGGTCCGGGAAGACGAAGAACTAGGCGAAAACGTGCGGCTTCTTGAATGAATCGATGGAATCGGATTCCGGTCGGCGATTGGATTCTTAGCCGAGGCGGGTGATATCTCGCGATATGGCAGCGCGGAGCAGCTCGCTGCGTCGTTTGGCTAGCATCCAAAACTCAGGCGGTCAGGATCTTCCATTCATGGGCGAACGAAAATCAGCAAAGCCGGCAACTCTCATGCAAGGCACAGAATGTATATGCCGACGGTTGTGGCACTTCGATACAATCCAATCATTAGCGAATTCTACGACCAGCTGGTTCGAAGACACAAGCCGAAGAAGTCGGCGCTCCTCGCTTGCGAACGAAAACTGGTGATGATCGCCTACGGCGTGCTTAAGTCCCGAACTCCCTTCGATCCGAATCACAGGGCTTGACAAACAAAGACAGCATCTGCCACCCGCCGACCCAACAATTCATCCTTGTCGCAAACGTCACACCGATTGAGCAATCTGAGGTAAACCAAGCTCCTGGCTGAATGGGAACTGTCGAATGTCAACGAATTCACCCATGCCACCGACGACAGAAGGTTCGACCGGGCCACGCCCGCCGGCCACCTGCCACACCTCGCTTGTCCTCACGCCTTGAAGATCAATTGTAGGAACTCGAAGATCGCCAGGTTCCACATGTCGCCGTCGTGGCCGGCAACGTAGGTACGCATTTGAACGTCCGCTCCCCACTCCTTCGCCTGATTGTGGACCCGCGTCGTCCCGCGAATGAACGTCTCGAGCGTGCCCGCCGCCAAGTACATCTTCGGCAACGGCGTCGAAGGCTTGGGGAAGTTGGGAGGCACGCCCACCGAGAGTGGGATGGCATGCCCGAAAACTTCCGGATGCCGAAAGGCCACCGCGGCCGCAAACGCGCCGCCGTTCGAAAATCCTCCGACCGCCCGGTCCTCCTTCTTCGTGGATATGCCGAACGATTCGCTCACATATCGGGGGACTTCGGCCGTGAAGAAGGTCATGTGCCGGTCGAAGGTCTCGAGGTCCACTCCGGTCACGTACTCCTTAGCGCGCTCGTCGAGCTTCGGGTCGTACGGATGGCTGCGATCGCCCGAGTAGCCGCCGTTGGGCACGCCGACAATGGCGAAGGGCCTGACCTTCCCCTGCAGCATGAGCGGCTCCATGATTCGCGCGATCGGCTCGCACAGTCCATCGGCAAAGAAGACCGCCGGGATGTCCTGCTTGGGCGCGTTTGGCGGAAGGTAGACGAGGATGCCGCGTTCGGCGCCGAGCGCTTTGCTCTGGAGGGTTCGCTTTTCGATTCTGCCCTTCAGCTCCGCGCTCGGCATCGGAATCGTCGGCGCGTTCGCTCCGCGCCAGGAACGGAACTTCGGGGGATTGGGAAAGTTGCCGTCCTCGAGGATCAGGTAGCTGACGAAACCCTGTTCCCAGCCTTTCATCTTGAGCCGGAGGATCCAAAGATCCGAACCGGGAATCTGCGCGAGCGGCATTTGCAGTCCGCCCGTTATGGCCACCGTTTTTGCGTCGCTTCGGTGCAGCACGGTGAACACGTCGTCTTGCTGCCAGACCGCCGTCCGTTCGTCGCCGCCGAGCTTCGGCGCGAGTTCTGCGCCGGATGCGGGCGCGGGAAGCACTTCATAGGGCGGCTGCCATTTTGGAAGCGCCTGGCCCTGGAAACTGACAGCCGACCAGACGGCAAGACCAGCAGCAAAACTCATTTCGGAGAGTACGTGTGCTTGAAAATGTGAAGTTCCGGCGGAACCGGCTGATTGTCTCGAAGGGCTTAGGAAGTCCGCCTGTCCCGACACCTTCGCAAAAAAAGTACTCATTGCAGTACGACGGTGTTCAATTGGTGCGCTGAGTCCCCTGCACGACTTCTGCGTTGCACCTATCCTGCGTCTGAAGCCGGCTATCGTTCCAGGAACGGTCGGAACGAGAACGATGCAAAGTAAGAAAGATGGAAGAGACGAACGGTAGAAACAAGCTTGTGTGCCATGGGTGGTCGGCGAATTGGGACTCGCTTGATCCCCACTCAACGACACCTCGTCCATGAACGGCTTTCCCCACCACCTCTTGAAACAACGACGGCGGGTGGTCTGCTCCACCAAATCTCAAGACGTTTAGGCGCCAGTCTCTCCTCAATGAGCAACGACTCTGAAAAGGTCAGGGCACAGAGAGGATCAGATCGTGAGCATCCTCGAAGCAGCGAACTCTCCGCTGCGCGTTCTGCTAACATCGCGTCATGTCTGGTCATGAGCAGTACAACATAGACCTCAGCGTTTCGCACGGGCATTTGGAGGTGATCGATGTTCCACGGATCGTCGCATCGTGCGGCGATCCGTGGTGGAACCAAACCCTCACGCAGGTCAACGAAAGCGTTGTGCGCCTCGGCGTGATCGAAGGTGAGTTTCATTGGCATAAGCATGCGAACGACGACGAGTTTTTCTATGTGATTTCGGGCAGGCTTTTTATCGACTTGGAGGACAGAACCCTCGAGCTTGACCCTGGTCAGGCCGCCACCATCACGAAGGGCGTGATGCACCGTCCGCGCGCTCCGGAGAAGACCGTCATCCTCATGGTGGAGACCAGTGAAATCGTTCCGACCGGGGATTGACGATCAATTGTGAATCGAAAACGGATAGAATTGCGTCAGTTACAGGATTCATCCGATGCGTAAACCTATCCGAATGCTCTACGACTGCTCCAAGTGCCCAGCCTGGTGCTGCACCTATCCAAACATTTTTGTTACCGAACGCGACATTCAGCGCATCGCAAAACACTTCGATATCCCCGTCGAAGCGGCAAAAGCAAAGTTCACGCGAATGAGCAAGGACTATAACCGTCCAATAATGCGGCATAAGTCGGACAAGTATTTTGACACCGCTTGCCGATTCCTCGACCAAAAGACGCGCCGATGCACGATTTATGAAGCGAGGCCACACGGGTGTCGCACCTATCCCGGCGGCCGTTGCGGGTACTGGGAGTTTCTGAAGATCGAGCGCAATCGGCAAGACGACTGGGATACCCCGGTCACAACCGACCACCGGGCATAGGCCAGGAACCCAAAAGCCCGCTCTCGAAGTAAAGTGGCTTTATGCGCACTTTGCGGGCTCTTTGGCTTATCTCGTCGATCGTCTTGCTGTCGCCTGTTTGGGCGGACATCTATTACACAGTGAAGGTGGATGCCGAAGGGCGAAAACTCGACATAAGCATGGCGATACCGATCGAAGCGGGCACGGTATCGCTTCAGATGCCGTATTGGGCGCCGGGCTCTTATCGGCTCACCAACAATCCAGACCAGGTTCGAGGTTTCGCCGTCTCTTCGGGGTCGTTCGAGAAAGTGGATGGTAACACTTGGAAAGTCAGCGCGCCAGGGGCGAGCGAAGTTGTCGCCTCTTATTCGCTGAACATCGCGATTGCAGACGACATCTGCCACTGGTCTGGTCCATCGAGCTATCTTTACGTAGTTGGTCGAAAGAGCGAGCGGATCGAGCTTCGGGTTCAGACGCCGGACGGATGGAAAGTTGCATGTGGGCTCGACGAGATCGAGGGCGAGACAAACGCATTCGTCGCGCCGGATTACGATGTTTTTGCAGATAACCCGGTTACGGCGGGGAAGTTTGAAATGGACACGTACATATCTCACGGCAAGCCGCATTACATCGTCTATCGTGGCGCGTTTGTCAAAGATGTAGATCGCGCGTATGTCTTAAAGGCGTGCAAACATATATCTGATGCGCAGGGCGAGTTCTTTGGTGGGCTGCCGCTGAATAAGTTCATCTGGCATTTCCAAGTGAACGACGGCCTCGACGGAGCGGGAGGATTGGAACACCTGAGCAGCACTCAGATTAGCTTCTCCAGCGGCGCCGGCCCAAACGCGATCGGCGTCTTTTCGCACGAGTATTTCCACCTTTGGAACGTTAAGCGAATACGATCAAAGCCGCTGGGTCCTTTTGATTACAACGAATTGCCGGTTACCGGCGCACTGTGGTGGCTCGAAGGAGTTACCGACTATTACGCGCACCTGCTTCTGTTTCGATATGGGTGGTCGGACGAGCGCAGATTCCACGACGTTTTGCATCGCAATCTGCGCGCAGTTCGCGGGAATGCTGCGCGGCTCGAAGTCAGCGCGAACGAAGCTAGTATGCGAGTGCGCGAGGCGAACAACAATCGGGGCAACAGTCAAGGCTGGCGTATCAATTATTACTCGCTTGGATGGGTCGTTGGGATGTGTCTCGATATCGAGCTGCGAAGCAGAACCAACGGCAGGCACTCGCTCGACGATGTGACACTTGCGCTTTGGGAGATGTGCAACGACGATCAGCCAGGATTCGAAGAAGACGCGATTCGACATCTCTATATCCAGTTTGGCGGGGAAGAGATTGCGGAGTTCTATGACCGGGTGGTTATGAAGCCGGGCGAGATCCCTGTTGAAGAACAGTTGGCGAAGGTTGGGCTGCGGCTCGCGCAAGAAGACGTGACGTTTGCAGACCTGGGCATCAACGCGGCCGCCGCGCGAAACAGCGGCGGCATGAATGTGCAAAACGTTCGAGGAGAAGCGATTGACAAATTGCAGCGCGGAGATGTGGTCGTTTCGATAGGCGGGATATCGTGCGCTGGCGATTCGAATCGCGCAATACAAGCAGCGTATAACGAAGCGATGGCGAAGCTTCAAGTTGGGGTTGCTACTGAAGTTGTGTTCAAGCGCGGCGAAGAGCTGTTGACCGTCGAGGTAACGCCGACGCTCCAGATCCGGCAGGTGGACGTAGTTGTTGAAACCGACGACGCCACGGACGAACAGCGCAAGCTTCGGCAAGGCTGGTACTTTGCCGGAAGGAAGTGAACATCTATGATCAGCTTGACAGGATTTGTTGTTGCTTTTGCAATCGCCGCGTGTGCGCAGGGAGTTTCGCCGACAGGTGAGGCGCGCCAGCTGCCTAAGCCTCCGCCGACAACAGGCACGCTGATCGTCCTTAACAAAGCGGATGCGAACGGTTCGATCATCGATCTGCGAACAGGAAGCGTTGTGAAGACGTTCGCGACGAAAGAAGGGCCGCACGAGGTGGCGGTTTCTCCCGATGGAAAGTACTTCGTCGCGTGCAACTATGGCGAAGGGACGCCCGGATCGACGCTAACGGTCTATTCGCTCGAAGAGATGAAAGAGATTCGCGTGATCGAGTTGGGTCAGTACACGCGTCCGCATGGAATCGACTTTTTCGAAGCGTACCGATTTGTCGTCACGAGTGAAACGGCGAAGAAAGTGATCGTCGTCGACGCGCTTTCAGGCCGAATCGAGAATGCTATCGACACGAATGGCGACCTGTCTCATATGCTCGCGCTTTCTCCCGAGAAAAAGTTCATCTATACGGCGAACATGAGCAGCAACGATATGTCGATCATTCATATCAATACGATGGAGACGCGCACAATCAAACTCGGAAGGCAGCCCGAAGGAATCGACGTTTCGCCCGACAACAAAGAAGTGTGGATTGGCAACAGGCAAGATGGAACCATCTCCATCTTCAGCATCGAGAAGCAAGAGGTAACTCACACGCTCGAGTCGCCGGGATTTCCGATTCGTGTCAAGTTCACTCCCAACGGCAAGCGCGTGCTGGTCTCAAACGCAACCGCAGGAACCGTTACGGTCTTCGATGCTGCATCCAAGAAACTTGAACACACAATCCAGATAAGTGTCCCCGGTTTCGTTCCGCAGGGTAACCAGCAATCCGCTCAGCCGATCGGCATTCTCGTCCATCCAAACGGCGGGTTCGCATACATCGCGTGTTCGAACGCGCACGCAATCGTCGTGCTCGATCTTGACAAGATGGAGATCGCCGGCTACCTCAAAGCCGGGCGCGTACCCGACGGCCTCGCCTTCTCGCCCATCGAGACAAAATCCGCCTCGGGAGAGTAGAATAGAGTGTGAAGTAAACGGGCCTAAACGGGCCCGTGCGGCCGGAAGCGAAGACAACATCCCCGTCCCGTAAAACCGGGACTGTCGAGCAGGCCGAACAAGGAGATCGAAAATGTATCAGGCTCCTCTTCCGCAGGAGTACGCGTCGCTGACGCCAGAACAAGCGCGCGAGCGAATCATCGCCGCGAAGAAAGCGCTCGGCAAAAAGCTTGTCATCCTTGGCCACCATTATCAGCGCGACGAAGTGATAGAACACGCAGACCATCGAGGCGACTCGTTCAAGCTCGCGAAAGACGCGAACATGCATCCCGAAGCGGAGTTCATTGTCTTTTGTGGGGTGCACTTCATGGCAGAAAGCGCCGACATCCTAACGCCCGATCACATGAAGGTGATCCTGCCGAATCTCGCCGCAGGATGCAGCATGGCCGACATGGCCAACCTCTTCCAAGTGCGCGCAGCGTGGCGGCAGATCGAAGAAACGGTTCCGAACACGACAATCATACCGATCACTTACATCAATTCAGCCGCGAATCTAAAAGCGTTTGTTGGAGAGCGCGGCGGAACGGTTTGCACAAGCACAAACGCGCCGAAAGCGGTCGAATGGGCGCTTGAACGCGGCGACAAAGTGCTGTTCTTTCCTGATCAGCATCTCGGGCGCAACACCGGAGCGAAGCTTGGTTACGATCCCGATAAAGATATGTGCGTGTGGGATCCGTTCAAACCGCTCGGGGGAAACACACCTGAGAAACTGCGCGAATGCACGTTCATCCTTTGGAAAGGGCATTGCTCCGTGCATCAGCGGTTCACCGTCGAACAAGTCGAGCAAGCGCGGCGCGAACATCCCGACGTCAACATCATCGTGCATCCCGAATGTCCGATCGAAGTCGCGCGCATCGCGGATTGCGTCGGCAGCACAGAGTTCATCATCAACACGATCACCGCCGCGCCAGCGGGAACGACGTGGGCGGTTGGAACAGAAATCAATCTCGTCAATCGCGTCGCGAAAGAGCAGCAAGACAAAAAAGTGTTTTGCCTCGACCCAATGATCTGCCCGTGCAGCACGATGTATCGCATCCACCCGTCGTTCCTCGCGTGGTCGCTCGACAACCTCGTCGCGGGAACGCCCGTCAACGTCATCGAAGTCCCGCCGAAAGTGAAACACTTCGCAAAGCTCGCGCTCGACCGAATGCTCACCATCGTGTAGCGCAAAAGGAGGGTGCCCCGCCGAAGCGGGGCACCTTTGATGAGTTCCTGCGATAGAAAGACTACGCAGCGATTTGCAGCGTCTCCGGGCCTTGCTCTTGTCCTTCGAAGAACACGGTGATCGGTTCGCTGGGATCGCTCGTTCCCGCCGGCCGATGTGCGTAAAGTTTGTACATCGCCCACGCAACGAGAGGCGTCGTGAATTCGTCCACAAAAGCCTTGCCACGAACCGATCCGAGCTGTTTCCACTTCGTATCGTTCGGTCGCTTCTTCCAAATGGAAAAGAACGTGCCGAATGCAAGCGAGCCCTTCCAACTCAACTCGACATGTCCATTCGAATTGATGACTCCGTTCACATCGGTCGGTACGCTCGGCAATCCCGCAGGTGACGGTGGCGCGGGTGGGGGAATCTCCGCGAGATCGTAGACGGCCGGATTCCCAGTCGCTTCCGCTTTCGCTTTGATTGTCGAAATGAGCGCGGCGCCGAATTCGTTCATGTTGCCCATTGCGGTGTGCAATGCATGCGTCGCTACTTTCGCTGCGGTTCGCGCGTTTTGCGCGGCGGTGTATGCGTCTCGCGCGTTATTGGTCAAAGTCGCGAATGTGGCGACTTGCAGTGGGTCGAGCCCGATGGCCGCCTTTTGCTGCGGCGCGTAATGTCGTTTCGGCAAGCTTCGAGATTTCTTTAGGTTTCGGATCATCCGGCATGCGATCCGCGCTCCCCGTCACGCGTTCCGAACTCCTCGTCATGCGATCCGAACTCCTCGACACGCGATCCGCGCTTCGCGGCATGCGATCCGCGCTCCCCGTCACGCGTTCCGAACTCCTCGTCATGCGATCCGCGCTCCTCGTCACGCGTTCCGAACTCCTCGTCATGCGATCCGCGCTCCCCGTCACGCGTTCCGAACTCCTGGTCATGCGTTCCGAATTCCTCGGCACGCGTACCGAACCCTCCGGAAGCGGTTCCGAGCATTGTGAGCGCTGGCCCTTGCTAGAATATGTCATGAGCATGAACTTTGACGCTTCCGACCTGCGCCGTGCACTCGCGACACACTTCACCTGGTTCCATCTCGGATCGAAGCTGTTCCATGCGGCACAGATGACCACTCCGAAGGATCCTCTCCCATCCGTCCCAGATGTTGTCGTGGGCGGAGTGTACGCCGCTGACGTGACGGACCCTGCACACTACTGGAGCGACTTTGAGCGGATTCCACTCATGCTGTACGCCATGGCCGTAGAGTGTTGGCTGAAGGGGATTATCGTGAAGAAGATGTCTGCGCCGGTGCAGGAGGAGTTGAAAGTACTGCTCGGTAAGCTGAGTCCCACCTTTGTGGAAGACTACTTTCGGGGGCAGATTTCTTCGGCCGACGAAGCAATCGTGGAGGAGCGTGCAGAGAAAGACAAGCAGCTCACGGCTGACGCGCTCAGCAAGCTGAAGACCCTGAGCGATCATAAGCTCATGTCAATGGCGAAAGAGGTCGGGCTCAACCTAGATGCCGAAGAGAAGGAACTGTTGGAGGTCCTTTCGCACGCGATAATGCTAGGGAGATACCCAGCGAGCTTCAAACCAGACATACAAGTTGACTTGTCGATAGACAAGTACGACCACATAGTGGCCGAGCTCGGCAACAAGATTCTTGCTAATGCCGGCTGACACGGCTCCTTGCTCGTTTGGCTCCTCCGAAGCCTGAGGTCGGTCGCCTTGTCACCTCCTGGCTGGCTGGCGTGCGGGTAGGATTCGGGGGTCATGTGCAAGGCCATTCGTTTCGCCGCCGTTTTGTCGTTCGCTCTGCTGTCCGCCGCTGCGCTGGGTCAAGCGAAGAAGCCGCTCGATCACGACGCCTATGATAAGTGGCAGACTATCAAAAGCTCTGGCCTTTCGCCGGACGGGAAGTGGTTCCAACATATCGTTGGGCCATTCGACGGCGACAACACGATGCGCGTCGTTGCGGTCGGCGGTTCGCGCAGTTATGATGTCGAGCGCGCAGCGACTCCGCGCTTTATCGCGTCGAAGTATTTGGTGTTCTCGATTCTTCCAAAGAAGGAAGAGGTTGCTGAAGCGACGCGCGCGCGGCGTCGGCCCGACGAGATGCCGAAGAGCTCGCTCGGCATATTGGATCTTTCGACCGGCGAGGTTTATACGCGCGAGAAGATTCGCACGATTCGCGTGCCGAATTCCGGCGATTGGATCGCGATTCAGCCAGAACCGCCTCCTGCCGCGCCCGCGCAGCCCGCAACCGCCGAACCGAAACCGGAAGAAGGCGCGACGCAAAAGAAGCGCAATCACGCAGTCGGCAGCGAATGGATTCTGCTGTCGGTCGAAACGAAAGAATCGGTAACGCTGGCGTTGATTGATCAGCTTGTTTGGTCGGAAGACGGTAGCTTCGTGGTTTATTCGACTTCGACGAAAGATGGCGACGGCGACGGTTTGTTTATGCGCACGTTATCCGGCGCAACATCGCCGATCCTCACCGGGCTCGGGCGCTACTCGTCGGTTTCGATTCACAAGGACACGAACCAAGTCGTTTTCTTCACGGATCGCGACGACTACGCCGCGGAAACGCCGGGGCTTAGCGCGTATCTTTGGAAGGTTGGCGACGCCGAAGCGCGAAAGATCGCGGACGATTCGACGGTCGGCATTCCCGAAGGCTGGAAGATCTCTTCGCGCGGCGGCGTTAGCTTTAGCGGCGACGGATCACGCGTGCTGCTTTCGACCGCTCCCGTCGTCGAGACGGTTCGCGACGAAACGCCGGAGGCTGAGCGTGTCAATGTGGATATCTGGAACTGGCGCGATCCGCTGATTCAGCCGATGCAATTGCAGCAAGCGACTGCAGTGCGCAACAAAACGTATCGCGGCTATGTCGATGTGAAGTCGGGCGCGTATCGCCAACTCGAGACGCGAGAGATTCCAGACGTCACGCTCTCGATGCAAAGCGAAGGGAGGTGGGCGCTCGGATCAAACTCCGCGCCTTATGCGCAGTTTGTGTCGTTTGACCAAACGTATCGCGACGTTTATCTAATGGACCTCAATGCCGCAACGACGCGATTGTTCTTGGAGATGCATTCGGGCGCGGTGTCGTTTTCGACTGGTGGCCGGTTCTTAACTTGGTGGGACCGCGATTCGCGCACGTATCGCGCATTCGAATTGGCTACAGGCAAGACTGCGACGCTCGGCGCGGGTTCTGCTCATCCGCTTTATAACGAACTCGAGGATCGCCCGCTTGATCCCAGCCCGCATGGCATCGCGGGGTGGACACCCGGCGACGAGCGTGTTTTGATTTACGATCGCTACGACATCTGGTCGTTTGATCCAACGGGCAAAGAGCGGCCTGTCTGCATCACCGGCGAGTATGGGCGTGGGTGGCAGGTCGATCTGCGCGTGCTGCGAACGGGATTGGACGATGCGTTCATTCCGCTTGATCAGCCGCTGCTCTTGAAGGGCTTCAACCGACGCAACAAAGACGACGGTTTTTATCGGTTGGAAGTCGCGAAGTCCTCACGCCCGCATGCGCTGTTGGTGGATGCGAAACGCTTTTCTAATCCGACGAAAGCGAGCGAGGCGGATGTCGTCACGTTTACGCGAACGGATTTCGACGAGTTCCCGGATATCTGGATCAGCGACATGAGCTTCGCGAATCCGCGCAAACTGACTGACGTTGGCAAGCAGCGCGAACAATACACTTGGGGAAAGTCGGAGCTGTTCGAATGGACATCGCTGATGGGCGAGAAGCTCCAGGGCGTGCTGTATCTGCCGGATGACTTCTCGCTGTTCAAGGGTTATCCGATGATCGTTTACTTCTACGAGCGATTGTCTGACAACTTGCACAACTTCTACAATCCTGCGCCAGGCGGAGGATCGATCAATATCTCGTTCTATGTGAGCCGAGGATACGTTGTGTTCACTCCTGACGTGCCATACCGCATTGGCTATCCAGGACAAAGCGCGATTCATTCGATCCTTCCCGCGGTGCAGAACCTAATTGAGAAGGGGTTTGTCGATGCAAAGAAGGTTGGCATACAAGGACATAGCTGGGGCGGATACCAGATCGCCTACATGATCACCCAGACGGATATGTTCGCGTGTGCGGAGGCAGGCGCGCCCGTTAGCAATATGATCAGCGCATACGGAGGCATCAGGTGGCAAACCGGGATGAGCCGTCAGTTCCAATATGAGCGAACGCAAAGCCGAATCGGTGGCACGATTTGGGATAAGCCGCTCCAGTTTATTGAGAACTCGCCGGTGTTTTGGGCGGACAAAGTGAACACGCCGCTCTTGATGCTGCATAACGATCAGGATGGCGCGGTTCCGTGGTATCAGGGAATCGAATACTACATGGCGTTGCGGCGACTAAGCAAGCCTGTATGGATGCTCAATTACAACGGCGAAGGACATGGTCTCGGGCGTAGACCGAATCAAAAAGACTGGGCGATTCGAATGCAACAGTTCTTCGATCATTACTTGATGGGAGTGCCGATGCCGGTGTGGATGGCAGAAGGTGTGCCTGCAGTTGAGAAGGGAAGAAACCTAGGGCTTGATTTGGTTGGCGGAGGAAAATAGATTGGCTGCCCTCCAGGGATTCGAACCCCAACCAACTGATCCAGAGTCAGTCGTTCTGCCATTAAACTAGAGGGCAGCGCGAAGTGTGATAATACCTGGATGGCACATCTTTTCGATCCGGTGACGATCCGTTCGATCACTGCGCGCAATCGCGCATGGATGTCGCCAATGTGTCAGTACAGCGCGGTTGATGGTGTGCCAAACGATTGGCACTTGGTACATCTCGGGAGCCGCGCAATCGGTGGAGCCGGTGTCATCGTTACCGAAGCAACGGCAATCGAGCCTGAAGGCCGCATTACACCCGGCTGTACGGGGATTTGGAACGATGTTCAGACCGAAGCGTGGGCACGCATCGTCTCCTTCATCGAGAAGTTCAGAGCAATTCCTGCGATGCAGCTTGCGCACGCTGGCAGAAAGGCGAGTACGCATGTGCCATGGTCGCCTGTGCGCGGCGGCGTGCCGATCGAAGAAGGGGGCTGGATTCCAAAAGGTGTGGCCGATAAAAAGTTTATCGATACTCACACCGCTCCACATGCTTTGACCATAAGCGAGATCGCTGCTGTCGTTGGTAGCTGGGTTGATGCCGCGAAGCGAGCGCAGGCGGCCGGGTTCAAGGTTATCGAGATTCATGCTGCACACGGCTACTTGCTGCATCAGTTCTATTCTCCGATTTCGAATACGCGCAATGACGAGTACGGTGGATCATTTGAGAACCGCACAAAGTTGCTGCGAGAAGTAACGCGCGGCATCAGGGGGGTGTGGCCCGAGGAGCTGCCTCTGTTTGTTCGCTTGTCAACCACGGATTGGGTGGACGGCGGTTGGTCGATCGACGACTCGGTTCAGCTTGCGAAAGTCCTCGTGGAAGAAGGTGTTGATCTGATCGACTGTTCCTCAGGCGGTGCGACGCCCGACGCGGAGATACCTGTCGAGCCGGGTTACCAAGTGCACCTTGCGCGTGCGATTCGCGATCGCGCACAAATCATGACGGCCGCAGTTGGCAAGATAGCCGACGCCAAGCAGGCGGACGACATCGTCGCCTCAAACGACGCAGACGCAATCATGCTCGGGCGCGCGATGCTCGACGATCCTTATTGGGCCGTTCACGCGGCGCGCGAATTGGGCGTAGGAGACCTTCGCACGAAAGAGTACTCCTGGGTCAAACTTTAGATTGAACGGCGCCAAGCTGCTTCTTGGCGCCGCCGTTCGAGTTACCTCTTCTCGTTGATGTCCGCCCGGCCGCGATAGTAGTCGCCGAGCAGGTGCTCCGAAAAGTATTCGTACATCATCTGATTGAAGTATCCGCTCATGTTGCCGAATCCGTGCGCCTGTCCCGGCAAAAGCATGAAATCGAATCGCTTGTTCGCGCGGATCAGCGCATTCACAAGCCGGATCGTTCCCGCAGGATGCACGTTGTTGTCCATGTCACCATGAACAAGCAACAAGTGCCCCTTGAGATTCGCCGCAATCTCGTGGTTAGCTGGCACTTTGATTTCGAATCGGGTCTGCTTCTTCCCGTCTTTATCAAAGTACTCCACCTCTTTGAGTCCATGGTGCTGCTCGCTCCAGTTGGCGTTGTACACGTTGTTATCGTGGTTGCCTGCGCTCGACACCCCAACTTTGAAAAACTCGTTGTAGGGCGGCATCAGCAATGCGGCGGCAGTCATAAACCCTCCGCCAGAGTGCCCATAGATCCCAATGCGATCTATGTCGATCCATGAGTGACGCATCGCAAGTTCTTCGATGCCACGCTTCTTATCAGGAAGCCCGTAGTCACGCAGATTGTAGTAACCGAAGCTGTGATACGCGTTCGATCTGCGAGGGTTGCCGCCGCGATTGCCAATCTGAACCACGATAAAACCCAACTGCGCAAGATGCTGGTTGGTTGCTGTTGCGCTGAAAGTAGGCGCGACACTTTCCGTCTGCGGACCTGGATACACATGCAATATCACAGGGTACTTCTTGTTCGGATCGAAATCGAACGGTTTCCAGATGTTGCCGTGAATGTCGGTCACGCTGTCCGCCGCCTTCACTACGAAGCGCTCGGGCATCTTCCAGCCGGTCTCGACAAGTCGCGAGAGATCCATCTCCTTGAGTTCGAGAATGATCTTGCCGTTGTGGTCTCTGACAACTGTCTTCGGCGCAAGGTCGACGCGCGAGAAGTTGTCGACGATGTAGCGTCTCGAAGGAGACAGCGTGGAAGTGTGATCGGCATCCCCCTCATCGAGGAGCATTAAACCTGTTCCGTCTAGATTGATCCGATACAAATGGCGGAAGTAGGGGTTTTCCCCGTCCTCCTTACCAGCCCCCGTAAAGTAGAGGTGCCCTTTTTCCGCGTCAAGCTGAACAAAGCTGTCCGCTCTCCACGGCCCAGATGTGACCGCGTGCTTGAGCTTGCCTTTGTTGTCGTAAAGGTAAAAGTGCCCCCAGCCCGTCCGCTCTGACCACCACAGTATGTCGCGGTCCCGACCAACGTAGCGAGGCGGCTGCCGCTCGAGAAAGGCGTCGTTCACCGACTCCTCAATGAGGACCGAAGCTTCGTTGGTCGCCGTATCCAACTCGATAAACTGTAGATTTCGCTGCAGGCGATCACGGCGAACCATCCGGATGTATTTGGACTGTTCGCTCCACGCGACATCGAAGTTTCGTTGATGCTTGTACTTATCGACGTTTGCTCGCTTGAACTCTTTCGACTCACGATAGAACAACCACATCTCTTGAACGCCAAAGCCCTCCTCGCCTGGCATCGCATATTTATATGTCAGGAGCGTTGGCCGTGGTTCCGAAAGCGAATTGACCAGCCAAAGTTCCTTGACATCGCGTGTGTCCATGCGAGTCACATAGAACATCTTCGAGTCGGACGACCACGTGACATTCGCACGCACGCGGCGCCCAGCGCGCTCCTGCCCTTCCTCTTGCTCCTCCTGATCTTCCTGCTCCTGGCGCTGCTGTTGCTGTGCGCCTGTCGCCGCTCCAAAGCTGTAGTACTGCGCGCCATCTTTTGTGAGCTGAACCGGATCGCTATCCTTGCCGTCGACTACCTCCACATAGAAGAGGTTGTGCTCCTCAGCGTATACATACGACTTGCGGTCCGGAGAAAAATTGCGAAAATTCTGTTGCTGCCCCTGGCCTTGTGCGCCACCCTGGCCACCTCCGCCACCTCCGCGACCCTGGCCGCCTCCCGTCGCTCCCTGCGCACGCGGAGGTGCGATCGTGTAGAGCTCCTTCGTCGCGAGGATGTAACGCAGCGACTGGTCTCCAACGCGAAATGTAAACGACTTGTTGTCATCTTCAAATGCGATGGTCGTGATCGGCAAGGTCTGTGCATCGTACGGTTTCTTCAAGACTTCACTGAGCTTCGCAGCCATCTCACTCGAATCGAACAGAAGGTCTACTTTCCTCGCATTGCAGTCGACGATGTAAAACTTGGGCCCCGTGCTGTCGCGCCACAGATACCAGAACCGGTCCTCATTGCGCAGCCACCCGGGCGTAACAGAAGAACTGTAAATGTGATGTCGAAGCTTGTCTGTACTGAACCGATCGGCGAGCGGCCAGTTAGCTGAGTTCGTGCGGCCCCCCTGTGCGCCCGAACCGGCGATAGCCATCACCGGAACAAGGACCAAAGCGAGAGCGACAAGGCCGGCGAATCGACCGATACCCCGCGGTTTCTGAGACTTGCGCATGTCGAATCCTCCAATACGATGAGATGGGTTCCGCGCCAGCTTCCCGGCGACAGATTCAGAGAATACGCAAATTTCGACAGAAATTGCGCCGGTCGAGCATGAATTCCCCCACCGGCTCGACAATCGCAAGAAGCCACGCCCTTCTTTGGCTGCCCCGGCCGTCTGAACGGTATGCTACCGCCCGTGAAGCTTGGCCTTGCATCCATCACCACACTCGCCGTCGCGTCTACAGCCTGTGTTTCCGGCGACCACGTCGAGAACTACTCGACCGCAGTGACCGACATTGCCCCCATCAGAACCTCAAGCCCGGAGCCGCCAATCGAGCAGAACGTAGATATTCAAAAGGTGAAGCCGAACGAGGTCGGCAGAATCCCTATTGTCATGTACCACGACGTCGGCGCGCCCGGAGCATACGATTCACTTGGACTGAACATCTCCAGGGACACGTACCGCAGGCAGCTGCAACTGATGAAGGACGCGAGCTGGTATCCGGTGACAATGCGAGAGGTCGCGCTCGGTGACATCCGAGTGCCTGCAGGAAAGACGCCAGTGGTCATCACTTTCGACGATGGCCGGGGTACGACGTTCAGGACACTTGCCAATGGCAGGGTCGACCCAAACTGCGCTGTTGCGATTTTTGAGCAGTTCGCGGAGCGGAATCCCGAGTTCCCCTTCAAAGCGACGTTCTATCTGATTGGGCAAGCGGTCCCATTCGAACAAAAAGAAACCGCCGCATGGAAGGTGCGCTATCTGATCGACCGCGGCAGCGAGATCGGCAATCACAGTCAAACCCACAGATACATGGACAAAAACGCTCGCGGCTGGGTTACCGCTGATAACCTTCGCAGAGAGGTGGCTCAATGCATTCGCAGCATCCGCCGCTACGACCCACGGGCAACGATGGACACGTACTGCATCCCTGGTGGCGGGTTTCCATCGAACCGAGCGCTGTGGCGAGTGCTCGCAGAGGGGGCTGAAGGCGGCACCGAATACAAGAACCTCGTACTCCTCAAAGCATGGGGCGGGCCTAGCCAGTCTGTGTTCCATGTCGACTATGATCCTCTCCAGGTCGACAGAATCGGCGTGATGGCCGGTTACTTGGAAGGCCAGATGGCTGCTCTCAAGTCGGGCAAACAGATGAAGCCATACATCAGCGATGGAGACCCAGATACGGTCACGGTCCCGCGAGCCTATGAGAAGTACGTCGACCGGGCTGCCCTAAGCGGCCGAATTCTGCGCGTCTATGATCCTGCTCCCTCGACAACCCAGTAAGGCGCGAACACGCACGGCGGCGCAACCTAACCCGCAAGCCAGCCGTATCGCCTTACATGAAGTCCAATCCCAAGGTTCACGAGGGACTCCCAGCAGGGCTTGCCGATCTCGGCGAATGGCATATATCTGAGTTAACGAACGACGACGCGGGGCTCACCATTCGCGGTCGTTTTGCAGCATCCCCCCTGCTCCGACTCGACACAGAGCAAACGAAGTTTCTCCTCACATTCTTGCGCTGCCGCGGTGTGTTTAGCAGCGTCCAGAAAGAGTTAGGTGTGAGCTACCCCACCGCACGCGCCCGCCTCGACTCTTTGCTCGCCGCCCTTGATCTTCAACCGGCTCACGAAGACGCCGCGACTGCGCGAGCGAACGGTGTCAACGAGCAACAGCAAGAGATCCTCTTAAAGCTTGAGCGAGGAGAGATCAGCGCCGAAGACGCAAAGAAGGCGATGAAGGAGGTTGCAAGGTGAAAGAACAATTGTTGCGAATTCTTCGAATGGTACAAGACGGACGCCTCTCCCCTGACGACGCCTGCGAACTCATGTCGGCGTTCATCAATTTCGATGGGGAACCAGAGCCGACAAATGCAGGGAAACAGGACGCCCAGACCGAAGCGCCCAGCGACGACGCCGGAGACCCGAAGGGCCGCGTCGACCCAATGAGGCGCCTAATGGACAGCATCGAGAAGATGACGAAGGAGGGCGTCGATTCCGTCGATTGGAAAGAAGTCGCCGCATCAGTCAAGTCCGCTGCAATGCGTGGCGTGGACACTTTGCGCACAAGCGTCGAGCAGATCTCGAAGGGTGAGTTCAAAGTATTTTGGGCTGGACTCGATCACGAGGCAACTGTCGGGCTTCCGCTCCACATTGAGTCAGGGAAAACGCTTCGGCTTGATTGGAAGAGCGGAGATATCGAGATTCACGGCGGGCATGAAATCGGGAGCCTTACTGCCACCGCAAAGCTAACCGCGAAAAGCAAGGAAGAAGCGGCCCAGAAAGCTGAACATTGGACGCCTGTCATCGAAGAGCATGAAGGCAGCGTCACGCTCAGACAATCGCCCGACGCCACAGTCGAAGACCTCGTGCTGAAAGTCCCTGCAGGAATCGCCATCGACATTCGCACGGAATCAGGAGACATCGCCACAACGGGTACAGCCGGGTCTCTGCGCGTATCTGCACTCTCCGGCAACGTATCTGCAAGCGGCCTCTCCGGTCAAGTAGAGGTGAACACAGCCTCTTCCAAGGTAACAATTGCCGACGTAGAAAACGGCAACTTAGAAATCGAAGTCAAGAGCGGTGACGTTCATATGACGAACGTGAGAGGCAACATCAAGGTCCGGTCCGCAAGCGGCAGAATCAGTGGCAAAGAGCTGGCAGGCAGATCCATATCCATCGAGACCGTAAACGGCGAGGTGGATCTTGATGTCAGCGAACCGCTCGATGGTGCGCTCAGCGTTCGAACGGTAAATGGTGACGTCGTCGTAGATCTCGCTGGCGGATCGAATTGCCGAGTCGCGCTCTCCTCGCTAAGCGGCGAGGCAAGATGTAACTTCGAACTCGACGACGAGAAGAGAACGAAGGATCGCATAACCGGCAAAATCGGAGACGGCAGCGGCACGCTCGATGTGAGCGCGGTCAAGGGCGATGTTAGCCTCGGCCTCAGAGATCACTATCGGTAGCAAGGGGTAACGTCGGGCGGTGTTTCATCTGCCGCCCGACCGAGTCTGTGTGATGGGGATACTCAACGTCACTCCGGACTCATTCTCAGATGGCGGGAAGTTCCTCGACGCTGACCGAGCCATTGCGCACGGACTCGCCATGTTCGCGCAGGGTGCAGACATCGTCGACGTCGGTGGCGAATCCACACGACCAGGGGCACAACCTGTCGACCCTGCGACTGAGCTCGAACGCGTGCTGCCCATCATTTCCGAACTCTCTCGACACGGCCCTGTCTCCATCGACACTTCAAAGCCGGATGTCGCTGCCAAATCCGTCGCAGCCGGCGCATCGGTAATCAATGATGTCAGCGGTTTTCGAGACCCGAGCATGGTTCGGGTGGCGAGCGAAACTGCTGCGACGGTGTGTGTGATGCACATGAAGGGCGACCCGCGCACGATGCAGCAGGCGCCAACCTATGACGACGTCGTAACTGAGGTTCGCGACTACCTGAAGCGCCAAGCAGATATGCTTGAGTCAGACGGCATCTCGCGCAGCTCCATTTGGATCGACCCTGGTATCGGTTTCGGAAAGAGTCTGGAACACAATCTTGAGATACTTCGCCGGCTCGATGAGATCGTTGCTACCGGGCTTCCGGTCCTGGTCGGGCTCTCCCGCAAGTCCTTCATAGGAAAGCTGACGGGCGACCTCCACCCCTCTAATCGAGGCATCGGGTCGGTCGCGGCCATGCTGGCGGCGGCTGCAAAAGGAGCCCGGATCGTGCGGGTACACGACGTCCCAGAATCGGTCCAGGCCCTCGCGGTTTGGGGCGCCCTCTCTTGACAAATATTCGCAAATTCGAATATAGTTATTGAATATTCCCCTCGGCCGCCGATCGGC
This sequence comes from Fimbriimonadales bacterium, assembly GCA_041744215.1. Lineage (GTDB taxonomy): Bacteria > Armatimonadota > Fimbriimonadia > Fimbriimonadales > ATM1 > JAHCHL01. The sequence continues at coordinate 6,394 of JBGTLG010000025.1, read as the reverse complement.
GGCCAATTCCGCGATTTTTAGGAGACAACGCTATGGCATATCATCGACTGCAAGTTACAAAGAGACCCTCGGCGCAAACGGGTGCGCAGGTGAAGCAGATCCGCAGAAACGGGCGGGTCCCGGCGGTCGTGAGCCGCAAAGGCAGCCCCAGCCTCGAGTTGACCACCGCAGTCTCCGATTTGCAGGCCGCGGCTCACCACACGGGACTCGGCGGCATTATGCTTCTGGTTGACGAGGAGTCTGGCGAAGAGCACCTGGGGATGCTCAAAGCCCTTCAATGGCACCCGGTCAGCCGAAAGCTCCTCCACGCCGGCTTCCAGGAAGTGAACGCCGCGCAGGTCGTCCAAACGCCAGTAACGGTCGCGCTCCACGGAGAGCCAGCCCCTGTTACGCGGCACGAGGCGCAACTCATCAAGTCTTCTGAATCGATCGACATCACCGCGAAGGTACGCGACTTGCCCACAGCCATTTCCGTGGACATCTCTGGCCTCGAGATAGGGGACGTAGTAACGGCGGGCGACATAAGCCTGCCTTCAGGTTGCGAGGCGACGAACCCAGACTCCGTTATCTTGTCAGTGTCGGTCATGAGGACGGTCACGCTCGAAGAAGAAGAAGAGGCGGCCACCATGGAAGCGGAACCGGCTATGCCGGAGCTTGTCGGCCAGCGCGGCAAAGAAGAAGACGGCGAGGGCGCTTAACAGCGGCCATCTCCGGCGAGATCTTTCGCCGGCCAATACCTGCCCGATAGAATCGGTATGCAGGTAGGAGGAAATTAGTGAGCCATTGGATTTGCGCCATTGACACGGCGGACGAAAAAAGAATAGATGCGATGCTGGATAGCCTGATCCATTCAAATGGCAAGGCGCCGGCTAAACGCGTGGTGAGGGCGGGCGAATCACTGTTCGGGATTGTGGAGAACGGACATCCGAGCGCATTGTCAAACGTCATTGAGGGCCCCGCAGATACGACGATCGCGTTTAGCGGATCGATCACCAACGCGCAGAGTCTTCGTCCCCACTTGAAACCTAAGCCAATCAACGCAGCGGATGCTGCGATGATCCTCTCCTTGTATCGGATGCGAAGCAGAAAAAGTACGCACTTCCTCGAAGGGAACTATGCGTTCATCCTTCGGCATGGGAAGGATTTCTTTGCTGCGCGCGATCCCCTCGGAGCAAAAACGCTCTATTACGCTAAATCGGGTGACGGCTGGATTTTCGCGACCGACATGAAAGCGTTCATTGGAACCGACCTCAAAGTCTCGAACTTTCCCCCAGGATGCTATTTTGAATCCGGTGTCGGCGCAAGGCGTTTCTTCAAAGTCCCTGAGTCGATCTCCGACAAGGTAAACGCTACAGAAGCCGTCGAGCTTGTGCGAGTTCTCGTAATGGAAAGCGTCCAAAACGCAGCTAAAGCTGATACTGAACTCGGTGTCTACCTCACCGGCACGGTCGAGAGTTGTATCATCGCTGCGATTCTCGCTCAGAAAAATCGAAAGATCAAAACGTTTTCCGTCGGCTTCGAGGGCACGAACGATGGACAGACTGCCAAAAAGGTCGCCTCGTGGCTTGGAACCGAACACACGCACGTCGAGGTATCGGAGCAGCAGATTCTCGACAATTTGCAGGATATCGTCTGTTTTGTCGAGTCTTTCGACGCGCCCGTGATTCGACAGGCGGTTGGCGACTTCTTTGCGATGAAAGAAGCGTCGTCCCAAGTTGAAATGATGCTAAGTGGTGAAGCTGCAAACGAACTGTTCGGAGGTTACTCATACTTGAGACCCATGTATCACGAAAAACTCTCGGGCGAAATCAAGCGAATCACCGAACAGCTCCATTGCACTCAACTTCAACGAATTCACCATATGACTTCGGCCCATGGGCTTCAAAGCCGATTGCCATTTTCGGCACGCAGACTCGTTGAGACCGTGTCGAGGCTGCCCGCCAACATGAAGGTCAGCGAAGATGGTCGCTCAAAGTGGGTGCTCAGGCGTGCATTCGGCACCGTGCTACCAGCTTGGGTCGCGGATCGTCCTGATGCAGACGACACGCAGTCGATGGGTATCCAGCAGATGCTTGTCAACTACGCCGAGACTGTGTTCACCGAAGACGACCTGAAATCGTACAACGAGAGCCGGGGCGAAAACGACCCCGAGATACGCACTCGAGACGAGATGCTTTACTATCAAATCTGGAAGTCGAAGTTTGGCGCGCAATTCCTGTCGCTCGTTGGACGTACTCACCTATAAGCTGAACTGTGGACGAGAGTAGCCGAATCAATACCGCCTGGAATGACGATCCGCTTGATGCGGAAACGCTCGCCGCAGGCTTGCGCGACGTCGCTGCTCTGGATCCGCTGTTTGCCGATCAGGCGCGCGCAGCAGGAGTCAACTTTTGCGCGGGGCTGCTCTCAGCCCTCGGACACCCAACGCGGTTGAGGATCGCAGAGACCTTGCGACGAGGTCCGCTGACGGTTGGCGCAATCTCCGCCGAACTCGGCATCTCGCAAGCGAACGCATCGCAGCACCTTGCCGTCTTGACGAGATCAGGTGCCCTGTTGAAGCAATCCGAAGGAACAGCGAGAAAATACTCTTTGCGGGAACCGGGACTGGCGAAACTATTGGATCGAATCGAAGAGTTTTGGTACACGCACCGCGAGGACCTCGCAGAGGAAACCCTTGGATAACATCCTGCAATTACTATGAAACAGTGGGAGAGGAAAGTGACAAACGGTACGCTACTGACTGCAATCTCAATCATCGCATTCACAATGTTCGGATGTGCAAGAGAGAAAACTGCTGAGCCTGGCGACAGACCGCCGAGCGCCGGGCCATCGCAAGTTGAGTTTGTCGCGAGCGATGGAACAAAAGTCTATGCCGACTTATTCCCAGCGGAAGCAGGGAAAGATGCGCCGATAATCGTCCTCTTCCATCAAGCAAGATCTAACGCGGCGGAGTACGCGACCATCGCCCCCCGCCTCGCAAAGGAAGGTTTCAACTGCCTCGCAGTTGATCTGCGCTCAGGTGGTACCGCGTGGCAGCGAAAAAACCGCACAGCTGAACAGTTCAAAGAGGATCAGATTTACGAATCCGCATATGAGGATATGGTCGCTGCACTCGATTGGGCGAAAGGACAAGACTATGCGAAAACTATAATATGGGGAAGCAGCTACTCGGCTTCACTCGCCTTCAAACTTGCTTCAGAACGCGATGACGTTCGCGAAGTGATCGCCTTCTCGCCCGGCGAATACTTCGATGAAAAAGGCATCGTCGCGAAGTGGGCGTCGAAAGTGTCTGTCCCTGTCTTCGTGAGCTGCGCTCCGAGCGAAGTTGCACAAGCAGAGAGCATCTATGATGCCGTGGCAACAGAAGAGAAGTCTTTCAACGCACCGGCAGACACTGTTCATGGATCGAGCGCGCTGCGAGAAGACAAAAATGCGCAAGGGGCTGAAGCGGTCTGGACAGCTGTACTTGAATTCTTGACGGGAATCGAAGAAGCGCCCGAAGAGGAACCCGAGCCTGAGCCCGAGCCAGAAGGTTAAGGTTGCGCTGGACAAAAGCGAAAACACGGCAGCTCATCGAATCTCTGGAAAGTGAGTACGGTGCCCCGCGACTCGTTCCCCGATTCGATCCAATGGAGGAACTCGTCTCGTGCATCCTCTCGCAACATACAGCAGACGCAAACTCGTTTCCAACCTTTCAGCGACTCCGAGAACAGTATCCGGACTGGCAGCAGATAGCGGAGCTGACTCAGGCAGAACTTAGCGGCGTGATTCGCAAAGCGGGACTGTCGAATCAAAAAGCTCGCAGCATTCTCGCTTCGCTTGCAGAGATCAAGCGAAGGAACGGAGAGTACACCCTCGAACCCTTACGGGGACTCTCGCTCGATGACGCGCGCGCATGGCTCTTGTCCCTCCCAGGCGTCGGCCCGAAAACAGCTGCGATCGTTCTCTGCTTCAGCTTTGGCAAACCTGCGATCCCAGTGGACACGCATGTCTTTCGCGTCTCTTGGCGGCTCGGCCTAATCGACAGAAGCATCGGCGAAGCGAAAGCGCATGCCGCAATCGAAAGCATCGTCCCGCCTGATCTCGCCTTTCGCTACCACACTTCGCTGATTCAGCACGGCAGACAAACATGCAAAGCGCCGAAGCCCGATTGCGGCAGATGCGTTGTGACAAAACTCTGCGCCTTCTATAACTCCGAAGCAGCTAAATCCATTCCGAACATGCGTCGATCACAGTAGAAACAGCAATCGACGAAACCGCGCCATCCGTAGGCACAAGCGAGCGAAGATTAGGGTTAGGTGGCGCCCACAGCCGAACGATGTCACGACGAAAGAGCCCAACTGTCGGCGTGTCGTGCGCGGCCGCGAAATGAAGGATCCCGTTGTCGATCGTAACGACAAGCTTCGCTTGCTTCGTCGCGCCGATTACCTCCGGAAGCGTCAGCTTGCCGCGCAGATCGACGACCAAGCCTTCATCCACCAACGCCTGCTCGTCGTAGCTCGAATGATAAAACTCAGCCTGACGTTTTGGTGGCGCGCCAAGCAGGCCGATCATCGTTCCCCTCTCCGCAATCCACGTAAGTAACTCGCGCCATTTGCTGACTGGCCAAAGCTTTTCCAGCAGAGTTGCGCCGGTCGAGATCAGCACCGAAGGAACTTCGACAGATGGCGACTGCGATGGGAAGAGATATCGAGGAATTCCACCAACCCAACCCGCGCCTTCCACAGGTTCCAGATACGCAAGACGCACAAAGAACTCGCCGATGAAAGAAGTGTGCAGAAACGGGAACCGCTGACGAATGTCGTCATCAGACCAGTTTTTGTCGCGCCACAAATCTCCCCTCGCGTCCGATGGATACTCCCAGTCCCCGCGAGAATCCGGGCTAAGGCACGGGCCACAAATCAAACTCCGCGTTCCAAGAATCGAAGCCAAAGCTTTGTTCGCGATACCGGCTTCGATGTTAAAAACAAGATCGTATCCGCCGATCTCAGAACTCCGTAACATCGCGTCTGCGACCGCTTCTGGAAATCTGCGACCATGGACTGAGGTGCGCCATTCGAAAAGCGACCCGACGCTTGCGGCTTCCAGCTCCGCCGTCCGCTCGCCGCCATAAAAGTCGACTCGCGCCCCCGGGTGCTGCGCCTTCAACGCCTGCGCGAGCGGTGTGCAGATGGCGAAGTTGCCCAGGGCGTCGTTTGCCATGAGGGCGATCTTCGGGCTCGAAGGCAGGGGTTGGCCGAGGTACCGGTCCATAGGGGCCGATTTTAGCGGATTGGCAGAACCAGCGCACTCTCTCAGTCGTCAGCCTGGTATCTTGATCAGGCTCCGGGCAGCGGGGCGATAGGGAAGGATGATAGAGAAGATGAAGAAAGCTTTTTTTGCTGTGGCGTTGGTGTTGGGTGTTGCTTCCTCTGGTTTTGCTCAATCGGGCGACCATTTGGGGAAGTCGTGCGATGAAATCGTCGAGATGGGCCTCGCCAAGTGGATGGATCTGTATTGGGAGAAAAAGGGCGAAAGCGAGGCTGACACGAACGAGGGTCACCATGTGTTCGCCGAGTGCCAGAAGAAGCACAACGACTCGATGCTCCAAGAGCTAAACCCTTCCGACCGCGAGCGTCTCCTCAAGTACAAACCGCTTTTCAAAGAATTCCGCGAGTTTGCAGTTCAGATCCAGGCGCTGTATGCGGGTGGCGGAACGATGTACACCCACGAACTTTCCCGCGGCCCGGCATACGACGAAGTTCTCTTTGCAAAACTCATCGATCTAAACACACGGCCGATCGACTGGGCGACCGCCGAAAAGCGCCAGCGCATCATGGACCTCTATGGCTGGATCCGCAAGGACCTTGGCGAGAAGGGAACCATCACCATCGAACGACGCGCTGAGCTCGACAAGCAGGGCGTCAATTGGCGGGAGATTATTCCGCTCGGTTCGAAAGCGATGCGCAATCTTGACAAGATGTCGCCGCTGCTTCCGCGCGATCGCCAAGACGAGTGCATCCTCGTCTTCGAGTACTACTGGAACTGGCTCAACGCCTTCAAAGAGACGGACTGACTCTTACGAACGCTCAGCATACGCAAACTGGTGTCTGTGTAACGTCGCTGGTTGACCTGGCTTGTTTCAGATTGTTAACGACTCATCTGACTCACTGCACTCATCGATCTCATCACTGTTTATTTTTGTTAACGCGGTCTTTTGAACTCGCTGGATTAGATGGGTGATGCGGTGCGAGTGATTCATGCGCGTTCCTTTGTGCATGAGAGTTCCGTCGGTTAAGTCTTTGGAGAGTCGAAAGTCAACCTGTTTTGAGATTGCCAGTCACGCCTGTCATCGGGGCTGAGATGGGATGCTGGCCAATGCCGTTCACGGACAGATTCTTTCGGAGTATTGCGT
>JBGTLG010000024.1:0-24536 GCA_041744215.1 Fimbriimonadales bacterium | reverse complement strand
CCTGTCGCCGATACTGGTCGTGGTCGTATTGGTGTATCCCGCGACCACAACGTGACCGTCCTTGTCCGTCGCTATCGAGCGACCGACGTCGTCTTGTTCTGCGCCGTCGTAGACGGCGGGCCAGTTTTCGCCCCCAGGGTTCATCGTGCCGTCCGGTTCGATCTTAATGACGAGTGTGTCGAGCCCGGTACCGTTTCCATCGGTGGTGCCGGTCACATACACGTTTCCTTCTTCATCGAGCGCGATGTCGTACGCGATCTCTTCGCTCTCGTCATGGTCGTAACGGCGGACGCCGACTCCTTCGCCCGTTGTTGGCCAATCCGTTGAGCGTTGCCCTACCGGGTTGATTTTTATAACTACTATGTCGGTGCCAGTCCCATCTCCTTCCGATGTAACTGCGACATATGTGTTGCCTGCTTTGTCTACAACCAGTGCTACGCCTTCGTCTTCGCCTTGATGAGTGCCGTCGAAATCAACTCGCCAGTTTTCGGTGCCCGTTGGGGAGTAAGATATAGTGACAGCATTAAGGCCACCAGAAGTTTCATCGGCTTGGCCCGTTACGATCGTATTGCCGAACACATCAACAGTAACCGCATTGGCAACATCGTTGCCGCTCACAGTCCCGTTGTACCTTGAGTCTACTGGATCCGGCTGCAAAAACAAGCCAGAAACGCCTACAATAGTTGTTGCCAGAAAGCCGGCAACGAGTTTGCATGTGATGTTCATTTCCAATCTCCAATTGTTTGAACGGTCAGTGTGAACTGCCGGCTCTGGCAGCTCAATGTGTGAGGTTAGGCTCGCCGAAATGGGCGGCGAGACATGACGATAAGTGCTGTACCCAGGATCAGCAGAGCCGCTGGCTCTGGAACAACCACTATTTGAAAGCCGTTCACGGCCGACAACCTGGTTTGATCAAGGCCGATTATTGAGACCCGTAGCTCATCCGCAGTGATCAACACGTCGTGCTCGGCATGAGTTACCAAGTGCTGGAAAGCATTGCCCGGCATGGGGCCCGTCACGATTTGGGGGCTTTGGCTACTGCTGTAGGGAACGGTGACACTCGTCGGCACTGTTGTCAGATAGGCCGGGTTTGCAGCGTAGCTATACACCCGGTAGTGGCCAGGTAGAAGCCCCGAAAATATCCAGGTGATCTCGCCATTCGCCAGCGACGAAAAGTCGTTCAAAAGCAAGGCAAAGTCGCCTGTATTCAGTGGCTGGTTGAAACCGCCTCCGGTGCCAATGCCGCCGACCGCGCGGAGCGTCACGGCCGTAGTGTTGCCAAGCAGGTCTACTAACGAGGTTGTTCCGGCTCCAGTTGAGGGATGTCGATTCCATCGACCTGGCTGATTCGCCGCACCTCCAAACGCGTCCGAAGGCACGCCAAAACCGATCGCTGGACTGCCCCCAGATATGTCTAAGTCGATGTTAAATGATTGCGCCATCGCCGCCAACGGCAACAGTAGCCCAATAACAATCACTGTTCGCATTCTCGAATCTCCTTCAGTCTCAAGACTGTGCCCCCGACAGTTCCGGGGCAGTCCCCTACATGGGCGGCACTTTCGATTTTCGCCTCCCAAAGCATAGTACAACAGACTAACAACCAACTGTCGCAAAACCCGCAAGGTTTTTGTCGATCAGCTAGTTTTACCGGGCTAAACTAAGGTTGGAGAACACCTTTCCAAAGAAGGAACAACAACACCAGCCCGAGCGCGATCCGATAAACGATAAACACCGCCGTCGAGTGCGTCTTCAAGTAGCTGATCAGAAAAGCGATCGCCGCATAACCCGCAACAAAAGAAAACAGAGTGCTGACAACAACAGGCGCGACGCCAATAGTCAGAATCTCTTTTCGCTGATCAAACAGTTCGAATAAACCCGACGTGAGAATCGCGGGAGTGCTCAAAATGAAACTGAAACGTGCCGCCGCCGCGCGGTCAAACCCCATAAACAGCGCGCCAGTAATTGTGCTGCCCGAGCGCGACGCGCCGGGAATCAGCGCGATCGCCTGAAACAGACCAACGACCCAACCATCCAAAACCCGCGCATCCTCCACCTGGCGCAGCCGCTTGCCAACCACCTCCGCAACCGCCAACAGCACCGCCAAACCGATCAGCGCCCAAGCAACCACATACAGCGACCGCGAATCCTCCCGAATCCAATCTTTGTAGAGCAGCGCAAGCACAACCACCGGAATCGTCCCCACAAACGCAGCCCAGCCCAGTCGAGCGTCCGCCGTCCGCAGATGCTCCCCGCCGCGAAAAGACCGGCACCAGCCCATAAAAGCGCGAGCGAGGTCGGATCGAAAGTAAATCAGCACCGCGAGAAGCGTCCCAAGCTGAATCACAGCTGTAAACGACGCGCCAGGATCAGCCCAGCCAAACAGCGCAGGCACGATCCGAACGTGCGCGGTGCTGCTGATCGGGAGAAATTCGGTCAGGCCCTGGACGATGCCGAGGACAGTCGCTTCGAGAAGCCCCACGCGGTTAGGGACGCCCGCAGCGCGCCGCGCGATGCAAGCCGACTACAATCCCAGCGTGAGCCGCATCTACCTCGACCACGCCGCCACGACGCCGCTCGACCCCATCGCGCGCCAGGCGATGCTCCCGTGGCTCGCCGAGAAATTCCACAACCCGTCCAGCCTCTATGCCGGAGCGAGAGAGGCGCGAGTCGCAATCGACGACGCTCGCGACACGCTCGCACAAGCACTCGGATGCCTCGCAGGAGAGATCCTCTTCACCTCCTCGGGCACAGAAGCCGCAAATCTCGCGCTGATAGGCGTCGCCCTCGCCAACCGGGGGGCAGAGCGCAACCGAATCGTCATCTCCGACGCCGAGCATCACTGCGTCATCCACACGAAGCCGCTCCTCGAGTCATTCGGCTACCGCGTCGAAATGCTCGCGGTCGAAGGCGACGCAAGCCTCTCGCCAGGCGCAGTTGAAGAGGCGATGGGAAGCGACGTTCTCCTCGTCGCCGCCATGCACGCAAACAACGAAACCGGCGCGATCAGCGACGCAGAGCGCATCTCCGAAATCGCCCGCGCCCACGGCGTGCTCCACTTCTGCGACGCCGTGCAAACCTTCGGCCTCCTCCCGACCCCAGGCGCCGACCTTGTCGCCGTCTCCGCCCACAAACTCTACGGCCCGAAGGGCATCGGCGCGCTCGTCGTCAGAGCCGGAATCAGTCCGCAGCCGATAATCATCGGCGGCAGCCAAGAGCGCGAGATGAGGGCTGGCACCGAAAACGTCGCCGGCATCGTCGGCTTCGGGGCCGCGGTGCGCCTCGCGATGAACGACCCAGGCCGAGCCGAGCGAATCGCCCAAGTTCGCGACCAATTTGAGTCCGCGCTCACTCTGCCAACGCTTACCGTCCCGCCAGTCATCACTCAGTGCGGGGTGCGCCTTCCCGGCCATTCCCACCTCGCGTTTCCGGGCAGCGACGCCGAGTCCATGCTGATCAACCTCGACCTGATCGGGGTCGACGCGGGAAGCGGCGCCGCGTGCAGCAGCGGGAGCATCGAGCCGTCCCACGTCCTCCGCGCCTCGGGATGGTCGGAGGCGGACGCGAAGCAGGCGCTCCGGTTCACTTTCGGGAAGGACACGACCGACGCCGAGGCGACGGAAGCCGCGCGGCGAGTAATCGAGGCGGCCACCCGGCAGCGCGCACCTTCGAACGTGCCAATTCCCCCTCCGGAGCCCGAAACTGATCCCTGAGCGGAGGTTCCAACAAGCCTAATCTGGCGCCATCAGGCATCGCGGACGAGCTACTAAGTCAAGTGGACGAGCCACTAGGCTTAGCGGAGGTTCCATTAGGCTGAATGGACGAGCCACTAGGCTTAGCGGAGGTTCCATTAGGCCGAGCGGACGAGCCACTCGGCTTAGCGGAGGTTCCATTAGGCTGAGTGGACGAGCCACTAGGCTTAGCGGAGGTTCCATTAGGCTGAATGGACGAGCCACTAGGCTTAGCGGAGGTTCCATTAGGCTGAATGGACGAGCCACTAGGCTTAGCGGAGCATCCACTCGGCAGCGGGGACGATCCCCCCAGCCTCGGATATCGCCCGCTGACCGACGAAATCGCGATCGAGCCCGGGTCAACTCACTTGATCGGCCCAGGCCTTGACGCCTTGAGCCGCGCCGGACCCGCCTGGGTCGCGGAACTCGACCACCTGCCGCCCATCCCACTCCCCCCGCGATCCCGCTACCGCCTCCAAGGGGCTCGCCAGCGCGAAGGCCGTCTCGCCTGGGCGGATCGGGAGCCCGATGAGAGTTTGCTGCGCCGCCGAAATCAGCATGTTCGCGGCGGTGTCCACTAGCTCGTCGGGCAGACCGAACATCTCGTACTCGGCTTGATCGAACTTGATCATGCCGCGAGTGCTCACCCACACGCCATCGCCCGTTCGCACCGCGCGCACGGACCCGACTTCTCGGAAGTCGATTCGCGGGTCGATACGTGGCGTCACCGACGTTTCTTCTGGCAGCCGATAAACCTCCGCGAGCGGATCTGCCACAACCCCTTCGGTAAGCGTCGCCATTCGCGCGGCGATCTCTTGCATGAACTGGACGGACAGATACGCGTCGGGACTGTAGCCTTTGAAAACGAGATTGACAAGCCATTCGCTCGCCTCAGCGCGCGCAAGCCGACGGCCCGTGAGTCTCGCCGCTTCGAGCTGCAGCGGGTCGGTCGGCAATTGAAAAGCATGCACATCGTCTCGCCGGAAGACGTCCATCTGCAAAACGGTAAGTTTGTCTGTCGTCGTTAAAACGTAAGCGCCGGGCGCGAGCGGTTCATTCAGTAGCTCCTTCGATGCGCCTTCGGTCAGCGGCGCACCAAAACCTGCGGCCGCGCCGTTCGTTCCTTGTGGATTGAGCAGTTGCAGAATCGGCGGCAGCGGGCCAGGGCCTGCCAGCACGGAGAGATAGAAATTGCGGTTGATTGCAATCGGCGCCTGCGTCGGCTTTTTCTTGAACGGCCAAAGCGACATTCGCGGAGGATACCGCCGCGGGTTGCCTTGTGTCGCCAAACGTCCATAATCGCGCTGTGTTGCTAAGAGCGGTCGATGTTGTCGCGGGCTATGGCGCGGAACCGGTTTTGAAAGAGGTCGGGATTCGTGTCGAGCCGGGGCAGCTTGTCGCAATTCTCGGTCCGAACGGCGCAGGCAAATCGACATTGATTCGCTGTCTGTCAAGAACGCTCCGCCCGACGTCGGGTCGCGTTGAGGTTGATGGTGAAGATTTGTATTCGTTAACTGCTCGCGAATCGGCGCGGCGCATCGCGGTGGTGCCTCAGTTTGAAGAGCCCGTTTTTGAGTTTACGGTTCGCGAGATGGTGGAGATGGGTCGCTTCGCCGCGGGCGATTCTTTTGGCGAGTCAGTGCAACTCGCACTCGAAGCGACGACGCTCGATGCACTTGCAGATCGATCTTTTACATCGTTGTCGGGAGGAGAAAGACAGCGCGTGTTGGTCGCGCGCGCGCTTGCGCAAGAAACGCCGGTGATCCTTCTCGACGAACCAACCGCGCACATGGACATCGGTTTTCAGATTGCGACGCTTGCTTTGTTGCGACAATTGTCGCGCGAAGGAAAGGGAGTCGCCGCCGCGCTGCACGATTTGAATCTTGCGTCAGGATTTGCGGACCGCGCGGTTCTGATGTACTCGGGCCGGGTCGTTGCAGAAGGTCCCGTCGACGAAGTGCTGTCTTCGCAAGAGATTGAGCGCGTATATGGCGCGGCGTTTGAGCGAGTGCGCGACGACAGAACAGGGCGCATTATCGTTGTGCCGGAATTCGTTCCAGAAAAGTCGAAAACAAAAACGCCCAAGAGGATCCATTTGGTTGGCGGAGGTGGAAGTGCCGCGCCGATACTCACAGAGCTTTGGCAAATCGGACACAACTTGTCGCTTGGAATAACGCACGTATCGGATTCAGACTACGAAGCGGCAGTTCGCTTGGGGATTCCGTGCGTCGCGGCTCCACCCTTTTCAAAATTCACGTCCAAACTTCGCGAAGAAGCGCTGCACCTCGCATCCGATGCAGAAGCAGTCGTCGTTTGTCCGACGCCGTATGGCACCGGCAACTTGGAAAATCTGACGCTTTTGGAAGAGCTTGCATCGCGAGGAGTTTCTGCGTGGATTATCGAGCGTCCGCGCGGGGAGTGGGACTTCACATCGGGCGAAGCAACAGAAAGGATGGAGCGAATTGCGTTCGCCAAGTCTCGCGTTGTCTCCGCATCAGAACTGGCGAGGTTGCTGGAAAATGGGCAGTTATGAGCGGCCGGACGTGCTTCTTTAAGGAATCTCTCTTACTTTGCCAGACAAGATGACGCTCGCAACAGCGAACGAGCGCCGAATGTCTTCAAGACAAACTTTTACGCGCCGACCAACGTGGACATCCCCTTCGATCAATTCGATGTAGTAACCACCATCAGTCCATCCAACTGCTTTTTCTGAACCAGTCAGCATGCTGTTCCGAACATTGCACTCGACGACTTGTGCGCGCCTGAATCCCATCACTTCGCGATCGAGTTCCTCGATCGTTCCTGCGCGAATCGAGTATTCATCGTGCGGAAGAGTTGGGTTCGAGCGCACATAAATCGCCCGCCGCAACAGGTGCTCCAAGTTTTCGACGTTTTCGCCGTCTGCGCCAATCAGCGCTTCGCACACCGCCGGGCTGCATTCAACGAGGAAAGCATTGCCAGGATCAGAAAGCTGTCTGCGCAGGTCGCGCTCCACCCATAATGAAACGGTGTCGTTGCTCGGGACGCGACCCTGACCTGAGCAAGTGGGGCAAACTGATGTGAGCGCTTGCGATACGGATTCATCCGTTCGCTTTCGCGTTAGCTCGATCAGCCCGAGCGAACTTACGCGACCGACTCTTGTCCGCGCGCGGTCGCGCTTCAAGACGTTTTGGAAGTGCGTCAACAGTTTCTTCCGATCTGCTGCGCTCGCCATGTCGATGAAGTCGACGACGATGATTCCCCCCATGTCTCGAAGCCGAAGTTGCCTTGCAACCTCTTCGGCTGCCTCCAAGTTTGCTCGTAGGATCGTGTCAGCGAGGTTTGTCGAACCAACGTTTTTCCCTGTATTGACGTCAATCGCGGTGATTGCTTCCATCTCGTCCATTACGAGATAAGCTCCCGATTTCAGCCAGACCTTCTGCTTTAGAAACTTCTCTAAGTCGCGTTCGATTCCGTAGTTGTCGAATATCGGCGTGTCGCCATCATACAGCTGGATCCGCCCTCTCATTCCGGGCATGACCACTTCCATGATCATGTGCACCTTTTCAAACTCGTCAGGGTCGTCGATCACCATTCGGTTGATCTCCTCGCCGAGCATGTCGCGCACTGTCCGATAGAGCAGCGTTTGGTCGCGATAGATGCACGCGGGCGCCTTAATCCGCCGCGCATTTTCCTCGATCTTCTTCCAGGTGTGAATGAGAAATTGAGTATCCGCCTTCAGGTCGCGCTCGGTGCGCCCTTCGCATTCGGTTCGCATAACGAGGCCGAATCCAGACGGGCGAATCCGATCACCAATGCGCTTAAGCCGATCTCGCTCGTCGCGGCTGTCGATCTTCCGGCTGACGCCAACGTGATTCCCTGTCGGCATCAAAACAACATAGCGACCAGGAAGCGCCACGCGCGAGGATACGCGCGCGCCCTTCGTTCCGCGCGGGCCCTTGATAACTTGCACCATGATCTCTTGTCCTGGCCGCAACAGATCCTTGATCTGTCTGCGACGCAGTTCCGATCGCTTGATGCTCGCTGGGCTGTCGCCATTGTTATCCTCCTCCGGGAGAATGTCTGCGACATAGAGGAACGCATTGCGCTCCAATCCAATGTCTACAAACGCTGCATCCATGCCGGGGAGAACGTTCTGTACGATGCCTTTGTAAATGCTGCCAACGACACGCTCCTCGCGTTCCACGCGCAACTCCATTAGTTGTCCGTCTTCGACGACGGCGATGCGCGTTTCGCGAGGGGTGACGTTGACGATGATTTCCTTGTTCAAACCGTCACCCAAGTGTTCCGGTGGCCGGTGCGGGCCCCGCGTTGTTCGGGGACTTGGCGAATCAGTAGAAAAGCGTCTCATCCGCCCGGCGCATGACCGGAGAGTATTTTGTTGTCCGAACGATGATACCTTGCAGCCCCGCCTACCCGTGCGGATCGTCGAGCAACTGCCTGAGCCGCACTCCTAACTCCTGGGGAAGCCGCGCAAGCCACGATTCGTCGACTAAGCCAACGTCGATGAGGTCCCTCAGGTGAGTCCGGTCTTTATCGCGAAACGCCGTCAGCTTGATTCTCACCAGCGCCTCCAGCGACAGCACGCGAAACTGCTCCCCCGACACGGCGGCATCGACATCCGGGTTCGGCTCCGGCTCGCCCGGACGAACAAACTCGTTCGCAAAGATCAGGTGGACAGCCTCTCTGGCCTTCGAATCGGGCCCGTCGAGAAACAAGTCCATTCCCGACGCGTGCCTGTGGACGAACCCGGAGCTCTCCAGGGCCGCCCGCGCCACCTCGAAGTCCGAGCGCCTCAACAGAACGTCCACATCGCGCGTCGTCCGCGTCGCCGCTTCATCGACGCTTGCCACCCAAACGGCAACGGCGTGACCGCCGGCGATCGCGTAAGGAACGCCCGCTCCTTCGAGCGCCGCGACAGCCTGCAGCAACCTCTCTCGAACCTTCTCCACGGCTCGAGCCATTTTATCCAGAGAGAGCGACCGCGTGGCCATCCCGCACAGTGTACAACGTGGCATCATCCCCAAACTCGTGCAAGTTGTCGCGCCACGCCACGAACTCGGATGGGACGCCATCTTCAGACTCTACGACGAAGACAGGATCGTCGAGGCATTCGAAGCGGCCAAAAGGGCAGGCCTCGGGCCGACCGCCGCAATGGCGGGGTGGTATCGGACCCTCGAAGCCGAAGCCGTCACGCGCCATCGTTCGACAATCGACGCCCTCGGCCCAAACCTCCTGCTCGAATACATCCCCGAGGAGGCGCCGAGCCCCCACGCCGCCGTCGCGAGAGCCGTCGAAAGGGCAAAGACCGCCCTCGAATACACCGAAAACACCCCGGCGCTCGTCACGATCCTCGCCGAGGAAGCCGACGCGCCCTGGGCCAGCCATCCCGGCGGCTACGCGAGCCCCCGCGTCCCTCACATCAAGATCTGCCTCCCCCACGCCGCCCTCCGCAAACCAGACGAGTTCCACAAAACCGTCGCGCACGAGTTCGCCCACGTCATCACCATGCGCTACACCAAGGACGAGGCCCCCAGGTGGGTCGAAGAAGGCGTCGCCGTCTGGGTCGAGGACACCTTCGAACCGATCGACCGCGATGATTTCGCCGCCAGCAAGGTCGAATGGCTCGGCTGGGAGGAGTTGGAGGCGGAATTCGGCCTCCCGGACGGCACCCCCGAGACCCTGGACGCGATCTGGCTCGCGTACCAACAGTCCGCTTGGGTGATCCGATACCTCGCACAGACTTTCGGCAACGCTAAGCTGATCGAATTCCTCAAGCAGCACGGCGACGAGTCGTTCTGGCGCAACTTCGCTGCTGGGCTCCAGGGACAGTCTCGAACCGAAGAGGCGATGCGGCGCATCTACCAAATGTCGGTTGATGAGGCGTTCAACAATGCACTTAGGTTTCTTCGCGAAAGCGTATCTTGAAAAGCCACTCGTCAGGTGACTCAGCTATCCACGCGTGTCTCGGATCCCGGTGCCCATCGCGGCAAAATCAGTCCGACTTTCGAATTGAAAAGTCTTCGACGATTTTCGCTTGAATCGAAGGATCCAGGCCATCGCCAGAGCCGGTCACTTCTCGTTCCTTCCATATGAACGGAAGCAACACGGACACGCGGCGATTCGCGAAACTCTTCGGATCCGCCGGTATCTTCAGCCGTCGATCCGCAAATCCGCGAACGGCCAAGACGTCCTTTTCAGATACGCCAGCTTGACGTAAAACTCGGTAGGTCGCCGTCGCGCGATCCTGCGAGAGCGTCCAGTTGTCATAACTTGCGCCTGGCGCGTATTGCGCAGCATCTGTGTGCCCGTCGACCACGATATGCCGCTTGGATTTCGCGAGCAGTTGGCCAAGACGCGTAAAGATCTCCCGCGCTTGCTGCCGCATCACAGCACTCCCGCTCTCGAAAAATGCCGCGCCGACGCCCTCAGTGAATTCGATAATCAGTCCCTCGTCCGTCATCCTCACTTCCATCTGCTCAGCGAGCTCTGCAAGGTCTGGATCAATCTCGGCGAGACCTGCGAGTTCTTCCTGGATCATTGCAAGTTCTGCAATCTCCCTGTCCCTCGCTTCCGGTGGCAACTCGCGAGCTGCCCCAGCCTCTCCGGGTTCATCTGCTTTTGCGTTCAGCAGCGACTCGAGAGTGTTCCCGGCAGCTTTTTTCTCAAAGTTAAATGGGTCCTGGAAGTAGCCGGCAATCGCGCTGCGTGTGTCTTGGTCTAACCCAAGAATCCACATGACAAGAAAGAACGCCATCATTGCGGTCATAAAGTCGGCGAAGGCGACCTTCCAAGAGCCCCCGTGGTGCTCGTTGCCGCCTTTCTTGATCTTCTTGATGATAACCGGCGATTGGTCGGGCAACTATGCAGCCTCCTGCTTCTTCTCGCGCACCGCCTGCTCCATCTCCGTAAACGTCGGGCGAATCTCAGGGTCGATGTTTCGCCTTGCAAACTCGATACAAGTGATTGGGCTCTCGCCACGAGCGAAACTGAATAGCGCGTACCGAATGCACTGCATGAACTGCGCTGATTGAGCGTTCCTCGCTTTAAGCGCGCTGGCGATCGGGCCAAATACTCCATAAGCGAGCAACACGCCAAGCATCGTCCCGACTAAAGCAGCCGCAACGTGCGCGCCAATCGACGCGGGGTCGCCGCCAATCGAAGCCATCGTAACGATAACGCCAAGTACTGCCGCGACAATTCCGAAACCAGGCATCGCATCAGCGATCGTCTGGACGATGTGTTGCACGTGCTCCTTCTCTTCGCGCGCGACTTCAAGATCGATCTCCATCATCTCCATGAGATCATGCGGCGCAACAGCGCCAGTCAGCACAACCTTCGTCGTGTCTGCAAAAAACAGCATCGCGTGGTGATCTTCAAGTAACTCCGGACAACGCTTGAAGATTTCGCTTTGTTCGGGATGCTCGACATGCGGCTCGAGAACGAGCAAGCCGTCCCGTCGCGCCTGATTGAACATCGAAAACATCATCTTGAGAAGTGAAATGTAGGAAGCCTTCGAGTACTTCGATGGCTTCATAACAGCCATCACTTCCTTCATGATCTTGCCGAGTACGGACGGGGGGTTCGAAACCAGGATCGAGCCTAGGGCCGCGCCGCCAATAATGACGAACTCAGCGATCTGAATCAATACGCCGACCTTGCCGCCAGCCATGATGAACCCGCCGACGACAGCGGCAAGGACGACGATCAGACCGATAATCATGGCCGAGCGTCCCCTTCACGCACGGGGGTGGAGACATGTCGATGCATCAACAACCTCAATTGTCGGCATCTGAGGCCAAATCTCGCAGACCTAGAGGCTAACTTGGCCCCGCAACGATGAAGGATTCAGGCACGTCTAACAGACCCGATGCTTGCAGCTATCTTGGCCCTCAGCCAGACTGTCGTGCTGACCGACGCTACGTATGAGGAGATCAAGGCCCAAATCATCCCGCCCGCCCTCACCGAAAGCGCGCAGAAGATTCCTTGGGTCGCCGATCTCTGGACGGCCGTCGTCTACGCCCAACAGCAGGACAAGCCGATCCTGCTCTGGGTGATGAACGGCCACCCCCTCGCCTGTACGTGAAACAACGGCGTCATAAACAGACAGTTGGTCTGGACCGATCCTAAGAATATCGAACTCGCGAAAGAGTTCGTTTCAGCTGCCGACGACGTCGGCCGGCTCCAGCGCAGTTCGCATCCAGATAGCCTGCTGTTCCAGAAAGTCGCCGAAAAGAGCTTTTCCAGAGACCACCCTGCCACACGCCAAGGCACCTACGTTCTGACTCCGTCCGGAATCCACCTTGGCTCCATCAACAGCAACGACCCCACACGAGTTGCTGAGGTACTCGAAAAGGCCTTGGCGGCGTGGGCGGCAATCCCGAAGTCGGAGAGACTTCTGCCCGAAGACCCGATCTTCGCCCGCGCGCAGGTCGACCGGGGCGAAGACTACTACCCGCGAGACGGGATGGCGCTTCGCGTCATCTCCCACGACCTGCCGCGCGAGGTCGACGTATCGGGTTGGCGGGGCAAGTCCTGGAACCAGGACTTCGCTTGGTTCCGATACGACGAGATGCAGGCATTCGTGCCGAACATCCACGAAGCCGGGCAGACTCGGCTCGTCCCCGAGGCAATAGTCCGTCGTATCGCTCGCTTGCACCTCGCAGACAACGTTCGAGGGCAAACCAGCCCGTTTTCAGACGCAAATCTCCCAACCGCATTCCTACGAGCAGAAATCCGAGCGCGGGCTGGAGCGACTCTTTTCCTCCGGTTCGAGGGCCTGGCCATAGCCGCGCAAAGCGGAGTGTGGTCTGTGGGAGGGCCTGTCGGGCGCCAGAACCGGGGATACGAA
Source organism: Fimbriimonadales bacterium (assembly GCA_041744215.1). Taxonomy (GTDB): domain Bacteria; phylum Armatimonadota; class Fimbriimonadia; order Fimbriimonadales; family ATM1; genus JAHCHL01. Next base: position 11,957 of record JBGTLG010000024.1, on the reverse strand, counting down.
CTCCAACTCCTTGGAAAGGCGATGTACGACACGGGCTCCGGCCGCTTTACCCAGTTCGAACTCGTCGCGGCCGGCACCAGATGGGGCGGGACTCAGTTCAATGAACGGCGCGACGACCTCGCAACTAACCCCATAGGGTTCTACTTTTCACTCGCCGGCACGAGCCCCCAAGAGAGGCTCGCACCGGCGTTCTTCTCGCACTACGGCTGGAGGTAGGGGCCTCGCATCAATCGCGCGGAGCGATGGGTCGCCCGGCTCCGCCGCCACCCCCGCCTTGCTGGAACGTGAACGTCTTGCCCAGGAGCGACTCCCACTTGGCCTTTTGCTCCGCACTCAGCTGAGCGAGGATGTCGGATTGAAGCTTCTCGCGGCTCGCCCGCATTTCGGCCATCCGCTTCTGGGCTTCCTCCTGGTTCTCCGGCCTTGATGCGCCCTGCTCACGAGCCTTGGCCGCGTTGGCCTCAACGAGCCCTTGGATCTTCGCTCGGGTCGCCTCCGGCAAGCCGACCTTGTCGGCCACTTCCTTGCGCGCCATCGCCGTCGGTCCCTCTCGCTGCAGCTGGAGTTGACCCAGGCGAGTAACCTGCGCAGGCGTGAGTATCGACTTGACCGCCGCCTCCATCTTCTTGGTTAACTCCTGCATATCGACGTTTGGCCGTTGACCGTCAGCTCCAGGCTGCGGCATCAATTCTCGAGACTTCGCGCGCAGCTTCTCAACTTGCTCGTCCGTTACGCCAATCTCTTTTCGAACATCCTCGCGCATAGCCAGCGAGATCATCCCGCCGCCACCCCGGAAACCTCCGCCCCCACCGCCTTGGGCCCGGTTAGGGTTGTTCCCGCCACCGCCTCCTTGATTGGTTCGAGGCTGGTTGCCCTGGTTGTTTGCCCGAGGGGCATTTGCTGCCGGAGCTTCTCCTGGCTTGGAATCCGCGGGTGCAGGTGTCTGCGTGTCTGCGTCCGCCGTCGGTGGCGCCTCAACAGCATCTCCCGTACTCTCGGGTGAAGGTGAAGTCACCACCGGCTCGGCCCTCGCGGAATCGGGCGTATCTGGGACGTCCCCGTTGCAGCCGAGGCCGAGGAGAACTCCGGTTAGAAAGGTAGCTAGAGTCAATTTATGGGTCATCGTCATCCCTCCAAAGGGTGTTTCCAGACATATTACGTGGTGAAAGGGCAAGTAGGTGCCTCCAAAGTTTTGCAAAAAATCTATGACCGGATTCGCTATTTTTCTGTTATATTGATGTTAAGCGCCCCGTGGCGTTGAACGGGGAGCAATTCTTTTGGGGCTGGAAGCCCCGGAGGTGTGAGATGCAATCAAGTAAGAAGGGGTTTACCCTTATAGAACTGCTCGTAGTCATCGCGATCATCGCGATCTTGGCTGCCATCCTGTTCCCTGTCTTTGCGCAGGCAAAGGAAGCGGCCAAAAAGACCAGCTGCCTCAGCAACTTCAACGGAGTCTCCAAGGCGTTCCACCTGTACTTCGGGGACTGGGACGATCATATGCCGTTGGTGAACTACTGCCCATGCAGCATCACCCACTGTACGGGAAGCAATCCAGAGCAGAGCAACTGGATTCTGGATATGCAGCCGTACATCGCCAACATCAAGTACACGCGTTGTCCGTCTGACCCGAACGCGACCGACCGTGGCCTCGACAGAGACCCCATAACGGGCGCGCCGGGTGCCAACCAGCGAGAGAGGTACTTCAACTGGACTACCAAGGCCAATCACGGCCTAAACTCCCAGTACCTGGCGCCGATGGTCCGCTACACCACCGCCATCAACCGATGCACGGGCCTCCCCCAAGATGGCCCGGCGGCAATCAACATGTCTCGGGTGGCCCAACCATCTGAGACGATCGCGATCCTTGACTCGATCTGGGATCGTGCACCCTCCAATGGTGCGCCGGTAGACGGCGGTAACTGGGCGCTTGATCCTCCCTGCCGGTTCTACACAGGCGGCGAGAACTCATTCCCAGCCATCGGTGGCGTTCTCGGAATCTGGTGGTTTGGCGGCTGGAACCCGACCTCTCCAACGGCCTGGAATACGTTCGGAGGAGCGTTCCCGTATCACCTCGCCAGCAAGGCGATGGGTGCCCAAACCTGGACCCGCCGCAACGAAGGCGTCGTGACGGTCTCCTTCCTGGACGGCCACTCGAAGCCACTTCGAATCGACCGGATCACCGCTGGGTGCGATGTCCGAAACGCGTGGGGCGGCTTTATCTTTGATAGAGAGTCCTACATCTGGGATCTGCAATAGCATGGCTGGCGTTCTGAAACGAGCGGCGGCTGCCGGAGTCGCAAGCATCTTGATCGGGGCCGCAGGTGCGGTCGCGATCGCCGGGTGTAGCGGCGGTAACAATCCTGAGGAGGAGCTCAAGAACCTTCCTCAGAAGCCCGCTGACCTTCCCCCGGTTGATGAGGCGACGAAGGCGAGCGCGCCCGGTACGATCGACTATAAGTAACCGGTTAGAGCCCATCGGACTGATCGAGAGGGACGACGTGTATACTCACGCCGTCCCTCTATGTCTATTGATACTAGCGATTTTCGAACCGGTATGGCGATCTACCTCGATGGAGAGGTTTACAAGGTCGTTGAGTTCCAGCACGTCAAGCCAGGAAAGGGCGGCGCGTTCGTACGCACCAAACTCAAAAAGCTCAAATCCGGCCAATCGATTGAGAAGACCTTCCGAGCAGGCGAGAGGTTTGAACCCGCCAGAATCGAGCAGAAACAAATGCAGTTTCTCTATCGCTCCGGTGACTCGGTCACCTGCATGGACTCCGAAGACTACGACCAGGCCGACTACCCAATCGAGATGTTTGGCGACGGCGCTAAGTACCTCACCGAAGGAATGACCGTTACGGCGACGACCGTCGACGGTACAGTAAGCGGAATCGAAGTACCCACCTTTGTCGAAATGAAAATCGCTGAAACGGACCCCGCATTCAAAGGCGACACCGTGAGCGGAGGCAACAAGCCAGCCGTCTTGGAAAGCGGCGCCACCATCGCGGTACCCTTCCATATCGCGGTAGGAGACGTGATCAAGGTCGATACTCGAACCGACACATACCTCGAGCGCGTCTCTTCTGCTTAACTCGGAAACTCGATGGCGAAGAACCCTGTCTCCGCTCCCGGTCCGGCCCAGCTCAAAGAAGACTGGTTCGCGAACATAATCGAATGGGCCGGTGGAAAGGTCCTGATTGTCGGGATCGTCATGTCGCTCTTGGCGACAGGCGTCTTAATCTACGTCACCTACTATTTCGGCAGCAACTGGGTGACGGCTGCACCAAGCGACACCGCCGGTATTCAGGCGCTCAAGGACGGGACCGCAATGGTGCAATGGGGGCAGATAGCTCTCATTGCGGGGCTGATTCTCTTCGGAGCCGGGATGGCGCTCATGTTCTGGGGAGATATTGCGCTGCCCGTAACCCTCTTTATTGTCGCGACCGTTTTCTTTACTTCGAACTGGTGGCTCGACGCAGTCATCGGCTATCGTGAAACCAGCATCGAGAGTTGGGATATGGTCGGGCGTGCCCTATTCTCTCTGAAGCTCGGCGGCCTCATACTGGGCATAGCAGCAGTCATCCTACAAGTCGCAGACATCATCATTCGAATTCGCAATAGAACCCTGTTCGGATCGAAAGAAACTCTGATGAAGTACGGATCCGGCGTCAGGGAAGACTACGACTACAGAAACGTCTTCATGGGCAAGTGCTGGCAGTTGCCGTTCTGCCGCAAGTTTGTCCGCGAGCAATGCCCTATCTACCATTCAAGAAGATGCTGTTGGCGAGAGCGGGTTGGGTGCATGTGCGAAGAAGAAGTCATCCACGGAGCAATGTCTGGAACGGTTATCCCTAAGGATGCCGTCGCAGCCGCGAAATTCATCCCTTACAACAAGACGTTGACCGCCGGGCAGAAAGCAGAGCGTTGCCGTCAGTGCGTCATCTACAACGAGCATCAGCGGCAAAAGTACAAGCTGCTAACGTGGGCAGTGCCGCTGGCAATGGTCTTGTTCTATCTGGCTTTGAGGCCAGGACTCCTGGTTTGGACGCAAGGTCTCGTAGGTGACTTTGACAAGCTGATGAGCCGCTTTACCTTCAGCTCCGAAGGAGCGACAGAGGTAGTCCAAACGGCGGCTGCGGGCGACCCCGGACTGCTCGAAGAGTTCGTGTTGTTTGCAATCCTTCTCTTCGTGTTCGCTCAAATGATGAAGGTTGTTGAGTTCTGCGTCTTCAAGCTGAAGATATGAGTGGATATGATATTGACACCATCGAAGGCATCGTCCTTGCAGCGAAGAGGCACGGCCTAACCGCTGTCCGTATCCGTGAAGGAGACGCGAGCCTGCGCCTCGAACTGCCTGCAAACACACCTCTCCATTCAGAACCGATTCTCTGTGCTGATGTGCCAGGAACAGAGCTTTCCGCAACGGATGTCGTTGTGCGAAGCGCGATGGTCGGATTCTTTCGATCCGCGCCTTCAGGCGTCGAAGAGGGAACACAAGTCGCCCCCGACACGGTCATCGGAATCATAGAAGCGCTTGGTTTACCGAACGAAATCTCTGCGGGATCAGTAGGAACACTTGATGAACTTCTCGTCGAGGATGGACAGCCTGTAGAATATGGTCAGGCAATCGCAAGGATTCGACCATGAAAAGACACAAAGCCGCCGGACATATGCTAATCGAGCTGATCGTAGTAGTTGCGATCATAGGCATTCTCGCTGCCGTATACCTCGGCGGCGGATTCGGCAAGCCCGACAGCGACCGGCCCGACGGGCTTGGGAAGACCACAGTGGGACGCGCAGCGCTCAAGGCGAAGGATTTCGAATGTTCAAACTATCTTGGGCAGGTTCGCGCCGCGATCCAGATGCAGAAGATTGATGATGTCATTCCTAACTCACTGACTGAACTCTCCCTGCCGTCCAGAATGCTCCAATGCCCAGTTGGCAAGGAAGCCTACGAATACAGTCCCCCAACCCAAATCGTCAAATGTCCTCATCCAGGACATGAGGACATTTGATGTTTAAGAAAGTTCTCGTCGCAAATCGAGGCGAGATCGCTGTCAGGATCATTCGCGCATGTCATGAACTTGGGGTACGCGCAGTTGCGGTTTACAGCGAGGCGGACAGAGACAGCCAACATGTGCGACTCGCAGACGAAGCAATATGCATAGGTCCCGGGCCGAATCAACAGAGCTACCTTAACATGGCGAATGTACTGATGGCTGGAGTCACGAGCGGCGCAGAGGCTGTCCATCCCGGATATGGATACTTCAGTGAACAAGAGCAGTTTGCGGACGCGCTGCAAGCGCTTGGCATGAAGTTCATTGGGCCGCCCGTAGACGCGATGTCCGTGATGGGGGATAAATCAGCCGCGCGTACCGCGGCGATCAACGCGAACTGCCCTGTCGTTCCTGGATCCGAGGGCCTAATCGAAAGCGAGCAGCATGCGCTCGAACTCGCAGATCAGTTCGGATACCCAGTCTTGTTGAAGGCGGTCGCCGGGGGGGGCGGTCGCGGAATCCGTCGTGTAGAGTCCGCAGATGAGCTCCCGAGACTTCTGCAAATGGCAAGCCAAGAAGCGGAGGCATCTTTCGGCAATGGTGATATGTACCTCGAAAAGTGTATCGACAACCCTCGCCATGTCGAGATCCAAATCATTGCTGATGCGTACGGTAACTGCGTCAGCCTCGGCGAGCGCGAGTGCTCAGTTCAAAATCTGCGTCACCAAAAGATGATCGAGGAGGCGCCTTTTGCTGGAATAGACCCAACAACCAGACGAGGTATGGGCGAAGCGGCAGTACGTCTTGCAAAGTCGGTCGGGTATGTCAATGCAGGAACAATCGAGTTTTTGATGGATGCGTCGGGCGAGTACTACTTCATCGAAATGAATACGCGTCTGCAAGTGGAGCATCCTGTCACAGAACAGGTTACCGGCATCGACATTGTCCAAGCGATGTTGCGAATTGCAGCGGGTGAAGAACTCGCATTTTCGCAGGAAGATGTCGAATGGAAAGGGCATTCCATCGAAGCAAGGATCACCGCCCAAGATCCGAGCAAAGACTTCGCTCCGAGCTGCGGCACAATTGCAAAGTGGAGTCCGCCGAAAGACGACCATATCCGCGTCGAGACTTACGTTGATTCCGGTGTCGTCATTTCGCCCTTCTATGATCCTATGATTGCAAAACTCATAGTTACCGGTAAAGATCGGGCCGACGCAGTCGAAAAACTTGAGGCTGCACTTGACAACTTCCAAGTCGAAGGCGTCTCGACAAACATCCCGTTCCTCCGCACGTTGGTGCGCCACCCAGACTACGTTAGCGGCGACGTCGACACGAAATGGGTGTCCCGCATCATGACTGAGGTAGCTAGTGGCGTCTAAGTCAAGACGAAAGGCGCGCGAAGTTGCACTCAAAGCACTATATGGGATGTCGGTAGGCGATCAGACTTTGGAGGATGGTCTTTCAGGAGCCGTCTCAGGACGCGACCTGTCCGATGACCTAAAGGCGTATGCAACAGACTTAGTAAATGGCGTGCAGAGCGGAAGAGTTGATATTGACGCAAGAATCGAATCGCTCGCCGAAGGCTATACGCTCGACCGCCTGGCTGCAGTTGACCTTGCCATACTCCGAATCGCAGTTTTTGAGATTCTCAACGTGCAAGATGTGCCGCCCGCGGTCGCAATCAACGAAGCAGTAGACTTGGCGAAAAAGTACAGCACGGAAGCGAGCGGATCATTCGTCAACGGTATCCTTGGCAACCTTGTCAAGCACGAAGGACTGAAAGTGCATGGAGACGAAGTCGAAGAGTAAATTGCTTGACGGTCGAACTCTGTCGAGACGAGTTCGCGAAGAACTGAAATCACGTGTCGCTGCGCTGGCTTCGAAGGGAGTCACGCCGCGCCTCGACGTGCTCGTTGCTGCCGACGATCCCGCAAGCCTCGCCTACGTCCAAATGAAGCACCGATGGGCAGAAGCGATTGGAATCACCGGCGAGTCTTATTCGATCGACGGAACAACATCGCAAAGCTGGGTCATAGATAAGATTCATGAACTCAACGCAAACCCAAGCGTGCACGGCGTTCTTGTCCAACATCCCTTACCAAAACATCTCGATGAAGAGGCAGCCCTTATCGCACTCGGTGCAAACAAAGACGTCGACGGAATGACGCCAGAATCGCTCGGGCTCCTCGTTTGCGGCGCAAAGGGTTTTCGGTGCGCCACCCCTCTTGGCATGATGCGTATCCTTGAAGAATACGGGATCGACTGCGAAGGCAAGAATGCTGTGGTCGTCGGAAGAAGTGTGATTCTTGGCAAGCCTGCCGCGCTTATGCTGCTCGAAAGAAATGCGACGGTGACGATCTGTCACAGCAAGACCCGGGACCTGCCCGATATTTGCCGAACGGCCGACATCCTCGTCGCCGCAGTGGGACGCGCTGAAATGATAAAGGGCGACTGGATTAAGGAAGGGGCAGTCATTCTCGACGCAGGATACAATCGCGTCGAAGGACGTGACACGGATGTCGGCGACGTTGAATTCGCGCCTACTTGCCAACGCGCAGAATGGATAACCCCAGTGCCCGGCGGGGTCGGACCAATGACTGTAGCGATGCTGCTTTCGAATGTCGTCGACGCTGCAGAGCAGTTTCGGAACTGACGGCTCTGCTCCCACGTTGAATCAAAGGGAGAATATGAACTACCTCAGAACTGGCTTGCTGATGGTCGTGATGGCGGGGCTCTTCCTCGGTATTGGCTACCTCTTCGGCGGACAAATCGGGCTCATCATAGCCTTGGCCTTCTCGCTTATCTTTAATCTCGGAACGTTTTGGTTCAGCGAGAAGATCGCGTTATCGTTTGCGCGCGCAAAGCCCCTGTCCCGGGCTGATGCGCCGTGGTTGTTCGAAGCGAACGAGCGCATCGCGCAGCGGGCGGGAATCCCTGCGCCCAGGCTCCACCTTTCGCCGGACACCCAGCCAAACGCGTTCGCTTGTGGCCGAGGCCCAGGCAACGCGAGCGTCTGCTTTACAGCCGGACTTCTCCAAACAATGAGCGAGCGTGAAGTCATCGGAGTCCTCGCACACGAAGTCGCGCACATCAAGAATCGCGATACCCTCACGATGACCGTCGTCGCGTCCGTTGCTAGCGCGATCATGTGGATCTCGCATTTCGCGCTCTTCTTCGGAAACTCCGAAGACGGACCGGGAATCTTAGGAACCCTGGCGATCATGATCGTCGGTCCCATGGCGGCGGTTGCTATCCAGATGGCGGTATCGAGAACGCGAGAATACGCAGCGGACGAAATGGCCGCACGATTGCTCGGAGATGCAGATCCTCTCGCCGATGCTCTGGGAACCCTCGGAAAAATCATTCCCGGCTCGCCGTCGCGGCTGGCGCAGCCAGAGACAGCGCATATGTACATCGCGAACCCGCTCAGCGGCAAGGGGCTCTCTGCGCTCTTCTCGACACACCCGCCACTCGAAGAGCGAATCAAAAGGCTTCGCGCTCTAAGGATCGGTTAACGCTGCCGCGATTCCTCAATTTCATCGAGCCGCCCCCAGTGACGCTCGATCTCTTTCAAGATCGCTTCGTATTGCGATTTAACCCCGGCGCGGATGTGCGAAGCCATCGTCACCTCTTCGTCGGATCCTGCCTCAAAGTGTGTTCGGTTTACCCACACAAGCGCAAGCAGTTGCTTGCGCGCTTTTGCAAGATCCCGCGTCGGCTCTAACTCCTGTCGAAAGAAATCGAGCTCGTGCTCTTCGCCGCGAATATAATCGTCAGCCAGCTGAGTGCCTAGCCGATCGCCCGCAACCGCATCGCGAACTCGCTTACCGAACTCTGACAGGATCTTGTCGCAAGCGGCGACGTACTCCTCAAGCCCAATAACCATGTCATCGATGCTCGCGCGCGCCTTATCGTAACTCTCCTGATCGCTGTATGCATAGAAGTGCTCTTCGACCATGAAATCAAGTTCGTCCATTCGATCCACATAAGCCATGTATTCGAGTTGCAGCAGGCGAGTCATCTCGTGCAGCTCGTTCCCAAAAGTCGAAATCGCATCCGATCCACTGAAAGGCTTTGACTCAGGTATGAACTCTCCGTTGGACACCTTCCGGTAGTTCTCCTCCATAACCTCATTCACTCGCTCGTACCGCACCGCCTGATCGATAAACTTGTACATCACAAAGCCGAAGATCAAGGCGACAGCTACCAAGACGACCCCGCTAATGACAAGTGTCACGACAGCCCATGTCGGGATCGCCTTCTGCTTCGGGGGCGTTGCGCCTACTCCTGCGTTCATGCCAGGCAAGTATAACGACTTCTGTCCCAAGTATGCTCTCCGCATGTCGCCCCCAAGGACAGTCAGATTCGTGTTCGGCAAGCACAACCACTGGACAGGCATGGTTTGGGAATGGGGACAGGACACACTCGCAAACTCAGCGCGCGCGCTGAAGGAGGTCGTCGAGCGAACGAACCTGAAGGTAGGGCTCAACTTTGACGGTCGCGGAATCGAACACCTTGCCGTCGAAGATCCAGACTGCATCGAATGGTTGCGCAATGCGCTGAAATCCGAACAGATCGAAGTTTGGGGCGGAACCTACACCCAGCCGTACGGCGGTCTCATCGGAGCAGAATCCAACATCCGCCAAAGAATCGCAGGCATCCAGGCGTTCAAGAACATCCTCGATGCGAGACCGCGCATCTTTGCCGAGGAAGAGTTTGACTTCTTTCCGCAACTTCCCCAACTGCTTGTGCAGCTCGGGTACACAGGCGCGCTGCTGTTCCCGCAACACACCTGGCACACGCCGACCTGGCCAGCCGAAAAAGAGGAAGTTATTCTCTGGGAAGCGCCAGACGGGTCGCAGATTCCTGCCATTCCATATTCCGAACGATGCCTCATGCGCGGAATACCAACAGCGCAAGAACAGCTCGGCCATCCCCTAATGCTAAAAGATGGCGCGCTGATGATTACGTGGCTCGAAATCCTCGACAAACCGAACTGGATGTGGCGCACAGAATTCGCGCTCCCATTCCTCGAAAAACTCCTCGCGAGCAAAGATCCGTTAGTAGAACCGACCCTCCTGTCAGAATACTTCGCGACCTCAAGCGCACTCAAAGCAGCGCCACCTCGCAGTTACTCGCTCGACGACTGCTTCCACGGAGTTTCCGCGGGAAAGAACGGCGACGCACTTCCAAGACTCTGGAGAAAAGCCGAACGCACAATCCTTCGCGCAGAGTTCCTCGCAAGCTGGTGCAGCTACCTTGGTCAGCCGTACCCGCAATTCGACGCCTATCCAGAGTGGCAACTCGCCGAAGCTTGGCGAAATCTGATGATGAGCCAAGGACACGACGCTTACGAATGCGAGGGGTTCACGAACCGAATCGGACATCGATACGCGCAGATGGCGATCATGTTCGCAAACGACATTGTCGATCGGTGCGCGAAACATCTCGGACAGCCCGCTGAGCCACCGAAACCCGCCACGCAGAAAAAGATACTGCGAGGAGATGGCCTCATCGCGCCAAACACCGCCGTCTATGGAGAAGCGTTCGACGAGAAGTCGGGCGAACTCGTCGCTCTTCGCCTTGGTCGGGGCGGAGAAAACGTGCTCGGCGCGCCCGTCGGGCTGCCGAGCGGGTGGAAAGCGGATGGACCGCCAAACCTCGTCGAACGAAACGGACAAGCAGTCCTGACAACACCGATCTCCGGGCCCGAAGGAAGAGGAACGCTCAAGTGGACGATCGCGGTTGGCGCGCCGCGCGGGCAACTCGTCCTGGAAGTCGATAGAGTTCCAACCGGAGTCGATCGTGCGATCACTCTTCCGGTTCGCTGCGCAAAGCCTGTTGAACGTTGGCGGGTGGACGCGCCATTCTCCGTCGAAGAGATCCATCCCAACGGCAGATGGCTTACAAGGCAGCCGACCGGACATTGGCTCACGTCGAATCAAGAAGACCGCTGGGTTGAGCGGCCAATCGTTCACCAATCGCTCATCTCTGCAGATTGGAACGGTGGCGGGCTGCTGTTTCTATCGGGTCAAAACAGCCTCGCGTTCGCGCGGGATGACGGCTTCGACGAAGTGATCTTCGCATGGGATGCGTGGGACCAAGGCAAACACGCGAAGCGCGCGACGATCGACTTCCAGCTCGTTCCTTCCGGTTCGCTGCTCAACTCTGGCCTGCTCGCGCACGCACAGTTGTTTGAAGGCATACGCTTCGGCGACTTCTTGTCGGTTACAAGCAGACCGTGCATCACATCAATCCGCAAAGTCGGAGAAGAACTCGAACTGCGGCTCTTCGAACCGGACGGCGAATCGCAGGAAGTTGAAGTGCGATTCCTCTGGGAAGTCGAGTCGGCGCGCCGCGTCGATTTCTTTGGCGAATCGATCGACCGGCCGGTGTCTTTATCAGATGACACCATCAGAATTCCTCTTCGAGCAAAAGAGATCGCGACGGTGCGGATCCTATTCGTCGGTAAGAGAACCGAGTACATGCCGATCGACGAGCATCGAAGCGTGTGGGTCGGATAACTTTAGCTCCGAGTGGCAGACTCTATACGATGGGGAAGCAAAAATGAAAGAGATGCCGATGGCCGCCTTCAAGATCAAGCTATCCAATCTTTATTCGGCGTAGGTTTTCAAGGTTGTCGGGATGGGCTCGTTTTGTTTCAGGGTCTGGTTGACTGCGGAATGTTAACGGCTCATCGGAGTCATCGGACTCACCTGACTCATCGAACTCACCACTGTTTATAATTGTTAACGCGGGGTTTTGAACTCGCTGGATGAGTTGGGTGGTGCGGTGCGAGCGGTTCGGACGCTTTCTTTCGTGCATGAGAGTTCCGTCGGTTAAGTCTTTGGAGAGTCGAAAGTCAACCTGTTTTGAGATTGCCAGTCACGCCTGTCATCGGGGCTGAGATGGGATGCTGGCCAATGCCGTTCACGGACAGATTCTTTCGGAGTATTGCGT
>JBGTLG010000023.1:0-2643 GCA_041744215.1 Fimbriimonadales bacterium | reverse complement strand
GCCTTTGTCGTCTGCAATGCGTTTGAGTTCGATTGCTCGACACGCAGCTCGGATTATATCCAACTCTACCAAGGCAACAAGGAAACCTTGGTGAGTTCGCTCGAACGGATTCAACGGACAGCAACCCGAATCATCGGCGCCTTGCAAGAGTCCTCGGAACCGGCAGAGGAGGGCGAGCGCCATGTTGCATAAAAATCGTGTCTGGTACGTGACGCACTCCGAGAGCGCCCAGTGGCTCGCCAGTCAGCTCACCCAGTCCACCTGGTGTGGCTGCAATGGCTTTCGCTTAGGTGAGTACCTGTTCGTTAATGATGCGACATGTGCCGACGGAGCCCAGGAGTACGCCGTGCTCAGGCCAGAAAGGGACGACTACGTGCAGATCGAGTCGCTCACTTTCTCCTGGATGAGCGAAGACCGCGCGCTGGCTTTAATCCAGCGCGTGCTGGCCGGGGAGTTTGACAAGCAACTGCTGGCCAGCTCCGCGGCGTTTCCCACCGCAGTTGACCGCCGCCGGCTACAAACGCCCGAGGAACATGGACGCTGCCATTTATGCGCATAGAAAGGAGGTTAATTCGATGGACCCGACGCAATGCTACCTGGAAATGCTCGCTGCGATGCGAGACGGCGACTTGACCATGGCCCGCGAGCGCGACTTAGCGCTTCGCGGTTGGCTCGAAAGTGGCGGATTCTATCCTCCGAACCACGCCGAGACCGAGGTCAGAGGTCATGTAGCTAATGTGCTCCGAAGAACGGCTGTAATCGAACGGTTGGAAGAAGCCGGCGAATGACACGTCCCTTCAATTCCTCCGACGAGGACACGACCTGCAGAGGCGACTTCCCCGTCCGCCCACGTGCAAACTCAACTGTTCTGAGCTGGCGGTTCTCGTAGAGGTCTTTTGTTGCACGCCACTGGACCTCCTCTTCACTGCCTTCTCTTCATAACCGTCCTTACTCTCCGCCTGCCCCTTCTGATTGTGCCACGCCGGTCAAGGGCCGCCTCCGGCTGCTGCTCGCGAAGCTGACCCTCCCTGGTCAGCTTTTGATCGCGAGGCTCCCCCTGGACTCGGCGTGCCGCCCAAGCTCTGCGGCAGGCAGCCCGCCACCGCAATAAACCAACCACAAATGGAGACACCAGCCATGTCACAATTAACTGTCACCGAGAAGAACCATTGGAAAGAACGCATCACTCGCAAGATCGAACATGCAATCGAGGAGTTGTATGCCAAGGACAAGCCAACGTTCCTCGAAGAACTGCGGCGGGAAGCACGCCAACGAGCCATCGTCTCGCTAGGCATTGCTGAGTTAAAAGCCACGGTCGCTCAGATTGAACAGGAGAAGGTGCAACTCGACAAAAATCGCGGTCGAGCCTATTGCGAAATGCTGGCGATCCTGGAAGGGCTACCGGTTGAGCACATTCAATCAACCCACTATACCGAGCCCTACGAGGTAAAACAGGCGATCGCCCGACGGGCGAAAGTCCACGAACAGGAAATCCTCGAAGGGACCGAACTGGGACGACAGGTTCTGGCCCTCGGTCGCGAAAAGGAAGAGCTACTCGATACCGTCTGGCTCGCTACATCCGGCAAGCAAATCAAGCAGCTCTGGCAGAAGGTGGCCGAATTGCTCGATCAGCGGCCGACTCCATTGCAGCAGGAAGCCCTGCAAATTGCGCCCGTCGAAGGCGAATAGCCCATCATCCCTCCCGGCGGTAGCCGGGAGGGACTTTCTCTTCTAAATCTCTCCGCTTCAATCTTCCTACATCCTATTCATCAACTCTTGCATCACAAACTTGATTGACTCTCATGAGATTCTGCCATGCATTCACCGTCACAAACTTTATTTGCTCGACTATTCAGGCCCAAGCCACTGCCAGAGACGGCCGATGCCGCGGCCCGGGTGCTCGTTGAGCAACTGAATCGACTCGCCAAAGAGATCGGTCGCCAGGATTCTGTCTTTCAACGGCAAGCCTACTTTCGGCTGGAGCAAGTGTCGCAGCAACTTGAAGAGCTTCTGCGGCAGGAACTTAGCTTCAAGCAGACCGAAACGTGGCGAACGGTTTATGAAGCCGTGCTATCGACCTGCCAGACCAAGCGCTACTTGAGCGTCGCTCTCATTGAGACGGAGGACTATTGGCAAGATCAGCCTGGACTGGCGAGCCTCCAATTCAACTACGACCTTGTGCAGCATGGCTTTCATGTCCATCGCCGTTTCATCATCGACGATTATTTCTGGCCGTCGCGGGCCGTCCGTCCGGCGACTGAGGTGTTCGTGGCGATTCAGCAGCAAGCGATTCAGGGGATTGAGGTCAGCCTGATTCGTAAGTCAGAACTGGAAAGTGAAGCTGGGTTAGTCTGCGATCTGGGTATCTACGGGGAACGCGCGGTGGGATACCAGACGCTCGACGAACAAGGGAGGACCACTGCCTACATTCTCCGATTTGGCCGACAGGCTATCGAGGTGGCGGAAGAGCGTTGGCGCCAACTCGACCTGTATGCCGTTTCTTGGGACGAACTACTGGATCGGCCCGTTTGATCCGACTATGATCCAAGATACCTATGACCACCGCGTTGTACTTCGATACAGCCCGGCTTGGTCGCATGTGTCGAGGTGCATATTCGGCCGAGCGGGATTTCTCGAAGCTGG
>JBGTLG010000022.1:0-78246 GCA_041744215.1 Fimbriimonadales bacterium | reverse complement strand
GCGGCTGAACGGCAGTTGATCCGGGACCGCTCAAAAAAGCAGCGACAGATCTTCGATTGTGACGTGCCATGAAATAGAGACGAAATCACACCCAAACAAGCATCCCCGCGCGACAGCCTTCAAGTCTCGTGGGGATTAGCTCCGATGTACGATTGTCTCCTATCGCGGACTTGCCCCTGAGTTCTTCCGCCTCGTATCATGGGCGGATGTGCGATTCAATGAACCGGGTCACGCGCGGACGTTTACGACAACCCCAACATCATGAGGCGCATCAAACAGACGTCATCACGCAAGATTCGTGGTCAACTTTGAAGTACGCGATGGTATCACGGAACGCGCGACTTCGTGCTGCGAGTTGATACCTGCCCTCTAATGAGAACGCGATGACATTCAGGGGCAAATCCGCGTTGGGAGTCTTGCGCAACGCGACGTTATCTGCCGCGAGATTTGCCCCGGCCACCCCGAACGAAAGCTCCTCGTTCCCACCCGGGGCACCCGCCGAGGACCACGGCGAGCAACCCTGAAAACGCGAACCAGATTGTCCGCTTCATTGCCCTTGCTGCTCTCTCCAGCACTAGCTGGAACCCCGACGGGTTTATTGGTGTCAAAATGGCAAGAGGGTTGAACATGCTCAAAAAACTCTGTTTCCTTTCGGTCTTTTGCTTTGCCGCCCTGGCGGCTGCTAACCATATCCTCGCCATCGGATCTCACGGGACCGGGACCGCCACCACCCACGATGGGCGCAACGGTTCGTTCCACTTCTCCGTCGTCAAGCGCACCGCTGACGGTCACCACCCGGCATTCGAGGGCTCCCTTCGGCTTGAGCAGCACCACAATCACCACGGGCCATGGGTACTCGTCGAGATGGGCCGTCCCTCCTTCGTTAGCGGCACCAAAGGCGGCGTTTGCGATTTCTCCGGCCCTGGCTCCCTAACTAGACAGGTCGACGGCCACCTCCAAACAGTGCACGGGACTGTCACCGCCAGAGTGGTCGATCGGCGCAATCCGCATCACACGCCCCACAACCCGCCGGACTTAATCCGCGTCAGTTTCGTGGACAAGCACAACCAGACCTTCACGTTCGATGGCACCGTCCACAGCGGCGACCTCGTGGTTTTCTCCCGCCACGAACACTAACCCAGGAAAGGTCGAACAGTTGGTTCGCCGGGTGCCACGGACAGGTTCTTCAGTTCCTTCCAGAGACGTGATACGCCAGAAGAATCTGACCGTGAACGGCACAGGGCAGCATCCCATCTCAGCCAAGACGGCCGATCTGGCTCGCAATCTAACAACAGGTTGACTTTCGGCTCTCCAAAGACTTAACCGACGGAACTCTCATGCATAACGGAACGCGCCCGAGCCACTCGCACCGCATCACCCATCTAATCCAGCGAGTTCAAAAGACCGCGTTAACAATAATAAACAGTGATGAGTTCGATGAGTCCCTAACAATTCGCCACGAACCAGGTCAAGCAACATGGCCACCAATTCAGCGCATCAAATCGCAAGACCCACGTGAGTCACTACTTGCTCGGCTGCCAAACGTACCGACCGGTCCGATCGATGTACCCATCCAAGTAGTCGTCCCCCCGGCGGACCGTCACCGCCGCGAGGCCGCCGTGGAATCGCCCAGCGTACTGAAACTTCGCAGGAATCGCTACCCTGCCAGTTCGATCGACATAACCCCAAAGGTATTCCCCATCTGCGCTCTCTTCAACAAAAACAAGCATCCCTTCAGAAAACCTAAACAACTCAAGCGCCAAAGGGTCGACCTCTGCGAAGGACTTCGCAAACGCCTGCTTGCCTTGCGTATCGATAACTTTATACTTCTCGCCCTCCAACACAAGGGCAAACCCTTCGCTGAACTCCAGCGCGTCCGAATAACGGTTCGGGATCACGAGAGTCCCGGTCTTGTCGATGTAGCCAAACTTCGACGCGACGACCACCGGCGCAAGCCCATTCTGGAATGTGCCCGCGTAGCTGAACTTGGGCTCGATCACGATCTTTCCGGTCCGATCCACGTACCCCCAAGACTCCGGACCAACCGCCACGGCCGCAAGACCTTCTGAGAACTCGCCCCCATAAGTGAAAGTACCGTCGAATGCTCGGTTTCCCGCCTTGTCGATGTAACCCCAAGCGAACCGCTGATCCCCGGCCTCAACGACAACTCCGGCAAGGCCTTCCGAGAACGACGGAATGTAAGGGGGATCCGCCACCGGCCACGGCAAAATCGGGCGGATAGCGACCTGACCGGAGGTATTGACGAAGCCGACCTGTTCCCCCTGAACCACGGCCGCCAGCCCCTCGCGAAAGTCTCCGACATTGCTGTAGCTGGGAGGAACAACCCACGCGCCCGACCGGTTCACGAAGCCCCACCGGCTTCCCTTCATCGCCGGCGCCAAGCTACCGCGAAACTCCCGCGCCGCCTCAAACTGCGGAGCAATCACCACCTCGCCACGCGCATCGATGAATCCCCATTTCTGGCCCGAGACGACGGGAAACAAAGCGCCTTCAGGCGCTTGCGCCGGAACCAGCATAGCGAGCAGAGCGCAAACCGCGAACATATCGAGGATTATCCCTGAAAGCGGATCAGCACAAGGGGCTTAAAGTAAGCGCCCCGGCGCTGGGGAGGTCGGGATGAGGGGTCGCGCCGGGGCATGCGGTGAGGAGGGATGAAATGCGTTGCCGTTGTCACCGAGGTACGTCGCCTCCTCACTTGCTCACTTAGTTGTATTCGGTGTACGGCGGGGTACGAGAGTCAATGTACCGACTATGCTAACCAACTGTCAAGGGGGTTGACAATTTTCGACAAGAATCCCCGCATCAATCCTGGCGCAACTGCAACCTTTGGTAAACAGAATTGCCAAAAATCAAGTTCCTGGAGACCTGGCTACAAAAAGAAAAAAAAATTTCTTCTTTTTTTGATTACTTCCCACTTCTTGAACAAACCGGATTCAGCAGGCGATTGTGGATGCGTACTTTTTTAGCACATCCGGTTCCAAAGCCCGCTTCATTTCGCAGCAAGTGTGCTTCCTGGCTCGATTCGATGCCCATTCGCAAAGTCAAGCGCCGACATTCGCGACTTTCCACCAGGCTGAACTTCGATGAGTCGGAGTGAACCAGCTATGAACGCAACAACAAGCCCCGAGTCGTCTACAGCGATGACCTCGCCGGGATGTCCGATCAAGTCGGCCGCGAGTCGCGCACTGTGTGTTCGGACGGGCCCGAACCGCGTGTCCATCCATGCTCCAGGCCTTGGCGTGGCGGCTCGAAATCGGTTGTAAGCAGCCACAGCGTCAGTGTCGAAGCGCAGTTCACCGTCGTCTCGCGTCATTTTCGGCGCAAGCGTAGCTTCGCTGTTGTTCTGCGGTGTGCGCTCGTAACCGCCCGCAACGATCAGCGGCAGCCAGTGTTTAGTCATGTTCGCTCCAATCACAGCGAGGCGCGCTTCCAACTCGCCTGCGCTCTCATCCGGGTCAATTCGAGTTCTCTCAATTGCGATGATGTCTCCCGTGTCCATCCCTTTGTCCATCTGCATGAGCGTCACCCCTGTCTCCTGCTCACCTGCCAGCACCGCGCGCTGCACCGGTGCCGCGCCACGATACTTTGGCAGGATCGATGCATGCAAATTGATTCCGCCGCGCACCGCGGCACTCAACAAAGACTCCTTGAGAATTTGTCCGTAGCTCGCAACGACAAGCGCGTCCGAGCTCGTCAATTGAACGCGCGCAATGAACGCGGGATCTTTCGCAGATTCTGGTGACTCGATAACCAGGCCCAGCGCTTGCGCAGCTTGTTTCACTGGAGAAGCACGCATCTTCCGTCCTCGCCCTGCGGGACGATCTGGCTGAGTCACCACGAGAACGATGTCGTCCGCGAGCAACTTGAGCGCGGGCACCGCGAACTCGCTCGTGCCGAAGTAAACAAGACGCACTAGTCTGCGTCGCTCCCCATCGGCCATGCCCAGTGCAGAGTTGCCACATCCACTTTGTCTATGAACAGCACGCCGTCGAGGTGATCGATTTCATGTTGCACAACTCGAGAGCCCAAGCCTTCAAATCGGTACTTTACAGATTTCCCTTCCGGATCAAGGGCTCTGACCTCGACAATCGCACTGCGCTTCACATCGCCGTACAAACCCGGCAAACTTAGGCAGCCTTCTTGGGCGACGACCTCGCCTTCGCGGAGAGTGATCTCCGGGTTGACTAAAGCGAAAGCCTCGCGCCCGCTCGGCGAAACGAGAATCACCCGCTCAGCAACACCCACCTGTGGCGCCGCAAGTCCAACTCCATTAGCCTGCTTGATGATCTTCGACATCCGCTCAATCAATCGGCGCGTATCTTTGTTCACACGCTCGACGGGCGATGCGACCTGACGCAAGACGTCGGCCGGATACTTCACAACCGGCCGTTGGTCATTGGTCTCCCAAAGGACCTGATACTCTGCGGGTACGACGATTTCCATACTGAAGTCAAAAGTTTACATTAGCGAGCCGGGATCGACATCGATTGTCACAGAGACACCTTTCCGCGAGACAAGATCCTGAGGGAGAGCGACGACCGACGGGCTTTCATGAAGCGGTAGCTTGACGAGCAGGTGCCTTCGCCACCGAGATCTGAGTCGTTCGATGGCGCAGTCAGCTGGGCCCACCACTTCAACGCCGGAGACCGACCGCAGATGTTCAGCGATTTCAGCGATTGCAGAGTCGGCAGCCGCCCGATCTTCGCTGGCAACGACGACATTGACCAAACGGACGAACGGAGGATACTTCGCTTCCTGCCTCTCCGCCACCTCCGCCTTCCAAAAGTCTGGATAATCCTGATTCGCGGCGAAAACGATCGCAGGGTGTTCCGGCTGAAAAGTCTGCACTACGACGCGTCCAGGGCGATGACGCCCAGAACGACCAGCGACCTGCGTCAAGAGTTGGAAAGTTCTCTCCGTTGCGCGAAAATCCGGGATGAACAATCCTGTGTCTGCGGCTATCACTCCAACCAAACTCACTCCAGGAAAGTCAAGCCCCTTCGCGACCATTTGTGTCCCAACGAGAACCGATGCTCGCCCTTCGTGAAAGTCCGCCAAGATTTGCTCGAGAGCGCCCTTCCGCTTCGCGACATCTCTGTCGAGCCGAACTACTTTGGCGTCCGGAAACTCTTTGCTTACAGTCTCTTCTACCTTCTCGGTACCGAGCCCAAGTGTTCTTATTCGACTGCCTCTACAAGACGGACACGTATCTGGCGCAACTGATTCGTGCCCGCAGTGATGGCATCGCAACCTTCGAATCCCACGGTGAAAGGTCAAAGAAACGGAGCACTTCGGACACATCGGCACGTGTCCGCAATCACGGCATAGGAGCGATGACGCGTAAGCCCTCCGGTTTATAAACAGGATTGTTTGTTCGCCTCTCTCCATCACCTCGCACATCGCAGCTTTCAGCTCCGGACCGAGAATCGAGGGCTGCTTCGCCTGAAAGACCTCACGCAGATCGGAGATAGTCACGTCTGGCAATCGCTCCTTCGTTGCTCGCTCGGTCAACGATAGAAGGTGTATCTGGCCCGACTCGGCTCGATGAAACGTCTCAACCGAAGGAGTTGCAGATCCAAGAACGATCGTTGCGCCGGTAATCAACGCGCGATGCTCCGCAACTCGGCGCAGATGATAACGTGGGACATTGTCTTGCTTGTAGCTCGCTTCGTGCTCCTCGTCGATGACGACCAACCCGAGATTCGTCAGAGGAGCAAAGATCGCACTCCGCGCGCCGAGCACTATCGGCGACTCGCCATTGCGAATCTTTCGCCAATTCTGCAATCTCTCACCCTCTGATAATCCACTGTGCATTACAGCGACAACGGGTCCGAATCTGGAACGCAGCTGCGAAACGACTTGCGCCGTCAGCGCTATCTCTGGGACAAGGTACAGAGCTTGCTTTCCGATCGCCAGCGTTTCTGCAACAGCGCGCAGATAGACTTCAGTCTTTCCGCTGCCCGTTATGCCGAAAAGCAAGAATCTCCTGCCAGCGGACTCTTTGATTGACGTCCTGATTTTAGTAAAGGCAGAGTTCTGCTCACTTGTCAGCTTAGGAGGAGCCTTGGGGTTTGCAGTCTCCTCTGTAGTCTCGACTAGCAGGCCAGCGTCGGTAAGCTTGCTAATGATGCTGTCAGTAGTATTCGCGAGCGCGCGGATTTCACCTGGAGAGAAGGAAGCGCTTTCAGCAGACTGAAGTGCGATCAAACAGGCAGCCTGCGCGGGCTTTCTCTTCGACGTCGCCAAAAACTCTTCGATCGCAGCCTGATCTCCTAACCGCAGCATGACCGACCGAACAGTGCGACTCTGCGCCATTGAAACCTGCTTTGTTAGGCAGCCCGCTTTCAAAAGTGCCCGCACCGACGACTTAGCAAGTTGCTTCGCTCTTGCGAGTTTTTGATCGGTAACGACTCTCCCATTCTCTTCTATAAACTTTAGCGTCTCGCGCTGCGCAGGAGTGAGCCGGACATCCGGAGCTGGCTCTATGAGAGAGTAGTGAGTCACGACGCGAGACCGGATGCCGGGCGGCATCGCGGTAGAGACAACTGATCCCATCGAAGCCAGATACTCCTCAGAGATGAACCTAAGCGTTTCCAAGAGGTCACTGGGCATCGACATGCCATCGATTCGCGACTGAACACGCCGCAATTGACTCGGATCAAACGGCAACTCGAGTGGGTTAATCTCGCTCGTGTTCATAACATAGCCTGCAAGAACTTGCGAGCCAAATGGGACCAGAACAGCGTCACCTGCCGCCAATTCAATTCCGTTCGGAATCAAGTACGTATAGGTGGAGTCGATCACCTGCGTGGTTACGTCCGGCGCGACCTCCGCGACGTGGATTCGCTCAGCCATTCTTTTCCGCGCACTCGCGTTTGAGGTTGTTGAGCACCACCAGCGCCTCGACGGGTGTGAGCGTGTTCGGATCCAAGTCCCGCAATCGCTTTAAGACTGCGGGTTCCTCTTGATGGAACAGCGTCAATTGAAGAGATCGTTCGCGAACCTGCGCCGCTCCGGGGACCGATTCGCTTCCTTCCAAGTCGGATAGAACTTCCGTGGCGCGTTCCAGAACCGTCTTCGGCAGCCCGGCCATTCGTGCAACTTGGATTCCGTAGCTGCGATCGGTGCCTCCTTGGAGGACTTTGTGGAGCCAGACGACTTTGTCCTCATCCTCCCTCACCGCGACGCGAAAGTTAGCTACAGTATCGAGTTGATCTGCGAGAGCATTCAGTTGATGATAGTGCGTCGCAAAAAGCGTCAGCGCGCCAACATCAACGAGGCGTTCAACAACCGCCCAAGCGATAGCAAGTCCATCAAATGTGCTGGTTCCGCGACCAATCTCATCGAGGATCACCAGGCTTCGATCGGTAGCATGATGAAGAATGTTGGCTGCCTCCGTCATCTCCACCATGAATGTGCTCTGACCGCTCGCGAGTTCGTCTCGTGCGCCGATGCGTGCGAAGACCCGATCAATCACTCCGAGGTCCGCCTCGTCGGCCGGCACAAACGAGCCAGCTTGAGCCATCAAGACGATCAGCGCAGTCTGCCGCAAAAATGTTGACTTTCCGCTCATGTTTGGCCCGGTCAACACTATGAGCGTCGTCTCTGTTCCAAGAAAAGTGTCGTTCGGGACGAAGACGCCCATCCCAGCATGCGCTTCGACGACGGGATGTCGTCCACCAACGATCTTGATCGCGTTCGCCTCAGACATGCGCGGACGCACGTAGCCCCGCATCGCGGCGCACTCTGCAAGCGACTGAAGCGCGTCAATCTCTGCGACTGCGCGAGAACCCTTGAGCAATCTTGATGCGTTAACTGCAACCCGATTGCGCAAGTCATTGAACAGGCGGTATTCAAGCTCGTGCGCTTTTTCTTCGCTTCCGAGCACTTTTGCTTCGTACTCCTTGAGCTCGGCAGTAATGTATCTCTCTGTGTTTGCAGTCGTCTGTTTTCGGATGTATCTATCTGGCGCCTTCGCTATCTGCGCCCTTGGCACTTCAAGATAGTAGCCGAACACAGAGTTGTAGCCAACCTTGAGTTTCTCAATCCCCGTCGATGATCGCTCCTGTTCTTCCAGCGATGCGATATACGACTTGCCTTCGCTCCCGAGCTTTCTAAGTTCATCAAGTTCGGGGTCATATCCAGCGCGAATCATCCCGCCTTCTCTGACGGTGATCGGTGGTTCCTCCGTGAGCGCAACATTCAGTTCTTGAAGCAGGTCCTCACAAGGATCTATATCTCGTCGGGCGATTGCGATCCGCCCCGAATCAACAGGAAGCGTTACCTCCAAAAGTGACGGCAGCAGCGCAATCGAAGTCCGAAGTGAAACCAAGTCTCGAGGGTTCGCCATGCCGGTCGCCGCGCGCCCGACGAGCCTTTGTATGTCATACAGCTTGCCAAGAGTATCGCGGACCGAGCTTCGGGCAATGCCGTTCCCTGACAGCGCTTCCACAGCATCGTGCCGCGCACGAATCGCCTCGATGTCCAAGAGTGGCTCTTCCAGCCACCGCTTGAGGAGTCTCGATCCCATCGGAGTTTTAGTTTCGTCGAGAGTTTCTAATAGCGTGAACCTTCTGCCGCCATCCGCCATGTTTTGAGTGAGTTCGAGACTGCGAAGCGTCGGCCCATCGAGACGCATCTGATCTTCGAGCGAATAGGTGGTGACATGATCGATGTGCTTAGACTCGATCTCATTCTTATCCAAGTAATCGAGAATCGCGCCTGCCGCAACTGACCCTTCATCCAAGTCCTCGAGTCCAAACGGCGATAACGATTGGGTTCCAAACTGACGCATCAAGCGAGATTTCGCATCTCTTGGTTTCAGGAACGACGTGCGCGTCACCATTGTCTTGGCCAGCTTGCCAATGAGCTCGTAAAGTTCCTCAGCTTCTTGTGGCAGCAGGCACTCGGATGGGTTAAGTCGAGCGATCTCCTGGATGGTCTTCTCTGCTGAGTCGGGCCCGGAAACTTCTGTGACCAGGAACTCACCGGTCGAGAGGTCGAGGAATGAGATGCCTGCGCCCTCCTTGCCTGGCGCGGCCGATGCGAGAAAATTGTTCGACGCGCTCTCTAAAATCGCGTCCTCGACGATCGTCCCCGGCGTCATGACCCTCGTCACCTCCCGCTTCACGAGACCTTTGGCTAACTTGGGATCCTCGACCTGATCGCAGAGCGCAACTTTGATTCCCTTTTGGATCAGTCGGGCGAGGTACTTCTCAACCGAGTGATAAGGCACACCAGCCATGGCGACACGACCGTTCGGCCCATCCTCCCTGCCGGTCAGAGTGATTTCGAGTGCCTTCGACGCCGTCTCGGCATCTTCGCCGTAAAACTCATAAAAGTCCCCGACCCGCATCGCAATCAGCACGCCTGGGTACCTCTCCTTAGTGGCAAAGTACTGCCTCAGCATGGGCGTGTGCGGCTTCACAGAGGGGAGTTTAGCCCGGAGGCACCTGCAAGTCAAGCGTATTCGGGAATACAATGGTGGGTAATGCGCCTGCTCATCTACTGGATCATAAGCGCAATCAGCCTCGTCGTCTCTGCGCTCATCGCCGCAGCACTCGGTTTTGACGTCCAGGTTCACACGGACGAGCCGCTCAAAGTTCTGTTGGGCACGGCTGTGCTTGGCCTCATCAACGCTACACTCGGCAGTGTGCTGCGGCTCCTGACTGCGCCGCTTGCATGCCTTACCTTCGGCCTCGCCTGGGTCCTCATCAATGCGCTGCTGTTCTGGCTAGTCGGTACGTGGGAGCTAGGCTATCAGGTAGGAGACTTCTGGGGCGCCCTGGTCGGAAGCTTGCTCATGGGCCTGGTTCTCGGCTTGCTCCGGCGGATAGTTGGGCCGAATGCACCGAAGTAGACGAATCCGTCCCTGGCTGATGGGCGCGCTGAAGTTGCGGCGCGCCGCGGTTCTCGTCGCAGTTGCACTCGCCGTAGTGATCGCGGGACTGGCCTTGAGTTACAAGATGTTGCTCGCGCCAGCGCTAGGTTGGATCGACGCACAGGCAACGTGGTTTTTCCAGATGTTCCTCGACGAACGTACCGCTGCCGACGTGAAGTGGGCGGTTGCGGGAGCATTGCTGTTTCTTGGAATCTATCTGGGATGGCTCGGCATTAGGAATCTTGCACGCGAATTCGTGAAGTTTACCAACCCGAGCTTCGAAGGGAAAAGTGTCGGCGCGTGGGTTCGGCAGCGCGCACTCTCGACCGGTCCAAACATCGTTGCGATCGGTGGGGGAACCGGATTGTCCACTCTCTTGCGAGGCCTCAAACACCGCACGAACAGAATCACTGCCGTCGTGACGGTGACTGATGACGGCGGGTCGAGCGGACGTCTGATCACTGACAAGGGCATGCTCCCGCCGGGGGACATTCGAAACTGCCTCGTGGCACTGGCTGATGCTGAAAAGAGCATGACGGACCTGTTTCAGCACCGATTCGAAGGCGCGTCTGGCACGCTTAGTGGGCACAGCGTTGGGAACCTGCTGATTGCAGCGATGGTGGATATCACGGGGGATTTTGATCGCGCAATAACTGAGATCAGCCGCGTCTTGGCGATTCGCGGGCGCGTGTTGCCGGCGACTCTCGACCACGTCAAGCTGCGCGCGGAAATGGAAGACGGATCGGTGCTTTGCGGCGAGACGCAAATAGTGAACTCAAGGCTGCGAATTCGCCGAGTGTTCCTGGACCCAGGCGAGGTTACACCGTTAGCCGAGGTTCTCCAGTCGATTACTGATGCCGACATTATTGTGATTGGACCAGGCTCCGTTTTCACGAGCGTGATTCCGCCCCTGCTAGTCCCAGGGGTTGCGAGCGCAATCGCGGAATCGCCTGCAATCAAGGTGTACGTTTGCAATGTAATGACGCAGCCAGGGGAAACCGATGGCCTCACGGCGAGCGAGCACGTACATGCGATCGAAGGAAACGTCGGCCAGAGAGTATTCGACTACATTTTAGTGAACAAGGCCCGGCCGGGACAGTACTTGCTGGATCGTTACGCCGAGTTCGGGCAGCAATTCGTCGATCCAGACGTCGAGCGAATTCGAGCAATGGGACTGAAGGCAATCGCCGCTAATCTAATCTCTGAGACGGATTTGGTCCGGCACGATCCAATGCGCATCGCCGAGGCGATCGTGCGGGTGGCGAAGTGACGAAGGGAAAGCTTGTCATCCTTTCTGGCCCAAGTGGAGTTGGCAAAGACACCGTGATCAACGCATGGCGAGCTGTTCGCCCGGAGGTCGTTCGAGTTGTTGCTTACACAACCCGCGATCCTCGATCAGGAGAACAGCCGGGGATCGACTATCACTTCGTATCTGTCGATGAGTTCAAACGCATGGCAGCTGACGGCGAGTTCTTAGAATGGAAGCAGGTGCACGCAAATTTCTATGCGACGCCACTCAAAGACATGCAGACGCTGCTGGATGATGGGAAGATTGCAATCTTGAAGATCGACGTTCAAGGCGCGCTTGCAGCGATGGAGGCGCGTAAGGACGCGATCTCAATCTTCTTATTGCCTCCATCCTGGGAAGAGTTGGAGCGGCGTATCCGAGGACGCAAAACAGACGACGAGGAGACGATTCGACTGCGCCTCGAGAACGCTCGACATGAAATGGACTACGCAAACCAATATCACTTCAGGGTTGTAAACGACGATGTCGATCGGTGTGTGGAGGAGATCGATCTAATCGTGTTTGGTGAAGCATGAAACCGGTCATCGTGTTAGGAGTTACAGGCAGCGTTGCAGCGTATCGTGCGTGCGATGTAGCCCGCGAGTTGATGCGAAGCGGCCTCGAGGTTCGCGCGTGCCTGTCTCATTCAGCCTCTGAGTTTGTGACTGCTTCACTTTTCGAGGCGCTCACCGGTCAGCCCGTCTTGACAAACGTCTTCGACGAACCGGTGCGAGGCCGGATGGCGCACATAGACTGGGCGCGGGACGCGAAAGCGGTGTTGGTGTGTCCTGCAACCGCCAACGCGATTGCAATCCTCGCGAGAGGCGAGTCTGAAGATATGTTTACGACAATCGTGCAGGCAACTCGCGCGCCGCTTGTTATTGCGCCCGCAATGAATCCAGACATGTACTCGTGCGCAAGCAATCAAGACAATCTTGATCGCCTCAGATCGCGCGGCGCGATCATTGTGGAGCCAGACGAAGGGGTTGTCGCATGTGGCGAGCAGGGGCAGGGAAAACTTGCATCTATCGACCAGATCGTCGCGGCGGCGCGTGCTGCGGCGTATCGCAGCGACCTCCTCTCCGGACTGCGAGTTGTTGTCACCGCAGGCCCGACTCACGAGCCCATTGACCCGGTCCGCTTCCTATCGAACCGATCAAGCGGGCGCATGGGATATGAGATTGCAAGGGCGGCGGTGCAAATGGGTGCAGTCGTCACGCTGATCTCTGGGCCAGCACTCCTCGCCCCACCGGCGGGAGCGACGCTGGTCCGCGTTTCTACTGCGTGCCAAATGCGCGACGCGGTGCTGTCCGCAATCAACAATGCAGATATTCTGATTGGCGCTGCGGCAGTCGGCGATTATCGCGTCGAGAATCCTGCTGCAGAAAAGATGAAGCGTAGCGGCCCGGTGAATCTACATTTGGTAGAGAACCCCGACATCCTGGCTGAGGCACATCAAGCCGCACCATCGCTTCCGATCGTCGGCTTTGCCGCAGAAACCGAACAACATCTCGCTAACGCTGGCGCAAAGCTCCTGCACAAAGGTCTCCTCGCGATTGCGGTCAATGACGTCTCCCGAGACGATATTGGTTTTGACTCGCCCGAAAACGAGCTCACGCTCTTGTTCGCGGACGGAGAATCGAGAAAAGTCGATCGAACTTCGAAGTTCAATGCAGCAGTCGCGCTTCTCGAGGCTGTGTCCGCCAAGATTAAGATGTAGGGCCTCGACCCATCTTGTCCTCAAAGTAAGCGGCGATTCTTTCCATTAAGTCGGGCAAGCTTTCGTGACGAAGAGTAAGGCCGTGATCATCTCGCGGATACACCATGAGTTCAAAGAACTTACCGCTTTCGATCAGCCTTTGCATCACCCATACAGTGTCTTGGAACAGCACATTATCGTCCTGCATGCCCGCAACGAGCAGGAGATTCCCTTGCAGATTCTCGATGTGCGTCAATGGCGATGTCAACTCATACTTCTCAGCGTTTTCTTTTGGGCTTCCGAGGCGCTGCGTTGTGTACGACTCATAGTAGTTTCGCCAATCTGTCACAGATTTCCACGCTATCCCCGTATGAAACACGCCGGGATGCCGCGACATTGCCATCAGCGTAAGAAATCCACCGTAGCTACCTCCCCATACTCCAATCCGATCTCCATCGACATAGGAGAGCTGACGCAATCCCGACGCAACCTCAGCCAGTTCGTCGCTGTCCACAATGCCTAACGACTCATGGTATCCGAAAAAGAACTCACGCCCGTAGCCGATGCTCGCACGCAGATCGACGCCCACGACGATGTACCCTAACTCGTTCGCCATGAAAGCGTCGAGCGGATGATATCGAGTGAATTGATTCTTTGCCTGACCTGCATACACGCAGCTCAACACGACTGGATATCGGTTCTTCGGGTCGAAGTCCCGAGGTTTGATAAGCCTCGCGGACAACCGCTTGCCATCGCGCGCCACGAACTCCGTTGTCTCGATTTGAACCGACGATAAGTAGCCTCTTATGCTGTCGCCACACGAAACCACGGTGTGCATCTTCGGGCCATCGCCACGCAGCAGTTTGGGTGGAATACACGCCGCCGAGTGAACATACACGATGGACTCACCGTCCTCATTGGGAAACACACGGAAACAACCGGGTTTCACTGCGATCTCCTCTGGCTTGGATCCCGGCTGCATGCGAAAAACCGCCCGATCGACGGTCGATCTGGCGTACGCTGTGAAGAAGACGTCGTCTGTTCTTAAGGGAGAGCAAAACTCGTCAATATCAAACTCTTCCGACATCATCGGAGACGCATCACCGCCATCAACAGGAACCCTCCAAATCTGGCTCCACCCAGATCGAAAACTCAAGAACTGTACGAAGCTTGAGCAAGAGGAAATCGCCACTCCTCGGAACGCGAACCAAGGCGCACAGTCTTCCTCGTAAATCGTCCTCGTTTCTCCGGAAACATCAACCCTTCGAATCTGAAACGTCTTGTGGTTGCGCGAAGCCACTGCAAACACTGCAGACTCACCATTCGGCAGCCACCGAATCGCATACGGCCAGAAGGTTTCTTCATTTTCGTATGAGTGCAACGTTGCCTTCGCTGAACCATCGGAAAGCGCAAGCCCGTAATGGCGCATCGCGGGCCGTTCCCCTGCATTGTGGCGACGCAGCTCGTTGATCTTAACCTCCTTCGTGGAAACGTAATCTGGCATTCGTACTTTTTCGACCTCCGACTCATCCTCAACGAAGAGTGCAACCCACTTCCCGTCCGGACTCGGCTGAAAGTCCTTCACCTTACGGTCTTTCTTGCTGAATGCGGTAACCTGCACCACCGACTCGCCAAGAATCACATGGACATTTCCTCCATGCAAAAAGAAGATTCCTTCCCCACGTCGCGGTATCCGAAGATGTGACGCTTTCCCAGCCGACCACAAAGCGATTGAGCCCCCTTCTGTCGCAACTTTCAAAACTCGCCCACGTGCGATCGCTGCCAAGCCCCCCCCATCCGGCAGCCACGCAATCTCCGTGAATCCCGACTCCATGCGCTCCGCGTAATCCACATCGGCGGCCTCTCGCTCGTCATCTTCGTCGAAGACCTCCCGAGAATCAGCCGCGCACGTCAGCTTGCGCAGGGAAAGATCTGCGTCGCTAACGTACACATCCTTCCAGAGATCGCCCTGATCATTCCAGAGAAACGCGAAGCGCATTCCATCTGGCGACCAAGTGATTTCGGCAGGCTCGACGCCGTAACTGAGCGGCAGCGAGTAAGTTTCGCGCAGGAATTGGGAATCCAAGAACCCCGGAGATCGATTATCACGGCTCACAAAGGCATTTTCCCTCACGCCGGCCATTGACAGAAACGCAATAATGTTGATATACTAATCCGACTCGATGAATGTTGAGACTTCCCAGGCACGCTGCAACCGCTCCTCCCGCCTCGACGCGGTTGGCGGCGCACTGTCGATCCTGTGCGCCATACACTGCCTGCTTCTTCCCATCGCCCTGCCTCTCGTCGCAACTTTCGTCGGCAACATCTGGTTTGAAGGCGGCATGATGCTCGGCGCATTGGTTCTCGGTTCGCTCGCGCTCACCCATGGCTATCGTGCCCACCTCTTTCGCTGGCCTGCTTGGGCGTTCGGAGTGGGCATGGTGGCGCTTGTTCTAGGAAACTGGGTTCTTACTGGCGGAGAGCCGTTGTGTTGCGGGATAAAAGATGGTCACGCCCACGATGCGCCGTTGGCTTCATACATTTTGGTTGGTCTCGGCGGCTTTCTTATCCTCTCTGCGCATAGCGGAAACTTTTGGTTAGAGCGCCGCGCAAAGATTCGCCGCTAACCTTACGGAATGCGGAAGTCCGCGATGACGGGCAGGTGATCCGACGCCAGCGTTCCCTTGTCCTCATAGGCCGTGGCTCCGCTGTCACCGCGGCGGACGCGCGGCGGACGACCTCGCAATGCATCCGCGCCAGCATAGATATCTGCATGGCCTGTAAACAGCAGATTCATCTTCGGGCTCACAAGGATCTGATCGAACATAATCTCTCGAACGCTCACATCCTGCGGGAAGCGATAGTTGACCCCTCGAAGCCGGTCGTTCTCTCTCCTCGCACCCTTCGCCTGCGCGATCATGTCGCTGCCGCGAAATCGATCGCGCAACTCAAGAGTTACGTAATCCTTCTCCCAAAGCGGCTCAGTAATGTTATGCATGAATGGGTTCTCTGTTCGGTGCATACCGCCCTTCGCTCTTAGATCGCCGGATTCGAGAATGTTCACACTCTCATCATCAGGCGTATCGTTGAAGTCGCCTAATGCAACAACGAAATCTTCATTCTTGCCGCGAATGTACGCCGCCAATAAGGCACAGGCGAATATCCGACGCGGGTCCGTGTTAATCCTCCCGCCACTTCGGCTCTTCAGATGAACTACATAAAACGAAATGCGATTGCCTCCCGGCGTCGCAACGACCGCCCTCAGCACGTCGCGTTTCCCGGGGAAAGGATCATCGAAGTGACCGGATTCAAAAATGAGTTCAACACTTTCGATCCGAAGCGGCTTTCTAACGACTATCGCAGTTTCTTGCGGCTCCGAGCGATCATCGATGATCCCAATCTCCCACTCGTCCTTAAACACCTGCTCAAGCGCTTTCCTACTTGCAATTTCTTGCAAAGCGATCACGTCGGCATCGATTTTCGATAACACAGAGTTAATGTTTACAAGCCGTTCAGGATGAGCATCTTCACCAAACCACGCGATGTTCCAAGTGACAATTCGTAGTCCAACTTTCGCTTTCGCCCCGGATTGGCCACCACATGTGACGGTGGCAAGCGCAAACAGAGCAACAACCAGCAAAGGAATGATGGCAATCGTTGTGCGTCGAATCGTCACTCAGCGACTTTACCCACGCTGAGATGCGAGAAACTCGGCAATCGCCGCGATGTGGCTTGGCGTCGTGCCGCAGCATCCGCCAACGATTCGTGCTCCCATCTCCCTCAGCTTCGCCGAATGCTCAATAAACTTGGCAGCGCCGATGTCCTGATCGAATCGCCAACGCCCTTCACCTGCATCCGTTCCGTTGTTGGCATAGGCGCCGAACGGCAATGGCGAAACCTCGGCAACTTCCGCCATCGTTCGCTCTACTACGGACATTGGCGCGCAGTTGAGAAGAAATGCGGCAGCACTTTCTCCGTCGGCGACACGTAGCGCTTCGCGAACTTCCTCACCGCTCAGCAGCTTGCGGGGATTTGCAGTCGATGGGTTGACACTCACATAACACCTTGCGCTAAGTCGCTGCGCCGCTGTCAGCGCTGATCGCATCTCCGCGATGTTGTTCATCGTTTCAATGATCAGAAGGTCGCACCCTGATTCCAAAAGCCAAGAACCAATTTCTAAGAACTCATCGACTGAGCTTCCTGGAGAGAGGTCGGGGCGAAAACAGTCTTCGAGTGGAGAGACAGAGCCTGCGATCGTACACTTTCCATCGGAGGCTTCGATCGCCAATCTGACCGCCAACATCGTGAGAGCGGGTGCCCGTTCCCCAATCCCGGCTTTGTCAAGCGACCTACGATGTGTACGAAATGTGTTCGTCGTTAAGATGTTAGCGCCCGCATCCCTGTAATCGCGGTGGATCTGAAACACGAGATCCGGATTCTCGATGAGCGACTGCGCAGACCACAGCGGCATCTCGAGGCGCGATCCTCTCCGCTTCAACTCCGTTCCCATTGCTCCGTCGAGTAGGATAACTTGCGGCACTTCACTTTGCCGCGTGGAATCGACCGCAAAACCCACACCCGGAGGCTACCCGTAACGTTCGAGAACGGTTCCCGTTTCCGCGGTTCGGGAAAACGGATTCTTTCGCGTCCGAAAACTGGCGATCTTGCCCAATTCTTCAGAGATGTCGCGCGTTGATCGCTCCATAAGCGATAGCAGAGATTTCTCAGCTTGTTGAACTTCTAACAGCACGGCTTGCGCGTCACTTAAATCCCTCTCCCGCTCCAACTGCGTCAGCAACTGCTCGCGCCGACGTAGGAGGTGCCCAGCAGTCTCCCAGTCGCCGGAGGCAATGGAGGCTTCCGCGCTAAGCGTTGTTGCAAGCAGAGACTCGGCTATGGCGACTGGTCTGGTATCAGGCTGCAATTCTTTCCTCCGGCTCGATCTGTACGCAGATCGTTCTCCAAGCGTCGCGAAGCTCATTGAGCACACGGATCGCATTGTCGACGCTTTCGGCCCGATCGTCGACGTTGGCGTTGACGAGCTCGTTGTTGCAGTAGGTGTAGAGCCCGAGCAGGTTTTGAGCGATCTCGCCCCCGTTCTCCATGTCCAAGCTGCACATCAGCTCCGAGATGATCCGTTGCGCCTTCGTCAGGTGGTCGTTCTGGGACTCGATTCGGCCCGCGAGAATCGCCGCCTGCCCCAATTCGCAGTGGCGGATAGCCGCGTCGTAGAGCATGATCACCAATTGGACCGGGCTCGCCGACGAGACTGACTGCTTTCGGTACTCGTCTATCCCTCTCGCGCCTATTTGAACTCCACCTCGACGATAGCTTCCGTTAGGATTATCGGCTGGTTGAGGCTCGGTTTTGACCGGACTTCAGTCGGCTTCGACAGGAATCATCTTGGCGAGCATATCCCTCGCGTCGATAGGGTTCGCGACTGCCTCGTCCTTATAGAGCTTTCCGTCCCTAAAACGAACAATCCGCTTGCAATGCTCGGCCACGTCCTCTTCATGAGTCACCATGATGACTGTTCGACCTTCGCGGTTGAGCTCTTGGAACAGCGCCAAGATTTCCTCGCCGGTTCGGCTGTCCAGGTTGCCGGTCGGCTCGTCTGCGAGAATCAGCAAGGGATCATTCACGATGGCTCTCGCGATCGCGACCCTCTGCTGCTGCCCGCCGGACAGCTCGTTGGGCTTGTGGTCCATCCGCTGCGATAGCCCTACCCTGTCGAGCGCCGCCTTCGCGGTGGTTGTTCGGTCCTTTGCGCCCGCATAAACCAGCGGCAGTTCCACGTTTTTCAGTGCGCTCGTCCGGGGAAGAAGGTTGAATGTTTGGAAGACGAAACCGATCTGCTTATTGCGAATCTCAGCCAACTCGTTCTCGCTCAGCGTATTGACCTGAACTCCGTTCAGCAGATATTCACCGCTTGTGGGTCTGTCCAAGCACCCGAGCGAGTTCATGTAAGTCGATTTTCCGGAGCCGGAGGGCCCCATGATTGCGACAAACTCCCCAGGATAGATTTTTGTGTCGACGCCCCGCAATGCATGCACAACGACCGACCCCATAACGTAGTCCTTGCACAAGCCGCGGGTCTCGATCAGAGGGACGTCGCTCATGGAGCCTCCCCGGGCACAGGCGCACCCATAACCAGCTTGAGCTGCACTTCGCTGATTAGATAGTCGTACACGGCCTGAACATAGTTCGTTTCAGCGGTAACCAGCGCTGAACGAGCATTGGTGACTTCCAAAATCGTGCCAGCTCCCGCGGCCTGGCTCTCGGTGGCGGCTTTGAAGTTCAGCTCTGCGGCACGAAGGGCCGCTTGGCTCGCAGTCAGTCGCTCATGGTTCTGTTGCCAGCTCAAGTAAACCGACTCAATCTCGCTGCGGACATTCCGTGCCTGCTGATCCAATCGGAGGTTTCCGGCCTCATAGCCGAGTTTTGTCTGTCGAACACGCTCCCTCGAGAACCCACCATCAAACAGGGGGAACGATATGAGGAAAGTCAGCGCGCGCCCGTACGTGTCTCCGGGTTCGAAGTTCTTCGCGTAACTGAGCGACAGCGTCCAATCGATCGACGCGTTCTGCTCGGCGGTGAGAAGGCTGTATCTGCTCGCCTGCTGGCGCTTGCGTGAGTCCTCGAGGTCAGGTCGCGACTCAAGCCCTCGCGCCACGGCGTCTGTCAGGGTGAGGTCAGATAGGGTCGGTTCGAAGGACTCGGGTGGCACGAGCTCCAGCATCGGCTCGTCTGAGGGCCAACCGATCACCGCTTTCAAAGCTGCGGTGCTCGTGCTGACCTGGTTTTTCCGGACTATTTGGTTCACAATCGCGTTCGCGTAGTCGGCCTCGGCCTGCAGAATCTCTTTG
The DNA here is from genome assembly GCA_041744215.1 of Fimbriimonadales bacterium. GTDB lineage: Bacteria > Armatimonadota > Fimbriimonadia > Fimbriimonadales > ATM1 > JAHCHL01. The sequence continues at coordinate 58,492 of JBGTLG010000022.1, read as the reverse complement.
GCTGCAAGGTCGCCGACCTCAACTCGTTTCTTAATGCTGTCGAGAATCTGCTTTGTCCTCTCGATTTCCGAAGCGGCAACGCGCATCAATTCAGTCGCGCGAAGGACGTCGTAATACTGCTGAGTTACGGAAAACAGTGTTTGCCGAAGGGTCCAAAGAGTTGACTGCTCGGAGGCGTCCGCCAGATTACGCGCCCGCGCGAGATTGTATTGCCTCTGGCCCGCGTCTAGCAAAAGCCATCGAGTGTCAATCGATAGGTCGTTGAGTGAGAATCCGCTCGTGCGCCGAGCAAAGCCAGTCCCATCGTCTCCGTCAAACCAGGAGTAGGCCGGTGTGACCGTCGGAAAGAACGCCGACCGCGCCTCTCGGACCGCCGAGCGAGCCGATTCGTAATCCTTGAAGGCAGCCGCGACGAGCCCATTGTTCCGCTTAGCGAGCTCGATGGCCTCGCGAAGTGAAAGCGTGTCGGCGAACCCCGAGAGGGCCAGCGCGACAACGCTGGCGACCGTGACGATGCGGATGAACTGAGACATAGCCCTGTGTGAAATGGAATACCCGTTTCCAGGACAGATATGCCTGGAGTGTGGGACTGAAGACCTCCCGACTATACACCCGGCAAAGGGCAATTGGTTTCCAATTCGCCCAATTCCGGCTGCGTCTGAGAGTAATCCCTGATCTGGAGGTCGCTACTCAGTGACCTTCAGCACAGACAAAAATGCTTCCTGCGGAACCTCGATCGCCCCGATGTTCTTCATCCGCTTCTTGCCCTCTTTTTGTTTCTCGAGCAGTTTCCGCTTACGAGTGATGTCACCTCCATAGCATTTGGCCGTGACGTCTTTCCTGAAGGGCTTGATCGATTCAGCGGCGATCACCTTCGCGCCGATTGCAGCTTGAATTCGCACCTCATACTGCTGCCGGGGCACGACCTTCTTCAACTGCTCCGTCACCGCACGACCCCGAACGTAAGACTCATCCTTATGAACAATGAATGAAAGCGCGTCAACCTTATCGCCATTGAGCATAACATCGACCTTCACAAGATCAGCCCTTATGTAATCAGAAAAGTCGTAGTCAAAACTGGCGTACCCGCGCGTTTGTGATTTGAGCTTGTCAAAGAAGTCGAGCAAGATTTCTGAAAGCGGCAACGTGTAGTAGAGGATCACACGCGTAGGCGATGGGTACTCCATTTTGCTAAAAACGCCGCGCCGAATCTTGCAGAGATTCATGACGGTACCGACATACTCCTGCGGAACCATCACCGTCGCCTTCACCGCCGGCTCTTCAATATGCGCGATCTGCTGCGGAGGCGGAAACCGACTCGGGTTTGAGATTTGCTCCATTGTCCCGTCGGTTTTGAATACAACATAGTTGACACTCGGGCTCGTCAGGATTAGCTCAAGTTTGAACTCGCGCTCGAGTCTTTCACGCGCAATGTCCATGTGTAACAGCCCAAGGAAACCGCACCTAAACCCAAAACCGAGAGCGTCGGAAGTTTCTGGCTCGAAGGTGAGCGCTGCGTCATTGAGCTGCAATCTTTCAATTGCGTCGCGGAGTTCCTGATACTGCTCACCATTAATGGGATAGAGCCCGCAAAAGACCATTGGCTTCGCCCTTCGATAGCCCGTCAGCGAATCTGTTGCTGGAGTGTCTGCGCTTGTTACCGTATCGCCGACCCCAGCGTCGCCAATTTCTTTCATGCCAGCCGTGAAGAAGCCGACCTCACCCGTACTTAGTTCTTCAGCCGGCATCGGCTCTGGTGCGAAGTAACCGATTGTATCGACATCGAATGTCGAACCCGTTGACATCATTTTGATCATCTGGCCCTTCTTGATCATCCCGTCGACGACGCGAACATAAGCGACAACTCCGCGATACGGATCGAAATGCGAATCAAAAATCAGCGCACGAAGGGGATTGTCGCTGCCTGGAAACTCTCCATCACGAAAGATGCCCGGCTTCGGCAATGAAGGGGGGGGAATACGCTTCACAATCGCTTCCAAAAGTTCTGGAACGCCTTCGCCTGTTTTTGCGCTCACAAGAATTGCATCTGAAGCATCGATCGCGAGCGCGGACTCAATCTCCTCTCTTGCTCTCGCGACGTCCGCATGCGGCAAATCGATCTTGTTGATGACCGGGACGATTTCTAGCCCTTGAGTCATCGCCATCGAGGCGTTCGCTATCGTCTGGGCCTCGACCCCCTGAGTCGCATCGACAACCAAGAGCGCACCTTCGCAGGCTGCGAGTGATCGCGACACTTCGTAGGTAAAGTCGACGTGCCCTGGCGTGTCGATCAGATTGAACTCATACTCTTTGCCGTCGTTTGCGGTGTGACGCAATCGAACGGCCGTCATCTTGATCGTAATGCCGCGCTCGCGCTCGAGGTCCATGCTGTCGAGCATCTGCTCTTTGGCTGTTCCCCGAATAGTGCCGGTGATTTCGAGAATGCGATCCGCAAGCGTCGATTTGCCGTGATCGATATGCGCCACGATGCAAAAATTGCGGATCAGAGATTGGTCCATGATTCGATTCGCGTTTGACGGCTGCCGATTGTCGAGCCTCGTCAATCGCCAGCAGTCAACCGAGCTACGTCCTCGCTCCCGTCGTTCGATCCCAAGACTTAACTGCGCTAACGCTTTGGCGCCTGCGGTCGAGAGCCTGTTCGATCTTAATCGTCAACAGTTCGTAAACGTCGACACCCGGGATGTTCTTTTCGATGTAATCGAACGCACCGCGCTTCATACATTCGACAGCGTTTTTGACGTTGCCATACGCAGTCATGACGATGACTTCCGCGAACACATCACGACCAAAGGCAGCTTGGAGTATCTGGACCCCTGCTTCCGGGTCTTCCATGCTCATGTCGGTGACGATGACGTCGTAGGGCTCCTCTACCGTTTGGATGCACTCAATCCCCGCCTCGGCGCTGTCAGCGGTATCCACCTCGAAGCCTTGGCGTTCGAGGCGGCGCTTGACGGCAATCCGGACGTCTTCTTCGTCATCGACGATCAGCAGGCGATAGGGTGCGGCCATTAGTTTTTCCTTACGGGGAACCGACCGCCGATTATATCCGTTTTGTGCGACTTACTCGGGTTTCCAGCTCTTCCAATAGGTGTCGTCTTCGAGCGAAACGGCCTCCTTTGTGAGCATGAGCGGATGGAAAGTGTCAACCATGACAGCCAGTTCTTCCGTCTTGGTCGCGCCAAGCGATGCTTCGGCGATGCCGGGTTGCGGGCCATGCGGAATACCAAGGGGATGGAGCGTGATCGAGCCTTCTTCGATTCCTTTTCGGGAGCCGAAATTGCCATTCACGTAATACAAAACCTCATCGCTGTCGATATTCGAGTGGACGTATGGCACCGGGATTGCGTCGGGGTGATAGTCGAGCATTCGCGGACAGAATGAGCAAACGACGTAGTTGTTTGCTTCGAAGGTCTGGTGGATGGGTGGCGGCATATGCACCTTTCCCGTGATCGGCATGAAGTCGCTTATGTTGAACGTCCACGGATAAACATAGCCGTCCCATCCGACAACATCGAATGGATGATAGTCGTAGTGGTACTCCGTCAAGTCGCCCCGCGCCCGAACGAGCACGCGGAAATCGCCCTTCTCGTCGTGGGTTTTCAACTCGCTCGGAGGATGGATATCCCGCTCGCAATACGGAGCGTGCTCAAGCAGCTGCCCATAGTTGTTGCGGTACCGCTTCGGAATCTCGATGTGGCCGGCCGATTGAAGAACGATCATTCGCTGCGGCGTTTCGTCCATCCGGATCTTGTAAACCGTTCCTCTCGGAACAACGATGTAGTCGCCAGGCTTGTAAGGAACATCGCCGTACATCGACTCGAGGATGCCGCTGCCGTCGTGCATGAAGTAAAGCTCGTCGCCGTCGGCGTTCTTGAAGAAGTAATCCATCTGCTCGGCGGGAAAAATCTGGTGCCAGATGACGTCGCTGTTGCCCATGAGAGCGATGCGGCCGCTGATTGGGTCGCCGCACGGCTTCATGAGGCGGGTCTTCAGGTGGCGGTGGCGGAGGGGTTCGTGGGCGAGGAATTCGGGCGCGACCCGTCCCTTCGGCTCCCAGCCGGCGACGCGGGTGGGCATGTTGATGTGGTAGGTGATGCTTTGGAGGCCGGAGAAACCGTGGACGCCCAGGAGTTGCTCCGAGTAGAGACCTCCGTCGGGCTTACGGAAGGCGGTGTGGCGCTTGCCGGGGACTTTTCCGAGTTGAACGTATCGAGGCATTTTTTGGCTCCTTTGGCCTCCGGATTATATCGCAGAGGACAAGTTTGCCAGGATTCTTAGTCAAGACCTTATGATCTCGTAAGGACTTTGGCCCCAAACCATCAGGATTCTTAACCTACACCTTCACATTCTTATGCATAATATCTTCAACCCCTCACCCAGGGAGGGTGGGAGGAAAAAGAGATGACTGTAAAAAAACTAAAAAACGAGAGGACCCTGACGATGGCCGCGGCACGCGGCTGCCGCGACGCGTTCGACGAGATCGTCGAGCGGAACTACCGAGTGGTTTACGCTCATGCCCTGCGGATGCTGGGCAACGGCGACGACGCAGCGGATGCGACGCAGACGACTTTTGTCAAGGCGCATCGGTCGATGAAGGAGTTCGACACGACGCGGCCGATCCGGCCGTGGCTGTATCGGATCTGCACGAACGTTTGCACGGACATCGTTCGGAGCAAGCACCGAGGGCACGATTCGCTTGAGCAGCATGAGCACATGCTGGAGAGCGGGGACCGGCCGGAGGACGAGGCGTTCCGCGGCGAGCTCGCGGGCGTGATCCGGAAGGCTATCCGCAAGTTGCCTGAGCGGTATCGGCGGATCATCGTGATGCGCCACTACGAGATGATGGACGTCGAGGAGATCGCCGAGCGGGTCGGCGCTCCTGAAGGGACGATCAAGAGCTGGCTGTTTCGTGCGCGGGCGCTCTTGAAGCGCGAATTGGCGGGCGTGGTCGAGCCCGCGGCGGCTGCGGCTTAGGCAGACGCGGCTGAGATTCTGGCGGCGATCCGAGGTTTTCGGATCGCCGCTTTCTTTTTGTCTTCGTGAGTCTTGGCCGGGATGGTTGACGGGTTTTGATTGGCTACTGTTGTCGGCTCATCGGAGTCATCGGAGTCACTGGACTCATCAAACTCATCACTGTTTTTAATTGTTAACGCGGCGTCTTGAGTTCATGGGGCTTGCGGCGCGTCGCGGGTTGGTGTTTCCCTGCCCGTTCGCTTTGGCGCAAGGGCTCCGTCGGTTAAGTCTTTGGGAGGGCGGAATGTCAACCTTGTGGTGGGCGGGAGGAATCGACGCGTTTGCGTCGAATAGAATCGGTGGATATGGCTCGAAAGGGTAAGGAGAAGCAGACGAAGGCAGCTGAACTGGAGGGCACGATCGTCCGCGCGGGCCAATTGAGCAAGAAGCGTGTTAAGCCAATCGGCTTGCCGACCGAATTGGAACAACCACCAGGTGAAGTTGCAGTTGTGCAGATCGGGTGCAAGCAAAGGGTTGCTGAGTATGGCGAGGTGCTGACGGCACCACGCGAGGTGAACGCTATGCTCGACTTGGTGAAGCAAGAAACCGAGCGGATTGAATCGCGCTTCCTCGAACCCGCGTGCGGCACCGGCAACTTCCTAGTCGAAGTCCTGCGGCGCAAACTCACGACCGTCGCCACCCGCTATCGCAAGAGCCAACTCGAATGGGAACGGAACGCCATCGTCGCGATGGCGTCGCTCTACGGCATTGACATTCAGGATCGCAACGCTCGGACGTGCCGCCAAGTGCTATTCGATGGCCTGGACGCCGAATATTTGAGGTTATTCGATCGAAAAATTCAGAAGACCTTTCGGGCGAGCGTTCGGTACATCCTGGAGCGGAATATCGTTTGGGGAGACGCGCTGACGCTTAAGACGGTTGGGTCGGACCCCGGGCCGATCGTCTTCTCGGAGTGGTCTCCAATGAACGGCAGTCTGATCAAGCGACGCGAGTACGCCTTTCACGAGCTGCTCTCGGACCAGCCCCAAGGGGCCCGCTTCATGTTGGACAACCTCCAGAAGTCGTTGTTCGGCGAGGATCAGGCGTCGCTTTTCGCGCAGCCGGAACCCCCGCTGATCTCCGATACCGGGCAGAGGGTCTTCATTCCGAAGCCCGTTCGCGATTACCCCCTGGTGCATTATCTTGAGATCGCCTATGGCTACGACTGAAAATTACAACCCCGACGTTCTTACGTGCCTGGCCAACCTGAGCAGCGACGAGGTATTCACGCCGCCGGAGGTGGCAAACCGAGTGCTGGACCTGCTCCCGGTGGAGATTTGGCGCGACCCGAAAGCAACCTTCCTGGATCCGGCTTGTAAGTCGGGCGTTTTCCTCCGCGAGATCACGCGACGTTTGGTGGAAGGGCTTGAAGAAGCGATACCCGACCACCAGAAGCGGATCGACCACATCCTGACGAAGCAGGTTTTCGGACTCGCGATCACCGACCTGACCGCTCTGCTCGCTCGCCGTTCGGTGTACTGTTCCAAGACCGCGAACGGCGGATACTCGGTCTGCACCGCCTTCCAGGACGAGCAAGGCAACATCCGCTTCGACCGCATGGAGCATACGTGGCAGAATGGCAGATGTACATTCTGCGGCGCGGGCGAGGGCGCGTACGACCGAAGCGAAGAATTGGAGACCCATGCCTACCGATTCATACACACCACTGACCCAAAGGAGATCTTTGAGATGCAATTCGACGTGATCGTGAGCAACCCGCCGTATCAACTGAATGACGGAGGAGGTACAGGTAGAAGCGCTATACCAATATATCATCGGTTCGTTTCGCAGGCGAAAAAACTGTTACCGAGATACTTGACTATGGTCATCCCATCTCGGTGGTTTGCGGGCGGGAAGGGCCTGGATGACTTTCGTAAGGAAATGCTACAGGATGATCGGCTGCGTGCTATCCACGACTTTGAAGCAGCCGACAAGGTCTTCCCAGGGGTGGACATAGCGGGCGGTATCTGCTACTTTCTTTGGTGCCGAGACGAACGAGGAACATGCGCGTTCACAACTGTCAGCGGCGAATCCCTAGTTACCGTTGAGCGTCGTCTGAATGAATTCGATACGCTGATCAGGAGCGGCGAGGCTCTGCCAATTGTTCGTAAGGTTCTAGCCATGAATGAGAATGGAGGCAAGAGGTTGAGCAGCAGAGTATCTGTCAGGCAACCTTTTGGCATCCCTTCAACCTACATGCCGCTGGACAGCGGAACGCCGTGCTGGTTTGCTCAGCGGGCGGGCCGTCGGTTCTGTGAACCTAGCAGCATTTCCGAATGCGAGGAGGGATTGTTGAGCAAGCACAAAGTGCTCATTCCCTTTGCTCCGATAGCAGGGCAGACCGACTTTTCCAAACCAGTTGCGTTCTACTACGCCGGAAATGTCATTTTGGCTGAACCGGGGGAAGCGTGCAATGAAACATACTTAGTAGCGGGCGCGTTCGAAACGAGGCGAGAGGCCGAGAACTTTTTGTCATACTTGCTTACAAAGACTGTACGATTCTTGCTACTTCAGCGGGTTGTGTCCCAGAATGTGACGAGAGGATGCTTTGAGTTCATTCCAGACTTAACCTGTTACGACGAGACCTTTAGCGATGAACTTCTCATTGAACGATGGGGGATCACGGAGGACGAGTGGGGATACATCAAACTCAGGATCGCCTAGAAAGTCACCCGTACGGAGCTACTCTTGAGATAGCACCTTCGCAGACCACATGCCAGAGAAATTCTTCCCCCCCCGTCCAGCCGCCACTCCGACGATATATGCGTACGAGGACACGAACCCCCAGTACGCGGGCCTGCTGAAGGTCGGGTACACGACTCTCGGAGCGGAAGCCAGGCTCAAGCAGATCTATAGCATCGTGATGCCCGGCGAGCCGCCCTATCGGATTGTGCTCGAGGAGTCCGCGATGCGGAACGACGGCGGTGCCTTTAGCGACCGCGACGTGCACCGTGTGCTGCGCAAGAAGGAAGCGTTCAACCCAGAAGGCGAGTGGTTCCGATGCTCCGTCGAGGACGTGCGGGCCGCCATCTTGGCTCTGGTGGATGGTAAGGAGAATGAGGAGAATCGAACTCGGTCGTTCCCCATGCGGCCGGAACAGGCCGGGGCGGTCAAGATGACGGCCGACTACTTCAATCGGGCAATCTCGGAGCGGCCCGATAAGACCCCTCACTTCTTATGGAATGCGAAGATGAGGTTTGGCAAGACGTTCGCGGCCTACAAGCTCGCCCAAGAAATGGGCTTCAAGCGAGTGCTGGTGCTTACTTTCAAGCCCGCCGTCCAGAGCGCGTGGGAAGAAGACATCAAGACGCACACCGACTTCGAGGGATGGCAGTTCATCGTCCGAGGTGGGCTGAGCTACGAGGATGCAGACCAGAGCAAACCGTTCGTCTGCTTCGGGTCGTTCCAGGACTACCTCGGCCGAAACCCGAGCACCGGCGGAATCAAGACGCAGAACGAGTGGGTGCACGCGATCAACTGGGACTTGGTGGTCTTTGACGAGTACCACTATGGGGCCTGGCGAGAGAACGCCAAAGACCTCTTCGAAGGCGAAGACCAGGGGCAGCTTGCATTCGAGGAAGGCGAAGGGATCGAGTACTTCGACGAAGGACTGATGCCGATCACGACCAGGGCTTACCTATATCTTTCAGGGACGCCGTTCCGGGCGATTGCGTCGGGAGAGTTCATCGAGGATCAGATCTTCAACTGGACCTACACTGACGAGCAACGGGCCAAGTCAGAGTGAAAGGGCGAAAACAACCCCTATGCCTCGCTGCCTCGCATGGTGCTGATGACCTACCAACTACCCGATGAAATCAGAGACGTGGCGATGCGGGGTGAGTTCGACGGATTCGACCTCAACGCTTTCTTCTCGGCGAGCGGGCGGGGAGCAACGGCGACCTTTAACTACGAGGAGGAGGTCCAGAAGTGGCTCGACCTCATCCGTGGCTCGTTCGCGGCGGCGACGGTGGACAACCTAAAGCTCGGGGCTGAGAAGCCGCCGATGCCCTTCTCGGACGTGCGGCTCCTAGAGGTGTTGTCGCACACTGTGTGGTTCTTACCGAGCGTCGCCGCGTGCCACGCGATGAGCAACCTCTTGAAGAAGCGGGGGAACCGATACTATCACCACTACAAGGTGATCGTCGCCGCCGGCACGGAAGCCGGTCTGGGGGTGCGGGCCCTCGAGCCCGTCCTGCGCGAGATGGACGACCCTTTGAGGACCAAGACGATCACGCTGACCTGCGGCAAGCTGACGACGGGCGTGACCGTGCGGCCCTGGACAGGCATTCTCATGCTTCGGAACTCCTCGAGCCCCGAAACCTACTTCCAGGCCGCGTTTCGGGTGCAGTCGCCTTGGACGGTTTGGAATCCCGATGGATTGAGCCCCAACGAGGAAGTGATCCTCAAGGAGGAGTGCTGCGTTTTCGACTTCGCTCCGGACCGCGCCTTGCGGCAGATTTCGGAGATCGCCTGTCGGCTGAATGTGGACGAAAAGGTGAGTCCGGAGAAGAAGGTCGCCGAGTTCATCGACTTTCTGCCCGTCCTCGCCTACGATGGGAGTTCAATGAGGCAAATCGACGCAGCAGGCATCCTGGACATGGCGATGAGCGGGACGACCGCTACGCTGCTCGCCCGTCGATGGGAGAGCGCATTACTTGTGAACGTGGACAACGAGACCCTAAAACGATTGATGGACAACGAGGCGGCCATGAAGGCATTGATGAACATCGAGGGGTTTCGCAGCTTGAACCAGGAGATCGAGACAATCATAAACAAGTCCGAAGCTGTGAAGAAAGCGAAGAAGGCGGCGAATGACGAGACCGTCGACCCGAAGACCAAGAAGGAACTGAGCGAGGAGGAGAAGGAAGCCAAGTCGAAACGCAAAGAGATTCAGGAGAAGCTGATCAAGTTTGCGACCCGGATTCCCGTGTTCATGTACATGACCGACTACCGGGAGCGGACGCTGCGCGACGTGATCACCAAGCTAGAACCTGGTCTCTTTCGGAAGGTGACAGGGCTGAGCGTCGAGGATTTTGAGCTACTCGTCAGTCTGGGGTTGTTCAACAGCGCCTTGATGAACGACGCTGTGTACAAGTTCAAGCGGTATGAGGACTCGAGCCTGCGCTACACAGGAGTTGACAAGCACGAGGGAGAGGGGATTGGGCTATACGACACCGTGATCACCCGTGCCGACGCAAGTCGAGTGATCGAAAACATGCCTCCCTATCCAAATGACGGCTCGGCAGATGAACGGGCCACCCCCCATTAGCGATCTAGATCGGATCGGATTCGTAACCGCGACCTCTCAGGATCAGTAGAATCCGTGTATGTCCTATGATCAGGTATCGGCGAAGGTTCGTGCGGGGGCGCGGGGTTGGTTGGCGGGGACGACGCTGGGTGCGCCATTTGACGGGAAGCCGGATTGGCGAAACATCGCCTTTTACACGCCGATACCGGACGGGGTCAGTGAGACGCTTCCATTTTTGGCGGCGCGGGTTTATCTGCGTCAGGCGAAGGATCAGTATGGGCTTTGCGATCTTTATGGCGAGCTTCCGCTAAAGGAGGACGCGCAGCGGTTTGCTTTGGGGAACGTTTCACGGGGGCTAAGGGCGCCGCTTTCGGGGAGTTTTGAGAACCCATTTTCTTATGATGGTGGGGCGATGGGGCGCGGGCCTTTTTGGGGATTGCTTTTCGCTGGGCGGCCGGATTTGGCGGCGGCATGGGCATGGCACGACGCGACGATCGACCATTCGGGCGAGGGGGTTTGGGCGGCTTGTTTTTGGGCGGCTGCTGCTGCGGCTGCGCCGTTTGCGGGGTCGATTTCGGAGTGTTTGCAGATTGGCGAGGGCGTTTTGCCTGCGGATTCGGAGCTTAGGAAGGTATCGCCGGCGATGATCAAGGCATGGGGGGACGGCCGGACGTGGCAGGAGGCTCGGGAGATCGCGCTTCGGTGGGACGGCGGGAAGCTGCCGGACGAGGCTGTTGCGACTCACGCTTTTGCGCTGATCGGTTGTTTGTTTGGTGACGGGGATTTTGGGCGGACGGTTTGTTTGGCGGCGGGCTGCGGGGGCCGGTCGGTATCGGCGGGAGGGTGCGCTGGGGCGGTTTTGGCTGCGGGGGCGGGGGCTGTGCCTGAGGATTGGGTTTTGGATTCTGGGGGTTTTGAGGAGAAGCTGGTGGGGCGGTTTGAGGGGCTTGGTCGGGCGTTTTTGGATGGGCTGGCTGTTGTGTCTTCGGTTGGGGGTTCTTCGGGTGGGGATTTGGCTGGTGAGGGCGGTGGTTCATCGGGTGGGGGTTCTGGTTTTTCCGATGGGGGATCTACTGTTGCGGATTCGAGTTTGGCTGGCGGGGAGGGGGGCGATGAGTCGGTCGCTGATGTAGGGGGGGGCGAGGGCGCGCCTTCTGTCGAGGCGAGTGTTGATCGTTCGTTTTTGCGCGCGACGGATGCGATTGCGCGGCTGCATCGGCAACCGATGCTGCTTTCTTTGCAAGCGATTGGAGATTTGGTTGCGGGGTTTCGTTTTCCTGATGGCGTGGTTTCGGATTTTGGGCAGCCGCTTTCGATTGGTTTTCGAATCGAGAATCCTGGTGATACGCCGGTTGAAGTTGTTCCGGAGATTTCTGGATCTGAAGGCGTTGCGGTTTCGCATCGCGGTTCGCGGATTCGTGTTGAGGCGATGGGCGTTGCAAACATCGCCGCGGTTGCGTCGGGCGATGACGGTTATGTTTCGATGCGCATGGATGGAGGCGAAGTTCGCGCGCCGATTTTGCGTCCGCAAGTTTGGTGGAGTGTCGGACCTTTTGACAATCGCGAGCAAGAGGGTTACGAAAAAGTTTACGCTCCTGAAAGAGGGATGAATGCGGATGAGGTTTTTTCGGGCCGATCAGCGCTGCCGATGCGTTGGGAGCGTCGATTGTTTGACGGCTGTGTTTTTGATATCGAGGCGTTTTTTGTGAATGCGCCCGGCGTGATTTACTTGGCTACGGAAGCGCGTTTTGAGACGGATGACATGGTGAAGATGGTTGTTGCTTCGCCTGTTGGGCAGGTGGTTTGGGTCGATGGCGAAAAGCGGAATTGGTATCAGGATACGCACCGGCCTGCGCCTCGGCCGGAGGAGCCTTACTCTTTCAGCTTCTTGCCGAGGGATTGGACAAGATTTCTCGTCAAACTGACACGCAACCAGCAGGCGATTGGGCCAACGACGATCTACTTTACGGGATCGGATGGCAGGCTGATTTATCCGTCTGAGTTTCGGCAGGCAAGCGACGAGCGGTAGAATTGCGGCTTGTGGGCGATTAGCTCAGTGGTAGAGCGCCTCCCTTACAAGGAGGATGTCGGGGGTTCAAGTCCCTCATCGCCCACCAAGACAGGCGTGCGTGGATTCTCGTCGTCGTTGTGTCCTGCGGGCCTCGCTCGGAGTTTTGCCCAATCGCGAAGTTCTTGAATATCTTCTTCCATCATTCTGCTAAGCGGCACCGCGTTTTTCGCTTCGTCCATCATGTCTTCTTGTGCGAGTTCGCGTCCTGCATCGAATGCAGAGAACAAACTTGCGATAACCGCTTGTTCGATTTCTGCGCCGCTGAACCCCGCAGTCGCTTTTGCCAAAGCACCAAGATCGTAGTTTTTCGGGTCGCGTTTGCGTTTGTTTAGGTGGATTGCGAAAATCTCTTTTCTTTCTTCTGTGTCTGGGAGATCGATAAAGAAGATTTCATCAAAGCGACCTTTTCTGAGCAATTCTGGTGGGAGTTTTGTGACGTCGTTTGCTGTTGCGATCATGAAGACTGGTTTGGTTTTCTCTTGCATCCAGGTTAGGAATGTTGCGAAAACGCGCGCTGTGGTTCCTCCGTCGCTTACTCCGCTGCTTTGCGTTCCGGCGAATCCTTTTTCGAGTTCGTCGGCCCAGAGGATGCAGGGTGCGACGGACTCTGCGACGCGGATTGCTCGGCGGATGTTCTCTTCGCTTTGACCGACGAGGCTGCCGAAGATTCGGCCGACGTCCATTCGGAGCATGGGGAGGTTCCAGGAGTTGGCGATCGCTTTGGCGATCAGGGATTTGCCGCAGCCTTGGACGCCGAGGAGGAGGACGCCTTTCGGGGCAGGCAGACCGAAATCGCGGGCTTTCTGTGTGAAGCTGGACGCGCGTTTTTTCAGCCAGTCTTTGAGGTATTCCATTCCACCGACGTCTTTCATGCTCTCTTGCGGGGGATAGTATTCGAGCAGGCCGGACTTTCGAACGATCTGCTTTTTTTGTTCGAGGATGACGTTTACGTCAAGCTTCTTCTTTTCGACGAGGCTGCGAGCGAGTACCGATTCGATTTCGTCGAGAGTGAGGCCGAGGCAGGATTGTACGATGCGTTCCCGATCTTCTTTCGACAAGTTTGTATCGACGCTGTCCTTTCCTTTCCATGCCTCGAGTGCGACATCGACGACTTCTCCGATTTCGCTGACGTCAGGGAGCGGATACTCGACTACGGTGATATCTTTCTCGAGCTCTGGGGGAAGTTTTAGAATTGGCGCGGTAATGACAATCGTTTGGTTTTTGCTGCGCAGCTTGCTTGCGGCATCGCGAAGGAGTCTGATGACGCGGGAGTCGCTCATGTATGCATGAAAGTCTTTCAGTTGGAAGATTGCGGGTTCCTTTACGCCGAGGATGTGCGTGAGAACCTGGATTTCTGCGGGAAGGCGCGTGTTTTCAAGTCCTGAGTCGATGCCTGATGGCTTGAGGCCTTGCGTGAGCGACCACGACCTGCGGGGTCGCTTGACCCTGTCGGCGATTTCGGAGATCGCGTTCGAGACGCGCTCTTCTTCCCAGGTGACGACGTAGAGGATCGGGTAGCTGGCGCGTATGTGGACTTCGATTTCTTCTTGCGGCTGCATGGGCATATGAGTTACCGATTTTTTGGGAGTGAGGATTCGAGGATACCGGGGAACCACGATTGCAAGCGTGGATTCGATCGGATTGCTGGCGTTTCCTGGTGGTTCATCCAAGCGGCGGCCGTCACTTACCTGATTCATTCGCCGCGCTCTTGGCTCAAGCGTCCATAATTGCCACCTCTCATGCCCTCTCGATACGAGCCCCTGGAATTCGAAGCCAAATGGCGAAAGCGGTGGAAAGCTGCCGACTTGTTTCGCACGCGCGAAGACCCGCATCGCCAGAAGTTCTATGGCCTCGATTTCTTTCCTTACCCAAGCGGCGCAGGGCTTAGTGTGGGTCACCTGAGGAATTACATACCGACGGATGTCCTGTGTCGGATGAAACATATGCAGGGACGCAATGTGCTGCATCCGATGGGGTGGGATGCGTTTGGTCTACCCGCTGAGAATGAGGCCATCGCAAAGAAGTCACATCCTGCCCCGATGGTGCGGGAGTACGCGGAGACCTACAAGCGTCAAGAGGATTTGGTTGGCATCTCTTACGATTGGCATCGCGAGCTCAACAGTTCGTCGCCCGAGTTCTATCGGTGGACTCAGTGGATTTTTCAGCTGCTGTATCGCAAAGGGCTCGCTTATCACGGTGAGTATCCAGCGAATTGGTGTCCGAAAGATAAAACAGTTTTGGCGAATGAAGAGGTTGAAGGCGGGCTGTGCTGGCGCTGCGGCACGCGTGTCGAAAAGCGCATGCTCAAGCAGTGGTTCTTCAAGATCACTGCTTACGCGCAGCGATTGCTTGATGACTTGGAGGACCTGGACTGGCCGGAAGGAATCAAGCAGATGCAGCGGAACTGGATCGGCAGGTCGGAGGGCGTCGAGTTCGAATGGCAAGTCTCGCGCATGGAATTGGGTGCGCCCAAAACGGAGCACAACGAGAATGCGATTGTCACTCACACCGAGTACATGCCGGTAGACGGGCGTTCATTCCGCGTTTTTACGACCCGAATCGACACCGTTTACGGGGCGACGTTTTGCGTACTTGCGCCAGAACATCCGCTGATCGATTCGATCGTTCCCGTCCATCGACACGCAGAAGTTGCGGACTACATCGAGAATGCCAAGCGAATGTCGGAGCAAGACCGGCTGGCGACGGGACGTGTCAAGACTGGCATCTTCTCTGGCGCGTTCGCGAAGAATCCTTTTACTAACGAGCATGTTCCCATTTGGATTGCGGACTACGTTTTGATGGGATACGGGACGGGAGCGATCATGGCCGTTCCTGGGCACGACGAGCGTGACCATGAGTTTGCGTTGAAGAACGAACTCGAGATTCGGCAAGTCATCGCGCCGGAGAGCATGACGGCAGTCGAGTTGCCTTTCGAGTCCGAAGCTGGAGTGTTGGTTTCTTCAGGCGACTTCTCCGGGATCGCGTGCGATGAAGCGCAATCGAGGATGGGCGAGTGGGTCGAATCTCAGGGCATAGGCGAACGAAAGATTAACTACCGACTGCGCGATTGGCTGATCAGCCGGCAGCGCTATTGGGGATCGCCGATTCCTGTCATCCACACGGAAGCAGGCGAGATCGAGCTCGTTCCAGAAGCCGAGCTGCCGGTTTTGCTGCCGGATGTCGACCACTACGAACCGACAGAAACTGGGGAAAGCCCGCTTGCTGCTATTCCCGAGTTTCTCAATGTAACAGATTCGAAAGGTCGTCCCGCGAGGCGAGAGACGGACACGATGGGCGGATTCGCTTGCTCATCTTGGTACTTCCTCCGCTTCGCCGACCCGCACAATGATGAGAAAGCATGGGACAAGAAGAAGGCCGACTACTGGATGCCAGTAGATTGCTACGTCGGTGGCGCGGAGCACGCAGTTATGCACTTGCTCTATGCCCGTTTTTGGACGAAGGTGCTCTATGACGAGGGGTTGGTTTCGTGCAAAGAGCCGTTTGCGGTGTTGCGCAATCAGGGAATGCTGCTCGCTCCGACGCCATTTCGCGAGCCGAGGTCTAACGAGACGATTAAGGTTGGAGAAGAGGGGATTCAAATCACTTATGAGGAAGCGCAATCGCTTCCGGAAGATCAAGTGTTTTGGCGGTGGGAGAAGATGAGCAAGTCGAAGGGGAATGTCGTCACTCCAGACGAAGCAGTCGATAAGTACGGTGCGGACGCGCTGCGCGTTTATGAGCTTTTTGAGGCGCCTTTCAGCGCGACGATTCAGTGGTCGGACGAGCGGGTCGGCGGCGCAATCAATTTTCTTAATCGCGTTTTCAAACTGACGGATGACTTCCGAGAAAACTTTGAGCCGAACTGGCGAGCGGCATTGCGGAGTTCATCGCTCAGCGAGTCGGAGCTTGGTCTGCGACAAGCGACTCACTTCGCGATACGAAAGATCACCGACGATATCGAAACTTTCGCTTTCAACACTGCTGTGTCTTCGCTGATGGAGTTTCGAAACTCAGTAGCGGATTTCGCGAAGCATGCGGATAACGATCGGATGGAGTCGCGTTCGGTGATGTCTGAGGCTGTAGAGACTTTGCTCCTGCTTCTCGCGCCGATCGCACCTCACACGTCCGATGAGATCTGGGAGTCGTATGGTTTCGACGGCTTCACCTATCAGGCAGAGTGGCCAGAATGTGACCCTAGATTTCTCGTAAAGCAAACGGTGACTCTCGTTGTGCAGGTGAACGGAAAAATGAGAGCGAGTTTCGATGCGCCCGCCGGTCTAAGCCCTGAAGATGCTGAGGGAATCGCGCTTGAACACGAGCGAGTCCTTCCTTTTCTTGAGGGCAAAACGGTGCGAAAAGTCATAGTCGTACCGGATAAGATCGTCAACATCGTGGCAAATTAGCCGACACTTCACCGTCACAGAAACGTCGAAATGGACGTACTTGGATCAAGGAGGATCTGACACATGTTGACACTCGTTACTATTGGCCTTGCGGCCGTTTCACTTCAGTCTGTCGGGACAATCAGGCCTGACGCCAATTGTATGGCGTTTGCCCCGACTGGAAACCAATTAGCCGTCGGCCACGGCGACATGACACTCCGCATTTACGGAGCGGGATTGAAACTCGAAAGGACTTTGACGCAAGAGGGTCGCGCGTTCCCTCTGCAATCTGTCGCGTACAATCCAAAGGGTGGCAGCATCGCGGGCGGCGCAGAGAATGGCCGGATCGTGCTATGGGACTTGAAGTCCGGCGCACAGGTGTCTCTGACGGGGCATCAGCGTGCTGTCAATCATCTAGCTTTCAACAAAGCCGGCACGCGATTGCTGAGCACATCGGACGACGATACTGTTCGTGTTTGGGATGTAGCTGCGAGGAAGACAATTCTGTCGATCAAAGGTGAAGGCATCAATGTTTTCGGCGCAGAGTACAGCTCGGACGGCACGAAGATCGTGGCCGCGACGCTTGGCAAAGGGATGGCGATCTACAACGCATCGAATGGTCAGCTGATGAAGACATTCGGCGGGCACTACGGTGGTGCGCAAGACGCATCAGCCAACTCGACTTACACACGCGCAGTCTCCGCGGGGCGTGACAAGCGACTCGCCGTTTGGGACTTGAAGACGGGCAACCGCGTTTCGTATCTCAACGGCCACGACGACTATGTGCTCTTCGTGCGTTACAGTCCGAACGGCAAGTGGATTGCCAGCGCGTCTTCCGACAGCACGCTCGTGTTGTGGAACGCGAGTACTCTCAAGCAGGAAGTGAAGTTGACTGGCATGTCATGGATCGGCTCGAGGATCGCATGGAACTCCAGCAGCACCCTTCTCGCTGCAATCAACGAGTACAACCTTGTCCGTGTTTACCAAGTGAAGTAACGCTTGCTTTTGCGCTGGGTCCGACGATTGTTGGGCTCAGCGTTTTTGTCTAAGTGGTTGGTGCCGAAGGCGAGAGTCGAACTCGCACGGGGTTGCCCCCGGCGGTTTTTGAGACCGCTGCGTCTGCCATTCCGCCACTTCGGCACGATGGGCGCTGGACGCGCCCTGACGCGTCTTCCCTGAGCGCAGGATTATACCGGCGGTCGTTATCAATGCGACCGCTCCCTTTATAGGTTCCGGGTACCGGGTTGGTGAATCGGAATCGCTCGAAGCGACTCGGGGACGTCGTCTGGCGCGAAACTCTTGGCGTCGACCTTTACTCCTGCGAAGTAGGGCGCACCAAAGTCTATGACGCTTTCGCTGCGATCGACGAGTACGGCGACGCCGACAATTTCCGCTCCCTTCCCTCTGAGAAGCGCGATAACCTCACAAACGCTGCCCCCTGTAGTCAGAACGTCATCGACGACGAGCACCTTTGTCCCAGGAGCGATATCGGCACCACGGCGCAAGATACGCTTGCCGTCTTCCCGCTCGACATACAACGAACCTAACCCCATCTGCCTCGCAACTTCAAACGCGATGATGATTCCACCTGTGGTCGGCCCCACGACGACCTGCGCACCGCTTTCTCTAAACCTATCTGCGATCGTCTTTGCGACCGCTTCGATGACATCTGGCCTCTCAAGTACGCGAAACTTCTCGAAGTAGGTGTCACTGTGTCGTCCTGATGTGAGCTTGAAGTGCCCTTTTAGGATCGCGCCGGTTTCTTCGAGCAACGCTTTGAGGTTAACCATTTCGGTCATAGGGAACCATATCTCTTACGATGACATTTGTCTCGTCGAGCAAGACGATTTTGGGCATCACCTCTTCGTCGGTCCAAGTGAACGCCGCGATGATGAGACGGTCGCCAACGCGAACTTTGTGGGCGGCGGCTCCATTTACTCCAAACGTTTTCTTCTCGCCTGCGAAGCAGTAAGTCGAGAAGCGTTCGGCGTTGTCGACGTCCCAAATGTTGACAAACTCTCCATTTTTCAAACCGACACGCTCCATCACGTCGGGGCACATCTCTATGCTTCCGACGTAGTCAGGGTTCGCGTAGGTAACGCGCGCATGATGGACTTTAGCTTTCAGGAGTTGGATCAGTCGCATCGGCTTCCGCTCGAAGTTGTTTAGCGTCTTTTCGACGCCGGTTAATGGTGATAAAGCCACCGAACGTCATCATACCCGTGCCGATCCAGACGAGGATCGTCAGTGGTTTGTAGAAGAGTTCCGTCGAGAACATGGGCTCAGGAAGGTTGAGGGAAACTGTCGCGGTTTTTGTTGTGGCATCGAGGCCTTCAAGAACGACGTTGAGGTCGTCGAACACTCGCGTGATTGGGCGATTGACTCTTCCTTGCTCGTCAAGCTCCATCGTCGGTGTGACCATCGCGGTTGTTCCTTCGCGTTCGATTTCGAGCTCTGCGCCGAACGTCGTTCCAGGCTGACCGGGTTCACCTGTCATTGTCGGCTTGACAAACTTGACGTTGAATCCGGCAAGCATTTTTGAGTCCCCCGGCTCAAGACTCAGTGGCTCGCCATAGGTTACAAGGAGACTGCGGACGTAGAAGTAGAGATCATATAGGGGTCGACGCATGATCTCCGGTCGGACAACAAAGTTGCTGTCTCGCTGATTGAAGTAGAAGATAGGATTGAACTGGGCCTGCTTGGCATCATCGATGTGGAGCATCGTGAAGTGGAGTCTGTGATTGGGATCGGCAATCGACTCGGTCAGGAACGGCTCCATCCAGTTTTCGTCGAGCATTGCGATGTAGGTTTTCCCAGGGGCGAGATTGAACGTTGCCGGCTGATTGCTCGAAACGAGAGAGTCGTCTACCTTTTCGAAAGCGCGAGAGATGATGAGTCCAAGCAGCAGTGTAGAAACGCCCGCGTGCGTCATGTACGGACCTATGTTCCAGGTCTTCGCCCGCACTCTTTCGAACGCGCGGAGCAGGTTGCCCGAGATTGCGAAGAGCGTGACCCACACAAGCGAGAAGAAGATCATGAGCTGCAAGAAGGGCAGCTTCTCGCCATCGTGGATGGTCATTCCGTTGACAACCAGCCAACCGGTCACCGCTCCTGTGAGTGCAACCGAAAGAAGGAGGGCGTTTGCAAGCGCATTCGACCGCGCCGGTTTGCGCGCCCATCCCAAGAACGGGACAACCGCCATAAGCAGCATTGCGGGAACGAACGCCCAGACAACAATCTGATTGTAACGCGCCTCTTCGACAATCTTTGATTCCGCCTTTAGCATGGAAGCGAAGAAGGGCAGTGACATCCCGAATGCCGCCATCAGCGCGATCGAGTAGAGGACGAACATCCCAATGCCCATTCCTGTTGCTCGAGGGCTTTCAGGTTTCGCTTCGGGAACAGCAAGCCGACGACACGTGAAAGCGACGATTGCGCCAGCGATTGTCGCCAACCAGACGAGCGAAACCATGGCTAGCAAAACTCCGTGGGCACCCTGGTTCATCTCGGCAAAACTGTGGACGCTAACGTTGACAAGCGCGCCGCTACGCGTGAGGTAAGTGCCATAGACAAACCACGCGAAGGGCAATAGCGCGAGAAAGATGTTCCACCTGGACCATGCTCCACGATTCGACTGGAGATACATGCCGTGGATCAGGACTACTGCGGCGAGGAATGGGACGAGACTGACGTTTTCAACGGGATCCCACGCCCAGAAACCGCCCCAACCCAAAGTCTCATATGCCCACAGCCCGCCCATAGTGAGGCCAAGTCCGAGGAACGTCATCGAGAAGAGCGCCCACGGACGGGCCCGCGGAACCCATGACTTCGGGTCGCGGCGGCAGGCCGCTGAGCCAGCCCATGCGAAGAGCGTGAGGAGACTGCCGAATCCGATGAAAATGACCCACGGGTGAATGGCCATCCAGTAGTTCATGAGGGTTGGATTGAGGCCATTTCCGTCCGGCGGCATCACGATCTTGCCAGCGATCGCGGATTCAAGCAGTTCTGGATGAATCTTGAAGGGCGATTCGTAGGCGAGGATCGCAAGCATGAAGATCAGGGCGGAGCTTGCTATCACCGTGAACCATCTTCTGTCGGGGCCAGTGAACGGCGCGGCGAGCGCGGCAAACACGGCGCTCATCATTGCCCACAGCAAGAAGCTGCCCTCTTGCGCTGCCCACGCTGCCGAGAAACGGTAGACCTCGGGCATATCGTTTTGGGTGTTGCGCCAAACGTACTGGAAGGCGTACTGCTTCCCCATGAGCAGGGAGATTAGAGCGGCCATCGCGCCAACGGTACAGACCGTCGCTAGCCAAAACGCGGGCTTCGCGAGCTTTCCCCGACCCAAAAGCCACATGAGTGCGGCAAGAGCGTAAAACGTGATTGCTGCGAAGATCAGCCCTTTGCCAAGCAAGCCGACGGTTAGACCCCACTGGGGGGCAAGAGGAAGATGATCTTGCATTTAGGTGGCTTAGCCTTTAGGCGAGCTCTCGTATTTACTCGGGCACTGAGTCTTGATCTGCGTTGCCACGAAGCGACCGTCGTCGTACGCCCCGATCACGGATGCCTTGGGCGCTGAGTCGAAGTTTCCTGGCTTGCCGTTGTGGTACTCGACCGGAAGTCGGGTTCCGTGGTCGTCCGCGAGTTCGAAGTAGAAGTGTCCAGTCCGAAGGTCGAGCCTGGCAGTCTGGTGAAGGATTTCGCCAGCGACGTGGACATTCCGCCCCGGCGTAGACTGCGCCTCCTTGGCGGAGACATAGGGTGTCGCGCCAGCGACGAAAGCAAAAATGCTGACGCCGATTCCTGCGACGGCGGCTGTTGCGGCGATGATCGCCCCGGGTTTCACTTCTCTATTTTAGAATACGTTGGCGATTCGCCGCCGGTACAATGGGGAACCGAGTGCAGGGATGTTTCGTTTGGAGAACCCGATGAGCAGATTTTCGATGTTTGGAGCTGGCGCGATCGCCTCAGCCGCGATATTGACAGCGGCCGTTTTTGCGCAAGGTGGGCAAGAGCCTACAGCCGAGCCCACTCCCGTAACTCCGGGCGTGATGCGTATGGAATCCAGCTTAGGCTCGTTCATGCTCCAGGGAGAGGGGCGGATCGAGATGGAATTCAGGGGGACCGTCCTTCTGAACGATTTCGAGGGCGCGCCCCCTGTCTTTGAGGGGAATGTTCGCAAGGAATACGAGGGGCATGGCCGAACGGTTTGGTTTGGTTCCGGGAAAGCGATCATCGAGGGCAAGTGGCGGCACCTGCAGTGGTTCGGGGGCGACCTAAAAGCTACTTGGAATGGGATTGGGATGGCGAGGCTATTCGGCGAGTACGACCCTCAGAGCGGAAAAGCCGGCACCGTAGTGGTAGACGACGAACCTGAGCTTCCTTGGATGTCGGTGGGGACGACTACCTACGTGCCCAAGGAGTTCCACCCTGCTTGGAAGGAGATACTCAAGCAGCGTGAGCGAGAGCGTTCGGGCGAGGCAGCTCCGCCAACGCAGCCAGGAGAAGCGGGAGCGCAGCCTGCACAACCGGAGACGCCTGGCCACGAGGGACACGGCCACTAACTGAGCGCGGACCGCTAGCGACAGTGCGCGGTACGGCCGAACATCTTCCTGAAGCCCGCTGGCGTCACTCCTGTTTGCTTCTTGAACACTTTCGAGAAGTGGGCCTGATCATAGAATCCTGAGTGCGCGGCAATTGCGGCTAGCGGGTGCTCCGACTTGATCAGCATCACCCTCGCCTCTTGCACCCGGATCGACCGGACGTACTCCCCAACGGGCATTCCGAAGAATCTGCGAAACTCCTGTGCCAGGTGCACCGGATGTATCGCGACAGCCTTTGCGATTTCTGCTAACGACAGTGATTCTGCATGTCTGGAGTGCAGCATCTCGCGAGCCTTCTCAAGCCACGGCTGGGGTCGCAGATCCCTTTGGAACCTCGAAAAGCGTCCAATCTCGCCGGCAAGTTCGAAGAAGGCCGCTTGCAATCCGAACTCGGATGCCGGGTCATCTGAACGAAACTCCTGAATCATCTGCCCGCATAGGCAGTTGAATCGCTCACCAGTCAAGGCCAGGGGGATGCGCCCAACTTCGCAGAACTCGCTGATGAGGCGCAACTGTTCAGACGGGATGATCACTCCAAATGAGATTGATCCCTTGGGGCCGATTCGGCATGCGTGCTCCTCGTTCTCGGGGTGAAACACCAGTTGGTATGGGCGGTAAACATGTTCGGGTCCGTTGGCGACACGTTCGACGGCGGCTCCAGCGAGCATCGTGTTAATGAAAGCGACGCCGTGGCCGTGGCGACCGCGCAGACTGCCTGGGGAATGATAGCTTTCCATGAACCGCAAGCCGCCGACGGTCCGCTCGCGAATAACTGTGCCACTGAAGTGAGTTCCTGTCTCTTCCATAGAATTAGCCTGGTATACATCGTTCGACGACGGACGGTTTCCACCGGTAACAAGATTAGGTCTTGCCGATTGTGCGGAATTAGGGTCTTACTTCCCAAGCGGCCGAGCGTTTTCGGGATAATCAATCTCGATACGGAGGTTTCCTGCTGTGAAAGTCGATCTGAAATCAGACCATGTTATAGATGACGCAGAGTGTGCTCGAATGACTGGTAAGTACATCAAGGAGTGGTTATCGGCGATTGAGGAGCGCGGCTTTGCGGGTCAGCGCAGGAATGCAATCGCGTGGATGTATGACACGATGGGGAAGGACGCTTGGTGGCCAACGACAGTTTGGGTCGAGTACGAGAAGCTGAAGGGCATTGTTCAGAAGGACGGGAGGGCCGAAGGCTACAACATCTGCGTGACTAAGACGATTGCCGCCCCGTTGGCGCAAGTTTTTTCAGCATGGGGTGGGCAGTCTTTCGCAAAATGGTTCGGCGACGCCGGGCAGAGTGATCCCAAGGTGGGCGGGAAAATCAGCGACGCTAATGGGAACGGTGGCGAGTACTCGCGGGTTCGCGAAGAGAAGGATCTGCGCTTCAGCTGGAAGACCAACGGAGCGGGCGACCAGACGACTGTAGACGTTCTGTTTGCTGACAAGGGAAACGGCAAGACCGGGCTGACGCTTAACCACAATCGCATACTATCTCGTGAAGAGGCCGACGGTCTTCGACGAGCTTGGTCGGATGCGTTCGCCGCACTGAAAACAGAGATGGAATCGCCCCGGTAATCTCTGCCACTTTTAGCGGCGCGCCGTGGGCCGTAACGAACAGTGCTTTACGCTGTGGAGTTAAATGTATTGACACGCGGCGAGATTCGCCGTTTGGAACGAGGATCGTCATCAATACGACTCACAAGATCTCAAGCCTATTTCTGTTCACCGCGATTATCGCCGCGGGCTGCGGCGAACCCGAGGTAACCGTCACTCCTCAGCCTGCAGCGGCTAGTCCTCGGCCTGCAACTGTGCCTACCGCACAAGGCGGCGCGGTTGTCGGCGCAAAGCCGACTGACATTGACGTGTCGGCACGCGGTGGAGTTGACGCTTGGAATTCTGCCGAAGGTCGAGAGGTTGCGATCGAAGCTCTCAGCTGGGGCCAACTCGTCTTAGACAACTCGAATAAAAAGGGTTACTTTACTGGAGCAACTTATCGCGGTTGGCGCGCCGATTTGGAACGAATCAAGAAAAACATACAGTTCGAGTATTTCGAGGACAACGAGTGGTGGCTATACGACACAGGGCAGATACTTTATTGGCTTCAATGGTACTCCTTCAAAGTTGGGGTCGATCCAGTGGATCGTCAACTCGCTTGGAAGGTCTACACAGGTGGATACCCGCAGTATCGAGAGATGTGGGTGCAGCACTTCGGCGTTCCGATCTGGGAGACGCTCGATCAGCGACCTGTCGCGATTAATCGAGCGGGGGACGGACCGCACTTCAAGATGGGTACGTATCCCATCAACCCGCTCCTCACGGAACCGAAGGTGTAGCAGGGGCTGCTACGCTAGCCACGAGTTGGATTCGCGTTCCTGTCGGGAGGTTCAGCTCCATGAAGGTGACGCACGAAGTAGTCTCTACGCCGTGACTCTCCGTACGCTCCTCCATCGGTGTGACCGGCATTAGGGATCAATAGGAAATCGAAGTCTCTGTTCGCTTTGACTAGCGCATCTACAAACCTAATGGTCGACTCGGGTGGAACATTCGTGTCAACTTCGCCAACTATCAGCAGCAGCTTCCCTCGGAGCTTTGAAGCGTTCGTGATGTTCGATTGCTCCTCGTAATGTTTGCCAACCGGATAACCCATCCATTGCTCGTTCCACCAGAACTTATCCATGCGATTGTCATGGCAACCGCACGACGAGACCGCAACTTTGTAGAACTCCGGGTGAAACAGCAGCGCGCCCGCCGCGTTTTGACCACCCGCAGACGTTCCATACAGGCCGACTCGCTCGATATCGATATACGAGTACTTCTCCGCAAGCGCTTTCATCCATAGAATTCGATCGGGAAAGCCTGCATCCGCTATGTTCTGCCAACAGATATCGTGAAACTTCTTGCCCCGATTGCGAGTTCCCATACCATCGATTTGTACGACAATGAACCCTAGTTCAGCAAGCTCCTGCATGCGCATGACCGGCGAGAAGGTCTTTGGCACGAACGAGTCGTGCGGCCCTGCATAGATGTTTTCGATGATCGGATACTTTTTTTCTGGGTCGAAATCACGGGGCCTGCACACGATGCCCCAAATGTCCGTTGCTCCATCACGCCCCTTCGCCACGAAAACTTCGGGAAGTCGGATCCCGAACCCTGCCCAGGCAGTTGTATCCGCCTCATCGACAATCGAAATCAGCTTGCCGGTTTCAGCATCGCGCAGTTCGTGAACTGGTGGGGAGTCTACACGTGACCACGTCGTGACGATTCGCTTTCGATTCGGGGAAAAGTTGACGCGGTGCTGACCGTTCGAATCGGTCAAGCGCACGAGGTTCTTTCCGTCGAAATCAACGTGGAAGAAGTGGATGAAGTACGGGTCTTGATCTTGGCGCGTGTTGTTCGCACTAAACGTGATCGTGCGTGAGCCCTCGTCGATGTTCTCGATCGAACGTACGACCCACCCCGCTGGCGTAATGACGTTCTTTAGCGCGCCTGTTTGTAGGTCGTGCAGATAAAGTCTGCCGAAACCGTCACGCTCCGATCGCCAGATCGTTTCATTTGTTCGCGTTAGATCGCGTCGAATCAGAGCAGTGGTGTCGACGAAGGTGCTTGATCTTTCATCTATAAGAGTCGTGGCTTTGGCTGATTCAAGATCGACAGCAACTATGCGAACCGCTTGATACCCTCGCTCTGTGAACTGGAGAAGGAACCTGTTTTCGCTTCCGCGCCATTGTGCGCGCGGAGGACTTGCCCAGGGCCTTCCTCCGGTCCAGAACGGCTCGAGATCGCTCTTTGTCTCGGATCCGCTCTGTGCGTCGATGACGATTGTTTCGTACGTATCCAGCTTGTCTCCCGGCAAGTCGTAGTCTCGAGCGACGAACGTTGCTCGGCCGCCGCTTTGCGGAGAGGACGTGATAAGAAACACCTGCTTTCGATCGCCGGGGATCACTCGAAACGCCGCTATATGCCTAGAGTTCGGCGCCCAAGATGCGGATGCATAATCAGCTAACGTAGTCTCGAACTTTGGTGTGGTCGCTCCGATTTCGAACACTTGGATCTTGCCATCACGCAACTCGTATCGAAGCTTGCCGTCGGGCGAGTGCCCAGACCTGCCCCCTTGCTGTTGCTGCCCTTGCGATTCGCTCGACGTACGAGTGCACTCGTAGGTTTCGAGATTGACAAGCCAGTTTTGCGATTCACGCGTTACGGTCAGCGTCTTCTCGTCGGTCGCTACTCGCATTTCATCGAGAGGCAGGCGCGTCGCGTCGATGTTTGTGGAAAACGCCTTGGTGAGCGACTCGGCCATCTTTGCGTGATCAAAGAGCGGAGACTTTCCTCCAGTCTCGGAATTGACTCGGACGTACTCGTGCCTGCCTCCTGATAGCTGCTTCTTGTACCAAAACGCACTGCCGCCTCCGATCCAGTTGGGCGTGAGAGTGGAGTTGAGTACCGTATTCCTTGCACGGGTTATCTCAGAGGCGCGCTGGTATGCGCGGGCTACTTCCTCGCGAGACGGTGTGTAGGGCTCGTTTGCGACCGACGCGAGACAGCACGCGACACACGCAAATAATATGATCGGCTTCATTCCAAGCATGATTGTCTAGGAATGATATCCAAATATGGGAATCTTCGGTGAAACTTGGTGGAGGCAAGGGGATTCGAACCCCTGACCCCCTGCTTGCAAAGCAGGTGCTCTCCCAGCTGAGCTATGCCCCCACGAGGGAGGACGATTCTACCTTTCAGAGCGATTTCGCCGCCATTCGTCGCTTTCGAATTCCTATCAACAAAAGTGCGAAGGTCATGACGACAGCGACGAAGATAATGACGCCACCGACGGTCGCAGACATACCGTCGTGCAGAAACCTCTCTGGATCATTATAGATTGAGAGGTCCGGCAGTTCTGGAGGCTCGTAGCCATTCCAAAACGACGGATCGGTATCAGGATGTCGTCCGGATTCAAGGCGTTTCAACATGAAGGATTCGCGGTATCGATTCACTTCGTCAATCCGATCCCTCAAATCTCTGAACGACTTCTTGAGCGATCCTTGCCTGTTGTCACGGATTGTCGAGCCACCCACTCCGATTGAGCGAACATCTGAGAAGATCGATTTTCTTCCCGAGCTTTGAAGCTCTTCGACTCGAAGGAGCGCAAAGAAACTCAGCACACCATTCCCCTGATCTTGAAGCGCGTTGCCAAGAAGGGATATGACATCGATGCTTTCCCAAGCACTTCCCAGTGCCATTAAGCCAACCAAGCCTTCCACAAGCCTATCAGCATCATCCCTCAGCTCCAAATGCCATCGCATCCGCATCTCATCGGTGGTGCCATTACGGTCGGCCAAAAACATTTCCAACAACAGAATCTGAACACGTTCGCGGCCGAAGTGCGCGTCCGGGTTGATATCTACCGCCTCTTTAAGATTTTTGATTCCGCTTTCGAGCAGCGTCACGTCGTCGTAGTTTGCGGGATCTCCAAACCATCGATGGACCTCGAACGTACCGAGGTTGGCGAAGTAACGATACAAGTGCTCGGACTTCGACGGACTGTCTGGCATTAGGTCGAGCGTCGCCTTCTTCTTGCGCATCCAGTCGATCGCTTCGTCAGATTTTCCAAGGCGATCGCAGGCGACTGCCGCGTCATCGTATGCTTCAAGGTTTCTCGGATCGGTGGACAAAACGGCAGATACCCTTTCCAATCGCATCTCATAGTACAACGGAGGATTGCGATCAACTCTCCCCAAGATAACTTCTATAACTCCCGGCAAGCCTTTGGCTTCGGCAGCAAGGGTATCCGAATCCCAAATGCAAGCCGAAACCGTGCCTCCAAGCGCACAAAGCGAGACCGCAACCTGCACCCTCATTTTGTGGACATTATATCTGCGCCCATCGCTGCCAAGGTATACTCCGCGCTCGCCTGTGGGCTCATAGCTCAGTTGGTTAGAGCGCGCCCCTGATAAGGGCGAGGTCGGTAGTTCGAATCTACCTGGGCCCACCAAACACTCAGCTGTCCACAGGAAGATACTTATGGCGAATGTCTATATTGTCCACTGGAACCAAGAGGAGATCGAGTCGCTTGCAATTCCTCTTTCGCGGGAAGGGCATGCAGTTCGCACCCAGTGGAACACGGATTCGTTTGATCGCTGGGGCGACTACCGTCCCGACCTGGTGATCATCTCGCTGGAGCGTTTGCCATCTCATGGGCGGAGCGTCGCCGAGTGGATTTGGGAAGCAGAGTCGAGGCGAGACATTCCGATCATCTTCGTCGGCGGAACACCCGACAAGGTTGCGGCAGCTCGGCAGAAGTTTCCGTCCGCTGCATTCGTGCCGATTGAGCAGTTACCCGCAATGATTGGCGAGTTTGTTCACGTTTAGAACTCGTCGAGGGCAGCAACTAGCTTGGTCATTGTTGCTTTTGCATCGCCAAACACCATGACCGTGTTTTCTTGCAGGAAGAGTTCATTTTCGATCCCTGCGAATCCTGCGCCCATACCGCGCTTTGAAACGATAACTGTTTTGGCTTTGTCGACGTCAAGTATCGGCATGCCGTAGATCGGAGAAGATTTATCGGTGCGCGCAGCCGGGTTGACAACGTCATTTGCGCCGATCACCAACGCGACATCTGTTTCTGGAAAATCGGAGTTTATCTCATCCAGATCGAAGAGGTGATCGTACGAGATATCAGCTTCAGCCAAAAGAACATTCATATGACCTGGCATTCGACCTGCGACTGGATGAACTGCAAACTTGACTTGAATTCCTCGCGCTTCGAGTTTCTCCATCAGCTCCTTGACTACGTGCTGGGCCTGGGCGACGGCGAGCCCGTAGCCCGGGACAACGATGACAGTCCTCGCGCTAGCGAAAATGATCGCAGCGTCTTCGACTGAGTAGCTGCGGATTCTTCCAGTCGCGGAGGCTGTAGTGTGATCTCCTGACTTCGCCGCCCCAAACGCGCCAAAGAGCACATTCTCGAGGGACCGATTCATCGCGGAACACATTTGGAGTGTGAGAATTAGCCCGCTCGCACCGACAAGGCCACCGCCGATCAGGAGCGCAGTGTTTCCGAGAACGAAACCGGCCAGACCTGCCGCCAATCCAGTGAATGAATTCAGCAGAGAAATTACGACGGGCATATCCGCTCCCCCAATCGGAAGCACCATGAGGATTCCGAGAAGGGTCGCAGTACCGAGTAACCCGGCGAAAAGCGCAATCGATGTGGAGCCGGAGATCGGCAGTACGGCAAGAGCGATAACCGCAGCGAGCACGAGCGCGGTCACTACCTTGTCGCCAGGATACAGAATCGGCTTGCCTGGCATTATCTCTTGCAGCTTTCCAAACGCAATCATGCTGCCCGAGAACGATACCGAGCCAATTATTGCGCTGAGCACAGCAGTAACTAAAGGAACTGGTGCGAGCCGTTCGCCTGGCTCGGCCATAAACTCGATCATCGCGACCAGCGCAACCGCGCCACCGCCGACTCCATTGAACAATGCAACCATTTGCGGCATCGCGGTCATCTGGACACGCTTTGCGGAGATCGAGCCGATAATCGTGCCAGCCACCACAGCGACGGCAATGAAAATGTAGTTTTGCGTTTCGACATGGCCGAGGCTGAACCCAACAGTTCCCAACGCTATCGCCATGCCCAGGGCCGCCAACCAGTTTCCTCGTCTTGCAGTCTTGGGAGAATTGAGGAGCTTCAGAGCAAGGATGAAAAGGACTGCGCCGACCAGGTAGCCAAGCTCGATCAGCCAGTGATCATTCATGCTTCTTCTCCGGCGGATCGGGTCGTTTCTTAAACATTTCAAGCATACGATCGGTGACAACGAATCCGCCAACAACATTGAGTGTAGCGAAGACGACGGCGATCATGCCAAGCACGATTTCCGCCGTAGAATGAGCGTGTGCGAGAACTATCAATGCGCCAACCAGGATGACGCCATGGATTGCGTTCGTCGCGGACATCAATGGTGTATGCAGAATCGGAGGAACTTTGGTGATGATCTCGAGGCCGACAAAAACGGCAAGCACGAAAATGGTGATTACGACAATCAGGGTCATGATTTTTTCGTCCTCTCGATCTTTAGCCGCGTCGGCTCGTGGATCACTCTTCCCTCGTGTGTCACAAGCGTGCCATGTGTGATTTCGTCTTCGAGGTCAAGCACCAGTTTCTGATCGCGGATAATGTGAGTGAGAAACTCGGTCATGTTTTTCGAATACATTCGACTAGCGTGAACGGCCATTTTTGATGGGAGATCCAGTGGCGCCATGATGGTCACTCCCTCGTAGTCCACTGTCTCCCCGGGAACGGTCGCTTCGCAGTTTCCGCCGTTCACTGCGGCGAGGTCAACTATCAGCGACCCTCGCTGCATCAGCCTGACCATCTCTCTTGTGATAAGAGTTGGTGCGTGCCGACCTGGGATCAGTGCTGTGGTGATGACGACATCACACTTTGGCAGCCGGGATGCAATGACTTCGAGTTCTTTCGCATGCGTTGTGCCGCTGACTTCCTTTGCGTAGCCGCCCGCGTCTTCCGACTCTTCGGCTGATAGGCCGAGGTCCACGAACTTTGCTCCGAGGCTTTGAATTTGCTCTTTGACCGCTGGGCGGACATCGAATGCTTCGACCATCGCGCCGAGGCGCCGACAGGTCGCGATCGCCTGTAAGCCGGCAACGCCTGCGCCGATCACTAACACACGCGCGGGGGCGAGCGTGCCGGCTGCGGTCATCAGCATGGGGAAAAACTTTGGAAGTTTCTCGGCAGCTATCAGCGCAGCCTGGTAGCCGGCGATTGTGCTCATCGAAGTCAATGCGTCCATGCTCTGTGCGCGGGAAATGCGGGGCATGAGGTCCATCGCAAAAGCTGTGATGTTGCGTTCTGCCAACGACGCGATCGTATCGACGTTTGTGTGAGGAAACAAGAGCGCGACGAGCGCGCTGCCGGGTTTGAGTCGCATCAACTCGCTGTCGGACGAGCCATCTTCGGGACCGATCACTTTCACGAGCAAGTCCGCCGCCTCGATTGCGTCGCGGACGATTTGAGCCCCAGCATCGGAGTATTCCTGGTCTTGTACCATTGCGCCAAGACCCGCTCCGGACTGGACAGCGACGGCGATATCACGTGAGACGAGCGCCTTCACTCCGTCAGGAGTCAGCGCCACTCGCCTTTCGCCGGGGGTAGTTTCGGTGGGTACTCCGATGATCACTGCTTCCCACCCAATAGTTGCTCGCGCACGTCGACCATTAAGTTCGCCGTCACCAGCGGCTTTCCTTCTTTCAGAATGAGGCAATGAAGTCGCGCCGCGGCCAGATCACCGTGATTTGCGGTTCCATGTTTGCCGGAAAGTCGGAGGAGCTCATCCGACTGGTCCGCCGCGCAATGTTCGCGAAGCAGCGCGTTCAGGTGTTTAAGCACCAACTCGATGAGAGATACGAGCAGGCAATGGTCGCGACTCACATGGGGGTGACTCACGCAGCGACGCCAGTGGCTTCTGTCAGCGAACTCCGCGATCGGATCGACCCTGATGCGCGGGTAGTGGTGATCGAAGAGGCCCAGTTCTTCGACCAGTCGCTGCCGGACTTGGCCGTTGAGCTCGCGGACCGGGGCATCCACGTTATCGTGGCAGGACTCGATCAGGATTTCCGAAGGGAGCCGTTTGGGCCGATATCAAGGCTTTTATCTCTGGCGGATGAGATCGTGAAGCTCCGCGCGATCTGTGTGGTTTGTGGCGAGCCCGCGAGCCACACTCAGCGAATCATCGATGGAAAGCCAGCCGCCTGGAGCGATCCGGTGATTCTGATCGGGGCTACGGAAACATACGAGGCAAGGTGCCGAAAGTGTCATCGGATCACAGGCAAGCCGCGTCGCCGGTAAACTCGTTCCATGCAGCCCCTTGTCGGCCTGATCATGGGTTCAAAATCGGACTGGGAGACGATGCAGCACGCGGCGGAGACCCTGGAGGCGCTTAAGGTCCCTTTTGAGAAACGAGTCGTTTCTGCGCATCGAACGCCGGATTTGCTCTTCGAATACGCAGAGGAGGCGGCGGGCCGAGGGATCGAGGTGATCATCGCCGGAGCAGGCGGGGCGGCGCATCTGCCCGGTATGACGGCGAGCAAGACGCATCTTCCGGTCATCGGCGTACCGGTGGAATCGAAGTCCCTAAAAGGGTTGGATTCGCTGCTTTCGATTGTTCAGATGCCTGCTGGAGTGCCTGTTGCGACCGTCGCGATTGGAAAGGCTGGCGCGATCAATGCGGCGCTTCTCGCTGCGTCAATCCTTTCAAGATCTAACACGCAAATTGAAAAGGCTGTGATTGATTATCGCAAGCGGCAAACGAAAACCGTTTTGGAAAACCCGGACCCAAGTTCGTCATGACCGTTGGAATCTTGGGCGGAGGGCAGCTGGGCCGAATGCTTGCGCTTGCGGGTTATCCGCTCGGTCTCCGATTCGTCATCGTGGACCCTTCTGCTGAGGCGTGCGCTGGGCGAGTCGCACCGCTCCTGAATCAAGACTATCTGGATCCTTCCCGGGTTACCGACACGTTGCGATCGTTGGACGTCGTGACGTACGAATTCGAAAATGTAAACTCTGACTCGCCGTGGCTATGCGGAGACGTTCCTGTTTATCCACCGACAGCCGCCCTGCGCGTGATGCAAGACCGTCTCGCCGAGAAGACCTTGTTTAGCGAACTGGGCATTGACACGCCGGATTACTTTGCGGTGGACTCGCTAACCGATTTGCACGACGCAATTGCTCGGACGGGAT
This sequence comes from Fimbriimonadales bacterium, assembly GCA_041744215.1. Lineage (GTDB taxonomy): Bacteria > Armatimonadota > Fimbriimonadia > Fimbriimonadales > ATM1 > JAHCHL01. The sequence goes on along the minus strand of JBGTLG010000022.1, from coordinate 25,398 downwards.
TCCCAGCTGTGCTGAAGACACGTCGTTTCGGCTATGACGGCAAGGGCCAATACGTGCTCTCATCGTCGAGCGATGTTGCCGACGGGGGGGGTCTGAGTACTGGCCGACCACTAATCCTTGAATCGTTCGTTCGATTCGACCGCGAGCTGTCGATTATCGCGGTACGTTCAGCGAGAGGGGAGACTGCGTTCTATCCCCTGATCGAGAATCTCCATCGTGACGGCATTCTCCGCAGATCCGTAGCACCAGTCCCAAGTGCACCAAGCTCTCTTCAAGCCAATGCAGAAGCGATAGCGGCTCGCATCCTCGAGCGGCTGAGTTATGTGGGCGTTCTGGCGATTGAATTCTTCCAATTGGGCGAAAAACTGCTCGCGAACGAAATGGCTCCTCGTGTACACAACTCAGGGCACTGGACGATCGAAGGAGCAGAGACGAGTCAGTTCGAAAACCACCTCCGTGCGATTCTCGGCTTACCACTGGGATCGACTGCAGCACGAGGGCTTGCAGGAATGGTGAATCTGATTGGCGATATTCCTCGCCATGAAGACATACTTGCGATCCGCGGCGCACACCTTCATGCGTATGACAAGTCGCCAAAACCTGGGCGCAAGGTCGGACATGTTACGCTGGTCTGCGAGGACCGCGATGAGTTGATGAGCAGGATATCACAGGTGGAAGGGTTGCTGGTTTAGGCCGTCACGCGCTCGCCACCGGCCCACAAGGCGTCGCGATAAACCTCTCCACCGCTGAAAGTTAGCATCGCTTTCCCTTTCAGCTTCATGCCGTGATAAAGCGAGTTCTTACCTTTGCTGAATGTTTTGTTTACATCAAATGTCCACTCCACATCAGGATCGATGACGGTGATCTGCGCAACCGGCGTCCTACCTTTCTTCAACGTCCCGGCATCAAGTCGATAGACTTCCGCGGCGCGAGTGCTCATTCGGCGAATTGTCTCTAAGGGGCTGATAACGCCCTTGTGCGTGAGGTAAGTCAAGGTCACACCAACGGCAGATTCCAGCCCGACGATTCCGAATGGCGCTTCGTCGAACGGTCTGTCTTTCTCATATGCCGCATGCGGCGCGTGGTCCGTGCTGATGCAATCGATCGTTCCATCAGCAATCGCACCAAGCAAAATGTCAACATCGACCTGCGTTCTGAGCGGCGGATTCATCTTCCAATTCGTATCAAAGGGCACCATGTCTTCATCGGTCATCGAGAAGTGGTGCGGGCATACCTCTGCGGTCACGGGCGCGCCCAAGAACTTCGCCTGCTTAATGATCTCGACGGATCCCCACGTGCTTACGTGAAGAATGTGCAGCGGACATCCCGTTTCAAGGCTGAGCATGCAGTTACGCGCGACTTGGATCTCTTCTGCCGTTCTTGGCATCCCCTTGAGCCCTAACATCGCGCTCATAGCTCCCTCGTTCATGCTCGAACCTTGAGTCAAGGACTCGTCCTCGCAATGGACGGCGACGGGCAAGTCGAGCTGACGACAAAGCTCCATGCAGCGCATCATCACCTGAGAGTTTTGTACAGGAAACGCGTCGTCGCTCGCCGCTACGATGCCGGCGCGCTTGAGCGATGCAAGATTGGCAGGCTGTTCACCCTTCATGCCGCGCGTAAGCGCGCCGATCGGCTGTACAAACACTCCGCCCGCTTCTGGCGAAGCGCTCCGATCCAATATGAAGTCGATCAATGCAGGGTCGTCAAGCGGCGGATCGGTGTTCGGCATACAGCAGATTACGGTGTATCCGCCCGCTGCAGCCGACTGCGTGCCGCTGATGATCGTCTCCTTATGCGAGAAGCCTGGCTCACGCAGGTGGACATGAAGATCGACCAGACCAGGGGTGATCCACATGCCAGCACAGTCGTAGACTTCGAATGCGCCGCGCTCATCGACTGTTTCGCCGACTTCATCTATTTGGTCATCAACGATCGTGACGCTGCCAACGATATCGAGATCCTGGCTCGGGTCGAGAATTCTTCCGTTCTTGAGAACTAACTTCATGCGCTGACCGCCTTCTTTTGTGTCTTCTTCGGTTTTCCATTGCTTGCTTCGAAGGCGTTAGCAAAGACCGCCATTCTCACATAGACACCGTTTTCGACTTGTTCGTTGATGACTGAGTTCGGGCCGTCTGCAGTCCAATCATCGAGTTCAAGTCCTCGGTTGATCGGTCCAGGATGCATCACCAAGCAATCCGGCTGCGCACCGCGTAGCGACTTCGCGTTGACCTGATACATGAATGCATATTCACTCATGCTCGACACCAGACCGCCATCCATCCGCTCTTTTTGCATTCGAAGCGCCATCACGACGTCCGCGCCCTCAATGCCTGATGCTAGATCGTAGTGTATCGACACCGGCAAGTGCCCTGGGTGACGCGGCAAAAGCGTTCGCGGACCAACGAGTCTGACGTCTGCCCCAAGTTTGGAAAGCAGCCACAAGTTGCTGCGAGCAACTCGCGAGTGCATCACGTCGCCAACGATGGCCACTGACAGCCCCTTGATGCGCTCCTTGTGTTCGAGAATCGTCATTGCATCAGCGAGCGCCTGTGTTGGGTGCTCGTGCATACCGTCGCCTGCATTGATAACTGGGCCGCCGAAGAAGCGTGCTGCGAGATACGGCGCACCGCTTGAATTGTGCCTCATAACGAGGCTATCAATTCCTTCGTAGCGGAGCGTTAAAACAGTGTCCTTCAAGGATTCGCCTTTCGCCATCGAGGTTCCCTGAACACCGAACACGCAGCAAGCCAGTTCGAGCTTCCTCGCCGCCTGCTCAAAGCTAACGCGAGTTCGGGTGCTGTTTTCAAGGAACAGCATTCCAACAACACGCCCAGCCAAAGATGGCAGTTTGCCACCAGCGCGACTTGTTTTCTTCATTTGCAACGAAAGCGCAAGGGTCTCCTCAATCTTTTCGGGGTGCATTTCTCGAATGCTCAAGAGGTGCAAGGTATGGCTCCTTTCTGAATGTAGACGGCGTCTTCTCCGTCTGTTTCTGCGAACTTTACTTCGATGCGCTCTTCTGGCGCGACTTCAATCAGTTTGCCCACATAGTTCGGCTGGATCGGCAACTCGCGTCCGCCCCTGTCTATCAGGATTGCCAATCGCACCTGCGCGGGTCGCCCATGGTGCATCATGGCATCTAATGCGGCACGAATCGTGCGACCGGTTTGCATGACCTCATCAACGAGAACGACGCGCTTTCCATTGAGGTCGAAAGGGATCTCGGATTCATCTGCAATGCCCTCTGATCTTGCGACGTCATCGCGGAATGGGCGAATATCAAGACTTCCTGACGGGACGGTAGTCCCTTCGATATTTGTCATTGCAAATGCCAATCTTTTTGCAACATAGAATCCCCGATTGAGAATCCCAATCACAACAAGATTCTCGGCGCCCTCGTGCGTCTCTAAAACTTCATGCGCCATGCGCCCGAGCGTGCGGCGAATGTCACCAGCGTCCAGTCGAAGATCAGCCATTAGAACCCATTATGGACGCGCTCCGTTTTGAGTTTGTGGACGGCTTCGAGATAGTAGACGAGACTCTACTGATCTTGGGTTAGGTAGCCTCTTCGCGTGCGGGAACCAGTCTGGTGGGTCGGTATCCTTCTCGGAGGGCTGTTCGTCCTCGGAGTCGCTGTGCCGCTGATACCAATTCCGGTTGGTTGGCTCACCCTCGGGACCGTGGTTTCTTCGATCCTCTTTGTTTCACTCCCCGTGTTTGCGATCTTCTTTGCCAGCAAGTTCGGGTGGACGTGGAGATCAGCGCTCACTTCCTTTATCTTGGCGATTATCATGTTCGTGCTGATCACACTGCTCGCGAGGCAAGTGTCGGGGCCCACATTCGCGTTGAGCGTGTTTGGTGCGCTGTTGCAGATAGGCGTCCTGGCGTGGGCATCTTCTTTGGGCGCGCTGATTGCGACAGGCATCCGCGACAAAAACCTGCTACTCCCGATCTGCTTCGTTCTCGCAGCCGTTGACATAATCGCTGTCTTTGCGCCGATCGGGACGGTGAAACTCGCTCTGGAGAGCGAGAAGGGCCGAATGGCTTTCGAGACGATCGCCTACAAAGTCCCACAGTTCGGAAGCGTAACCCCTGCGGCACAGATTGGCCCCGCCGATTTTCTGTTCTTATCGATGTTCTTCGTAGCTATCCACAAGTTCGGGATGAGATCCAAAGAAACGTTGATCGCAATTGTGCCCGGCCTGCTGATCTACTTGGGAATTGTTCTCTTTCTCGGCGATACCACAATGCTGGGCGTTCCGTTGCGCGCGCTACCCGCGCTCGTTCCGATTGGGCTGTTAGTGTTGGCGGTCAATTGGCGGGAGTTCAAAATGTCGCGCGAAGAGAAGATCATGACGACGGCCTTACTTGCAGTCTGCGTGGTTGCGGTCTGGGCATCATTCGCTCTGACTAAGAAGCCTCCTACCGGCCCTCAGACAGGCGTAACCGCGCCTCAATCTCCGCCAGAGTGAACGGCCCTTGTTTGACACCGGCCTCAACCCAATGGTAGCCCACAGGGTCGTTCGGCACGGGATTTGGCGCGACAAGAATCCCAAATCGGCGTCGCTGCAGCTCGATAGAGAAGAGCGTCGGATCCGGAGCTGAGACAAGCACAATTGGGCGAAAGTGTTCATAAAGCGCACGCATTAGCCCAGCACCGCCGACACCCAACCGTGGTGCGGACGTCCCGATTGACTGCAAGGCGTTCCTCGCAAGCGCATGGTGACTTGTGTCTGCAAGGATGCCCGCGAGGTCTTGCAAGTTCCTTATCCAGACGGAGTTGATGCTTTCGTGCCAATCATCCGCCAGATTTACGACGTCAATCTCGAACGCACCGACTTTCTCCGACTTTAAGCGCGTCAAGAGCAGACCCGTGTCAGTGGCGAACAGTTCCCGCGCGCGGGACGTAATCCTTCGCGCGATTTCCAACAGATCGCGATCACCAGTTCCCCTATAAACGTCAAGGATCGCCCGAACGAGCCAGACGTAGTCGCCGGAGAATCCCGTCGTCTTGGCGCGCCCTGAGGGAGCGTGATCGACGTCGCCAAGCCCGTGTACTCGCGTCAGCAGCAGCCGCCTCAATCGCAGCTCCGCGACCGCCAACAGCGCTGACTCGCCGAGCATAATGCCCGTGAGCGCCAAGCCTGAGATCGTGCGCGCGTTGTCGTCCGTATAGGTCGCTGGATCGAACATCGGCGGCTGCCGCCCCTCAGCGACCCGATTCAGGACCTCGGCTGCCTGGGCGATGAGGTCCGCTGGGTCCGTCATCCGTGATTCGGTCAGATATGGCGGCCCGGTCGAGCGAGTCGCCCCAATACGAAATGGCGAGTTCGGCGGCAGTTGGACCGTCGTGAAGTCGTAGTATCGGCTCCCCTCGAGGACGAGTTCGTCCGTGGACAGGCCTACTCCGTACAACTGGCCGTCATCGCCAACCGCTGATTCCCGAATCCAGTTCGTCGTTTGCCGAGCCGCCTGAGAAAGCAGATCGCCATTCGATGATGCTGCCGCCAAGACCGATGCAAGCTGCGCTGATCGCCCAACCCGCTTCCCGTAGGTCGGCGACCACCATCCGTTCGGAGAGTCGTCGAAGAACCCACCCCGGAGGTGATCGTAGGAAGCGCTGATGCGAAGGGCCTGGACCCAGCGGCGACCCTCGACCGCGGTCCGGCGCACGGACAGAAGCAGCGCTGGTGCAGCTGGACAGAGCGGCGCTGGTCGCTGCCCGATTCGTCCGGTTCCCGAATCAAACGCCACCGCCAGCTGGGCCGCGAACTCCTCTGGGGTGTCAACCGAGACTGCGCCTGCTTGTAAAGAGCTTGCCATCAACGACGCCTGTCTTTCGAGTCGATTCTTCGCGGACTCTCGGACTTCGCCCTTCTCCACGACCCAGTTTCGCGCGTGGTCAGAGAGCCACTCATACATACCCAACGGCTCTCGCGAAGATCTCAGCTGTCGATATTGAGTCGCTTCGACCGTATACCCTTCCGGCGTCAGCACCACAAAAAGCGCGCCTCCGGCGTCAACGAAGACCGAGGTGTTTGCCGCCAACGCAAGCGCTACGGCAGGCAACTCATCAATGTCGACCCTTATTGAGATGAAGTGGCTATTGAGCAAACGAACGAACTCTTCATCGTTATAGAATCGATCAGCGACGATGTTTGAGTAACGGCTGAAAAGTGAGCCGACTTCCATGTATATGAGCCGATCAAGTGATTGAGCCTGTTCGAACGCCTCCGCTGAGTAGGGGAACCAATCGACTTTTTGCCTGCCGACGACTTGGAGAAATGTGGAGTATTCGCGGGCGACAAGGTTCGGCTGCGCCTCGGGAAGATATCTTGAGAGGAGTTTGAACGCAAGCCCCAAACTCGCTATGACGAGCAATAGGGTCGCGACGATTTGGTAGCTGGGACGCAGCCTATGCGCCGGCATCAACTCGGATTATGGCCGCACCCAAAGGTATAGTGACCTCGCCATGCCGATATCGATGGACGAATTGCGCCAGATCGCCGACTTGGCGCGGCTCCGGCTTTCCGATGCCGAGTTGGAAGCGATGCACTCCGACTTGAATCGAGTGCTAACGCATTTCACACACCTGCAAGAATTACAGTTAGCTGGTGTCGAAGTGTCGGCCCACGCCGTCGATTCTAGGAGCGTTTGGGAAGAAGATCAGGCCGCCGACGGGATGCCTCGGGATCGGGCGCTCGCAAATGCCCCTTCGTCGGAAGCCGGCCTCTTTCTGGTCCCGACGATTATTGAGTAGCGATGGGTCTCGAATCGCTCTCCGTTGGCGAAATGAGGAGCGGTCTTCGAGAGAGGGCGTTCTCGGCACGCGAACTCGCAGAAGCTCATCTCACTCAAATCACCAAGCTCGATCCAAGAATTCGTGCGTTCATCACTGTCGATCCGGAGCGCGCGCTCTCCAGTGCCGACAGAGCGCAGGAGATGCTCGACAATGGGAGATCGAATCCGTTGACTGGCATCCCAGTTGCGCTGAAAGACAACATGATTACAGAAGGATTGCGCACGACTTGCGCGTCCAAGATTCTTGAAAACTACATTCCTGCGCACCAAGGAACTGCCGCAAAGAGCCTGGAAGATGCAGGATCGGTTATCGTCGGCAAGACAAACATGGATGAATTCGCGATGGGAACGAGTACGGAGTACAGCGCATTCTTTCCGACGCGAAATCCCTGGAACACCGATTGCGTTCCAGGCGGAAGCAGCGGTGGCAGCGCAGCAGCGGTAGCCGCTTGCATGGCGCCAATCGCTTATGGCTCTGACACCGGAGGGAGTGTGCGGCAGCCAGCGGCACTATCTGGCGTTGTCGGGTTCAAGCCGACGTATGGACGTGTCAGCCGCTTCGGACTTGTGGCGTTCGCGAGTTCGCTCGATCAGATTGGGCCGTTCGCTCGCAATGTTTCCGATGTGATCGACGCTTTCGAAGCCGTAGTTGGAATCGATCGAGCTGACTCCACCACAGTCGACCGACCCTACGATCAAGAGTTAGCGCGTGCACCAAGCATCAAAGGAAAGAAGCTCGCCGCTCCCACAGAGATGTTTTCGAGTCACGTTGCGCCCGAAGTTCGGGCAAGTGTGCTGGCTGCAATGGACGCACTGTCTAACGCCGGAGCGATCATCGAAGAAGTTTCACTCCCAGTTATCGAACACGGCGTATCGACATATTACATCATCGCGCCGGCCGAAGCGAGCAGCAACTTAGCGCGATTTGATGGCGTCCGATACGGCTTGAGAGAGGAGGGTGACAATTCAATCAAAATGATGACGCATACACGCTCTCGCGGATTCGGTAAAGAAGTTCAGGAGCGAATCGTTATCGGCACGTATGTGTTGTCGTCCGGATACTACGATGCGTTTTATGCAAAGGCTTGTCAAGCGCGCACTCTGATGAAGCGCCAGATTGAAGCACTCTTCGCAGATTACGATGGGGTTGTTTGTCCAACCAGTCCAACTACGGCTTTTCCGCTTGGGGACAAACTGGATGACCCAATGGCCTTGAAACTCGCCGACTTCTGCACAATCCCCGCGAACATGGGCGGCTTTCCGGCGATCAGCTTGCCGTGCGGGCTCGCAAACGGCCTCCCTGTCGGCCTGCAACTCGTTGCGAACGGATTCGACGAGGCGAAACTGTTCTCTATTGCTCTCGCGGCAGAAGAGGTTCTGCCGAAGATTGGATTACCAAACATCGTCTAATGAGCGAAATCAAGCGCGCAGATCGCAAGATTTACGCGGCAGCAATCTTCCACCCCTTCAGGCTGCTCGCAATGTCCGCGTGCGTTTATGCGACATATCTGCTTGCCGGAATGGGAGCCGTCGCCTTCGGCTTTGGCCTTGCGATTACCGGCGTTGGGTTAGGCATTTACTCACTCGCGGTCAGAAACGACTTTCTCAATCGGCGATTTAAAAATTCTGAACACAAGCACCTCTGGAGTTTAGTCGAAGATCGGTTAGACCGTTTGCGCGCTGCTCTCAAACTCGCTCCAGAGCATATTCGCAGATCTATGAACGATCTTCCAAACCGAATAGAGCGCACCGCGAACCAGCTCTACGAATCGCTTCGAAGGGCGGACATAGTGCGTGGGGAAATAATGCGCAGCGAAGGAAACCTTGCGACCGCCGCGTTTCCGTTTCACGTTCAGTCGCCGGACATGGAGACGAACGAGCTTTATGTTATGGCCGACAAGAATGTTGCGGAGTACCGCCGACACTTCCAGGGCATCACAGCGCGAGTAACGCGCACAGAAGGACAGTGCGCCGTGTTTATCAGTGCGTTGGATTCGATGCGTGTTCAGATTCTCGGCCATCGACTGGTTGGCGACACAGTGCCTGCAGAAAAGGAAGTTTTTCTGGAGGCTATGTCAGACATTCGGGCGCAACTCAACTCGATAAACCAAGCTCTCGAAGAGCTGGATCTGCCGGTTACTGCAATCACGGAACCTACTGAGGACGCAGAACAGCAAAACCTGCACGGGTAAAATCTCCGTGTGCCCCCGTAGCTCAGCGGATAGAGCAACTGCCTTCTAAGCAGTGGGCCACAGGTTCGAGTCCTGTCGGGGGCGCCACAATTCAATAAAAAACGACGATCGAACGGTCGCAGTCGCGAACTATCACGCTTCCCGAATTCGCGATTCTGATTCCACACGCTCGACGCGACTTGCAAGCGCCCGAACGTTGTCGTCGATGCTCGACGAGTGATCGTAAAGCGCTGACTTAAGGTTCTCGATCTCAGATCTAAGCGCGGCTATCTCATGTTCCTGCTCAATGTTTACGCCTTTGTTGCTATGAATCAATTCCGCCATGGTTCGCTGGTGCTTGAGCATGATAGAAACGAGACCGATAATCATCGGCAATCCAAAAACGCAGAAGATCGCTACGATTGGTATTAGCCATTCCATTTAACCGCCTCCTGTGTGTACATTTCCAACCTGGCGCTCGAGGTGCTCAACACGCCGTGCGAGATGGGACACGTTTTCGTCAAGGCTCATCGAATGTGCCAGCAACATTTCCTTCATGCTTTGCATTTCATTCCGTAATCCGACCAATTCCTTACTCGACTCCTCTCGGGCTTTTCGGATCGCTTTTCCGGATGTCCTGCCTGAGACCAGGCTCTTGATCGACTCGCCGATCGTGATCAGCAACACCATGATGCCTATCCCAATGAAGATCTGCACAAAGAAGTTTCCCAATAGTGACTGAAGCCAACTCATGACATCTCGGCGTATTCATTCTCTCGGACGACCAGGCCGGCAATAGATACGTTTGCCCAGAGTCCAGGGTTGCGAGAAGCATCATCGGGGTCTGCCAGAAGTTCCTTTGCGTGAACCGATTGAATGTCTCGCGGGTTAGCATTCTGCACGATTACCGAAACTCCTGCTTCGCGAAGAGAACCAAGTTCAGCCCCAGAGCCCCGGAAAATCACCGACGAGCCGAAGCGAGTAGCGAAGTTTTTAAGGGCAAGGTCTGTTGCGACGGCCGAAACGCTCACCACCACCCGGCTCGCTCCCAGCCCCAAAACCAAGTCGGCGACATGGATAAGATGGACCCCCGCATCGACGATCACCGCACCGGGAAAGGTCGAGATAACCTCAGCGATAACCTGAACGCACTGTGGGGCGCCGGCCCTGTCACCGTCCTCGTCATAGACCAGCACCTCAGTCGAGCCTGCCTGAGCGAGGCGAATTGCCCGCTCGCGGGCGTCAGCCGGTGGCTCCCGGCCGCCAATAACGAGTTTGGGTAGCAAGCGCACGGTCAGACGAGTTCGGTCTTTTGGGCCGCGCGACCCAGCACACGCCCCAGACCTTTGAAAGTCGCCTCGCACAGATGGTGATTGTTGTGGCCGTCGAGGCGTCGCACATGAAGACTGAGGCCTGCCTGAAGCGTGAATGATCGGAGGAACGTCTCGACATACTCACCCGTCAAGCCTCCAATCCGCTCGTAGGTTAGGCCAAGTTCATAGCCGAGGTACGGCCTCGTCGCAAGATCGAGAGCGACCAGCACGAGGGCGTCCTCGTGGACGGCAGCCTCGGAAGCCCGCCCGATGATTCCCTGTCCATCTCCGAGTGCATGCCTAACAGCCCGTCCCAAGCAGTAGCCAACCTCTTCGATCGTGTTCCTGTCATCCACCGCGAGGTCGCCTTCCGCTGAGACCCCAAGGTCTATCCGACCCGCACCGGCCATTAGTGCGAGCAGTTGGTCGAAGTATCCGATTCCGGTGTCGACTGTGGCCTTCTGGCCTCCGTCAAGGTCAAGGACGACCCTAACGCGCGTCGAATCGGACTCCCTCTCTATCTCCGCGTATCTGACTCCTGGCGTTTCTGTGCTCACGTGTGTCTCCTTTAGACGGGCGTTGGCCAAAGAAATACGTAGGCCGAGCGAGATTCCTCGCCCGGCCCACAATTTCGGCGTTTAGCCTCTCAGAACCGAAATCCGACGAAAGCGGATGCGCCAGTGACGCTTCTGCCTCCCTTGTCTTCGTCTGACCACATCACGTTGCCTTCGACGAACATCCGCTCGCCGAACTCCCGGCCGACCCCTGCACGAGCTGCGAAAAGCAGGTCTGCTGGCTGGAAGTCGGTCACGGCAGCACCAATTCCGGCATGCCAGTAGGTTCGACCGCCTTCGTCGCCGCCTGAGTACCAGCGTTGGCTGAAGAAGATGGGAAACGCGTTGTCTCGCGCGCCGCTCACGCGGCTCATCCAGTCGGCCGATATGACGGTGACCGCGTTTCGGAATAGGCTGGCGCTAAACTCAAAGTCCAGGCCAGCTTGGAACCAGATCGTGTCCAGGTTCCTAAGCTCGGCGTCAAACGGAAAGAATGCGCCGACGCGAACCGAGATTCGCGAACTCTCCAAGTCGAGCCCATTTTGGGCGGTGGCGGGCAGGGTGAGCGCACAGGCTGCGCCCAGTGCGCTTAGTGTCAGCAATCGCTTCATGTCACAGGACCTCCAATCCTTCGTTAGCCTTCGCCCACATCCTGCGGGCGCCGGGAATTCCCTATTCTAACCAGAAAAAGGTCGTCCCCGTCAAACGTACTCGGAATCGCTGAACCAGATGGCCAGTTCTCTGGCGGCTGATTCGGGGTCAGCGCTCCCGTGTACGATGTTCTTTTCGATGCTGAGGGCGAGATCGCCCCTGATAGTGCCAGACGGGGCATCGGCTGGATTCGTTGCGCCCATCATCGCCCGGGCCGACTTTACGGCATTCGGACCCTCAAGGGCGATGGCCACGATCGGCCCCGAGCAGAGGTAACTGACGACGTCCCCGAAGAACGGGCGATCGCGGTGCTCGTCATAGTGCTTCTCGACGGTTCCTTGTGGGGCGTTGATCAGCTTCATCGCCGCAAGGCGGAGCCCCCGAGACTCAAACCGCCTGAGCACCTCTCCAACGAGGCCACGGGCTACACCGTCCGGTTTCATCAAAATCAGAGTCCTTTCATTTTCGCTGCTCATGACGCGCGGCAATATACCACCGGGGTTTGAAGGGGGCATAATCGGCCGATGGATCAATCCGGGGAAGACCAGCTACTCGAGTCAGTCATCGATAAGTACGCCCAGTACGTGAATCCTGGCCTGGCTCGGCTGATGGCGTTCGCCGGCTACGGAGTTGAGGCGCGGGCTGAAGGCTGCTACTTGTACGACCACACCGGCCGGAGATTTTTAGACTGTTTGGGCGGCTACGGGGTCTTCGGCATCGGTCACCGTCATCCAAGGGTCGTCGAAGCTGCTAAACGTGCGCTCGACACTCAGCCGCTTCCGAGCAAGGTCTTTTTCAGCAAGCCCCTCGCCGACCTCGCAGAGAAGCTCGCACAGATCAGCCCGGGCGATTTGCAGTATTCGTTCTTCTGCAATAGCGGGACCGAGGCCGTTGAAGGCGCTTTGAAGCTCGCGAAGTCATTCTCGGACCGACAAAAGTTCGTCGCGACCCACGCCGGATACCACGGAAAAACGATGGGCGCGCTATCTGCAACTGGGCGCGACAAATATCGAGAGCCGTTCCTGCCGCTCGTGCCTGGCTTCGAATTCGCGCCGTTCAATGATGTTTCCGCCCTGGATGCAATCGATCAATCAACCGCCGCCTTCATTGTCGAAACAATTCAAGGGGAAGGGGGAATCCACGTTGCGACGCCAGAGTATATGCAGGCCGCGCGCGCAGCCTGCGATCGTAGCGGTTCGCTGCTGATTGTTGACGAGGTGCAAACGGGCTTTGGGAGGACTGGCAAGATGTTTGGGCTTGACCACCATCCTGCAGTGAAGCCCGACTTGATCACCTGCGCCAAGGGCCTCAGCGGCGGAGTTGCCCCGGTCGGCGCGTTTATGGGTACGACCGAGATATGGGAGAAGGTGTTCGGTGCAAATCCGCTGGTGCATACGTCGACATTCGGCGGTAACGCTTTGGCGTGCGAAGTCGCGCTTGCATCGATATCTGTCATCGAAGACGAAGGACTGTGCGATCGTGCCGTTCTTATGGGATCGCGATTGAAGTCCGGACTCGAATCGGTTCAACAGCGGTTCCCCGAACTGATCTCTGAGGTTCGCGGGGAAGGATTGATGCTCGGAGTGGAGTTTAAGATGGATGACGTTGGCGAACTCACAATCGGACAAATGGTAAAGCGAGGAGTCATCGCGGCGTACACGCTCAACAATCGCCGCGTGATCCGCTTCGAGCCGCCCCTGATCATTTCAGCCGACGAAGTTGATACGGCGATCTCGGTCTTTGGCGACTCGGTTGATGAGACGAACTCGCTGCTTGAGGCGGTGATACAGTGAAGCGAATAGCCAACAACTCTTTTTCGTCCGGCGAGAGACAGTTAGTTTACGACGCCTTCATCCCGCCCTCGCCCGTTGGATCGGTTGTTTGCATCCATGGCGGCGGATGGATCAGCGGAGACAAGTCCGATATGTGCGACGTCGCGATGATGCTTGCCGATCAAGGATTTGCAGCGTTTTGTCCCCAATACAGCCTCGCGCCATTGCATTCATACCCGACTGCGATTGAAGACATCCGTGCATTCATTTCGCACTTGCGAACGCACGCGGGAGACCTCGGGATCAATCCAAACCGCATCGCCACTTTCGGCAACAGCGCAGGCGGGTACCTATCTCTTTCCGCGGCCGTCTCGCCCGAAGCCGCTGCGAGGGCTAACGTCTGCGCGGATGTTTGCGGCTTGACTGACTTGACTCAGCCACAGGTCCAGCATCCACCGATTTCATGGGACTTCATTGGGCAGTACATGCGAGTTCCATACGAAGGGAACGAAGAGATTTGGATTGCGGCGAGTCCACTGTATCAAGTGGATAAGAACACTGCCCCGACAGTAATTTTTCACGGCGACCAAGACGACATCGTTCCGGCTGAGCAAAGCAGGAAGCTGCACGATGCCCTCACGCTGAACGGAGTCCCGACTGCGCTGCACGTGCTGCCGAGTGAGGGGCACTCGTTCACACTATCTGCATTCGAGCTCATCCTCGATCAATCTATGAACTTTTTCCGGGAGCACTTCGCAACATGATCGTCGACCTGCGCAGCGATACAGTTACACGGCCTACGCCAGAGATGTACGAAGCGATGGTTTCTGCGCCTCTCGGTGACGATGTATTGGGCGACGAGCCGACAGTAACCGCACTGGAAAAACTCGCCGCGAACACGCTCGGAAAAGAGGCAGCTGTGTTCGTTCCAAGTGGGACAATGGGCAACCAGATCGCGATTCTCTCATGGACTCAACCTGGCGACGCCATGATCATCGAGCAGGACGCGCACATTCTCTTTTATGAATCTGGAGGGCCCGGCGTGCACGCAGGCGTCGTTACCTGGACGCTTCCTTCTGAAAATGGGGCGATGGATCCTATAACGATTGAGGAGCGGATCACCTCACCGTCGCTCCACACGCCGACTACGACACTGCTTTGCATAGAGAATACGCACAACCGAGGCGGAGGAACCATCATCCCGCAATCGCGAATGAAAGCATATTGGGAGCTTTCGGAACACCGCAGATTGAAGGTGCATCTCGATGGCGCACGCATTTTTAACGCGTCAATCGCGCAAGGTATCGCCGCCAGCGAGGTCGCACGTTTCGCCGACTCAGTCAGCTTCTGCTTGAGCAAAGGACTTTCCTGTCCTGTCGGATCAGTACTGACGGGCCCAGCCGATTTCATTGCACGCGCGCGACAGCACCGAAAGCGCATGGGCGGCTCGATGCGGCAAGCTGGCGTTCTGGCTGCCTGCGGCATCTATGCTTTGAACAATCTCGTCGACCGTCTTGCAGAAGATCATGCGAGGGCGAAGCGATTTGCATCGGCGATCTCCGATCTTCCCGGAATCCGAGTGGAACTTGACAACGTTCAGACAAACATGGTTCTTGTGCATACGGAATCGCCAGCAGACGCTTGGGCAGAGAGACTGCACGACAATAACGTCTGGTGCTTCGCAGTCGCACCACACCGCTTGCGGTGCGTGTTTCACCGAGAAGTCGATGATGAGAAGGCTGAACAGGCAATCTGCGTCTTCCGCGATCTCTCCGTCAGCTAACTTTGCTGAGTTCTGCTTTTAACTTGTTGATCGAATCGATCGTTTCAGGATCGACATCGTTCAGCGCTGCCAGATAGATACTCACGAAATCGCCGAAGAACGCAAGCGACAACATCCTTTCAAGCAGGCTGTTCCCTCGCGGTTTTACAGTATGTAGCTCTGTCTTCTGCCTAATGAGCTCGCGACTAACGTCGATTCGCTTGCGCATCTTCGGAGTTTCGTCTCCCGACTCCAAAACGATCGTCACCCATTGCAGCACATTCTGACTCCCGCTCAGCTCCCAACCCATGATTTCGTTGTGATTGAGTTCAGGAAAGGTGTTTGCGAATGCAAGGACTTTCGCGTTCTCACACAGTTGCCCCTTCCAACGATTGGCAACCAAACCCGCCCATGATCCCGATCCATAAACGATGGGCACGCTCCCGCCGAGTGCGTCTGCAATCCGTTTTGTTTCGTTCGTTTCGATCGGCGCTGCCGACCCCCACTCCGTAACGCAGGCATCGAGCAATTCGAAAGCCGTGTCGTAGCGTTGCCGTGGCAGATATCCGAGCTTCTCCGCAGCGACGGCAAGCGGCACGAAGAGGTAGCCGAGAGCTGTGCGGGGGGGCTGACCGCCCGGAATTGCGACTGTAGGAAATCCCATGTCAGCAAGTTCTCCGCCGCTCGTTACTGCGAGCACGGCGCAACCGCGGTCTTTCGCCATTCGCGCAGCCGACAGCGTCTCTTCAGTGTTCCCGGAATAGCTGCACGCCATCACGAGCGTGTCTTTTCCAACCCAGGACGGGAGGCCGTAGTCTCTCCAGACGACAACCGGGGTTGACCCGGCCGCGTCCACCAATGCCCGTAGGAAGTCGCCTCCAGCTGCGGAACCGCCGAGCCCAGCGACGCAGATTGCCTGTTTCCCGGCAAGCGAATCGGGCAGGTCTGCTGCCGAAGAAATCGCAAGGGCTTCCCGGCACTGAGCCGGGAAGCCCTCTGTGAGATCCATCATCCCCTTCGGGTCGTTCTTTCGGACGAATGAAGGGTCGTCTAGATTGTGCAAGCCTTACTCCTCTGCGAATGGGTCGTAGTCGTCCGGCTCGTCGTTGGAACTGGCGCCGCCCGCAGGGACAGCGGCGACGGCACGCTCGCGGTTCTCGCCTCCGCCGGCGTCGTCGCGAGGTCGATCGAGAAGAGCGACATTGTCTGCGATGATCTCGACTACTTCGCGCTCGATCCCGTCGTTTCCGGTGTATCGGCGCTGCTCAAGTCGGCCTTCGATTCCAACCATTCTGCCCTTGTGGGCGTAGTTGGCCAGGAATTCGGCGTCTCGACCCCAGCAAGTTACACGGAAGAAGTGCGCGTCCTTCTCGTTTGGATCCGTAGGTTTGAAGCGTTTCTGTACCGCTACGCTGACACCGACCACCTGCTTGCCACTAGGCGTGGTTCGCAGTTCGGGATCGTTCGTAAGGCGGCCTGTGATAACAACTCGATTGATTGCTGCCATGTCCTATGCCTCCCGCAAAAACACCCTGCCTCGGATGACTTCGTCGCTGATGCGGAACTGACGGCTGAGTTCGGCCGGAACAGTCGCCGGTGCGGTGAAGTGCAAGATGCAATAGTTGCCTTCGGAGTGCCCTTTGATCGGATACGCGAGTTTTCGCTTATCCCACTTTTCGGCAAGTTCGACCTGTCCTCCGTGGTCTTCGATCAGCTTCTTGTTCTTCTCCACATGGGCCGTCACCGTCGCATCGTCGAGGTTGGCCGGCAAGATGTAAAGTGCTTCGTAGTTTCTCAGATTGCTCATTTTTCCTCCCTATGGCCTCTGGTCCCCATCCGGCGGGGACAGAGAGGATTCTTGGGGGAAGGAGTGTACCCTCCCTGTGCTTCCGGGGCTCGGTTTCCGACTATCTGTAGGGTATTCTTTCGTATCCCCGTTGCCGCATAGCTCAGCGGTAGAGCAGCTGACTGTTAATCAGCGGGTCCTTGGTTCGAATCCAAGTGCGGCAGCCACCAATTAGGTTCAAAAACGAAGAGAACGCCCTCTCGAGCGGAGGGCGTTTTTCTTTGCGCAGTTTATCTGCAGTTTATTTCCGGCGATCATAGGGTGGAGCTCGGAGCGATTCGACAGCGTGGTCCTGAAGGAACCGGTGCATTTGCTCCTGCGTTATTCGGCGAGAACGTCCGAACTTCACGGACTCGATTCGACCCGCATGGATCAGTTCGTAGAGAAGAGAGCGCGAGATCGACAGGAGTTCAGCGGCCTCGGCGACCGTGTAGGCAAGCTTATGGCTCATAACAACCTTGCGCGGATCGTACGTCGGGTGATGGTCGGGACGTTGACGACTTCTTGGCCCATGGTGACCCCAAGAAACGTGTGTTGAACGATCTGATGGCGGTCCACACGCTCGACCGTCTCGACCTCAAAGCCCCGGTAGCCCATGTCTCCAAGGATGATCAGCGCCGCTATCTCAGGAGACTGCTGAGCAACTCTCTGGATAACCTGCATGGCTTCTTTGGCCTTCACGACCGCCAGAGATCGATCACCATACGATTCAGCTTCTTCGCTCTGGCTAAGGAGGTTCTGAGCCCTCTCAAGCTGTTGCCGGAGGGAGTTAGGGACGGAAATGATGGGTTGTTGGTCAGTTCTTTGGGCGAGCATAGTGAGTTAACTCCATGGTGCGATTGGGGTCGCGCCAACCTCATCGAAGGTCTGAATTAGGAATTCAAACCCAGCGTCAGAAGGCTGCAAGCGACGTAGGTGACGAGAGCGGAGGGACCCGGTTGTGACGGCCAAAACACGAAACTTGTTGAAGCCGTACATCAACTGGCACTGGCCGGACTTGGCCAACGCTTGATATGAGCTGAGCTTCTCCTTGAAGCGGGGCGCCGAGGCGTGCCCCATATCAACTTCGATGAAAATGGGGAGGCTTGCCATCAAAAGTCCGTCAGGGCGGACCTCGAGCCGCTTAGGACTCCGGATCTTTCGCCAAAGCTGCTGCTCGAACCGCCAGACTCCGCTCGACTTCCGCTGGAGGGCGATCCGGACGTTTGTGACGGACATCGCATGCTGAACGAATCGGGGCGAAGAGGTCCGCCCCTCGATCAGTGTCGAGATCTTCTCTCCGACCACCTCAGCAGCCCGTTTGGATGCGATGTATAGGCTCTGACCGAAGAATGGGCTGTCTAGGCGGCGAACGAGGCCCAGCTTAGTCAGCTCGCGCATGCGAGTATTCACCCGAGTGATCGAGTGGAAGTAGCCGAGTTGCAACAGTTGGTCCCGGGAAAGGATGTGGCTCAGCGCCAGGTCGCGCAGGACAGTAATATCGCGCTTCGTAATCCTCATAGGTTCACCTCGACGAAGCCGGTGCCGAAAGCCAGCTTCTGTAGGAGCTCTCCGGCTTCAAACGAAGTGACATAGCGAACTGTCTGTTTGCGGTTCGTTTGTGTCATGAAGACCACATCTGGCCTGCCGTTATTGAACTGCTGGGCCGCTCCGTAATCCCAGCCGATCGGAGCCTCACGGTCGTCCCAAGCTAATCGAGCGACTGACTTGAACCCGCATCGTCCATAGAGGCGAGGAAGGAACGTGTCGAATGCGTTCAAGAAGATGCCGCCCAAGGTAGCAGCCAACTGCATCATTGTTCGTGTGGCATGCCGCTTGCGGCGGGCTTTGTGGCAGAACACGGACACGACGTCTTGACCATTGAGAGCAAAACCCGCCATACCGTCAGGGTCGGTGAAGAGTCGCATGTGCGCATACTCCGCCGCTGTGTAAACGTGAAGGCACGCACCCAACGCGCCGTGGGAGGCGCGGGCCACTTCCACCACGGACCTGAATCGTTCCGCGCCCGCCAATCCCGGAGGAAGTTGGAAAAGGGAGAAAGACTGGATTCCTTCCATCGCGAGGCGCCGTGAGAGAGCAGTGCTAGGCCGGTACTCGCGGATTGGGGCCAGGACGGCGTCGGACTTAGTGCGATAGTCCAGCAGTGTGATCATCCGAGCCAGTCCTCCAACTTCCCGCCCGGCGACTTGCGTCCTCTGGATTGTCTCAGCGGAGGAGGCGGTTCGGCCGTTTCGACTTCGCTCTCCCGCTCGACTCTTGCGGGATCCTCGACGATTTCGTAGTAGGCTGGAGTCAGTCCCGAGAGTTGCTCAAGGAACTCGCGAGCGGATGGACTGATGCTTCCCACATCTTCGATGAGGGGCGCATTGACTTCGATCTGGAACGGGTATGCGCCGCGCCGCCACAGCACGGCCTCGCCTACGGGCAGAGACGCAAGGTCGAACGCGCCTTTAGCTCCGGCCAGGTCGCGATTCAAGACCTCTGCGTCCTGGTAACCGGTCCGGAAGACGACCTTTACGCCAACGTTTCCCAGGATGACCGAACGCAATTTCGAGGTCAATTGGGCCAAGGTTTGATGCGCCAAGACGACGGAGAATCTGAACCTGCGACCCTCGGCGAGAATCGTCTCGAAGTCTCGCATGGCGAAGTTCTCAAACTCGTCGACATAGAGCCGGATCGGGTTCCGCTGACTTTCCGGGACAGTTGCTTGTGAGAAGACTTCTCGGCAGATCGAGCTGACCATGATCGATCCCGTCATCCATCCCGCCGAGTGCATCTCGTCTACGGCGAGGGAGACAAGGGTCACGCTGCCGCGCGAGTTCAGTTGCTCGGCAAGATCGACTGGTGCCGGGTGGCCGTACATCCGTCGAAGTCCCTCCGTTGCCAGCAGCGCACTCACCTTGTTGAGCACTGGTGATGCGAGGACGGCCTGCTTGTCCGCTGAAAGCGAGTCGTACCGGCTCCAGAAGGCGCGAAGGGACTCAGAAGACGCCCGTGCGATCAACTCTCGACGAACAGCACCTTTGTAAAAGAGCCCGTCGAGTTTAGTGATGGGGCTACTAGTTTCGGCGAGCAGGAGCGCGGCGTTCCGGAACGTCTCGGCGAGCTGGACACCCCACGACTCGGACTCAGCCGCGACAGCGTCGATAAGGCCGAGCGCTCGATAGTAAGACTCCCCTTTGCCCGCGAGTGGGTTGAAGCCCAGCGGCTGGTCCTTCTCGCGGAGGTCTAGGAACTTCACACGTATGGGATCAACGCCAGTCCTAGATGCCAGTTCAACGGTAGCAAGGGCAAGGTCGCCTCGCGCGTCGAGCACGATGATCGAATGACCGCGCATCAAGTCGCCCGCGATAAGGTGATGCAGGAAGTTGGTCTTGCCACTGCCAGTCGCGCCGATGACGAGCGCGTGGGTGCTAAGCATGACAGGCGGCAATGTGACGAGCGCCTCATCAAACGACTGGCACAAGTCCGACCAGTCCTTGACGACTCCAATCCAATGTTCCGGGATGGCTGGGCGCGACATCACAAGCTACGCTGCCGGTCGTCACAGCACGCAGGCAATACAGTGCCCAACGCCCCGATCGCGGCAAGTACAAGCGCCAGCATCTGGCGCATCCTGACAGACTTCATTTATTCCTCCTAGTTGTTCGCGCGCTCGTGAGAGAAGGTACGAACCAGTTGCGGTTGGCGCGGATTCTTGCTATGTTGTGCAAGGCTGGCCCTCTGACCGACCTCCTAGCGGTCACGGGGCTGGTCAATGAGCCCTGTAGCCGAGGGTCGGCCATCTTCGGGAGCCGCGTCACATTGCGGCTCCATATCTCGTTCCGGGCAAAGCAGGCCTTACTATCAACCTACTGCCCTGTCACGAGCGCTGCTAACATGTGTATACTGTTGCTCCTTCACGAATTGGTAACGAACTAATCGCGAATCTCCCGAACCACTGACACAGCCACCGGTACTGAACCTCTCGCCGATTCTGTACAATGCTACTGGGGCTTCACTGTCGCTGATGGATCCAGTCAGATTCCACCTGTTTGGTACGTTTCGGGCAAGCAAGGAAGGTCGTCAGCTTGAGCTTCCCGACCGCAGGTATTTGACCTATTTGAAACTACTGTTGCTGTCAGGAAAGAAGTATCTGGAAAGAAAGAACATTCCGAGTGTGCCCGACGAGCATCAGATACGGGATATAGTTGACCGAGCTAACTTGCCCGAATCCAAAAGGGGCCGGTACGGCTTTCGGGACAAGACAGGCGTTGAAATCCGCTTTAGAGCCGGGAGCGGCGTCTACCTTCGAGGAAGCTGGACGTGCGATCTTGTGGATTTCGAGCAAATCTGGTCAAATCGTACGACTGCTGCTCAAAGCCAACTGGAGTGGGCGCTCGAAATTTCATCCGGAGGAATCGATCCTCAACTTTGTCAATCCAAGCCAGAGTGGTTTGAGGGCCGGCTTTCTGAGATCGCAAACCGGGCTCGTGACATTGGGCTGGAGATTGATCGACGCTTTTCGAAAGCCCGGGGCGGCCAACATCGGCACGAGCGGGGCCCATTGCTCGAACTGCCAAGAGTGACGACGGATGCAGTTCGCAAGGAAGCGCGAAGGTTTTACTACGGCGAGCGCGCCGTTCCGCTGATTGGTCGCTCTGAAGCATTTGATCACCTTCAACGTTTCATCGATTCTGACGCGGGGTTCACATGGTGGGCAATCACGGGTGAGGCAGGCAGTGGCAAGAGCAGGCTCGCGCTTGAACTGATGTTGTCGTCTTTGGAGCGTGGTTGGAAAGGTGGGTTCTGGGCGATCGATGACCGATTTGACGACTGGCTGTACTGGAACCCAAGTGGCGATACGCTGATGATTGTCGACTACGTTGTCGAGAGGTTCGCTTCCATTCAGGAAATGTTGGCGATGCTTGCGAGGGCAAACAACCGTGCAAACTCTCAGCATCAGCTACGAGTGTTGCTGCTAGAGAGAAAGTCCTCAGACCTTTGGTGGCAGCTATTGACGGCCGGCGAATCAAACACCGATCAGATCGTCTTGAATTCGCTCTACGACCCTCAGCCACTGAAGCTACGAACACTTGATTTCGAGTCAGTGGGGCAGATCCTTCAACTGAAATTGCCGAGTATTGTCGACGAGGTAAGGAACAGGCTCGCTCGGGTTTTCCTGCAGAGCATCGACCGGCAAGGGAGGCCGCTTTTTGCCGCTATGTTCGCGGATGCGCACAGGACAAATCCGGATGCGCTACAGGTACCGAGGTGGTCTCATATCGACCTTACGAGCACCGTTCTGCGCAAAGAAGCAAGTCGCTGGCAGTCCGTCGGCGCGCGCCACGAGGACATCAATCTCTTGGCCTTCGCGACGATCACTGGCAGCGTCCGTTTTCAAGACTTGGAATCGGATGCGCTCAAACTCCTGGTGGTCAATGGCAAGTTACCTCCGACTTGGAACGATCAAACTATGGAGGCACTAGCCGCCCTAGGCGAAGAGTGGGACCCGAACAGCCCCCGGATCACCGCCATACAGCCGGACTTCCTTGGAGAGTATTTTGTCTTGCAGCGTCTCTCGGGTCAGCTTCGACTTGACCCAAACCGTGCTCCACTTCCAGTCCAGATTGCGGCGGATACGCGGGACCTACTCCACGCCGCCTGGCTGCTAGCACCGGATTCAGCACTGGGGTTTCATCTGCGATGCTTCACGGACCATCCTCACCTCGCTGAGAACCTTGGCCTTCGTGAACCGCCTGCCGGAATCGAGGCTCCTACTTTTGCCTATCATAACCTTCTTCGCGCTGCCAGTGACTTCCACTTTGGCATGAGCTTGCTTGATCGAATCGAACGAGAATGCCAGCAGCTCGACGCCCGAATCTACAACGTTCTTATCGACCAGGCAGCCGATCTTGAACAGGCGAATGCCGTCGTGGCCCGCTTACGCGCGAAGCAAGTTACACCCACAAGCTATACGCTGAACAGCCTGCTGGCTAAGACCAAGACCTTCTCCCAGGCACTGGAACTGACAGAACGCCTAGAATCTGAGGGCTGGGAACCGGATATCGTCACATTTAACACGCTCCTGTCCAGAGTTCCTTCGGACCAAGCGATGGAGTTTTTTGAGGGCCTAGAGGCAGGGCGTCTTTCGCCAACCGTCGTCACGTTTAATTCGCTAATGTCGAAGATGCAATCGATTTACGACGCTCTAGATGTGCTAAAGCGGATGAAAGTGTCAGGCTTAGCACCCAGTAACGTGACTCTCCGGATTCTCATTCAAAAGGCACCGAGCTTCACTCTTGCGCGTCAAATCATCGAAGACGAAATGACTGCTGGGTCGCCTGTTTACGTTGCAACTTTCAACGAATTGATTGCCAAGGGGACCTTTCAAGAAGGGATGGATATTCTCTCATGGATTGAGAAGTTGGGTCTGGAACCCGTTGGAATGACATTCACCTACCTATTGTCAAGGGCGACAACAGCAGACCAAATAGAACAAGGACTAAGACTCATGAAACGCTTTGGTTTTGTGCCGAGCACTCAGATCGTAACGCACTATGTTGCTAAGTCGCCATCTTTCAAGGATGCAGAAGCCAGAACGTCGCAATTGCTTGAAGAGGGCCTTGGCTGGAATGCAACCGTGCTATCTTCCCTTGTTTCGAAAGCGGGTTCGATCGCTGAAGCGAAGCAGTTCCTAGCCAACTTCAAGGAGAAGATGCCAGTCGCTGCAGACCTGTGTAGCTCCCCAATGGTCATCGCGGCATTAGTTACTAAGGCAGAGTCCTTTGAGGCTGCTTGCGAGCTAGTGTTGCAGCAGGCACCAGGTCAGCTCGACCAGCGCACATTGCAAAACGTGATTAGGATGGCTCCCACCGCCGAAGCTGCTTTTGGCATGGTGAAGGACCTGTGTGCAGCCAATGTGAGAATAAACGAGAATACCATTTCATGTCTTGTTTCGAAGGCCGAATCTCTTTCAATGGGTCTTGCATGGCTACGTGGGCTTGGAGAGTTCCCTTGGAAGGAATCATACGCTTATCTGCCCGCAGTTGTTGTTTCCGCGCTCGTTTCGTTGGCGGAGACTTGGGATGAAGGTCTGGGCTTTCTCGAGTCACTTGGTTCGAGCGTTGAACTGAACGAATCAGTTTTTACCCCATTGTTTAGCAAAGCACCGAGCTTTGAGGCAGCACTTGAACTCATGAGCGTCGAACGTTCAAAAGACATTGAGATTTCCGAAACTTCGTATTGCGGACTTGCCGCCAGAGCGGAAACCTTTGACCAAGCGTGCCTTGTTCTGGCGCCTGAGACCGGTCGCGAGTTCGTTCCGTCTCCAGCGACTTTCGACCTTCTGGCGAGCAAGTCTAGCAACGTTGAGGAAGCGACCCGTGCAATTGACCTTATGCGAAAGGCTGGTCTCAGGGTAAGTAAGGAGGTTTTAGCTCAAGCTCTTCGCAAATGCGCGACGGAGAAGGAACTTCGAGATATCTGCCGAACGATCATCTCTGAGGGATACGACGCGACCGACAAGGAGTTCTCGCACGTAATTGCACAGCTAAGGAGCGGTTGGGCTGGTGCCGCCAACTGAAACTGGCAACGCCGTTCGCCTAGCGGTGGGCCGATGTTCAAAAGGGGCAATATCGGGGCGCAGTTCCTCTCGTGGAGCCTGCGAGTTTCTGAACCAGAAAGAGTACATTGAGCTCGATCGCACTGCTTCCCCTGACAAACTGCTCCAAGCCTAGGAAGGAGAATTGCGGACATTACCGCGGTTTGTGGGGCGGTCAGGATTGGTCGAAATCGCCGAGCAAAGTAAGGCTCAAACAATAACTCAACCCTCATTCCACAAACCCTGTCACTCACTCCTCCATCCTCATTGCCCATTCGTCAGTCGGCGTTCATTCCAGTGCTCGTGACATTCGGCTGGCGGCGGCATCAATTCTACGCAAGTCCAAGTATTCTCGTAGCCACTATCATCTTCGTGCCGCTGCCAACAAAGAAATCAAGCACTCGTCTGCCCTCATTTGTGCAGCCAGCTTTGATTCACGGTTCGACCAGAACTTCGGGAAACGAGGCCTAGTGATCACCCGCCTTCGGGGGACCGTCCTTTATCTGCTCGGGATTCGGGTTGGGCTTGTGCCAGATGATGTCTAAGCGAAGAATCCTTCCATCGTAGGTTCTTGTGCGCTAGGCCGCTCGAAAGTGGATTGCGGAGCTTCGACTGGCCCTCAGTCGTAAACTGCCTACCGTGTCTGAGCTTGGTGAAAGTGCGCAGATTGAAGAGTTTCGAGCCCGTCACGTGGCAATCCCCGATGACCAGCCAAAGGGTCCCCGTGGCCTTCAGCACCCTCCGGACCTCAGCGAACACTCGAGCGAGCATCTCGATGTAGGTCTCGACCGTCGTCTCCAAGCCTATCTGCCCGGCAACGCCGTAGTCACGGACGAACCAGTAAGGGGGCGATGTGACGACGCAGTCCACCGATTCTGCTGGCAGCTTCCTCAGTTCCGTCAAGGCATCACCGCAAACAAATCGTGCCCAGGGCCTGTCCATC
>JBGTLG010000021.1:0-3870 GCA_041744215.1 Fimbriimonadales bacterium | reverse complement strand
GTGCATGAGAGTTCCGTCGGTTAAGTCTTTGGAGAGTCGAAAGTCAACCTGTTTTGAGATTGCCAGTCACGCCTGTCATCGGGGCTGAGATGGGATGCTGGCCAATGCCGTTCACGGACAGATTCTTTCGGAGTATTGCGTTTGAGGAGGTTGCTGAAGAATCTGTCAGTGCCACCCGGTTCTCGTATTCTTAAGGTGAAAACGCCACTCCTGGTTGGGGTAACCCAGGCCGCCCGCCGCCCGCGAATTCGCCCGCGCGTTGATGAACGAGAAGAAGTCCGACATGGACGGCGCCCAAACCACGGTCACCAAGGAATCTTGGTTCATCCAGGAGACTCCGATGGGCGATTTCATGATCGTCTATTACATCTCGCCAGACCCCATGAAGGTGCACCAGGGGCTTGCCGAATCAAGGGAGCCGTTCGACGTCTGGTTCAAGGATCAGATCCTGGATATCTGCGGCATTGACATCAACACGCCCCCTCCTTCGTTGCCGGAGCAGGTGCTGGACTGGCGGCGATAAATGGTGGGTGGTAAAGGACCTGAACCTGTTCTGCACGTGCCCCCGTGTGCCACTGACTGATTCGCCCGAAACCATCGACCTGCATCCTGCTTCGCGCGAATCTGTCAGTGGCACCCGGCGGTTGTCGGACTCTAAGGGTGAAAGCGTCATGCTGGATGGGGTAAACGAAGCCACGCCCGCCGTTCGCGGGGTTACTATCCCCAAGTTCTTGAGGCAAAGCGGAATGAAGAAGCCTACTCAAAACGACTTTACAGGCGAATTCTATCGCCATCACATTGAGTTCGGACAATGGGAGAATGACAAAAGAACCGAACAGCAGTTCACCATGCTACTGCCTGCACTAAGGACAAGCCGACGTGACGCTGAACTGCTTGTCGAACTTGACGATGAAGGCCGCGAAGTATCTCGAATGAATGAGCTTCAGGGTGATGCGAACGAGATTGCCTCAAAGCTACATGAGTGGACACGTCTTGTTGAAGGGTTGGCCTCCAAGATAAAGAAGATTAGATCGCTTCACACTCGAATTCGATTCATTTTCTGGAAAGCGTCGTTTTGCTTTGGCGAATTCGATGAGCACGTCACCTTGAGCCTCAACTTCTGCTTGAAGACGAAGGTTTATCACTGGAAGGCGTGGGGATATGATGAAGACGCTCAGGCTTTCTTAGAGGCCTCTGTCTATAGGCTAGGTCGCGAAAAGTACTGGCTAATCACACCGTCCGATCGGAGAATGAAGGAGTGGTTGGAGAATACAATCAGATACCTTCGATCGCACCCTAGAGATGTTTTGTGACACTGTTGCCTTCGCCGCCGGGTGCGCGGGGCAGATCTCCTTGGGGGATGGAAGAAACGCAGTTGGTGTCATCGTGGACTTGTCCGGGATCGTCCGATAGTCGAGAATGAGTCCATGCGTGAAGAGTTGAGAATGTGATGGCGAGATTGATGCGAGCATGGTGTCTTGGTTCTGCGCTGTTGTTGTTCATCAGCAGCGTATCCCACGCGTTCGCGGCGGAGCGACTGAGTGGCTCGAGCGTCGTCGATCCTGCGATCCTGTCGGATGGCAGCGCGGCGTACACGCCCGGAATCTCTGAGCGAAGGAGCAGCGTCAGCCGGTTCTATCACTTCGGCGGGCAAGGCGAAAACGGCCGCGAAACCGCCTCGAACGAATCCACCGCATCGTCCCGCACATGGGACGCATGGGGCAACCCCCTCTCTGCCACCGGATCCACAAGCTCGCCATTCGGAGCGTTTGGCGGGTCAGGCAGCGAGACGGAAGGCGACTCCGGCCTGATCTACTCGGGCGAAGGCGCGTTTTACGATCCGAGCATCGGCCGGTTCATTGTGTCGGTGAGCCGGAGCAGCCCGGGCGGAGGTTACGCGTCGTTTGGCGATGGAGGGTTGAACAACCCTGTTTCGGCGAGCGGCGGCCCGGTCGCCGCGCAGCTGGTTCCTGCGGCCGATGGCGGCGGATACGCCGTCGGTCCGAGTCCAGCGAGCAAGCCGTACACGATGCTTTCCGGCCGCCTTGGCTACTACGGCGGATCGATGGCGAAAGCGCTCGATCACCTCCTTGACGCCGGCGTTTACGCCGCCACCGAGACGTTCGAGATAGTTACATCTGTTCTTGCCGTGGGTGCGCTTGCGTCGCTAGTCGACGACGCAATTCGAGGAATTGTCTCCATCGGCAGCCGAGCGAGCCGGCAACCCTCGGCCAGCCGCGTAGCGCAGATAGCGAAAGACGCATGCTTCGTCGCTGGAACGATGATTCTGATGGCTGACGGATCGAAGAAGCCGATTGAAGAGATTCAGCCCGGCGACCTTGTTATGTCGCGCGACGAAGCAACGGGCAAGACTGAGGCCAAAGAAGTCGTCCGCGTGTTCGAGCGCGGGTCCAACGCGTTGGTTGTCATCAGCCTCGCGAACGGAGAAGAGATTAAGACGACGCCTGAGCATCCGTTCTGGGTCGAGGGCAAAGGGTGGACGATCGCCGGTGACCTGAAGACCGTTGACCGATTGACCACCACGTCCTCCACTTCCTCCATCGCTTCGATCCAGTGGAAGCGGACGCCGACGAAGGTCTACAACTTCGAGGTCAAGGATTACCACACCTTTTTCGTTTCCGCTAACGGAACCGACGTCTGGGTTCACAATCAGTGCAAGCCGCAGCTGTCGGCCGTGAAGCAAGCCCTGACTAAGGCTCACGATGAAGTCGGGGGCTCAATCGGCGGCTCTGGCAGGACACGCGGTAAATTTGGATCGCCGCAGAGAGTAGATGGCAAAAGGGGTTACAGGTTAGATCCGCCTCACCCCAGCGCGAAGCCAGGAGCCGCGGAGGAAGGTTGGCATATCAATTGGTGGGACTACTCGAAAGGAAAGCGAGGCAAGGGTGGAAGGAAAGGCTCTATCCCGATTCTGTAGCGACTGACAGACTACAATATGGAAACACACCACAAGATGGAAATATACTCTGCTGACCACGCTGGAAGGCAGATGCCAGTTACCGAGCTGTCACAAGTTGCAGGCGAAACGTTGCTTTCAGAGTTTGGCAATTTGCTCGGAATCGACAGTGGCCGCCCGGAGGTAGTCCTGGACTATCTCTTTGGCCAAGGTGCAATCATTGACGTCGATATTCTGGCTGACGATTTCAGTATAGGAGACCTCGTCCGTAAACAAGGGCTGCACCAGACTGATCGCGTGGTGGTCGTGCTGTGCAACGGTCGACAGTATCGAAGTGCAATCGAACTAAGTTATCAAGATTTAGTTGGTTCATTTGACTACATCTGGTATCCGCCAGCTGAGGACGCTGTAGTCCTTGACAAAACTTTAAGTTGGGCGTTGAGCTTCGCTCATTACAACGTACTGTGGCTGCATACTCCAAAGCCACTCCAACGTAGCCAGACTCCTGGTGATGGGAGCAAGCAATAGGATTGTCGCCGAAGTCAATGTCCTCATGCGCACCTAGGTGCCTACTGTCTGCGATGATGTGTTCGCCTCGTGACCGTATTGCAAGGCTTGGTTGCATGTGGTGCGATCATCCGGTTACCGGCACCATGATCTCCGGTTTGGACCAGCTCCGCCGGTAGAATCTGAGATTGAAAGTGGTCTAGCCCAACATGTTTAGCGCTCCCGACACCGCCCGCAGCGATAATCATGAATCCATCAAGCAACCCGACCGCAGTAAGCTGTCCACTAATGATAGATAAAGACCACTCAGATGTCTCAACTGGTCCTCCTGTTGAGACTAAAATGGGCAGCGCATGAATAAGCAACGACACTGGAAGAACATGACTGAACCGGGGGGCACCGCGTTCATAACGACGGCCGTCCTCGATTTCGTACCCGCCTTCGCC
>JBGTLG010000020.1:0-62246 GCA_041744215.1 Fimbriimonadales bacterium | reverse complement strand
GATGGCGGCGGGCGCGGCGCGACCATTGGCGAGCGGCTCGGTGCACTCCGCGGTTTCATGTCGCCGGAGGACGAGGAAGCGGTTGATGACGCGGCTGAGGCTATTGCCGAGCAGGCGGAAGCGGCTGCCGAAGCCGAGCAGGCAACTGTCGAGGCCCCAAAACCTATCGAGGAGCCAAAAGTGGAAGAGCCACCGACTCCCGCAGAGCCAGCGCCAGAGATGCCCGACGCCCCGCCTACAGAAGAGCCTCCACAGTAGTTCGATGTGGATCGCGATCACGGGTGGGATCTGCGATGGTAAGTCAACCCTTCTCGCTGCGTTGTCTGAGCTCGGCCATGCGACGGTAAGCGCAGACGAAGTCGTTTCGGATATGTACTCGGACCCGGTCTTTTTAGATCGGGTCCGAGTTTCTTTAGGTCAGGAGTTTGTCGAGGGTGGGCAGATCAAGCGTGCGATGGTCGCAGACCATGCTTTTCGAGACGCTCAGTTTAGGAGACGGCTCAACGCCCTGACTCACCCCGAGGTGACCCGGCGAATGCTCGGGACGCTTGAGTCATTTGGAGCTCGAATCGCGTTCGCGGAGGTTCCCCTTCTGGTCGAGGCGTCACTTCAGGGCCTGTTCGATAGAGTCTGGGTTGTCGATGCCGGGCCTGCCGAACGACTCAGGCGGTTAACGGCGAAACTGGGGGGAGACGAATCAGCTGCAAAGGCCCGGCTAAGCACCCAACTGCCGACGGAGGCAAAAAAGGCGTTTGCCGACCGAATTGTTCGAACCAATTCGGGGCTGGAATCAGTCAAGATACTTGCAGCAAATCTCGCTGGGGCGATCTCTTGATAGGGGCGCCTACACGTGAGGATTGCTGTGCTATACTCGCCTCGACTTCTTTCCGCTACGGTGGCAAGGAGGCTACGGCTAACAGCGGTCAGGCAAGTCACAAACAATGCTTGTCGAACGGAAATCGGACCTGACCCGGTCAGGAGTGCGCAATTCGGCGCCGCAATTGCGGTCGCCCCGCTGTTCTCCGCGTAGTCTCCACCTGATGGAAAGCGCTCAACGCAGTGGCGCTGCGGAGCGATTGACATTGGGCAGTTTCGTCGTAGAGGCGCCGACCCCGGTTCCAGGAGAGGGCATCAACTCTAATCGCCACAAGGAGGACTCGTCATTGTGAGGAGGCTCAAACACTCCCGTCTAGCCAAATTGGTCAGCAGAACGCTCGTTCTCGCGCTCGTTTTCAATACCATGGCACTCATGCTTCTTGCTCCCCGAGCGGAGGCGCAATTGACTGGCACGCTTCCCCAGTGGGCAGTCACTGATTTTGTCAACAAGACCGCACTGGGCGGCTCGGCTCTGGCCGGCGCCGCGACGGACGCGTTTGCGACCAACCTGGCTGGAACAAACCAGGCGAGCGTCGTGCCGCGCGAGTCGGTGGATCGCGGATATCGCGAACTAAGTCTTACAGCACCCTTGACCCGCAACCTCGATGTAATCCGACTTGGCCAATGGCTTCAGGTCGATGTCGTTTTTTCGGGTGAGGTTCAGCAGGCGCGAATTCGGCACGGCGGCAACGGCAAGTCAGCCGACGTCGTGCTGATCGTTCGAGGCATCGACGTTGCTTCTGGCCTTGCCATCATGGGCGCGGCCGTCGTGGGGCAATCATCCGAAAGATCGGGCGATGTCAGCGACGACGTCCTGCTGGAAGAAGCCGTCAACTACGCGAGCCAAGAGGCTGTGCGCATCGTGATGGGCCAGCAACTGGAAGCCGCGACCGTTATTGGTACACCTGGATTTGGTGGCACCTACCGGGTGAAGCTCAACAAGGGCAGCCGCAACGGCATCAAGCCGGGTCAGCGCATGGTCGTGACTCGCGGGCGAGAGCAGGTCGGCATCATCGAAATCAAGGCGACCGATGCGGATTCGTCCGACGCGTCCGTTATCACGCAGTACAAGGGCATTGCTCCTGGCGACCGCGGGCGAGTCATTTTCGACAAGCTTCCGGACATCAAGCTCACTGACACAGGCTCCCGCGTCAGAACGCCGAGCCGTATGAACACCGGTGCAGCGCTTGTTGGCTTGCTGGTCATCGGGGTCCTCGCGACCTTGGTGATTAAGGAAGGCGGAAGCGGCACGGCGGGTCAGTTCGTCGCGGAAGCGGGGACGGCCCCTGATAACGTGACCCCGGCGGCGGTCGTCTCGTGGAAACCGAACGTATTCACGGGCGGGCAGACCAACCGTGTCAACTGGCACCTGTGGCGGCACGACGTACCGTTGACTCCGGTTGCTTCGACCCAGGGCAACGTGTACCGATTCTTCGATATCCCGGCTGCCCGCACTGTCATTTGGCGAGACTTCGGTGGCCTCGTGGGCGGGCCTTGCGAAGAGGATCCTGGGACAAGCGAGGATGTTGCCGGCGGCACGATTCCTGGCACGTCGTATATGTATCAGCTCTCGTTGGTCTATCGGGTCAGCTGTCTGAACAGCCCCGGCGGTTGCGATGGCGGAACCGTCGTTGACTGCTTCTATGAGACGACTCGGGCTAACCCGCCTGGGCAGTGCACCGTGCTTACGCCTGTGACCCTATTGGTTCCGGCCAACGGCTCCACGGACGTTGGGAATACTGCTCAGTTCTCCTGGACAGCAACACCTGGCGCAAACGAGTACGCGGTTGAAATTGGCACCTCACCGGCATTCGCGAGTGCGAATGCGATGCGGCTTGTTGCACGGGTCGCCAGCGGACTTCCTGGAACTGTCAGCACCGATCCAGTCAACATCACGAACGTGTTCCCTGGTGTTCAACGGCTGTACTGGCGTGTCGGCGCAAAGAACGTGGCCGACAACCCAGGTCCTGTGAAGGACGCCCTAAACGAGCGGTACGTCTGGTCTCAGCCGTTCCAGTTCGATCGGGTCATCCTTCCGCCGCCACCCCCGCTGATGCACAAAGGTGGCAAATAACTAGGCGGTGTTTGGTCTGGACTCGTTAGCGAGCCCAGACCTGGCCGCTGATTGAGATTGTAAATGGAGGCATGGGTGGAATGAGAGCAATAGGACTCAAGAAGCTACTCGTCGTTGCGGTCGCCTCGGTCGCTGCGATGATTTCGGCATTTTCGGCCGACACAGATTTTCCGTACGTCAAGGGCGAAATCATCATCCAGATGAGTCAAGCGACGACGGCCCAGCAGGCTGGGCTTTTGGCAGCCACGCACGGTTTACAGCTGCAACGACCACTTCGGACGCCAGGGCTCTTCCTCCTGCGACTCCCGGACCCTTCGATCCCTACAGAGCGGGCGCTAACCCAGGAAAAGATTGACCAGTTGCGCCAGAACTCGCTGGTCCATATGGCGATGCCAAACTACCTCGCGGAGAAGTTTCAGACACCGAACGACCCGATGTTTGGGCCCGAGACTAATCGGCAGTGGAACCTGTTTCAAATCGGGTTGCCCGGCCCGAGTGGCGCATGGGCGATAAGTCTCGGGATGACGGATGTCAACGTCGTCGACATCGACGACATGTACTTCACCGGGCACCAAGACTTTTTGGACGCGGCGATGAATCCCCGATTGCTTCCCGGCTGGAATCCAATCGACTTGACTACCAACGTCGACCCGAACTTCCCGCCGACAGGCACGGACTTTACCCACGGAACGATGACCGCTTCGGTGATCGTTGCAGGAACGAACAATGGCTTGGACATGGCTGGCGTGACCTGGGAGGGCGTTCGACTGTTTCCGATCGCTGTGTATGTGCTGTCGTTCGCGAACCTGTACGACTCTTACCAAAAGATCATCGACAACAACAACCTTCCGGGCGCGATCCCTTACTACGCGCTCAACATGAGCTATGGCGCTTTCAACCCTGATGGCCCGTCTCCAGGTTTCTTCAATCAGATGGTTGCGCAAGGGACGATTCCCGTTGCGGCGTCTGGAAACTCTCGCCCGTCCCCCGCTGGGTTTCCCGCGAGCTTCCCGATGGTTGTTTCAGTGGGCGCTACACGGTATGCCTCTGGCACTAAGGGGGTGCCGACGTCCTACAGTAGCCCGGGCTCATCGGACGGAACGCGAAAAGTGGACCTCGCTGCGCCTTCGGCGGATAACACCGCTGGCGTCGTCAGCCTCGCTTACACTGCTTCAGGAACCGGCACGACGGGTGGCGGTGGAACTTCGTACGCCTGCCCAACGGTGGTGGGTGCGATAGCGCTCCTCGCTTCTGCAGGGTTGCCTCGCGGCGACATAATCCAGGCTCTGAAGGATACTGGCGTGGTTGGGCCCGGAGCAACAAAGCCCAATCTCGACACCGGCTACGGCGAGATTGATGTGGCTGCCGCGATGACGATGATCAACCCGAGGATTGATCCAATCATCCCGGACGTTGACAACACTGAGATCAGCTATCAGACTGTCAACTTCAAGTTTCGCATGTTCCTGGTGCGTGCGAGTGGCCCCGCTCCGACGGTGACGATTCGCAAGCAAGATTTGAGTTATTCGCACGTTCTTGATCCCTCCAACTACACGGTTACCGTCGACGCTGGCGATCCTCGGATCGTGTTCGTTGAGGGCAAAGCGAGGCTATCGGAAGCTGGCAGCTTCGACGAAGGAGACTGGGAAATCGTGGTTGAGGGCACCGAGCAGCCCCCGGGATCTGCGACGATCACGGGTAGCCGCAAGGTCCGCGTCGTCTACACAATCGTTCCAGCAGGCCAAAACATGGTTTCGGTCGGCGTAAGCATTGGCGGTACCGGTTCGCCTCCTGGCGGCCGCAAGCCCGACTCGGTTTTCCCTGGCGCACAGATCTTCCGGTGGGTGCCTACCGGTACCGGCGAGTACGCCGCGTACAACCCGGCATTGCCGAACACTCAGCCCGCTGGCTTTACTCCGTTAGACGCGGAGATTATCCGAGCTACCCAATCGGGCGGCACCGTTGTTGAGACACCGCAAAACGGACCGTTTGGAATCGGACTCTGGGCAAACAACCCTGCGCCGGCAGCGATGAATTTTGAGGAAGGCCCTGAGGACGGAGTCCTCTGGTACCGGATACGTCTGCGACCAGGCTGGAATCAGATCGGCAACCCGTACCCGTTTGCTGTCGATTGGGGCAACTGCTTGATCGCTACGATCCCTGGACTGGACCTGCTGCCTGTCGTCGTCGCGGCGAATCAAGGCATCGTGATGCCGCAGATCTTCCGGTACGAGCTTGGCTTAGGCGGTCTCAAGTCCTACACGTGGCGAAGCGCACCGGCAGGTCAGCTGGTGGCGTGGGAGTCCCATTGGGTGTTCGCTATAAAAGACTGCTGGCTGCACGTGCCGCCAACGCCCGGGGTTGTCCGGGGGCGCAGCTTGGAGAATCCGGTTCGTGGCGAGGGATGGGCGACTCAGATGCGCGTCACCTCCGGCGTCCACACGGACAGCCAAAACTTCTTTGGCATGACCCGGAATGTTGCGGAGTCATTCGACCGCATTTTGAAGCCGCCGACAACGCCTGAGGGTGTTTCTGCGTGGTTCGTGGACCCCGTGACGTCGACTCGGTATGCACAAGATCTGCGCGAAGCGAAGCCTGGTCGTGAGGAGTGGCGGATGGTTATCCGGCCGCACGAACCCAACAGCGAAGTGACAATAAACTGGAGTGAAGTTGTAACTCCAGCTTCGCGGCTACGTCTGACTCTGAGAGACATGGCGACTGGACGACTCATCACGATGCAGCCGAACGGCTCGTACACCTTCAGGGCTGATGAATCCTTGACGCTGCGCGAATTCACGATTATCTCCCAACCTGACACGGTCGGAAGGCTCGTGGTCAGCGGCGTGAGAATCGGAGGCGGTTCGCGAAGTGGCGGCTCCTTCAGCATCCAATACAATTTGAGTTCGGACGCGGACGTTGCAATCCGCATTCTCGGAACGGATGGACGACCTGTCGCCGATCTTGAGAACCGCAGCAGATCTGCGGGGCCGAACAGCGTCATTTGGAACGGGCGAAACATGGAGGGAACCTCCGTTGCGCCCGGTGTCTACATGGTCGAGATTACCGCGGAAACGGCCGGCGGTGAGCGAGCAAGAACAACCACACCAATAACCGTAACTCGGTAACAGAAGAGGACAACTGACAATGCAAAATGTAACTCGAACATCAACCGCGACCCGCCTTGCGGCGAGCGGCGCTCTGATCACATTGATCGCGGCGCCCGCTCTCGCGCAGCGAGATTGGGCTGAGTGCTTCGACCCAAAGAACACGACGCCAATCTCACTTGACTACGCGCTCTCAGCTGTAGGCAATCAAATGATCATCGGCGGCGTCGGTTTCTCGGGCAATGTCAACTGGGGCCCTGAGAGCCCCTGCGGAGTTCCGCCAGGAAACGAAGCCCAGAATGTGGTCGGATACCTGATGCTCATGACCGGAGGCACGGGTAGCTCTTTCACAGGCGCCGACGACTTTGCAGGCATGAGTATGGGCGCGCCATACGCTGGGAACAATTGGAGTTTCGCGACTATAAGAGTTGTGGACGCTGGCGGCACCACCAGCGACACGAAGTGGGCGGAGAACGGCTTCTCATTCTTCCTCGCACCTACGGCGTCTGTGCGGCGAATCCGCGCCGCGGCAGCGGCTGACGGCGGGGTCAGCGCTGAACTCGAACTCAGAGTGATCGGCAACGCCGTTCGCTATCAGTGGACCCTCACGAACCAGAATGAGGAAGCTGTTTCTGTCGGCTTGCGCCATGCTACTTGGCTAGGCCTGATCAATCACGCGGAGCCGCCTCTCGGCCCTCCGCCTCCGTTCGGTGGACTCGTCTCGGGCTGGAATCGAAATGCATATGTCTATCTGCCGACAGGCAGGCCACTCCTGACCGAGCAGCGATTCATACGTGCGACGGACCCACTTGGCTTCCCAAAATCGGTCGACTTCCACTACCGTCAATCGCGGACAAGTCCTGCCCTGCGGATCGGAACGACGTTTGATGCGTCCCATCCCGATCAGACGCAGGCGGACCAAGTCGACATCTCAAACTTCACTGGCGGCATGGGTGGGTCTCTCTGGAATTTCGGAGTCACTCCGGACAGGGGCCTCTTCCAGACGGCCGTTGGGATTTTCTATAACCCGACTATCATTCCTGCTGGCGGCAGCCGAACGATTGTTTACTACTTGGAAGTACCGTTCCAAGCCAACGACCTTGCGGTGACAACGAGCGGTGGCTACGCTGCGGCAACAGAAGCGCCGACGATGATCGCTTGGGACAATGGCGCGAACGCGCTTTCACCGAATCCCTTCAACATCGTAGCTTGGGTCGACAACCAATACGCATGGATCAACTTGGATTTGACTATGACCGATGTCCAGTTGACCTTGACGCTCCCCAATGGTTTGACTTTTGCTCCTGGCGAGACGGCGATTAAATCGATTGCAAGCCTCGGACCGAATGGAACGACTAGTCGGCAATGGAGCGTCATCGCAGACGGGAACAGACCCGGAATCTACTCCTACTCAATTCAGATATCTCCGGGGCCCAACGCGCAACTTCCTTTTGCTCCAAAGACCCTGAGCGGGAAGCTCGTGGTGGCAGCGGCTCCTCAACAGAACTTTGTCACAGGACCGAATCTTGTGACTAACCCTTGGGTGCTGGCCAATACAAACATGGCAGTAGCTACCGGTCTCAGTAATCCTGGAGACTTCATCGCCTGGAATTGGGATGTGTTGACGCAGTCTTATGTCCCGGCTACGGCGTTCCAGCGGGGGCGTGGTCAGTGGCTCGTAATGAACGGCGATTTCCCTGGCAACCCATACATTGGCGCGACATCGTCGGGTCAAGACGTGCCTGGTGGATTCGCGTTCACCGTCAGGCGAGGTTGGAACCTAATCGGCAACCCGTACCTCTATCCGATTCAGCTGAATCAGTTGAACGTTGTCAGCAGCTTTAATCCGAACGAAGTGCTGACATGGATTGATGTTACTCAGCGCGGGTGGATACGAAGCGTCATCTTCGCTTACAACACCGCGCTCGCAGAGTACACGTTCAGTTCAGACTCCAGCCAGTTGCTGCCAGCACACGTTGGATACTGGATCTACGTGAACACTGAAAGTACGCTGACTGTGTTCTGGCCGCCGGTCTTCCTTCCAGGCCTGCCCGGCAGCCCGCGATCAAGCAATGAGTGGGCGGTGCCAACGCAGAACAAGTGGCGCGTTCAATTCGCACTCAGGGGCGAAGGTTCGAGCGACAGCGCCTACGTCGGCAGCGCGCCGAATCAAGCGGAGGCCAATACTCTCTCTGCGCCGAAGCCGCCGGCTGCGCCAGGTGCAAAGGTGCGAATGTCTATCGTGAGAGAACCGAATGGCGAGGATCCCATCAACTGGGCTCAGGACATTCGAGAAGGCACGAACAGGCAGACGTTCAAGATGCAAGCTAACGTAACGGAGCCTGGCACCTACACACTCTCGTGGCCGAACATCTCGCATATGCCGAACAACTTGCGGGCACGCTTGGTTGACAAATCGAACAATCAAGCTCGCGACCTGCGCACGTCGTCGGCGTACGTGTTCACAGCGAACGAAGCTGGGCCTCGGCAATTCGAACTCGTGATTGAGCCTGGGACTGCGTCTCGCGCGGTCATCGGCAATGTGATGGTAAGTGGCTCTAGCCGCGATCCTCAAGCGCCGATCTCGATCCAGTACTCACTGTCGGCAGCGGCAACCGTCACGTCGCGCATCCTGTCGGTGTCTGGCACCGAAGTGTTCTCGATGTCTCGTGGCCGCGCGGAGAACGCCGGCGTCAACACTGTCATTTGGAACAAGCGGATGACGGACGGCACAGCGGTCGCGCCGGGCAACTATCTCGTCGAAATCATCGCGGAAACCGCTGATGGGCAACGGGTTCGCGTAACGCGCCCGGTAGTGGTGACGCGATAAGTTAGGCGGACTCAATGCGCCTAATCAATACAGTGATCAAGGGCTTGGGCCGAGCGTTCATCGTCTCGGCCCTGGCCCTTGTCATTTCGGTCGGCGTTGCCCAAGATAAGAAGAACGTTGCACTCTTTCCCACGGGGACTGCTGAGAACGTTATTCTTCCGGATTCTGCCGCGCACGAAAGCGCGGCCACGCGTGCGATCGAACTCGCGCTGCGAGCAGACGAACGAATCCAAGTGATGCTGTTTAGCAGATCGAACCCATCCGTGCGCAGAGCGCTATCGGAGGGGACGATCCCGGCTTCAATGCTGCTCCCCCCATTCACAGGGAGAACAGGAGCGGAGTTTCGAGCAGTGACCCTCGGTCGACTGATGAGGGCGCAGATGGCGGTTGCGTCCTTGATTAGCAGCTACCGATTTGTGAGGGCAACTAACACCGCTCATGTAATCTTGACTGTAGAGGCATACGACATCGTGACTGGAAAGATTCTTGGAGTCGCTTCGTTTTCGGCGGAGGCGCAAGGCGATGACGAGAAGGGATCTGTAGCCGCTGCAATCGAGAAGGCCGCTTCCGCCGCTGCAACAGAATCGATCCAGTTTTTGACTAAGCCGCCCAAGGGCGACGGATGAGAGTTCTTGCTTTTCTGATTTTCTGGTCGCTTTGCTCGTCGGCGTTCGCATCGGGCTCAATCACGATCTCAACCGACTCTGCAATGGCCGTCGCGGATGGAAGAAGCATCGTCATCGTTACGGCGATCGTTCGCAATAGCGCCGGCAGCGCAGCCCCGGATGGCAGTCCGGTTCGGTTTTCAACGAATGCGGGCTACTTCCGAGAGAACGAAGCGCTGACCGCGAGCGGAACAGCACGCGCTGAGCTTGTTGCGCCAAACTTTGAAGGAGTGGCGGTCATCACTGTGAGCGCGCCGTCGGTCGGAACGATCACAACTTATGACTTTGAGTTTGTGAAGGATCGCTCCATGCTTGTGTCCGCACACCAGTACGTGGACATCGCCAGCGAAGAGTATCTGGTCTTTCACTCTGGGATTCAGGTTGTTTCTGCGAGCGGACGGGAGACTCCAGCTAAGTTGACTTATCGGGACATTTCTATCACTGCGCGCGACATGCAACTGGATATCCTGCGAATGCAGGTTGTTGCGACCGATGCTACGCTAACCGTTGGTGGCACGTCACTCGTGTGCCGACGACTCAAGTATTCGCTCAACCGGCGGCGAGGTACGGCAATCGCAACGGTCGAAGAGAGGCTTGGATTTTACAATCTAACGGCGAGTGAGGCATCGCTATCGGAGACGGGAATGCCCCCGAAGGAGTTTGAGTTTGCGGATGTGGGAGTCTCTCCGCAAAGCGTTCAGTCGGATCGAATGGTGATCTTTCCGAATCGCGAGATTCAATTCTATCGGGCGAAGATGTATGTCGGGGGGACGCGAGTGATGAGCCTGCCGCTTTATGCGATGCGGCCCAACGCTGAGTCTACGATACTCGGTGATCAGATCGTATCGTACAACAATGGCGGCGTCCTTCTGAACTATCCTCACTACTTGAAGTTATCGCCAGAGCACACAAGTTTGGTCAGGTTGCGCAGCGGATACGAAGGCGGGCGCGGTTCGTCTTCGAGTCGTGGTGTGTTCATCGATTGGGAGAATAACTATTTGCTTGGTGGCGAAGGTCAGGGGAGCGTTGTGCTTGCGGGTGTTGGCAGAACCGACATGGGGCTGAACTGGCGACATTCCCAGCGGTTTGGTGAGAGGACGACTGCGAACGCGTATCTCGATTTTCCAGGATTCAAGTCGGTCTATGGCAGCCTGAACGCTTCGAGTGGATTCAATGGCTTCAGCGTCGGTGTCGTCGGCTCGAATAGTCGCTCTTTGCGGGGTACGGAGTATGAGTCGCGCAGATTCGATCTGTCGGCGGAGACGGATATGAAGCGCCTCGCCGATTGGCCCGTTACTTTTTCATTCGGCTTGACTGCAAATTCATCGTTTACCGAAGTTGCTGGACTAACGTCGCGACAAGAAGGCGTTGGCTGGCGCGGGAGGCTCGTTTACTTGCCGATGAAGCTATGGTCAGGTGCAACCTTAACTGGCTCTACGACAGTTACGCAGCTTTGGAATAGGCAGGCGAGCGGTCGATTTGGGGCATTCAGCACACTCAGCGTCTCCACGCCGATCACGAGCAACAGCGCGCTGCAACTCAGTTACGACTTCACGCAAGATGCGTTTGGCCGCTCTCTGTTCGGAAAGCACAGGATGAGCGGCAATCTTTCAT
Source organism: Fimbriimonadales bacterium (assembly GCA_041744215.1). Classification (GTDB taxonomy): domain Bacteria; phylum Armatimonadota; class Fimbriimonadia; order Fimbriimonadales; family ATM1; genus JAHCHL01. Next base: position 51,083 of record JBGTLG010000020.1, on the reverse strand, counting down.
GGGACACGTCGAGGTTCAGTCTCAACGTGTTTGGCGGTCAGAGTTTGGATTTAGACAGCAGCACGCTGTTTGTCGATGGATCGTACGTCATAGACGGTCGCTGGCGGCTTGGCACATCTATCTCATTCGACCGGTACCTTGGTGACAGCGTGGTCGATCAAACCTTACTGATCGGGTACACAATCGGCACGCGCGAACTGGGTCTAACCTACAATGCCTACTCCGGCAAGTTTGGCGTAACTCTCCTCAATGCTCCTCTTCGCTAGCATAGTGCTGGCTGGTGCGATCGATGGCTTCGGCCGATTCACCGGCGACGGTCCGTACATGCTGCCTGGCTTTGAAGGAGGGGCGAAGTGGTTTCGCGTGTTAGGCGACAACTCCCCCCCCGTGAGCTTTGCGCCTGATAGCGCAAGGTCTGGCGTGGAACTTAGAGAGCGTGCGAGTGTCGTAGTCCGGATCCGATCCGGGCCAGGGATTCCCATTCGCGTTCGCTACTCACTCACGGGAGAAGGCGTTGAATTCGAATGCTTGCAGGGCCTTGCTCTTCGAGGAAAGGGCTCTGCGCCTTTCATTACTTGGGCAGACGGCAGTGTGGGGCCGGGTGTACCTGCGCCGCCTTCGGATTGGTACCTGCTGTCCTGGAGCGAAGAACGTGCGCCGCTCTTGTTAACTTTCCCGGACAATCAGGCTGCCCTGATTGCAGCCGAGGCTGATGGCGAATTCCATATCGCGACTGAGGCACCGATTGCGGGGCGCGTGTTCATTCGTGCGCCGCTGGGAGAAGAGACAATGCCGACGAGCCGCGCAGCTGACTTAGGCGAGCTGTTGAGAAGAGTCAGACCGCTCCTTAGTGAACTCGCGCGGCCGTTGCCGCGACTTGTCGAAGAGGTCGTTTCGAATTCGGGCGATTCCGTATCAGTGACGTGGAAGTTTGACAGAGAGGGCGCAATGCTTCCGGCTCCGTTAAGCCAGGATCATGGTGGCGCAATCGTGGTGAGCGGTCAGACGATTCGCAGAGGCGACGGTGCATTGCATCTCGACGGCACCGAAGCTACCGTTACATTTCGTGTGCGGCGGCTCTTGCCTGGTGCGGCGGTGCTGGCCGGCGGCTCTTCGTCGATACAACCTCCAACCGTTGTTTCTCCCGGTCAGCCAAACACCGTGTTCGATGGGGCGCTTGCTTGGCTCAACGGTGTGACTGAGCCGACGTTTACCCGCAACCTGTTGAAAACGAGGGACGATCTTGCATCGCGCGATTCCCTGTCGACTGAAGCCAAAGCAGTACTGCTGTTCCTAACCTGGGGGCTCAATGCGCAAGATGCCGCGCAAGACTTCCCAACGGCAAACGTCGATTGGCACTCTTGGAGATCGCACTCGGCTAATCCTGATGAGGACGCGGTAATGGCCTGCATACTCACGATGAGCGACCGGGCGGAGGATCGGCTCGCAGCAGGGATGATCGCGGCATCTCTTTCTTCTCGGTCGCTTCCATTGCAACAGCTGCGATCGCAACTGTTTCCGAAGGCGACGACGACAGAGGCGGCGTGGTTTCGGGCTATGACGTCTCCCGTTCGGTTGTTATCGACGCGCGGCGTCTCGGCGAAGGGTGAAGCCGGGTCGTTTGTGTTGGAAGGTTACGCTCAGGCCGGTGCTGCGATCAACGCTCTGGTTTACTGTGGTGAACATCTACGCATTGCGTCAGCGAGCAACGCTCAAGACGTTCTTGCAAGTCGCACGGGATCGGTTTGGACGATTGTAGGAAGGGCCACGGATGCAGGCCTGTGGCGGATTAGGATTGGGCGTCCGAACGGGTCGAAGGCTCTTCCCACGGCGGCCCAAGGTCCGAGTTATAGTGTAAGCCAACGTTGATCTTGCGCTCGCTTGCGGCGCGCACTACGATTCGAGCGCACTCGAGCATATTCGCCGCTTCTGCGCTGCTCACGTGAAATGTTGTTTCCGGAGTGACTTCGGCTGCGAGAGCCTGAAGGCTTTCCGCAGCGTGCTTGAGTCCGAGGTTGTTGCGAACAATGCCCACCTTGTCCATCATGATGCGCTTTAGCCGCCGTACCATTCCCTCAACATCTTGCTTAGGAATGAGCGCAACCGGCAGTCTCATTGGTTCGCCGTGTCTGAGGGGGTTTGTTTCGGTTTGTGCCGTTTCCGCTGCCGCTGCGCCAAAAACCAGCGCTTCGAGGAGGCTGTTACTCGCCAGTCGATTTGCGCCGTGCACGCCCGTCGATGCAACCTCACCGGCTGCATAGAGCCGACTGACGGAACTTCGGCCGTTTAGATCTGTCTGGATTCCGCCACATTGATAGTGCGCCGCCGGAACAACTGGAATCGGGTCTCTCGTTGGGTCGATGCCGTATGAAAGCAGCTTCTCAAGAATCTTTGGAAAGTGTGATTGGATCTTACTGGGGGGCAGGTGGGTCATATCCAGGTGAACAAACGGAACACCTTCCTTCAGTATCTCTGCATGGATCGCACGGGCGACGATATCGCGCGATGCAAGCTCGCCTCGCGAATCGTAATCGAACATAAACCTTCGCCCATGGATGGTACGGAGGATTGCGCCTTCGCCTCTAACCGCTTCGGTGATCAGGAAGTTTCTCGCGTCTCGATGGAAGAGCGTGGTGGGATGAAACTGGATGAATTCCATGTTCTCGATTCGCGCACCGATTGCGGAAGCTAAGCCGATTCCATCTCCAGTGGCGATTGGGGGGTTTGTCGAGAATCGATAGATTTGACAGCAGCTTCCTGTTGCGAGCATCGTTGCGCGACTTCTAACTTCGAGAGGTTCTGCGTCTTTCGGCCAAAGAATCGCGCCAGTGCAGCCACTGTCATCGCGACAGAGCGCTTCACAGAACGCATACTCGATAATGCGGACGTTTTCTTCTTTGCGAACTGCATCGGTTAGCGCGCGCTCGATCTCCCACCCTGACTGGTCGGCGTGATGCACGATCCTATTGCGACTGTGACCTCCCTCGCGTCCAAGTTGCAATTGCGGAAGTGTATTGTCGGCTTCGTAATCGAAGCGCGCGCCCATCTCGATAAGCCATCCTAAGCAGGGTCTTGCGTTTTGGACCAAGAACCTGACGGCGTCGACATCGCAGAGGCCCGAACCTGAGATCAGTGTGTCCTCTTCGTGCAACTCCCATGAGTCGCCGACTCCAACCGCCGCAGCGACTCCCCCTTGCGCCCAACTCGTGTTTGTGTCGCTAAGTTCCGACTTCGTCACGACCATGACTTTCCCAAACCTGGCGGCCTTCAGTGCAAAGGTTAGGCCAGCGATTCCGCTACCAATGACAAGAAAGTCTGTGTCGATCGTTTGCAATTCAGTCCTCTGTGAAGTAACCGAGTATGGCGAACTCCGGCGTCAGGAACACATCGCGAACTAAGCAGTTATCGGGTACACGAATGTTTGTTGGCGCGAAGTTCAGGAACCACCGAACGCCGCCCTCGACGGCAAGGTCGACGGCCTCTTGCGCGGACTCTTTGGGAACTGTGAGCACAGCGATTCTCACCCCCAGCGACTTCAATCTTTTGGGCATGGAAGCGCTCGGCTCGACTGTGACGTTGTTGACGGCCTGTCCCACCTTTTTCGAATCTGAATCGAATATCGCTTTTAGTTGGAATCCATACTCTTCGAATCCAGGGTAGTTAGCGATTGCACGCCCGAGGTGACCTGCGCCAATCAGCGCGTACGGGTGTCCGCGCTCGATGCGGAGGATCGCGCCTATCTCTTTGCGGAGGAGCCTTACTTCGTATCCGACCCCTGGCTTGCCCATGTCTCCGAGGAGGCTAAGGTCTTTGCGGATTTGCGGCGCAGAGATTGCTGAGAGCGCTTCCAACTGCGCGCTGTTGAGGTGTTTCACGCCACCCCTCTCAGCCTCCGTCAGGACTCGGTAGAGATTCGCGAATCGTGTGAGGGTTGGGAGGGGAATTACTCGGTTGTTCGCCATCGTTGGGATCCCGTCCGGGGGAAGTCTACCCAGGTCTTGTCATGGTAGAATACTCGCCGCTGCGCGGTTAGCTCAGTTGGTAGAGCACTACAATGACACTGTAGGGGTCACTGGTTCAAGTCCAGTACCGCGCACCATGTAAACCCCAAACTACTCGGCCCGCCGAGGTCTTGGTCGAACTCGGCGGGCCTGATCCCTTTCGTCGGTGTAGGTTCAGTTGTCTTTCGACGGCATCGTGAGGACGTAGAGAACTTCCTCCTCATCAGTGATGAGTTCGAGTTCGTTAGGAACGGCGATGTCCTTTGCAAAGATACGCATTGGCACATCGCGACCGGTTACGTCGATTCGGAACTGCTTTGGGATATCTGACACCTTGCCGCGCACGCGTACGAATCGGTGATTGCGGATGACGAGCACTTCACCTTTGTGTACTTGCTCTGGCACAACAAGAACTACCGGCACATTAATTCGAATCTTATCCCCTTGGCTAACTTCAGCAAGTCCGATCTTGTTGACCCGCTTCGTGTCCTTATCCTTTTCGATCTTCGAGACGATGGCAGTACATTCGCGATCGCCGTCAACAATCTTCACATCGAACAACCCAAACCCGCCGTTCGCAACGAGCGAGTCGACAAACTCTTTCTGGGTGGTGTAGCACTCCATGCGTTTCTCGCCCTTTTCCGAAAGCATGACCACGACCGGGGTGATCGGCATTCGAGCGCTCCCAGCGCCTTTTACTCTTTCTGCGTTTTCATAGACTTTCAGAGTCGCCATTGTGATACCTCCTATCGGTTGTTCGCATTTGGCCCTGCATGCCGCTTGCGTTCAGATTTACTGTTGTTGCAGAGACAGCTGATTGATGGAATTGTCAACGAATGTTTGGCAGTCGCGCAGTTTGCGAAGGCGTGCGTGGAATTTTGCGAGCGTCCCTGATGCAAAGTGTTCGTGCAACTCAGCGCACGCCGCCTCAATATTGCGGATCTGTCCAAGGATGATGTCGCGAAGCGAAACGAGCCGGGCGACTTTTTTTATTGTAGGCAAGCTAGAGCAGACTATTGCCTGCATTCTTTCCCCTATTTCCTTGCGAGTGAGCAACGTAGCGTTACACCTCCTGAGTTTTCGGGAGTGCACACACGTTCAAAACGATGTGACACTCTTTCGATGGGCCTACGAGGTTAGCTGTCGGGTTAGGGCCGAAAGTACCCCTTCCGCAAATGCGCGGAATGCACCCCGATTTTGGGTCCCCCGTTTTGAGCGCTGCTCAAATTCGGCGTTGGTGAATAGTACCCGTTTGCAGCCTAACTTGTCAACCCATTCTCCGAGAGAACAAGCAAAAATTACGGGTTCAGCAGGTTAGGCGAGAAACGGTTCCCAGAGGCGTGCGACAAGAGGTCCAAGCTCTTGCATTGGATCTGGCGACTGCTCTGCGCGGCACAACATCATGAGACCATGGATGTACGCCACACACGCTTTCCCAAGCGCAGTAGGATTCGCGTTCGGCATCAAGTCGTGTTCGGCGATAGCTTCTTGGAAAGCCGCAGAGAATCGCTGTTCTGCGAGTAAGAAAACTTCATGGGCTTGGCTTCGCATCGACTCTGTAGCGACGTCGCTCGTCGCGGCGTGCGATGCCGGCCAGAAGCCTTCGATTGGATCCTGTTCTTTGATGCGCTTTGCCAATCGTTGAACGAAGATGAATGGCCGATCGAGCGGTTCATGCTGAGGGCCAAATGACTCTTCGAGAATTTCGTCCACCCATCGGCGGCCGTACTCTTTCATCACTTCTTCGCCAAGGGCATCCTTGCTTGGAAAGAAGTGGTAGAAGCTGCTCTTGCCGACGTTCGCAGAGCGCATGATGTCTTCGACGACGACGCCTGTATAGCCTCGCTCATTCATCAGTGAGAGCGCGCTGTCGACGATACGTTGGCGGGCGTCCGATCTTCTTCCCATCGTGGTGGTACAGAGATACGGACGCTGGGCTGCCACCTTCCGGTTCCCAGAATCCTCCACCGAGACGGTGGTACATTCACGAACATGGTTGGCCTTATTGTTGGATTATTCCTTTGGTATCAGCCTGCGGACCTCGTCATCGAGAATGCCGCTGTTTGGAGCGACGGTCTGGAGGAGCGAGCCAGCGTTGTCGCCGTACGCGGCGGCAAGTTCTTGTACGTCGGTAACTCGACCGAGGGGCTGGTCGGACCTGAAACTGAGAAGATTGACGCAGGCGGCAAGGCTTTGATCCCTGGCCTGATTGACAGTCATGTCCACATGCTGAACGGGGGCATGAGCCTTTCTCAGATACAACTGCGGCAGGCGACGAGCAAAGCGGACTTCGTTCGTCGCGTCGAAGCGTGGGCGAAGACGTTGCCCGAAGGCAAATGGGTTGTTGGCGGCAGATGGTCCGTCGAGAGCTGGGTGGAGCCGGAACAGCCAACGAAGGAATGGGTCGATCCCGCGACAGGCGATCGCCCGCTCTACCTATCACGAATGGATGGGCATTCCGGCCTCGCCAATTCCGCGGCGCTGAGGATTGCGGGAATCGACAAAGACGGCCCGCCCGATCCTCCTGGAGGCGTTATCGACCGCGATCCAGCAACAAAGGAGCCCACTGGAATCCTGCGAGAGACTGCGATGTCTTTGGTCACCCGGCACATTCCGGCGGCGACACCCGAAGACAAGTATCAGGCGCTGCGAACCGCAATCAGGGAAGCGAATCGGAACGGCATCACGACAGTTTGCGACATCCCCGGATTTGCAGACATCGGCATTTATAAGAGGCTCGCAGAAGACGATGACCTGAGTTGCAGGTTTGTCTTGTATCCGACGACGAATGATTGGGTTGGGGCCTCGGCAATTGCGAAAGCATTTGAGGGCAAAGAAGAATGGATCACAATCGGCGGATTCAAGGCGTACTTCGACGGCAGCTTGGGTTCGCGGACTGCATGGATGAGGGCGCCATTTCTAAACAATCCTGACGACAACCCGGACTGGCGCGGCTTGCCGATGCCCATCCTTGACGATGGCACGTTCGATCGAAACGCGCGAGTTGCCATCGCGCACGGATTGCAGGTAATCGTGCATTGCATTGGCGATCAAGCTAACAGTGAACTGCTTTCGCGCCTGCTTGCTTTTTACGATCGTGGGTCTCGCGCTGGCAGCGAACTGTTGAAGGACATAGAGCGGTTGCGGGCGGCAAGGCATCGGAGCGAGCACACTCAACACCTTTCGCCTGAAGACATACAGAGATTCGCACAGTACGGCGTCATTGCATCAATGCAGCCTTTTCATAAGGCAGACGACGGCAGGTACGCAGAGGATTACATTGGCGAGGAGCGGTGCAGGTCGTCGTACGCCTACAAGTCCCTTCTCGGCGCAGGTGTGCAAGTCGCGTTCGGATCGGATTGGCCCGTTGTGACGATAAACCCGTTCTTAGGGATCGAGGCAGCGGTGACCGGACGGACGCTGGATGGGAAGCTCTGGCAGACACAGGAGAATATCTCGGTTCAAGAGGCGTTGAAGTGCTACACGTCGCGAGCCGCGTATTCGTGCTTCATGGAGGACATTGTCGGCAAGATCGCTGTCGGGTATGCGGCGGACTTTGTCATCCTAAATCAGGACGCTTTAGGGGAGTCGACCAGATGGGGCGAAGTGGCCCCATCGGCCGTATTCGTCGCAGGTCGGAGAGCGCGGATTTGAGTCTGTAGCCTCGAATCCTGTCATTTTTGACCTTAGGGCGCACTTTCCACTCGGATTGACGTATTCCTTCCGGTGATAGAGAGAGAATCGACCGAGAGAGCGGGCGCTGATCCCGAAGCCGTGGTTCTTTTGGCCGGTGGTTCGAACGGCCATAACGGGGCAAATGGCGTGGGCGCCTGGCTGCCTAAAGTGGACCTGGCCGAGACTGCGGTCGATCACGCCGCGGCGGAGATGATCCCTGGCGATTTTGCCTTGAAGCACCAGGTTCTTCCCATCGGCGAGGAGGAGGGGGTCCTGATTGTCGCGATCGGCTCTGCCTCCGGCCTCAAAGCAGTCGATGACCTAAGCGTTCTTTTGGGAAAGTCGGTTCGCGCTGTTCTTGCTGACCCGACGATAATCCGAGAGCGAATCGAGGAGCGCTTCATCGAGGAGATCATGAAGGGTCTCCCAGGCGATGAGGCTGGCTACTCAGAGATCGACGATTCGACTGACCTCGCTGACCTTCAGAAGATGGCTGGCGAGACGGCCGTCGTTCAGATGGTCAATCTGATTTTCGCCCAGGCGGTTCGCGACGGCGCGAGTGATATTCACGTCGAGCCGTATGAGCGCGAAGTCAAAGTCAGATACCGTATCGACGGCATGCTGCACGATGTGATGCGCCCGCCAAAGAGGATGCACGCAGCAATCGTGTCACGACTGAAGATCCTCGGCGAGATGAACATTGCGGAGCGCAGACTTCCGCAAGATGGCCGAATAAGGATTCAGATCGCAGGCAGACAAATCGACGTACGTGTATCCATCGTTCCAACAGTGTATGGAGAGCGTGCGGTTATGCGTATTCTTGATAAGTCGACCGCAATGCTCGGACTCCACGACTTGGGGATGACCGGCGACACATTCGTAAGATTCAGACAGCTGATCGCGCAACCTCACGGAATCATTCTCGTAACCGGTCCGACTGGCAGCGGTAAATCCACGACATTGTATGCTGCACTTCAGCAGATATATTCTCCTACGACGAACATCTTGACGATTGAAGATCCGGTCGAGTACCAGGTGCCTGGAATTGGCCAGATTCAGGTGAGGCCGAACATCGGTTTGACGTTTGCAAGCGGATTGCGCAGCATCGTGCGTCAAGACCCTGATGTGATCATGGTTGGCGAAATTCGTGACCATGAAACGGCAGAGATTTCGATTCACGCGGCATTGACAGGACACCTCGTCTTCTCGACGCTGCATACCAACGATGCCGCCGGCGCCGTTACTCGGTTGCTCGACATGGGCGTCGAGCCTTACTTGGCGGCGAGCTCGCTCATCGGTGTCGTAGCACAACGGCTTATTCGGCAGAATTGCTCCCATTGTGCTGAGGCGCATATGGAAACCGAGGATGCGCTTCGGGCGCTTGGCATAAGCGTTGAGGAAGCGCGGAACGGCAACCTCATGCGTGGCCCGGGCTGCGACAAGTGTCAAGGGACGGGATATCGACGCAGGGCAGGTCTCTTCGAATTCTTGCTTATCGACGAAACGATTCGACGCATGACTGTGGATCGCGCATCAGCAAGCGTCATGAAGCAACACGCAGTTGATCACCAGGGTATGAGAACTTTGCTCGGCGATGGGAAGAATGTGGTTCTCGCAGGCAAGACGACGATCGAGGAAGTACTGCGTGTGGCTCAACGGGAGGACTTCTAAGGTATGCGCACGTTTGCGTATACTGCGCTTGACGCACTCGGAAAGCGCAAGACCGGCTACATCGACGCAGAGACACGCGAAGTCGCGATATCCAAAATATCGGCTGACGGGAAGTTTGTTGTCCAGATCGAGGAGTCGGAAACGGGTACGGCGAGAGGCGCGCCAATCGCGAGGGGAAGAGTTTCGCGATCCGATCTCGCTCTCTTCACCCGCCGACTTGCAGACCTTGCCGCCGCGGGCCTTCCACTTGATCGGGTGCTCCAAGTTATCTCTGAGCAATCTGAAAATGCAGTACTGACTGACATCTCTTTAGAAGTGCTCGAGTCGGTGCGAGGCGGCATGCCCGTATCGGAAGCGCTCGCACAGCATCCGAAGTATTTTAGCGAAGTGTTTACGGAAACACTTCGTGCGGGAGAAGCGAGCGGACAGTTTCCTGAGGTTGCAAGCAAGCTCGCGGAGTTCCAAGAACTGGAGGTCGCGCGCCGAAGCGAGATTGTCTCTGCGATGATCTATCCTGCAGTCTTGACGTTTGTCGCAGTCGGCGTCGTTGTCTTCTTGCTGATGTTTGTTGTCCCTCGCCTGTCGGGGGTCTTCGCAGACCTCGGCGGCGACCTTCCTCTCACGACGCAGCTGTTGCTTTCGAGTACGGATTTCCTTTCGGGTAATGGGCTTGTTATCCTTGGCGTGCTCATCGGTGCATATGTGGCTTACCGAGCATGGGTAGCGACTCCGGCGGGGCGCTTGACGCGTGACACGATGTTGCTCAGTCTCCCCTTGGTCGGAAAGGTGATCCAGAAGGCGATTGTGTCGCGGTATGCGCGGGTTTTGGGAATGCTTGTTTATGGTGGCGTTCCCATTCTCGAATCGCTGCACTTGGCTGGGCTTGCGGCGGGCAACAAGCTTTTTGCGAAACGGAGTGAATTGGTCCGCGAGGATGTTCGCGAGGGTCGTTCGATCGCCGATGCGATGCGAGACGCTGGCGCGTTTCCTCCCGTTTTGACCCACATGGTTGCAATTGGCGAAGAGACGGGCGACCTTCCAAAGATGCTTTCGCGCGTATCCGATAGCCTTGACTTTGAGGTTGACAACGGAATGCGAAGGCTGACAGCCCTCGTAGAGCCGGTAATCGTCCTCGTAATGGGAACCTTTGTTGGTTTCGTTGTTCTATCGGTGCTACTGCCGATATACCAGGCTCAGAACCTCGTAAAATAAAGTATGGAGAATAGAATGAAGCGAACTCGAAGAGCATTTACCTTGATTGAATTGCTTGTTGTCATCTTGATTTTGGCAATTCTCGCAGCACTCATCGTGCCGCGAGTCGTCGGTAGAACAGATGACGCAAAACGCGCGAAAGCGGCCAGCGACATCGCGACGCTTAGCGGCTTGCTGCAGCAATTCCGCGTCGACACGGATCGATTCCCAACGACGGAAGAGGGACTCAACGCCTTACGCACCCCCCCCTCAGACATCCGAAACTGGCGTGGTCCTTATACGACCAAGCCAATTCCGACGGACCCGTGGGGAGGCGAGTACATCTACGAATATCCCGGTCCGAGCGGGGCAGAAGATACTTTCCTGCTGATGTCATATGGCTCAGATGGGGCACCCGGCGGCGAAGGGGGCGCGATGGATATCGTCGATGGCGAAGAAGAGTAGTCGTCGGGGCTTTACGCTCCTCGAACTTATCATCGTAGTCACGATGATCGCCCTGATCGCGGCGATCGTCGCGCCGCGGATGTTTCAGCAGTCAGACAGCGCGACTGAGCGGGGTGACTTGCGCCGTATGGTTTCATTCGTGCGGACCGCGAAAGAAACGGCGGTGCTGCGTGGAGTTCCGGTCGTATTGCGCGTCGATGTTGAAGGCCGACTAACCACGGAGATCGGTGAGAGTGTCGACGTGGAAGGTGCCCGCGAGTTGAATTCGATGTCCGCACCGCGCGGCTACAGCCTCGCTGAAAGAATAGCGCCAGGGGGTTCGGTTTCGGGTGACGATCTGATAGTCATGTTCTATCCAGACGGAAGCACGACAGGTGGAGCTTTCACATACAACAATGCTCGAGGCGATGATCAACTAACGATAAGCATAAATGACCGCACTGGCTTCGTCAAGGCTCAAAGGGGCGAAGCGGAGGAACAGCAAGAAACACGGTGGCGTGCAGGTGAACTTGAACGCCGGACGTAGTCGTGGATTTTCCCTCGTCGAAGCGGTTGTTTCGACAGCGCTTGCGATCACGGGGATCGTCGCAGTAATGGGTGCGTTCGCATCGATCAATGCGACCCGGGTGCAGACACGCGAGAGCGAGCTAATGCTACGCCTTGCAGTCGAGAAGTACGACGAAGTGATCGCAACAGGAGAGTACGAATCGGCGCCATTCTCGGGCGACTTCGACCCGCAGCCGTATTCCTACAGCGTCGAGAGCGCAACAGGAGTCACGACCGATTTGCGCGAGGTTACGGTGCGAGTCACATCGACTGGGAGGCAGGACGATGAAGGCGTCGAGATTCGAGGAATGATTTTCACTGAGCAGTTTGTTGCCGGTGGGGGTGAGGATCCTTGAGAAGGACCCGTGGAACGACGATTTTGGAGATGGTGGTGCTGTTAGCGGTGACGGCGTTGCTGACAATCACACTCGTGCGCGCGTTTGCGGCCGCAACAGTCCAAGAACGAAACATGGATGCGGCAATCGAAAGCGAAGAAATTGCAAGACGATTCGAGGACGATTTGCGTGGACTGATTCGTCGCGCTGTTTTGAGTACAGATGTTGACGATCCGGCTTCTTACTTTCTTGCGGACTCGGTGTTGCTGGGAGGTAGCGGTGTCAATGCTGCGTCGCTAACGTTTACTGCACACCGCGCTCCGAGCGACTCCGTGACGTCGAGCGAAATGACGTTTGAAGAGCTTAACGAACGAATCGGGCCGCCCAGCGGAATCGAAGAGATCTCACTCTCGACAACACCCTTCCTCGACTCTGGCGGCCAAACCGGTCTCTTCGTCAGAAGGCAAACTCCAGCCGATGGCGATCCAACGCAGGGAGGTTACGAGGAGTTGCTTTCGGACGATGTCGAGTCAATTCGCTTTGAGTTTTTCGACGGTTCTCAGTGGGTCGGCGCTTGGGACACCGAGGCACAAGCCGAGCCGCGCTTACCTGCTGCGGTTCGCATAATCTACGTGTTGATTAGCGATCCAGACGAAGAGCGCACGCTCCTCGTGCGAGTACCTTACAGTGACGTGACTCCTCGCAACCCGGCGATTTCTGGAGGCATTCAATGAGGCGTCAGAGAGGCGGGGTGTTCGTGTTTACGCTGATTACACTCGCGACGCTCGTTGCAATTCTGGCTGGAGTCGTTTCCGTTCGGCGCGTAGAGCTTCGCGCGCTCGCCAATCGCACTGCGGCCATTCGCGCCGAGCATTTGGCCAACTCAGGGATTCAGCGATGTTTGAGCGTTTTGCAAGACCAACTCATCACCGGACAGGTGCCTTGGACTGATGCGGATACGTGGGCACGATTTGGCGAAGACGGATCACAGAACTTTCTGTATGAGAACGGCTCGATCCGACTTCAGATCGTCGATGCGTCTGGATTTGTCAACCTGAATACTGCTCAGCAGTCGCAACTTGAGAGGTTGCCGCTGACAGTCGATCAGATCGAGGCGTTGCTCGATTGGCGAGAACCTGGCTTTGTCGCACGGCCCAACGGCGCAAAGGACGACTACTACAATCAACTGCCTAACCCGTACAACGCGCGCCTCGGTCCGATGCAATCTGTCGACGAACTGCTGTTGGTTCGAGGATTTGCCCCGACCACGCTATACTCGCCTCCTACAAATCTTCAGACTACGGCCGCGCAACTGATTAACGAGCGAGGGGAGGAGGCCGTACTTGCGGAACTCGTGACGATCGGATCGCGATCCGCAAACCTAGCGGCAGACGGGCAAACTAAGCTAAACGTCAACACTGCGACGACCCAAGCACTGGTGGCGAGGGGTATTCCGGCCCAAACCGCGATGCAAATTATCCAACGAAGGAACACGCAAGGCACTTTTGTCCGTTTGGGAGAGGTGCTTCTCATTCCGGGAATCAACGCTCAATCCGCGCGTGCCATCATCGACAATCTGACCGTTTCCGCCGGAACTGAAATCGAAGGACAGGTTAACATCAATACTGCAAGTGAAGCTGTGCTAAACACGTTGCCCGGAATCACGCCGGACATCGCTTCCAACATCTTCCAGCAGCAAACATCCGGCTTTACAAGCGTCGGCGCGCTGCTCGACATCCCCGGTATCAATCTGATTACTCTTGCGGATATTGTTGATGGGTTGACGGTCAACACACGAACTTTCGTAATCCGCGCGCTTGGTCAACACGGCCCCATTCGCATCGCGGTTGAGGCATCCATTCGCATCATTGACGACACGCCGAGAATCACGTCTATCAGGCGACTCCCCCCGACGCGCGCGGTGTGGCTCTGGGGATGGGCGGACGAAGCTACGAATGACGTCGAGTTTGGGGGCATTTCATGAGCGCGAAAGCGACAACCGGCCACATAGTCGAACCTGCGCTTGAAGGGTTCGCTGTGTATGACGAAACGTCTCCGAAGACGAGGGTCGCAAGAGACGTCATGGAGGTCGCGAGCATTGTGGGAGCGGGTTCGTCCGTCCTGGTCGCGATCCCGCGCAGATGGGTGTTTCTGCGTGTTCTGAGAGTTCCTGATGTATCGAAGTCCGAGGTCAGGCAAGTTGTTGGACTCCAGCTTGAGCAGTTGCTGCCCGTATCGCAAAGTGAGGTGGCATTCGATCTTCATCTAACTCGAGACGTGACTTCCGAAGGTCGCCTCGCTGTCGTTTACGCGGTTCAAGAAAAGCACTTAGACCAACTCCGATCGCAGCTCGCAAGCGCAGGACTCGAGCCATCCCAGGCGCTTCCCGCTTGCTTAGGGTCGGCACTGATTGCAGAGTCTCTCGAGTTGGAAAAGTGTTTGGTCGTTTCTGCGGTTGCAGGCGGGATTGCATTCGATGTCGTGATGAACGGCGAGGTCGTTTATACGCGGGAATCTGCGGTGACGCCGTCCGATCAGACGCTCAGCATCGAGATCTCGCAGACGCTCGCGGCTGCAGAGGTTGATCACCTGCCCATCGTCTTTGCGGGCGAACTGCGTTCGCCTCTCGGCGACTACACATTTGATCAAGCTCCAGGAGCGCTCCTCGGCGCGGTCCAGTCTTCTCGTGCGGCTGTCCATCTTGAGTCGCCGCGAGTGGTTCAGGCCCGGGAGATGAAGAAGCGATCGACCCGCGTTCGCCTCACCGCGTTGCTGTGCGCGGTTGCCTTGTTAATGTGGGTCGCTGTTGGGCTGAGAAACAGCGAGACTGAGGCGGCTGCAGCGAAGGTTCGTGCGCGCCAAGAGGCGGACTTGCGCACGCTGCGGTCGAAGCTGGCGTCGGTGCAATCGCAAACCCAAGAGCAGGCAAAGCTGGTAGACACATTGGAGCGTGCATTCAATGCCGCCCAGCCGATGGGCGACGTCTTGACGGTCGTGACGAATCACGTGACGGAGGGAATGTGGCTTACCAACTTCAGTATCGAGCGCGGCAAACCGATGCTCGTCCGGGGTACAGCCACCTCAAACGAAAGCGTGTCTCAGTTCATCACATCCCTTACGTCCGACCCGAGATTTCGCGACGTCAGGCTGCTGTTTGCAAACAATGCAGCGATTGAAGCAACGCCGGTTGTGCAGTTCTCCGCACAAGCTCACGCAGTTGGGAACGTCCCGATTAGCGAGACAACGAGGGCTGCACGATGATGTCGAAACTCACTCCGGACCGGCTCTTCGTGCTTATCCCCATCGTGGCGATCATTGCGTCCCTTGTCGCGGGGATTGTGCTGCTCTTTCCAAAAGATCCGGTCCGCGTTTCTGCGGCTGACCAGAAACGAAGAGAGATGGCAATAATCGAAGACGCGAGTAAGGTGGCTCGGCAGGGAGAGGCGTACGCCGAGCAGATCCAAGAGTTGACGTGGGTCGAGCAGCCGGAACAGGTGGAGCCGAGGGCTCTGGATATCGTGAGCCGGGTTGCCGATCGCAGTAGGACGAAGATCCTCGGCTTCAGGCCACAGCGAACGGTTCTGAGCGGGGGATTAGAGCAGTTGCCGTTCCTTGTAACACTCGAGGGGTCATTCCCGAACATCCTTACTACCGCGCGCGATCTGGGAACTCGTAGCAACCGCCTTGCGGTAACAAGTATACAGGTCGCCAGCGCCGACGCAGCCTCTGACAGGGTTACCGCTACGGTCGGCATCGTGGCCTTCCGCCTACCTGAGGGAGGCAGCAAGTAAGTGAATTTGAAAGTCTCCAGGCCGATCATCTATGGTGGCGTGGCAACCATTGCGGTTGCCGCGTGGCTGTTGACCGCCGACGAGCCCACTAAGCCCGCCCCCACCAGGAAGGCTCCCCCGGCAGCAAAGAAGGCAGCAAGTGGATTCTTGGCTGAGGACTATAGCGCGGCTTTTCCTCCTGTCACTGATCCCGGGCGAAATGTCTTTCGTCCGCTGGTCGCTCGCACTGGGACGGCTGACGCCGGCATCAACCTTGCCCCAAACGCCATTCCGCTGGACTTTGCTGCGGGTGAGCCGAACTGGATCTTTACAGGCATCGCGATCATAGATGGCGCTCCTGTCGCCTTGTTGGAAAACTCGTCTACTCAAGAGGGGTCGTTTGTCAAGCACGGAGACCGGTGGAAGTCCTCTACGATCGCTCGAATAACCCCTGAGACCGTAGTGTTGGCCGGCCCGGGCGGCCTGACAAGAACCGTCCGAATACTCGACACTTTCGAAACCTACAGCGCCACCTCGATTCGACCGTTAGACTTAAATGCAGCTGTCGAACGAAGTTTTGGCGACGAACTCATGATATCGCCCGAAGCGCGCGTACCGGGCATCGAAGAGATACGCGCATCGGAGGAAGGCCTTGAAAGGTAAGTTGACATTTGTTGCTGTGTTCATGCTTGCGATTTGCACTGCGTGGGCACAATTCGATTTCGGTGGCGGCCGTTCCAACCGCCCTTGGGAAGGCTTTGAGCTGCCCGCGACCAAAATCAAGCTTGACTTCCGAAACGCTAACGTCGACATGGTGATCTCGTTGTTGTCTAGAACGTCGGGCGTCACCATCGTGAAAGACCCTGCGCTTACGGGGCCCATTACGGTGACCAGCGCTTCTGAAGTGCCGCTTACGGAAGCCTTCCAGATATTCAGCACGACGATCGGGCTGAAGAACTTTGAAATGGCGCGAGAAGGAAACCTCCTTGTGATTCGACAGCGCAGGCAGCAAGGTGGCGGTCGCGGTGGATTTGATATGTCGGCAATCCCGCCTGAGATGCTCCAGGGCATGATGGGTGGAGGTTCGACGACAGAGCTCCGCGTGTACCCAATCAGGTATGCGAACGCTACGCAAGTCGCGCGCGTCATCAATGAGGTCTTCTCGCAGCAGGCACAGCAAAACCCGCTGCAGCAGCTCGCGCAGATGTTTGGGGGCGGGAACCAGCAAGGGCGCGGCGGAGGCGGTCGACCGAACATGCAGATGGGCGGGAATATGGGATCCGCTGTCCGCGCATCTTCGGACGATTACAGCAACACCGTCATTGTCAATGCAAGTTCGCGTGACCATGTTCAAGTCGCGAAGCTGATCGCGGACATTGACAAAGAAGTGGACCAGCCGATGCAGGCGAGAGTGTTCCCACTCCAGTTCGCAACAGCGGCGGAACTTGTGCCCATCGTTCAGAACATCTTAATCTCGAACGCGCCGAAGGGCCGCGGCGGTCAAGGCAATCAGAGCATTCCTATCGACCAGCGATTCACGCAGGCCTTCCGAACGGGGAGTATGCAGTCCGCGTTCGGGAACGTGGTCGCTGACAACCGCACAAACGCGCTCGTTGTAACGGCGACCCAGGAAAACCTTGTTCTGCTCGAAAAGGTTCTCGAAGAACTGGACACCGAAGTTGTCTACGAAACTTCTACTTTCGTCTTCCCGCTCAGCAACGCACGCGCCGACCAGATGGCGCAGTTGCTCGGGCAGGCATTCGGGACCCGCGCGGGTACCGGACAAGCTCGGGCCGGGCAGGGCCAGGCTCGCAACACAAATCAGGGAACCCAGATGCGACCGGGTGGCAATCAGAACAATCGCACGGGTGGAGGGTTCGGCGGATTTGGGGGCGGTGGTATTCGAAACGAGCAGATTCTGGATAACGAACTGCTCCTCGAGTTCGACGATCCCGAAGCGGAGTTCGGCGACCTGATGACGATGGTCGGCGTTCAAGGCGGCAACATCAACAGGGTTTTTGGAGGCGGCGCGCAGGGCGCGGGAGCGCAGGGGCAGGTCGGTCGAGATGCACAAGGACGGCTCGTCAATGTGCGCGACCTGACCGGCCAGGTGACCGTAATCCCAGACCCGAATACGAACAGTCTGATCGTCGTAACCGGCCCAGAGAACGCAGGCATCATTCAGAGCATTCTCGAGCAGCTTGATCGCATTCCTGAGCAGGTGATGATCGAAACGATGATCATCGAGGCGACGCTCGATTCCTCGTCGCAGTTTGGCGTTGAGTGGAGATTTGTGCAAGACAAGCTTGGCGGCGGGAACATTGGAGTTGGCGAGACTAACTTCGGGCTCCAAGGGGCGAACCCGGCCTTGCAGGGATTCCGCTACACGCTGAGCGGGAACGATCTGACCTCGTTCGTAAACATGCTCAAGGCGGATCAGAAGTTCCAGGTGCTATCGACGCCGAGGATATTCACATCGAACAACGTGCAAGCTCAGATCAACATCAGCCAGCGCGTTCCTTACGTGTTGAGCACTCGAGAGGACCCCAACGGGAACTTGACGTTCAACTACGCGTTTGAAGATGTTGGCATCATCCTGACGGTCACGCCTCGAATAACCTCAAACGGCATCGTGACTATGGATATCTTGCAGACTGCAAATGATCTCCAAGGCTTCACCTCCTTCAATGCGCCGATCATCAACCAAAGATCTGCACAGACTTCGGTGTCGGTGCGGGATGGCGAGACGATCATTCTCGGTGGCATTATCCGGAACACGGTGAGTTCGACGGTGCGCAAGGTGCCTCTGCTCGGTGACATTCCGCTTCTCGGTGAACTATTCAAATCCACTTCGAAGCAGGATGTCAAGACAGAGCTGCTTGTCTTCCTAACGCCGCGCGTCGTGCGTGATCCAGCGGAAGCGCAGCGGCTAAGAGAGGAAGAGCAAAAGAAACTGTCTCCTGGCGTTCAAAAGCAGATTGACCGAGGAAACGGTGGAGGTTCCAACGATAAGACCCAGGGCGGAGGAAACTAATGACGACGATGGTTCGGCTGATACTCGTAGTGACTGCAATGTCGCTTCTTGCGGCGAGTGCGATCGCCCAAAGGGGCCAAGGCGGCATGATGCGAATGGGCGGGATGCAAAACAGCGGAGTGTTCTTGCTCATGCGGCCAGACGTGCAACGTGATATCGAACTCACCGCAGATCAGAAGGCGCAACTCGAGACAATTCAACAAGAGGCAACCGCGCAGATGCGTGCGATGTTTGAAGGAATGCGCGATGGCGGTGGTGGATTTGACACGATGCGCGAAACGATGGAGAAGTTTCAGGCAGAGGTAACAAAGAAGGCTTATGCCGTTCTGACAGAGCCTCAGAGGAAGCGCGTCAAAGAGATCGAGGTTCAACTGCAGGGCAATCGAGCGATCTTAAATCCTGACATTCAGAAGGACTTGGGATTGAGCGACGAACAAAAAGGGAAGATCAAATCGCTGCAGTCCAACTTGGAGGCTGCGAACCAAGCGCTCATGCAAGATGTGAGAGACGGAGTTCTTGACATGCAGGGTGCCCGCGAGCGGATGGAGAACAACAACAAGGTTTTAGACACCGAACTTGGCAAAGTGCTAACACCTGACCAATCCGAGAAGCTCAAAGCGATGGCAGGCAAACCTTTCAAGGCAGACGAGCAGAACCGCTAAACCCTCCTCCTGCTAAAAAACGATCGCCCGGATCGACTCAGTCGATCCGGGCGGTTTGCTTTTGTCACCGTCTTCAATTCTTATGGTGGAGGCGGGGGGAATTGAACCCCCTTCCAAAGTCGGAGTACCTCCGGCGTCTACGAGCATAGCCCGACATTTTTTCTCCCCTATCGAACCTCCGTCAGGCGGGATGACGATAGGGCAGCCTTGTTAGTTTCGCTCGGGTCGCCTAAGGCGGTGGCTTCCTTCGCTAGCCGGCTTTTGCGTGGCCTTCCCGATCCGACCGGCTTGGATCCTGGAGGCCCGCGGCAACTTTAGGCCGCGTAAGCGTATGCGTTGTTATTCGCAGTTACTTGCTTTGCCGCTTTTTTACGAGGCCAACGGCATCCTCGGCTCGCAACCGAAAGCCAACCAGCTCTGTCGAAACCGGTCGCCCCCACGGTTAACTTCCACATTATGTAACAGATTGGCTGCCCGGTGAGTTTCAATAGGGAGGGAATCGATGCTTGATCGGCGAACTACCAGGCTGATGGCGAAGCGCAGAATCCGAGTCGGTATGGTGGGCTACCAGTTCATGGGGAAGGCGCACAGCAACGCCTATCGCCAAGCCCCGCGCTTTTTTGGGATGGATTGGGAGCCGGAGTTGGCTGTGCTTTGCGGGCGTACAGAAGGGCCGTTGCGCGAGGCGGCGGATAAGTTTGGGTGGCAAGAAACGGAGACCGATTGGAGGCGGCTTGTCGAGCGGAAGGACATAGACCTTATCGACGTCTCGACTCCAGGAAATCTGCATGCTCCAATTTCGATCGCAGCTGCGGAGAACGGGAAGATCGTTTGGTGCGAAAAGCCTTTGGCGAACACGTTGGACGAAGCGGTCGCTATGAAGGATGCCGTGGATCGCGCGGGCGTTTTCCACGCGGTCTTCCATAACTATCGCTATTGCCCCGCTGTGCAGCTTGCGCGCAAAATGATCGACGATGGTCTCCTCGGTCGTATCTATCACTTTCGCGCTGTATATCTTCAGGATTGGATCGCTGACCCGAGCTTTCCTTTGGTATGGCGACTGGACAAATCGGTTGCTGGCTCCGGCGCACACGGGGATATCGGCGCCCACATCATCGACTTGGCGAGGTTTTTGGTCGGCGAGTTTGTGGAAGTTTCGGGGCACTTAGAGACGTTTGTTCGAGAGCGGCCGAAGCTTGCCGCGGTGGACGATAGGCTTGGCGGCGTTGCGTCAACGGAGATGGGCGAGGTGAGCGTCGATGACGCTTCGATGTTTCTTGCGAGGTTTGAAAGTGGCGCAATCGGAACGTTCGAAGCGAGTCGCTTTGCGGTCGGGCGTAAGAACCATAATCGGTTCGAGATCAATGGGTCAGGGGGCTCGATCGCATTCAACTTGGAGCGCATGAACGAGCTGGAGTTTTACAATGCCGGCGACCCTGCGGAGCATCATGGTTTTAGGTTGATTCAGACGACCGATTCGGTGCATCTTTTCGCATCAGCCTTTTGGCCCGTCGGACATATCATCGGATATGAGCACACGTTTGTCAATCTGGTTGCAGATGGCTTTGCTCGCATGTCGCACGGCGAAAACCCGACGCCTTCGTTTGAGGACGGGGTGCGGAATCAGGCGGTGTTAGATGCAGTTGAGCGGAGTAATGTGAGTAGGAAGTGGGAGAGGATCTGATTGGGATTGGTCGCAAACCTACAGCTCGCCCTCTCCGATGCAGGCAACATCCCATTCACGGTCGAAAGCGACGTACTCATCATTCCGCGCAGTGATGAAAACGGATTCGAGATTCGTGTCGCAGAAACATCGCGCGGCAACCTTGTCGTGTGTGGAAACTGGCACGATCGTGTTTACTCGGAGAAGGACACGATCGGCTTGGTTATGTCTGCATTAGCGCCAGTCTGCCGTGTACGAACTGTTTACCGGGGCAGGCATATCGTTCGTTGTTACATCGAGTTTCTTAAGGATGGCAAGTGGGAGATTGCGGGTGCGCGAGGTGTGCTCTTGTATCCGTTCTGGGCAAGTCAGCGCGAAGAGGTGAAGTCAAACAGCTGGCTGGCGCCGAGCGAGTTCTGGCCGACAGAGTCTTAATCGAGACTCCCTGCTGTCCGCATCGCATCTTCAGCCTCTTACCTTCATGAGGGACTCCGAACACGCGGCGATACGAGCTGCAAGCTCAGGGGGTGGATACTGAGCCCGCTCGAATGCACCCATTGCAGCGTCCACTGCCTTGTCAATCTCACAAAAGATCGAAGGGTCTGCCTCGGTCGCTGCACAGATCTCTGCAAAGTATCGCGCCTCACGCGCGATGGCATAGGCTGCCTCGAGAGGTCGTCGATTCTTAGAATAAGCTGCGAGCCGAGCGAGATTTGAGGCAAGATTCCCGAGCCGCTTACTGCGGTCCATAGCGGCAAAACGCTCTAAGCGGTCGTCGGCGTATGCACCACTAACTCGCATCAAACACCTGGCGGACGATGTCCTCAAACAGTTGGCGCGTGTCGGGGTCAGTTATCTCCATAGACCGGTTGCCCCTCTCAGCTGAGATGTTGATCAGCGAATTGAATTCTACAGCCCGCTGCTCGGGGATCCAATCGCCGCCCCATATGTCCTCTTGTTGCGAACCTAGTTCAAGGAGGATGCGCTCGGAATCAGCATGCCATTCGCCACCCCCTGCGACTCGGCGGAGTCTAACATCCACCGCAAGTTTCACGAACCACTTGTGCACCGACAACAGATCTTGAAGCTCTTGTGGCGTCGGCACACTGTCGATAATTCGCGCCTTTATCTGCGTCAAAACTCCGCACTCCCTGGAACGCGATAGAACGGAATGACGTCGCGAATGTTCTTCATACCGGTAACGTACATCATCATTCGCTCCAAGCCCAGTCCAAAACCAGAGTGAGGCGCGCTTCCATACTTTCGCAAATCAAGGTACCAGCCATAAGGTTTTTCTGGCAACTCTAACTCCTTCATTCTTGACACAAGGACGTCGTAACGCTCCTCGCGTTGCGAACCACCGATGATCTCTCCAATTCGTGGCGCGAGCACATCCATCGCGCGAACAGTGCGCTCGTCGTCATTCAGTTTCATATAAAACGCCTTGATCTCTTTCGGATAGTCTGTTACAATCACTGGGCGTCCGATTCGCTTCTCGGTCAGATATCTTTCATGTTCGCTTTGCAGATCGCATCCCCAAAAGATAGGGAACTCGAAGGACTCGTCGCTAGATTCGAGCATGGTGATTGCGTCGGTGTACGTGATACGCTCGAATGGACTGTCGGCTACGTGCTGCAGCGTCTCTAACACAGTCGGCTCTATACGTTTGTTGAAAAACTCCAAATCATCTACACATTGGTCGAGTACGTGGTGAATGAGATACCTTAGATAATCTTCCGCGAGGTTCATGTTCCCCTCGATGTCGCAAAACGCTTGCTCAGGCTCGATCATCCAAAATTCGGCTAGGTGCCGCGGAGTGTTGCTGTTCTCCGCGCGAAACGTTGGGCCAAAGGTATAGACGTTTGTGAACGCTTCCGCAAACGATTCGATGTTCAGTTGTCCAGAGACTGTGAGGAACGCCTGGCGAGCAAAAAAGTCTTGCGAGTAATCGGTGCTGCCATCGACCCTCGGCAAGTTGTCCAGATCGAGAGTAGTCACCTGAAACATCGCGCCCGCACCTTCCGCGTCGCTCGCCGAGATGATCGGGGTGTGAACATACATGAACCCATGCTCTTTGAAGAACTTATGCGTTGCCCAGGACAACTCGTTGCGAACTCGAAAAACTGCTCCAAAGGTGTTTCCCCGTACACGCAAGTGGGCTATCTCTCGCAAAAACTCAAACGACGCGCCTTTCTTTTGCATCGGGTACGTCGCCGGGTCAGCTTCGCCATAGACCTCTAAGCTCGTTGCCGACAATTCGACAGCCTGACCGCTAGCAGGCGATTCGACTAAGTTGCCATCGAAACGAACGCATGCACCCGTAGTGACACGCTTCAATTCGGCTTCAGGAATAGCTCCATCTTGAATGACGACTTGCAAATCCGCGAAGCACGAGCCATCGTTCATCTGAACAAATGAAACACCCTTGCTGTCTCGTCGAGTTTTTACCCACCCATACGCAGAGGTGTCGGCAGGAGGCTTTGTAGCAAGCAGATCGCGGATGTAGGTTCGTCGATAATCCATTCGAGTCGCAATTCTACCGCCCTGCAAGCGGTACAATTCGCTTTGTGCGAAGTTTCGACGTCGTTGTGATCGGCGCAGGGCATGCAGGTATTGAAGCGGCCCTCGCGTCCGCACGGATGGGCGCGGATACGGCGTGCATTACTTTGCGGCTCGATCGAATAGGGCATATGCCCTGCAATTGCAGCGTCGGCGGGCCCGCGAAAGGGCAGATGGCGAGAGAGGTTGATGCGCTTGGCGGCCAGATGGCGGTTACGACCGATCATGCTCTGACTCATATCAGAGTCGTTGGAGATGGCAAGGGCCCAGCGGTGCAGACATTTCGCGCGCACGCGTGCAAGTCTCTCTATCCGCAATTGATGCGCGAAATCCTTGAGTCGCAAGATCGGCTCACGTTGATTCAGGCCGAAGTGGGAACAATCGTGCGCGATGGAGATCGGGTAGTCGCTGTTCGGTTGACGGATGGCGACGAGATCCCCACGAATTGTGTCGTAATGACAACGGGAACGTTCCTAAACGGTCTGTGTCACGAGGGGATGCATAAAACGATCGCCGCGCGCGAAGGCGATCGCGCCGTTGCAGGCCTAAGCGCGTTTCTTCAGGAGATTGGGGTTCACATTCGCAGATTCAAGACGGGAACAACACCGCGCATCAGACTCTCGAGTATTGACATGGACCAAGTTGGCGTCCAAAGGACAGACCCAGATTGCGCGCCGTTTTCTTTCAAGCACGATCGCGTCATGCCGCGTCACACGATGTATGACTGCTTCGAGACGAATACCAACGAGTCGACACACGCATCTATTCGGAACAACATTCACCTTAGCGCAGTCTACGGCAAACAGATCGAAGGTGTCGGTCCGCGCTACTGTCCAAGCATCGAAGATAAAGTTGTGCGATTTCCGCAAAAGGATTCCCACCCTGTATTCCTCGAGATTGAGGAATGGGAGGGAGAATCAGTTTACGTACAGGGTATGAGCACGTCGCTTCCGGCGGAGGTGCAGCTTGAGTTCTTGAAGACGATGCGAGGTTTGAAAGATGTCGAGATGATTCGGCCCGGCTATGCGGTTGAGTACGACATGGCTGAT
Organism: Fimbriimonadales bacterium; assembly: GCA_041744215.1. GTDB lineage: Bacteria > Armatimonadota > Fimbriimonadia > Fimbriimonadales > ATM1 > JAHCHL01. Next base: position 26,462 of record JBGTLG010000020.1, on the reverse strand, counting down.
CCGATGCAACTGCGTCCGACTCTTGAGAGCAAACTATGTGAAGGACTGTTTCTTGCTGGTCAAGTGAACGGAACGAGCGGGTACGAAGAGGCCGCCTCGCAGGGAATCGTCGCGGGCATCAATGCTGCAAGGAAGTCCATGAAGGAGCGCGAGATCGTGTTTCGCAGGGACGATTCATACATTGGCGTGCTGATCGATGATCTCGTAACAAAGGGCGTGGACGATCCTTATCGCATGCTCACGGCGCGAAGTGAGTATCGACTCTATGTTCGCAATGACAACGCAGACTTTCGATTAACACCGCTGGGTCGGGAGATTGGCTTGGTTGACGACGAGCGATGGGAGAGGTACCTGGAGAAGAAGCGTCTCGTCGATTCGAAGCGCAACTATCTCGATTCTGTGAAGTTCTCTGTGCGTGACAATGAGCGGCTGCAATCGAGTGGTCACGCAAAAGTGAAGACGAAGACAACGGGGTTCGATCTCCTTAAGCGACCGTCTACGACGTTCGAACAAGTCGTCGCGCTTGCGGATGTGCCGTTTGATCTTTGCGAATCGCGCCTTGCCACGGAAGCGAAGGAACAGATCGAGATTCAAGCAAAGTACGACGGTTTTCTAAAGCGGCAATCCGGCCAAATCGAGCAGCAGAAGAGGCTGGAGACTTTGCCCATTCCTCGAGAGTTCGATTACTCGTTGGTGAAAGGCCTGTCCTATGAAACGTTGGAAAAGTGTTCACGGGTTCAGCCAGAAACAGTCGCTCAGGCTTCACGAATCCCTGGAATCCGCCCGACTGATATTGCGATCCTCATCGGTCATTTGCGAAAGCTCACAGTTTAAGTCCTGTAGGAAACGAAGTGACTACGAAAATCGCTTGACGATCTCAAGCGCGGACTTAAACTCATCCGACTCGGCCGACTTGAGCCATTCGTAGGCGACCGATTCGGTGTGCGTTATGATTGCGCCAGCGTGCCGCATTCGCTCGATAGCAATTCCATGGGCCTCGTCGCCCCTCGCGGCGGTCGCATCCGCACATACAAACACTTCGATCTCGTTCGCAAGAAAATCATGAACTGTTTGCGTGACGCAGATGTGCGTCTCGATTCCGACGATCACCGCTTGTGTCTTTTCGACTTTTGCCCATTCCTCTTGGAACGCCTCGATCCCACACGATGAGAAGCAAAGTTTGTCGTGACGCGCAGTCCCAGGGGGAAGCAACTCGAGAATCTGAGGACTCGTACCTCCCATTCGGGCTGGGTACTGCTCCGTTACAAGGACTGGAATGCTAAACAGATTTGCGATTTCGATCATGAACTTCGATCGATTTAAGACCTTTTCTCTGTCAGCGATCGGAGCCAGGAAAGTATCTTGAAGGTCTACGACGATAAGTGCCGACTCTTCTTTGTCGGCAAGAGGTGAGGGGTAAGTCGCAGTTTCTTCCATGGCCTGTATCTGATCTTACTTGCACTTTGCCGCACGCCGCAACTTCGCCGTACTTGGTGATAGAGCTGTTCTTCGCTGCGCACCCCAATTCTCTGCCTAGATTGAGTGGGGATGAGGTTTGGGCCGCTTGCGCTCTCCTGTGTCGTCGAAGCGGATCCGCCCGCCGCAGTCGCCGAGTCTACTGACTCGAATCCGTCGCGGACACGCCTTCCGCGATTGCCTCAAGAACCGAGTAGATCCGATACTCCGAGACGTCCCAAAGCGGCGTTCCCGCCGAGGGGTCAACCTGGATGCGAAGCTTGCTTTTTCCAGAAGTGGAGGGGGCCGGGATGAAAAACTCATCCTCACCCCATCGGATCGCCCTATCTTCGATTGGCGCGTACCAATAGCCGATAGCAACGTCGTCCACCAAAACTCGCGCTCGCTGCCTTCCGTGAAATCGATCATAGATTCGGCGAATCAAGACGCCAAGGTTTCTTGGATCAATCGAGACTTCGAAGGCCATCCGGTTGAGATGAGACCGGTGCCTGCGACCATCGAACTCGAAGACCTCGCTCTCGTTTTGGGCGGTGAGCGCATGCGATGAGCGAGACTCGGCATCGCAAGGGTCAATGAGATCTGTCTCCAGCTTAGAGATGCTCGTCTGGCAGGCATCCGGTCGCCGAACATCTCCTATCCCGCTTTCGAGAGCCACATCAACCGGAAAAGGCTGAAAGATGCACGAGGTGAGAGCGGTTTGCATAGCAGACCTCAGGGTTATCGTTTTGGCCCACTGCGCAGACTGTGGTAGCGCGCTTGCCAAGAATTGATGTTCGGTTCCATCGAGGAGTACAACCACCTCATCTGCGCCTACGATCTTCAGATCATCTAACCGTCCGGGTCCCTCGGCGTCAAAGAGAACGAAGTTGCCATGATGATCGCGAAAGTACGGACTGCCACTTTCGATTCGGCGCGAGGAATATACGTTTACTCTCTGGCTCCCGAACGCGCAAAACTTTCCCAAAAGAACTCAAAAGTCCGCTCGACGCCGAAGCCGACGTGACCTTGATCCGGGCCTGCCTGCATGTAAAAGGTCTTGCCAGCGCGTTGCAGCGCTTGAGCAAGCTGCATCGTGTTGTTCGGATGCACGTTGTTGTCGGCAGTGCCAAAGAAAAGCATTAGGTCGCCCTTTAGATTGTTTGCGTACGTCATGTAGCTTCCCAGTTTATATCCTTCTTCGTTCTCTTGGGGGATCCAATTGTATCGCTCGGTGTAGATCGTGTCGTAATGACGCCAGTCGGTGACGCTGCTACTCGCCACTGCGGCCGTAAAGATATCTGGGTATCGCAGGATTGCGAGAGCGGACACATAGCCGCCGTAGGACGTGCCATGAATGCCGACTTTTGTGGAATCAACATAAGGTCGCTTGAGAAGTTCGCGAACACCCGCGGCCTGATCGTCGACCTCTGTCACGCCAAGTTTCATGTACATTTCGTCTTTGAACGCCTTGCCGCGCCCTCGCGTACCGCGCCCGTCGAAGAATGCGACGAGAACGCCCATCTCCGTTAGGGGGTCCGGAGTTCGGAACCTCTCGTTCATCGAGCCAGATTCCGGGCCAGCGTATACGCTGACTATGAGCGGGTACTTTTCGTCGGGGTCGAAATCCGACGGCTTCATCAACATTCCATAGCAAATCGTTTTTCCGTCTGCTGCAGTAAATGTGATCACTTCGGCTTTCTGCAAACCCATCGACTCAAACTTGCTGATGTCGCTCTCATTCAGCGTTTCGAGGATCGTGCCGTTCAGATCGACAACGCGGGTGACCGGCGGGATTGAGTGCGTTTCTGCCGTATCGATGAAGTGTTTTCCGTCAGGCGAAAGGTTGACAGAATGGTGGAATGCCGGATCCGTGAGCCTATTGTCGCCGCGCCCGTCCAGCCCCACAACATGAAACTGCATCTTGTATGGGTTGTCTCCGCTCCGAGCCATGTAGAACAGCTTGCTGTTTTCCTGATCGATGCGGACGATGTTCGCGACTTCGAACTGATGATTTGTCAAGGTAGCAATCAGCTTTCCAGAAACGTCGTAGCGATAGTAATTCGCGAATCCATTTCGCTCAGACACCCAAATGAACTCCGCGTCATCGATCCAAGTGATCGACGGAGAGTTCGTGGTCCAGCTTTGTGGTTGTTCTTCCCGAATGATGACTCTGACTTTGCCTGTCGCAGGATCAGCCGCGCATAACTCCATAATGTTTTGGCGGCGATTTGTCCGGTTGAAGAGAAGTTCCTTTCCGCTCGGCGACCAGCGAACAGAGTATGCATAGTAGCCCACTACGTGATTCTCGAACGGCTTTCCATCACGAAGATCGACCTTCAGTGAGACCCCCTGTTCAACGTCGTAGATGAACAGTTCGACGATAGGATTGTCCGCGCCAGCTTTGGGATAGGGCTCGATGTCTAACGACGAGTTGATCCCAGTCAGCCCCATCGTCAGATAAAAGTCCTTGACGGGCGATTCATCGAAGCGGTAGTACGCGAGATACTTGCTTTCGGGTGACCACCACATCGCCTCACGTACGCCCAGCTCTTCGCCATAAACCCACGATGCGTTGCCGCTTTTGATTCGCTTTGCTTCGTCGCCGTCGGTCGTTATCGCTTTTTCGGCTGCGCCCTCCGCAACGAGCCAAACATTTCGATCCCTGTAGATCGCTTTCGTCTTGCCATCAGGTGACGCGTACTCGAGGAACTGTCTGCCGCGCTGCGGCATCGCTCGCGGCCCCGGATTGCGTGCGCTTCCAGATTCTGGCCGGAGCGTTTCGCGCGGGGCCTCGCTTGCCGTTCTCTTAGCGAGGTCGAAGCGGTAGTTCTTGCCTCCCATCTGATACTGAAACGACTTTCCACCTTCGAGCCAATCGACGGACACGTCGCCGCGAACAACGCTCCCCGTTATCTCCGTTCGCATCTTTGCGTAGCGCTGATACTCCGGTGTAGCGCGAATGCGATCTTGGGCAAAACTGATTGAGGCGCAAAGGGCGGCGGCGGCAACAAGAATTCGAACGTACATCGCCATACAGTTCTTTACGAGTAATCGCAAATCCTGCTATCCCAAGTATGATCTTGGAGATGCCTAATGTCGGCGAACTGCTCTCCGCGCTCGATGCGGTCGCTCCGCCCCACCTCGCCCTCCCCGACGATCCTATTGGCTTGCAGGTCGGGCGAAAGGGCGATCCGGTCGATGCCTGCTTAGCGGCCCTTGACCCTTCCCCTTCGGCATTAAGGCGGGCAGTCGAGATTGGAGCGCAGGCGATCGTGTCCCACCACGCGCTGATCTATCACCCGATCCGCACTCTCGCTGGCGACGCGCCCCAGGTTCATGCGATCCGGCTTGCTCTCCAGAACCGCATCGCCGTTCTCATCGCCCACACGAATTGGGACGCCGCCGCTGGTGGGGTCAACGACACGCTTGCCACGAAGCTCGGACTGGAAGAAATCCGCCCGTTTGGAAACGATGTTCCGCAGCGGAGATACAAGTTAGTGACGTTCCTTCCACCCGAGAGTCGCGATGCTGTGCTGGATGCTCTGGCCGGTGTAGGCTGCGGTGAAATCGGGCTCTACAGAAGGTGCGCCTTCTACTCAGCGGGTACCGGCACTTACGAACCCCAAGAGGGAGCATCCCCGCTAATCGGCGAAGTCGGTCAAAGGGAGACCGCGGCAGAAGAGCGCGTCGAAGCGCTTGTGCCAGGCCACGCGATGCAAGCAGCCATTCGTGCCCTCAAGCAGACCCATCCCTATGATGAGCCGGCTTATGACCTGTATCCAATCGAAGCTATGGCTGCGTCCCTGCCTCGTATGGGCGATCTGCCTGAACCGATGTCGTTCGCCGCGTTCTCGAGTTACGCCGCCGAGCGCCTGGCGACGTCTGTACGCTCGTTCGGAAAGTCAGGTGCGATGATTGGATCTGTCGGAGTGGTGGGTGGCGCAGGGGGCAGCTACTGGCTCAGGGCGAAGGTGGCAGGTTGTGACGCACTGGTGACAGGAGAGGTCAAACACCACGAGGCGGTCGAGGCGGCAGAGAGCGGCTTCTGCGTTATCGAAGCCGGCCACTTTGCAACTGAGCAGCCTTCGGTCTACACGTTGGCGGAAAGGCTCGAGTCGCTTATGCCCGGTGTCCGCTTCGAGACTTTCGCTCCTCCGCAAGGGGAATCGGGGTCACCGATTTAGGCTGTAAAAAGTTCTTGGAACATTTCAGAAACCTAGAGCGATCAAAGCAGTGAGCGAGGAATCTCGCAACAATCAATTAGCAGGAGATTGAGATGAGAAAAGTTAGCGTTAGTGCGATCGCGGTCGCGGTCGCGATGGTAGGCTCCGGGTCGGCGTCTGCGCAGGAACTCGATGCGCGGCCGATTCGATCAAACGAGATCAGTACTGTGAGTTACACAGTATCGAATGCGGGCGAAATCCGCGTTTATCTGCCGACCGACATCCGCGCTGGTGACACGATCAGCGGTACGGTCGTCGCGGTTCCAGCAGGAAAGAACGACGCACAAAAAGCGACGAATGCGAGCGTTCTCAATGGATATGTCGTCAGTGCAGGAGGCGGACGAGCCAAACCAAACGAGCGATTAACGTTCGCGGTCTCAGGGATCGCTGCCGGAACAATCCTCACGTTAATCGACAAAGACGGCAAGTCTGTTGGAGCAAAGCCGTTGCCGACGAATCCAACACCAGCGCCACGACCCCCGAGCAACTTTGAGTTACCGGAAATCGTGCAACCCGGAGATCCGTGCGCCATCCAAGGCCCGTTCGACGGGGACGCGTCTGACACCAAGCTAACAGTTGGAGGCAAGTCTGCTCCGACAATAACTGAGTCTCCGCGGATGGCGGTCGCAATGTGCCCTAGCAACGTTGAACTTGGGCCGACGACTATCGAAGTCGAAGACAATGGAATGAGTGCGCAACGCGAATGTCATTCTGCGTCAGTCAAGCTTTCGGCGCAGCGCACAATGCAGCTCGGTCAAAGTGTGCCGATCGAGATTCAGGTTATGGGCTTGCAGGGATTCAGCAAGCCGATTATGCTTCGGCTTCACAACCATACACCCGGAATTGTCGAACTCCGCGGCGATGCGGGACAAGACCTCGGAATCGTTCCAACTCTGAATCTGAGTCCGTTCGGCTTGAGCGAGGCGGTTCGGTCAATTGGCGGACTTTCCTTGTTAGCGACCTCGGTTGGCGAGTTCGAGATACGGTGCGAACTCCTTGCAGGCGGGCGGTGCGGAGCAACAACCCATGAGTTGTTCATTTCGGGACCGTCGAAACGCAACGATGGAAAGGGCTATCACGTTGAGTGGAAAGAGGTGTGCTATCTCGGCACCTGCTATTTGAAGCGAGATCACGCCGGCGACCATGCTTATTCGTGGGCGAAGTGCAAAACGGACGGCGAAAAGCCTCACAAGGAGACATTCAAGACCAGTGAAGCCCGCGATGCGCGTTACCGCGAGATCGAGAAAGATCGCGACAAGCGAAAAGCAGCTCACGACTTTGGCGGTTAGCATCCAACCTCAGGACAACTGAAGACGCCCGCCCATTACGGCGGGCGTCTTCAGTCATGTACACCTTGCGTCGTCGCCTGATTATCGACTGGGGGTAACTTCCGGGTGTGGCGACGCAAAGCACGAAACTCGAAGAACTCGACACGCTTGGATCCGTCCATCACAATGTCGGCGAAGCAGCCGATGCGCTCCAGCTTGGCGAGCGCGAGCGGAAACTGATCCTTTCTCCTTATAGGGAAGTAAGAGTTGAGCTTCCGGTGCGCATGGACGACGGTCGTTGGGAGGTCTATCACGGCTACCGCGTTCAACACGACAACACGCGAGGACCGTTCAAAGGCGGCATCCGTTATCATCCCACGGTAAACGAAGAAGAAGTGACGGCGCTCGCAATGCTGATGACCTGGAAGACCGCAGTCGTAGGTCTGCCGTTCGGCGGAGCAAAGGGCGGCATCAATTGCGATCCTTCGAAGATGTCGAAATCAGAAGTTCAGCAACTCACGCGCCGCTTTGTTCGGAGACTCGGAAACATCATCGGCCCAGAAGAGGACATCCCCGCGCCCGATGTCAATACTAATCCTCAAGTGATGGCATGGATCGTCGATGAATACAGCGGCATGAACGGATACAGACCCGGCGTTGTGACTGGGAAACCGGTCGAGTTGGGAGGCACAGTTGGCAGGGTGGACGCGACGGGAAGGGGATGCGCCTGGATAGCAGAGGGAGCGCTTGCGCGTTTGGGAAAGAAGCTGGCAGGCTCGACGGTTGTCTTGCAGGGATTCGGCAACGTCGGTTCGCACGCGGCCCAAGTATCGCACGAACTCGGCGCAAAGGTGATTGCAGTAAGCGACGTTCGGGGCGGCGTGTGGAATAAGGACGGACTCGACATTCCCGCGCTCATCAATCACATTAACCGGACTGGCTCAGTCGTCGAGTTCGATAGTTCCGAGCCCATCGGCAATGAGGATCTGTTGTGTCTGGATTGCGACGTATTGATTCCTGCCGCTCTAGACGGAGTGATAACGGCCAGCAATGCAGAGCGAGTGAGAGCAAAGCTGATCGTCGAAGGCGCAAACGCACCGACCACCGCTGGGGCAGACGCAATCCTTGAAAGAAAAGGCGTGACAATCGTTCCAGACATCCTCGCAAACGCTGGCGGAGTGACTGTGTCCTACTTTGAGTGGTCGCAGAACATGCAGCACTATTATTGGAACGTCGACCGGGTTAGAGAAGAACTGAAGTTGATTCTACTGAGCGCGCTTGAGGACGTGTGGCGCAGATCGGAGAACGACGCTTGCACCTTGCGACAGGCGGCATACCGAGTTGCAATCGAGAGCGTTATCAGAGCGAAGCGCCTTCGATGGATGGATTAAGAGCCCAATGTTTCGATAAGCCTCGGCAATGCTGTCTCGGCTCCTTCAATGATGTCGAGCGTCCCCGGAAGGGGAGGTAGCGGCCCGGTGTTAATGCGAATGACGGGAATGCCAAGTCCTGCCGCGCCTTCGGTGAACCCATATGATACGGTCCCGCTATGCCCAATCTCCAAAACGATATCTGCGAGTGGAAGGTATTCAGCGACCGCGTCGATAGCGCTTCGCCACGGATACTCTCCAAACCAAACAACGTTGGGTCGCAGCAGTCCTCCGCATGAACAGGTGGGCAATGAATCGCTTGCGATGGGATTTCCTAATCCTTCGATATCAAGCGGATCGACTTTCGCACATTCGGTACAAAGCGTTTCACGAATTCTGCCATGCAAGTGAAAAACGTTCTTTGAACTGGCGTCCTCGTGAAGCTCGTCGACGTTTGAAGTGACAATCGCAACGTGTTCTGAAATGTCGTCTAAATGTTGGAGCGCGATGTGTCCCGGATTCGGCTGCGCAGACATCCCGCTGCGAATGCGCATCGCGTACCAATTCCAGACCATGACAGGATCTGCGCTGAAGCCCTCTGGAGAAGCAAGATCATAGGCGCTCTTGCCTTCATACATTCCGCCCGCACCCCAAAAAGTCTGCAATCCCGAAGGAGCGCTAAGTCCCGCGCCAGTAAGCGCGACGACTCGCCCTCTCAGCAGTTGGGCAGCTTCATTCTCAGTCAATTCGTGGACAGACTCTTTAGGCTCCGAGGTTTTGGCACAGGATTCGTAGCTGAATCCCGCTTTCCCCAGTGGAAGTCGAAGTCCGGCGCAAACATCAAAGGATGCATTTCGAATTCCCAGTACCAGCCGGGCTTTCCGTTTTCGTCATATCCCGTGAACGGATCGACGCGGTAGTCCGTAAATGGTGGCCCAGCTTCAGCTGGGCTTACTTGCGCTCCAACTCGTTTCCATTTTGCGTGCGAATCCGCATAGGTGCTGTTGAATCCCCCGTTGTGGATCCACATCGTTCCGCGAGGACGGAACATCAAGCCCGATGGCCCCTGTGTACCGGCATAAATGCAGGGCGGAGAGCCGTCGTGGCAATTCAACTGTGGGTTCGAACCATAAGTGCGCGGATCGTAAGTGTCACCCCAGCCTTCCCAGAAGACCGTCAATTCGGCCGGCGCCTCAATCCCAGGGCTGGGAAAGGCGTGCAGCAATCCGTTGTACGTGTAGCTTGTTTCGATAGGCCCGCTTGTCGCGCCCGGCTCTTTCTGGAGTGGCTCTGTGCTGGATGCGCTTGGGCAAAGGAGTGCAGAGCGACTCATTATGTACGGATACGCTGCCCAAAGCCAGCCAGCACCGCGCGCCATCTCTTCCATGCGCGCGCTTGGGGCGGTGAACTGCCGAGAAGAGGCGTACTGCCCACCGGCCCTGGGCACCGACAGCGGCGCAGCATCGTCGTGGTCGCCAAGGTACAGCTGAAACGCGCTGCCGAGAATTCTCATGTTGCTGATGCATTTGGCCTGTTGGGCCTTTGCCTCGGCTTCGTCCGATTGCTGCCCAAGCGCGCCTTGTAGGGCTGCCCCAACCAGTACGAGGGCCGCGGCACCGACCCCGACTTCAAAAAATCTAATCTCCATCGCATTTTCACCTGCTTCTAAGGACGGGATCGGAGCATCTTTTCGTTGCGGTTCGTCAGAATTCCTCCGTGCAAATCGAAATCCAAGGCGAATACATCGAGCTACAGCAGCTTCTGAAACTGGCTGGCGTGGCGGATTCGGGGGGTCGGGCCAAGGAGATGATCCTCGATGGCATGGTTAAAGTCGGAGGAGCTACTGAGACCCGGCGCTCCAGGAAGATCCGCCCTGGAGACCTCGTTCGTGTCGAAGGGGTTGCGAATGTGATGGAAGTAGTGTCGCGAGCCAAGAACTAATGGGTCGCTTCAGCGGATAATCTCCAAGACAGTAATCGTATGCGGCCAGTCTTCTTCGCCTTCGGAGTGCTCCTCGTGTCGATCGGAGTGATCGGCGCGTTCGTTCCTCTGTTGCCAACGACGATTTTCTTGATTCTGGCCTTGTGGTGTTTTTCAAAAAGCTCGCTCAAGGCTGAGACGTGGATGTTAGAGCATCCAAGATTTGGGGGAACCCTTCGTGCTTGGAGACGAGAAGGCAGCATTAGTGCGAAAAACAAAGCGATCGCAATCACGATGATTTGGATTTCGATTGGTCTGTCGGCGATTTTCTTTGTTTCAGACCTATGGGTTCGCATCGTTTTGGCAATAACCGCTGTTTCGCTAACGATTTATCTGCTGTCGAGGCCCACGCCAAGAGCTCTTACAGATTCGGCGAAAAGCGATCGGGCTGCGGCTTAGGCGCCCACATCCTTGCGTGCGCCAGCGACTGCTTATCCTCGAGGTAGGTTTTTAGTCGCTCAAGCGTTTCTCGCCAAAATTTTCTCACCTGATTGCCACGACTGACCTTTTCAACTAAACCGTAGTTCGCTGAGAATGTCAACTCTACTCTAATCGTCCCAGGCGTGAGTTCTGAAAGCCTCCATTCGAGCCTCTCTTCTTTCGGAGAACCTTGAGGCAATTCAACGAAGCGCGCTTCCGCTTCGTGCCATTCAGAGACATCCGTAATGGTCGTGTCGAAGTTCGCTTCCCCGTTCCGGAATGAAACACGTTGCCCCGGTAGAAACTTGTCCGTTTCGCTCGGTGGTCTCGGAGCGATCTCCCGAAGGAGAGAGACGCTCGGCGGGTAATAGTGCCCGCGCGCCATTAGGTCTGCGACGGCAAGAAACGAATCCTCGTTCGCCGCCATGATGTCGATTTGCTCGGTGAAAGTAAACATCAGCTATCTCTGCTTCGACATGAGCGTCGGGATCGCGCTCTCGTATGCGGATCGCAAGTCTTGGACACTTTTCTCCAACAGCACCCGGCTAGGAGACAGCATCTGAACTTTCAAGTTCGTGTAGTCGTACGTTCCAATGCAATGAAGTGCGAGGTGAAGCTCTTCTGCGATACTCCAAATGCGGTCCATTACCGCGTGCCGCATTGCATCGTTGGAGACGCCGAAGAGAACGCGACCAGGCAGTTCTCCAAAAAGGCGCGCATCCATGCGCTGTGTAAACAGCCATGGGTTCATTCCTGTTTCTGCATCGATCAGCGCGCGCTGTACTGACTCTGAAGGTGAAATCCCACTTGTCAGCATATGATCAAGAACAGGCCCGAGTATGTGCCGCTGGAAATGTTCATCTGCGTCAACCAGCGCATAGCACCCAGCCTCTCCCGCGATCGACATCTCAGCCAGCGCGACAGCAAAACCGCCATCGGAAACGTCATGCGCGCAAGAGATGAGTTGCTCGTCAGTTGCCCTCGACAAAAACTGGATAAGCGCCTTTTCTGTCGTCAGGTCAGGTGATTCTGGCGCGCCTCCTTCCTCACCATGCACAACGCGCGCGTACTCGCTCGCTCCCAATCCCTGTTGACGAGGTGCTGGCGAGTAGCCGTACACCATGTAGATGTATCCCATTCCCTTTGGGAAGCCCATCCCTATGCGCTTTTCGACATCCTCGATTACACCGACAACGCCGACGGTGGGTGTTGGCAGAACTTCTCCCGCATCCGTCTCGTTATAGAAGCTTACGTTCCCCGAGATAACGGGAATCTCGAGCGCTTCGGAAGCATCGGCAAGCCCGCGAACCGATTCGCGGAACTGGAAGTACACTTTTGGGTCGTTTGGATTTCCAAAGTTAAGGCAGTCTGTCGCAGCCATCGGTCTAGCCCCAGTACATGCGACGTTGCGCGCGGCCTCGATCAGCGCGAGCTGACCTCCCACGTAGGGATCGGCATACACGTAATGTGCGTTGCAGTCGATCTTCGTGGCAATGCCTTTCTTCGTCCCGCGCAACGCCAACACCGCGGCGCCGCTTAAGCCGGGCCCAATCGACGTTTGCGTTTGCACGGTGGAGTCGTACTGCTCATACACCCATCGTTTTGACGCGATGTTCGGCGCGCTCAAGAGCGACACCAAACATTTTTCGTAGTCGTGAGGTTGGCTGATCGACTTTGGATCGAATAGTTTCGCCTGTTGAACATTCTCCGGCTCACTTGCTTCGAGATCAAGCGTCGGGCACCCATCGCAAATGTAATGCGCGGGTACGGTCGCCTCGACTCTGCCGTGATGCTTGATAACTACCGTCGGCTCTGGTGTAACCCTGCCAATCACCGACGCAGGCAATCCCCACTTGCGGAAAACATCAAGGACTTCTCGTTCGCGATCGATCTCAACGACCGCAAGCATCCTCTCCTGACTTTCGCTAAGCATGATTTCGTAGGCACCCATTTCTTGCGAGCGCAAAGGCACTTTGTCAAGTTCAATCTCCATGCCCACGTTTCCTTTGGACGACATTTCGCATGTGCTGCATGTTAGTCCAGCGGCACCCATGTCTTGAATCGCGACAATCGCACCCGTCGCGAGCGCTTCCAAAGTTGCTTCTATCAAAAGCTTGCCAGCAAAAGGATCGCCAATCTGGACGTTGGGTCGCTTGTCCTCCGTGTCTTCGCTAAGCACATCGCTTGCAAACGTCGCGCCATGAATACCGTCCAAACCAGTTGCACTGCCAAGGTACACCACCGAATTGCCGGGGCCCCTCGCAGCGGCGGAAGTAATCTTGTCAAGCGATAACTGTCCAACACACATCGCATTGACAAGCGGGTTGCCAGCGTATCTCGAATGAAAACTCACTTCGCCAGCAACTGTTGGGACCCCGATGCAGTTGCCATAACCGCCGATCCCTTCGACAACACGGGCGAACAATCGGCGGTCTTCCGAGCTGACGGAGATATCGCCGAAACGCAATGAGTTTAGCGACGCAATTGGCCGCGCTCCCATCGTTAGGATATCGCGAATAATCCCGCCGACTCCGGTCGCCGCGCCCTCATACGGCTCAACCGCAGACGGGTGGTTGTGACTCTCAACTTTAAACGTGATTCCGATCCCGTCGCCGATATCGATCACTCCAGCATTTTCAAGTCCGTCTCCCTCGACAGACTTCTTGTAATCGCTAAAAAACTTTAGAACGGGCTTGCTCGATTTGTATGAGCAGTGTTCGCTCCAGAGCACTGCAAACATCCCCAACTCCGTGTGCGTCGGCTCCCGCCCAAGCTCGTTTACGATTGCGTCATATTCAAGATCGGACAGCCCCATCTCTCTGTGGGGGGCGCGGTCTGGGGCTTCGCTCGGCATGACCCGATTATACAGGGCCGGTCACGGTCGAACGCGCCAGGCGACCTGATCCACCCGCACGTTCCACCCAAAGGTAAACAAAGTTCCAGGATCGATCCAACTCACTCGCGCACGCAGAAGCCCCGTCGCAGGCTGCACGTATCGCGACGCTTGCCAGAGCACCTCGAATTCGTGGGCGGTGTCTCCCGAGGTCATCGCAGATGCCCCAATGCGGTCGTAGAGATTCGTCTCAAAGTTGAAGAGATCGATCGTCATGCTGACCCCCGTGGCGGGGACGGCATTCGTGGCCGTCTCAATCACGAACTCAAATCCAGAGGCGTAGTCTTGTGGTGCGAGGCCCTCAACTATCATTCGGGCAGACGGGCCACCTAACGCGAGCGGTGGGGCTTCTCGAATCCGAAGGTACTCGTTGTCGCTCATGAGTATCTCGCCAAGCCCGCCGCCGAGCGGCACCCCAAAGGTCACGTTTACGCTTGTCGGACTGACAAGGGAGGTTGGCGACCACAACGACACCTGCTGCGGCCTGCTCCCGCCTGTTGGTGTCGTGCCCAACGATGTTAGAGTGCCGTCATTGTTGATCCGGAAGACAACCACCCCGACAGCGCTTCCACCAAGAGTCGATTCATCAGTCACGTAAACAAACCGGCCATCTGTCTCAACGGAGCGAATGTCACTCCCAATCAGGTACGCCTGACCAGTAGCCGATAGCGAGCCATCAGGGTTCACGGCGAGTACCGTCAAAGTGTCGCTTACCACGTTGCAGACGTAAAGAAAATTGCCCGCAGGATGGATCGCCATTTCGGTGCAGCTGTTGCCCCCGGCATTTTGCGATCCGAGTGGAGTGAGTTCTCCGTTCGCCTCAATTCGGAACCACCTGACAACGTTGCCGAGCGCAGTCGATACGTAAAGCAATTGCCCATTCGGGTGAACTGCCATCCCTTGCGGGCTGCCTTCAGTGACTGGCGTGGGTGTGCCTATCGGAGTCAAGATCCCGTTGGCATCGATCGAATACTTGTAAACGTTTCCTCCGGCAGAACTGCCCGAACAATAGACAAAGTTTCCATTCGGAGTCGAAATCACTTTGATCGGGAATGTGCCTGCTGGTCTCTGGTCCCGCTGGAAGAGGTTGTCATTGGAGACAAGAAACGAAGTGAGATTGTCATCCGTTGCGGACGGAACCAGCGCAAAGTTGTTACGGGTCACCCAAACGGATAGCGGGCCGTCGCCGACCGTCGCAGGCGGATTCAATAGTGAAAGAGTTCCGTCAGCCAAAATGCGAAACACATAAAGCTCTTCGATTTGAGCAGCAGTCGCGTTCAGCACTACGAGGTTTCGACCATCTGCGGTCATGGCGCAGTCCTGCGGATTGACGCCCGCTGCGAATAGACCAATCGAAGTTAATGATCCATCGCCGTTTACTCGAAACGCAGTAACGTTTCCGGAAACATTGTTCGTGACATACAGAGTTTTCTGAGTTGCCTGTGCGAGCGCGCCTGAGCAAAGGGTTGCGCCGAGTGCTAACGGAATCCAACAACGTTGACTCATACATTTCATTCTAACCGCACTTCTCCCGGATGGGCGAACGCATTTTTTCAACCTAGCAAATTTATCGGTTTCGTGCGGAGACTAGCTGGCGATGTATCGCTGCAAGTCCGGCGCCGGCGATTCGATCCGTCAGGTCCGCGTCCGCGAAGCTCGTCACCAACGAATCGCTCAAAGCTTTTGGCAACCGCCTCCTCAGCAGGTGACGGATATCTTCAGGTCGGAACAGGCGTTCCAATCCAGGTCGAAGCCCGAAAATGAGTCGCTGGGGGCGGACGACCCGGGCCAACACTGCGAGGAGTTCCCCGATAGCAGCGACCCCAGCGTCGGCCATGCGCATCGCTTCAAGGCTCCCTTCCTGCTCAGCGGAGACGGCGGCGTCGATTGAACCGAAATCGCCGACACAGCCAGCAAGGTCTGGCAGGCAGATTTGCGCCGTGTGTGCTAGCTCGCCCACATCCAATTGCCCAAGTGCGCTCCCGGCCATCATCCAGGCTGCTGACGGGGCGTCGGTCAAGTCAAAGCACACGGTGAACTCATCAAACTGCTCTCGGGTCCTTCTCGGATGGCAGTACAGGAGCGCTTCAGCAGCGGAGACCTCACCTGCTCCTGCCACGCCCGCAACGAGATCGACACCATCGCCGTTCGGCTCGCCCTCTCGAACCAGCCCGGTGGCGTCAACCAGATGCCACCCGCAAGCCCCCTCCAAGCACGACCGAACGCTTGCCACAAGGAACGCAGGGTGAAGCGATAACTGGGTCGCCCGTCGGCCGCCCTGGCTCGGCGCCTGCCCAGCCTCGGCCAGAACGTGAGCTGAAATCAGTCCCCTGATCAGCCCAGTCACGGTAGCTTGGCTCATCCCGAGCGCCTCCGCAAGCTGCACCCGGACGATGCCCGGACGCTCAAAAACGAGCAAGACGAGCCGAAGCTGGTCTGAGTCTAGGGCTTGCGGATGGATCGGTTGATTCACGAGATGCGCCAATTCTGGCCTGTGCCTGCCACTGTTTGGTATCTTGTTTGCCTCGGGGAACCAAACGCAAGGTTCTTCGCGTAGCATCACTCAAGACTAGGACACCGTTCGGATGATCATAGCCGGGACGACGACCTCGACAGGAGAGAACACCAAAGAGATGTTCGAGGACCTGCTGAAGCGCACGCATCAGCAGGCCTTCCACCTCGCTTTGCGCCTCACCGGGTCTCGCACCGACGCAGAAGACCTCGTTCAGGAAGCTTATCTGCGGGCGTTCCGATTCTTTCATCGGTATGACCCGAGCCTGCCATTCACAAGCTGGCTGTATCGGATCATGACGAACGCCCATATTGACGATATCCGCCGGAAAGGAAAGCTCAAGACGAGCAGTCTGGATGAGCCGCACCCGGAGACGGGAGTGACCTGGGATCTGCCGGATGACAGCGCCTCTCCAGAACGACTTGTAGTGAACAGCCTGATGGAAGCCGAGATTCAAGATGGCCTCAACCGTATGACTCCCGATTTTCGGGTGGCAGTTCTGCTCGCCGATATCGAAGGTTTGTCGTATGAGGAAGTCGCTTCGATCATGAAGACATCGATCGGCACCGTGCGCTCGCGAATTCATCGTGGCCGCAAACAACTTAGAAGTTTTCTTCTCAAGGCAAAACCAGAAAAGTACAGAGGGATGCTCGAATGAACTGCAAATTTGTAGAAAGTCGGCTCGCCGCTTACATTGACGGTGAACTTGACGGAGCAGAGATGCTTCGCGTACGTTCGCATGTGTCTGAATGTGATTCATGTGAACGCGAGATCGCGGAGTTGCGCCTCGTCAAAACTATGATAGGCAGTCTGCCGAATACGAGACCCGACCCGGAGTTTGAAAGTCGACTCCTCACTGCAGTTCATGCAGACGACACCAGAACGGTGCGAGTGAACGGCGTGTTCTCATTGCGACTTGGCTGGGGCGGACTGACCGTAGCCGCCGCAGCGAGCGTTCTCGCAGTGATCGTCGTCGGCATCAATCGCGATCGCAGCGAGCAAGTAGCCGGTGTGCCGCTCCCCCCCATTAGCCGCGATGGTTTTGAGAGCGATCAGATCTATTTCCAATCAAACAGTCCATTGTCTTCTGGCGTGACAGTTTCTTATGACGGGGCCGCGAGCAACAGATAAGTTGAGCGCAGCAGTCCGCGGAGTTGCGGTGTGCTGCCTGCTTTCAGCGGCGGCGACATCAATCGCGCAGCCCGATTTCCGTGCGCTCTCAACAATTAAGAAAGCAATGGAGCGCGATTTGCGCACGAACTACTCTGCCGTTCGGGTGATTCACGGATGGGGAGCAAAAGAACCGATGCGGGTTCGTCGGGATCAGTCCGATGCAGGTTACAACTCCGTCCTCGTATTGTCACCGCTTTCGAGGCAAGGCGAAACTTCTGTCGACAACGGCAAGAACTGGGTGCAGTTCTTCCCAGATCGGCGGACGTTGATCATCCAGGACTCTCCTATCAAGAGAGGTGTCGTCGGCGACCCGGCCGTTCGGTACGAGCTTCTGAAGCGAAACTACACCGTTCGCGGCGAGGGCTCCGACACAGTTGCAGGACGCAAGGCGATGATCGTGCGCATCTCGCCCGAACGAGGTGCACCTCTATTCACACGCAGATTCTGGGTCGATGACGAGAAGTCGGTTTTGCTCCGAGTTGAATGGCAGGAGCTCGATGGCCGGCGGCAGATCGTTAGCGATACGCTCAGCATCGACTTTCCAAGCTCAATGCCCGAAGAAACGTTTCGCATCAAGATCGCCGGCGAACCTCGTCAGCTTCACGTTCAGGCGCCGATTCGCATGGCGACTGTCGAGGAGTTAGAAAGGCGAGTGGGCTTCGGCATTCGGCAGCCGATCAGAATGCCGTTCGGATTCTTGCTGACTGGCGCCGACGCAATCATTGCAAACAATCGCGCGATGGCTGCGCTGCGCTACACAGACGGCGCGACCAACCTAACGATCTATCAGGCACGCGCAAACGCTGAAAATCCACCGTGGCGCGCCAACAGCTCTCGGGGCGACTTCGAACTCGAAGGGCTGCTCTTGGCAGTTGAGGGCGACATAACCAGTGCCGGGCGCGAGCGAGTAATCGCGGCGCTTCGGGAAAGCACAGCGGCCCGCGAAGCCGCGCTCAGCGCCAGGGCCGCGGAGATGTTCAGCGTGCCGGAAAGCGTCGTGACGAGCCTCAGATCGCGTGGTCTTGGATTCGACGAGGCGGTCACAAGTCTCATTCTTGCCGGACGTGACGACGAACGGCGTTCAAAATGCGTTGGATACTTAACAAGAGGTCGCTGCGCGATGGAGATCTCGAAGTACTTCGGAAAGAAGGACTCGGACGTACGCAGCGGTCTGGCGCGCTTCTGGGAAGCGCGCTAAACTCAATCTTGAGATACGGAGGTCCAAAAGTGATCCGAAAATTGTTCAGTACCCAGCTCGGCTGGGCAGTTCTTGCTGGCGTCGCCGTTGGTGCCGTCGGCATGGGCATCTTCTTCCACTCGGTGCGGCCAGCTCTCGCGGATCCCGCCGAGCCTTCAGTCATGACGCAAAGCGATTACGACGCTCTTGCCCGAATCGAACAAGCGCAAGTAAAGCTTGGCGAGAAAGTGATGCCGAGCGTCGTCCACCTCGACATCGCTGGGCGCGGCGAAGGGTCAGGCGTCATCTTTCGCGCTGACGGCTACATCCTGACAAACGCGCATGTCGTCGCGAACACGAGTGAAGTCACCGTCACCTTCAATGATGGGAAGCAAGAAAAAGGCAAGGTCTTTGCCGACCAAATGAGTGATCTTGCAGTCATCAAAGTCGAGCGCAAAAATCTCAGAGCCCTGCAGTTTGCCGACAGCGAAGCGGTTAAGCCGGGTCAGATGGTAGTCGCGGTCGGCTCTCCGTTCGGACTTCAACAGAGCATTACATTTGGCCACGTTAGCGCCATCAATCGTTCGAATCAGTGGGCAGGCGGCCCTGTCGGCGGTGCACGCCCGTACTTCGACTTGATTCAAACCGATGCTGCCATCAACCCAGGAAACTCCGGTGGCCCGCTCCTCAGTATCCGCGGCGAAATCGTTGGCATCAATACGGCAATCAACACGACCATGGGTCAGAACTCAGGCGTAGGTTTCGCAATCCCTGCGAACATGGCCAAAGCGATCGCCAATGCCCTCGTTAAAGATGGCTCTGTAACGCGTGCGTACATGGGACTGACGCCTGCAAATCTTCTCGGATACGAAGCTGAAGAAACCGGCGTCGCGCAAGGTGCGATCGTTCGATCAGTCGAGCAAGGTGCGCCTGCGTCGAACGCGGGTCTCAAAGAAGGCGACGTGATCGTCAAGATTGGCGATGCGCCTGTCCGTGGCGAACTCGATATTCGGAATGCCATGGTCGAGCACAAGCCAGGCGAGAAAGTCGCGCTCAGCTATGTTCGCGATGGTAAGACCCTTTCGACGCAGATCGAGCTGGCATCGCGACCGGACGCTGCGCAGGCTTCGGCTCCGAATCGACCCACGCCGCCCGATCGCGTGCCGGACAGATTCCGAGACCCGTTCGGATGGTTCGGACCGGGGTCTGGCGGAGAATCCGCTGAAGGTGGCCCGACCACCGGGCCGGTGCGCCTGGGCGTCTCAGTCGCGCCGCTCGACGAAGAGACCAAGTCTTTGTCGCCGACTGGGAAAGGTGTTCTCATAACAGCCGTTGAGCCCGGGTCTCCAGCCGCGCGGGCCCGCGTTCAAGAGAACTCCGTCCTCCTCAAGGTAGGCGACATCGAGATCACGAGCCCTGAGCAACTCCAAGAAACAGTCGCAAAGTTCAAGCGGGGCGACCGATCCATGATCACGCTCGCGCGACAGACGCGCGCGGGGGTTGCCTACATGACCGTCACGATAACCTTCTAAATCTCATGGGAGCGCCCCTGCCCTGCGTAAGCAGGGCAGGGGCGTTCGCGCCTTAATTCCAAGTAAGATCGGCGGGTGTTGTCGCTCTTCGACTCCCTCACGGAAGACCTGGACGAAGTCGCACATGACGCCCTTCGCGAGGCTATGCGTCGACTGAAGGTTCGGGTCGAGCCGCGCATCGAATGGAAGAACTACCGCGTAACTGCCGGACGGGCGTACATGCGAGATAATCTGATTTGCCTTAGCAAACGAATCCTCGACACGCCTGCCAAAGTTCGCGAAACTGTTATTCACGAGTACGCCCATCTGTATGTGTTCGAAAGATACGGGCCCGCTGCTCGTCCCCACGGACGAGAGTGGCGTAAAGTGATGCAGTTGTTCGGATTAAGACCTGACGCGTTCCATGCGTATGATTGCGAACGAAACTCAATGACGCCCAAGTTCTTCTTGGTGTGCGAAAGGTGTGGTGAGAGCTTCGGAAGAGTGCGCCCGCTAAAGCGATTTCGAGCCTATTTCCACGTCGGCTGCGGCGGCAGGCTGTCTCGAAAGAAGAGGGAGACGCAATGAGGATTGTCACCGCAAAGGAGATGCGCGCGCTTGAAGCCAAAGCGGCTGCAAAGTTCGGTCTGACGGAACGCGCGATGATGGAAAACGCTGGCCGATCCATCGTGCACATGATGGCAACCGAGTTTGTCCCTGAGAACATTGTCGTCCTCTGCGGCCCAGGAAACAACGGAGGCGATGGGCTTGTTGCGGCAAGAATCCTGAAAGAGTACGGCCGCGAAGTTCGCGTGTTGCTGGCGGTCGCGTCGTCTGCATTGCGAGGCGAGAACCTTGTTCAGTATCGGCGGACGGTGGAGTCGGGCGTCAATGTCTCAGAACCTGGTGAACCCGACTACGAACGCGCTCTCTCGCAACCGCACGAGTTCGATACCGCATTCGATTGCCTCCTTGGTACGGGTGCAGAGGGAGCGCCCAAAGGAGAGGTGGCCCGCCTTATTGAATGGGTTTCGGGCGCGCCCGTCGCGGTAGTGAGCGCAGACATTCCGAGTGGCATCGAGTGCGATACGGGCATCGCGCATGGTGTCTTTGTTCGCGCAGATATCACCGTCACGCTCGGGTTGCCAAAGCCATTTCTCTTTCAGAATCAAGGTGCTGGTGCGTCCGGTAACTGGTATGTCGGCGACATCGGCCTTCCAAACGAGCTAACTTCGAAAGCAGGTCGCGCTTGGATGCTCGGCAGAGATTGGTTTTTTGAAACAGCGCCCATCCGCAGGCGTGACGCAAACAAGCGCTCTGCTGGCACGGTTTTGATCGTGGCGGGCTCAGACATGTATCCCGGCGCAGCGGTTCTCGCTGCGCGCGGAGCGTATCGAACAGGAGCGGGCCTCGTCGTGGTTGCAGGAACGGGCTCGACAATCGAGGCGATACGTGCTCACATTCCAGAATGCCCGCTGCTGCGCTTGCCCGAAAAAGATGGCGGAATCGCTGCCGAATCCGCGAAGCTGATCATCGATCAGTCGTCAAGCTTCGACGCAGTTTGTATCGGACCAGGCTTGGGAAGATCCGAAGCCGTGGCACAGTTCCTGGAGGCCGCTCTCTCGCAAATCGAAGTTCCAACAGTTATCGACGCGGACGCCCTCTTCTTCCTCAACGAACGATCGTCGATACCCGCACAATCAGTGATCACTCCGCACGAAGGCGAGGCAGCTCGACTCCTCAGCGTCGATGCGAATGAGATTCGCAAAGACCGATTCGGTTCCGCGCGCTTACTCGCAAAGAAGTATCGCGCGACCGTCGTGTTGAAGGGCCCTGCGTCACTTATCGTCTCGGAAGATGAGGTTGCGGTGAATCTCACCGGACACATGTTGCTTGCGACGGCTGGATCAGGCGATGTGCTGTCGGGCATGATCGCAGCAATGCTGGCGATGGAGCTTCAACCTAACGATGCCGCCGCAGTTTCAGCTTTTCTGCACGGGCTCGCAGGGCAGTCATTATCAGCCAGATTCTCAGGAGGCATGGGCGCAGTCGCTTCAGACATAGCCGACGAGATTCCAGTAGCGAGGGCCGCGCAAGTCGATGAGGTGGTCAACGAACTGATCGAAGACGATGATGAAGACGAACCGGATGAATATGAGGAGGAGTTCGATGAAGATGAACTGGAAGAGAGCGACAATTAGCGCGCTTGCGCTTTCACTGGTCGCATGTGCAAATGCAGCGGGAAAAGTGAAAGTCGTTTTTCCACCAAACACAACTCACACAGTTTGGGTGCTCCCCGAAGTCCCAACGTCCACGCCTGGCGGTGGACGCAATTTCTCAACAAGCGAAGTTAATCTCGACATTCCCGACGGTCGCGAATCCGGCTACATCGTCGCACTCGAAAGAGCATCTGGAAACCTTGCCATCAAACCCGTATCCGAAGCGACGCCGGAATGGAAGATCACCGACGAAGACTACGGAATCTCAGAAGTCGTCATCATCGTCGAACTCGATGGCAAACTGCTCAAATCGGGAATCGTAGTGATCGAAAGCGGCGCGCGTCAGTCGCAAGCTCCAATCATTCGCGACGAAGCAAGGCTTTACCACGTTCCACACGGGACGGTGCAAGTCACAGTCAAGTATGGCGAGGTAGGTGCCGAGAGAATGAGCCCGGTGCAAACGCTCACCCTACCGCTCAACAGAACGGAACTCGTCCCCGTTAGAAAGATTGCGATCTCGTCTCCGGCCGGTGCGACCGACAGCGGCGACGAAGACGAGCCAAGAGAGCAAGCTCCACCAGCCCAAGGACAAAGAGGCAGCCAAGAATCAGCACCGGATGAAGGCGACGATTCCCCCGCTGGAGGCATCGTCCGCACCTGCGGACAATTCCTCCTCTGGCTCTTTGTGCTTGCGGGCGTCGCAACTGTTCTTGTGTTGCTGATTCGGTTCCTCAAGAAGAATCAAGGGCAGGTTTCCGGCAGCCTGCAATCGCTCGGGATTCAAATCCCAGACGGCACAGACACCGCAGGTCTCCCAGTTTCCGAACCGTCGAGCAAGGAGGTTGCATCGAGCGCACCAGTCGTCCCGCCAGGACATTGCCCCTACTGCGGCGAACCGGAGGCGTCGTGCATGTGCCGCGCAGATTCACCGCAGCAGCCGTCTCAATCTCCCGCTACCCCCGCGCCATCGATTGGAACCGCAACGCGGTTGGTTTCTGAATCAGGTGACTCGATCTCAATCCCGGAAGGCGTCTCAATCGTCGGGCGCGAAGCAGG
The DNA here is from genome assembly GCA_041744215.1 of Fimbriimonadales bacterium. Taxonomy (GTDB): domain Bacteria; phylum Armatimonadota; class Fimbriimonadia; order Fimbriimonadales; family ATM1; genus JAHCHL01. The sequence goes on along the minus strand of JBGTLG010000020.1, from coordinate 3,205 downwards.
AACCGCACAGATGATCCTAAACGATCCGACTGTAAGCCGAGCTCATGCCGAAATCGAAAAGTCTTCAGGACGGTTGATCGTTCGCGATAAAGGCAGCAGCAACGGCACCTTCGTAAATGGCACAAAGATTTCCGGCGACACCGATCTCAGAACCGGAGACACTGTCCAGTTCGGCGCGGTCAGAATGCGCGTGGAGACATAGAACGTGGGGCGAATTCTCTTTGTTGCATTCGCGGGCGGAGTCGGTGGAATCGCGGGGTGGGCGATCATGGAGCCGTTTGCGCCGACCGCATTCACGCCTGCATGGCAACAATGGGAAGCGATCTTCACCGTCGTTGTGGGCGGCCTCATCGGATTGGCGATTGGTGCCGCGAACGGATGGTATCAAGGAAGCCGAATGCACTTCCTGCGAGGAGCAGCACTCGGATTGTTGTGTGGCGCGATCGCAGGATCGATCGGACTGAGGATCGGCGCAGAAATCTCTGTCGCGCTATTCGGAAACGTGCTCGGCAGTCCGATTCCCCAGAAGACAGCGATTCTGGCGCGGTCGGTTGTGTTTCTGTTCTTTGGCGCATTCCTCGGTTTAGGCGTCGGCATTGCCGGTCTAAGCGTATCCAGAGCGATCCAGGGTCTCATTGGTGGAACACTCGGTGGCTTCGCGGCTGGCATGACATTCGATCTCGCGAGTAGCCTAACACAAGACATCGTCGCAGCGGCGAAAGGCGGCGACGAAGTTGGTATGGTCGGACGCGCAATCTTGGGTCTCGCGCTCGGACTCGGTATCGGATTGTTCATCGGCGTAGTCGCTGCATTGTCAAGGCGCGCGTGGGTACGCCTCGAAGTCGGCAGAAACGAGGGCAAGGAGTGGGTGCTCGATTTTCCGCAAGCGTTTGTCGGACGGAGCGAAACTGCGCACATACCGCTCTTTGGTGATCCCAACATCGCGCCGATGCACGCGCGAATCGATCGCGTAGGAGGTCGCTTCCGATTGGTCGACGGCGGCACTCCCATGGGCATCGGAGTGAATGGGATTCGCGTGCCATCCGCAGAGTTAAACCACGGCGACATCATCAACATCGGGTCATACAACTTGCGCTTCTTAACGAGGGGCGGTTCTGCTGTCCCAATCCCAGCGGACGCCCCACGCGCAATGCAAGCGCAGCCGATCCAGCAGCAAGCGGCGCCCCTACCGAGTGCCGCAACCATGCCGACGACAATCCCAATGGCCGTTCCCGCGGGCGTCGCGCTCGTCGCTCTCGATGGGCCAATCGCTGGCCAGCGATTCCCATTGGGCCCCCAAGAGACAATCGTCGGAAGAGAAGGCAACATTCTCGTCTCGTTTGATTCTTCGGCGAGCAGGCGCCATGCGTCGATCATCCAAGCGGGAAATGGCGCAATTGTGCGAGACTTGGGAAGCACGAACGGAACGCACGTGAATGGCGTCAGAGTACAAGAGATGACGCTTCGACCAGGCGATACAGTGACGATAGGCGCAACGACTTTCAGGTTGGAATAAACAACATGACGAACGACCCGAACAAAACTCAAATGGTCCCGGCTGGCGACCCAAACAAAACACAAATGATTGGGAGCGATCCCAATCGCACGCAGATGATGCAGCCCGGGCAAGCGCCACTCCAAGTCAAAGGACTCGATATCGAAATCATCGCAGGGCGGCAACACGCGCTCGCAAACGCGCCATCGCGCGAAGGATTCCTGATCGAAATGCGCGGCGGAGGTGGATTCTCCGGAACGAGAACCGGCCTCAACGTTTGCTTGGTAATCGATAGATCAGGCTCGATGGAAGGCGACCCGCTCGAATATGTAAAGCGCGCATGCTCATATGTTGTTGAATTGCTGTCGCCAGATGACGTGCTCAGCATCGTCACGTTTGAAGAAACCGTCGAAGTGCTCATGCCACCGCGCAAAGTGATCAATAAAGATCTGGTCAAACAGCACATACAGCGCATTCAACCGGGTAACACGACGAACCTTTACGACGGACTCGCGCTTGCGGCGCAACAGATAATGGGCTCGCGAGAGCCAGGTCGCGTCGAAAGGCTCATCGTCTTCAGCGACGGAGATCCAACTGCCGGCATCAAAGACTACGGCGCGCTGGTTCAGCATGTCGGCGAAATCAAAGCGCGAGGAATAACATGCACCTTCCTCGGTTTCGGATACGAATACAACGAAGAGCTGCTCGCGGGAATGGCGAAGCGCGGTGGCGGCAACTACTACTTCATCCAGCGCCCCGATCTGATCCCGGAAGTGTTCCGCACCGAACTCGATAAGCTGTTCACAATGGCCGCGCGCAATCTAAAGCTCGAATTGAAAGCGGCGCGATGGGTCGCGATAAGGCAGATTTATGGTCAAACGATCACGTATGGCCAGCGCGAAGTGACGATCGATCTGGCCGATGTTGAAAAAGGCTCCGCGATCGAAGTCGTCGTCGATCTCGAATTCCAAAATCATCCGCTCGGTCAGTATCGAGTGATGAATGGAAGGCTGACATACGACGATTCCGCATCCGGCAAACAGGAAGTCGTCGATCTCGATCTGATCATCGAGTTCACAGCCGACCAAGCGCTTTGCGCGGTTCCGCAGCATCCGCGCGTCGCCCAAGCGGTCGAAGTTTCGATGGCGAGTCGCGCAGTTGAAAAGACGATGATGGGCTTGAAATCAGGACAGATCACGGCGGCAATGGCCGTCGCAGATCTGCAAAAAACGCAAATGCTCCTCATGCAAGATGGCCGAGTACAAGAAGCGCAACAAGTCGCCCAAGCCGTCCGCGACCTCCAAGGCGGCAATGTCGCCCAAGTCGAAAAAACTCTGATCGGCACAGTAACCCAACTCGATCAAGGCAAAAAAACGCAGAACCAGTAGCGGTGCACCCAAATGTACTCGCTACGACAACGGGAGCGAGTTCATATCTCGCTCGCTCGCGGTGTTCCTTTCGCAAAAAGGCGCATCGAGCAGATTCATCAAACCTGGATCGCCTTGGCAGAACGGCTTTGCGGAGAGCTTCGTCTCCACGCTTCGCCGGGACCAACTCGACGTCGAGGTGTTTCAGATGTCTCAACTGGTCCTCCTGTTGAGACTACGTTCGCGTGAGACGAGAGCTCCATCCGAGTCGACTTCGCCATTCAGATACATCTTTGCACTCGACCATTCGTATTGCTCTGCTACGGCCGTCAACCCGCGCCTG
>JBGTLG010000019.1:0-2202 GCA_041744215.1 Fimbriimonadales bacterium | reverse complement strand
GTTCGGCTACGACGCGGCAGGGCGCACAACGAGTGTCACGACATCGGCAGGCACGACGACACTCAGTTGGGATTACGAAGACCGCCTGACCGGCATCACGTATCCCTCGACCGCGACGAATTCGTTCTCATACAACGCCTTCGGCGCGCGGGTATCGAAGACTGATTCGAGTGGAACATCCAACTACGCGAGAAATGGCGTCGGTGTCACGTCGCCTGTTCTCAGCGACGGCAGCCTAACATTCACGCCCGGAATCTCGTCGAACGACGGAAGCGATTCCACATGGTCGCACGGCGACATCAAGAACTCGCTGAGACAAACCGGCGAAAACGAATCCACAACGTCGACCAAACAATACGACGCGTTCGGAAACGAAATGTCATCCACCGGCACCTGGTCGGGCCCGTTTCAATACGGAGGTCCATTCGGTTACCAAACCGATTCCGACTCAGGGCTAAAACTTCTCGGGCATCGCTACTACGATTCGAGCACGGGGAGGTTTTTGAGCAAGGATACGGCCAAGGACGGTTCCAACTGGTTTACGTACTGCTATGGGAATCCTCTTTCTCGCTCCGATCCCACCGGCAATATCGCTCCAATTCTTGTCTATGGCGCAGTCTTGCTGATCGCTGCAATCGGTGGCGGCGCCTATGAAGCAGCAAACGCACCACCTGGTAAGAGGTTAGAGTCTTTCGGCAGGGGCGCCCTGATGGGACTGATTGCAGGAGTGCTTGCAATCGCGCTAGTGGAAGCCTTTCCTGTTGTCATAGCAGCAGGGGGCGGATTACTGGCCAGAAATCCATCTGCAGTAAGCAATGCGACCAGAGGAGGCACGGATCCAGTGTTCAAGGGGCAAACGGGTGTTCAACGAAGCATAGAAGCAGCCACCGCGAGAGGAGAAGGTTTACGTGGCACGGAAATTTCAATAAGAACAGCAAACGGAATGAAAGGGCGACTTGACTTTGTGACCGAGAAAGGCAATACGTTGATCCCACATGAATCAAAGAATGGAATCACTGCGAGACTGAGTCCGAATCAACGGGCTCTCTTCCAACAGCTTGAGGAAGTGGGGGGGCACGTTCTTTGGCGGCAATGCAAAGAAGTGGGGTCTGGATGGAACTACGATCGGTCCAACACAACTATGGGTAGACTGGTGGCGGTGAGCGTGAGTAGGGCACGAGGAACCTTCATAAAGAGCGTAGATGCGATTCTCAGATCGCATGCCCTCCGACATGGACTGAAAAAGAGCCGAGAGATATATTGGATAACCATCGGAGACCAGATGAAAGGTTGGATTGGTTTCGGCCGCGCCACTCATCGGTCCGCAGAAGTTTTCGTGGGTCCAGCTGTTGGTATCACGCACGACTATGTGACTCAGTTGCTTGCAGAACTACATCCCCAAAAGCCCCCAATGAGCGCATCACTTCTAACCATATCTCTGGGTTACCTGATGCCGTCCTCCACGTATAAGGAGTGGGTGTTTTCGGAGACAGCGGATAACGAAGCTGTCGCGTCGGACCTTCTCAATGCTTATCTCGAGTTTGGGTTTCGCTGGCAGTGGGAGCATGCGACTCTGGAGGCCATCAGCGGCGCTTACGACTCCAATGACATTGCAACTCCAGTCAATTCAAGCTTCACAAAACCGGCGGTTTGGTATCTCTTGGGGGATGTGAACAGGGCTAAGGCATATGTCCAAGAGGAACTTGAAAAGCTCGTTGGCGAAGAGCATGTGCTGGCAGAGGCATACATTCCCTTTGGGAAAGCATTCCTCGAAATGATCGACAATCCATCAGGAGTATGAATGCCAAGTAAGGACATCCGCAGGGTGCCCCTGTGTGCCGGGCAGGTGGCCCGCGTAACTTGCTAGAAAGAAAAAGTTAAAACGAAAATGATCAGATACGTGACAGCTAAATGAAAGGCTTGATCCGAGCACTGTGCCTTGGATCGGCGATGATGCTGTTCGTCAGCAGCGTTGCGCAGACGATTGCTACGCACCGACTGGCTGACTCGCACAGTTATGACGATGCTTCTCGCCTCACCGGCATCACGTATCCCTCGACCGCGACGAATTCTTTTGGCTACAACGCGTTTGGTGCGCGTGTGTCGAAGACTGATTCCGGCGGAAGCTTCACGTTTGCGCGGGCGGGGGCTTCGTCTGGTTCGGCGATCCTGTCGGATGGGAGCGCGGCGTACACGCCGGGA
>JBGTLG010000018.1:0-2911 GCA_041744215.1 Fimbriimonadales bacterium | reverse complement strand
GGCTGCGTTATACGCAAACGTCGTCTCTTCTTCCAGCGGGTTGGTGACCGTGATCAGTTTCCCCGCATCGTCATAATCAAAAGACCAAACGTTGTTCGCTTCGTTGATGACTTCGAGTACCAATGAGCCGGGATCGAAGACGACGGACGATTCCGTCTCATCAGGATTCTCGAAAACCTTCGCGCGTCCCCACGCATCGTAAACGACGCTATACGTATTGCTCAAAGGATCCGTCGCCGAAACGATCCGCGACAATCCGTCATAAGAAGCGGTCGATGTCTTATTGAGTGGCGACGTCGCGGCGGTGATGTTCCCATCGGCGTCTTCCGAAAACGACCTGATCAACGCGAACGATTGGCTCACGCTGCTGACAATGAGCAACATGGCCGATCCTAAAGAAACCACTCGTTGTAGGCCTCTCATCGCTCTGTTAAGCTTCGACAGTTACCCTCTTCATTCCTTTTCCTGGCGTTCGCAAAAGCTCGCTGCGTTGTTCCTGCGAGATTCAAAGGGGCGGAAACACGACTTATCGGCGCTCATTGTAGTCGAGATCTCTCAGTTCAACTTGGTCGATTCTGCCGCGCCATGCGAGCGATACGCGAGCATCTGCTGCCACTCGATAATCTCCCTTACGGAGGCCTGCCAGCGAACACTACTCATTCGTTTGCCCCAAGTACTCCTTGGCCAACATTTCCCCAGTTTCCCTATCACTTGGATACACTTCTAGCCGACGGGATTTGAAATAGATAGTAGGGTAGATCACATCAACGAAGCACCTGGTCCCATCACTGCTCGGAGTAATCACTATGGTCAGCTTCTGGTAGGACATACGCTCGTGAAACGACTTTGCCTTGTGTTGAACCATGCCTTTGACTAGATCATCTTTTGACGAAGGCCACCGCGAGTATTGATGATAGAAGCCCTGCACCGCTCGCGTTACATCAGGCTCAAACGGCTTGCCAACGCCTTGTCGAAGGCTCAAATACAGAAGCACAACACAAGCGAAGGGAATTGCAATCGCCAGAATAGCGCACGCATTTCGCTTACTTCTGTCAGATGTCCTCATTTTGTTTTGACGTGTTGGTTACTTGTTTTTCTTCTTTTGTTGCTTCTTGTCATCAGGGACGCCCGGATCCTTGGTTAGCGGGCTACGGAACCAATCAATTTTCCCAGGCCCGCTTTCCAGATCGAATGTCGTTCCACGGTAACCCCCGACCAGGTTGGCGAGTTGCAACCAAGCATTGACCCAGTCGGCACTCGCTACAGTGTAACACACAAAAAACGCCACAAAATCTATCCCTCCACCGCTTGCCGTGGAGGGTAGGGTCTGACCTCGGTACCGGGTCTCTGGGCATGCAGGATGGGGCGAGCCTCGCGTCGAACACCCAATTCGATGCCACGATACCGCCACTGGAAGAACTTTGGAGACGGAGGCTCCACCGTTTTTGTTACGACAACCGTGCTCGATTTCGTGCCTGTGTTTCGCAACACTCATTTGTCGGACGAGATGGTCAACGTCTTGTTCGAGGTTCACTCAAAACTTGGAGCGGTTCTGCATGCATTCGTGGTCATGCCAGATCACATTCACTTCATGTTGAGGCTGCCAGAAGGCATGCACATTTCTTCCTTTGTTCGTGCGCTCAAGTCAATATCCGCGCGCAGGATCCAGTTAAAGCTGGACTGGAGTGTGGAACGTGGATTCGATGCACGACGCGGCCTCAATGACCGAGTGTTCTGGCAGAGAAGCTTTCGCGGAGTATTGATTGACAAAGAGAGGTTTTTCTTTCAAAAGCTTGCCTACATACATTGCAATCCGGTGAAGGCTGGTTTGTGCGACACTGTGTTGGATTGGAAGTGGTCGAGCGCGAACTTGTTTGAGGAATCGAAGTGGAGTGATGAAGATGGATTGCGATATGAAGATTGGCTGGACCTGTACCCTCCACGGCAAGCGGTGGAGGGATAAAGTTCACAGGGCAGCATACTCTCTGTACACAGAGACGGATACTACTGTGCCGCTTTGCTCGCGAATGTAGACTGCCACCCCTTGATTCTGAAAGCCGACCGAACCGCCCCAGATATGAGTCTCCCACAAATACACCGTCTTCCCTAGTTCGAAATCGACTTTGGGGTCGGAAAAACCCAAGCTACGAAGTTCCTTGTCGACGACTTGAATGTGCATGCCAACTTCGACGAGTCTCTTTGCTTCTGCCTCCATCCGCTCTACCCGCGGAATCGTCCAAGTGTGCCAGTGCACAAGAACATCCACACCAATAGCGAGAATCGCCACCAGGCATACAACCATCCCAATCTTCAAAATGAGCCGAAGTCGATTTCGCTTTCCACGTGCCATGAGTTTGCCGCCGTGTTAATCCGCAATCTGCTGCACTAGCAAGCTCCATATCTCTGGCCAGTCGTCACCCCAACCCCAGACTCGGCGCGGATGCTTCGTCGGGGGATTGATTCCGACCTTCATAAGCAGATGTTTGGCGACTGTGTTGGAGTTTGGACCTGCTGTTGGACGATACTCGACTTGTTGGAGACGCATGGATTTTCCAGCTGCCGAGAATCGATCAATCCAGATCTTCGCTTGCAGATCGTCGTCAACTACTTGTAATCGTGCGTGCTTGGCCCTATCGCCCTGAAAATCGTAATGGCCGTTCAGATGTCTCAACTGGTCCTCCTGTTGAGACTACGTTCGCGTGAGACGAGAGCTCCATCCGAGTCGACTTCGCCATTCAGATACATCTTTGCACTCGACCATTCGTATTGCTCTGCTACGGCCGTCAACCCGCGCCTGACCGGGTTTTGGTGGATGTAGTTCAACTTCTGAAGAAACACCTCCTTCTTTACGATTTCGAACGCGCGAAAGCTGCGTTGCCAGAACTGCCGTTGATTCAGCCCGGCCTGCGAT
>JBGTLG010000017.1:0-33341 GCA_041744215.1 Fimbriimonadales bacterium | reverse complement strand
GATCAGTGGCCTTCAGAACCAGGTGGACACGCTGAATCGAAAGATCGGCGACGTCGAGGGACAGCTCGCAAACAAGGCCGACAAGAGCGAACTCGCAGCTTTGCGTGACGCGCTCTCCAGGCTCCAGGCCGACGTCGAAACGATCAAGGGCTGGAAGCGAATCATCGACGACATGCAGCGCCTCGTGAATGAGTTCCAAGTGGAACTTCGCGAGATCCGCAGCGATGTCGACGGGATGAAGTCGGACCTCGACGATCTCAAGCGCCGCGTGACGGCCCTCGAAGGGCGAAAGCCTTCCGTGGACATTCACGGCGACGTCAACCTCATCATGCTCGCTGGTCACTCGATTGGCGGTCAGTTCGGCTTAACCGTTGATCGGCGGCCAACGGGCTATGGCCGGGGGGACTACAGCGGTGAACCCGTCGGCATTACTCGCGATTTAACATTCGGTCACGAAGCCGCTTTCCGATTCAGCAGCACATCGGACTCGAGGACCATATGGTACGGCACTCTCGTCGCTGGAAACTTGGTTGGTTTCGCAGACGGCGATAACCCTGCGCCTGCAATCTTTGGCAATCAGTCGGGGGTGTTGGTAAATCACCCATTTGCCGAGCCGAGTCAGTCGGTGTACTTTCAAGACCTCGCGGTGGAAACAAACTTTAAAGTATTAGGCCGCGCTGCGAGTGCAAGGTTTGGCAGAATCTCGCATGAGCTCGGGGAGTACTTTTTCAAGCGAATTGACAACACTCCCTACTTTCGCAATGACCGTTGGGATAACGAGCGCTGGTACTTCGATGGCGCAACTCTCGATATCGACGCAGGCTTTTTCACCCTAAACATGTTCGGGGGGCGTCAGTTCACGCCGTCGGCGAGCGGGCTCGGTCTTCAGACACCCAACTGGCCGATGACCGTCGGCATACAAGATTTTGGCGGTGCAGGCAACATCCTCGTCGATCAGCACCTAGGCGCGGAGATCAACTTCAAGTTGGGTGAGCTCGGCGAGTACGCGTTTCGATACATCTTCATACATCCCTCCGAAGGCAGTGCAATTGATGCCGGAAGCGATGGATCGCTGCCGGTCAATCGTGTCGCTATCTATGGCGGCGAGGCGAAACTTGGGTTGGGCGGACAGATAACTATCGACGGAGGATTCTCAAAGTCCGAGTATCAGTTCGATCGACGGCGTATCTTCGGCAGTCGGGACGAAGCCTGGTGGGCGAAGGTAGGCATCAATCTTAAAGGTCTTGACATCTACGGAGGGTATCGAAACATCGGCCCACTTTTTGGCGCCCCCGGTAGTTGGGGCCGAGTCGGCCATCTCTGGAATCCCGTAGATCACAAAGGCGTCTTCGGCGGTTTGAAGATTCCAGCGACGAAGGGGTTCGGGTTGAACATCGAAGCGTACTCGTTCACTCCGGTCACAGCGATGACCGTGTTGGGGCCAACCGAGTACAAAGGCGGCGTCGCCGAGTTCTATCACCAAATCTCAAGACAGTGCATCCTAACTGTTGGTGGGGAATGGGTGGAGTACACCGTTCCGGCTGGCGTTCTCGCGAAAGTGTTCTGGGGTCGCGCCGGTCTCACTTTCGACGTAGATCGGAACACTGTGATGCTGCTCAATTATGAGTACAGCAAGAACGACGCAAACGAAGCACTCGGAGGCTTGCTTGGCATTCTTGATCGGAATGGGGGCCTTCTTTCGTTTCAATGGGGGCGCAAATTCTAAGTGACCCAGGCATAATTGCACACGATGTCTTTTCGAGTTGCAGTCTTGCCGGGCGATGGCATCGGACCAGAAGTGACTTCAGCGGCGATCCAGGTTCTCAACAAAGTAACGGATCGGATTGAGTTTGAGGAGTGCCTGGTCGGGGGAGCAGCATATGATGCCGTCGGCGCGCCACTCCCTCTTACGACACTCAATGTCTGCAAATCAGCAGACGCGGTGCTGCTCGGAGCTGTTGGCGGACCCAAATGGGACCGAATCGAGCCGCCTGAGATGCGCCCTGAGGTTGGTGCACTTCTCCCGCTTCGGCGTGAGCTAAACCTGTATGCGAACCTGAGGCCGGCACGAATCTTTCCCGCACTCATCGATGCGAGCCCGGTGCGATTCGGGCCAAGCGGTCCGATCGACTGCATCGTCGTTCGCGAGCTAACTGGCGGCATCTACTTCGGCAAGCCGAGCGAGAGAAGGGAGGGGGGCGAGGTTGCAGTTGATACCTGCGTGTACTCCAAAACGGAGGTTCGGCGCATCGCCATAAGGGGATTCGAAATCGCGAGGAAGCGACGAAAGCGCTTACACTCAATCGACAAGGCAAACGTTTTGGAGACGAGCCGTTTGTGGCGGGAAGTGGTCACCGAGGTCGCGGCTGCATTTGGCGATGTGCAATGGGAATCCATGCTCGTTGACAATTGCGCAATGCAACTTGTCCGAGATCCTGGTCAATTCGACGTCATCCTAACAGAAAACATGTTCGGGGACATTCTTAGCGACGAAGCGGCTCAAGTGACGGGTTCGCTGGGAATGTTGCCGAGCGCGTCACTCTCCGATAGCCGGGGCGGCACAGTTTTCGGAATGTATGAACCTGCCCACGGGAGTGCTCCAGACATCGCGGGGATGGGTGTGGCCAATCCGATCGCCACGATCTTGAGCGCCGCAATGATGCTCAGATACTCGTTCGGGATGGAGTCCGAGGCCAGCGCAGTCGAAGCTGCAGTCGAATCTGCTCTCGAAGGCGGCCTTCGAACTCGGGATCTCGGCGGGACCCATGGCACCGCCGAAGCAACCGATGCGGTCATTGCCAAAATCTGCTAGGAGAAGACGAGCATGGTGGTCAAAACTCCGCACTTTCTTTCCACTTGCACTTGACTTTGTGGGGCGCGCGGGGTACTATCTCCAATCGCTGTCACCCCCGGACGGGGAGCTGACCAGCCGCCAGCCTTGCTCTTTGACAGTTACATAGCGTTTTGGAACCACGCATCAGTCGAATCTCGACAGAGGTTATATAAGCTATAAAGGGTACACGACGGATGCCTAGGGACGAGTGGCCGATGAAGGACGCGAAAGCGGCGAAACGCCTCGGGGAGCTGCACAAAAGCTTTGATCCGAGGGTGTCCGAATGGGGAAACCCGGCCGGGGTAATGCCCGGTCACCTCCACCTGAATACATAGGGTGTAGGAGGGAACTTGGTGAACTGAAACATCTTAGTAACCAGAGGAAAAGAACTCGAAGAGATTCCGTCAGTAGCGGCGAGCGAACACGGAAGAGCCTAAACCAATCGGCTTGCCGGTTGGGGTTGTGGGACCGCGGAATTCAAAAATAGGTGAGTGGAACATCTCTGGAAAGTTGGGCCACAGAGGGTGAGAGCCCCGTACACGAAGCCGACGATAGATGGCGGTATCCCGAGTAGCACGAATCACGAGGAATTTTGTGTGAATCTGTCCGGACCACCGGATAAGGCTAAATACCATTCGTCACCGATAGCGAATCCAGTACCGTGAGGGAAAGGTGAAAAGTACCGGGAGTACCGGGGTGAAATAGATCCTGAAATCGTGATACCCACAAACAGTCGGAGCCCTATGTCCCGAGCAATCGGGAAATGGGTGACGGCGTGCCTTTTGCAGAATGAGCCTACGAGTTGTTTGTACCGGCAAGGTTAAGCGTTTACGACGCGAAGCCGAAGGGAAACCGAGTCTGAATAGGGCGTCTAGTCGGTGCGAGCAGACCCGAAACTGCGTGATCTAGCCATGGCCAGGCTGAAGTGAAGGTAACACTTCATGGAGGGCCGAACCAGTAGACGTTGAAAAGTCTTTGGATGAGTTGTGGTTAGTCCGGTGAAATGCCAATCGAACGCAGAGATAGCTGGTTCTCCCCGAAATGCATTTGGGTGCAGCGTTACGTGTTGTCCTATGGAGGTAGAGCACTGAATGGGCTAGGGGCCCCACCAGGTTACCGAACCCAATCAAACTCCGAATGCCATAGGATTAGCGTAGCAGTGAGACGGCGAGTGCTAAGATCCGTCGTCAAAAGGAAAACAATCCAGATCAGCAGCTAAGGGCCCTAAAACACGGCTAAGTGTAAAACGATGTGAGATCGCGTAAACAGCCAGGAGGTTGGCTTGGAGGCAGCCATCCTTTAAAAAGTGCGTAACAGCTTACTGGCCGAATGTGATCTTGCGCGGACAATGTAAGGGGGCTCAAGCCGTGTCCCGAAGCTCTGGGATTCACGTAAGTGAATCGGTAGGGGAGCGTCGTGCGTGCAGCGAAGGTAGAGCGTGAGCACTGCTGGAGCGCGTACGAGTGAGAATGTAGGCATGAGTAGCGATAACTGGGGTGAGAATCCCCAGCGCCGAAAACCCAAGGTTTCCGCCGCCATGTTCGTCAGCGGCGGGTCAGGCGATCCCTAAGGCGAGGCCGGAAGGCGTAGCCGATGGATAGACGGTTGATATTCCGTCCCCGGGCAAGTGTTGCCAAGGAGGACGCTTCCAAACGCTCCATCCCACACCGTTGGTTGTTGTGGGCCCGACTCAGGCGGGGCACGGTGAAAACGTGCATAAACGCTTGTGAGGGGGAAGTGGATCCTTCGGGTGAAGCGAACTGGAGTAGATGGGGGCCGAGAAAAGCCCTATAGGCGTTAACACTTGTTCGTTCGTACCGTAAACCGACACAGGTAGGTGAGTCGAGAAGACTAAGGCGTTCGAGAGAACTCTCGCTAAGGAACTAGGCAAACGGGCCCCGTAACTTCGGAATAAGGGGCGCCTCTCGCAAGAGAGGCCGCAGCGAAGCAGCCCAGGCGACTGTTTACCAAAAACACAGGTCTCTGCTAAGGTGAAAACCGACGTATAGGGGCTGACGCCTGCCCAATGCTCGTAGGTTAACAGGAGGTGTTCGACCGCAAGGTCAAAGCACTGAATCGAAGCCCGAGTGAATGGCGGCCGTAACTCTAACGGTCCTAAGGTGGAACAAACACTGCCTTAGTAAAATTCAGCTATATGCTGGAACATCTGAGTATCCCAAGCTACTTGCAAAAAAAGTAAGTGACAATGCTTTGGGTGCAGACCATCAGCAGGAAAGACCGGCTCAACAGCCGGAATCCCCAGAGGCCATACGCTGAACTCCGAGAAATCGGAGAAGATATGGTCCGATCTGCATGGCGACATGTAGGAAAGCGGTTCAGCTCAAACAGAATCGCTTCACTCGATCAATGAATCGAGGAACAGAATGAGCGAAATTCCTTGTCGGCTAAATACCGACCCGCATGAAAGGCGTAACGACTTGGGCACTGTCTCAGCGAGAAGCTCGGTGAAATTGTAGCACCCGCGAAGATGCGGGTTCCGCGCAGTAGGACGGAAAGACCCCGTGGAGCTTTACTACACCTTATCATTGTGTTTTGGGATGTATTGTAGAGCGTAGGTGGGAGCTTCGGCATCAATGGAACACCACCCTTTGCATTCTGGAATACTAACCCGGACCGTAAGCCGGTTCGGAGACAGTGGTAGGCGGGTAGTTTGACTGGGGCGGTCGCCTCCAAAAAGGTAACGGAGGCGTCCAAAGGTACTCTCAGGCTGGTCGGAAATCAGCCGTTGAGCGTAATGGTATAGAGAGTGCTTGACTGTGAGACACACAAGTCGATCAGGAACGAAAGTTGGGCATAGTGACCCTCTGGTTGTGCGTGGGCACGCCAGGGTTCATCGGATAAAAGCTACCCCGGGGATAACAGGCTGATCTTGCCTGAGCGCTCACAGCGACGGCATGGTTTGGCACCTCGATGTCGGCTCGTCACATCCTGGGGCTGAATTCGGTCCCAAGGGTTCCGGAGTTCACGGATTAAAGTGGCACGCGAGCTGGGTTCAGAACGGCGTAAGCCAGTTCGGTCCCTATCCACTGCGCGCGCAGGAGATTTGAGAGGAGTCGCTCCTAGTACGAGAGGACCGGAGTGAACTGACCTCTGGTGTACCAGTTGTCCCGCCAGGGGCATACGCTGGGTAGCTACGTCGGGAAGGGATAAGCGCTGAAAGCATCTAAGCGCCAAGCCCACCTCAAGATGAGATCTCCCACTGGAATAACCAGGTAAGACCCCCGGAAGAGAACCGGGTTGATAGGTCGCGTTTGTAAGCACGGTAACGTGTTAAGATGAGCGATACTAATAGGTCGAGGGCTTCATAACCACATCACTGTCGGGATTCGACTTGATGCGGAGTTCCAAAACGCGTGTAACTGTCAAAACAAGGCATTGACACATATATATACGATTCACCGATTTCAATTCGGGTGGTCATGGCGAGGGGGAAACACCCGTTCCCATCCCGAACACGGCAGTTAAGCCCCTCAGCGGCGAAAGTAGTTGGCTGGCAACGGCCTGCAAGGCTAGCACGCTGCCCGGATTGATAACTTTGAAAGCCCCAGTTCTAACGAGCTGGGGCTTTCTTCTGTTAACGGCCAGCACGGTAGCACATGGCCGATCGTCCCACGCCAGTCCTTAGCCAAACGCAACCGATTTCCTCCCGAAGCCCGTCATAATAAGGTAAGGAACCACACCGATGGCAGGACTGACAACCACAAAAGCGCCCTTCATCGAAGCAGCCAAATCGAACGGCGAGCTCTACATCCAGCAGCCCTACGAACTCTATAGCGAAGAGAACCAGGAAACCTGGCGGCAACTCTACGCACGCATCAGGCCCCGGTGGGAGAAGTACGCCAACCCCAAGTTTATGGAAGGGATCAGCAATCTCGCGCTCGATCCTAACGCAGTGCCAAGACTTGAAGACATCAACAAGTTTCTCGAACCGCTGTCAGGCTTCAAGGCGAAGGCGGTCAGCGGCTATGTGCCAGCGTACGTGTTCTTCGACAGCATCCGCAATAGAGAATTCCCAACGACGATAACGATCCGCGATTTCAAATCCCTCGAATACCTGCCCGAACCAGATATCTTCCACGACGTAGCGGGACACGTGCCGATGCACACCGATCGTCAGTTTGCAGACGTGCTGGTGCGTTTCGGCGAAGTCGCGCGGTTCGCCGCGCAACACGCGCAAGAAATCCGTGACGAAAACGAGCGTATCCGCGTCGTCGAAAGCATTATCAAAGGGATGGCGCGGTTCTTCTGGTTTACGATCGAGTTTGGACTCATGAAGCGCGCGGGCGGCGGAACGTGCGTGTATGGCAGCGGACTGCTGTCGTCCTTCGGAGAGATCGAACACTGCATCGAATCAGAAGACGTGCAAAGGTATCCGTTCCGGATGGAGTGGGTCATCAATCAATACTTCGAGATCCACCACTACCAGCCGCTGCTTTTCGTCGTCGATTCGTTCGATCACCTGTTTTCCGAAGTCGGACGCCTCGAAGAGTGGATCAAAGAAGGGAAGCTAAACAACCTATCACCGGGGGAGCCCGGCGTCAACGAGGACGACTTGCGCTCGTTCCTTGATGCCAGCGTCGGCGTCACAGTTTCATAAAGTTGTCGTAGCGACATTAATCCATAAGTAAAGAAGGCAAGAAATGGAGCATCTTCATCGCGTTATCATTTTTGCCCTACTGGGGCTGTTCTTAGCGCCTCCCGGCCAAGCACAGTATGTCCGAGCAGCGGTCGAGAAAGCGCATATCATCGTCATCGCCGAAAACACCGGGCTCGCCGCCGAGACGCAGACCGGAGAGTTCTGGCAGGAGGGCTTCGAAGGCACGCAAGAGCTGCTCTATCGCACGCTAAGCTTGCGGGCGATCAGCTACGTTATGGGAAGTGGCCCCGCAGAACTACGCATACCGCTGCCAGCGACGATGATCGACGACGGAATTCCAAGGCAGGGAGCCGGCGTCGGCCGGGGCCCCATCTTCGATGGACGGATTGGCAAGAAGAGCCTATGGATTTTGCAGCAACCGGCGGCGAATGGGGGCTTCTACGCGAGCGCGGTTCCGTCGGGTAGTCACGAGATGATGTGGCGCGCGCCAGGGCACGACTTTGCGCCCGCATACAGTGGCGGGTCGCTGGCGCAGACGGTGCTTACGAATACCGAGTACACGCCTTCCTACTCCACAATGGTAGCGATAGCCGACATCTTCGCTCGAAATGCCGCAGCAGCAGAGGGCGGCCCGCGGCGCGTCTTCCTCACGCTTCTCAAACACGTGGCGCCGAAGCAATCCCAGGTTTTGGGATACGGCACCGGTCCGCCCGAGGCGGAGCTTGCGCTTTACATGGCATGGCTTGCAGAGCAGTTTCCGCAGAGCTTTCCCATCAACAATGTTCGTGATCGCCTGGATGCTCTTGCGATTCGTATGCATTGGGGCGAACGCGAGCTGAGCACAGAGTTTGTGGACCAATTCCTCGCGGCTCCGCGTGGCTCGTTCTCTGCGCCGTTGCCGGTCATTTCGGGATTCGAAAACGTGATGCGGCTGCTTCCGACGATCGATGCACACTTTGCTGGCAATTTGTTCGCCTACACCAGGCATCGACGGGATGAACGTGTGCGAATCACGCAGATCGCCATTCAGCGATTTGAGCAAGACCGGATGTTGGATGTGGCGATGCTGGAATGCCTGAGCGAGCTTTGGGAGCGGCCCGACCTGGTTCCATACGCCGATGGCAGAGCCAGGATAGATTTGGCCCCACTAATCTCATTAGCGCGGCGCTTGCTTGACTAGGGACTAGCACGGGAAGCTCGCTCTCGTGCCGCCGTCGGAACCACGGGAACGATTCGCTCCTTCTTTTTCGCCGAACTTATCGGCTAAGAAGGCAGGTGCCGAATCACTGCATCAACCACATCGTAATCAAACTCCCCGCAGCGCCGCCTGCCGCAGCCGCCGGGAATAACCGGAACTTCACTCCCTGTCTACTGGCCGAAAAGTCGTAGTCCCTTCACCCTCGTAGCGAAGTCAATTGTCAAGTCGCGCACTTCCCGCACCGTGATACCATCTCCTGTGTCGACCCACTTCTGGATGTAAATGCGCCCTTCCTGAACACTTGCATCTGCCCAGGTGACGGCTTCGAATGTCTTGCGGAGGCGCTCCTCCCGAGGTGGGTCGACATTTGTCATGCAGGTCAACGTGAATCTGGGGGCGGACGCACCAAAGCCACTAAACAAGACAGGAATGTCGGAAACCGACGCGACAACCAGCCACCCTCTGATGACACCATATGGGGAACCTGTCTCTGGTTCCAGCCAACCAAACTGTTGCCGCAGATAAACGAAATCCTCTTCATCCGCGAATTCCAGCTTGGCGTTGAGATCTAGTTTTGCTTTCCCCACCTCATGTATCGTGCCCGTCGGCTTGCCGCCCAAAGGAGCAAGGAACTGTTCGAGGTTTCGCGTGGCGTTGAGCATGCGGCCTACGTTGTTCTGTAGCTCCTCGATGGTGGTTTCCTTGCCAGACAAATGCCCTACGATCACGACTCTTCCGTCCAGGAACGAGTGTATCGATACACTTTCAAGTTGCGATTGCGCCTGCCACTCTGCCAGCTGCTTCTTGCCTAAAAACGACGGAAGACCGAACTCCGCGCGCGCCGTCGCGCTCCCCACGAAACTCGGCCCTCCGCTCCGGTTAGCGTGAAACGCAACAACTATGTGGAAGCTCGTTGAGCCGTCACGCACCTTTGCGTAGTACTGACCAAGGTCCTCCGTCTCGTAACCAATGCGCGAGAGAAGGTTCAGAAACTCGGTCTTTGAGACCTCACCAATTTGAAGTGCGGGAGAGGGTGCAAATCCAAGCGCCAAGCCTGCCAGAGCATAAAGCATAATCGATAGACGTTGCGTAAGTTGGTGGGGTTTCTAAGGTGAGATGACTACCTGCTCAACCACATCGTAATCAAACTCCCCGCAGCGCCGCCTGCCGCCGGGTGCGCCCGCCTGGCTGGACTGAGCCTCGGCCGACGATGTGAGTTTCCCACAGGTAGGTGTGCCACTGAGTGACTCGCCGATCCTTTTAGGCTACTTCTGCTCACCAGCGAGTTCCTCAGTGAAAAGCCGTTGACGGGTGGCCAGAGTGCGGTCGGGTGGCACTGACAGATTCTTCAACAAATTTCGTAGGTGGACTGCGCCAAAAGAATCTGTCAGTGAAATGCTCCGGACACCATCCTCCCTCGGCCGGTGCGACTGGCCGCGTCCCAACAGGTTGACTTCTGCCCCTCCCGAGGACTTAACCGACGGTGGCCTTGTACCCGAGGGAATGCGCCCTAACCGCTCGCAACACCGCACTCAACCCACCTAGTGACCTCAAGAAACCGCGTTAACAATGTTAAAGCGTGATGAGTTCGATGAGTCCAGTAAGGGCGATGAGCCGAAAACATCCCGCCGTCAACCGACCGAAACGAGATGCCGACGCCAACAACAGCACCGAAGAAACCAGGTTAGCGCAGTGAGCCACCGAACACGAGAGATCTACGTCGGAACAGCTACCAAGAGGCCGCCGCAACGAACGTCCTGCTGATCCCGGTCGCCATGCCGACACCCGACCGGACCTGAAGGTCGCTTGACAATTGACGGGCTCGGCAGGGATAATGCCCGACAAGCGTCTACTATGGCGCAGGAGGACATCCAATGAGAATTCAAGAGTACATGGTTAGGGTGACGAAGCAGGCGGCCGACGAGGCGTTCAAGTATGCGGCGGCCGTCCCGGCAGACAAGCTTGACTGGAAGCCCCTCGACGGTGGGCGTTCCGTTTTGGACATCTGCCAGGAAATGGCCCTCTGTCCGAGCTGGGCCAAGGACCTGATCGGCGGCAAAGAGGAACCCGAGTGGAACGAGGAAGTAGCCGCCAAGGTCGAAGCCGAGAAGAAGCAGTTCGCGACCGTTGAGGCTTGCAAGGCTGAGTGCTATCGCAGGCTTGAGGAATTGTTCGAGATGTACCGGGAGATGCCCGACGAGCGGCTCGCTGAGACGAAGTGGCTACCCTATGACGGTGGTCGCGACTTCGCAATGGAAGAGATGATGGACTATCCTCGCTGGAACTTCAACTATCATCTGGGCCAGATCGCATACGTTCAGACTCTCTATGGCGACAAGGCCATGCATTAGGACATCGTGATCGCCGTCCGAAAGGACGGCGATCACGATGTTTTGGAGTTACCGGATTATGTCCCGTCGTTTCCGAGATCCCTTATCCGGTACCAGTTGATACGTCGTACTCCGCATCCGTGGTGTTAGAGATGTTGATTTGGTTTGAACCGTCCGCGTCCATGATATAGACTTGGCCGCCGCTCACATCTCTTTCGCTCGAGAATACGATCTTGCGTCCGTCGGGAGTGAATGCAGCCGCCCAGCTTCGAGCTGTGGCGGAGGTCAGTTGCCATGGGTTAGCGCCGTTGGCGTCCATCATCCAGACTTGCTGCACGCCGGCCGCTCGGTCGGAGGTGAAGAGGATCTTTTGGCCATTTGGGCTCCAGGACGGGCGGAAGTCGCTTCCCGGATCATTCGTCAATCGTTGCTGGTTTGATCCGTCGGCATTCATGACATAGATTTCGTTGTTGCCGTCACGATTCGATCTGAACGCAATCTTGGATCCATCAGGGCTCCACGCAGGGTGTTGGTTCGCACCGGTGCTCGTCAGCTGCTGGAGGCCGGAGCCATCATCGTTGATGCGATAGATCTGGTAGGTGCCTCCACTGTTGGAATGGAAGGCAAGTGTGCGATTGTTTGGGTTATAAGCTGGGTGATGGCTGCTGCTTGGTTGATTCAAAAGCTCCCGCACGTTGCTACCGTTGGTGTTCATCAGTAGGATGCGGAAGCTGCCATCGATCGAGCTGTACGAAGCGAAGGCGATCTTCCGTCCACTTCGCGAGAGCGAGGGGTTGAAACTGGTGTCGTCACCAGCAAAGACGGTACTCCGTCCGGTGCCGTTGTAGTTCATCCGGAGGATGTTGCCGGCGTCATTGCGGAATACAATGAAGTTCGCGCCGGAGTTCGTCGAGCAACTGATGCTCAAGAGGCATCCGGTTAGAAGGGCGAGGATAACTGCTACTCTCATTTGTTCTTCTCCTGTTTTGTGCCTGGGCACGCCGAGGCGATGCCCAAGCACGGACGGCTATTCATCTGCTACTCCCCTGTTTCTATGTCTGTTCGCGAGGCTCCTCCCTCATTTTTGTGTCCACATTTCCTAAGACACCGATAGGGCCTGCGGGCATAGTGACCCTCTGATCCCACGCCCTCGCCTTCGGGAGGCCCCCACTTGTGGATTACTGCGAGCCCGTGATTGTACGCCTATTGATCTGTTGGTGAAGCTTGGGATCATCACCATCCGGATGCCGGCCCCTATCGAGCGGGCTCGGCAGGCAATCGACATCGAACGGTATAACGGGTTCTGCAACCAGTTCTATGCCGATGATCACGTTTGTTCGCGAAAGTTTGAATCCGCTTGGTGGCCCGAAGCTCCGCTTGGTCCTCCTCCCGGCCGCCCTGGGTGTTGCGCTCGTCGCAGCTTGTTCTCCCCCGTCGGATCCGGCGCCATCGTCCACTGAGTTATCGGAGCCGAAGTCGATAGAGACAGGGCGTGCTGACCCGCTGCGTCTTGACGTTCGAGCTGGCGATGTTTTCACCTACGTCTTCGAACAGGACGAAGAGATTGCTGAGTACCGCAAGCCCGGCTCGGACGAGGTTCCAGGGACGATCAACAACACGATTCGCGCGACGCTTGTACGCAAATGCGTGTCCGCCGCCGATGGCGTGTTCGAGTTTGAAGATCGATTCCAGGATGTCAGAGTCGAGACGAAGTGTGGCGGGAGGCTCGCGGGCACTGAAGATGTCGTTGCTGCGGAAAGAAGGAAAGAGTTTTCAAAGCCCGGCGTCTCTCGCTTCGACAATCGATTTCGTCCAGTCGGACCTGATGGAGTACCTGTCGTGACGGCGGCGGCAACTGCATACTTTCCTGAGGGCGCGCTCGTCGCAGGAGAAACATGGGGAGGCGAGGTTCCCGACGTAACCAATCCGCGCGATCCAGGCTCGAACCTCCAGGGAATGATGCCGAAGATCACGTTTAGGTACGGTGGAACGGATCAGATTGGCGAGTGGACTGCCGTTAAGATCGACGCCGAATCCTCAGGAAGCGAAGCGATGACACTCGATGGGCCAGCGTCGAGTTGGTTTGACTCTAAGTCGGGCGCGCTCGTTCGTTTCACAGCAACCATCCGCGCGAGCGCCCCACGAATGATGACCATCAAAATGGTGATGGACTTGAAGAGCGTCGAACCGGCTCAGGGCGTTCGATAGGGCCAGTTTCTCGCGACTTGTGACGCCTCTTGCGTTGCGTCCATCATCTCGAACAGGCGACCATCGTCGAATGCAAGCCCAGCTCTGCGCAGCACGCGCTCCCAGGGCATGTCAACGGCTCGAAATACTGCTTCGTCGTAGATATCACCCAAGGCGTCGCCGCCGAACATCACGCAAAGCTCACGGATTCGAGTTTCCGAAAAGCCCGCTTTTCCTTGTTGTGACTCGCTCCAAAGTGCGAACATCACATCGTCTAAAGATCGTTCACCGCGCGATTCTGTACGAATCGCGAGATCAAGCATGAACCCGATCAATGCCCCCTTCATATAGTAGTCGATGCCAAACCCTGAACTGTTGTTCGCTTCCCACACACGGCGACTACTTTCGTTAGCGGAAACCTGTAGGCGTCTTGGCTGTCGCGAGAGGAGGCTAATCTCTCGACCTAACTGACCAAGGATTTCGGTGCGTGTTCTGATCCCAGCTCGAACGCACACGACACGTGCGTAGTAGTCGGTCACGCCTTCGAGCCACCACAGCGCACCTGTGACCGCGGGCTTCGTGAAATCTATCGGCTGAAGAGCGCTCGGGCGAATCCGCTTTACATTGTACGTGTGAACGAATTCGTGAGCCATGAACTGTGCCGTAGCCTGTGCTGTCGAGTTTACTGAAACCGCCATACGAGTGCTTGCCGCGTGTTCCAAGCCACCACCTGGCCCGCCAACGTCCAACATAAACAGGTATCTCGCGTAGGGAAGTTGCCCATAAAGGCGACTCGTTTCTTCGACCACACGTTTCGCGACGCTGCTCCAGGTTTCCAGATTCAGAGACTGGGGTCGGTTGTACGCGACGATCCAGTGCGGCTTGCCTTGAACGGCAAATTCCAATGACCGGATCGTAGTCCCAACAACTACCGGCGCATCGACGAGCGACTCGTAATTCGGGGCGCGGTATGTCGCGTAGCCGTCCTCGCCAGATGCGACTGGGTCGAGGGCGCAAAACGCACTTGCCCCAACCGGCGAGAGCAGAATCCGCAAAGTGTGCTCTTCGTGCTGGCGGCCATGGAACCAACCCAGAACCGCTGGCCCGTTGAAGAACATCTCGCGATCATTGACGCGCAGATCTTCTGTAAAGATGCTCGTCCGCGAGTTTACGTGATACGTGACTCTGTCAGCCCCTGAGGAGACTTGCCAACTGTTTGGATCCTCGCCTCTTTCTGCGGGAACCTCTTCGCCCTGCTTGAAAAACCGGACGTTGCTGAGCAGACGACCAAAGTTTACGATTCTGTAGTCTCCCGGAGCCCATGCGGCCATTCGAAACTCCGTGCTCGGCTCGCCTTCGATTCGCACCTCGACAATCGCCTCGCGTGTCGCTGGCGAGGGGGCTACCGTGTAGGTGGCGGTGTGAGCCGTCAGACCGCAAAAAGTGAGGAAGAACAGGGAAGCGCTGCGGGCGGTCATCTCACGAACATACCCCCGAGTGCTCCCGTGAAACGAGCGCGAGGGCTCGCCCGTCCATAATTAACCCATGACCATTCTGACTGCCGTCCTTGCCAGCACGCTGATCGCCCCGACCTTCGACGATGCCATCTCGAATCGCCTGGAGGATCTCGGATTTACCGGGAAGGTGCAGACTGCGAGCCGAAGTGAATTGCGAAAGATCAACGCCGACTTTGCGATGGGATACGAGGCTAAGGAGACCCGCATCCTCTGGAAGGAGCCGATGATGATCAGGCTGGATATGAACATCAATGGGGAGAATGCCCACTACATTATCAACGGGTTCAACAAGTCGTACAACATCCCACGGCTTGGGATCAAAGGTCGCGACAACGTAGCAAAGGCTCCGGGCAAGCATCAGACGCTACTCGAGTTCGGGTTGATTACGAGGTCCATGAAGAATTCCTATGTTAAAGGTGTATACGTTCGAACGGAGGGATCGCAACACGTTTTTGACGTAACCTATCACCACACCGACGACACAGCTCGCCACCGTGTATGGGTTGATGCGCAAAAGCGGTACATCACGAAGCGCATGTGGTATAGCCGAAAGGGCGAGTTCTTAGCTACGTTTCTCTACGAAACACCGACCGAACACAATGGAGTATGGGTGCCAACCAAAGTGACCGTCAAGAACAGCGAGAACAAGGTTGCAGGAGTATCCAGCTACACGAACATTCGAGCCAACACCGGCATCGGCGAATCGAATTTTCGAGGGTAATCGCTAACCGTCGACTCTTATTGGCATCGGCTCGATGAGCATCTCTTTGGTGTAAACGAAGTCTTCTCGCTGGTAGTCCGCCAGCTCAAAGTCATTACGCAAAACGATTGCGCCTGTTGGGCAAGCCTCCTGGCAGAATCCGCAAAAAATGCACCGAAGCATATTGATCTCATAGCGCTTTGCGTATCTTTCGCCAGGGCTGTATCGCTCTTCGTCGGTGTTCTCTGCCGCCTCAACATAGATGCACCGAGCCGGGCATGCACCCGCACAAAGGGAACAGCCAATGCACTTCTCAAGTCCGTTTTCGTACCTCGCTAAGACGTGACGCCATCTTGTCCGAGGGTAGGATTCACGCTTCTGTTCAGGATACATCACCGTGGCCTTGTCTCGAAAGAGCCGCTTGCCAGTAAGCAAGAATCCTTTCAATATCGGGAGGACGATGTCTTTTCCAACTTCGGTGATCATCAGGCGTTCACCTGCTCCTGAGTGCGTGGTGTTAGCTCGATCAGTTTTAGGTTGCGCTGATTGCGAACCTTTTCCTGCAGCTTCAAAAATCCGTATAGCAGCGCATCTGGTGACGGAGGGCATCCGGGTACGTACACATCCACTGGAACAACTTGGTCGACGCCCTGCACAATCGCGTAGTTGTTATAGACTCCACCTGATGACGCACATGCGCCCATGCTGATGACCCATTTCGGTTCAGGCATTTGGTCGTAGATTTGGCGAAGAACTGGGGCCATCTTTTTGCTGACTCGGCCTGCAACAATCATCACGTCCGCTTGCCGCGGAGTTGCCCGAAATGCTTCGCTTCCGAACCGGCTAATGTCGAAACGGCTCGCGACTGTCGACATCATTTCAATGGCGCAGCATGCCAAACCAAAAGTGAGCGGCCAAAGCGCGTTGCTCCTCGCCCAATTGATGCCATCTTCGAGTTTGAGGGTGATGACGCTGCCGCCCTTCTCGATGCTCCCGATCTTAGGCGTCGCACTGTCGTGAAAGACGAATTCTTCGACTCTTCTTGGCATAAAACTCCGGCAGACCCCGTCTCACTTGGTTGGGTGTCAGGGTCGGCTAGATTATGATACCGGATCAACGGGCTCCTGGGGACCTTTTCGAAGAGGCTGCGGCCGAAAAAACGAGGCTGACCCACGACCCTGCACGAAACGCGGTTCAGGTGCGATCTCTTCGGATCAGTCGCTTGAACAGTTTCGGGGCTCGCTCTACTGACGGCACGAACGCGTTTTAGCACTCCGTTAATGCAGTCCAAGTAACGTCCTCAAGAGCACCTTATGTGGATACGAAACATCGCTATAGTCCTCCTCGGATTGAGTTCACACTTTTGGATCACTCAGACGGTTCAAGCGCCCGCAGAGCAGCATACAGAAGACTCACCAATCATCAGACTTCGCCTTCTCGGTCGATATGAGAGTGGTGTTTTCGGAAAGAGTGCGGCAGAAATCGTTGCACATCATCCACGAACGCAAAGGCTCTATGTTGTCAATGCGGAGTCTGGGCAAAATGACATTCTGGATGTGCGCGACCCTCGTGCGCCGAAGCGGGTTCGTTCGGTATCGCTTGCCACACACGGCGGAGTTGTCAATAGCGTCGCCGTTCACAACGATTTGCTTGCTGCGGCGGTGGAGGCAAACAAAAAGACTGATCCTGGCCGCGCTGTATTCATGGACCCTGATGGCAACGTTCTCGCGAGTTTGCACGTCGGCGCCCAGCCGGACATGATCTGCTTTACGCCAGACGGCAAATACTGCTTGACAGCTGACGAAGGCGAACCCAATGATGATTACACTGTTGATCCAGAGGGGACGGTGAGTGTGATCGATGTGTCTAACGGCGTCGCGGGGCTGACGCAAAGCTCCGTGCGGACTGCGGACTTTCGTGGGTTCTCGCGTGCGGACTTAGATCCAAGAATCAGAATCTTTGGCCCTAACGCAACAGTGGCGCAAGACCTCGAACCTGAGTACATTGCGATATCTGCTGACTCGATGACCGCGTATGTTGGCTTGCAAGAGAACAATGCCATAGCGGTCGTCGACATACCTGCTGCAACAGTAAAATCCATCCATGCCCTGGGCCTGAAGGATCACTCCAAACCTGGCAACGAGATAGGCAGGGTTGGCGCAAACGGCATCGTCGTGTTCGAAAACTGGCCAGTGCTTGGAATGTATCAACCTGATAGCATCGCGTCTTACACGGTTGGAGGAAAGACGTACATCGTGACTGCCAACGAAGGTGATGCACGAGACTGGTCTGGATTTTCAGAAGAGGTCCGGCTGAAGAACCTCGAGCTCGATCCAAGGTCCTTTCCCAATGCCGCCACTTTACAGTCAGCTTTGGGTGAGTTGCGCGTTTCGAGTGCAACGGGTGATACAAACGGTGACGGGCTTCACAATGAGATTCACTTATTCGGCGGGCGGTCGTTCAGCATTTGGGACGAAAGCTTGAACCTCGTGTTCGACAGCGGCGCTAACATCGAAATCATAACCGCGGGCGTGTATCCTTTCGACTACAACTCGACTAACACGGCAAATCAGAGCCGTGACTCACGAACAATGAGCAAAGGACCGGAGCCCGAGGGAGTCGCCATCGGCCGCGTGTTCGGGCGGACAATAGCGTTCGTGGGACTCGAGAGAATCGGTGGGGCAATGATTTACGATGTAACCGACCCTTACAATCCAACCTTCATCCAGTATGTGAACTTTCGAGACTTTTCAAAGCCTGCGGAATCCGCCGGCGATCTTGGGGCTGAAGGGGTGACGTTTATTGCCGCAACCGACAGCCCGACCAGAACTCCGCTCCTCGTGATCGCGCATGAAGTGAGTGGCAGCGTCAGCATTTATGAACTGTTTGATGCCCGTGCCGGGCGTTAAGACGGTATCCTCACACCGTGAAGAAGATACTCCTGGCCGCGCCCCGGGGCTTTTGTGCTGGGGTGTCCTACGCCATTGAGGTTGTCGACCTTGCGCTGAAGGTGCATGGCGCGCCGCTCTATGTTCGCCACGCGATTGTCCACAACGAGCATGTCGTCCGGGCGTTCGAGAATCGTGGCGTTGTGTTTGTCGAGGAGATTGAAGAGATTCCTGAGGGTTCGGTCGTCGTCTTCAGCGCGCACGGCGTTAGCCCGGCGGTGCGAGAAGCGGCAGCACGGCGCAGTCTCAATGTGATCGATGCGACTTGCCCTCTCGTCACCAAAGTTCATCGGGAGGCTGCGCGATATGCGAAAGCTGGATACAACATGCTTTACATCGGACACCGGGGCCACGTAGAGGCAGAGGGGACGATGGGCGAGGCACCCGAACGCATGACGCTCATCGACAATGTTGAAGAGGCTGAAGCGGTGGATGTTCCGAGCGGGAAGCTGTCCGTCGTGACTCAAACGACCCTCAGCGTCGACGAAGTCGAGAGAATCATGGACATTCTTAAGCGACGATTTCCTCGCCTCGAAACGCCGGACAAAGAGGACATCTGCTATGCAACAACGAATCGGCAAATCGCAGTTAAGGCTCTCGCAGAACAATCAGACCTCGTTCTGGTCGTGGGCAGCACGACGAGTTCCAATTCTAACAGACTTCGAGAGGTGGCAGAAACGTGCGGGACTCCTGCGTACTTGATCCTCGAGCCAGAGGACGTTCGAGACGAGTGGAAGTCGCAATTCAATGTCATTGGCATCACGAGCGGCGCGAGCACGCCGGAGGAATCGGTCGAGCGCATCCTTGCCAAGCTCCTTGAAGGTAATCCTGATGCCACAATTGAAACGCTTCTCACAGTCGATGAAGACGTGACATTTATTCCGCCCAGGGATCTTATCGCCGCGGCGCGCGTGAGTTAGCCAGCGTTGCTGGTAATGTGCACCTTACTTCACTCACAAATGTCGATTCAGCGCGGACTAGCGTTCGAACAGTGGGTTCCCTCGCTCGTCAGCCAGTTTCCCGCTGTCGGTGAGTCGCAGGGTAAGCGGACGTGTCTGCATATCTTGCGGCGCCTGAACTCCGTTTGTCATTCTCGGCGTGAGAGAGACTTCGGTGCCTTCAATCTTAGCGTCACCTTCGATTGTCTGAGTTGTGCCGTGAGAAGTCGACGACAGTGCGAAGGTTCCGTCAGCGTCGATCCTGAGCGTATCGCTGCTGGGCGGATGTCCGTGTTCTCTTGCATGCGCAAGTTCTTCGGGACTTGCAATCCCTTTCCATGCACCGGCAATTGTTCCCACAGGGGGCGAGGCCGAATGACTCCCGGTTGACCCATTACCGGCTTCACCCGGCTCGGGGCCTTCTTTCGGCGCGCAACCGACGAATGCACAAGCAAGCATCAAGGGAGCGATAAGTTTGTACATAGTGATGGCGGTAAACTTACCCCGTGTGGCGTGATTCGCGTGTTGTTGGCGCACTCTTGATGATGGGAAGCCTAGCAGTGGTGCCAGGTCCCGGACAGAGCGGTGCTGCGTCCAAATCTGCTGCGGCGCTTATCGTCGAAGGCGCCAGAAAGCAGCTTGCTTGGGGAACTCGATACGACCCTGCCTACTATTCGATCGCTTACCCCAATGGAGACTTGCCGAAGGACAAGGGAGTGTGCACAGACGTAGTTGTGCGCGCGCTGAGGAATGCGGGTTATGATCTTCAGAAGCTGATTCACGAAGACATGAAGGCGAACTTTTCCAAGTATCCGCAAAACTGGGGATTGAAAGGACCTGACCGCAACATTGACCACCGCCGAACGCCAAACCAAATGACCTTTTTTCAGCGATTCGGGAATACACTAACTCACCAGACCCAGCAAAGCAGTGTTAGTGCATGGCAACCGGGCGATATCGTATTTTGGAAGCTTCCCAATGGCATGAACCACGTTGGGATTCTCTCTGATCGGCGTAACCGAAGGGGATTGCCATTCGTTATGCACAATATATCTACGACTGCTGAAGAAGACGTCCTTGAAGCTTGGACGATCATTGGCCATTACCGTTACCCGAAGGAATCCTCATGATCATTGCCGCAATCGTGCTGACAGCAACTCCTACAATAACGTTTGAGGAGATGGAGTCGAAGATGCATGATGCCTACCGTTCGTTGACTGACTGCAGAGAAGTGCTATCGATCAACATCTCGACGGATGGTCAAAGCCAGCTACTTAGGTTGGAGCGTCTCATCTCAGGACAGCGTAACAGACTGCGACTATCCGTAGATGGCGCTGAGGTAAGTGATACAGGTTTTGATGGACTTACGGCGCATGCAGTGCTCCACCCGGAGCGTATCTATCAGTTGCGACAATCAAAGAACGATGCATTCGAAGAAAAGTACAAGCCGACAGATTTATCCAAAGAAGACGACGGATACTTCAATTTTGTCCCTCAGCATGTCTACGGCGTCAGGATTGAGGTCAAACCTGCGCCGAAGGTAGTGTCGGAGGATACGATCGAAGTTGGTGGGAAGGTGCACAAACGAATCGTCGCAGAATCCCCGAAGATTGGAGATAGCGACCACCTTCGCATAATTTATGTCTTCCACCCAGAGAAATGGATTCTATGGAGTTTCGAAGTTGATGCGAAGAGTCGATCTGGAAAGAAGCTGGGTATCAAGGCGACGACGATAGAATCGAACTTCGCTGCGGGCCTGACCCACAGTAACTTTGCATTCGATGTTAGGACCGTGCCTGGCTATCGACGAATCGGCAGTTGAATAGCAGGCCGACTTAGACGTCAAAGAAGGGGCTACAGATTCGATGACCCGGCCTGGAGGCCCTCAAGTGCTATCGCAACACGATGAGGCTAATCGAGGCTCTCCCCGCGCCAGGACTCAACCCAATCACAGACTTCCTCAAGCCCCGATTGGGACAGGCTACGGGCAAAGGCCCCTTCCGGATCTTCGACGACTTTCTTGTACATTGTTTCGTTTGAGTACCCGTGCGAGACAAAAACGTCATCGCCGTGCCGTAGAGCGTAGACGAACAACACACCTGGCTGGGCGCGTAGCGTCTCGCGGGGGCCAATCGCCCTTTTCAGCATCTCGTCTTCGGACCCAGGATTCGGCCGCCATCTTGAAATCACCATGTACATAATCACTCGTTCGCGGTCAGCCCAAAAAATCCTTCCAGGTCTGCAAGTAGACTCCAGGCGTGGACGCAGTTTTCATTGAAGGACTCCTCCTATATGCCTTTCACGGCGCGACGGCCGAGGAGCAGAGCGTGGGCAGGCCGTACCGGGTCGACGTCTGGATGTACGGCAGCACTGCTTCCGCGGGTCGCTCCGACAGACTAGCTGACGCGACCGACTACGGCAAGGCGACAGCGATCTTACGTGATGTCGTAACTGGGAACCAGAGGAGCCTCGTCGAGTCGGTGGCAGAAGACTGCGTCGATCGACTGTTTGCTGAGTTTCCTAAGGTAGAAAGTGTGCGCCTGCGCCTGGCAAAGCTCGCGCCTCCAACGGGGCATCCCTCGACCGCTGCAGGCGTCGAAATTGAGCGGACTCGGCCGCCTGCGCAGCTGTGATCTAACTTTCTTCAATCAGAGTCGCGCTGGAATGCAATCACGAGTGCGGTTTCCCGCAACAGCCGTTCCCAAGTTTCTTTTGGAAAGAGTTTCGCCTCGGCAGAGCCGCTTACTACGAACAGATCGAGTGCGTCCATCGCTCTTTCGTAGGGTGTGGTTCCATCGGCGAGGGGGGTCCTCGACGAAGCGATCTCCACAATCTGCGATCTTGAGATAGTGGGAATTGGTGCAGAGAACCGCCGTGGAAAGCGATTTACTACGCAGTAGAGGTGTGTGGGACCTGGAGCTGTGTCGATCGCTGCGCGAACAAGTTGTCCGACCGCGCGGTGTTCCTTGTCCCCGGTGAATCCCTGGTCATCATCGAATGTCACGATGATATCAGGCCGAAAGCTCTCGATGGCCTCGAGTATCGGTTGCCGAGGGTCTCGGCCACCGGCCGCCCATCTCGAAGTCACGCGATTCTTCAAGTCCTGCGTTCGAATGCGCGGTTCACCTGGCACAGCAGCGCTAGTCGAAAATCCTGCGGCCGAGAATGAGACGCCCAACGCGTCGCAGGCATCTTGGAAAGCCTGGCCCCCGCCGCCGAGGGTGAGCGCCATGCCCTGTGAGCCCGCCCGCGCGAGGATCGGCCCGGCAAAGAGGATATCGGCGTCGTGTGCGCCGACGAACAAGACCCTTGCGCCGCCGTCGATTTTCCTCTCAATTGGCGTTTTCGGGGCTTCCGAAGGCTTTGCGGAGCGCCCGCAGTTTGCTGTGTGCAGGGCGAGGCCAACCGCGCCCAAAACGGAAGCAGCGGCGATGGCATAAAGAAGACTCTTCATTAGGACATTGGGCTGACTTTTGGAAACGCTCTTACTCTTCGAAGCGTCCGAAGAGAGGAATTCGATCAAATAGCCCTGAGTAGGGATCGGAAAGGTACCATACTGTGAGAGTGCAAGCCAGTTTCAGCCGTGTTTTGACCTTGTGGACGGCGTCATTCGTAGGTTCAGTTGCAATTGTGGGCTGTAACGCCCCAATGGATTCTGCGCGAGCTGGGATGGGGCTTGAGAAGAGTCCGGAGCAGCTTGCTCTCCAGCGCCAAACCTCGACCGCACAGCTTCAGCAAGGAGAAGGAGCCGCCGCAGTGAACGCAACGAACCAGTTTGGCTTCAAGCTCCTCACCGATCTCGCTGCCCGGAGTGCGGGAGAAAATGTCTTTGTCTCCCCTGCCAGTGTCGCGCTGAGCCTCGGCATGGCATTTAATGGTGCGGAGGGCGACACCGCCAAAGAGATGGCCTCTGCACTCGGTGTGGTTCGCGAGGGCCTAGACAAGGCGAATGCCAGCTTCAAGACGCTGGCGGAGTTTATGGAAAGCCCAAGCGCAAACGTCGAACTCACGATCGCAAACTCCATATGGGCATCGGACCAAGTGCGGTTCCGTCAAGACTTCTTAGACCGAGGGAGACAAGTTTTCGACGCGGAGATTCGCACGATGAGTTTCAAGGATCCGAGCGCCGCGGCAAACATAAACGATTGGGTCTCCCGCACAACGAACGGCAAGATAGACAAGCTGATCGATGAGGTTCCTGAAGATGCGGTGATGTACCTGATCAACGCGATCTACTTCCGAGGAATGTGGAAACACCAGTTCAATAAAGAACTTACACATGAAGCCGACTTCTATGTAACCGAAGGTAAATCCAAAAGGACCTCTTTCATGCGAAATGCCGCGAGTTACGGTTATATCAAGACCGTTGACTACGAGTCGGTTTCACTGCCTTACGGTGATGGCAGGCTGTCCATGCTGGTGGTCTTGCCAACGAAGGGCAAGTCACTCAGCGATTTCGCTAGAGCTCTCGATGAGAAAACAATTGGCCCAATGATTGCAACCTTGAAGACGCAAGAGGGCACAGTCATCCTCCCTAAGTTTCGTTCAACTTACAAAGCTACTCTCAATGACTCGCTCAGAGACATGGGAATGCACTCGGCTTTCGATCTCAATCGCGCAGATTTCAAAGGCATGACGCGCGACGCGCGGCTGTACATCTCCAGAGTCCTTCACAAGACCTTTGTCGAAGTGAACGAGGTGGGGACCGAAGCAGCCGCAGTTACGGGGACTGAAATGAGTGTTACCTCTGCGCCTGCAGGTGAACCGTTCGTATTTAGGGCAGATCGTCCATTCTTTTACGCGATACGGGATGGACAAACTGGCCTCATCCTGTTCGCTGGCTTGATGTACTCGCCGAGCCTTTAGCGCGTCGGTACCCAAGACACGTCGCAGAACAGCAGGTGCCGACCGTCCAGAAGCTGCACTGCCGATGGGTTTCCGATCTGTGTTCCTGCTACTGGCGTCAAGTGGTATCCAGACTCATTCACAAAGTTCACGCCGTCGCGGCTCGCCCTGCTCCAAATGCCATTACCTGCGAAGAACAAGCGAATAGTATTGTCGGCGAGCAGATACCCACCAGTTGATCCAAAGCCTCGAAATCGAACCTTCTCATCGAGTTCGAACACGAAACCATCGCTAGATCGTGCTGCCCGGGTTTCTCCATTAAGAGAGAAAAACATCAGCCAGCCGTCCTTCGTCAACAGCACTTCGGGATCGGCCGCGCCAACTGCCGACAGGGCAACCCCGCGGGGTTTAAAGCGGACTGCATCGCTCGATTCGAAAACGTCCACTCCTTGCTCGCTGCCCAGGAAGAGTCGCATCGTGCCGTCCGGGCCGATTGCGACCGCCGGACTGCTCGCTGGCGAAGCCACTTCAACGGAAATCCGATCCGTCCAGGTTGCGCCGGAGTTCGCCGACCGCGAAACCTTTAGCTTGCCGTCATCCCCATCTATAAAGTAGACGTAGATTTCCCCTCGTTTACCGAGGGGACTGTTCTGCGGCAGTAGGATCGCGTCCGGGGCGTAGGCCATTCTGGCGATCGGCTCAAAGAAGACCCTCCACTGCCGGCCAGTTTCGGAAACTGCAAGAAAAATGGCGGGATTTGGAGCTTGAGCCGCCGCGACGATAAGGGAAAGAATCATGTTCGCACTGCCGCGTTCGCTGAATCTACCACCGAACGAATCGCATGCCACAGCGGTGGATTCACAGATGAAGGAATGATCTTGAGAATCGCCTCTGTCTGACGGAGGTAGCGATCCTTCTTCTCCCCGCTGCGTGTGATCAGAGCTTGTTTGATGTTTGAAAGCCTGTCGGCGAGTTTGATAGTCATTTCATCCGGCGACATCGCTGCAATCTCCTCCAACAACATTTTGCTCCGGAGGTCCCACAGCTCCGCGCCAGATAGAGACGCGGCAACATCTTCGGAAGGCTCCGTTCTTGTTACGCCTTCGACGAGATTGAGCGTTCTCTCGCCGCACTTCGCGCTAATGATTGCTGGATCGACGTCACATTCCTCAATCGTATCGTGAAGCACAGCAGCACATAGCATGTCCTCATCTGTAATGCCTCCAACAAATCGCATTATTGTGAGGACTTCGAGTGGATGGGTGATGTAGGGAAGCGGGTCTGCTCCGTCTCGATCCTGACCCATGTGGAGTTTTGTTGCGAGGCGGACTGCCTTGTGCAGGCGGGGGTAGCGCGGTTCGTCATCCATGCTTCTTAGTCTATTCCCATTTGACGAAGCGGTGCCATACTCTTCGGCGAATGGGAAGGATACTCGCCGCGGCGGACATAGGCAGCAACACTGTTCACCTTCTCGTCGCGGAGACTGATGGATCGGGTCTTCGTCGTGTATCGAACGAGAGCGACTGGCTTGGCCTGGGCGAGACTGTCGCCGCGCATGGGTGCCTGCCTCAAGCCGCAGTCGAAAAGCTCGTGCGGTCGCTTAAATCTATGCGCGGTATTGCCACCTCATGCAAAGCGCAGGGCATTTTTGTTTTCGCAACTGAGGCGATGCGAATTGCCGAAAACCACTCCGAAGTTCTAAGGCTGATCAAGAAACGGGTCGGAATCGAAGTCGCGATCGTTAGCGGTCGCACAGAGGCAGAGCTGAGCCTCAAAGGCGCGGTGCTCGATGCCGGCTCCGTTAAGGACTTTCTGCTGTTTGAGATCGGAGGCGGCAGCGCGCAGATCGCCCACTGCGCTCACGGCGAGATGCATGAGGAGGCGTCGTTGCCGATCGGCACCGGCAGACTGCGCGTGGCGGCTCAACTGGGCAACCCCCCAACGTCCGCCCAACTGGCGACGATGGAGCAGATTGTTAACGACTCAGTTAACAATCTTGAGGTACCAAGCTCGACTACGGGGATCGCGAGTGGCGGCGTTGCGAGGGGAATGGTACGTGCGCTTCACCCAGACGGCGATCCCGTCGTATTCTTAGAAGAGATGGAGTTCCTTGCTTGGTCGACCGCCAGGATGTCTGCCCAGAAAGCCGCAGCGCGGTTCAACGTCCGCCTGCGTCGCGCGGAGGCGCTACTGCCGGGGGCTACGGTCTATGCGGCGATCTGCAGGCGATTTGGGTTAGACAGGCTTCGTGTCAGTGAGTACGGCGTACGCGAGGGCGCAATTCTTGAGATGGCCAAGGGAAACATAAAACCATGTCCCATCTAGTTGTTGACCCTGGCACAGATCGTCCCGCCTCGGAGCGCTACATCAATCGCGAGTTTAGCTGGCTTCAATTCAACCGGCGAGTACTGGAAGAAGCAAAGAACCCCAGAAATCCGCTGCTTGAGCGGCTCAAGTTTCTCGCGATCTTCGAGTCCAATCTCGATGAGTTCTACATGGTTCGGGTCGCGGGACTCATCGAGCAGGAGCAAGCAGGCGTTACGGACTTGACCCCAGATGGCATGACTCCGACGGAGCAGTTGGCGCTCATCGCCGATGTCGCTCACCGGCTCAGGAAAGAGGCGGGCCAAGTTTTCGAGACCAACCTTAGACCCGCGCTCGAAGAAAGCGGGGTCGTCATCAAAGGGTATGGTGAACTGACCGCTAAGCAAAAGCGCGATATGCGCAAGTTCTTTGAAGACGAGGTGTTTCCTGTCTGCACTCCACTCGCGATGCGGCCGTCCCCTACGTTCCCGTTCATCTCGAGTCGCAGCCTGAATCTCGCAGTCGAGTTGGACGACGGTGAGGGCGAGACGCGTCTGGCTCGCGTCAAAGTGCCTACCGTCTTTCCACGTGTGATCCGGCTCTCGAAGCGGGGATTTGAGCACGTGCTGCTCGAAGACATTATTGCGAACAATCTTGAAGCTTTCTTCCCAGGAATTGGGATCAAGGGCTGCTACCGATTCCGAGTTGTTCGCGATGCAGACATAGAGATTCAAGAACTTGAAGCGGCCGATCTCTTTGCACTTACTGAACAGACGATCAGGCTCAGGAGATTTGGTGCACCCGTTCTATTAGAAACTGAGTCGCGAATGCCAAAGCCAGTGGAGGAGTTCCTAAGAAAGCACCTTGAGCTTGA
Source organism: Fimbriimonadales bacterium (assembly GCA_041744215.1). Classification (GTDB taxonomy): domain Bacteria; phylum Armatimonadota; class Fimbriimonadia; order Fimbriimonadales; family ATM1; genus JAHCHL01. The sequence continues at coordinate 6,049 of JBGTLG010000017.1, read as the reverse complement.
GCGCGAGGATATGTTTCGAGTGGAAGGACTCATTGGCTTGGATGCTGTCTTGCCCCTCGCGGGAATCGAAAAGCCCGGCCTTCGATTCGCGCCTCACCATCCGTACATCAACGAACGACTTGTCGAGCACAATTCTCTATTCGATGTGGTCTCGGATCACGACGTCCTTGTTCACTTGCCATTTGATAGTTTCAAGTCCGTAGAAACATTCGTTGCGGCGGCAGCAAAAGACCCACAAGTCATCGGGATCAAGCAAACACTTTATCGTGTTGGGACTGAAAGTCCCATTGTCGAAGCGCTCTTAGACGCAGCAAACAACGGCAAGCAGGTTGCGGCTATGGTCGAACTGAAGGCGAGATTTGACGAGAGCAACAATCTAGTCTGGGCGCGCGCGCTTGAGCGGGCCGGCGTCCACGTAACTTATGGCTTCTCCGAACTCAAGACTCACTGCAAGCTCTGCCTGATTGTTAGGAGGGAAGGCAAGAAGATTCGGCTTTACGCTTACATCGGTACAGGCAACTTCAATCCCACGACAGCACGACTCTACACCGACGTCGGCTTGTTCACTTGCGATCCTGACATTACTCAAGATATCTCCGAACTGTTCAACTTTCTTACGGGGTTCTCCAATCAACACACGTATCGTAAGCTGCTTGTTGCTCCTCTCAACTTGCGGGATGCCGTCATTGAGCGAATCAATCGTGAGGCGGAGAAGCACCGGGAACACGGCGATGGAAGAATCATCTTCAAGCTAAACGCGCTCGTCGATCCGGAAGTCATTGACGCATTGTATTCCGCTTCGAATGTTGGGGTTCAAGTTGATCTGCTTTGCCGGGGCATCTGCTGCCTTCGTCCGGGAGTGGGAGGACTTAGTGAGAACATCCGAGTTGTGTCAACGGTTGGACGCTTTTTGGAGCACAGCCGCATTTTCTACTTCCGCAACGGTGGACAACAAGACGTGCTTATAGGAAGCGCGGACCTTATGCGGCGCAATCTTGATCGCCGAGTTGAAACGTTGGTTCCGGTAGTCTCGCCGGAAATCATGGCTTATCTTCATGATGTAGTGCTTGATGCTTACATGCGAGATAATGTCCAGTCGTGGGAGCTCAGTGCAACCGGAGAATACGCTCGCAAACAGCCGCAAGATGGCGAGGCGCCCTTCGAGGCGCAAACAGCGCTCATGGCAGAACCTGCGACAACTTTGCTGCGCTGACCCACATCGCACCTTTTGAACAGCCGAAGCGTCCATTTCATTATGAGAAAAGGTGACTTCTACACGAAACTTATGCTGACCGTGATCGCTGCGGCACTATCGGCACTCGCGATCAAAGGCTGGGACGGGACGATTGAGGCACAGGCACAATCCCGTATGGCCGTTGACGGAATGAACGAGCTGAACCGCAGTGTCCAAGACATTGCTCGGAAGCTCGAAGATATCCGCTACCAAGGATTGAAGATCAAGTCGGAAGGACCCGTAGAGATTACACAGCGAAGCGTAGACAGCCCGATCCGCGTGCGGCAAGTCGAGCGCTGAGCGCGGGATATACTGCGCGCTCGATGTCCACTGTTTTCGTTTCGACCTGGCTAGACCCAGGCAAGCCTTGCGTCGAGCGCGCGTGGCAATCCTACTGCGCCGACCAAGACCTCCTCTCTGCGTGCGAACAGGGGCTGGTCGAGGTCGAGCTTGACCCAGCTTTCCACGCAATCGGTTTTGGGGGACTTCCAAACGCGGACGGAGACCAGGAGCTTGACGCGGGCTTGATGGATGGTCGAACGCTAAACACAGGAGCTGTTTGCGCTGTGCGCGGAGTGTTGCCGGTGATTTCCCTCGCAAGAAAAGTCATGGAGGAAACGCCACACTTGATGTTGGCGGGAGATCAGGCTCGCCGATTTGCGGAGAGCCGCGGCTTCGAAGTGAGAAATCTGCATTCGGAAAACAGCTTGCGCCGATTCAATGAATGGAGAGAGACGAGATCCGCAGCCGAAGTCGCACACCTAAGCCACGACACGGTCACCATCGTCGGCAGGGAAGAGCCTGGTCATGTGGTCGCTGCGTGCAGCACGAGCGGGCTCGCTTGGAAACTGCCGGGTCGTGTTGGCGACTCGCCAATCGTCGGCGCTGGGTTTTACGCAGATGACGATGCCGGCGCTGCGGGCGCTACGGGACTGGGCGAAGACATTTGGCGACACATGTTGTCGTTCCGCGCCGTCGAGCATATGCGATCTGGAATGTCCGCGATGGATGCGTGCCGCACAGCAGTGCGTCAAATGATTAAGCGCGAACCGCGCACAGCCGAACATGTAAGCGTTGTGTTTGCAGTCTCAACAAAAGGTGACTGGGGCGCGGCCGCGAGCAAAGACGGCTTTACGGCCTGGGTGTGCATCGACGGTGCAATTGAGAGCCACGAGATCCCGGGAGAATAGCTACGCTCACTAGCGCGGAATTGGCGGGCCAGGCGGAGGTGTCCAGTACTGTACTGGGAGTCGCCAGATCCCTCTTCCCCAAGTGGCTGCATAAAGTGACTTCTGTCCGGGCATGAACTTGAGGTCATTTACTTGGACATTTGGCAAACCCAGAGGAGCTGTAGCATTCATCCAAGACTCGCCTCCGTTCTGTGTGAAGAAGACGCCAACGTCTGTGGCGACGTACATCGATTTATCCGGCGAGACCGGGTGAAGCGCAATCGCCTGCGCAGGAATGTCGGGCAAGCCAGTCGGCCCCGCGCCGTCAAGGCTGCTCCACACTCTTGTCACAGCGTCAGTATTTTCACATCGCCAAACGTGGTGTGTGCCCGTGCCAGAGACAGCTACGAACACTTTGGTCGGGTTGCTTGGATGAACAACAATGTGTCTGATGAATCGATTCGGAAGACCTGGCGAGCCTCCGTTAATCTGCTTCCAAGTTGCGCCCCCGTCCCTTGTCATCCAAACTTCGCCTTGGTTTGAGCCTGTGTAAATGGTGCTTCCGTCCGTCGGCGCTACAGCAATTGTCCGGACAGTTCCGCTTACGGAGAGCTCCTGACCGCCGAGCCTCGCTGTCCATGAGTTTGCGCTCTGCGAGTATCGCCACAGGTAATTGGTTCCTGCAAACAGAAAGTTTTGGTTGTCCGGGCGCAACACAATCGGCGCGATGAACGCCTTTCGATCTGAGCCGGTGCTTGGCGATATCGAGGTGCTGGAGCTCCAGTTGTTCGTTGTCCGATAAACACCGAGGTTCTGTGAGGTCGCATACTGCACGTTTGCGTTGTCCGATCGTATCGCGCAGAAGCCGCCGTCGCCGCCACCGACGTTTCTCCAGTTTTGTAAGTCGCCTGTGGAAGCTGGCGTCGCGTTATCCTGGGTTCCTCCGATCATCCGCGACATATTCGTCGGATGGAAGTCGCTCTTGTAGAACTGCGTCACGCCCAGAAACTTGCTCAAACTAGTGTCGAAACTCCATGTGTTGTTCGACGGATTGTAATTCAGCATGTAGACGCCGCCATCATTTCCAACCAGCAATTGGTCTGGATTGTTAGGGTTAACGCGGAGGACATGCTGGTCGTTGTGTGTGAGCGCATTGCTTGTGTAAGTCTGTCCTATTGACTGCCACGTCGATCCACCGTCGCGCGACTGCGCGATATCAATCAATCCTACGTAGATGACATCGACTGGCGAGCCGCCCTCCATCCGGTATGAAGTCTCGATGTAAAAGTCGTAGCTGTGCTGGCTCCAGTTGTAGTTGTTGTTTCCATTTGGGAAGCCCGCGGTGATGTCGGTCCAGTTTGCGCCTGCGTTCGTGCTCTTGTAAATCTTCCTCGGTTGACCAGCCAAAAGGTACACGGTCGCGCGTTCAACTTTCGAGGTCGCGATCTCGACGCTGCCCTGAAAACTTGTTGGCAGAGGTGTCGTCAGCTTTGTCCATGTAGCACCGCGATCTCCCGACCGCCAAACCTGCCCGCCATTGTCCAAACCGCTCGCGTAGTACCACCGGCCGCCATTTTCGTAGGGCGCGCTGTATTCGACATCAGTCCACGCCGCAAAAGTATTTAGCGAAACGCTCCATGTCTCACCGCCATCCAGCGAGCGATACAGGTATCCCCAATACGAAGCGCCTTTTCCCGTTGTGAGAACCATTCGGTTCGTATTGTCCGGGTCGATCATGATACGGCGAATGGCAAGATCCCCGAACAGCGATCCGCCGATCGTCGTCCATGTTTGTCCGCCGTCGATGCTCTTGCGCAATCCGAACGAATAGGGATAGCTCCCATTGAAATCGCCGGTGCCCGCGAAAACGATGTCGCTGTTTGTCGGATGAACGACGACGCTGTTAGTGGCAAGTGAAGGCCAGTTATCGCTTAGCGGAATCCAAGTCTCCCCTCCGTTAGTCGTTTTCCAAATTCCCCCCGTCGCAGCCGCAAGGTAATAAACGCCGGGGTTGTTCGGGTCGAACGCAACGTCGTTGATACGCCCGCTCGTCGTCCCTTGGCCGTAGTAAATCCGATAAGGAACGGGCAGATTCACCGGGCCCATAAGCTGCCAACTGTCGACACCATCTTTCGGCGAGGGCGAGAGCACCGGCATCGCGTCGCGGTGAGCCGCGGCGCGCGACCAGTTTTCGATGTCGATGTCTTTGTTGGGATATGCGCGCTCTTCCAACCACTCTTCGAACGACCGCTTGTAGTCCGCCTCGGGAAGCGGAGGTCGCTCAATCCGGTTTTCCACTTTGGCTCTCAGCACGGTCTCCGACGGCGCGGAGCAGCCGTTGCCCGCGAAAAAGGCGCCGCAGACGACGAAGAAGAAAAGCACACAGTTCCTCAAACTCATAGACCCTCCAACGATGCCGTTTCGAGTGGCCTCGCTTCAAGCCGTAGACGGGCTCACGCGGGTGGTGAGTTCGACTGCCGGACACCCGCGATTGCCCACGAGTGAAAAGACCTCCCAGCTTTCATTGGCTGGGAGGCCGAGGAGAAAGGAACATATCGATGACTACTTCCTGCGCCGTCGAGCGAGGAAAGCGAGTCCGGCGCCGATCACGAGAAGCGATGCAGGTTCAGGCACGGCAGTGAACTCAAGGTACCGCCCGCCGCCCGCATAGATTAGCGAGGACGTGTTCGTCGTAACGTCGTAGATGTGCGCGCCAGATCCATTCGTCCACATGATGTTGCCGTTGCCCAACTGAATGACGCCGCGGTTACCGGAGCCAGCGATCGTGTTGACAATCGCGCCGGTGTTCACGTCAAGCTCGTACGTCCCTGCGGGCGATGAGAATCCAGCGACCAAAACGTTGCCGTTCGTCGCATAATTCATCTGCTCAGCAAAGTTCAGAGTCGTACTGTTGTGAAATGTCCCCAGCGATGTTCCCGTTAGGCTAAAACGATGAATGTCATCGTTCGCCGAACTCGACGAAACAAGAATTCCGCCCTGATGCCCGAGGATCCCGAACGGGCTGGGAGCTAAGCCGACTGTGCTGAAAAAGCCCAAGTTGTTGCCGGATGTGTCGAACATAACGACCGAGTTACCCGGAGCATTATTCGCCGTGCCTGCGTTCGTCACGTATACGACGTTGTTGACAAGGCCCATGCCGCGCACGTTGTCTAAACCGCCGCCTGCGAATTGCCCGCCGATGTTCCCAAGAAGGTTGCCCGAATAGTCCCACCGAGAAACGCGATCACCTGTCTGCTCAGAAACCCAAATTTCGTTCCCAACAGGTAGCGCGTGGATCGGTGTGCCCGCCTGAAGCGCGAACATATTGCTGTTCATCACGCTGCCATCAAACGGATTGAACGCAACCATTCGGTTGTTCGTGCTGTCCGGCATCAGAATCATCCCCTGCGCGAACGCACCCGAAACGACGACGAAACCAGCCAAAAGTGTATGGAAGAGTCTGCTCATGTCTTCACCTCGGCGGGCATTGTACACGAACTCACCCTGCCAAGCCACCAGCAAATCAGCGGGTCGTGAACCGGAGAGGCTAAGCTGCCTGCTCTTCCGAGTAGCCGCCAGGCGACTGCCCGGTGAAGAAGACGGAAATCGGCTCGCTGCCCGCGCTGCTGCCCGAAGAGCGGTGCGC
>JBGTLG010000016.1:0-189921 GCA_041744215.1 Fimbriimonadales bacterium | reverse complement strand
GGCGGTGGCGGTCGCGGTGGACGCGGCGGAGCGGCCGGCGGCGGACAACCCGCGGCGTCTGCAGTTCTCGTCGACTACCTGACGATCCTCGGTGGCGTGGTTGGCCAGGGTGAAGCGCTGTATGCGCTTGCCGAAGACGGAAGTGTGTTCGCGTGGCGGAAGGACGTTGGCATCGACGAGACCGGCCCAAAGATCGTGCTCATGAGCCCATCCGCAGGAACGACGATGAACGGGCAACCTGATATCGACTTCCTGTTCCGCGTGGAAGATGAGACCACTGGGGTCATGGCGAGGAGCATCCGCGTCATGATGAACGACCAGCAAATGAACTTCGAATACGAACCCGGCGGCGGTTACCTCAAGGTGAAGATACGTACTCCTGGGTCGACGACGGACGGAGCGAATCCACCTCTAACCGATGGTCGCAAGGTTTTCACTGTGCGAGCGACTGACTGGGTCGGCAACGTCTCAGAAGTGAAGTTCATCATAAACATCGACAACACGCTCCCCAAGATTCTCGAACGAACAACTGACGACCGCCGCGGCGCAGGGGGCGGGGCAATGGGCGGCCCAGGCATAGGCTAAGTCCCATGAGGGACGTCGCGTTTTGGCAGGCGTTCCTCCAACTCGACCTGCCCCCGGCAAAGGCCCGAGAGGTTCTAGAGCGTCTCGGGCCTCATTGCGTCTCAGCCGATAGCCTTAGAGGATCTCCCATTCTTACGCCTGAACAGCGGGAGGTAGTGTCAAGGGAATTCCGGATTCCTCCAGACGTTAGTGCGGTGGGTCTCGAACAACCCGAGTACCCAGAGGATCTTCGCCTTACACGCGATCCAACGCCTGCGCTACTGGTTCGAGGGGACATCGGTCCCCCTGCTGAGGTGCGTGTTGCAATTGTCGGCACCAGAAAGGCGTCAGCCTACGGAAGGACCGTTACGAGGATGCTGGCGTCGGAATGCGCGTCGGCGGGAGTCACCGTCGTGAGCGGCGGCGCGCACGGCATAGATGCAGAAGCCCACGAGGCCGCGATACAAGCAGGGGGCAGGTCGATCGCCGTTCTCGGATCGGGATTAGATCGCCCGTATCCGGCAGCAAACCGAAGTCTCTTCTCGAGGATCGCTGAGAACGGCGCTGTTGTGAGCCAGTTTGCGCTCGGTACCAAGCCAGACCGATGGAGGTTTCCGATGCGAAACTTCGTGATTGCAGGGCTCTGCCGGGCGGTCGTCGTAGTCGAGGCGCCTGAAGCGTCTGGGTCGTTGCTGACGGCGCACATTGCAGCCGATGAGGGCCGGCATGTGTTTGCAACGCCAGCGAGCATAGACAACGTGGCGTACGCCGGATCGTTTCGGCTCATCAATGACGGGGCAACACTGCTCTACTCGCCTGACCAGCTGCTTTCGGCAATAGGCGTTGAGCGTGTCAATGCCCCAAAGAAGCAGATAGCCCTCTCTGAAATCCAGGAGCGGATCCTTACCAGGCTGAACAAGGAGCCGGAGCTTGCTGACAACTTGAGCGAGGAAATGGGCCTGTCCGCAGGAGATATGCTCTCTGAGTTGACGAACTTGGAGCTCGAGGGCCTTATCGCGCGCTCCGGTGGAGGCTATGTGCGGCTATGAGGGTGCAGTTTCTCCAGAGCGGGGCATGGCGTGTAGCTGAACTTAACAGAAAACTCGATCGCGTTCAGGTTGCGCAGACCGGGCTTGCAGATGAATCGCCTCCTCCTTACCTCGTCCCAGGACTGGTGGACTCCCACTGTCACGGCGTCGACGGATTCGACGTTATGGATGGCGATGCTCGCGAGATTGCCACGAGGCTCCGCGCTCGCGGGATCGAGTACTACTGCCCGACGACCGTTGTGGCGACGTGGGCTGAGATTCGTCGCGCACTTGAGCCTTGCAGGGACAAGTTTGGAGGCTTCGCCGGTGTTCACTTGGAAGGGCCATTTATAAATCCGGTCTGGGCTGGAGCGCAGCCGCAAGGGAGCGTCCTTGAGCCCGATTTCTCTGGGTTGCAGTCGGAACTTGGTGACCTTCTTGATCTGGTGCGAATCACAACGCTGGCACCGGAACTTTCTGGGTCGGGCGAGTTGATTGCGGGACTGCGCGACCGCGGGATTACGGTGAGCGCCGGACACACGGACGCCACGTATTCGGAACTCGCGGGCCAACAGATCACTCGTCTTACCCACTTCTTCAACGCCATGCGGCCCTTCCACCATCGTGATCCAGGTGCTGTCGGGTACGGCCTTTCGGAGAAGGTTTCCTTAGAACTTATCTACGACCGCGTGCACGTCTCCCGCGAGGCGGCAGGACTCGCGATCAGTTGTCAAGAAGGGCGGGGTTGCGTGGTCGCAGTCTCGGATGGAACGCCGATGGCGGGCCTCAATGATGGCGACGAGCGCCAGATGTGGGGGCATCGTGTGCGACGTGACGGCGGGGCAGTGAGGCTCGTCGACGGAACGCTCGCTGGGAGCGCAGTCACTCTCGTGGAAGTCTTCCAGAACATCTGGCGGGACTTCGGATCGCTCCGGGCCGTGCAGATGTGCAGCACTCACCCTCGGGAAGAGCTCGGTCTCCCAGCTCCGTCGCTCTGGTTACTCGTTGGTGTCGAAGGGAATATAATCGAGATCCTTGAGACGGACCTCGAGATTTCGTAGGATGCGAGCATGCCAATCTTCTCAGCGCTGAAGCGCCTGCTGATTGGCGCGCCCATCGCCACTGCCGCTGCGCAACATCAGCGCTTGGGAGTCTTCTTCGGCCTTGCCCTCTTGGCCAGCGACAACATTTCGGTCGTCGCCTATGCCTCGGAAGAGATCCTTCATATGCTGGCCCTGGGGGGGCCGGAGAAGATCCAATATGCGATTGGAATCTCATTCGCTATTGTCGCGCTGATCCTGATCATTTTGTTTAGCTACTCGCGGACCATTCTTGCGTACCCGCAAGGAGGCGGTGACTACCGCGTTGCGAGCGACAACATTAGCTCCGTTGCAGGAAGAACTGCCGGTGCAGCGCTATTGCTCGATTACACGCTAACCGTCGCTGTGAGTGTCAGCGCTGGCATATTGGCAATCGTTTCTGCTTTTCCGGCAACGCAACCTTACATTCTGCACATGAACGTAGGGGCTATCGCTTTCCTAACGGTGGTGAACCTGCGGGGGACCAAGGAGAGCGGTTTCGTCTTTGCCATTCCGACATACACGTTCGCCGCTCTGATGTTCTTGCTGATAGCCGTCGGTATCCCAAAACTCGGCGTTGTTTCGCCAGAGGTATCGATAGAGATCAAAGAGAAAGTCGTAGCACCCGTAACATGGTTTTTGATCCTCAGGGCTTTCGCTGCGGGCTGCGCAGCATTGACAGGTATCGAAGCGATTGCAAACGGTACACTGATTTTTCGGCAGCCAGAGGTGAAGAACGCGATTCGAGCACTCGTGTTTCTCGGCATCATCGTATCGGTGATTTTCATAGGGGTCAGCTGGCTCGCAACGCACTATCCAATCCGGATCATGTCTACAAGTGAGCCTGGATATCAAACCGTATTGGCTCAAGTGGCTCAGACTGCCCTAGGAGAAGCCTCACTACTCTTCTACGCGGTTCAATTCGCGACAATGGCGATACTCATTCTTGCTGCAAACACGGCCTATGCGGACTTTCCGCGGCTCACAAGCTTTATAGCGAAAGATGGTTACCTGCCGCGCCAGCTGGCAAATCTGGGCGACCGTCTGGTCTTCCAGAACGGGATACTTTTGTTGGCGTTCGTTGCATGCTTTCTCATCTTCTTTTCTGGTGGAGACACGCACAAGCTCATTCCCCTCTACGCGCTCGGCGTCTTTACTGCGTTTACGCTTGGGCAGGCCGGTATGGTAGTGAGGCAATGGAAGCATCGCGCGTACTTCGGCGCGATGATAAGCGCGATTGGGATGACTGCGACAGGGACCGTTTGGTTTGTGATCCTAATCACGAAGTTTCTAGACGGAGCATGGATGATTGTCATCGCGCTCGGGACGCTGTTGACTGTTTTCTGGGCGGTGCGAAGACATTACAACTCCCTCGCCCGGCAACTGACGATCTCGCCTGGAGAGCAGGCGCCGAAAGTCGAGTCCACCGTCCTTCTGCTCTTGCCTCCACGAATCCACAAGGGTATTCTCCAAGCTATCGGATACGCCCGAACGCTTTCGAAGGACCTTCGCGCAGTCACCACGGTTGCCGACATCTCGCTTGCGAAAGAGCTCAAGGTCGAATGGGAGCGCATCGCGCCGGACATTCCGCTTGTAATCTTGGAGTCGCCTTACCGGTCAATTGTCGCACCGGTAGTTGAGTACATCGATGAGGCGATTGGCGAAGACGCGGGCAGAATTCTTACTGTGGTCGTGCCTGAGGCCATAGCGGCCCACTGGTGGCAACGAATTCTTCACAACAATTCGGCACTCCCGCTCAAGATGGCACTTGCTTCGAGAAAGAACGTTGTCGTAACGAATGTGAGGTACTTCCTAAACGAATGATTGTTGAATCGATCGACGACATCATCTACCTTTCCGGCGAACTGGCGACGAATCAGTGGGAGGCGATTCGAACCGCCGCAGGATTGGTCCTGAAGCGGCATCCGCAGGGTGTCGTCGTTGACTGTGGTGGACTGATCTCCGTCTCCAAACAGGGCGCAGAAACCTTCTATTACATGTTGCGCCACATTCAAGAAAAGAACGCAAGGATCATCGTTGCAAACGTTCCTGAGCACGTGCGCGAAAAACTCATGGCCGTTGAGGATGTCCGGTCCGGACTCTCCATAGCGGACACTGTCGAAGACGCAAGGCAGTCGCTCGAACTTATGGAATCCATCGGCAAGAGTGAAGGTAAGAAGTCCCACGCGACGGGAGTCTTGCTACTTTGTGTGCTCGGTGCTCCGTCCGATTCTAATGCAATCTCATTGGCTGCAGCAATTGCTCAGATGCGGAAGCTGTCCGTAGCCTTGGTTTACCCGCTTCTTGTGCCGCAAGCCCTTCCAATGACACAGGTGCTTCCCGAATCCGAAGAGGGCGCAACGGCCACACTTCAATCAGCGAGAAGGATCCTTGAATCAAAGCAACTTCCTGTTGAGCCGGCAGTTGAAAGAGTGCGCACCATTGCCGCAGCGATCGAAAAAGTTGTTGGAAGAACCGACCCGCTAGTGGTTGTTGTCGCGATGCCAGCGAGTGATCCACAAATCGGAGAACCCGCTCGAACGATCGAGGGGGTGCTATCCAAAGTTCATGCGGAACTGATTCTCGTGCGGGGAGGGCAGGTTTAACTACTCAATTTGAACGAAGCGCTCTTCCTTGCTCGATCCGGGAAAAAGCACCAGTTGCGCGCCACGGACTTCATACTTGGCCTTGAGAATCGTATCCATGTCCGACGGATCCCGGCCGATGAATCCTTCTACTTGGCTTTCGAACAAGATGTACCGATGCTCAACTCGGTACTTGCCAGCAGTGCGCCACTCGTAGTCCCCAAAGTCACGAATCCGGTAGAACACGCCATCCTCTCGGAAGACCAGTTTCACCGCGTCCGGGCTTGACTCTGTCGTTTTCCACACGCCCACAAAACTGGGTGGTGCAGGCGGGTTGCATCCCAAACTGAGCGCAAAAAGCAACATCCACAGCCACCGTGACATTTCCCTGCGATTATTGCCTATTCTCCGTTCATCACGGTGTCAAAATGACTTGTGCCTCAAAACCTCTGGAATGACGCTGCCGCCAGCGGGAAGGCTGGGCTCGACCTCTTGGCATATCGATCTTCCCTCCTCGCGCAAGATCGGGCGGTGGTGAATGTGTTCGGAGGGAACACATCGTCGAAGGTGGATGAACTTGATCACTTAGGTCGAACGGTTCGCGTCCTTTGGGTCAAAGGCAGCGGCTCTGATATGGCAGGCTGCACGCCGGAGTCGTTTGCTGGCCTGAGGTTGGATGACCTGAAACCGCTGCTGGAACGAAAATCGATGTCAGATGAGGAGATGGTGGGATACCTTGCGCATTGTGTGTTAGAACCTGGTCGTCCGCGCCAGTCGATCGAAACGCTCTTGCATGCATTCTTACCTTTTTCCGAAGTCGATCATACGCATCCTGATGCAATCATTGCGCTTGCGTGTACTAAGCGCGGCCGGGACGCTGCAGCTTCCGTATTCGGCGACCGAATGGTTTGGGTTGATTACATCAGGCCCGGGTTCGAATTGTCTCTGCGGATTCATCAGGCGGTCTCCGAGTGCCCGGATGCGGAGTGCGTCATCATGGGCAAGCATGGTTTAGTCACCTGGGGATCGACAGCTAAGGAAAGCTACTCGAAGGCAATCGCGATCATTGACGAGGCTGAGGCCGCGATAAGGCTTGCTGGACAGCGAGTCTGGACCGGTGCGGACCTTGAATCCAATAACGATGCCTATCATATACTGCCCGTTTTGCGCGGCGCGATTTCGTCGGAACGGAAGCAGATCTTGACATGGGACACTTCAAAGCGTGTCATGCAGATGATTAACACTCCTGCTGCGGGAGATCTTTCACAAGTTGGCGCTGCCTGTCCGGACCACTTGGTTCACGTCAAACAGAAACCGCTGTTCATTGACATAAGCAGCGAATCAGTCGAGCAAGCCTTGCGAGCCGCAGTCGAAGACTATCGCAAAAACTACAGCGCATATTTTTCAGACCACGCAACTCCTGATGATGTGATGTCCGACTCCTCACCCAGAGTTGTTCTTGTCCCTGGCTTCGGCATGGTTTGCTCCGGGCGTGATGCTCGGCAAGCGCAGGTTAGCGCAGACCTTTATCACCGCGCGATCGAGGTCATCGAGGGGGCAGAGGCGATGGGAGGTTTTGAGAGCCTGACTCCAGCAGAAACATTTGGCATTGAGTACTGGCCTCTCGAACTATACAAGCTCAAGCAGCGTCGGCCAGATCGAGAATTATCTGGTCACATAGCGATCGTTACCGGAGGCGGGAGTGGCATCGGAAGGGCGACCGCGCTGCGACTTGCGGAGGAGGGCGCGCACGTAGCAATTTTGGACAAGAACATGAGAGGCGCTGAGGAGACTGCCGTACAGATCGGAGGTGGGGTAGCGCTGCCTATGGAGTGCGACGTAACCGACGAGGTTGCCGTTGAGGGTGCGTTTCGGAAAACTGTGAGCCGTTGGGGGGGAGTGGATATCGTCGTTTGCAGCGCAGGCGTTGCTTCGAGCGACCCTATCGTAAGCACCACGATTGAAGAGTGGAATCGAAACATTGCGGTTTTGGCAACGGGTTACTTCCTGCCAGCTCGCGAAGCGTTTCGAGTTTGGGATCGCCAGCAGATCGGAGGATCGCTTGTGTTTGTCACTAGCAAGAATGCTGTAGTCGCTGGTAAGAATGCGTCGGCCTACAGTGCTGCAAAGGCCGCAGAGCAGCATCTCGCACGATGCTTAGCGGAAGAGGGGGGCGCAATCGGCGTCAGGGTGAATTGCGTCATGCCGGATGCCGTCCTTCGCGGCTCTTCAATCTGGGACGGGAACTGGCGCACTGAAAGAGCGGCCGCTTACGGCATTCACCCAGACGGCCTTGAAGACTTCTATAAAAGCAGGACGACACTAAAGGTTAACGTCCTCCCAGAGGACGTAGCCGAGGCAATACTCTTTCTTGCTGGCCCGCGATCGTTGAAAACCACAGGCGCATCGATCACGGTAGATGGAGGCGTCGCGGCGGCGTACGTGCGGTGAGAGGTGGGTAGACTCGTCCACGGTAAGGACGACTTCAACAATGAGCAAAACTACGAAATCCGTACCCAAGAAGCAGGCGAAGCAGAATGCACAGCCGCAAAATGGCAAGAAAACGAAGTCCTCCGGCGAGATCGATGCGGGAAGCCTAACTCGATTTCAGAAGGACTTCCAATCACGACCGGAGAGCCGGATTGCGCTCAACGCCGTGACGAAGACTGCACTCCCTGCTGTCTCGCTGAACCGCAGCAGGGTCGTCCAGAGCAATCATGTTTTCTCGGTGCACCTGAAGGCGGGCGACGCAACCAGCCAGAACGCGAGCGGGAGATGTTGGCTGTTCGCAGGACTAAACCCGATGCGCGCGGCGATGATAGAGAAACACAATCTCGACTCTAAGTTCGAATTCTCTCAAAACTACATGATGTTTTGGGACAAACTTGAGAAGGCAAACTACTTCCTCGAGAGTATCCTTCAGACGCTGGACGAACCAATAGGAAGTCGCCTGCTCGACCACCTTTTGAGGGATCCGATTCAGGATGGCGGACAGTGGGATATGTTTGTCAACCTCGTCAACAAGTATGGCGTCGTTCCGAAACAGGTAATGCCAGAGACCGACAGCAGCAGCGCAACTCGATGGGTAAACCACACAGTCACGACAAAGCTTCGAGAGTTTGCCGCTGATCTACGCAGCCGTGCAGCCGGAGGCACCGGGACGAATGAGCTGAAGACCATCAAATCGGAAATGCTCAACGTCGTTTACCGCATGCTTGCCATTCACCTTGGGGAGCCGCCAACATCCTTTGAGTGGCAGTACCGCGACAAGGCGGATAAGTTTCACAGGATCGCGAAAGTAACTCCACTGGAATTCTATGAAAGGTATGTGCCGCACGACATCAGCGAAAAGGTCTGCCTCATACACTGTCCGCAAGCCTCGAAGCAGTTTAACACCCTCTACACATTGGATTTTCTTGGAAACGTCGTAGGTGCGGACATCATTCGATACCTGAATGTTGAATTGAGCGTGCTAAAGAAAGCCGCAGTTGATATGTTGAAGTCGGGTGAAACCGTCTGGTTCGGGGCGGACGTCGGAAAAATGATGGATCGAGATCTCGGCCTGCTTGACATGACGATCTACGATTTTGGTTCGGTGTATGGGACCGACTTCAGCCTGAACAAGGCGGAGAGGCTCGACTATGGCCATAGCGCGATGAATCACGCGATGGTCTTTACGGGAGTCGACCTGGACGCGGAGGATGCCCCTCGGAAATGGCGAGTAGAGAATTCGTGGGGAGAGCAAGTTGGGGACAAAGGCTTTTTCGCGATGTCTGACGATTGGTTTGATGAGTATGTTTACGAAGTCGCGGTCAATCGCAGTTTCGTGCCAAAGGCCATCCTAAAAGCACTTGATCAGAAGCCCGTTCACCTGCCTCCGTGGGATCCAATGGGAGCGCTCGCAACCAAGTTGTGAAGGTCTCTCCCACGCTCGATGAGTTTCGCCGGCTCGCGCAGGCTGGAGCGAGGGTGCCACTTTACACCGAGTTACTCGCTGATTTAGAGACTCCGACGTCTGCCTATTGGAAGCTGGCTCACGACGCGGAGTACTCGTTTCTTCTCGAGTCGGTCACTGGTGGCGAGAGCCTTGCGAGATACAGTTTTTTAGGGGCGAACCCAGCACGGGTGATCCGCGTTCGGGAGCTGACAGACCCTCTTCTACCGATCAAGGAAGCAGTTCTGGATCGACCGGTGGCTCGGGTCGAGGGGCTTCCAAGGTTTTCGGGGGGGGCTGTTGGTTATGTCGCGTACGATGCAGTGCGTCAGTTCGAGAACCTGCCTGCAGATACTGTCGACGACTTGGAATGTGACGACGCTTGCATGCTTCTCACAGAAGATCTCGTTGCCTTCGACCACGCACGAAACAGAATGCTGATTATTGCCCACGCGGCGGGTGGAGAGGACGAATACACTTCCGCGTGTAACCGAATCGCGAGTATCGCCAACAAGCTAAGGGGGCCGCTGCCGGCGTTGCCATCAAACAGCAGAAAGATGCCCATGCTCGAAGCAAACATGACGAGAGAGGCTTACGAATCGGCTGTGCAGCGAACCGTTGAGTACATCGAGGCAGGCGATGGCGTGCAGGTGGTAATGAGTCAGCGATTGTCATCGCCAGTTGACTCGCACCCAGTCATGCTTTACAGGAGTTTGCGGTCGATCAACCCGTCGCCTTACATGTACTTGCTCCGTCTTGGGGATTGCGATGTAATCGGTGCTTCTCCAGAAGTTCTTGTCACCTGTGAGGACGGCAGAGCGCGAGTTCGGCCGATCGCGGGCACTCGACCCAGAGGGCGTACGGAAGACGAGGATAGGCGCCTCGAGCAGGAGCTACTGCAGGACGAGAAAGAGCGCGCTGAACACCTTATGTTGGTAGACCTGGGCCGAAATGACGTGGGTCGTATTGCGAAGACTGGTACCGTTCACGTGAACGCTCTTATGACGATTGAAAAGTATTCTCACGTGATCCACATCGTCAGCGACGTGACAGGTGAAGTCAGCGACGACCTCGACTGTTTCGATGTCTTTCGCGCCTGCTTCCCTGCTGGCACGGTAAGCGGCGCACCGAAAGTGCGTGCGATGGAAATCATTGAGGAACTCGAGCCAACGCGTCGCGGCGTGTACGCTGGGGCTGTAGGTTACTTCGGGTTCAACGGTGACATGGACACAGCAATCGCTATACGCACGATCCTTCTGAAAAACGGAGTAGCGCACATACAGGTCGGGGCGGGAATCGTCTTCGATAGTGTGCCGCAGAAAGAGTGGGAGGAGTGCAACAACAAGGCGGCGGCGGTCCTCCGCGCTATTGAGGCTGCAGAAATGGGAGAGCTTGAGTGATTCTTCTAATAGACAACTACGACTCGTTTACATACAACATCGCGCAGTATTTGATGGACAGTGGCGCAGAGCTAACAGTCCGACGAAACGATGAGCTTACCGTTGACGAAGTCGAGAAACTAGCTCCGAGCGCGATTCTCATATCCCCGGGGCCGTGCACTCCGGATAGGGCTGGGATCTCCGAGGAGTTGATTCGGAGGTTTGCAGGGAAGGTTCCGATTTTTGGTGTGTGCTTGGGCATGCAGGCGATTGGAGAAGTGTATGGGGGGAAAATCGTGCGTGCCGAACGAATCATGCATGGTAAGGAGTCGCAGATTACACACGATGGCGAAGGAGTGTTTAGAGGCGTAGACAACCCGTTCCGTGCGATCCGATACCACAGCCTTGCCGTGGATAAGTCAACCTTCCCTGATGAGCTCATGGTGACTGCGACCTCTGAAGACGGCGAGATAATGGGTATTCGCCACAAAGAGCTGGACGTTGAAGGTGTTCAGTTCCACCCGGAAAGCATCCTAACAGAGCATGGCAACCAAATCGTCGCTAACTGGGTAGAAAGAGTTAGGCAGGTATCCTCCGAGCCGTGAAAAGGAGCATCATGAACACACGCAAAAAGAGACTCTGTATCGTAGCTTTGGCGGCGCTGGCGGTCGGCGCGATTGCCATCCCCGAAGAGGTTTCGCTGAAGTGGACCCCCAAGGTGGGAGATAAGTCCAAGTACCGAATGGATATGGACGTCGATGGGGCGCTTGCTGTATCGATCACGTCGGGGACGATCCTCGAAATCAAAGCCGACGGTGCGGTGGTCGCCCGTGAGTCCGTCGATTCGGTCAAGATTACGTTTGGAGGGCAAGAAATGGATCTCGGTTCACTAGGATCCGCTGTTCAGACGTACAGCGCAAATGGCGAGCTTATGGACCGAAAGGCCGAATCGCAAGAGATGGATGTGGATATGCGCTGGGCTGAAGGCTTGGTGATCATCTATCCAGAAGGCAAAGTCAAGCCCGGCGACGTTTGGAAGCGCACCGTGAAGGCAGACGCCTCGAAGAAGAGGGTTGCAAGCGAAAC
The DNA here is from genome assembly GCA_041744215.1 of Fimbriimonadales bacterium. GTDB lineage: Bacteria > Armatimonadota > Fimbriimonadia > Fimbriimonadales > ATM1 > JAHCHL01. The sequence continues at coordinate 178,266 of JBGTLG010000016.1, read as the reverse complement.
ATCGTTCAAGTACATTGGTGAAGAGGATGTGGCAGGCGCTCGATGCTGGAAACTCACGTACGAGTTTCGAGAGACTGAAGGCAGCACCCCCATCACGACAACTGCGACGGTCTGGTTAGAAGTGAAGGACGGCTCTCTTCATAAGGGGGAGTACGTAATGAAAAACGTCGAGTTCCAACCTGGGTTCCCGATGGACGCAACCGCAAAACTCGTGCGTATCGACTAACGAGCAGCGGATGACTTTTCGTCTGTCGCCTGAACTTCTGTTCTCCCGTGGTGAACCCGAGGATAGACGCCTTGGGGACATCGCGCAAATGTTGTCGCCCCAGAGTTTTTCACAAGACACCTGGGACTGGGCGATTCTCGGATTTCCAGACGATCGCGGGATCGCACTGAATAAGGGTCGAATTGGAGCTAAAGACGCGCCGAACGCCATTCGGAAGTGGTTCTACCGACTTGTGCCCCCAAACATGAAACAACGAATCGCTGATCTCGGCGACCTTGAGATGACAGACGATCTTGCAGTCGACCACGAAGAGGCAACTCAGGCGATCGCGTTCGCGCTGTCGACCGCGAGGCGGGTTGCAATTCTTGGTGGCGGACATGACTGGGGCTTTTGTTCGATAGACGCGCTCATGAAGATCGGAAGTGTCGGATTTGTAAACATCGACGCCCATCTCGACGTTAGGCCGAGTGAAATGCGTCACTCCGGCACTTCCTACTGGCGCGCGCTTGAGACAGGAGTAAAGGGCGAAAACGCGGCGTGGTATGGCGTTCAAAGAGCTGCAACATCTACGATTCACGAGGGATACGTCTTAGCAAGCGGAGGGAGGGTGCTCTTTGCAGATGATGAGGAGTCACAGCCAGGGCGTATTGCGCAGATTGGCAAGGAGATCTCAGCAAAGTGCGACTCGTTCGATCTCAGCCTCGATCTCGATGTCTTCGAAATGTCGGTGGCTCCTGGTGTTAGCGCTCCCCAGCCAACCGGGCTATCGCCGAGGAGCGTGCTTGATGCTTTGGCTCCTCTCGCGTCCCTGCCTAAGCTCCGTACGTTTGGCATTTACGAGCTCTCACCTCAATACGACTCGAACGAGTCTACTGCCCGGCTCGCCGCGCGGTGTCTTTGGGAAGTGTTTCGAGCTTCATAGTCTTGCTTCATAGCGCTCGATCGCATTGACCCAACGCGCCCACGTCTCCGACTTTTCCACTTTCCGAGCGAGCGTTGAGGGGAGGTTGGGACGGAAATAGTCAAAGTGCGCTTGTAGCCGCATCCGCTCAGTTCTGCGAAGATCGATCGTTCGAAACTTCGCCCAGGTCAGAGCTGTATACCAAACGAGCAGCGATGCAATGTTTTGGCTAGGATACATGCGTGCCACGCGCCATTTTAGACGCCGCTCTTCGTCCCCGAGAGTCAACACTTCCTCGCCTGTCGGATCCGCGAATCGACCCAAAACCGGGACACGTGTAAGGTACGTGTGGTACCACGGGATTTCGAGTAGCGGCGATGAGACGTGGTTAGTAAGTCGTAGCGCGTGCGAGACCGCAAAGTTGGTAGCGTCATGGTCGATATGACCGCACTCAAAAGCACCGATAGCTATACGGCTGGGCCTCACCTCGTCAATGAACTCCGCCCAGTCAGACACCAACTCTGGCAAGTGGTCACATGCTCCTTTATCAGGTTTGCCATAGTATCGCAATCGCTTCTGCGGCACGTCGAGCATCTTCATTACCTGTCTGGCTTCTGACTCACGAACTGGATTTGAAACACTCCAGCCTGCCCATACATTCGCACCGGAGGACGTGAGGCGCTTTATCCACGCACAGATCGAAATCTCATCGTCTGGATGTGTGAAGCAAAACAACCAACGAAGCTCGGGGTCAGGGTCGAACAACGTCATTGATGCCACTCCGACACCGTTCCGTTTGCTAGGGATAGAACGTCGGTCATTAGCCCATCCACGTAAGTTGAGAAAAGCTCTTGATAGCGTCCGTTCTCATCTACTTGAGACGCGATCCAAATCGCCACCGACGCGGAACGCATCGCGATCAATGATGGGACCAGATGCAATCCCTCCGAAGGAAATCGCCGCACTCGTTCGTAGCCTTCTCTGAGGGCGCCTAGGAACGCTCGAAAGTGAGGAGACGACGAATGGAAGTGGACAGCGACCACGGCATCATACACATACGATCCGAAACCGCAATCGTCGAAGTCAATTGGGCAGGCGCGTGCAGACTGAAACACGTTGTTTGCGAGGTGCAGATCGGCGTGGATAAGCCCCCAGGCGTCTGGGATATCCCGCAGCTCGCGTATGACCCTTTCTGCGGGTTCGCGTGCGCGCAGGATGGTCTCAGCCTGCGTGTTTGATAGTTGCTTCAACGCGCGATCCAAAATATCGCCGCCTTGCCCATGCTCCCAGAAGATTCCGCCTACGTCCCATACGGGTCGATGAAAGTCCGGCGGGGGAGACCAGGAACTGGCGTGTTCATGCAGTCTAGCCATGGTTTCGCCAATCGCTCTAAAGTGCGCAGGCTCCGGATTTAAGCGTCGCTGAATCCCGTCAATCCAGTCCGAAAGGGTTGCGTTGGACACCTGACCGGTGGAGGGAGAAGTGATTGTGGCGACCCAATCGCCACTTTTGGTCTTGTGAGGCGTTGGCACCAAAATGTCGGACTCGTCGGCAAGGGCGTTGAGCCATGCACGCTCGCTGCTTATCGCACCGACAGAGTGATAGGATGGGTTATGGATTCGCAGTGAGTAACTGCGCCCGACATCATCGACTCGAAATGTCTTGTTCGCGCCATGAGTGATGAATCTCGGAGTTCCTGCGACCCCAAAATGGACGCAGGCGGATCTCGCGATCACCGTCGCTTGTAGCCTCTGCTGATCCTCGGGTCGCACGGGCAGCAGTCTACCGGCCTCCGGTTCGTGCCATGCTGGAAAGGAACTGATGACTGCGGAAATAGTCGCAACCGGAACGGAAATCATGCTCGGCGAAATCGCCGATACCAACTCGCAAGCCTTGGGAAGAGTTTTTGCCCGATACGGCGTCGAGCACCATCGAAGAACGACCGTCGGCGACGATCTGCACACCATCGTTGAAGCGGTCAAAGCTGCACTATCTCGGGCGGACTTGGTGATCACAATTGGCGGTCTCGGTCCGACTTATGACGACCTCACAATTGACGCGCTCGCGCAAGTTCTCGGCGAGGAGCTAATTGTCGACCCTGTGCTGATTCGACGACTCAGAGTGCGAATGGCGCGCATGAATCGACCGTGGAATCCGCTCCTCGAGCGGATGGCCAGGCGCCCACCGACGTCTCGGCCGATCGCCAATCCAGAAGGTTCAGCCGTCGGGCTGCTTACCGAGCACAACGGCAAAACAATCGTCAACCTTCCGGGACCAAAGGGTGAGTTTGCTGCGGTTCTCACCAACTTCGAAAAGGGATGGCTCATGAAGCGACCGCACTCCGTTATTGCGACAAAGACGTTCCGAATTGTTGGAGTGCCTGAGTCTGTCGTCGAGCTCAGAGTGAAGGACCTAATCGACTCGAAGAACCCGACTGTCGCGCCATATGTCAAATTGATGGAGGTTCATCTGCGCATCGCCGCGCGCGCGGACGACCTCCTCGCAGCCGAAAAACTAATCGCACCAATGGCGGAGGCGATTCGCGAACGGTTCGGCAAGAGTCTTTTCAGCGAAAACGATGAGGATCTTGCGGAGGTTGTGGTCAGGATGCTCATCTCGAAGGGCAAAACCCTCGCTACTGCGGAGTCTTGCACTGGCGGCATGCTCGGCCAGCGAGTCACATCTGTTCCAGGTTCAAGCGGAGCCTATCTCGGGGGATTCATCACGTACACTAACGAGCTCAAAGCTCGCCAGGTGTCCGTGGCGCGATACGACCTCGCGAAGTACGGTGCAGTCAGCGAGCCGGTGGCCCGACAGATGGCCGAGGGCGCCCGCCGAATCGTTGACTCAGACTATGCGATCGGAGTAACGGGGATAGCAGGACCGGGTGGAGGAACGAAGGATAAACCCGTGGGTTTGGTCTACATTTCGGTGGCTGGGCCAAGAGGTACTGCTGTGTCAGAACTGAAGCTGACTGGTAATCGAGAAACCGTCCGATTTCGCTCGACTCAGATTGCTCTTCAGATGCTCCGCGAGGAGCTCTTGGCTTCGGAATGAACTTTCACAAAAAACTGAAAGTTCGGACCCGGCGTAGGTAGAATCCTAGCGCAAGCATGAGCGGAAACGCCACCCAACCGCCATGGACCGCTGCCGGCGAGGAAAAAAGCTCGGCCGTCAAGCGAATGTTCGCCGAGATTTCGCCAACCTATGATCTCATGAACTCGGCGATGTCCTTACGTCTCCACCACCGGTGGCGACGAGCTGCGGTACGCCTGCTCAACCTGCGCTACGGGGATGCTGCGGTTGATGTTTGCTGTGGCACCGGCGATTTTGCCCGGCCGCTCCGCGCCGCCGTTGGGCCTATCGGGACGGTGGTCGGGGTCGACTTCTGCCTTCCGATGCTCGATCGTGGCCGCGGAAAAGGGGTCCCGATGGTTCTTGTCAGCGGAGACGCGGTCCGACTCCCACTCGCCAGTTCTTCGTTTGACGCGGTAACTGTGGGCTGGGGGCTTAGGAACGTCTCAAGTCTTCAACTCGTGCTCTCGGAGATCTTTCGAGTCCTGAGGCCAGGCGGCAGGTTCGCGACCATTGACATGGCGGTTCCGAGTTCCCGCTCCGCGAAATGGCTCTCGGCTTTGGCGTTTCGACGTGGAGTGCCGCTTCTCGGCTCGCTCTTAGGAAAGCGCGAGGCGTACACATATCTGCCGGAGTCAACACAGTTGTTCGCTAGCAGAGACGAGATGTCTCAGTTGATGCGCGACGCAGGCTTCAAAAATGTTCGATGGTTAGACCTGTTCTTTGGCAACATTTGTATTCACTACGGAGAAAAATGACGACCTACTTGGAAGCTGCGAAGCAGATAGCAGGCGATGAGTTGGCGTCGTCGCTTGCTGATGATGTTGCACATTGCGAGCGCGTGCTTGCAGTAGCGTTGAAGTCGGATGTCTCGACCGTCGAGCAGATTGGCGAACACGTTGCACAAGGAGGTGGCAAGCGACTGCGTCCGTTGTTAGTGAGCCTAAGCGCGAGGTGTATCTCGCAAGATTACGATCCGGGGCGTGTGCATAACATTGGCGCGTGCGTGGAAATGATTCACATGGCGACGCTGATTCATGACGATGTCATTGATGGCGCACCAACGAGACGAGGAAGGAAGACGCCTCATAGCCTGTGGGGAACGACCGAATCCATTTTGACGGGTGACGTGCTTCTTGCCAAGGCTATGGAGATTCTCGCAGACGATGGTGACCTGAGGATCATCCGCGCAGTGAGCAAGGCCGTGGTTGATTTGGCCGAAGGTGAAGTCCAAGAGCTTGAGGCTCGAGGCGATTTCGACCTCACCGAAAGTGACCATATGGACATCCTTCAGCGTAAAACTGCAACTTTTATGGCTTGCTGCTGTGCGGCTGGCGGGATGATCGCAGGGGCAAGCCCTGATGAGGAACAGGCCCTGTGGACGTACGGCAACTCGCTCGGAATCGCGTTCCAGATAGCAGACGACGTGCTGGACTTCCTTGGAGATGGATCGAAGACGGGCAAGTCACGCGCGACGGACTTTCTTGATGGCTGCGCAACGCTCCCTTTGATACTTTTGCGCAAGGAACTGATTGGTGATGAGTCCGATTTCGTCCGGCAGAAGTTTGGAAACGGTTTGCAACTGAACGACTTAGAAGCCATCACGACATTGATGGAATCGAGAGGAGCATTCGCAAAGTCGCAGTTGGCTGCGCGAGAATATGCGCAGGTTGCCCTTAATGCGCTTGACGGAATCAACGAAAGTTCGGCAAGGTCACTCCTTGCTTCCATTGCAAACTATGCGGTGCTTCGCGAAGCGTGAAGAAGTACTCGCTGTATGTCTTCGATCTCGATGGAGTTCTCTACCGCGGGGACGAAGTGGTTGACGGAACCCCGCAAGCAGTTGATCAGATCAAAGCACGAGGCGCAATGGTGCGATACCTCACGAACAACTCCTCGAAGACGCGAGAGCAGTATGCGGGCAAGCTTGTAGGCATGGGATTTCCCGCTAATGCGGGAGACGTCTATTCGTCGGCGAGTGCGGCCGGCAGGTACCTTGAAGATCGGCACGTGTCCGCGGCGTATGTTCTTGGCGAGCCTGGTCTAATCGAGGAGTTGGCTTTGTGCGGGGTTAGGAGAGAAAACTCTGGAGAGGCAGGGTGGGTCGTCGTAGGTGTGTGCCGGGACCTGACTTACGCTCTGCTTGACGAGGCGCAGCAACGGGTCCGAGCCGGGGCAGGGTTTTTGGCGACCAATCCAGATTTGACTTATCCGGACGCGGGCGGTGTCCTTAGGCCCGGGGCTGGTTCGATCGTCGCTGCAGTCGCGGCGGCATCAGGGCGGAGACCGGACATTGTTGTCGGCAAGCCTCAAACGACTCTGATGGAGATGATTTGGGCCGATACAGGGATCGACCCAGACGAAACTTTGCTGGTAGGAGACCAGCCAGATACCGATATTCTCTGCGCCAATCGTGCAGGGTGCGATTCGGCTCTTGTGCTAACTGGAGTTGCCACACAGGCTGTGCAGGGCGCACCTCAGCCGACCTACGTGTTGACCAGCGCAGCGGAGATCACGTAAACGCGGACTCGCGCAGTACCGTATCCTATACTTGATGGCTGATTACCACGGAATCCGGACATTTTTCGAGCGGATCTTCTACAGGGAGCCGGCCCTCCCGTACTTTTACGCCTACCTCGAAACCCAAATGTTGAAGATGCAGGATACGCGCGCCATAGCGGCCACGCTTGGGGCGACTTTTACTGCTGTCGTGGGGCTCGGTGCGTCGTTTTTCGCTCTGGCTTTGGCAAGAACTTGGCACCTGCCGACCCTACTCCTCGCGCTGACCGCCGCCGGAATCGCAGGGTTTGCGACGTGGTACTCCGGCAACAAGAAGAGGGAACGAAACGAACTGACAGATCTCGAAACAAGCGCGAGGCCATTGCTTAAGCAACTCTATGAGTTCAAGGTCCAACGCAAGCTCGATCGGTACCTTGGGGGCGGTGTTGGAGAGCTGTTGAACCAAGGCGCAAAGTACTGGATTGAGTGTCGGCAGTCGCTTGATTCGGCGGTATGGCTTGGTGCAGGATCCGACTCGGTGTGGTTGAGCACGCGACAGAAAGCGCTCCTGGCTATGGACTCAGCGATGCTTCGGCTCGTACTAGCAACCCAGCACAACAGGGTCGCGGGCGCAGACTTTTTGTCCCCGACACTCGATCCTGCAATCGCTTTGGTCGAGGAGATGCGCGAGATGGCGCGCACGGCGAGGCGTATGACGGAGAAGCTAATCCATCAGGGCGGGATCGAATCTGGCTCTGCGACAGAGATCCAAGACGCGCTCTCGGAGATGCGGCGGCTGGAGCAGGCGCAAGATGAGGTTCAGCGAATCTCCCAAGGGGGCATATGAGCGACCGAGGGAACTGGCAAGACGGATTTGGTTGGACTTGGTTTCGACGTGATCCAGAATATCCTCACCTGGCCGAGTACATCGACTATGTGATGCGGGGGGCAGGAGACTCTCGCGCTGGCGTTGTTGGCGGAGTCGTAGGCGGCTTGGGAGGAATCGTAGGCGGCTCGATCGGCGTGCTCCTCGGCGCACTTCAGCTTCCTGTCTGGACTATTGCATTTCCCATCGCTCTCTGGGCGGTGGCGACTGTTGGGGTGGTCAGTTGGTATCTCCGCACGCGGGTGCGCCAGGATCCGGGGATGCGTGCGGCCCGCAAGTCCGCCAAGTCCCTGACGTGGCGTTTGTGGCATGCGCAGTATGCTGGTGGGATGCGTTCCGTGCTGAATCGTGACGACATAGAACGCCTAGAAAAAGGGGCGAGGCTGTGGTCCGAGTCCCGTCGGTTGTTTATCGTTAGCGGGTTTGGGCAACGTTCACCTGGCGTTTACGCTGCGGCCATGGAACGAACGGTGACGGCGATGGAAAGCGGACTGCTGAAAATGCTCGCACTCGCTGGTGGCGGAGACCGAACTGGCAGTGCGATGGAGTCCGTTCTTGAGCAAATGGAGGAACTCGCGCACGAGGTAGAAACGCTTACGAACTCAAGAATGCAATCCGAAACCGTCGGTGACAAATCGGACACGTCGATCACTGCTGCACTCCAGCACCTAAGGCATCTCAGAAATGCTGAGGACGAGATTGAAACTGTGCGGCAGCGTCAGTCTTAGCGGTCGACCAGGCTACTAAGCACACGTGCATCAAGGTGACGGTGCAACAGATCCACTTTAGGTGTCTTAGTACGCTGCGCGTTTCATGTCCACCCGATCCGCCTCGAGAAAGGGCGTTCCTTCCCCATGTAGCCGCTGAGCCTGCTCTGAAGCGAATCCCGGTCCTCGCTTTGCGATTGGCAGCCGACCATCTTTCGCTACGACTCGCCACCACGGGACGCCGTCAGGCGCCTGAGCCATCCATTGACCGACGAGGCGGCCATTCGCGGGACGCGACAGCAGCTCGCCCACCTCACCGTAACTCATCACTTTGCCAGGTGGAATAGAGCGAACAATGGTCCACAAGTCTTCGAGCGTTCCGCGTTGCATTGCCACAGCATATCAGACTCGCGATGGGATACGATGTTAAAGTGGAGACCCCAACATGGATTGAAACGCCTATCCGAGTTCGGTACGGTGAGACAGATCAGATGGGTCACGCTTATTACGCCAACTACCTCTATTGGTTCGAAGTTGCAAGGGGCGATTGGTGCCGTGCGAATGGCTTCACGTACAAGAGCCTTGAGGAGGAGGGTTACTTCTTGCCGGTCGTTGAAGTGTGGGCGAGGTATCGAGGTGAGATTGTCTACGATGATGAGATCCTTGTTCGAGTTCGAGTCGCCGAAGTGCGCCGCGCGGCGATCAAATTCGAGTATGAGGTTGTATCGGCCAGTGGCAGGAAGAAGACTGATGGATATACGTGGCACGTTCTGATGGGAAGCGAAAGAAAAGCGGTCACGATCCCTGATTGGCTGCGTGAGAAGTTAGATGGGGTAGGTTAGAGAAATGAAAGTCGTCGTTGGTGTAGATCCTCGAGGCCGCTGCCACTCGGTCATCATGCTCCTCGGTCGCCTCGCGTTCGATCGCGCGACAGCTGTCGCGCTGAGCGCGGTCGAAGAGCCGACATCTCTTGGCCTCGCCGTTCCTCCGGACATGGGTGCGAGCATTTCACTGGACATCTCGCGAATCACGGAGGCCTCTCAAAAGCACGCTCAAAAAACTGCGGAAGCCGCCGCAGCCCTCTTAATCGACATGGGTATTCCGGCCGATGCGAAAGTCAAGTTTGGTAGTCCTTCCGATAAGCTGGACGAGGCAGCGCACGAACTTGGGGCAGATCTTATTGCAGTGGGTAGCGAGGAGAAGGGACCGATGGAGTCATTCTTCTTCGGAAGCGTCAGCAGCGGTCTCTGCGCTCACTCGAAGGCTTCTGTCCTCGTTGCTCGCGGAAATGCAGTGAGGGAGGGAAGCGTGCACGCCGTGTTTGGGACGGATCACTCGGGTTACGCTTCGCGATGCCTTCAGAAGTTTGTGGAAATGAGGCCCAAGGGGATATCGAAGGTAACGCTAATGTCGGCGTACCAAGTGACCATCAATCAGAACGCTGACCTCTTTGGCATACCTGGTGTCGAACCTGCAATCGAAGAGAGTTTTCGTGAGCAAGTTGCAGATCGACTGAAGCACGCGTCTGAAGCATTGAAGCCTCTGGGGTGCGAAGTGGAAGTACTGCTGGTAGAAGGGGCGCCGAACGAAGGGATCTCAACGGCAATGGCGGAAACTGGCGCTGACTTGCTTGTTCTGGGCGCAAAAGGGCACTCTGCAGTCGAGCGATTTTTACTCGGAAGTGTTGCAAGCCACCAGGTGTCACACGGCTCCTATCCGGTCATGGTCGTGCGAGCCTAAGCGACTAAGACGATTGCTTGATTGCAATAATGCCTCCCTAGGCTTGTCAATCGCATTCTGTCGTCTGAAACCTCGATCCAGCCGCGTCCGATCGCATCGCGAAGTCCTGCTTCATTCGGGCGCACAGAGTCGAAATGTACGCCTTCACTGAGTCTTAATCCTAACATGATGCGCTCAAAGCGGAGTGTCTCCTCGTTGAGGCATTCTGACTCGCAGTCGAGATCGGCATTTTGTTCAACTCGCTCACAATACAGCTTGGGATGTTTGACGTGGGTCCACCTTCGATGCCCTACTCTCTCTACGGCTCCAGGCCCATATGCGACGTACTCTTCCCCTCTCCAATAGCAGAGGTTATGCGCGCATTCTTTTCCAGGCTTCGCGAAGTTACTGATCTCGTACTGGTTGAGCCCGGCGGCGCGAGCTTCCTCGATTGCAATTTCGTACATCTCCACTTGACCAGCATCATTTGGCAAATCGAGGAGCCCTTTTTGAAAGAGTTTGTAAAACTGGGTGTTGTGCTCGATCGTAAGACAATAGAGACTTAGATGCTCGGTCCCAAGGTCGATCGCCCTGCGAAGGTTGTCTCTCCACGCGGACAGGGACTGATCCGGGAGTGCGAACATCAGATCGACGTTAATGTTCTCGAATCCCGCCATTCGTGCTGCATGCACTGCCCGTTCGATTTCGCCGGATCGATGAACACGGCCAAGTCTGATTAGGTCATCATCGACAAAACTTTGGGCGCCTATGCTAATCCGATTGAAGCCTGCCTTTCGCATCGCTTCAAACTTCTGCGCATCGACGGTCCCCGGATTTGCTTCGCTTGAGACCTCGCATCCTTCGAGTGGAGGGTGAGCTGAGCAGACACGCTTCAGTAGGGCCCCTAGCTGATCGGAATCAAGGAAGGTAGGCGTCCCTCCACCAAAGAAGATCGTTTGAGCGGGACGATGACGGTGGTTTGCGCGGTCGATCTCGGTCAGCGTAGCAGAGACAGTTCGAGCGACGATTTCTCCGTCCATGGCATAGCTGTTAAAGTCGCAGTAGCCACACTTCGATGGACAGAACGGGGTGTGGAGATACACAGCGACGGGCTTCACACGACAATTGTATACTGTCGCTCGTGCCGTTCACAGTCCCCGACCAGGATCTCCGCCCAATGCTGCCCAAGCAGTCGAGCCTACGGATCGGAATTCTGGGCTGCGGGGAGATTGTGAACATCGCCCATCTGCCCGCCTACAAGGGCGGCGGCTTGAACGTTGTTTCCTGCTTCGATACCAACGAATCAGCAGCGCGCGAAACTGCGGAGAAGTTTGGAATTCACCGTGTCTGTACCTCACTTGAAGAACTCGTATCGGACGCTGGCGTTGACATCATCGACATCGCCATCCACTTGAATGGTAGAACGGAAGCCTTCCAGCGCGCGGCAGAAGCGGGGAAGAGCATCTTGCTGCAGAAACCAGTAGCACACTCGATGCAAGAGGCCGAAGCGTATGTAAGTATGGCGGAGACCAAGGGAATCAAATACGCCGTCAACCAACAGGCTCGGTGGGCTGGGACGCACTTGGCAATAAAACGCTGGATCACTGATGGCGCGATAGGAAGAATGAACTCTCTTCGACTTGACATGCGGGGGTGGCAGGATGATCCGTCAACATGGTACGTTGCTTGCCCTGATTTTACTATGGTTGACCATGGCATCCATTACTTCGACTTACTCAGGTTCTTCGCGGGTCGTGAAGCGCAAAGTGTATCCGCGATGCAAACGACAGTTCCAGATCAAGTCAATATCTCACCCACAGTTTACATGGCGATAGTCGATTTCGGGGATGGACTTATCGCCGAGCACAGCTTCCACAACAAAGTGGAAACGCCAAGTCCATGGGATATGTCAATAGTCGTGGACGGTGACGAAGGATCGATTCTTGGAAACTTCTCCACAGTTACACTTGTTCGCAAAGATGGAACGAAGATAGTGCAAACACCATCCTCCAAGTGGTTCCCTTACGCGTTCCTTGGCCCAATAGCGGATCTTATGGATGCGATCACCGAAAACCGTGAGCCGATTGTAAGTGGACGGAGCAATCTAGGCACTATGAAACTGCTGCTTGGCGCACTCGAAAGCGCTGACCGACGTCGCGTCGTTCAGCTAATGTAAATGATCATTCTTCATACAAACGATCTGCATGGGAAGTTCGGTGAAAAACAAGCCGAGCTCGTTGCTCAAATGCGGAAAGAAGCGGATCTGTATCTTGATTCCGGTGACTGCGTCAAGAGCGGGAACATTGGGATACCGGTAAGTCCGGATCCAGTTTGGAGACTTTTGCACCTCGCGGGCTGCGATGCTAGCGTTCCGGGTAATCGGGAATTCCACGTTACAGCCTCTGGATTTCGGGCAAAGATTGCTGGAGCCCAACATCCTATCATCTGTGCGAATCTGAAGTGGAACGGAAAGGCAAGACCTCCACTGCAGGGCGACCAGATCGAGCCCCTGCGCTCCCACCTCGCCTTGGGCCGGGTAACTATCTTTGGCCTGATGGTTCCGATGGTTACCGAGCGGATGGCGGCCCGACATTTGAGCGCATTCTTGAACACGCCGCCAACTGACGTCGCGAAGAGAATCGTTGAAGAGTTTCGTGATTCTTGCGAGACTTTGATTTTGCTGTCTCACCTCGGATTCTCAAACGACGTGGCCCTTGCCGAAGAGGTGAAGGGTATTGATCTCATCTTGGGCGGACATAGCCATGACCGGATTGAGGAACCCGAGCGAGTCGGCGAAACCTGGATTTTTCAGGGCGGGTCGCATGGACGCGAAATTGGTCGAATCGAACTCAAATCAGGCACGGTGAAGTCGAAGCTGCTTCCTCTTCGATAGACCGGTATACTTCTGCCGTGCGGCCGCATCTTGGAGTTGTCATTCCCGCGTACAACGAGGAAGTTCGACTAGAGAAGACCCTGGTGCGTGTTGCGGAGTACTTTGACGCGCAAGATTACACGTGGTGTGCGCTGATTGTCAGCGATGGTAGCACCGATCAAACGGCGAACATTGCACAAGACTTTGCAGCCGCAGATCCGCGATTCGCGCTCTACCACTATGAACCCAACCGTGGTAAGGGATGCGCCGTGCGCACAGGCATGATGCTCTTAGAGGCCGATTGGTTGTTGCTCTCTGATGCAGATTTGGCAGCGCCAATCGAAGAGGTTGAGAAGCTATTTGCAGCAAACTCCCAGATCGCGATAGGTAGTCGGCCGCTGCGAGAGAGCAATCTCGAAGTGAGGCAGCCAAAACTGAGGGAACTCGGCGGCAGGGCATTCAATTGGATCGTTCAACGCCTTGCAATCAAGGGGATCAAGGACACGCAATGTGGCTTTAAGCTGTTTGAGCGAGATGTCGCAAAAGACGTGTTTTCCAGATGCGAGATCGACGGATACGGCTACGATTTCGAAGCACTCATGGTCGCTGAGCGATTGGGCTACTCCATCGCCGAAATCCCAATCCGTTGGGCACACCAAGAGGGCTCGAAGGTAAGAATTCTGCGCGACGGTTCCAGAACTGTTTACGATCTGATCAAATTGAGGATGAGTATAGGCCGAAGGCTAAGAAAACCCGCTTACGCGGACTCCCCCCCGAACGATTCTAGCCGGCCTAAAACCGCTTGACGCTCGTCTTCAGACATGAAGGGCCACTTCTCAATCTCTTCGAGAGTGCGTCCACAACCTAAACACTCCCCGCGTGACCCGAGCACGCAAACTTGCTGACAAGGTGAATCGGCTGGTTCCGGCATAGGTTGTTGTTAAGATTCTACTGGTCCTTTCTACTATCGATCTCCGGGCCCTGTAGACGAAATGCCACGGACTCTCGCTATCCCTTTAGAAATTTGCGAATCGCTTTGAGTGTTTCGGGGCTTACGTGGTGCTCCATGCCCTCTGCGTCGATCTCTGCGATAGTCGCAGGCACCCCTAGAGCACGCAGCAGTCCCAACACCAAGTCATGACGCTCGCGAGATTCACTCGCCAACTCGCGCCCCTTCTCTGTTAGAAACACACCGCGATACGGCCGAGCAATGACATATCCCTCTCTGGCGAGGCGCCTCACCGTCTTCGAAACCGTTACGTGACTCACCCCCAGGCGCGCTGCCAGGTCTACGCCGCGGGCTTCGCCTGTCTCCGCGACTAATTCCTCGATCAACTCGACATAGTCTGCAGCTGTCTCCATCGAGTGGTCATCGCGGGTCCGGCGAAAACTTTGGGCGCGGGGCTTGGACACCGCCACATTGTAGCCCAAGTGAACAACTTGTAACTGCAGTTTCAGAATCGACGAAACTGCCAGCGAAACTTATCCCAGGGTACACTTTTCACCGAAGGGTAATTCGATGAAACTGATTGTAGCTTTCCTAGCCGCTATCTTCCTCGTTCTCGGGTGTGCAAGCAAGCGAGAAACCCCGGCCGTCGCCGATCGGCCAATACGAATCGTGACGACGACGGCCATGATCGGTGATGCTGCTGAGCACGTCGGCGGCACGCGAGTCGACGTGCAGGCACTCATGGGTCCAGGCACGGATCCTCACCTCTATAAGGCGACAGCTGGCGATGTAAGGACGCTAGAGGGAGCCGACATCATCCTTTACAATGGACTTGAGCTAGAAGGAAGGATGGCAGAAATCTTTGCAGCGATGGGTGATCACCGTCCGACCGTTGCAGTTGCCGAAGGCGTCCCTCCCGATGACCTCCTCAAGATAGCTCCTCACAAGTCGGATCCGCACGTTTGGTTTGATGTTCAGCTGTGGAAGCGAGTGGTTGTATCCGTTAGGGATGCTCTTTCCAATCTCGACCCGACGAGTGCAAAGACGTTCGATGAGAATGCGGAAGCTTATCTGCGTGAACTCGAAGAGCTGGATCGCTGGGTCATCGACCAGTTTGAATCGATTCCGAGGGAGCAGCGTGTGCTAGTGACTGCCCATGATGCGTTTGGTTATATGGGCAAGCGCTATGGCATCGAGGTAATGGGAATCCAAGGCACAAGCACGGCCACAGAGGCTAGTGCCTCCGACATCCAGCGACTTTCCAGAATCCTCGCGACGCGAAAGGTCAAGGCCATCTTTGTCGAGAGTAGCGTCCCACAATCGACTGTAGAGGCGCTTCAAAAAGCCGTTGCATCGAGAGGGTGGAACATCAAGATTGGGGGTGAGCTGTTTTCAGACGCGATGGGGGCTGCGGGAACGGAGGAGGGAACATACGTGGGCATGGTGCGCTACAACGTCCGCACGATAGTGGGGGCGCTCAGGTGAATGCTGTTGAAGTTCGAGATCTAACCGTCGCGTATCACGAATCACCAGTTCTATGGGATGTGGATCTAGACATCCCGCAGGCTTCCCTGTTCGCGATTATCGGACCTAACGGCGCTGGAAAGAGCACACTCATCAAATCAGCGCTCGATTTGGTTCCTCGATCGGCTGGCACAGTGAGGATTTTTGGGTCGAGCTACCGTACTGTTAGGAAGAGGGTTGGTTACGTGCCTCAACGTGGGAGTGTTGATTGGGACTTTCCAACAGATGCGCTGGATGTCGTGCTTATGGGAACCTATGGGCGCCTTGGGTGGTTTCGAAAGCCCGGTCGCGGCGAGCGTGACGCCGCGATGCGCTGCCTCGAAACGGTTGGCATGGCTGACTTTGCCACCAGGCAGATCAGCCAACTGTCCGGAGGACAACAGCAACGCGTTTTCCTCGCCCGCGCGCTCGCTCAAGACGCAGAGTTGTACTTCATGGACGAACCGCTGGCAGGTGTCGATGCGACGACGGAGCGCGCAGTTATCGAAGTGCTCCGGGAGCTCAGATCTAAAGGCAAAACAGTCGTTGCTGTCCATCATGACTTAGAGTCCGCGCCGACATACTTTGATCACGTCGCATTGCTGAACGTCAAGATCATTGCGTCTGGACCGATCGCAGACGTGTTTACAAATGAGAACCTGCAGCAGACATATGGTGGGCGCATCGCAGTACTTGCGTGATGAGCATCCTGCAAGATCTAATCTTCGATTACACTCTCCGCAACGTCGCGTTGGGGTGTATGGTCTTGGGGATCGTGAGTGGAGTATTGGGCTCCTTTGCTGTACTTCGACGGCAAGGCTTATTGGGCGATGCACTCGCCCATGCGGCACTTCCAGGAGTTTGCGTTGCATTCATTCTTACGGGTTTGAAGACGCCTGTTGCCCTCATGATCGGTGCGGCCGCATCAGGATGGATCGGGCTACTCGCGATTAATCAGTTACTGCGGCGATCGAAGATCGACTCGGGTGCGGCGCTTGGCACGATTTTGACGGTATTCTTCGGTTTTGGTGTCGTACTCCTCACCGTTATCCAGAAATCTAGCGCAGGGACCCAGGCTGGTCTAGATAAGTTTCTATTCGGCCAGGCGGCAGGGCTGGTTGAGGAACAGGTGCTCACAATGGCGATACTTAGCGCGATCGCGCTTGCAATTGTTGTTGCTTTATTCAAAGAATTCAAGGTTGTTTCGTTTGATTCGGAGTTTGCGCAAAGCATCGCCATTCCAGTGCATCTTATTGGCAGCATCTTAAGCTTCTTGCTACTCATTGCCATCGTTGTCGGGCTAAACACAGTCGGTGTCGTACTAGTATCGGCAATGCTTGTTGGCCCTGGCGCTGCCGCAAGGCAATGGACGGACTCCCTCAAGACGATGATATTCATAGCGGCGCTAATCGGCACGCTCTCAGGGTTAACTGGCGCAATTCTTAGTGTGACCGGCTCGAAGATCCCGACCGGGCCGGTTATCGTCTTGGTACTTTCAGCGATGGTCCTCATTTCCGTACTCTTCGGCAAAGCGCGAGGAGTTGTGTGGGCAGCTCTTCGAAGCCGGAGGCGTCATCTTGCGGAGAGTGCGAAATGACGGCGGCGCTCGCCATTGCGCTCGTCGCACTTGCGACATCGTCCGCGTGCGCGCTTTGCGGAGTGTTTTTGATACTACGAAGGCTCGCTATGATGGCTGATGCGATCAGTCACTCGATTTTGCCGGGCCTCGTCGCTGGCTATGTGTATTCACAGGGGCCCAATCTTGTTACCGGCTTCCTCGGCGCCACTGCGAGCGGTTTGCTGACGGTGTTTTTGGTGGAGACATTAACAAAATCGAAGCGTGTCAAAGAAGACGCCGCGATAGGAATCGTCTTTCCGGCTCTGTTCGCCCTCGGTGTTTTCCTCGTTACAAAGTTTTTCGACAACTTGCATCTCGACTCAGACGCTATTCTTTTCGGAGTTATCGAATACTCACCGTTCGACAAGTTCCTATTCGGTGACTATGATCTAGGTCCGAAGTCGCTGTGGGTGCTATCGGGGTTGGTAGTCGTGAATGCACTGTTTCTCAAAGTCTTCTATAAGGAACTGAAGATTTCCACGTTCGATCCGCAGCTAGCGAGGTCACTTGGGTTTTCTCCTTCGGTGCTGCACTACTCACTCATGGCGCTTGTGGCAGTCACGACAGTTGGCGCATTCAGCGCAGTTGGAGCAATTCTCTCCGTGGCTCTAATCATCGTTCCTCCGGTTACTGCTTCGCTACTTACGTACAGGCTCAAGACGATGATCGGGCTCTCCCTCCTGATGGGTGCATCCTGCGGTATCTGCGGATACTTCTTGGCGACGATCTGGGATGTGTCGGTAAGTGGAATGATTGCGACAACATTGGGCTTTGCATTTGCACTGGCCTTTCTCTTCGCACCCGATAGAGGCGTCATTGCGCAGGTTCTGCGTAGGAGGCGACAGCAAACGCGATTCCTGGCCGAGATGCTCGTCGTTCATCTTCAGTCTCACGAGGGCACCAAGGAGGAGGCCGAGGAGAGCCGGGTAGAGCATCTCATTGCCGAACTCAAGTGGCCGGAGTATCAAGCAGAGAAGGCTATCGGCGTCGGCGAACAACTGGGCTGGGTAGTTCGACACCGTGATCGTCTTGCCCTCACTGAGGATGGCAGACGAACTGCGAATGTCGTAAGTAAGCGCTAATCGTTCCGTAGCGCTTCAATTGGCTGAAGTTTGCTCGCCATGTAAGCAGGGTAGAAGCCGAAGAAGATTCCAACCATCGCCGCAAACGAGAACGCAATCACAATTCCTGCAGGCACGATTACGGGTGGCACACCCATCAGGCCAGCGACAAACTTCACGCTGACCAAGCCCATCAAGACTCCGATAAGGCCACCACCCAAACAGAGAGCCACCGACTCCAGCAAAAACTGACTCAGGATGGCGTCCTGTGTCGCGCCTATTGCCTTACGTAATCCGATTTCCTTAGTTCGCTCCGTCACGCTTACCAGCATAATGTTCATAATGCCGATGCCGCCGACTAACAGCGATACGCTCGCAACCCCGGCGAGCAGTAGACTTAGGATCCTGGATTGTTCCTCAGCGGTTTCAATCAACTCACCCTGGTTGAACGCGCGAAACAATGCCTCGCCGCTCGCGCTTCGGCGCACGGTCGAAAGAGTCGATTGCACTTCATCGAGAGTGAACTGCATCATCGAACTATCTGCAGCGCGCACCGCGATCGAACTCAAGCTTTGCCTTCTCTGCAGTCGGTCGAGAGCTGTTTTGATTGGCACGTAGATCATGTCGTCAGGGTTCATTGGCCCCTGGCCTGTGCCACCTTTGAACATCGCAACTCCGATTACTTCAAAGTCTTGATTGTTGATTCGAATGCGAGTCCCAACTGCTGACCCGCCTTCGTACAATCTGTCGTAGATATCGAAGCCAAGAATAGCGACTCGGTCAGAGTTTCCATTTTCTTCGTCGGTAAAGAATCGTCCATCCTGCAACTTGATGTTTCGGATCTCCTGCAGTTCGGGCAAACCACCGGTAACCTGCGAGCGCTCGTTTTTGTTTCCGTACTTAACTTGAACTCGCGTTCGAACTTCGCCGCTGACATGACTCGCTGTCGGGACGGCGCGACGAATCATTTCAACGTCGTCAAGCTTGAGCGTTTGCGCTTCATCTGGGGCCCCTGTGTTACGACCGCCCATCCCCCAATTAGGGAAGACCACGATGAGATTGCTTCCGAGCGCTTCCAGCCGTTCGAGCGACTGCTTCTTGGTACCCTCAGCGATTCCGATCATGGCAATGACCGAAGCAACACCGATCATAACTCCAAGGGTCGTCAGCGATGACCTTAGCTTGTTTGCCGTGATCGCCGCAAGTGCTGAAGCAACGCTGTCTCGGATTGTCATCGACCGCCTGCACCTCCGCCAGCACCTGTTCGCTGGCCGGGACTGCTTGTGCCGGGCCCGCTGAATGGGTTTCTCTGTTGGGCGGCTTCGTCCATGCGGCGCTGCTGCTCCTCAACCTGCCTCATGTCGATCTTGCTAACGACGATCTCGTCGCCTTCATTCAATCCCTCAAGGATTTCCACGACCGCATTTCCTTGTACGCCGGTCTTCACCTCACGTCTTTGCGGCTTGTTCTTGGCAACCATCACCTCCACATATGCTTTACCATCTTCTCGGATGACCGCTTGAGAAGGCACGGTGAGCACATTTGTTCGCTCGGTGAGAACAAACTCGCAGCTCGCGTTGAGCCCCGGCATAAGCTTGACTTCATCCGAAGGTTCGATCTCGACCCGCACCTTGACTTGCGTCACTCCGCTTGCGGTCACAGCAGCGGGGTTGATTCGTGAGACTCTGCCCTTCAAGGGAGTGCGGCGTGCGGACTCCAATGTCACACGCACGTTCTGATCCAACTTTACTTTGGCAACATCAGCTTCGTCTACATTCACTTCGACGTACATGCGCGAGACATCAGCTATTTGGACGATGCTTGTACCTTGTGCGAATGTGCTAAGCCCGGGAGGAACGATGGTTCCTTGTTCAAGATACTTCACGGTCACGACTCCGTCTCTCGGTGACACGACAGTCGTGCTGTCTAACTGAACTTGCGCATTGTCACGAGAAATTCTGCTGCGGAGGATCGCAGCTTGTTGCGCCCGAATTTCTGTCTGCCGTACGTCGACCTGCCGCAGGTTTGCTTTAGCCGTTTCAAGATTCGCTTGCGCAGTTTTGATCGTTTGCTTAGCTTCTTCTAGGTCGCGCTGGCTCACCCCGACTTCGAACCGACTTGCTTCTGTTTGGTCGAGCGACGCCTTTGCCTGTCGTTCGCGAGCCTGCAAAGATTCGATCTGCAATCTTAGATCGTCTTCGACACGGTTTGCGCGAACCTGCGCATTGCGAAAGCCCGCAGCCGCCGATTCCCGTTGAGTTCTCGCTTGCTCATAAGAAGCCCGGCTCACGTAGCCCATTCCCAAGAGTTCCTCTTGTCTCCGAAGGTTCGCTTCCGCAGCTTCCATCTCTGCTCGCGATCGATCGAGTTCGCCTTGAGCTTGGGCTCGCGTAAGTGGCGCTGTGACATTCCGCATCGTTTCCAATGCCTTGGAAGCTGCTTCGTAGTTGGAGCGAGCCTGGGTGATCGCGGCTTCAGTAAGTCGCGGCTGAGCGGTTGCTCGCGCTTCCAGAGTCTGCAACCGCAAGCGTGCGGTAGCGAGCGCGGCTTCGGCATTTTCAACCGAGGTCCGACGGGTCACCTTCTCCATTTCCAAGTTGTAGCGACTTTGATCGAGGCGGGCAAGGTTTGAGTTCAAATCCGCAGCGGACTGATCAAATGCCGCTCGAGAGTCTCGCGGATCAATGATCGCAATGAGGTCGCCTTGCTTGACGACGTCGCCTTCTTCTACAGACAGAGTTACGATCTCGCCGCCAGCTTTGCTCTTCACGTCGACCGTGGTCAATGGCTGCAAGAGTCCCGTGGCGACGAACGACATAGTTGCCTCTCCTCTTTTGACGGTGTCTGTCCGATAGATGACATCTTCACGAGAGGCCATGTTTCCGCGAAGCAGATACCAGAGTGAGAAGGCGAGGATGCCTACAATTACGGCAAGGATAAGACCTGTTCGTTTCATAGTTTGGTGATTGCGACACTGACAATCGGCCCGCTGGGAAGCAAGCCATACTAGGGGCTACGTTTGTCTACCGTTCATCGGTTCCATTCGGCACAGCACCCAATAGTAGCCCACCCAGAGCAGGCCTGATGAGCAGGCTACCGACAACGGCACCGCCCATGCCACTGTGGCGGGAAACTCCGGCGGAACATATCCTTCAATGGCTGGGGCCTGCGTTATCTCGTGCCACAGGTACAGATACACGAATACGCCCGCCGGGAGCAGACCAGAGATGCTTCCGGCGAGCCCCGCAAGGCGGGCGAAGTGGGTGAACAAGAATCCTGCAACTAGCGCGAGCGCTGCCCCAATTGCCGCGGTACGGTACAAGTGGTCATAGGTGGACAGTCGGTCGGATGCAACGAACGGCAGCGCGAGCGCGGCGAACTGCGCCAGGCTCGCAGCCGTAAAGGCAAAGCACCCGCCTCCGATAGTCCGGTCGAAGGATGCGGAGCGACGACTCGGCCTCTCGAGTACTTCGTCAGTGTCGAGGAATCCGAAGTTGCGACCTGGCTCGTTTTCTGCCACTCTACGATCATAGCCGACCCGGCGAGCATGCCATAATCGCATCGTCCCCCGGGAGTACAAAGGAGTACGCACACGCATGAAAGTCAGCATCATTGGCGGCGGAGGCCGAGTCGGCTCCAATGCCGCGTTTGCCCTGCAATTGGGCGGAGTCGTTAAAGAGATCGTTATCGTTGATATGAACGAGGATATGGCCAAGGGAGAAGCCTTGGACCTTCTCCATGGAGCAGCGTTCACGAGCCCGCAAAAGATCTATGCGGGCGGCTACGACAAAGTCGCGGGCAGCGATTGTGTTGTCGTTACAGCAGGTCTTCGAAGAAAGCCAGATGAAAGCCGGCTTGAACTGATGAACCGCAATGTCGTGTTATTCAACGATATCGTCACGAATGTCAAACAGGCAGGGTTGCCGCCGCATGCAACGATGCTTGTCGTAAGCAACCCCGTTGATATCCTAACGCAGCTTGCAGTCCGGGATTCAGGGCTGCCGGCAAATCAGGTCTTAGGGCTCGGCACTGTCTTAGACACGTGCCGATTCCGTTCGCTGCTCGCAGACCATTTTGACGTCGCAGCGACGGATATGCACGCTACAATTCTTGGCGAGCATGGCGATTCAATGGTTCCGATGTGGAGCAGTGCGACGGTGAACGGTACACACATTTCAAGCTTGCCTGGTTGGTCGCAAGAAGCTGGAGACTCAATTTTCGATCGCACGAAGAAGAGCGGCGCAGAAGTCATCAGCATGAAGGGCGGCGCAGGCTGGGCCGTTGGTGTTAGCATCCAAGTGGTCGTCGAGGCGATCGCTATGAACAGCGAAACCATGCTCCCGGTCTCATCGATGCAGGATGGTGCAATGGGCATGAAGGATGTTTGTCTTTCGCTACCGACGGTCGTTGGCAAAAATGGAGTGCACCGCGTGATTGAGCCCACCTGCACGGATGGCGAGCGTACTGCGCTGCTCGCGTCCGAAGCTGCGCTCAAAGAGGCCTGGGCGAAGGTTGCATAAGAAAGTCGAGTTTGGGATCCGTAAAAACATTTGGTCTCGCCGTCCGTTCTGAGCGCAGATTGGAAGTACACGCAGAAAGCGAACATTTGGTTTCCTGCTGGGTTATCTAGACAGACCGCTTTCTGCGACGGCCCACTATCCGCTACGTCGATACGCGACCAGCAGGTTTGTTAGTTTGCGCCCTGGAGCTTGCAATGTCTTTCCACCGTAGTACATTGCCAGCGAGGCTCCTGCGTCGAGGTTCATCGCTTCGTAACATCCCAACTGAAGCATGACTTGGGCGAACTCAGGAAACGTGACTGCGTCCTTGACGTGGACCATCAAAATTCGCCTATCTTTCGTGTAGCCCACGCCCATCCGGGCGTGTTTCTGCATGATCTTTGCTTCAGTGAACCCCTCGACTTGCGGATCGACATCGACTTTGCCATCAAGCAGCAAGGCAGGCCCGCAAGCAAGCACAGTCTCGTATTGGCTCCAGTCCATCGTCCGATGGAACTTTACGCGGACGATGTCCACAGTTCGATCCTTCCTTATAGCGAGGGCTGTGCCCATCCTTCCCTGCAACAGGACTCGTCCGCCGATTACGATATCGCCGATCGGCTTCTTGGTGTCGGTGGAGAAGTACGCGCCGTTTATAGCCGCAAGCGGCTTTGCGCGCACAACCATACTCGTGAATGTTTCATCGCCGCTGGGAAAGCCGTTTGCAACGACAATGTCCAGTCGAATGTCATCAAGCCGAAGGTCGATGACCGTACACGCTCTCCCGGCCGCTACTACGGACCGGGGACCACTCGCTGGACTTGCGAGCAAGATGGTTGCGATCAAGAGGACCTGCATGATAGGGAGTGTATTCTATATCCAAATGCCCGATGTTGCACTTATCCAAGCCACCTGCCAGCCTCGCCGCCCACATTGTGGAACCTGATCGGCCCTCCCAACCGTTCTACCTTCGGACCCCAGGAGGCAACATGATTAGAATTTCGGTAATCGCGGCCACTCTGATGATCTCGGCTGCGCTCTTTCCAAAACCCCAAACGGCAACCGCCAAGTCGCTTTTGGACAACCATGTAAAAGCGATGCGGGAGGCGGATGCAATAGCCATCACCCTTTCGGTGCAGCGAGTTCCGGCTGCGGCCGTCGAACACAAGGTGTACCTCGCAAAAAACAAGCGACTCAGAATTGAGAGTCCTGGAGGAGTGCTGGTTAGCGACGGATCAACAATCTGGGCGTACGATAACGCGGACAACAGCTATACCGAGTCCGAAGTCGTCGAGGAGGCATTACACAGACGGATGAAAGAGTCTGATGTTTGGATGTGGTCGCCTTTTTTTGTGCCTGATGTGTTTGGAGACGTCAAGAACCTGGCACTCGGAGCGAAGAGGACGATCCGAGGGGTTGCGACTCAAGAGGTCAGCTTCTCGATGCCAGGTGACCAAACCTTCACCCTTTACATCGATACCAAGACAGGTGTTGCAAAGGGAGGACTTACAAAAACCTCGGCGGGCGAGATCTTGGTTATCGCCACTGCATTCGCATCTGGTTCCGATGCGATAGCCGAGGGTACTTTTAAGTTCTTGCCGCCAGTGGGAGCAGAGAAGTTGGAAAAACCACGAGAGCGACCAGTATTGTGGGCCGACGTTGCGCCAATACTCAGCGCGAAGTGCACGTCTTGTCATGGAACAAGCGGCGGCTTGACTTTGACTTCCCGGGATGCAGCGCTCCAAAGCCGCTCGATCGTTCCTGGAAACGCGGAAGCAAGTTCGCTTCTTGGTTCTATCAAGTGGACAAGTGGCCCTCGAATGCCGCAAGGCGGATCGAAACTTGCACAAGAGCAAATCGACCTGATCGAAAGATGGATATCACAAGGCGCTAACTAGTCATGGCGCGGCCTTGAGTGTGATGCCGCAAACTTGAGGGCGGCAGAAGAGTCGCGCGCCGCGCGGGCTGCATATTCCACGCGATACAAAGACGTCGTGATGCGCTCCTTTGGCGTAACCGCTCACAAACTTTCTGTACTTCGTCGGAGCGAATAGCGGGGGAAGCAAAGGCAAGCGCACTTCTCCGCCGTGAGTGTGTCCCGACAACTGCAGGTCGACTCGGACATTCGAAACCGATTCCTCTGCCAAATCCGGGTTGTGCGAAAGCAGAACTCTTGGAACTTCTCCTGGCAGACCTCCAAAAGTCGACTGGAGGTCGACGATTCCTTCCCAATAATCGCCAACCCCGCCAAGTGCAATCGCGGCATTACCTCGCTCCAAAAGCACTCTCTCGTTTTCTAGCAATCTAATCGGAGTTTCCTTCAGCAATCTTCTAACAACATTAGCTCCGTAGTAGTGGTCGTGATTGCCGAATACCGCGTACACATTACATGTTGCATCGATGCCCTCAAAGAGTGGATAAAGTGACTTGAGGTCGCCAGCATAAACGTCTACGATGTCGCCGGTTATGACGATAACGTCGGCCTGAAACTGGTCACGGAGCAGCTTCCAAGCATTCCGTACAAACTCGAGACTGATTCTCCTAGGCCAATGGATGTCAGTGAGCTGTCCAATGCGAAAGCCATCAAATGCGTTTGGAAGCCCACTGATCCGCACGTCAAACTTTTCAAGGGCTATCCAATTTGGTTCGATGAGGAATGCGTCAATGCCAACCAAACCAAGACCCGCGAACGCGCCTCGCTTTAGAAGCTTCCTCCTGGATATCCGCCTATCATCAAAGCCCTGATCTGGCATATCTTGCATCGATTCAACGAGGAATGCCTCTGAAGCGTTCCCTGGATCATAATGATTCGACGATGAGCGCAGGATCCCTCGAACACATCGACCCATATTTTCGCGGACTCCGCGATGAGATGATTCCGTTTCTCCCGGATTCATTGGGCTGTGCGCTCGACGTCGGATGCGGGGCAGGTGGATTCGGAGAAATGATCAAACAGAGCAGTAGCGCAGAGGTTTGGGGGATCGAAATCAATGCGGACATGGCTAACGAAGCGAAGAAGCGATTGGATCGGGTGTTGGTGGGTGAGGCCGTTGATCAACTACGTTCGTTACCGCACGGCCGTTTCGATGCGATCATTTTCAACGACGTACTTGAACATCTGGCATGGCCTGACGAAGCGCTAAGACTCGCACGACCCCTATTATCGAGGCAGGGTGTCGTTGTTGCGTCGATACCGAACATACGCTATTTCCGCGCGCTCAAGCAGATCCTCTGGAATCGAGATTTCCCTTGGGACGATTCGGGTGTTTTTGACAAAACCCACTTGCGCTACTTCACGAAAAAGAGCATAGTACGGCTGTTTGAGTCCTCTCACTACCAAATCGAGCGTATCGAAGGAATCAACGCTGCGATTGGTGCAAAGTTGTCAGTAGCACTATTCCTGACTTTCGGCGCGTTCCGAGACGCGAGATACTTGCAGTATGCCGTCGTTGCCAGGCCACAATCGTAAGCCTAAGCTTCCACTTGCGGTCGTTCTGCGCTAAACGTGAACCGCCCCTCGGCAAAGCTAACAGAGACCTGGGATCCTTGCGGGATGTTTCCAGAGAGAATCTCTTTCGCAAGAGGATTCAAGATGTGCGTTTGAATCGCCCTCTTGAGGGGCCGGGCGCCGTAAGCGGGGTCATAGCCGACAATAGCAAGTTCGTTCTTTGCACTTTCCGTCAAGATGACTTGAATCTTTCGGTCTTCTAATCTCTTCATCAAGATTTCGAGCTGGATCTCTACAATCTGCTTTATCTCAGCAGGGCTTAGCGGGCTAAAGACGACGATGTCATCGATTCGATTGAGAAACTCCGGCCGAAAGTACGCGCGGACGATTTCCAAGACCTTGTCACGGGCTGTGGTTCGGTCATCATCCGTAGGCAGCGGATATTCACTGAAAACGTGCGAGCCCAAGTTGCTCGTCATCACCATAACCACGTTCTTAAAATCGACCGTGCGACCCTGTCCGTCAGTCAATCGCCCGTCATCAAGCACTTGCAAAAGTACATTGAAAACTTCTGGGTGTGCCTTTTCGACCTCATCGAATAGTACGACGCTGTACGGTTTGCGCCGAACAGCCTCGGTCAGCTGCCCTCCCTCTTCATAACCGATGTACCCAGGGGGCGCGCCGATAAGCCGCGCGACAGTATGCTTCTCCTGATACTCGCTCATGTCGATGCGGATCATATTGCGTTCATCATCGAACAGAAACTCTGCTAGCGCTCGAGCAAGCTCAGTTTTTCCGACGCCGGTGGGCCCCAGGAACAAAAAGCTACCTATGGGTCGATTCGGATCCGCAATGCCAGAGCGCGATCGACGCACAGCGTCCGCAACCGAGACGATCGCATCATGTTGTCCAACTACCCGCAAGTGAAGCCTGTCCTCCATTCTCAGCAACTTCGACATCTCACCCTCCACCAACTTAGTAACTGGGATGCCCGTCCACTTCGATACAACTTCTGCGATGTCTTCGTCGTCTACTTCTTCTTTGAGCATCTTCGCCTCGTGCTGGAGCTCATCCAACTCAGCTTCTAGAGTCTCCAGTACGCGCTTCACTGACGGCATTTCACCGTGCTGAAGCCTCGCGGCTTTCTCGAAGTCGGCATCGCGGGTCGCTTGCTCGAGCTCTGCCCGCAAGTCTTCGTACTTTGCCTTGCTTTCGCGTATCGACGCGATCTTTTCTTTCTCTCGTTGCCAATGTGCGACTAATCGTCCTCGCTCTTCGCTGAGTTCTGCAAGATCCTTATCGATTCTTTGCAGGCGATCTTTGCTAGCGGTGTCTTCTTCTTTTTTCAAAGCCTGCTTCTCAATCTCAAGCTGCCTCATTCTGCGATCAAGCGTGTCGATTTCGGTAGGAACACTATCAATCTCGATTCGCAGCCGGCTGGCTGCTTCGTCGATCAAATCAATCGCTTTATCAGGCAGAAAGCGATCGGTGATGTACCGGTCGCTCAGCGTGGCTGCGGCAACGATTGCGCTATCGGTGATCCGCACTCCGTGGTGAACCTCATACTTCTCCTTCAGTCCGCGCAGAATACTAATGGTGTCGTGCACAGAAGGCTGAGCGACCATTACCGGTTGAAATCTTCTCTCAAGTGCTGCGTCCTTCTCGATATACTTCCGATACTCGTCGAGCGTCGTCGCGCCTATGCACCTCAATTCGCCACGGGCAAGCATAGGCTTGAGCATGTTCGCCGCATCCATACTCCCCTCGGCTCGCCCAGCTCCAACGAGGTTGTGCAGTTCGTCGATGAAACAGACAATTTCCCCTTCGCTGTTCTTGATCTCTTCGAGCACCGCTTTCAGCCGTTCTTCGAATTCGCCCCTGAACTTCGCGCCGGCAACGAGCGCGCCAAGGTCCAACGCGATCACGCTCTTTCCCTTCAGACCCTCCGGAACGTCACCCGCAACGGCGCGTTGAGCCAGGCCTTCTACGATCGCCGTTTTTCCGACACCAGGCTCACCAATCAGAACCGGATTGTTTTTGGTCCTCCGCGAGAGAACTTGGATGACGCGCCGTATCTCCTCGTCCCGGCCAATGACTGGATCAAGCTTGGCCGCTCGTGCCATAGCGGTGAGATCCTTGCCATACTTATCGAGAGCCTGGTACTTGTCTTCTGGTGACTGATCGGTAACTCTCCGCCCTCCCCGAATGTCATCAATTGCGCGCTCAAGTGCGGCACGGTCTGCACCATTTGCGCGAAGTGTCCGGCCAGCAAAAGCATGAGTGTCGGTGGCAAGTCCAACCAGCAGGTGCTCGCTGGAAACGTACTCATCTTTCATTGCCTCGGCGATCCGAAACGCTTCGTCGAGCGCGGACTTCAACCGTGGCCCCAGCGCGCTACCGTAATCACTTGCGCCCTCAACTTTCGGTTGGCGCTCCAGTTCTTCCGTTGCTTGTTTACGGATCAGCGCTGGAATCGCTCCGACCTTCTCCAATAGCGGTGTCGCGATGCCTTCCTGTTGCTCTAGCAGCGCAAGCAGCAAGTGTTCCGGTTCAACGTTGGAGCTCTTGAATCGCTCAGCAACTTGTTGCGCGCTCTGAACGGCGTCTTGTGCCTTAAGTGTTAGTTTGTCGAATCTCATATTAAAGGGGTTACTCTCTGGTGCCCAGAATACACGAACAACTTTCCTTTTCGCAGGGTTCCACGTTTAGGCGAACTACATCTGCTCGAACGCACGAAAGGCGGCGGCCGCGATCGCAACGACGTCAAGCGACTCAACGTCTTCTGACAAAGATCGATCAGCGGCAACGTGTGCTGATTGCCGCCTGACTTCATCCCACGCCACCTGAACCCCCGCTCCCGGACGTTCGCGTTGAAGCGCCCGACGGCAATCCAGAGCTTGCGCCGCAACTAGCATTTCGATAGCAATGACCCGACGGGTGTTTGTTAGAATCCTACGCGCGTGCAATGCTGAATTCATCGCCATCGACACGTGATCTTCCTGATTCGCTCCGGTAGGAATCGAGTCCACACACGATGGGTGGGAAAGCACCTTGTTTTCGCTCACCAAAGCAGCCGCCGTGTACTGGCAAATCATCATCCCGTTGTTTAGTCCTGGGGAGGACACGAGGAATGCGGGCAGGCCCCGATTCAGCTCTTTGTTCAGCGCTCTTTCGGTACGCCTTTCGCTGATTGACGCAAGCTCCGCAACACCAATCTTCAGATAGTCAAGGGCAAGACCGACAGGCTCGCCATGAAAGTGCCCAGCAGAGACAACTTCGTTACCAACCACCAACGGATTGTCCGTCACGCTCGCTAACTCGATCTCAACGATCTCGCGCAAATGTGCGATGGCCTGCCTCGAAGCGCCATGCACCTGCGGCGCGCAACGCACCGAATAGGCGTCTTGTACCTCGCCGCAGTTTGCGTGGCTCACCATCATCTCGCTGCCCGTAACGAGTCGCGAGATGTTTCTCGCAGAGATCACCTGGTGCTTGTGAGGGCGAAGCGCATGCAGAGCGTCATCGAATGGTTTGCCTGAGCACAGCAGCGCCTCAACCATCATTGCGCAGGCTACGTCGGCAGCCGCAGCGAGACCTTCGGCCTCCAAAACCGCCAGCGCAGCAAGCCCTGTGTGAACATGCGTCCCGTTGATAAGCGAGAGTCCCACCTTGCTCGCTAACTCCAACTCTCCGCTTTTGAGCAGGTCCTCTGCGATATGGGCCAGTGGCGCTAGGTCTCCACTCGCCCCGAGCGACCCTTGACTCGGGACAATCGGGATGTCGTCGCGGTTGAGTCGTTCGCAAATCGACGTAACGACAGAGGGAGGCACACCGCTATGCCCCCGCAATAACGATGCGGCGAGCACGACCATCGCCGCCCGAACACTCTGTTTTGGCAACGGTTCGCCGACACCAGCAGCGTGGGACCGGATTAAATTCTCTTGTAGCTTGATTCGGTCATCCGCTGAGATTACGACGGATCGCAGAGGTCCAAATCCCGTGTTCACCCCGTAAATGGGCTGACCGGTTGCCTCAAGGTCCTCCAGGATAGCGCGGGAGCGTGACATTCGCAGAAGAGCGTCTGGTTCGAGGTCCACCTGTGCACCCAGCGAAACTTGGGCCACTGACTCGACCGAAAGCGGGCCACCGTCAAGCTTGACTCGGTTCATCACGAGCGAAGGATAGCACTCGGTGCGCCCGCCCCACGAACGAGTATCGAGGCCCACAAGGCCTGCATAGTATGCTTTTCCTCTCTGGCCGAACAGCCGCGTACAGAAACCACATCGGATTTCATTTTAGTTGTCGGACATATACTGCGCTCATTGCGTATTGTAGACCACAAGCTCTTTAGGATTGGTGTCCACTGACTTGATGACAGCCGCTCAAGGAGAAAGCAATGAAAATGTTAGACACACTCGCAAGAGTCTTGCTGATCGTCGGCGGCCTCAACTGGGGCCTCTTTGGTGCAGCGAAGTTTGACCTCGTTGCTACTCTCTTCGGCGCCGGGACCGCACTATCGAGCGTCGTCAACATCCTCGTCGACGTTTCCGCCCTCGTGCAACTGATCATGCTTGCTCGGCCATCGAAGTCGACCGCTGTCGCGAGTTCTCGCTAATTGGAAGGAGGGTCTAGGACCGCCCTGCTGAAAAATCGGAAGTGGCCGATAACGACAATCGGGCAACCGCGGCATCCAAGGCTACATCGATGAGCATGCGAATCAACACAAACCTCGCGGCAATACGCGCTCTAAGGAACCTAAACGCTACTACTGAGGAACTCGGCAAGCCGATAAATCGGCTTAGCACCGGCCTCCGCATTAGTACGGCCGACCACGACCCAGCTGGCATAGTCATTAGCGAAAACCTTCGATCGCAAACGTACAGCATAGATCAGGCAGTTCGGAACTCGCAGGATGCGATCAATATGTCGAAGACTGCCGAGGGAGCCCTCCAGGAGATTCAAGATCTGTTGAAAGGGATGCGTGCGCTTGCTGTTCACTCGGCGAACGTTGGTGTAGTCGACATCAATGTCCTTACTGCAAATCAAAACCAAATCCGATCTACTATCTCCTCAATTGACCGCATCGCTAGCCATACTCAGTTTGGAACAAAGAAGCTCCTTGACGGCACAGCTGGCGCGCAGGCGAGCGTGACCGCACCCCAATACGTCGCAAGCGCCTACTTTGGCGGAACCTTCAACAATAGCCCCATAGTCAGCGGCGCAATCACTGTAGACCTCACGACCCAAGCAACTCGGGCGACGATCGCTGGCGCGCAATCGTATGCGAATGGCAGCGCCCTTTTGCCCACTGGCTCGGTCACAATCAACGGCGTGACGTTTCTAAGTGACGGAACCTCTTCACTGCAAGATTTCGTCTCGCGCATCAATCAATCCTCGAATTCCCATGGGGTTACCGCGATGATCACAGGCGGAGGACCTGTCAGCGTTACGCTTGTTCAAACCAACTTTGGCGCAAATCACTCAATACAGTTGTTCGATACTAACAACCTACTGCACACTTTATTTTCTTCAAGCAGCACAGGAACAAACGCGATTGCAGATGTCAGTGTAACAACAACAGTTGGAGTTGAAACAGTGCAGTTTAGCGGGGGGAGGGGCGCGACCGATAGCGGTCTTCGATTGACAGATTTGTTCGGCAATGCTGTGATGATGACGGAGGACGGCAACCTGAATATGTCCGGTGCGACGCAAGTTGGCGTGCTGACAGCCGGTGGGGTGCAAATCCAATTCGGGCCAAGCGCTTATCAGGCGACACAGATGAGCATCCCGAGCATGTTCTCCTCGGCTTTGGGTACGAGCGCAGTCGGTGGCGAATCCATCGCAACAATAGACGTGACTACAGTGCAAGGGGCCAATAATGCGATTCGGATAATCGATGATGCAATCGCTCAGCTTTCTCGCACACGAGGAGAAATCGGATCATTCCAAAAGGACTTCTTGGAGAGCAACGTCCGCTCACTAGCAGTCGCGCGAGAAAATCTCACCGCAACCACAAGCCAAATCCGCGACGCAGATGTAGCCGAAGAAATCACACAACTCACGAAGTACCAGATCCTTCAGCAGAGCGGAATGGCAGTTCTTGCGCAGGCAAATCAGTTGCCGCAATCGGTGCTGCAGCTGCTTCGCGGCTAGACAGCCTCTGCAAGTTTCTTGGCTTGCTCGTGTTGGCTTAGCGCTTCCAGAATCTCTTCGATGTCTCCGTCAAGCGCTTCCTTCAGGTTGTGCACGTTCAGGCCGATACGATGGTCGGTTATCCGACTTTGAGGAAAGTTGTAAGTTCGAATCTTCTCACTTCTGTCACCGGATCCGACGCTTGCCTTTCGATGTGCGCTTTGCTTCGCAACCTGCTCTTGCAGCATGTGGTCGTACAGCTTCGTTCGGAGCATCCCCATAGCACGCTCACGATTTTGAACCTGGCTCCTTTCGTCTTGGCAGGCGACGACAATGCCGGACGGCTTATGCTTGATACGTACAGCGGACTCGGTCTTGTTGACGTGTTGTCCACCCGCGCCGGACGAACGAAAAGTGTCGATCTCTAGGTCATCTGAGCGCACTTCGATATCAATACCCTCTGCCTCCGGAAGCACGACAACTGAAGCTGCGCTCGTATGAACGCGACCGCTTGATTCCGTCTTTGGGACGCGCTGAACGCGGTGAACACCGCTCTCATGCTTCAGTTTGCTGAAAGCGCCCTGGCCGCGAATCATGAATTCCGCACTGCTGATCCCGCCGATGCCTGTCTCCTCTAAGTTCAGAATCTCGTACTTCCAGCCCTTTCGCTCTGCATACCGGATGTACATCCTAAAGAGATCCGCAGCAAAGAGCGCTGCCTCCTCGCCCCCCGCGCCCTGTTGCACCTCGATCATCACGTCTTTGTCGTCGTTGGGGTCCTTCGGCAGGAGCATCACTCGCAGTTGCTCTTCGATCCGCTCCATCTCTTCTTTTAGCCCCGGAATCTCGGCCTGCGCCAACTCCTTCATCTCGGAATCCCCTAAAAGCGCCTCTGCCTGGGACAAGTCCTCCGATAACTTACGGTGCCTCCTGATCGCAACGACATACGGCTCCAGCTCGGAATTTTGCCGTCCGAGGGATTCGAGCTTCTTAATGTCCGCCGTTATCGACTGATCTTGGAGGTCGCGCTGAACCTGTTCGTAGCGCTCCTCGATGTCGCGAAGTTTTTGCAGCATTGGGGAGGGAAAGATTGTACCTCCCGGGAATCCCTACGCCGTCCGGCGCTGGTGGCTGCTTAGCAGACGAATCTGCTCTCGGTACTTGTTTACAGTACGGCGAGCGATGTCGACGCCCCGTTCCCTTAGCATCTCTGCGATCGCCCGGTCCGAGAGTGGCGCCGACGGATTCTCTGACTGAAGAATCTCTTCGATCAACTTTTGAACGCGCAACTGGGGCTTGAAGAAAACTTCAAACGAGACTACTTCCCCATTCGGAAGTTGGACGAACTTGTTCATCGTTGCCCTGCTGACGGTGCTCTCATGCAGTCCAACTCCGCGTGCAAGAGCGACTCGGGTAAGCGACTGCAAGAATCGATACGAACCTGTAGCGATGAAGCCAGCCTGTTCATCGAGCAGGAACATAGCAATCTTTCGGAGCGTAGCCCTGCGCTGCCGGAGCGCGTGAATCAAGCGCGTGGCTCGCCCAACAAACTCCCCCACGTGCTTCTTCTCATCCTCGGAGGCGCGAGTAAGTTCCTTTCGCATTGCTTCGTGCCGCTTCCGATACCACTCGTCCACGGCAAGGGCGCCTGGATCGCAGCCGCGAATTTCGAAATAGAGCCCGCTGTCATCGCGACGGAAGATCAGATCTGGAGCGACCGACGTAGATTCTTCAAAGCGGTACGATGGCGAGGTAGCAAGAAATGCTTCGCCTGGGTGTGGAGTGAGTGTTGTGATCCTTTCAAACGCTTCGTCGACAAGTGATGGGTGAACCCTATATCTTCTGGTGATCGAATTTGTGCGCCTTGCAATCAAGTCCTCCCAATGATGGCGGACAATCGAGTAAGCAAGTCGCGCAACGTCGTCTTCCTGTTCGCGCAGTTGTAGTTCGAGGCATTCTTGTAGGTTATGGGCGCCGACTCCAACTGGGTCACAAGCCTGTAACTTTTCGATAACGTCTTCGACTTCCTCGAGCTTTGCACCGGTTAACAGCGCGATCTCTTCGATCGGTAGGTCGAGATAGCCGTCGTTGTTCACGCAGTCGACCACCTCGTGGACCAAGCCACAAAGCTCTTTTGGGACTGTCGGAAGAAGCTGCGCCAACAGATGATCACGCAATGAAACCGGAGCCGCCAGGTAGTCGATCCAGTCGACGTCGTCGTCGGAACCGTACTCCCTGGCGGAGTAGTGTTCCGGCTCCTCTGTTTCCGGGCGTTCGGGTCGACGTGCGAGTTCTCTTACGAGTTTGCGCTCATCGAGTTCATCCGGCTCTTCTTCGAGCCGTTCAAGCGCCGGGTTGTCATTCAGCTCTTGTTCTACGAGCTGCTCAAGCTCAAATTGCTGGAGCTCAAGTACACGGCTGGCCACCACGAGCTTTGGATCGACACGCAAACTTGTGCGCTGGTCGACTCTCTGCGATTGGCTCAGCCGATTCTTCATGCTCCGGTTTCATTCCACGTCAGGGAAGAATACGGGCCGATATCATTGCTGGGTTAGATCAGCGGTACGCCCTTGTCAAACGGGATGCCAAGCGCCTTCGCTACCGTCGCACCGACGCACCATAATCCCGCGTTGTCACCAAGCGCGCGGCCGGACTCCAATCCGAGGTGCCAAACGCTAACCGGCACATACTCACGCGAGTGATCCGTGCTTGGGGTAGTCGGATCGTTACCGTGGTCTGCGGTCAAGATCAATAAATCCGCCTCTCGGAGTCGCGCAATGATCCCCGCAAGGTACCCGTCGAACTCTTCGAGACACCTCGCAAAGCCTTCCGGATCATTGCGATGCCCATAAAGCATGTCGAAATCTTCGAAATTTGCGAAAAAAAACTTTTCTTCAGAATTGAGCGCTTCGAGCAGCATTTTATAGTGCTCGGAATTCGACTGCGTTCGAGGTACGTCGCGAAACCCGCGTCCTGCAAAAACTTCTGACACTACGCCGATACCGAATACAGGGCTGTATACATCAGCGATTTCATCAACAAGGTTTCGCGGCGGCGCAAGAGGAAAATCCTTGCGGTTCTCGGTCCGAGTGAAGCCGAGCTCGGGGCTGCCCACGAATGGACGCGCGATCACCCGACCGACATCGTGCGGTTCGACGAGAATGCTCCGGGCGACCTGGCATATCTCATACTGTTCTTCGATCGGGATGATCTCCTCGTGAGAGGCAATCTGAAACACGCTGTCGGCGCTCGTGTAGACGATAGGACAACCCGATTCCATATGCATCGCGCCCAGCCGTGCGATGATTTCTGTGCCACTCTCCGAAACATTGCCTATCGTCTGCCTGCCAATCCCCTGCTCAAACTCTTTAATGACTGGTATCGGAAATCCGTTGGGGTAAGTCGGCAATGGATGTTCCACATGAATGCCCATCATCTCCCAGTGTCCTGTCATCGTGTCCTTCCCGATGCTCAGTTCTTGGAGTCGGCCCCATCTCGCCTCTATCGGGGGTCTCCCTTCCGGAGATATCCCCCCAGCGGCGAAGAAACCCATCCTCCACAACAACGGTGCTTCGATGCCCCCAACCGCATTCCAGGTGTTGTATAGCGTATTGCCCTCGTTGTCACCTACGTCGCCAAAGTCTGCTGCGTCCGGGGCTGGTCCCGCGCCGCACCCATCGAGGACGATGCAAATCACGCGGTCAAACAACCCGTTCTCCCGCGACAAACACCATCTGCGGACGTATGAATGCAAACTCGTAAATCATCTCTTCTAGATGAGAACACGGCCAAACGCAGATGTCTGCGCGTTCTCCGATTGAGAGAGTACCGGATGGCTCATCAATAGCGGCAGCTGCGTTCACCGTCGCCGCGGTTAGTGCCTCCTCTGGCGTCATCCCCATCTTGGAAACCGCGAGTCCCATTGCAAATGCCATTGATGGGATTTGACAAGATCCCGGATTGAAATCGCTGCCAAGAGCGACCGCGCAACCCGAATCTATAAGCCTCCTCGCATCCGCGTACTGTTTGTCAAGGTAAAGCGCAGTACCTGGCAATGTTACGGCAACGGAGTTTCCCGACGCCAATGCCCTGATACCGCTCTCTGTAACTTGAAGCAGATGATCGCAACTCACAGCACCGAGCGAGACTGCCATTTCAGTGCCACCCAGGGCGTTGAACTCATCCGAATGGATCTTCGGCCGCATTCCGTGTCGAATGCCAGCTTCCAAGATCGTGCGCGATTCCTCAACGTCGAACGCTCCCTCTTCACAAAAGACATCGTTGAATCTTGACGTCTTGGATGCGGCTGGAATCATAGTTTCGAGTAGCGTCTTTATGAACTGCTCGCGAGTCTCGCCCGAGGGAATCGCATGTGCTCCCATGTAAGTGGTTACGACTGTCTGATCCGCCTGCGCCGCTGCATCTTGAATTGCTCGGAGTTCTTTGAGCGAGGCCTCAGGCGTAAGGCCATAACTGCACTTTGATTCGATCGTCGTAGTGCCCAGATCAGCCAGTAAGTCGCAACGAGCGACGATCGAAGCGGTCAACTCCTCGATCGCGATTGCTTCCATCGCCCTCGCAGAAGCCAGGATCCCTCCGCCTGCCGCCGCGATTTGCTCGTAGGTTTCGCCGAGGCTCCTCCGTACGAACTCATCTGCCCGATTGCCCGCCCACGAGAGGTGTGTGTGACAGTCAATAAGGCCCGGGGTCACGAGGAACTTGCCGAGGTCAATCCGATCCAAGCGTGGAGCGTGACTGATCGCGCCTGCCGCGCTGCCGACGAAGCTGACGATGCCCCCTTCCACAACAACGCCTGCCTTTGCGAGCCGACTCGTCTGGCGCATCAAAGCCCCTTTTGTTGGGTGCGCGTCTGGCGGCAGATGGAGTTCACCGATCGGGGCGAGTACGAAGGAATTCACCGGGTCCATTCTGGCACCGTGGCCGTCAGGATCAAGAACTGGTATTAATACTAGTTGGCGTTTTCCTAAGATTCGGATAAATTATCGGAAGGCAATCTTGCTTTTTCTCCGTCGACCGGGTTTTCCGTTCGGCGGTTTCTTTTTGGTTTCTGGGTGGCTCGGGAGGCGACCAGGCTTTTCCAGAGTGTCGCTGGGCAGGTCACTTTTTAGTACTGTATACGTTTGCTTCGCGGGTTGTAGTAGTTTTTCAGTACAGGAAATCGAAACTCATCATCTTCGATTGATCGTGAACCTCGCGTGAGCAAACCCGTGGAGTGTCAGTGGAGCGCAATTCGTGTGAGGCGACGCTTGGTTGTAAGTAGCATCGATCTAGCATGCAAACGAGTGTACTGACTTGTATACGAGATGTAATGATGAGTTAGCAAACAGACCGAAGTTGCTGTAGTGAGTGGATCTTCGTTCACGTTTGTTCATAAAACAAAACGCGTATCTTGGAGTTTGCGCATCTAGCTCGTAAACTGGATTTAGCAGGCGTTCGCGCTGCCTCGGACCCTCGTTTGTGCGACAACACTGCATCGTTTAGCGTCACAATTGGAGAGATCGTGCAAAAAGCCGATTATCAAAAACATGATAGAAGTGGAATCAAAGATGAGATTTCACTCGTCAGGGAATTGGGCGGTCATATGGCCGGACCCAATGCCCACTAAGCGGAGGTAGCAAATGCGAAAAGCATCAACCCGAAAAACGTCGGCAGCCAAAAAGGCCAAGACGACTCGGAAACGAACTCGAAAAGCGGCGGCTCCAAGAGCTGCAGCAAAAAAGACAACAGCTAAGCGAACAACTCGAAAAGCTGGCGCCAAGAAAGCGACAGCCAGAAAGACAACCGCGAAGCGAACGACAAGAAAGGCCGGCGCGAAGCGAACTGCCAAGAAGACTGGCGCAAGGAAAACGACGGCCCGTAAGACAACTGCAAAGCGGACCGCCAGAAAGAAGACAGCTAAGCGAACGGCTAAGAAGGCTGGCGCAAGGAAGACGACGGCCCGTAAGACAACTGCAAAGCGAACCGCCAGAAAGAAGACAGCTAAGCGAACTGCCAAGAAGACTGGCGCAAGGAAAACGACGGCCCGTAAGACAACTGCAAAGCGGACTGCCAGAAAGAAGACTGCCAAGCGAGCAACGACGCGAAAAGCCGCAGCTAAGCGCACAACGCGCAAGCCAGCGGCAAAAAAGGCGGGCGCGAAGCGAACAGCGGGGAGAAAACCCGCGGTGAAACGCGCGACAGCGCGGAAAGCAGCCGCGCCAAGGAAGAGAGCCGGCGGTCGGCGCAAAAAGGCGGCAGCGCCCGCATCGAACGCAGCTCCCATGGGGGAGTAGTCGAAGTCGTGGGCCGTCCCACCAAGACGGCGCCTGAGGTTTCTAAAGTAGGTGCGAAGAAAATGAAGACGGCTGTACGTGAGAAAGATCAGCCGACTGAGCAGTTCGTGCCAATCACGGTGGTCGTTC
Source organism: Fimbriimonadales bacterium (assembly GCA_041744215.1). GTDB lineage: Bacteria > Armatimonadota > Fimbriimonadia > Fimbriimonadales > ATM1 > JAHCHL01. Next base: position 139,749 of record JBGTLG010000016.1, on the reverse strand, counting down.
AAGGAAACGAATACACTCGTCACGAAGCGGTGCCTTTCACGATTTCCAAAAAATCTGGAAAGCTCGCCGGCAAACAGCGCATCCGAGTTGAGGTACGCCCATACTCGGGACTGTCTGGAGGGCCGATGCCTTCGAGCGTTCGTGGCGAGATGGACGACAAAACGCCCTTGCAAGGCGTTGTCACCGGCCTCAACACGCTATCCATCGGCTACTATTACATTGTCGCCTGGGTAGTGCAGGAAGACGGGAAGGAATGTTTCCCTGACGCCGCGATGATCTATCTGAAGCGCTAAGTCAAGGGCCTCAACAGGCCCTTGACTTTTGCTGTTTTCACAGCAAGGTCGTAGCCGGCATCGGCGTGCCGCAGCACCCCCAGGGCTGGATCAGAATGCAGCACGCGTTGCAGTCGCGACTTAGCCTCCGGTGTGCCGTCCGCGACAATCACCATTCCAGCATGTTGCGAAAAGCCCATCCCAACGCCGCCGCCGTGATGGACAGATACCCACGAGGCACCGTTTACTGCGTTGATAAGCGCATTGAGAAAAACCCAGTCGCTAATGGCATCGCTCCCATCCTGCATGGATTCAGTTTCACGATTCGGTGATGCGACGGAGCCGGTGTCCAGGTGATCTCGACCAATCACAATCGGCGCGGATACCCGGCCGCTAGCAACGAGGTCGTTGATAATGAGCCCTAATCGCTCTCTGTCCCCAAGTCCGAGCCAGCAAATTCTCGCCGGAAGCCCCTGGAAAGCGATCTTCTCCCGAGCCATTCGAATCCAGCGGCAGAGCGGCTCGTCTTCCGCGAAATTCGCAAGTATCGACTCGTCGATCGCGTAGATGTCGTTCGGATCGCCGGAGAGCGCAGCCCACCGGAACGGGCCCTTTCCCTCGCAGAACAGGGGGCGGATGTACGCAGGCACGAATCCCGGAAAGTCAAAGGCATCAGCTACGCCATGGTCGAAGGCGACCTGTCGGATGTTGTTTCCATAATCGAATGTCTCCGCGCCTCGCTGCTGAAGCGTGAGCATCGCACAGACGTGCTCGCAAATCGATCGATGCGCCTCTTCCAGGTATCGCGTGGGATCCTCGTTCCTTAAACGCTTCGCGAATTCGAGCGAGATTCCATTCGGCACATAACCGTTCAATACGTCGTGTGCGCTCGTTTGATCGGTAAGTACATCAGGTGTCGCCTCCCGCGCAACGAGTTCCGGAATCACGTCGGCTGCATTCGCGCAGAGTCCGACGCTAAACGCGCGCCGCTCCGAAATGGCTGATCGGCACATATCGAGCGCAACATCAAGATTATCAGCAGACGCATCGAGGTAGCGGGTCTCAATCCGACGCTGGATCCGTGTGGGATCGATTTCAATACAAAGGGCAACACCGCCATTCATCGTCACAGCAAGTGGTTGCGCGCCGCCCATCCCGCCGAGCCCGGCGGTCACCACCAATCGACCAGCCAGTGAGCCGCCAAACCGCTGCTTTGCAAGAGACGCAAAAGTTTCGTAGGTGCCCTGCAAGATTCCTTGGCTCCCAATGTAAATCCACGAACCCGCTGTCATCTGCCCGAACATCATCAATCCCTTTTTGTCAAGTTCTCGGAAAACCTCCCAAGTCGCCCACTTCGGGACAAGATTCGAATTCGCAATCAAGACTCGAGGGGCGTTTCGGTGGGAGGGCAACACGCCGACAGGCTTTCCGCTCTGCATCAACAGAGTTTCTTCGTCGCTCAGCTTGAGGAGCGCGTCAACCGTTGCTTTCATACAAGCCCAATTCCTCACCGCTTTTCCGATCCCGCCATATACAACCAGGTCGAGAGGCCGCTCCGCAACATCTGGATCGAGGTTATTGAGCAACATCCTGAGCGCGGCCTCCTGTACCCACCCTTGGCAGGACTTTTGAACACCCGTCGGAGCACGAACCAAAATGGGCCCTTGGGAGCTCAGGACTTCATCTATCGGCGTAGAGGCTGTCCGCATGCTTACCAGTATACGGGTGCTAAAGCTTCCCGCTGCCGTCGTCCCAAAGAAAGACCTCATTTCCGTCCGGGTCACGGAAGTTGACGGCGCGAATGCCAACTGCATCTCCTTGCAGTTCGTCCACATCGACTCCGAGCGATCTGAGATTTGCCACTTCAGCAGCGATGTCGCTGGTTTGAATTCCCACGCGGGGTCGCGGGATCTCCGGATCATGCGTCCTAAGCAAGCCCAAACGCGCTCTCCCGTCGATCTCGAAGGCAGCCCAACCCCAAGCCTGCTTTTCTACTAGCTTCCACCCGAGCGCAGCGTAGAACGCACACGCGCGGTCTAGGTCCGTGCAATAGTAGATAGTCTCCGTAACTTTGATAGCCATTCTGAGCATTCAACCCTATGAAGTCCATTCAGTCTGAGAAGCTAAGCCAAGCCAAGAGCTTGGTCGCAGAAGAAGGAGTCGGTGCTTGGCTCACCTTCGTCCGCGAAACAATCGAAGGCGCAGACCCCGTCCTCCCGTTGCTCTACAAAGGCGGGCTGACGTGGCAAAGTGCGCTTATTGTCACGAAATCGGGCAAGACGATCGCGGTCGTCGGCAACTACGACGCGGACCCGCTGAAGGCGAGTGGGGACTGGGATGAAGTGATTCCCTATGTGCAAAGCATCAAGGATCCGTTGCTCGGCGTTCTTGAAAACAACATCGCTCCCGGCGAAAGCATCGCCGTCAACTTCTCAGAGAACGACGTCAAGTCCGATGGCCTCACGCACGGCATGTTCCTGCTGTTGCAAAAAATGCTCGACGGCACGCGGTTTACCTCCTCGTGCGTAAGCGCAGAGAGTATCGTTCGCCGCCTCAGAGGAAGAAAGTCGGAAACAGAGTTGGCCAAGATCCGCGCAGCAGTTTTAGACACCGCCGAGATATTCAATACAGTACAAGCGATCGTCCGATCCGGACAAAGCGAAAAGCATGTTTACGATCTAATCCATACCATGATGCGGGAACGAAATCTGGGTTTCGCATGGGACCGCCACGGAAACCCGATCGTAAACTCCGGGCCGAGCTCGATGATAGGTCACGGCATTCCAAGCGACGCCATTACAATCGAGCCTGGCCACATCTTTCACATAGATCTCGGGGTGGAGAGGGAAGGCTACTGCTCTGACATACAGCGCTCTTGGTACGTAACTGCGGGGGAGGAACCACCCGACGACGTTGTACGAGCATTTACCGCAGTCAAAAGTGCAATCCTTGCAGCGAAGGCAGCACTCAAGCCAGGTGTTGAAGGTTGGATGGTGGACGATGCCGCGCGAAAGTCAATCGTGGCCAGCGAGTATGACGAGTATCTACACGCTGTCGGCCATCAAGTCGGGCGAGTCGCCCACGACGGAGGGACGATTCTGGGTCCTAGGTGGGAACGCTACGGCAACACGCCGTACGGTGTCGTCGAAGAGAGTGAGGTCTATACACTTGAGCTCGGTGTGACCTTGAAAGATCGTGGCTACCTTGGGTTGGAGGAAATGGTGGCTGTAACTGCCGACGGGTGTGACTGGATTGGAAGTCCACAGAACGAAATCTGGAAGTTGATGGCTTGATGCGAGAACTCAGCGCGTCAACGCACGAAATGCACAACAGGCTCATCCAGCCGGTCGAGAAGCATTAACGAGACAACAGGAAGAGGCCGAGATTTCGCTATTTCGCGTGCTTCATCGAAGCTCGCTTCCTCCGTCGTCATGCCAACGAGGTCAATCCACTCCCCGAACCTAATCGCAGCCACTTCGGAACTGAAGCAAGCGAGGCCGTGCACTCCGTTGTGACAGAAGCAGCCGTAGCGCCCGGTGCTCGGGTGCGCCAGGAGCCAGAGGCGCTCGGGGAAAGCTTGCTCCAGGCCAAGGATCGGCTGTTCAAGAATGTGAGTCATCCGACGTAATCTTCGGTATTCCATGGCGCGACGCTTAGTCTCGGTGGATAAACTGCGGGGGTGTGGGTAACTCCCGTGACTCTGCTTGGCCGAACGCTCCGCCTCGAGCCGCTCGAAGAGGGGCACGCTACCCAATTCCTGAGTGCTGTCGATGCTGAGACATTTCGGTACATCCAGGATGCTCCTCACGAGTTCACACGAGCGGGAGTCCGAGCGTTCATACAAGCGATTCCCCCAGATCGCACGGCGTTCGCGGTCGTGTCAGCGGAAGGCGACTTCCTCGGCAGTTCCTCGTTTTTCGATTTTCGCGAAGAGCATCGGGGCCTTGAAATCGGGCACACATGGCTCACTGAGAGGGCAAGGGGGACTCACGTCAACCCCGAGATGAAATGCCTCATGCTCCGCCACGCCTTCGAGGTTTTAGGCGCAATACGGGTGCAACTGAAAACGGATTTGCGAAACGAGCGAAGCCAGGCAGCGATGAAAAAGTTAGGACTTAAACTCGAAGGAGTGTTGCGAAACCACATCATCATGCCAGACGGGTACGTCCGAGACACAGTGATGTTCAGTATCACCAGTCAAGAATGGCCCAGCGTGAAAGCGGGTCTCCTGGAGAGATTGGGATACGATCCTTAGCCTTCTGGCGGTACATTACGCGAGATGCCAGGATTCATCAAGTCAATCTCCGAACTTGCCCTTTGGGTTGAAGACGTTGAACTCTCTATGCAGTGGTACTGCGACCGTCTCGGGTTCTCAGTCCAGTCGCACGAGCCGGGCAAGCACGTATTCTTGAAGTCGGGAGATTTTCTGCTTGTCCTTTTCAACCCCAATGATCCGGGCACAGATTTGGCAGCTGAGTACCTCGCCGAGCACGGGGGGCCGAATGGCTCCGTCTACCACGTTGCCTTTCGGGTGGATGGCGCGGACCTTGACAAAGTCGCCGGCGCGCTGGGGTTGTCGGGAGTTCCCGTTAAGGGTCCGATCGAGTTTGGAACGGGCAGGAGATCGTACTTTGTCGAGGACCCTGATCGTCACTACATCGAATTGACGGATCGTTAGCCACCACCTGCGCGCTCTCGGATCGTTTGCGCGATCTGTTGAGCTCTTTCACGAATGTGCGAAGGCAGCTTGCTGTACGCAACGAATTCCGAGTTGGGCTCGGTTGAGTAGCATCGAACCTCCGATCCCCGACGTAACCCGGGCAGCGGTTCAAGCGTGAAAAGAGCAACGTCAAACATGACGGGTTTGAACTGCTCTTCTGGATCGAATTCGACTTCTGCCGCGATCCTGTGAGCGATCGCATCCAGCTTCGTCAGAAACGTTCCCGCACGATGCTGCATCAATAGCGCATCAATCCGCTCAATCCGAACGTTCAGAGTCGCCCTTCCTTCGTGCACAAGCGGCAAAATATCGGTGATTTCGACTGCACTGGTCGCACTGTGTATGTCGTTCGGGTGGGCAACTTCTTTTCGCCATTCGGTGATCTGTTGCTCAAGCGGATCCATACTGGAGGTTGTTCCAGAGTTGCGATTCCCACGGAGTAAAACTTCTGCGTACAAATGGCGCTGGTGCTCGGTCATCGTCGCAACAGGCACGCCAACGCCAACTGACACAATCCGTTTCTGCGCCGGAGAGAGAGTCTGCCATAGTCGACCGCAATAGAAGGTTTGCGTTCCCCGATAAGAGTCGAATCCGGTTCCAAAGACCCGCATCATGATCGAGTTGGACAGTTGTTTATCGTTCATGCTGGCACAAATCTCCGCGAATTGATCAAGGGTCATCCCTGCTTGTCGCAGCGTCCTATCGCGCCACTCAAAATAGCGCGATCTTGGAACCGTAGAGAAGCGCCCCAGCGCCGATTTCTTGTGTTTCACCTTGATCCAACCGTCGGTGTAGGTCCACTCCTTGTCGGGAACGCACCACCTGTCAAGCAGTGCTGCAGGTGTGATCTGTGAGAGTTGGAACACCCGCTCGGAATGGTCAAGGTCGTAGACAGTCCCGATGTACGACAAGTCGGTCAGTTTGACAAACTCTCTCGCGAATAGGCCATTCGGCCAACTTGGATCTACGCGTGATCCCAGTGTCGTTTGAGACCTTCGCATTGCGACGAGCCAGTCGGGCGAAGCTTCAAAGTTCGGAACGCTGACTAACAGCGCGTGCATTTCATCGGACAATTCAACTCGCGCAGTTAGAACACTTGGGAGGTCGCGCTGCTGCCGCTTCGGAGGAGATTCGTCGGCACCTACTAAGGGGTAGCTATAAGATGTCGAATGCAAATGGCGGTTTCCTTCGTATAGGCTGACATTTGCGGATAGCATCATGTCAGGGCGTGCAGACAGAATGATTCGTACACGCGTCGGCTCACCGACGACCTTCATAAGCTCGCCCTCTACGTACATACTACTGGTAGCTGTCGCAAGAGTAGTTTTCGCAATCCCAATTGCCTTCTCGTGCAGTGCGATTTGCGCTCGCGTCGGATCGGTTGCGAAGACCACTCGCTTTCTATCGTCCAATTCGAGACACTGTTCGTCTGTCAAACTCGCAATTGCACCGAGCGCCACTTGCCCTAACGGATCGAGCGACATTTCCAATTGCATTGCCTGACGTGTGAGGACATGCGCTGATTCGTGGTCTCCTAATTGAACTAACTCGCTGACTTGATCGTAGATACCACTTAGCTTTCGCATTATCTTCTCACTATCTTCTGTGGATTCAAGCAACTCTGTTGCTCTCTTCCGAAGTGATTGATACGGCTCAAGAATCTGCTCTCTTAGTGCACGGCTCTCCTCAACTCTCTGCTCGTCGGTTCTGTAAAGGGTGTAGCCATCCTCGCTCCGCTTCCACGTCCAATCGAAGTGCTCTGCAATTCGCGCCATGATCTCTCTTGCGGAGCGATCCTTGGTGAAAAGAACCATCAGGTCTTCTGCAAGGGCGGGTTCGACCTGAAGTTTCACTTCGGCCTGCTTTCCGATCTCGGCAAGCACATTTCGCACGCCGACGACTTCGCAGTGCAGTGAAAGGGGGTGATCCAGCCGAATGTCCCCGGCAAGCACATCCTCCTGCCCGGCCGTGACAACCGCCAACAGAACCGCGAGCATGCAGCCATTATAGCCAGTTGCGACTATTGTAGAGGGTAACTCGTGCGGCTTCCAGCGGAAGCAGTCAGAGGTCAGACTTCTAAAGGATTTACGCTAGCTATCAACTCTGACGCCGATGCCAACTGCGCAGCAACAACCGAAAAAATCTGATAAAGCAATGGCGCAATCGACGGCGAAACTAGAGGCTCCGCGCAGAAAACGTGTCACCCTCTGTAGGGTCGCCAGACTTGTAACCGCTCATAAACCAACGTACGCGTTGCTCGGAGGATCCGTGAGTGAACGAGTCGGGCACGACATAACCTTGCGCTTCCTTTTGAAGCGAATCATCACCGATTGCGTTTGCGGCTTTCATTGCATCGCGAATGTCTTGCTCGGTGAGCGATGCTAAGTCACGAGCGTGGTGCGCCCAGACGCCTGCATAGTAGTCGGCCTGAAGTTCGAGACGCACCGACAACTGGTTGTATTCTGTCTTCGAGACTCGCTGCCTCTGCGCTTGGACTTGATCCATCGTTCCAACCAAATTCTGGATGTGATGACCGACCTCATGGGCGATGACATACGCGCGCGCAAACTCTCCCGGGGCGCCAAATCGTGACTGGAGCATATCGAAGAATGAAAGGTCAATGTAAACGCTTTTGTCTGGAGGACAATAAAACGGACCCGTCGCGTCGGAAGCAAAGCCGCAGGCAGACTGAACACGACCGCTGAACAGAACCAATTTTGGCTTTTCATACCGGCGACCCATTTTCTGAAAAAGCTCGGTCCAAACCACCTCGGTATCGGCCAGGACGACGCTCACGAACTCCCTGCCCTCGTCATCTATGCCTGGCCCTGGCCGTTCCCCGGTCTGGCCCTGAGTCAGGTCCGTGAGCGCTGCGGGGTCCCCACCAAGCAGGTACACGGCGAAGGCGATGATTGCGGTTACGATGCCTCCGCCCGCGATTATAGGGCCAGCACCTCTCCGATCCTCGACGTTGTCGCTCTGTCTCCGGCCTTTCCAACGCATGATTGCCGAATTTACCTCCCTGCCAACGATTGCACGCCGCTAAAAGGTGTCAATCCTAACAGGAGTAACAAAGGAAGAACGGATAGGCCGCCTCCGACCTATCCGTTCGAGTCACGATCTGTCGACGTTTAGTCGAAGTCGCCCATGCCGTGGTCGTGTCCACCTGGCACGCCATTCTTCTTTGGCTCAGGCTTCTCCACCACAAGAGCTTCTGTCGTCAGCACGAGGCCAGCGATCGAAGCTGCGTTCTGAAGTGCGCTGCGTGTCACCTTCGCTGGATCGACGATGCCAGTCTTTACCATGTCGACAAGGTCGCCTGTGCGCGCATCGAGACCGAAGCCCTTCTTCGCGTCGCGAACTTTCTCAACGATCACGCTGCCTTCGAGGCCCGCGTTCTCGGCGATCGTTCGAAGCGGCTCTTCGAGGGCGCGCCGAACGATGTTGATGCCGGTCTGCTCATCCGAATCATCGACCTTCGTCTTAGTGAGAGCTTCTGTCACAGCGAGGAGCGTCACGCCGCCGCCGGCGACAATCCCCTCTTCGACAGCCGCGCGCGTCGCGCTAAGGGCGTCTTCATATCGGTGCTTCTTCTCTTTCAGCTCGGTCTCTGTCGAGGCGCCCACCTTGATGACGGCAACGCCGCCACTGAGCTTCGCCAGGCGCTCTTGCAACTTTTCCTTGTCATAGGATGAGTCCGTCGATTCGATCTGCTTCTTGATGACGTTGATGCGGCCCATCACGTCGTTCTTGCTTCCCGCACCTTCGATGATCGTGGTGTCCTCTTTCGTGATCACAACTTTCTTCGCGGTGCCCAGCATATCGATTGTAACGTTCTCAAGCTTGACGCCGAGTTCTTCGCTGATAAACTTGCCGTTCGTCAGGATCGCAATGTCTTCGAGCATGGCCTTCCGTCGATCGCCAAAGCCGGGTGCCTTGACCGCAGCAACTTGAAGCACGCCACGAATCTTGTTGAGCACGAGCGTCGCCAGAGCATCGCCTTCGATGTCCTCAGCGATCACGATCAATGGGCGGCGAGCTTGCGCAGCCTTCTCTAGGAAAGGAAGGAAGTCCTGCGCGCTGCTGATCTTCTTCTCGTGGATGAGGATCAGCGGATTCTCAATGACCGCTTCCATCCGCTCAGGGTCGGTGACAAAGTACGGCGAGATGTAACCGCGGTCGAACTGCATACCTTCGACGATTTCGAGCGAGGTGTCGCGGCTTTTGCTCTCTTCAACCGTGATGACGCCGTCCTTGCCGACTTTGTCCATCGCGTCGGAAACGTGTTCGCCGATTTCGGGGTCGTTGCCTGCGATCGTAGCTACGAACGCGATCTGCTCCTTATCTTTCACTTTCGTCGAGAGCTTGCTGATTTCGGCAACTGCTGCTTCGACCGCCTTGTCGATACCTCGCTTTAGGGCAATCGGGTTGCCGCCAGCCGCGACGTAACGAAGACCTTCGTTGACGATTGCTTGCGCTAGAATTGTGGCCGTTGTCGTGCCGTCTCCAGCAACGTCATTCGTCTTGCTCGCGACTTCCTTGCAAAGTTGCGCGCCCATGTTCTCATAGGCATCTTCCAGCTCGATCTCTTTCGCAACCGTCACGCCGTCCTTGGTGATAGTGGGGCTACCCCACTTCTTGTCGAGTACGACGTTGCGGCCCTTTGGACCGAGAGTGACTTTGACTGCATTGGCCACTTTGTTTACGCCGCGCTCAAGCGCGCGCCGTGCGGCCTCATCATAGAGTAGTTGTTTTGCTGCCATTTTGATTGAATCCTCCGTTAGTTCAGAACTGCGTAAACCTGGTCTTCATCCAGGATCGTGTACTCCTCGCCGTCGATCTGCACTTCGTTGCCACCGTACTTGCTGAAGAGCACCTTATCGCCAACTTTTAGTGTCATCGGTGCGCGCTTGCCATCTTCGAGCAATCGGCCATCTCCGATCGCAATCACCTTCCCGGTCTGCGGCTTCTTCTGCGCTGAGTCCGGAAGGTATAGCCCACCGGCGGATTTGTCCTCTTTCTCGAGGAGCTGGACGACGACTTTATCGCCCAAGGGTCGAAGCTTCATGGTTTTTCCAAACCTCCTTGATTGAATCTCTGGAACGGAGCCTGGCGCTCCTCTGCTGGGAGCGTTAGCACTCTCGTTGCTTGAGTGCCAATTATGGCACTGTGGCGACCGGTTGTCAAGCCACATTTGCCTAAACTCCTACAAGATCGCAATGTGGAGATAGGGTATACATATGTCTACTCCGCATACGCGGGAAACTTGTTGAAGGAGAAGAAGCAATGCCATCACCATTCGTTTGGTTCGAGGTAAACACGCCGGACGCGGCAGGCAGCCGAAAGTTCTATACGGAGCTTCTCGGCTGGGGGGTTGAAGAGTGGGACATGGGCCAAGGAAGCCCGTACGCCATGTTCAAGCACGGGGATGAGACTTTCGGCGGCATCCAGCCGATGGAGGGACCTCAGTGGGAAGGCGTGCCCCCGCACTGGATGATCTATGTCGGCGTTGACGACGTGGATGCTACAGCGGCCAAGGCGGTAGCGCTCGGCGGGAAGATCCTCATGCCTGCGTTCGACATCCCGGAGGTCGGGCGCATCTGCGTGATTCAAGACCCGCAGGGAGCAGCAATCTCGCTGTATAAGTCCTCGAGTCAGAGTTAGTTTCTAACGACGGCCGGAACGCCGACTACAAAGTCTGCCAACCCGGCCGTCACCAGCCTTGTTGGTGAATCAGCTGACATTTCTATGGGCACAACCGTGATGCCGGATTCGCCGGTGCGTTTTTTGACGCGCCAGTTGATTCCTTGTGAATACATGACGTGCCCGTTGCCCGCGACAACTGCAAAGAGCACTTTGTCATCTGTAACACGCGACAATAAATAGCGCAACGCTGAGTCAGCCATGGCTTCATCCCACAAAACTTGACCGCGGTAAAAGCCGTCCGCGCTGCTCCCGGGATGCCCACCCATTAGCGCGTCGAACACTTTGCGATGATCCTTGTTCGACATGTCCATCTCAGGAAGTTGCTTCTTCGCCTCTTCAGGTAACGCGTCGAAACCTTCGCGACTCGCAGTACGCACCCAATCTCGCGGCACGTTGAGACCGACTAACGGCAACTTCTTCTCTTTGATGACATCGAAAACTGGTTTATAAAGCGAGTAATCGAATCCCCATTGCGTCTTCCATTGCGATTTCTCGACGAACTCTTCCTCGCTAAGTTTTCCCTCGCTCCACTCAAAGAGCACACTCTGAACTGACCGTTGATACATCTCCATCCCCACCACGACGGTCCTCTCCCCTTTTACGAGTGCGCGAACAATGTCGGCCTGAAGTATGTGCGCATCGGGATTATCATGCGTCTCTCCGAGATAAATCCAATACTTGCCCTCCGAGGCAGAGACGATCTCCGGAATGCCCACCCGCTTTCCGTCCGATGTTCTTGTGATCTTGCCGAGTTGCACTTCCACGGTGCGAGTATTCGGAATCGGAAGCATGTACGGATCCGTGAGTTGCGCGGCAAAAAGCAGAGTTGCGAGCATCCTATTCTCCTTCGATGACGATCTTGCTGAAGTCCCCGAGATGAAGGAACAACCGTGCGACTCCAGAAAGCATCTCGAGTCGGTTCCGTCGTTTTGATTCGTCCTCGGACATGACCATCACTGAGTCAAAGTACGTATCAATCGGGGAAGAAAGTTCTCTGAGTGTGGATGCCATAGGGTCGTAGTTCCCAGATTCTGCAAGGGAATCAACTTTCGGAGCGACTGCCAGTGCTGCTGCCAGCAAGCTATGTTCGGCTTCGTGATCGAACAAAGAACGATCCACATCGCCTAACCGCTTCTCAGGATCGAATGGGATCGCCTTGGACGCCGCCGCAGACACGATGTTGATCGGACGTCTGGCCGTGCGAACAAACGCGACTTCCGACGATAACTCGGCTACTGCCCTAGCGCGCTCAAGGAACTGACGCGAGGGCTGCCGATGGTTGGCTGCCCACACTGCATCGCGCGCATCATATCGAATCTCACCAAGTAGCGCCTCATATCGTCCTTCGAGAATCGCGTCGAAGCGTTCAAGGATGGCAGCGTTATCGTCGATCGAACTGCCTTGTTCTCGAAGCAGTTCCGCCGCGGATTCAATCCAGTCATGAATGGATCCCGTGGGTGCGTGCCACCCAAGCTGAGCCTGAACGAGCATCGTTGCAGCTCTGCGAAGAGCGAAGGGATCGCTGCTCCCCTTTGGGGTCTCACCAACTCCCAGATAGCCGGCGAGCCGGTCGGCTTGATCCGCGCACATCACCACCAGCGCCACGATCTCACCCGCAGAAGTTGGCGACAGATTGGGATCGTAATGGGCGGCAATTCCCTCGTAAACCGCATCTGGATAGTTTTCTCTTCGTGCATACTCGCCACCAATCTGCCCCTGTAAGGCGGGCAGTTCTGACACGAGACCAGTGCTTAAATCGGCCTTGCACAGCCTCCCGGCTTCAAAGCACCTTTCGACTTGCTCATTCGATAGCCGCGCGTGTTCCGCGATCGCTTTCGAGAGCGATGCAATTCGATCCGCCCGCTGACGGACAGAACCCAGCTTCTCCTGGAACAGAATCCGCGATGTCTTTTCTAAGAACTCCTCCAACTTTGTGCGCGAGTCCTCTTCAAAGAAGAACAGCGCGTCATTGAATCTTGCGTTCAAAACCCATTCGTTGCCGCGCCGCACGACACCCTCGTCCCCAGCATTCATGATGCTGATGAAACGATTTGTGATCTCACCACCGTCATCCTCGATCGGGAAGAACCTTTCATGCTTCGCCATCGCAGTAACAAGAACCGTGCGGGGAAGAGAAAGAAACTCCTCACGAAACGAGCCTTCGATCGCTCTGGGCCATTCCGTGAGAAAGACGTTCTCGTCGACCAGGGAATCAGTCAGTACCGCTCTGCGTGAAGATCTCTCCGCGGCTTCCCTTCGAATCAAAGCCTCCCGCTTCAGAGGGTCAGCCTCGACAAATCGCTCTCGTAGTCCGTCGAGCAACTCGCCGAACGAATTAGCCTCGAATCCGCCAGGGCACAGGAACCGGTGCCCTTGCGATTGGCTTCCACTCGCAACCGACTCAACTTGGAAGGAGACGACGCTTCGATCAAAAACAGCGAGAATCCAGCGTATCGGTCGAGCAAAACGCATACGCCCTGTACCCCATCGCATCGTCTTGTCGAAAGGTATCGACTGAATAGCCTGAATCAAAATTGCAGGGAGTAACTCGCGAGTCGGTTGCTCTTGCGTTACTTGCGCGGCCCAAATGTAATCGCCTTCGACCGTCACGCTCTCGACCGAAGTGCCTACGGACTTGCAAAATCCCTCAAGCGCCTTCGTCGCATTTCCATCTGCGTCGTAGGCAGCAGTCTTCGATGGACCGCGTTTCGAAATCGTTTCAGATTCCCTCTTGACAAGAACGCCATCGATCCCCACAATCAACCTTCTGGGCGTGCAAGCCGTCTTCAACTCAAACTCATCGCCAAGCACCTTTGCATCGCGCAAGCCGTCGGCTACGGACGCAGCAAGCGATTCGACGGCTCGCCTAACAGAGTGCGCCGGTAACTCTTCGCAACCAATCTCCAGAACTAGGTGGGGCATGGTGCGCGATTGTACCAGCCGGTCAATAATCCACTGGCCGCAAGTAAAACTCGCCGATCGCGCTGTTCGATATCATCGCGACCGTCGGCAGGCGGCGTTTCCAATGCGTTGAATCCACTCTCTTAACCACAATCGCGACTTCATCCTTGTCAAAGCCTAACTCGACAAGTTTTGCAGGCGCATATCCGCTCAACAGGAGCGCCAAAATGCGATCTGCTTTTTGATACGAGATGCCGAAGTCTCCTTCATCCGTTTGACCCTTCACCAAGTCTGCGGTCGGCGGCTTGTCGATGATCGCACTAGGAACACCAAGATGGCGCGCGAGTTGATTCACTTGCATCTTGTAAAGATCGCCAAGCGGATTGATCGGCGGCGCGTCGTCCGCATGCCATGTGTAGTATCCGAACATGCGCTCAGTCTTGTTCCCGGTCCCTATCGGTAATCCTCCCACCTTCGCGCTTTGATCAAACAGCACAATCATTCTGCATCGTGCGCAAACGTTCCCAATCCGCGTCGAAGTCGCATCCGGCTCGAATTGTAGATAGCCATCGGCCATTTCTGTGATATCGACAGTACGCGATTCGATTCCCAGATCGTCGATCACCAGTTGTGCATGAGTCAAACTTTCGACGGAGCTCAGTTTGTACGGCATCCGAAACACGTGCACGTTTTTGGGCCCAAACGCCTTCGTACAAAGGTAAGTGGCGACGGCAGAGTCCACACCTCCCGATAACCCCAAGACGGCGCGCTCCATGCCGCGGCGGCGAATGCACTCATCGCGAAGGAACTTCACAAGAAAGTCGGTGACGAGAAAAACGTTGAGCTGCAGCGCGGTGTCGCAGCTCGGATCAAACGAGCCGCCTTTGTATACTGGCAAAGAACTTATCTCTGCTGGCATTCTTCGCGATTAACCTCGTCAAACTCGCGGACGACATCTTCAAGAACGCTCTTCAGATCTGCAAGCGAAGGAAAGCGTTGTCGGGCGACGCCAACTTCGTCAAGGTCAACTTCAGAAACCAAAAAGTGCTCCTCAAGTTCCGGACCCTCCGCTGCTATTCGACCACTCGGCGACACGAACATGCTCCCACCAGAAAAACCTTTTCCGCCTTCGAAGCCGACAAGCATCGAATTCAATACCCAAACGCCATGCTCTTCGGCGATGGCTCGCAGCAGGCGGCGATAGTGATCCAAATTGTCGAATGTGTCGCCGCCAAAACCGCGAGCTGGAGATGCCGAGACCGCGCAGATCACTTGCGCGCCTTTCAGCGCGGCGATGGTCGCAGAAACCGAATGCCACACGTCTTCGCAAATCAACATTGAGAACCGACCAAAGCGTGTGTCGTAGGCGCTGATGTCACGTCCGCGTGCGACAAAGCGCTCCTCGTCGAACACTCCATAGGTAGGCAAGAAGAACTTTCGGTGCACATGCGCGATCTCCCAGCCGTCCGAGGTGCCAAAGAGATGGGCCGCGGAATTGTAAACGTTGCCGTCAGCGCGCTCGTAAAAACCGAGGACCACATCGATGGGTCGGCCGGGCTTGTAGGACACGTCGAGCATCGTCGCCAACTCCAGCGCAGAGACGGCCGCGTCGACTACGCCGCCCTCCAAAAAGTAACCGGTCAAAGCGGTCTCCGGAAAAACCGCCAGGTCAGCGCCTTCCCCAACGCATCGGTCCACAGCCTGCACGATACGCGATAGATTCGCCGACACGTCCGCCTTGATCGGCGCGATCTGGACCGCTGCGGCCGTAAACTTCACGCCCGATTCTACCGCCCGCCGCCGGATCGCCAGACGTCTGTCTCAAACCCTGGCCCACCCCGAAACCCCGCTTCATGAGCCGACGGTAGTATAATGCCGCCACCGACGACCGGGAGAACGCATGGGACGCTTTTTTAACTGGCTTCGCGCCATCTTCAACCGCTGGATGAACAAACTCGAGGATCCGGACATCATGCTGGATCAGGCGCGCAGGGATATGCAAGAGACCCTGCAGCAAAACAAGGAAAAGGCTGTCCAGGCCATCACCCAGCGAAACAACCTGCAAGCGATGGTCGATGACCACGAGCGCAAAACAGCCCAACTCGAGAACCAAGCCGCCGCAGCCCTCAAGCAAGGAAATCGAGACCTCGCACGGCAGTTCCTCCGAGAGCGAGCCAACTACCTGACCACGCTCGAAAGTCTGCGCGGGTCGCTTGGCCAGGCCAATGAGACAGTTGAAGTCGTCAAACTCGCCATCCGACGCCAGGAAGAAGAAGTTCGCAAGAAGACCGCTGAAGCGCTCGCGATGAAGGCGCAATACAAGCAAGCCCAAATCGAATCGAGCATCAACAAAGCGCTCGAGGGATTCACGACCGAAGCTCAGTTCGGCACATTCGAAAGCGCAGCGGAAAAGATTCGAGAGGTGCGCTCCGAAGCAGCGGCGAGAAACGAAATGATGCAGGCCTCCATCACAGGCAAGATCATGAAGATGGAAGACACCGCGATGGACATGGCCGCAGAAGAAGAGTTGCAAGCGCTCGAAAAGAGACTCGGTCTCGCATCGGAACCGACAACGGAAGTGCAGATAACTGGTGATTCAGTTGACGCGCAACTGGAAGAGTTGGAAAAGCGCCTGAACCAGGGTCAGTAGCAAACTACTGCGCGTTTTCGTACAAGTAAACCGAGTCGGTCAATCTCGATTCGCCGCCGTCATTCACCGCAAATCTTCCGCCGCGATAGATTCTCCCGCCTGCGAATGCGCCATCGACGCGCAGCGCGTAGAAGTTCACATCGAAGTTCGGCCTTCCCGGTCGATTCAATAGTCTTGGTGACTTCGTTTGGTCGCAGATTCGCTTGAGAACATCGAGAATTGCATCGGCGGGCGACAGCCCGCGCTTCATGTTTTCGACGACAGTGCGCGATCCACATGACTGCAAAACGGCCTCACCTCTGCCGGTGGAACCACAGCCTCCGACTTCGCCATCGACATACAGACCTGCGCCGATGATCGGTGAATCACCCACGCGACCCGGCAGTTTGTAAGCGAGTCCGCTCGTCGTTGTGCAACCGCTAATCTCGCGTTGGGCATTCAATGCAAGACAGCTGATTGTCCCCGTTGGTCGGTGCCCCATCGCGTCAGCATGTCGCGGTTCGATGGAATCGAAGTCAATGCGAATCTCTTCATCAGACAGCCAGTCGTCTTGGTCCGAAAGTGTCGTCTTCCAACGCAGCCAAGCTCTTCGAGCGCGCTCTGTCAAAAGGTTCTCCTCTTGGAAACCCATCGCCTTCGCAAATGCCAGCGCGCCCGCTCCCACCAACAAAACATGATCTGTGCGTTCCATCACTTGCTTCGCAACGCGCGACGGATTCTTGACCCCTTCCAAACAACCGACGGCACCCGCGCGCATCGTCGGCCCGTGCATCACGCTGGCGTCGAGCTGAACGACACCGTGCTCGTTTGGAAGGCCGCCGTAGCCCACACTTGTGTCGTTCGGATCGTCCTCAACCAGCGCGACGCCTTCGACTGCCGCCTCCACCGTGTCCTTCCCGTCCGCCATAAGCTCAACGGCCTTGCGGGTTGCGCCAAGCCCGTTCGCGCTGGAGATGGCGATGGGCGGGCTGGACGAGGGGATGGCGCGTGTCGCTCGGCCGACGATTGGGAGCGCGGCGGCCGCCGCGAGGAGTGTTCGCCTCGAGATCATGGAGCGCTGTTCGCCGCCCGGGCTGGCGATTCCTGCCTCGACCCGGGCACGCTGCCGCCGGGGCAACCCCTCCGGCTCGGCGGCAGAGTTCTACAGGTCATCGGGATACTTCTACGGGTGAGCTGGAGAACTCTCCAGGTCATCGGGATACTTCTACAGGTGAGCTGGAGAACTTTCCGGATCAGCGGTAGAACTCTCCTGGTCGGTCGTAGAGCCTCGCTTTACAGTCGAATCCGCTCCTGGCGCGGAGAGGAAACCGAGCACAGTTCGGGGCTGATTCGCCTGCGGCTATCTTCGGAACGGCCTACTTCCGCCGGCGGCGGGCCGCCAGGGCGGCGAGGCTGACTCCGAGAGCGAGCAGGGTTGCGGGCTCCGGCACCGGGTTCCCCTCGATCTGGAACGCAAGGTCGCCGAGGCCCTCAAACGTCGCGTAGCCGGCTCCGAACTCAAGCTCTCCAGCGATCCGATCGTTGTATACGCCCGTCGCGGCGTGCCATGCCCAGGCGTCGTCATCTGCAACGACGTTGATCGTGCCGATCGACACCCAATACGTCCCTGCGTCCAGGTTGAGCGAGAGGCTCGCCTCCTGGCGATAGATTTCGCCGTCGGATTCGGAGAGCGATCCGGTGAAAACTGGGTTCGTGCTCGCCTTGCTGTATGTCGCTCCGAACACTTCGCTGCCCACTGCGCCTGCGCTGTCCTCGTAGATCCGGATGACCCAGTCGCTGAAGTTGTCGAGCCCCGCGGGGCCAAAGAAGTTCTCGGAGCTGCCCCACCAAACGATCTTCGTGACCTCTGCCCCTATTCCGAGCGTGAAGTCGTCCGCCATGCGTTGGTCGTAAAACTGTCCAGCGACGCCGTCCGAGTAGAACCCGAAGTTGTCAAATGGGGACTGGTCGATGAGTACGGCCGCCGGCGCGCCCGAAACGAAGACTGCCCCGATGAGGGCTGCGGCTGAGGGTTTCCAGAGGTTCATTGTTGAGGTTTCCTGTTGCTTTTCGAATCGGAGCGAGGTTGTCGCTATCGTGGCCATGTCGACGGGTTTAGTTGGCAATTCTTCTGCCAACGCGCTGCTTTTGGGCGGTTTTTGATATCTGGGCCCCGGTCGCCCTGAACGTTCTACTCCCAAAAGCCGACATTACTCTTGGGCGTCCAACAAGCCAAGCTGTGGCATAATTCGCCCGAACCCGCCTATGAAACTGGTTCGAACACTGATCGCCGCGAGTCTTCTTCTCGCCTCCATAGGGGCCTTCGCCCAGGAGGGCGAGCGAGCCGCCATCGGCAAGCTTGGTCAATTGAACCAAGAAGCGCCGATTTACCAGAAACCGGCCACCAACTCCAGAGTCCTATACCGCGCGCAAAAGGACACGTATGTCGCAATGCGCAGCATGGACGAAAAGTGGATTTGCATCGTCATGGCCGATGGCTCGAATGGCTACGTTCAGTCCGCCGCCGTCACCCGGCTGCCGTACGAAGTCAGCCTCAAACAGCCGGAGCAGGCAGCCCCTCGGGTTGATACCTCGAACCTTCAAAGTCGGGGAGCCAACTCGCGGGTGCTTCCTGGTGGTGACTGGCGTGTCTGGTGCGTTCGCGAAGCATTCAACTACGTGGGGACTCCCTATGTGTTTGGCGGAAACAACCTTAGCCGAGGAATTGACTGCAGCGGATTAGTCCAGCAGCTTTACAAGATGGTGGGGGTCTCGATGCCGAGGACCGCTGCCGAGCAGTACCACGTCGGCCAGGTGGTCTCGAACCTTGCTGATCTGCGGCCTGGCGATCGGTTGTACTTCACCGACCGCGCGCGGCAAAGAATCACGCACACAGGGCTGTACGTCGGGGACGGAATCTTTATCCACGCGAGCCGCAGCGGCGGCGGCGTCAACACATCCAAGCTTCAAGGATCGTGGGTGACCAACCTCGTCGGCGCCCGCAGATAAGCCCTTAGTGCTTGATCCGCTCCCAATAGGACTTGAACTCAAATTCGGGCGAATGATCCGAGTTGTGGCAGGGCAGACAAGACGCCTCCCCAGCTTTCCCGTAAAGCTCGTAGGGTCGCGTGACGTGGTCTCCGCCTGCGCCATGGCAGCTCTCACAGCCGACATCGGCTAATCCCGGCGTTGAAAACCGATCCCGAAATCCGCTGGTGAAGGCGAGGCCAACGACATGGCACCCAACGCATTCGGGGTCTCGATCGTTTCCGGTGTCCTCCAGTGTTTTGAGTGCCGAGGCATGGGTGGTCTCTCGCCAAAGCTCATACTCGCGCGTATGGCATGGGGCGCAGCTCGCCGACCCAACAAAATCGCCACCCTCAGACCTGGGTAGCGTGTCGATCAGCCGCTCTGCCGTAACACGCTGGAGATAGGCATGGTATGCACGGTGAGCTGCTGCATCGTCAGAGTGTTCCGGGCCCAACGAGATCAGCCGGAAGTTGTGCCACTCGCCCCGTTTGAACTCGATATAGCCCACGAAGCGCCCCTTGTCCCCAACCGTGACAAGCGTCGCCCTTCCGGCTTCCACAGGCTCCCGGATTGGGTCGCCCTTCTGAGAAAAGACAACCAACCCGCTGAAGTCGGTCTGCTCTACGAGCGAACGCGCCTCATCCAGCGGACCTGCGAACAGAGCGACTGCCGAGCGGTTCGATCGGTGTCGGTCGAGTACTTCCCTTGCGGGTGCACGCAGACCACCCATCCGCAGAGCGTCTGCGTCAGGCATCAGCCCCAGGGTTGTTAGCCCCCTCTGGCCAAAGGCATCTTGCTCATTAGGCTCATCAAGAAACACGAAGTTCGCAGAGCTCAGCCGATGCTCAGTCGCTTCTCGGTGCACGCGCAACGCGTCTCTTCCTCGAATCACATCCAGAGGTCCTACATTGAGGACGGCAGGTCGTAACGAAGCAAACACCTCAGCAAGCGAGTCTGCTTTGAGTTCGTCCTGCCGTCCGCGCGACTCCGTCCAGTTTCCTAAATCAACGTAGTGAGCGTTTGGCTGCTTTTGCAACGCACGAACCACACCTGCCAAGCGGAGGACTCCTCCGATCTGTGGCTTGGCGCAGCCGCAAGGAGAGAGATAACCACGGATATCGCCAGTGAAAATCAGTCGAAGCTCAGGTTCTTCTGGCGGTTGTGCTGCAAACCCAAGGAGCGCGATCGAAGCACACGCACCCGGGAAAACAAACCTCATCTCGTGTGTCCCGCGATAGGCACAGCAATCTCCGGATACTTCGGATGGTCGGTGCGCAGAATGACTCGCCCGACTAGCGGTCCCTTCGCGCCTCCATTGTAGGTGACCGTGACTCGGTACCCGAATCCGTCAGAGTCGTCAGCCTGTGTAGAAATGGAGAACGGGCCGCCTTCAGTTGTCGCCTCCAGGATTTTGAATCGCGCTGTAGGGTGAGAGATCCGTATGGATCGTTGGGTCTTCTCGTCACCTGCGATTCCGCCAAAGTACACGCTCGACGGTGCCGCCGCGATTCCTTTGTGAGTTTGCAGGACAATCGAGTGACTGGGACGCCGATGGCTGTCTGTAGTGATCGTCAGGTTCACAAACGCAGTCCCGCTTGGGAACGATGGATCGAACGCAATGCGAACCTTGTAGCCAGTACGCCGCTCTGGTTCCTTCGAGAATGCAGGGTCAACGACCTCGCCAGTGAAAGGAGTGACCTGCGTCGTGACCGCTGGCAGGTTAGCAGTCGCCGAAATCACATTGAGTGGCTTGCCCGGGAACGAGTAGACAATGATTTCGAACGCGCCAGGTCCGTCGTCAGGCAGGTGGATGCGCTGAAGCGCATCGGGAACCACCCGGTACTCAGGCACCGATTCGAAACGCAAAACAATCGACTGAGTCGGCTTAGCCGGGTCGCTCGAGTGAATGAGGAATTCTTTTGCGTGCTTCCCCATAAAGCCGCTCGTGTCCGCGCCGGGCTCAATCACACGGACCTCTCCCGGTCCTAAGGGTGCAATCGACTGCAGGAACAGGCACCTGCATGAGGCGTCAACGGCAAACTCAATCGGTGCGTTGCCGTCGTTCCGGAGAACGATCGTGGCCCGCGGTTTCGCTCCCTCGTCAACGATTCCCAGATTGACGTCTGACGGCTCAATCACAAGCTTTGGCATGCCTGGCGTGAGCCGAATTCGCCCGTCAACGGCCTTCTCAAGTTCATCACGCACGTCAAGCAGCCTCCCGATCGTCGCCAACTCAGTGGGAGTTGGCCCAATCGGCGCGACCATGTCTATACGATCATCAATTCCCATCAGCCAGCCGTGCCGCGACAAGGGCGCGTGGCCCATTGCGACGCCAAAGGCTTTAGCGACCGCCACAACGACGGAGCGTCTCGGCATCGGCCGCGGAGGCTCGCCGAACGAGAGCGGCACTCTCGCGACAACTTGAGACTCGTTCCAGCCAGGAGGCGGGTCTCCCGGAAGAGCGCGGTCAATGAACTCGATGCGGACTGCCGCCTTCGATCCTTCTGTGATCTTTACCCGACCGTTTGTTGCCTCCGACCAGACGGATGCCGCTTCTTCCCCTGCGCCCTGGGCGCTAGGTGGCAGCTCTCCTCCGCGCTCATAGGCAACCTCATACGTGAAGGTCGCTCCGGGCCATCGCGCCATTACTTCTCGCGCCTCCGTAAACTGTCCGGAGGCGAGTTGGCTCTGAATCTCCGCGTTGAGGGCGTGAATCTGAGGTTCAGTTCGAGCAGGCAGATGTGGGCCCACGGCCTGTTGGACCGCAAGTGTTAGGGTGAGGAGAAGCACGTCAATCATTTTAGACGCGCGGACCCCACCGAGGCGTTCTCACACGGGGTTTGCGGCTTCGATCAACCTGTCCGCAGCCATCATGCCAGACTCGTATGCGCTCTCAGCGCGGCCGGCCAGGGTTCCATCCCCAGCAACCACTACCAATTCTTTGCCTGGGTTTACGCTGCCGAATAGCGCAACGCGCTCAGGCTGTGATTCGACCCAACGGCGAACGTAAGTAGCCGCAGGAGCCGCGAACCTGGGCCCAAAGAGTCGGGCGGCGAGGCTCGTCGCGACGGGAACGATCGACTGCTCGCTACTCTCCAGATGCTGTCTGCTATACAACGGCCCCAACTGCGCTACGAGCACCGTCCATCCAACCGGGGCGCGACCAGTGCTTTTCTCCGTTTCCAAACCCAACCACAGCACAGGAGACATCCGATCGTCAGAGAGCAATGCAGAGTAAGGCACGGGAGGAAGCTCCTCCTCGTAAACCAGCACCACTGACAAGCACGGTCGGTAACTGGCGTTCCCCGTGTTTCGCGATTTCCCCAAGGTTCCCAGGAGTCTGCCTACCTCTCCAAGCGGCGGTGTGAGAATAAGCCCGTCAAACGACTCCCCATCCACCTGGTACAGTCCGCCTTCTTTTGTGAGGCCCTCCACAGGCGAGTTGAGGCGAACCTCTACCCCGTCCGATAGGAGCGCAGGGAAAGTTCTCGCCCCTGTCCGGTAAGTGAACCGAGGGACCGCGACCTTCTCAGGCGCGCCCGGTCCTGGCCTACCGTGCGATAAGATGTAAATCGGCTTCTCAATCCGCGTCAGGTCAGGCGAAGGGAAGTCATGGAGAATCGCCTGCTCGATCGACATCCCTCTGGGCGTGTATGCCTGGAGTCCGGTGTCAACGATGCAGCCAGCTACTTCTTCTGTTGCAGCGCGACCACCGACTGTGGCCGCAGCCTCGAAGACGACGGGCTCGTGACCTGCGGGCTTCAGTCTCTGAGCCGCAGCCAAACCAGAAATGCCCGCGCCGATGATGCCGATTCGCATGGGCCGTCAATCTACCTCGGAGCCATTCGCCCTCTTCAGCCGTATAATCAACCTTAGCAATGCCAACCAAACTCGCTACCCTCGCCGCGCTCCTTCTCCTTGGTGCATCGATGACCGTCGCCGCGCTTGCCGCACTCGGGCAGAACAGTCTTGTTGGGAGAGCCGCTCCGGCTGTTAACGCGCCAGCAGTTGACCTAACCCGATTTGAACTCAACGAAGCGCTCAAAAAGGGGCCTGTGTATCTCTACTTCATTAGCACCACCTGTCCTGTCGCCAACGAAGCAACCAAGTATTACGACCGGATCAGCAAGGCCTTCAAGCCGGGAGCTGTGACGGTGGTAGGAATCGTTAGCGACGACAAAAGAGGGTTCCTCGAGTGGAACAAGGCGCACAAACTGGCATTTCCTATAGTTTGCGATCCAGATTACGAAGTCATTGATGCCTACAAGATCACCAACTCGCCGTCTGCCGTCCTGATCGCTCCAGATGGCAAAGTGTCGAAAGCCTGGACGGGCTACTCTGAGGGATTCCTGCGAGAATCAGTAGGCGTGATCTCCTCCTACCTCAAGGTCGATCCCCCAAAGGTCGATTTCGCTGGTGCGCCCAAAATTGTTGAGCTTGGGTGCGCCATCTGAACTGCCCTGATTGACAGGCGGGAAGTTTGAGCGAAAATCTTCGATCTCCGTCTCGAAAGCGGGAGCTATCGGCCGCCCGGTTATAATCTCGTCAGATGTTCGAGGTTAGCCTGTCCAAGGATGTCCTGCACGTTGAGCCCGGCAATGCCGCTACGCTGGTCGTGTCGATCACTAACACCGGCGAGGCCGCCGATCGATACGAGATCGAGATTGAAGGTCTCGATGCGGAGTGGGTCGCTATACCCGTCGCTTCGTTCACGCTGGGGCCTGGGGAGGAAAAGCAGCAGAAGGCGCTGATCAAACCCCCGAGGTCTGCGGAAAGCAAGGCGGGGAGTTACCCTTTCCTAATCAAGGTACGTTCTCTTGAAACTGGTCAAGCCGAAGAGGCGCAAGGCGTCCTGGAGATTGAGCCTTTCAGTTTGGTAAGCATCGAAGTCGAGCCGCGTCGGGAGAGCGCAAGCGCTTTCTCAAAGCAAGCCCCTTACACCGTAACAGCAATCAATCTCGGCAACGAAGAACTTAATCTCCAGCTCTTCGCCGACGATCCAGAAGACGGCTGCACGTATCAGTTCGCCCAAGAGCGCGTAGCACTCGCGCCAGGACAACAAAAGCAAGTTCGCCTTGCGGTACAGCCTTCTCACTTTCCTCTCATCGGAACGCCTCGACTGTTCGGCTTCACAGTATCTGCGAGAGGAGTCGACAATCCACATGTCTCCAGCAACGCGCAAGCCCAGATTGATAGAAAAGCAACTGTATCGCCAGGCTTTCTCGCGATCTTTCTTATTCTCATAATGCTCGGCACAATCTGGTATCTGAATCGCCCACAAGATCCATACATCAAGTCGTTCCATGCGCACAAATACGAACTCCTGTCGGGAGAGTCGGTCAAACTCGCGTGGGAAACGGAACATGCGACGCGGGTCGAAATCGAAGCTAGCGATGGGAGAACGTTTTCTGCGCCGCCAACTGGAGAAATCGAAGTTCCTGTAGATGCGACAATTTCATTTAGCATCACCGCTTACAATGATGACAACCGGAGGAGCGCACAATACAAACCGCTTGAAGTGATTGCGCGCATTCCAGAACAAGAGCCGTTGCCAGTCATCGACGCGCTGAGCGTATCGCCCGCCAAAGTAGTCCCTGGGGCCACCGTCACCGTCACTTACAAAGTGCAGCACGCAGATCGCATCATTTTGCAGCCGTTCAATTTTACGCTTCCGCTGAACATCGACACGTTCAAGTTCACCGCGCCGAATGAGGGGAGGTTCGACGTCACCCTGATGGTGTTCAACAAGTCTGGTCAAGCGGCGCAAAGATCTGCTCCACTTACCGTAGAAGCAATCAGCAAAGCTCAGATTTCGATGTTCCGGGCAACGATCCTTGGCGAACCACTCG
Source organism: Fimbriimonadales bacterium (assembly GCA_041744215.1). GTDB lineage: Bacteria > Armatimonadota > Fimbriimonadia > Fimbriimonadales > ATM1 > JAHCHL01. The sequence goes on along the minus strand of JBGTLG010000016.1, from coordinate 114,642 downwards.
GCGATCGTGAGATTGAACCGGACACGCCAGTTACCCTCGAATGGTCTATCTCCAACGTCGCGCGTGCTCAGATTGAGCCGTCCGTCAACGACTTCGACATTCAGAAAGGAACTGCAACAATCTTCCCCCGACAAACAGTCACGTTCACGCTGACGGTTTTCGATGATGACAACCGGCCCGTAACCGGAAAGGTCACGATCAAAGTTAAACAGCCGGTCGGCGTTGCGCCCGGTGAGCGAGGCGATCAAGTAGGGTGATGGGCCGACTGCTTGTCACGGCATTCGGGCCATTCGGCAGATTCAAAGAGAACCCCAGCCAAGTCCTTGCTCGCGAGGTCCTCGGGAATGGCGTGGTCGTCCTGCCAGTATCGTTCGCGGCAGCAGATAAGTTCGCATCGCGGCCTCGCGCGGGCGTTGATCGGGTGCTGATGCTCGGCGTCGCGGGGCGTTCTAACAAACTTCGAGTTGAAAGGATCGCGCGCAACGTTATCAGCTCCAAACCCGACGTCGAGGGCGTCGCTTACGGCCCAGATATGATTGACCCCGATGCGCCCGACGCTGTTGCTGGATTGCTCTTCGAAGGGTGGAACCATGCGACACAGTCGTGGAAACCTTCTCGAAACGCGGGCGGCTTCTTGTGCAACTACCTTTACTTTCGGGTTGCGACGAGATGGCCTGATGTGCGGTCAGGGTTCGTACACGTACCGCCCTTTTCGAAAGTCCCGCTGAGCAAACAGGTCGTGTATCTTGAGCGCATTCTCGCGCGCATTCAGAAGGAATCGACATGAAGTACGCATTGATTTCGGTCACTGACAAGAGTGGCGTTGTTGAGTTTGCGCGCGGGCTGACCGACCGAGGATTCGTGATCATTAGCACCGGCAATACGGCGAAACACCTTGAGGAAAACGGGGTCACCGTTACAGGTGTCAGTTACTACACCGGTTTCCCAGAAATTCTCGACGGTCGTGTCAAAACCTTGCATCCTAAGGTACATGGGGGATTACTGGGAGTTCCTGAGATCCCGCGGCACAGCGAAGAGATGGAACAACTCGGCATCCGCCCTATCGAAATCCTTGCGGTTAATCTCTATCCATTCGAAGATACAGTGCGTCGAGGCGCACCACGTAGCGAAGTGATCGAGAACATTGACATCGGTGGGCCCGCAATGATTCGCGCAGCAGCAAAGAACGCGGAACGCGTATTCGTGGTTGTGGATCCATCAGACTACGATGCAGTTCTCAATGCGATCGATTCAAACGGGGACGAGCTGCGAGAGGATCTGCGAGCAAAGGCGTTTGCCCACACTGCTTTCTATGATTCGATGATTGCCGAGTACCTGAGTCGTGAACGTCCCACGTCTTCCGAGAGTACGATCACTCTAGGTTATCGCGTGAAGTCGTCGCTGCGATATGGTGAGAACCCGCATCAGCGCGCGCTGCTTGCCGTGCAGCCATTCGAGAAGAGTGGCGTGGTCGGCGCAGAGCAGATTTGGGGCAAAGAGCTCTCGTACAACAACATTCTCGACGTGGAAGCTGCGTGGGAATTGGTTTGCGACCTTCAGAGATCATTCCCGGAGCGTTTGCGTCCCCTGGTTATTGTGAAGCATGGGAATCCGTGTGGCGCCGCCTGGAGTGCGTCACTTGTTGACGCATTCACACGTGCGCGCGACACCGACTCGATCTCAGCTTTCGGAGGAATCGTCGCTGTCGCTGGAGAACTCGACCTAGAACTCGCTGAAGCGATGATCGCTAAGGGCAACTACTTTGAGGTCGTCTTGTGCGCATCTATCACGGATGAAGCGCTAGAGGCTTTTCGCTCGCGCGCGGGTTGGGGGCAAGACGTGCGCATCCTTGTCGCCGGAGCCGTGACGTCCGGACCCTACCGATCAGTGCGCGGACTGCGCGGCGGAGCATTGATACAGGACGCTGATGTTGACGATCCCACCGAGTGGCGCATTGTTACGACGGTCCAGCCGACTGCGGAGCAGACGGCAGCTCTGAAGGCGATGTGGGTCGTTGCGAAGCACGTAAAGTCCAACGCAATCGTGGTCGGTGGACCGGGTGGAATGCTTGGAGCAGGAGCGGGTCAGATGAACAGAGTGCAGTCTGTGCGCTTGGCTCTGGAGCAGGCCGGCTCGGACGCCAAAGGAGCCGTGTTGGCGAGCGACGCATTTTTCCCGTTCGCAGACAGCATAGAGACTGCGGCAGCCGCGGGCATCGCTGCTATTGTCCAGCCCGGCGGCTCAAAGAAGGATGCGGAGGTTATAGCCGCGGCAGATGCCCTTGGCCTCACTATGGTGTTGACTGGCGTACGTCACTTCCGCCACTAATCTCCCTGATCAATACGCGCTGCTAGAAGATCAAAATCTCGTGGCAAAGTCCACCGCCAGGAGCGCGCAGACCGCGCAGGCCTTGCAAACTGGACCGTTCCTGTGTGACACTTAACGATCTGAATCCGTCTTAGACTGGGTAACCTCGAGCTAAGGGAGAAAATCTATGGCCCAACCAGAAAGTAGCAATGACCTGCCTGTGATCGTCGGAGCGGCCGTCGTCGGTCTCATAGCTGTCGGAATCTTCTTCTTCATGAGGAAGGAGCCGATCCCGGCTCCGGTCCCCGAGGAGCCGGTGCGCGCAGCACTCAATGCGCAAGCAGTCACCCCAAGGCTCATCGAGACAAAAGGCGAGCCCGAAGAAGCGGCTTCGGGGGCCGGAGGACAACTGATCGGCGGTGGAGCAGTCGGCGGTGGTGGCGGCGGCGGCCCATCCGCAGGTCGCGAGGGCCCGATGGCGATGGGTCTGTCAGGCGGCGGCTAAGGTCTCTGCGGTTCGCGCCGATAGTTTCGTGTAGGGTGATTCCCGCGCGCGCTGTCGGGTCAGTCTTATGAGAGTTCTTCGATTTGCCGTCGGTGCCGTTCTAGCGACGGGCCTTCTCCAGTTCGCGGCGGCGCAGCCTATGTACGTCGTCCGGGTCGGATTGGTCAGCCATGGCGCCTCCGACCGATTCACGATTAGCTCCGAATCTCAATTCGCTGCATATCACGGACAGACGCACCAACGACTCGGCGTCTATCAGCCGCGTTCGGTGGTTACAGTAACCGCGGCCGGATCGGGCGAGATTCGGGTTGCTGGCGCCACAATCCCAGCGGTCTACTTCGCCGCCGAAACTTCTGTCCTGAGGCTCAGCGGAGCTAAGCAGAATCGTCGTTATCGAGGATGGTTGCACCTATCGAACTTGGGTGGCAATCTTGCTGCCGTGAACGAGATTCCTCTGGAGGACTATCTCCAGGGCGTCCTCCCTTGTGAGATTTCTCCCTCCTCACCGCCCGAGGCCATGAAAGCTCAGGCAGTTGCAGCGAGATCCTACACCGTTCGAAAGATAGGCCACTTCAAAGACCAGCCCTATGACGTTGACGACACCGTTCGAACTCAGGCTTACTTCGGCACCGAAAAGGAAGATCCGCGGTCAACTGCAGCTGTTCAGGCGACGCGAGGGCAGGTTCTGGTGTATGGCGGGGCTGTGGTCAACGCCATCTACGGTGCGATTAGTGGTGGACAGACAGAGAACTGCCACGAGGTTTGGGGCGGCTCGCCAGTCCCCTACTTGACGAGCTTTGCAGACGTCGACCCTAGCGGGAGGCCCTATGCCGAAGGCTCTCGGTACATGGCATGGACTGCAGACTACACCTCGGCTGAGTTTGAGGCACTCCTCCGTGCCGGTGGATATAGTCTCGGAAGCGTCGTCGACGTGGAGATCGCTCAGAAGACGACTACCGGACGAGCGGCGACGGTCCGGATCATCGGAACTCACGGGGAAGCGGCCATCAAGGCAAACGACCTGCGGTGGATTCTGGGAATTGATCGATTGCGAAGTACGTGGTTCAACGTTGGCCGCGTGCCCAATGGCTGGCAGTTTGCGGGCCGCGGATGGGGTCACGGGGTCGGGATGTGCCAGTACGGCGCAATCGGCAGAGCAAAAGCCGGACAAACGTATCAAGAAATCTTGGGTGCCTACTATCAGGGGGCGAGTCTCCTGGAAGTCCGTGGGGATCCCCTTGCGCTGTCAACGAGGGGTAGCATCGTCACTCGAAAGCGATTCGGCAGGTAAAAGGGAGCGTCACTCGCATCGACGCCCGTGCCATAATCGGAGAAAAACAAGGCTTTTCGCCGATTTTGGGAGGATTTCAAACAGATGCCGATGCCGCCGGTTATCAATGTCGGATTCTATAACTATGTGGCGACCAGCCAGATTACAGCCCTCATCAGCAGTGATTCGGCGCCAGTTCGCCGTTTGATTCAGGGGCTTCGAAACTCGGACAAGCTGATCGACGCCACGCAAGGTCGAAGGACAAAGTGCGTCATCTTCACTCAAGGCCAGCAAGTGATTCTTAGCGCAATCTCCCAAGAAACCTTAGCAAAGCGACTCGCAAGCGGCGATGTGGGGCCGGAAGAGGAGTGACTCTCGCATCTGCAGTAGCGAAGCTCAAAGCCCTGTTCTGGGAGGGGCTGCGAGAGGACCTCGGGATCGACCTCGGAACCGCAAACACGCTCGTGTACGCGGAAGAAAGGGGCATCGTACTTCGTGAGCCGAGTGTCGTCGCCGTTGACAACGAAACCGGAACCGTTTTAGCGGTGGGCGAAGACGCCCAGCGAATGCTCGGGAGAACCCCCGCGTCGATTTCCGCCATCCGTCCGCTCAAGGACGGTGTTATCGCGGACTACGACCAAACGCAAGCGATGCTCCGCTACTTCATTGGAAAATCGCAAAAACGTAAGTTCGCTTTCCACCGTGTTGTTGTCGGAGTGCCCAGCGGCGTCACAGAAGTTGAACAACGTGCAGTAATCGAAGCGTGTCGGCGTGCGGGTGCCGCGCAGGCATTCGTCATCGAAGAACCAATGGCGGCGGCAATCGGAGCCGGATTGCCCGTCGTCGAACCGACGGGTTCGATGGTCGTTGACATAGGCGGCGGAACAACCGAAGTAGCAATCATCTCTCTCGCAGGAATTGTTAACTCGCGGTCTGTGCGCGTCGCAGGAGACGCAATCGACGCTGCAATCCTCAACTACGTAAGAAGGGCATATAACCTGTACATCGGTGAGCGCAGCGCGGAGCGCGCAAAAATCGAGGTTGGCTCTGCGTATCCGATCGAAGAAGAATTGACAGTCGAAGTTCGTGGCCGCGACTTGATCACCGGTCTTCCGCGAAGCGCAATCCTCTCAAGTGAGGATGTGCGAATCGCCATTCAAGATCAACTCAACTCTATTGTTGAGGCGGTCAAGTTGACACTAGAGTCCACGCCTCCTGAGCTTGCGGCTGACATCATTCACCGTGGCATCGTTCTTGCTGGCGGCGGCGCGCTGCTGCGCGGACTTGATCGACTTATCGCGGACGAAACCGGCATCCCCGTCGTGATCGCGCACGACCCTCTGAGCTGCGTCGTGATCGGGACGGGACGCGTCATGCAAGAAATCCAACGAAACCCTCAGCTTAGAAAGGTCTTGGTACAGGCATACAAGGATTAGAGCGAAGAGCTAGTTTGATCGTTCCGGCAATGCTGGTCTTGCTTGCCGTTGTCCTTAACGTCATGCAATCCCGTGCTAAGGCGTCCGGTGGAATGGACATTGTCACGCGTTCCGCTAAGGGGCTTGTTCAAGTTGTCCAGACACCCATAGCGGCAACTCTTGACTGGACAGGTGACTTCATTGGGGGCATAACACGCGCGCCATCGCTCAAGCGCGAGATCCTCAGATTGCAGGCCGATGCAGCGCGGGTGTACTCGCTCGAATCGTTACTAAAAGAAGAGCGAGAGAAGAACACGCGCTTACAATCGCTACTGAAGATGCCTGTGCAGAAAGACCGGAAGAACGTGATAGCGCGAGTAATTGGTCTCGACTTTCAAAACCAACGCGTGCTGCTAAACGTTGGCTCGCAATCAGGTGTGGCACCTGGCGATCCCGTGCTCGTGCCACAGGGGCTCGTAGGCCAAGTTGTTGAGGTGAGTCCGCGCTCTTCGTACGTCAACCTGCTCACACATCCAAACTCGAGTGTCGGGGCAAGCGTCGGCGGAGGTTCGACAGAAGCCCTCGGCATCGTCAGGGGCAATGGAACTGCAACCCTGCTTCTGGAAGTGTTCGTCGAGGAAGCAGAAGTCAAATCAAACGACCTCCTGTTGACATCCGGCGTTTCTGCCATCTATCCGGCAGCGCTCCGGATTGGCATCGTTTCGAGTGTCTGGCTTGACCGAGACTTCGGAGTGCGGAAAGCTATCGTTCAGCCGTTCTTCCAAGCCACGGCTCTCAGAGAAGTGGTGGTGCTGTCGAAATGATGCGGGCGGTGCTGTCTACCCTCGTTTGGCTTGTCGCGGCAGGAGCGCTCCAACAGGCCGTAGCCCACCGCATAGCGATCGGATGGGGCGTGCCAGACTTCTTGTTGGTCGTGGCAATCGTGCTGTCGCTAGAGCGCTCCCAAGACGCAGCCGCAGCCACGGGGTTCGCCGCCGGACTCTTCACGGGCGCGATACTCAATCAGGCGATGGCCGCCTTCACCATCAGCCGAATGGTCGCCTGCATCGTTGGAGCGAGAATCTCGGCCTCCTACCTCGACAAAGGTCCCTTCAACCTCTCGATCGTTGCTTTCCTCTGCACCCTGCTATCGGGGGCCGTCTACCTGTTCGTCATACCGTTTATCGACACATTGCCGGGCATTGGGGCTCACGTAGCAGATACAATAGGTGCCGCGATATACAACGGAGTAATCGCGATCCCGATCCACCTGCTGTACCAGCGGGTTGCAGGCACCGCCGCTCGGGTCTGACATCGGGCGTCAGGAGATTTGAATGGCCGCATCGCCAACGCATACTGCAGAGCAACCTACCATCCTCGAAATGGCCAAGCAGCAGCTAGCTGTAGCGGCCAGATACCTCGATCTTGACGAGGGACTTCACAGAGTCCTCGCAACCCCCAAGAGACAGCTTATCGTCAACTTCCCAGTTGTAATGGACAACGGTCACGTCGAAGTCTACGAGGGGTATCGCGTCCAACATAATCTCAGCCGCGGGCCGACAAAGGGCGGGATCCGATACCACCCGGACGTGGATCTTGACGAGACCACTGCGCTCGCGATGTGGATGACGTGGAAGTGCGCCGTAGCTGATATCCCCTATGGCGGAGCGAAAGGCGCGGTCAAAGTCGATATCAAAAGACTAAGCAAGCGCGAACTTGAAAAACTAACACGGCGGTTTGCTTCGGAGATTAGTGTCATCGTCGGTCCGAGTACGGACATCCCTGCACCCGACATGGGTACGAACGCTCAAGTAATGGCGTGGTTCATGGACACATACTCCATGCAAATGGGCTCGACTGCCACAGGCGTCGTAACTGGTAAGCCCGTTCCGCTGGGCGGTTCGCTTGGCCGTGTCGAAGCTACAGGTCGCGGATGCATCGTCGCAGCACACGAGGCGTGCAAGTTCTTAGGATTCAATTTGGCAGGATCTCGCGTTATCGTGCAAGGATTTGGCAATGTCGGCAGCATCGCGGCGAGACTCGCTGAAGAAGCTGGTGCGAAAGTAGTCGCGGTCTCCGACGCAGCCGGTGGCATATACAACGCAAATGGCTTGCCGATTCAAACCCTGACTCAACGATATTCCCATCGCGAAGGCGGTATTCGTGAGTTTAGCGATTGCGAGTACGTTTCGAATTCCGAACTCCTCGAACTTGATTGTGATGTCTTGATTCCTGCTGCTACCGCGGAGCAAATCCATACAGGAAACGCTGAGAAGATTCGAGCGAGGTTGATTGTCGAAGGAGCAAACGGCCCGACCACACCCGAAGCGGATGATATGTTGAGTGACAGAAACGTCATGGTTGTTCCCGACATTCTTGCAAACGCTGGAGGAGTCATTGTCAGCTACTTCGAGTGGGTGCAGGATCTGCAAGCGTTTTTCTGGGAAGAGAACGAGGTAAACAACAAACTCGAGAGACTCATGCGCAACAGCTTCCACAACGTTTTGCAATCGATGCTTCAGCACAAGACGAACATGCGTACAGCCGCGTACATTATTGGGGTCAAGAGAGTCGCGGACGCAACGATCACCCGCGGAATCTTCCCCTGAGATGCCTTCCGTGCCATAATCACCGTCCGCCGGGAACCGGCGACAATATCACTATGAGCGAAGAACAGACCACTCCAGCGCAGGCGGACAAGGCGCCCGCCGCGCCGAAACCCGAGGGTCCCGCACGAGAGTACAAGCCTCGAACGGGCGCAGCGCCGCATGACGACAGGGGAGCATCTCCCTATGGCAAGGAGGGCAGACCAAGGCCAAAGCGCCGCCGGAAGGTCAGCTTCCTAACCCTCAACAAGATCGAGTCCGTCGACTACAAAGACACGGGACTCCTCAAGCGCTTCATCAATGAGCAAGGAAAAATCGTTGGCTCGCGACAAACGGGGAACACCGCCAAGCAGCAGCGAATGATCTCGAGGGCGATCCGCCGCGCGCGGGAAATGGCGCTCATGCCTTTTGTGTCGCTTGAGATTGCTCACCCTGAAAGAGGCTATCGAGGAGAAGGACGACCGCCGCGCAGGTTTGATCGTCAGTACGATCGCGAGGCTCCACGGCCTGCGCCGCGATCCGCGCCTGAGGCGGGAGAGTCGTCAGCGGAAACACCCGCCAAGTAAAGTCAGAAGTAAGGCCACATGAAACGGCCCAGCAATGCGCGAGGAAGTATCCTAACCGGCCTCCTCGCGCTTTGTTTTGGATGTGGCTCTGGCGATGCATACTTCCCGCTAGAGGAGAACAGGGAGTGGAAGTACCTCGTTTCCACACCCGCTGGAAGTTCGGTAGCGCGGCTTCGCGTCATCGAGCGAGTGCGGGTCGGCCTGACAACTGGATGGAAGATTGAAGGCAACAGCGGCGAAAGTCGAATGGCATGGTCGGGCGGTCAGCTCCTCGTATCTGATTTCTCGGCAATGAGGTTTGAGCCGCCGATCGCGATACTCAAACCGAATGAAATCGAAGCCACGTGGCAATGGAAGGGCCGCACATCGAGCCGAGGCGCACATGCGGCTGCGCAAGCGACAGGATCGCAAAAACGAGACAGGATCAATCTCGCTGGCGCAGAACGCGACTGTTTGCTCTCAGTTATCACTTTGACGTTTCGCGATTCAAAACTCGAACTACGAACTTGGTTCCAAAGCGGGATCGGCATTGTGCGCCAGGAACAACATTTTGATGGTAGGCTATCGGCCGCGCTTGAGTGGATCGGCGGCAGTTAGTTGCAGGTGTGCCGGCAAGTGGGACACATTGGCAAAGCGCTCGTGTAAACCTCACCGCACCTTGGACAAAGGACATTGTCTCCTGTCTCGTCGGGGACGCGAACACTTCGCAGTTCCTCTTCCTCATGGATTACCTGAAGCAGTTTGAGATCGTAAGGGTCACTCCTCGGCCGCCATTCTTTGAACGCCTGATAGCCAAAACTGATCGCAGCAATGGCAAGGACCAACGAAAGAACTGGAAGCCGAATGCCCAAGAGCGCAGCAAAGAGTAGGCACACGATCGCTGCTGCCAGCCGGCTAAGGATTCTTGAGCGCGCGGAGTAACTCACAACACTTATTGTACGCCCAACAAAGCTCTGGCGAGACGATTCAGTTTAGGATTCTGCGATGGGCTGAACGTTTTCAAGCAGTGTCGCGATGTCTTTTCTGTGCTTAACAATCTCCCCAAGTCGCTCGTCCGTCTGTAACGCGTACTTGAAGACTATGTCGAGCATCTCAAACACCTCGAGTAGGCCGGTCACCCGTGATCGAAACGTAGCCGCGCCCGAGTCAGGAAGCATCTGAAGGCAAGACTGCAACGCGTCGACGGTCGGGTCTAGTTCGCGGCGCTTTCGTTCCCTGAGCACGCGTGCGACCATTGTGAGGGCCTCGGTGTCGCTAACGTACGTGTCATGTCTCTCGCCAGCCTTCCTAAACCGCCTGATCACTCCCCAGTCCATGAGACCCCTTAGGTTCATGCTCGCGTTACCCCGGCTGATATGCAGACGCCCGCAGATCTCGTCCATGGTGTGCGGCTCGCCGGTAACAAACAGCAGAGCGTGGATCTGAGCCATCGTCCGGTTGATTCCCCAGCTGCTGCTCATCCGCCCCCATTCCTGGAGGAACAAGTCCTGGGCCTCTCTGACCTTCGAAACGTCAGAATTTTTGAACACAAAGCGAGTTTACCGTCAGGAGTCCGGTGCGATTTTCGGATTTCGCCTGTACAATGGAGGGGATTCAGTATCTCTGGAGAGGAATGATTACATGGAACGCCACATACATAACACGAGTCGTATACCGGCCCCGATCGGACCCTACAGCCACGGGGTGTTCGTCCACGGAAAGCTGTTCTTCATGAGCGGCCAAATAGGCATGCGCTCGGACGGCAGCATGGCGGGTATCGACATTGAGTCCCAGACCCGTCAGACGCTCCTCAACATTTTCGCGCTTCTTGATTCCGCGGGAATGTCGGGCGCGAACATCGTCAAAACGACCATCTTTCTCAAGGATCTCAATGACTTTGGCAGAGTCAACGACATCTACAGCGAAATGGTGGGCTCGGAGCCGCCGGCACGGTCGACGGTCGAGGTGTCGCGACTGCCAAAGGATGCGCTGGTCGAGATTGAAGCCATAGCTGTCGCAGGTGCGTAGCCATCATCTGCGGCCAAGGGCTGCTGGCGGCTTTGACTTGCCGAGCAGACCGGCCAACGCAATCAGGGTCAGAGCGTATGGAAGCGATGCCCAAAATTGCGAAGGCAACTGCACGCCGAGAATCGGCGTGCCTTGAAGGCGGATTTGCAGTGCGTCGAATAGTCCGAACGCGAATGCCGCAAGCATGGCGGGAATCGGTCGCCATCCACCAAGTATCAGTGCAGCAAGCGCGATGAAGCCTTTGCCTGCTGTCATGTTTGCTGTGAACTGTTGTGGCTGTGACACCAGCATTGCTCCCGCCAGCCCCGTCAATAGTCCACAACCGATCAAAGCAAAGAGCCGTACCCGAATCGGATCAACTCCCATTTCAGCAGATTTGCGATCGTCGTTTCCAACGGCGTTGAGCCTCAGTCCGGCACGAGTGACTTGCAAACCATATGCGATCATCACAGGCAGAAGCACCGCTGTAGCAATGAAAGTGAACTGTGGCAGCGGCGAGAAGTGTTGCTCCACTCCCCGCTGGCTCGCAACCTTGATTGCAAAGCCAGTAACACCAAACGCGACGGCGTTCGCAGCAATTCCGCTGACGATGTGATCGATGCGGAATCCCAGCACAGCCAACGCATGCAGCATGCATACGAGTACGCCCGCGATAACGCCTGCGCCAACTCCCAGTATTGGATTTCCGGTTGACGCGCTCACCATTCCGCAGGCGCAGGCCGAAGCGAGCATTGCTCCTTCGAGCGCAATGTTGACGACTCCACTTCGTTCAGAAAGGAGGCCGCCCATCGCGGCGAGCGCTAGTGGACCTCCTAGTCGCGCTGTTGCAAGCACAAGATCGACAAACTCGTTCATTGTGCGTAGCTCCTTCGGTAGCGCAGGATCGCGACCACCAAGATCACCAGTCCCTGCATCACCGAGCTGATCTCTTTCGGCAGTCCCGTAGCAACCTGCGCGCGTAACGCCCCCTGATCGATCGCCGCGAAGAGCATCGCAGCTGGGACGATCCCAAGTGGCGATCTGCCTGCTAAGAGTGCGACGCCAAGACTGTCGAATCCGAAACCGGGGGAAAAGCCGTCGGCAAAGCGACCTTCTTGACCGAGCAGATGCAATCCACCTGCCAAACCGGCGATCCCTCCGCTTGCGGCCATGCTCCAAAATGCAAACTTCCTTACGCTGATGCCAGCGAACAGCGAGGCGATCGGGTTCGCACCGCTCGCCCGCAATTCAAATCCCGTCGGCGTCCTGTAGAGCCACCACGTCGCTGCCGCACAAAGCACAATCCCGACAACCAGTGACGGATACACAGTAATGGTGCGGCCAGAATCCCCGATCGGCAGCATCCGCAGCGAATCAGACACATAGTCGGTAGCAGGTTCCGCCGAACCAGGCTTGCGAAGTGGGCCCGCGATAAGAAAGGTGGCGAAGTGCACGGCGATGTTGTTCAGCATGATGGTCGTGATGACTTCATGGCCTCCGCGCCAAGTCTTGATCGCACCAGCGGGTATCGCCCAAAGCATCCCCGCCAGGCTTCCTGCGAGAAGTGCGAACACTATCCCCGCTGGCCCTGGCGTGCCGCTGTATAGGGCGACCGAAACCGCTGCGAGTCCTCCGACCTTCAGCTGTCCCTCGGCCCCTATGTTGAACAGTCCAGCTTGGAGAGCGATAAAGACTGCCAAGCCGGTTATCACAAGGGGCGCCATACGCCGCAATATCTCGGAAATGGGTCCAAAGCCAACAAATTCAGACCTGTCGAAACTGTAGCCGCTGACACCTTCGGCAAAACTTCTCGTCACGTCGACGCCGGATGCGCCCGCCAAATTGAGAAGTATTGCAAGGAGTCCGAGACACGCAGAGACAACGAGCGCAAAGCGGGTCACGGTGACAAGCCCACCATCATCCTTCCAATCGCATGCCGATCCGTCGTTGCGCCCGGAGGCGGCTCCGAGATTCGGCCATCAAACATTACGAGGATGCGGTCGCAATGCTCGATCAGTTCATCGAGGTCGAACGAAACAACGATCGCACACATTCCCAATTGACAACGACGGCGTATCTCACGGTAAACGTCGATCGACCCGCGTATGTCCAAGCCCCGCGTTGGTTGGAATGCGATCAAGAGCTTCGGCTCGCTTTGCAGCGACCTTGCCACGACAAACCTCTGCTGGTTTCCACCACTTAAGCTGCTGATTGGTGCATTCAGTGTTGAGATCTTTGTGTTGAATCGAGTGACGATTTCGCTTATCGCGGCACTCTTCGCGGATTGATCGATCACCCAACCCGTCGAGACTGGTTTCAAACGATGCAACCCAAGAATCGCGTTATCCGCGATCGGCCAATCATCGATCACGCCTTGCGCATGGCGATCTTCGGGCACGACCGCAGTACCTCCGGCGAGCCGCTCTGCCGTCGACAGCTGACCCAAAGGTCTGCCGAGCAGGTTTGCGGCTCCTCGAAAAGATCGAATGCCGAGTAGTGCTTCGACGAGCTCCTTTTGTCCGTTTCCATCAACTCCTGCAAAACCCACCACTTCGCCCTCACGCAGATCCAACGATGCTTGATTGACGGCCAAGTTGCTGCGGTCGCCATCGGCCGAAAAATCACTGAGCGATAGACAGATTCGACCGACTCGCGCGGGCGACGTGTACTCATCCACCTGTTCATCTCCTACCATCAAACTGGCAAGTTCATGAGAACTGATTGAGGTGACTTCCGTTTCGGCAACTAACTTTCCGTTTCGCAGCACAGTGACGCGAGTGCAGTACTCCATAACCTCTGCCAGACGATGCGTAACAAGCAAGACAGTCCTGCCAGAATCAGCGAGCTGAAGCAAGTTGCGGAAGAGCCTGTCGCCATCATCAGGAGAAAGCATCGCTGTGGGTTCATCCAGAATCAGAATGCTTGCACTTCTCCAGAGCAGCTTCGTGATTTCAAGTTTTTGTGCTGCAGCTGGGCTCAGCGATCTTGCTTCAGCGAACCAGTCGAATGCGAAGCCCAGCGAGGATGCCAGTTTCGTTGCCCTCTCGATTGCTGTTGTGCGATCAAGGATCGGACCGCCTTCGAAACCCAGGATCAAGTTGTCGATGCAGGAGAGCTCCGGGATGATCGAGTAATGCTGACTAACCATGCCGACACCGGCTGAGATTGCTTCTTGAGGTGTACGAAAAACTCGGTGAACCCCATCGACAATCACTTCACCAACATCTGCACGATACATTCCATACAGGATTCGCATAAGTGTCGACTTACCTGCGCCGTTCTCGCCGACGATGCCATGGATTGTCCCCTTCGCAACAGACAAGTCGACCCCGTCGTTCGCGATCACCGAGCCGAAGCGCTTGGTGATGTTGCGCATTTCGACAGCTAACCCGCTAGGTCTGTCCACCGGACAGCCCTTCTATAATCTCGAAGAGTGCGGGCGTCGCATCGCCTCCTCTGCCCGAGTTCTCGAGCGCAGCAAACAGCTGATGCACCAACGCGGTACCAGGCAGCGATGCGCCTACATCGCGCGCCGCATCAAGCGCGTACCGAAGATCTTTTTGTTGAAGTGAGACCGCGAAGCCGGGAGTCCAATCACGTGCAATCACTTTCGGCGCGTAGTTCGTCATAGACCAACTGCCTCCAGCTCCCGAGCCGATTAGTTCGATACACTCGCCGATGTCTAATCCTGCTTTCTCGGCGAAGACGAGACATTCAGACATTGCCAGCACGGACAACGCAACGGAGATTTGATTTGCCATCTTCATCAATTGTCCGCATCCGTGATCGCCAACGAGCCGAACGTTTTTTCCGTAGGCTTCCAGCATGGGCCTGACAAACTCAAAGTCGTCTTTTCGTCCGCCGCAAAAGACGGTGAGAGTCCCCTCAATCGCTCCCTTCTCCCCACCTGTTACAGGCGCATCGATGAAACGATGTCCAAGTCCTTCCAGTCGGGCAGCGATCGCTTTCGCCGCCGCTGGGCTGATTGTCGAGTGGTCGACAAACGTCGTGTTGGGCTTTGCTGCGCCAAGAAGCTGCTCGATGACCGCTTCAACATCTTCGGTGCGCGAAACGCACAAGAAAACAACGCCACAGGAAGCGATCAGTTCACTCGGCGAGGAAGCGACCGAAGCGCCGAGCTTGACAAGTGGCTCGGCTCGTGACGGACTTCGATTCCAAACAACGACAGCGTGACCTGCGCGAAGAAGGTGGCCCGCCATCGGCGAACCCATAACTCCTAGGCCAACAAATCCAAGATGGGGCATGCTCTTGGAGTTCGACACGAGCCCCCAGAGCCCCTGCTTGTTAACGAATCGTCAGCGACTCTTCGATCAATCGTGCCATGTCGAGAAGATGGATCCGAGTAGGGGAGTCGATAACTCGCGGAGATGCGCCAATGATCATTCCCAGCAGATGCCGCAGTTCGGCAAAACTTATCGCACGCACATGACTCCCAGTCTCCGCTAGTTTCGCTGTCAACGCCAGCACGTGAGCTCGCTGCAGGTTCCTCCTGAACATGTCGACCGTAGGTTCCGCTTGAGACAGTTCCGTCCAGATTCCGGCACGCAAGTCAGAGTACAACTCTGCCACCGGATACACCCCCGAGCTGAGCGTCGCTTCCCACTCGATCATTCGACTTAGCCGCGCCGATTGCAACAGGCGGCTTAGCGCGAAGGTCTGCGACTGAAGCACTCGGTCGGCTACGCCGCTCGGCTGGAGGAGTTGCGCAACGTCTGGGCGGATCAAGCCCTGGGGAATATTGAAACACCTTTCGATTAGAAACTGAACTGCCGCCTTTTGCCTCTCACGCGGCACCGGGTTGTAAACGGCACCACCACGTCCAGCATGCCAGTTGATCATTACAGACCCGCCCACAAGAGTTGTAACGTGACCAATCATCAATCGGTACTGACCCCAGATGTTGTTGTGCTGTTCGTTTAGGTCGGTGTAGTCTTCACCGAACTTCGTAGTGGCAGAAATGAGGAATCCCATTGTTCGCTCAAGATTCAAAATTCCGAGGCGCGTTGCCTCGATCGGATCATCCCCCAAGTCCTCAGTTTGCGAGCTTGGATCATCCGGCCCACCACCAAACCGAAGCATCGGATCGTTAACTTGCCGCGCAGCCATCTCATCAAGAGCTCGCTTCTCATCCGCCGGGTTGCTTGCGTCAGGAATCGGCTTATAGCCCCATTCGATCGCAAACTTGTCGTAAGGTCCTATCATCGGGATCAGCCGTGCACCATCGCCTGGCTGCGCTACGTAATTGAAACGACCATAATCCATGATGCTCGCTTCGTTACCATACTTCTCGGTGAACTCTTTGCTTCGGAGTTGGGCGATCGAATAGGACGACGAAGCTTTGAAGTTGTGCTGCAATCCAAGCGTGTGGCCAACCTCGTGTGCGACAACATAACGAACTAGCTCACCCATAAGCTCATCAGGAAAGGGAAGGCTCTGTGCCTGCGGATCTACTGCCGAAGCCTGCGCGAAGTACCATTTTGTTAGCAGATTCAGGATGTTGTGCCACATGATGATGTGGGCAGAGATGATTTCGCCGCTTCGGGGGTCGTTCACGTGCGGCCCCATCGCATTCTCTGTTTGGGAGGGCGCCCATCGAATCACCGAGAACCGCGCGTCTTCCGGATCCCAATCGGGATCGTCAGGTGCTTCGACGCAAATGATCGCGTTCCGAAATCCAGCCTGTTCATAGGCGACCTGCCAATCCTCGACGCCCTTCTTCACGTACGGACGCCACTTTTCCGGAATCTCTCGGCTCATGTAATAGGTGATTGGTTTAACGGGTTCCGAGAGAGTGGCGCCAGGGTCTTTCTTCTCCAATCGATACCGCGTGATGAACCTTCGATCTGCTGCGCGATGTTCATCGGTGCCGTAGTCACGAAATCGAATGCTGAAATAGCCGACGCGACCGTCGAACAATCTCCCCATCATAGGCTCGTCAGGCAGCCGAACCATGCTGTAAAGCACGACTGCTGTATTGCTGGGTAGGGAGGCGCCACGCCCGCCGAAGCCTTGCGGGGTAGCTGGCGCCTGTCCCTGCGTGAACGTGAGGGTGGACTGAACATTGACGTTTGTGGGAAACGTCTTCATCCGGTCGATGAACGAACGGTTCGCGTCGAGATTGCCGACACCCAGAGTCTGTCGAACTGCGAACTCCGCCGGATCCGAAACGAAGTAGCGCGAAACATCAATGACAGCAGATTCGTTAGGTCCGTTCGCTTGCACGTCGAAGACCTGAGCAATCGGAGGGACATTAGCGGCGTCAACTCCGATGCGTATCGCCCCATCGGTCGCTGAGCGGATCGAGTAGTTAATCACACGAAGAAGGATCTTGTCGTCACGTCGCTCCCACCGAACTACCCGGTCTCCCGCAGACGTGCCGCCGTAACCGCCCGCAGGTGTCTGCTTCACCTCCACGGTTAGCAGGAAGTCCTTTCCAAGCTCCGCAGACGGAATCTCCCAGAGCCAGCGGTCTCCTATCTGATGAATCTTAAAGACCCCCGGCTGGCTCAGGGCATCCTTCGTCACGACTTCTTCGTACGGCCTCGGTCCGCGCTGTTGGGTTGGTGTCCGCGGCGGTGCATCCTGGACCAGAGGGGCTATGAGTGCGATGGTTGCGAGAGTGGAGGTGAGCATGGGCGTTGGCGGTTCAGTTTCTTCCTTTACACCCCGCAATCCTGCTTGAAAGTGTGCCGAAGTCCGCAACCGATGTTGATGTGGTATCGTAATGATATCAGTCTGATATAAGAGGAGATTGAATGAAACACGAAAAAACGATCCGGGTGGCCCCGGGACTGCTCATGTTCTTGGCCCATTGCGGTCTCTGGGTGCTTTGCGGCTGGCTGTTTTGGGAAGCGGTCCGGGGCGGGGAAGACTCAATCGATGGGTGGAAGATGACCTGGTCGATGATCGTCCTCCTAGTCGCTTCCATCATGTTCGGCGGGTACTTCATCGTGGAACCGAATGGCAGCAAGGTGTTGCTCCTGTTTGGAAACTACAAAGGCACGGTCAAGAAATCGGGTTGGCACTTCACTAACCCGTTCATGACGAAGCGAGGCGTTTCACTCAGGGCGCGAAGCCTAAATGGCGAACAGCTGAAGGTGAATGACCTCGTCGGGAATCCCATTGAGATCGCTGCGATCATTGTCTGGCAAGTCGTTGACACCTATGACGCGTCATTCGAAGTCGACAACTACGAAGACTACGTCGCGATGCAAAGTGAGTCGGCAGTCCGACACTCGGCTGGCTCATACCCATACGATGCCGAAGATGATTCACTCAGCTTGCGACGCAACACCGAAGAGGTCAGCGAGCACTTGCAAACGGAGTTGCAAGAGAGACTGAAACTCGCGGGTGTCCGAATCATAGAGGCTCGATTGTCGCACCTTGCCTACGCACCGGAAATCGCCAGCGTGATGCTTCGAAGACAGCAGGCAGCCGCCGTGATATCTGCGAGAACCAGAATTGTGGATGGCGCAGTCGGAATGGTCGAGATGGCTCTCGAAAGAATGGAGAAAGAAGGCGTGATCAAACTCGACGAAGAACGCAAGGCCGCGATGGTCTCGAATCTGATGGTTGTGCTTTGCAGTGAACACGCAGCTCAACCCGTTCTAAACACAGGGACACTCTACGGCTAAATGCCCGAAAAGAAACCGGTGCTCCTAAGGCTGTCTCCGGAGCTCTATGAAGAGATCCGAAGAATGGCGGAGGAGGAATTCCGGAGCGTCAACGGACAGCTCGAGTACCTCCTCCGCGAAGCAGTGCGGAGGCGCCGCAAAAAGGACGCGAAAGAGGAACCGGCCGATTAATCATCCCATAATGTTAGTCAGGGTAGCCTCGAAACATGAAGCTCACCCGTAGAGAGATCATCGGAGCTGGAGGACTCGCCGCGGCAGGCCTGACATTGGGCCTCTCTTCACCGCTAAGAGCGATCTCACGGAAAACCGCCCGGCCGAAAAACGTCATCTTCTGCGTCGTCGATGGTATGCCTTTGCAGGTCATGGCTATGACCGACCACTTTCGCCAGATTCGCGACGGCAAGCACTCGTACTGGTCTTCACTAATGGACGAGCCGTGCGCTGTGAACGGTTTGCAGGATACACGTTCCCTGAACTCCATTGTCACAGACTCCGCCGCGGCAAGTTCGGCGTGGGGCAGCGGACGCCGAATCTGGAACGGTCAGCTCAATATGTTTCCTGACGGAACTGAACTTCGAACTCTGTTTCAATTGGCGACTGAGCGAAGCATCAAAACGGGACTCGTCACAACGACGCGGCTCACGCATGCGACTCCGGCAGGCTTTGCAGTGAATTGCGAAGATAGAAACTTAGAAGGACTGATCGCAGAGAAGTACCTTGCGAGCGGAATCGATGTGCTTATGGGAGGAGGTGATCGCTTCTTTAACCCGGACAAGCGGCAAGATAAAAAAGACGTTTACTCGGAGTTTCAAAAGAAGGGCTACACACTCGCAAAGAACAAGGCAGAGATGAGCGCAGCGTCCGGCAGACTTCTCGGCATTTTTGGTGACTCGCACCTACCCTATACAATCGATCGCCTCAACTCTGTAGTGCTGGAGGAAACTGTTCCTACGCTCGCAGATATGACGAAGAAGGCACTCGCGCAACTCAAGGGATCGAGCAATGGGTTCGTTTTGCAGATAGAAGGGGGTCGCGTAGATCACGGCGGGCATGCAACGGACCTTGCGGCGATGGTCTATGATCAAATTGAGTTTGAGGACGCGATGAAAGTAGCTGTCGACTTCGCGCTAGAAGATGAGGAGACATTATTGGTCATCACGGCCGATCATGCCTGCGGCGGTCCGTCGCTGAACGGTGCAGGATCAGGATATGGTGACAGCACAGCGGGGCTCGAGTCGGTCGTGAGAATGAAGGGAACCTACGATGCCATTTTCGCTGAGATTAGTCGTACTCCCACCGGATCTCAGGTGAAGGATGCGATCAAGAAACGCCTTGACATTGAGCTTACTGGCGAGGAAGCGGAAGCAGTCGCTGAGGCTGCTGGCGGGAGATCGCCGTTCAAGCTGGCCAACTTCGCATCTGGTCTCAACACTACGCTTGCGATGGTTCTAGGGAACCACACTAAGGTGGTTTTCACAAGCGGCAACCATACGAACGAGCACGTTCTCGTAACTGCACTAGGTCCGTCGTCAGAACTTTGCGCCGGGCTAACTGAAAACACCCAGTTCTTCGATCTAGTTCTCGCAGCGCTTGACATAGAGCACAAGAATCCGGTCATGACCTACGACGAGGCGAGGCGTCACCGCCGACGCCCAAGTGCGGAGGCCCTTGAGCTGTACGCAAATCTCGACGCAAGCGATCTAACGCATCAGATGCCGGGATAGAAGCGCCAGTTGCTCTGATAATCGCGTGTCAGCGGCGCATTCGTCAGGCTCACACGGATCATGTCGACGGGAATCGAACCAAGGCGCAACACCGCATCGTGAAACTCTCGGTTCGTCATCTTGCCACTGATCACCAGCTCACGGTGGATTTCTCGCAGCTGCAACCCGCCCAGCAAGTAGGCAGCTTGATACAGCGGACCGTAGTTTCCTGCGAACGAACGCCGAACCTCCGCCTCCGCGTTGGCTCGTTCATGCCCGACCCGATCGACCAAGAAGTCGATGCACTCCTGCGGCGTCATCGTTCCTAAGTGAAAACCTAACGAGAATATGATCCTCGCGCATCGGTGCATTCTCCAAAAGAGCATCCCGACACGATTCTCCGCAGAATTCTGAAAGCCGTGATCCCACAACAGCATTTCCCAGTACAGTGCCCACCCTTCGCCAAAAAATGGAGTTGAAAACAAGCTTCGATAACTGCGATATCTTTGCGCCATAAAGCCTTGCAGGTGATGCCCGGGAATCAGTTCGTGATGAACCGTCGCGCGCGCGAAGTGAATGTTGTTGCCTCTCATACTCATCTCCTTCGCTTCGTGCGACATCGTGCTAGTCGGGAACGCTACCTGAATCGTCTCACCGCCGAGGAAGAATGGAGACACCAGCTGTTGCTGCGGCGTCATCATCTCCATCCGCCACGTCTCCTTTGCCAACGGCGGGATGGTAACTAGGTCGTGCTTTTCCAGATACTCGATTGCCTCTAAAGCGAGAAATCGAATGATCTCGGGCTGCTTGCCAGGCTCGACATGATCGTTCTTTACTTTTTCGAGCGCGGCTTTCCAATCGTCGCCAAAACCCATTTCGCGCGATGCCTTGATCATCTCCGCTTCGCACCAAGCAAACTCCTTGTTTGCGATTTGGACCAACTCCTCCGGCGTGTAAGGAATCATCTCAGATCGCAATTCGCTGAGAAGTGCTGCGCGGCCGATCGGGTCACCGATGATCGTTCTGTTGTCCGCCGCAACCACTCGCGTGCGTAGGTAGTTGATGTACTCTTCGATGGCAACGTCACAGGCCTTGTAAGGTTCAGCGCACCACCAGGTCACAATTGGATCGTAGCCATCATAAAACGTGTACCACGATCGCAAGACTCCCCGCAGAGTTTGGAGAGTTCCAACAATCCGATTCGCGAGTGTCTTGCTCGGGCGTCTGCCGCTCTCAACTGCACCCTGAGCTTCTTTGATCGCATACGCAAGGTCGTTCAATTCTCGGGCTCGCCTCGGCGCGTCGACATCGTCCAATCGTTTCCGAGAAAGCTCCATGTCGAGGATTGTGTGCATAAATGGCAGATACTCAGATTGCTCCTGTAAGCGCAACTTCCCGATCTCGATCTGGCGTATCTCCGCCTCGATGTGATTGCGAAGCAATACGTAATCGACCTGAGCGTCGTGCGACAGCCGCGCAAAATCCATCCTTCGCAGTTCGTCCAGTTTCGATTCATAATGCTGTCGAAAGCGGTCGTCTCGGGAGTCGGTTAACGCGACTGTCGCGCGGCGCAGAATCCCAAGATCAGCCCGATGTGTATCGATCACGTCCCTCAATCCATCCTGGGCGACGGCGTGGAGGGGGATTAGGCATACGGCGAGCATGAGAGTTCGG
This sequence comes from Fimbriimonadales bacterium, assembly GCA_041744215.1. GTDB lineage: Bacteria > Armatimonadota > Fimbriimonadia > Fimbriimonadales > ATM1 > JAHCHL01. The sequence continues at coordinate 92,955 of JBGTLG010000016.1, read as the reverse complement.
CTCATGAGATCAATTCTGGCTCATTCGAGGTGCCCAGCATAAATACCAGTTTTAGATCCGAAGCCGACCAGAACGGTTGGCACGGCCAAATGAGTCGGTGTCTCTTGACTGCGTTGGCGCTTGCCAATCGAAACTGAAGCACACTATGGATGGATAACATGAGGAAGTATTTTGCTGGGTTGCTGCTGCTCTTGTAGGGGTGGGTGCTGCGGGGATTCTGTCAACCGCACCGCCGAACAACGGGAGCGGCGGAATATTCATGGACCTCACGGCCCTTACCATGGATCTGTACGTGACTCAGTTCGACGTTGCCTACACTGGCATGATCGGTACGACCGTCAATGTCGAAGTTTGGACGAGACCAGGATCCTACGTCGGCTTCGATGGAAGCAGCGCTGGGTGGACCTTAACTCAGACTGTGGTGGGCACGCGTCAGGGAACGTTTGTTCTCGATCCCCTCGTGCTTACGACACAGCTCGAGTTGACCGCCGGGCAAGTAAAGGGTGTCTACCTTCAAGCAACTGCGACAGGAGGCATTAGGTACACCGGCACTGCGGCAAACCCTCCTCAAGAGCTTTGGGAGAATGCTGACTTGCGATTGTTCAGCAATGTTTCTCGCGTGAGCACCGTCGCGTTCGGCGGAACGAGATTTGAGCAGCGCACATTCGCTGGCAACGTCCACTACGAGGTGGTACCCGAGCCCGCGACACTCGCTGTGGTCGGCCTCGGTCTCGCAGCGCTGGCCGCGCGACGTCGCCGCAACTCCTAGTACGCTGTAAGAAGATAAAACTGTGCGCGAGCAATCAGTGCTCGCGCACAGTTTTTCGTGATCTAGGCACCATTCGGTCAAGTCGAGAAATCAAATCTCGCTACTCGGTGTCGCTGCCAAACGACGGGCTGGTGTAGTTCGGCGGTTCCTTAGTAATCCAAACATCGTGCGGGTGAGACTCTCGCAAGCCAGCGTTGGTGATCTTGATGAATTCAGCACGTTCGCGGAGCGCCGAAAGCGACTCAGCTCCAACGTAGCCCATACCAGAGCGCAACCCGCCTCCAAGCTGAGCGATGATTTCGTGTAGTGGCCCTTTGTAGGGAACGCGCCCCTCCACTCCTTCCGGCACCATCGTGCCAGTCTCCTTGATTGCGAAGTACCGGTCGCTGCTCCCCAGCCGCATTGCCCCAATCGAACCCATGCCCCGGTAGACCTTGTAGGCGCGGTTCCGATACATCTCGATTTCCCCAGGGCTCTCGTCGCACCCCGCGAACATGTTGCCCATCATTACCGCGCTCGATCCCGCTGCCAGCGACTTGACAATGTCTCCGCTTGTCCTAACACCGCCGTCCGCAATCGTGGGGATCCCGAGCTCGCCAGCTGCATCTGCGCATTCCATGACCGCAGAGAGTTGCGGCACGCCGACACCAGCAACGACACGCGTAGTGCAAATGGAACCCGCGCCTATCCCAATCCGCAGACAGTCGGCTCCCAGCGATGCGAGTTCGCAAACGCCGCTGCGATCAACTACGTTTCCTGCGACCACGCGCAGGTCCGGCAATCTCTCTTTCAACATCTTGACGCAATCCATCACGCCCCGGCTATGCCCATGAGCTGCATCAATCACAACGAAATCGACACCGGCCTCCAGCAGCGCTTTCGCTCGTTCGTACGGCTCGCGAATCGCGCCAATCGCCGCGCCAACGCAAAGCCGTCCCTTCGCGTCCTTCGTCGCATTTGGAAACTGCTTGATTTTTAGGATGTCTTTGATGGTGATTAGCCCGCGCAAGTTTCCGTCGTCATCGACGAGCGGTAGCTTTTCGATTCGATGTTCCTGGAGCTTCTTTTCCGCGAGCTCGAGAGTTGTACCAACCGGGCCGGTAACGAGTTTGTCCGACGTCATCCGATCACGAATCGGTTTGTTGAACTCTGTCTCAAACCGAATGTCCCGGTTAGTCAAGATGCCCACGAGCTTGCCGCTTTCGTCCGTTATCGGAACCCCGCTGATGTGGTACCGCTCCATCACAGCCAGCGCCTCTTGGATCGTTTGATTTGGGAGCAGGCTGACGGGGTTAGTGATAACACCGTGCTCGCTCCGCTTCACGCGGTCGACCATGATGGCTTGATCGTCGATTCCGAGGTTGCGATGGAGCACGCCGACGCCGCCCTCACGAGCCATCGCAATCGCCATCCGCGCCTCTGTGACAGTGTCCATAGGACTCGACACAAATGGAAGGTTAAGCCGGACGCCCGGCAAAAGCTCGGTTGAAGTGTCAACCTGGTGGGGCATCACCTCGGTGCGCTTGGGTAAGAGGAGAACGTCGTCGAAGCTAAGTCGCTCTTGAAGCACGGCCATACGTGATGTTACCCGGACAGACCTATACTATTCACGAGTTTCTGGAAAGGATGTAGCCCAGCACCGGACCGACGATCCAAGCGGCCCCGATTAACGCGACGGCAAAGTACGCCGTCAACGTCCCAGCCCCTGCATAGTCCTTCGCAAACCGCTGACCGCCAAACAACGACAGCAGCGTCCCCAGGATCAGCGCGAGCGTCAACGTGATCGCGTCAGGCCCTTTTGCGAAGAACACGAGAAAAATCGAAACGAACGACATGACACACGTCGCCAACTCTAACAACGTTAAAGCGGTCAATAGTCCAGCAACCTTCCCCCGAAACGGACTCTTCTCAAAATGAGGCTCCATCCACTCGAGATTTCCTTTTCGATCTAAAAGCTTGTCGAAGCCTGACTGCAAGAAAAGGATGCCGAAGAACCCAAAGTAAGCCGCCGCGATGATGTCGTGCGCATAGTTCGTGATCATGCTCTAAAGACGGTTAGGCTTGAGTTATGGTCTCTCCGCGACCATCAGCACTTCGTCCTCCCACTTCCCGCGTTTCCACCAGTATCCAGGGATTCGGCCAATCTCCCGATATCCTGCGCGCTTTAACATAGCAATCGACCGCTCATTCGATCCATAGACTCCGCTCCAAAGAAGTCGCAACCCCAACACCTCGAAGGCATACTTCGTGCGGGCAATCGCTGCGTCAGTGCCAAAGCCCTTGTTCCAAAACGTTTTGTCTCCGATGAACGTGCCTGTCATGGCGCGACTGTGTCGAAACGAAATCCCATGAAGACCACTCATTCCAATGTGATCCCCGTCCAACGTCTCGATCGCAAAAACAACATCGGTTTCCGAGCACTTTTCCATCCTGTCGAAGAAGTCACGCTCCGCTAATCTCGACAAAGGGAAGTCTCCTATCTTCAAGAACTGCGTAACTTCCGGATCGTTTAGCCATTGATAGCAGTTTTCCATGTGCCGCTCGCGATCTATTGGAACAAGCCTAACTTTCTCACCTTCCCATCCAAAGCTCATTCGCTGAGTCTACTCGCCACCCTCGATTGGATGTGGGCGACAAGGTGCTTTGAGATCACGAACGACGGAAGGTGGCGATCAATTCTCTTGCATTGACGGCCTTGACCCGCTTCACCAGGTGTCGTCAGCAGTCCAAACGAGCGGTTCTTCGTTGTCATCGTCTGGCTTCGGTTTGTAGCCGGCAGGCTCGATCTGCCCGTACAGCGCATGGGGGTGTCCGCCGCGATAAGCCCATCCTTGATCTCCGTAACTCCAATGCCAATACTCGCTGGGATAGTTAGTAATGCCGACGCTCTCCATCGCTTCTTTCAAAATCATGCGGTGCTTTTGAGATGTCGCGCTGAGGCCTCTCGCATCGAACGGAAACATGTGCTTATCAAACGAACCGAATGGTGAACGCATGTCGAGCGGCTGCCCACGTTCATCACCGAGTCGCAAATCAATTGCTGCGCCGGTTGTGTGAGGCGGAGGGACTTTCGCATCCAACGGCGCAGTGAAGCGATTCGTCAATCTCTTGAGCGCCGCGTGCGACCAGTCTGGATGCTTCTCCTGCCATCGGCGATATGCGCCAAGCCACATGCGACGCTGAATGTGAATTGGACGCCAACCCTCCAGCACAAGCAATCGATACCCTTTAGGCAAACTGCGCGCGGCGACAGCAAGTTTTTCCGCAACAGACTTCCGGAGTAGCGACTCGCGGGTGTAAACCCAAACGGGTGCGTCGCGCACCAACTCTGGACAAGCATCGTGGTAGTCGACGAGCGACTCGCCAGCTTCAACGATCTTCACACGACGGAGTTGAGAGACGGGTTCGTGAGTCGATATCTTCTGCAGTGGCGGCACAGCATCTATGATATCTGGTTTAAGATTCTAGTGAGTTGGTCCTGGTGAGCAACACAAGTCGAGGCCAGGGGGAGCCTCGAAGCGACTGCTCTCAACTGTGAAGCGAACTTGCACTGTGAAAGATCCTCATCGTCTGGGGGTCAGGAGATCGCCGTTCGCTGACCCGCTGGCCCTGCATCCGCCATAATCACACTCCCGATGCAACTTCTCGACGCTCTTCGAGAACGAATCCTCATCATCGACGGTGCGATGGGATCGCGTTTGTCTGACCTCGGCTTCCAGCGAATGCCATATTCGCTTGCGAACATCGAGGCGCCCGAACTTGTGCATAAGGTTCACAAAGAGTTCTTGGATGCAGGTGCTGACGCAATCGAGACAAACACTTTTTGGGCGAATCAGGTCCGTCTTAGGTTGCATGGAAGCGACGCGGATCCGGCAGAGGTGTGTCTTGCTGGAATCAAAATCGCTCGCGCAGCCGCAGGCGACCGCTTTGTCCTCGGCGCGATTAGCCCCTGCGGCAAACCACTTGCGCCGCTGGGACCTGTTGATCTGCTTGACGCCGAACATCAGTTCTTGGTCCAAGCGAAAGCTCTCGCGGAGGGTGGCGCGGATGCGATCATTCTTGAGTCGTTCAGTGACCTTCAAGAATTGGAGATCGCCATCCGGGCAACGAAGTCCGTAACAAGTCTCCCGGTGATCGCCTCAAAGAGCTTCATAGAAGATGGTGAGACGTTAGCAGAGGGATTTCCATTAAGAGTCGCGAGAATGATGATCGAGTGGGGCGCGGACGTGGTAGGCGCAAACTGCGTCGTCGGTCCCCAACGAATGTACGACATCGTTCGATGGATGAGCGAAGCGGGGGATGTTCCAATACTTGCGATGCCAACGCCAGGGATGCCTCAGCTGGTTAAGAAATCACCCATCTATGATGTGACACCCGAGTACTTCGGCAAAGCGGCGGCGCGCCTCGCTGAGGCGGGCTGCAATCTCATCGGTGGGTGTTGCGGCGTTGCCTCTCAACATATCGGCGGCCTTCGAGATGCGCTCGCCGATCGGGCTCCTCGAAAACGATCGCATGTCCGCGCCAGGGAAGCCGCAGACAAAGCGCCTCTCGAAGACTGCGAGCCTAGCGCGCTTCGGGCCAAACTTTTTGCTGGTAAGTTCGTAACGACTGTCGAACTAGATCTGCCTCGGGGATTAGACACCTCCAAGGTGCTTGGAGGTGCGAAGGCGCTTCACGCGGCAGGATGTGATCTTATCGATATAAGCGATGGCGCACGGGCTCGCTTGCGAATGAGTCCTGTGTCGATCTCTTCAATCATTCAAAACGAGGTGGGTATCGAAGTGATGATGCATGTCGCTTGTCGAGACAGAAACCTGCTCGCACTGCAAAGCGACATGCTTGGCGCGCACGCCCTTGGCATACGAAACGTCCTTCCCGTCACGGGTGATCCCGCGAATATCGGCGATTTTCCCAGCGCAACGAGCGTGTTCGACATCGACTCGATCGGCCTTGTGCGCGTGCTGGCCAGATTCAATGAGGGCCGAGACATGGCGGGCAACACGCTGGGAAAGAAGTGCGCATTCACCATTGCAGTCGCCTTCAACCCGGCAGCGCAAGATTTGCCATTCGAAGTCGATCGGCTCTCACGTAAGGTGGAGGCGGGAGCGCACCTCATCTATACGCAGCCGCTCTTCGAAGATCGACACCTGGAGTTCGCAACAGAACACGCAGCCAGAGTGGGCCTGCCAATTCTAATCGGGGTGTTGCCACTGCGCTCAAGTCGACACGCAGAGTTCATGCACAACGAAGTTCCGGGGATCGAAGTTCCCGATTGGCTTCGAAGCAAAATGGCGAATGCGCCAGATGAGACCGCGCAAGAAGTCGGGATCGGGGTCGCACAAGAGTTCGCTGCGAAGTTGCGGGAGGTTGCGCAAGGACTTTATCTCATGCCGCCCTTTGGGAATCATCGCGTCGCTATTCGGGTGATGGAAGCTGTCCGGTAACGTATCAGTACTAACACATGTCAATTCTTCAAGAAGCGGTAAAGCTCCACGACGAAGGCGCGTCCTTCTGCCTCGCGGTAGTTGTCGCCAAAAGCGGCAGCGCGCCGCAGGTTCCGGGTGCGAAGGGGATTTTTCTGCCGGACGGAAGGATTGTCGGCACCATCGGAGGCGGCTGCCTTGAAATGGAGTGTCGACGGCTTGGACTCGAGGCTTTGGCGACGCGCAAGCACTTGATTCGCGAATTCCAGCTTGATGACGATTTTGGTTGGGATGATGGTTTGATCTGTGGAGGCCGAGTGCAAGTGCTTCTGCTTCCTGATCCAGGCTCATATGCGGACGCCTTTCGCGTCGCGACAGATCAGACCTCGCGTGGGGCGATCGTCTATGACTTAGAGAGCGGCCACGCAAACTTCATTCAGGAGAGTGAGTCCGCAGACCCAATCGTTCTGAAAGCAATCGCGCACCGACGCGAAGCGCTCGAAGAACGTTGCTTCGTCGAGCCAAGCCTGCCGCCGGAGAAGCTCGTTGTCTTCGGCGGGGGACACATTGGCAGAGAACTCTGCCGAATAGGAGCAGATCTTGGGTTCGAAGTGACGGTCATCGATGATCGGCCTGAGTTCGTGAATGAGACGAGGATGATGTTTGCACACCACCGCATCTGCCAAAAACCGGAAGTGTATGCGCGAGACTTCGTTAGCGATCAAGACACTTACCTGTGTTTGGTGACACGCGGTCATCGCAACGACGCTCGTGTGATCCGGGAGCTGATTCACAAAGATCGCGCTTACTTGGGCATGATCGGGAGCAAGCGCAAGCGCGAAATGGTTCGAAAAGGATTGATCGAAGAGGGAGTATGTACAGACGAAGAGTTCGCTAATGTACTTTCACCCATGGGCGTGGACATAGGTGCAGAAACGGTCGAAGAGATTGCGATAAGCATAGCGGCAGAGTGGATTCAGGTGCGGGCAGCCAAACGAGGCCCGATCCTCGCGCGCTGTGGACAAAAAGTGAAACAGACATGAAAGTAATGGACAAACCGGGGCTTAGTGGGCGAAAGCTCGTGCTCGGGTGCGCCGTGTTTTTTACGCTGCTCACACTTGGGGGCGTCGTTTGGGTTTTCAAGGAGACGGCGAGAATAAAAGACCGGCGCGAGGTGCTTTTTCAACGAACTGGCGTCGACAGAATCTCATTCGAGTTTCTCGGTGGTGCAATACCTGCGCGGGTTGCGCCACCAATCGACGGTGACTCGCCGATCGCCTATTGGGAGGTGTTCACTGTTCAAGTTGCGTTTGACAAAATCGTCGAGATAGCAAAGCTGGAGCTCGAACGTGTGGATCCTTCCATGCAACCTCCGATAACGCGCGGTGGCGTTTGGGAGCACACCGGCGCAAAGCTACAAGTGCTGATTCTAAAGGAAGCAGCCTTTCCAGAGTTTAACGGTCAAGGCGACCAGGCGGTGTTCCCCGATCTGCCACCTTTCGTTCGGCGCGCCGATTCGGTTGTCGTTCGGGTGAACTATAAGCGACGCTAACGGAGATTGAACCCCTGCCCTTCGAGCCACTCTTTGAGGACCTCGCGTCCCGTCAGCGCGTTTGTCCGTCGTCCCGATCGGGAGGACCAAGAGAAGTTCGTACTCATGCCCTGCGATTCGTAGAACGACTGCATCCGCGCATCGTAATCGCCTACGGTTACGTCTGGGTTGTAACGTTCGCGAAACCACAGGCTTTGTTGCGCGAGTCTGGGTTTGATTTCCGGTCGGGCTTCTTCGTCTGGCCACCCAAGACATAAGCCGAACACTCCAAACGTTCCTGGGGGCAGACCAAGTAAGTCAGCGACGGCAGCTGGATTGTTGCGTAGCGCTCCAATGTAACAGATTCCCATGCCGAGACTCTCGGCTGCGCATACCATTCGCTCTGCTGCGATCGAGGCATCGATCACTGACATAGTAAAGAACTCTAAGTAATCAAGACCCAGTGGATTCTCGCCAGAGTTGAGAGCGGCTTTACGGAGCCGATAGTGGTCGGCGATGAAGGCGAAGAACCACGCGGCATCACGGACCTGATCCTGATCCGCGCAGAGCTTTGCGATCGCATCCCTTCGCTCTGGCTCATGCACGCTAATCAATGACCACAGCTGAAGATTGCTGCTCGTTGCTGCAGATTGCGCAGCTGCCACTAGCGTTGCGACCGTCGATTCGTCGATCGGCGTGCGAGAGAATGAGCGAACGCTTCGATGGCGAAGCGCCGCTGAAAGATCGGGTGCCTCGATCGGTGGATCCGAACCGTAGCGCATTCGCCATGCTTCGCTGAAAGATTCGGAGAACACTGACCTAAAGCTCCACCGGAGTTATGAGAGGCTGAACCAAAGAGAACGCCGCAACAACGGCAGGGTCGAACTGGGTACCTGAGTTGCGATTCAACTCTGCGAGCGCATCCTCTTCGGATTTTGCACGCTTCCAGGGTTGGATATGCGTCATTACGTCAAACGCAGTACAGACAGCGATAGTCTGCGCTGCGACAGGAAGCCGCTTCCCCTTTGAGGTACCCGGAAATCCCAACCCGTCAAAACGTTCGTACTGGCAGGAGATGCAAGAATCGATCGCCTCGATCCCAACTTCTCTCGCCAGCTCTGCACCGACACCGACTACCCATCCACGGATCTCGACAAGCTGACTAGTCTCGATGGCATCAGGCGATTCAAGAACATCGACCGCTATCCTGAGCTTCCCATAATCGTGTAGCGCCGAGGCAATGCGAATCGCAAAGAGCTGCTCGTCGTCAAAACCCAACTTGTGCGCCGTCGCAACGGCATGGGAGGCGACGCGTTCACCGTGGCCTTTACGCCATGGATTGTGTCGCTCGAGTTCAGACAACTTATCCCTGAATATCGCAAGCGCTTTGTCTCTCAAGAAAAAACCTCGGCAGCTTGTCGTGCGATGGTATCAAGCTCGTCTTCGTCGACGCATCGAAGGTCTAACCTGAACGCTCCGGATTCGATGTAGCCGATTACAGGGATCGGCATCGTCCGGAACCGCGTTGCGATTTCATTTGCGTTCCCGCGAATCGTGACGCGCCACGATGGTATCTGCACTCCGGGTAAGGAACCACCTCCTGGTTCGCACATGCTTGGTTCGGCAGTAGCATTAAGTTGTTTCGCCAGTCGGTCTCCCAGAACTTTGACCTCGTCGGATGTGCGCGACAGGTAGCGAATTGTGGGGATCTCCAATGCTCGGCCTTCCCAATAAAGTCGCAGCGTTGCTTCCAGACCTGCCGCCGTGACTTTATCAATCCGTAGGGCACGTGCCAGCGGGTTCTTGGCGATCTTGGCAATGAGTTTCGACTTGCCGATGATGAGTCCTGCCTGCGGACCGCCGAGTAGCTTGTCCCCGCTGGCAGTAACGATGTGTGCGCCGGCTCCTAGTGCCTCTCTAACTGTCTGTTCATGAGGCAGCCCGAATTGTGCCGTGTCGATGAGACTGCCGCTTCCAACGTCGTCTACCATCGTAATCTTCAGTTTCTTCGCGCACCCCGCCAAGTCTTCCGCTGTCGGCTCTGCAACGAATCCGGAGATTTTGAAGTTGCTTGGGTGGCATCGAAGCAGAACCGCGCACTCGGAATCGAATGCGGCCTCGTAGTCAGAGACTTTCGTCTTGTTTGTCGTACCCACGTCAACCAGAATCGCGCCCGAAGCCTTGACAACATCTGGCATCCGAAATGCGCCGCCGATCTCCACGCTCTGGCCTCGGGATAGAAGAACTTTCTTGCCTGTTGCCAAGGTGTTGATCGTTAGGAGAACTGCCCCAGCGTTATTATTCACAACGAGAGCGGACTCGGCTCCGGTGAGGCGAATGATCAGCGATCGCAAACCTTCTTGCCTGTCTCCGCGCCGCCCCGACCCCATGTCCAGTTCGAGAATAGAGTGAGAGCTTGCAGCAGCTGCCATTGCAGCGACCGCGTCTGGGGCGAGACGCGCCCTACCCAGCCCAGTGTTGAGGATCGTGCCGGAGCAGTTGATTACGGGGCGATAGGCTGGTGCCATGTACCTCCGTGCGAGTTCGACCGCCTCCGCCAGAACGGACTCACCGGCGGTCCCATTCCTCCGGGCGGTGGCTACGGCCTCGCGAGCAGCCGCAACTGCGACAAGATGAGGCACGGAGGCAAGCTCAGGCGCGGCAAGAAGATTTGCCACGCTCGGGAGGTTCCTCAACTTTTGCTCAGCCACCCGCAGATTTTAGCCGCGAAACAGCCCATGGCGGCCCTTCCCTGTAGTTTTTGCCGGAACGGGCGTATAATTGGGGGTAGGCCGATGATTATGGAACTCCTAAACTCGACGTTGGCATTTCTGAGCACCAATGAACTGATGATCATTGGCATCATCATTCTCTTGCTTTTCGGAGGCGCAAAGATCCCGCAGCTGATGCGCGGCCTTGGCAAAGGGATGGGCGAGTTCCAGCGCGGAGTCGAGGAAGGTAAACGGACCATGGAAGCTGCAAAAGCCGAGTCCTCACGCGGGCTAGACGAAGACGAAAAGTCCGCTTAGAGCCGTAATTTGAACCTGGGCGACCGTTTTGCCTGGCAAGGTTTCTCTCTTCCTGTCGGGGGCGAATGGCGCCCTGCTGTGCTTTCGGGCACCCAAAGAGAAGGCTATGTACGCCTCGAAGGCGAGAGGGAAGCTGTCATTCAAGTCCGCTGGAAAGCCTCAAAGCCCGTGACCGGAATCAATCGACGGGTGCTGGCCTACTTCTCGCAAATCGAAAGAACGGCAAAGCGGAGCCGGCAGGCTTTTCGCTCCAATATCGACATTCTCGAGTCGGGGGCGGTGGACTATGAGTGGCACGCAGGCGCGAAAGGATATGGGCGAATGTGGTTCGAGCCCGAGGCCAGGAGGGTCATGTTTGTCGAGCGATCGGGGAGAAGCGGTGACAGCTTCAAGCGAGAGGCGCGCGAACTAGTAGATTCCGTCGAGTGTCACACGGGAAGCCCAATCCCCTGGAGCATTCTCGGCGTCTCGGTTTGGCTGCCCGCCAACCTCCAGTTGTCCTCGTTCAAGCTCCTCAGTGGGCGAACGACGCTTGTATTCAAGCGTCGGCTGGAGAAGTTCACGGTCGATCGGTGGGCGTTCGCCTCGCAGCTGCTCGCAAAGCACGACTTTTGCGGCTGGGCAGTCGCCGCGACCGGCATCAAGGCCGACTGCGAGGTTGGCAAAGATGGAATTCGCCTAAACAAGGGACGAAGAACCGCACTGGTGATGCATGATCAAGAGCGAAACCAACTCTTGGTCATCAACGCAGTACACTCAAGGGCTCACGCGCCACAATGGGACTTCTTCGACTGAACTTTCGCAAACAGCCTCGGGCGAATCGCTCCGACATTCGCCGCGCACGCCCGATTCGCAACCCTGCGATTCGCTTCGAATCCTCAGATGACGGGTGTATCATGCTGTTCGTACCGGTAACTCAGCGCGGCTTTCTTGGAAGAACGGTGGGCAAAGTCGTACCGGATGACAAGCAAGTGGAGCTTGAGCAAGTAGGCGCTTTCGTCTGGAATCTCTGCGATGGAAAACGATCAGTACAGGGAATTGTTGAGGCTTTGCAGAGGGAGTACAAGCTCACTAAGGTAGAGGCAGAAGCGTCGCTCCTTGCATTCTTGGAGACACTCATGAAGCGAAAGTACATTGCTCTCGAGGTGCCGAAGAAATGAAGCAAAAGGACCCGCCTCTAGCTGTTGCCCTCAAGCAAGCGATAAAAAGTATTCGCATGCGACTGTCGCGGCAGTTCGCGACCGCAATCGGCGTACTTTTGGGAATCGCCTTCTACGCAAGCGTGCGAACGAGCCTTGCATTGGCAGCCGGGGATCCCCACTCTGAAGAAAGCGCAGCCAAACTTAGCTGGCTGGTGTTCCTTTCGTTGTTGATGTGCCTCGTCGGTATCACGAATGCGATGCTAATGAGTGTCACAGAACGATACAAGGAAATCGGAACGTTCAAATGTCTGGGCGCGACAAACTCATTCATCGTTAAGGTTTTCTTTTTGGAAGCGCTCCTGATTGGGGTCATGTCGTCCGCGGTCGGCGCAGTCCTTGGCGTACTTGTGATGGTATGCGTCCGCTTCGTCACCGATGGCACAAACTCATTGGGGCTGCTTGGCGCTGCCTGGGCCCCGATTGTCGGCACCGCGGTGGCAATTGGATCCTTGATCACCATCCTCGCCGCAATCCTGCCCGCTATCCAGGCAGCGAGAATGCCCGCAGCCGCGGCGCTGAGAGTTGAGGTTTAGGTGAAGCCCATCGCCGCAAACCCCGCCTTCGAATCCGAGCTTATAGTACGTACGCGCGACGTACAAAAGCTCTACCATCTCGGTGACGAAGTAGTACATGCGCTGCGTGGGGTTTCGCTGGATGTGCAGCGAGGCGAATACGTCAGTATCATGGGACCGAGCGGAAGCGGTAAGAGCACGCTGTTCAATATGGTCGGAGGACTCGACAAGCCGACTGGAGGCAGCGTCTACATAAACGAAGTCGACATCGCCCAGCTATCGCCGCCTGAGCTTGCATACCTGCGCAACAGAACGATTGGATACATCTTTCAAACGTTTAATCTGATTCAGGTTCGAACAGCACTCGAAAACGTCACGCTCCCGATGCTCTTCGCCGGACTAAGCGCAGATGACGCTGACGAGAAGGGTGTCGAGTTGCTCGCCTCTGTCGGACTCGGCGACCGACTCCATCATAGGCCGACGGAGTTGTCCGGTGGTCAGCAGCAGCGAGTCGCGATCGCCCGAGCACTCGCAAATGATCCCGCAATCATCCTCGCCGACGAACCGACCGGAAACCTCGATCTCAAAACTGGGAAAGAAATCATCGATCTGCTCCGCATGCTGAACGAAGACCGGGGAGTAACCATCATCTCCGCCACGCATGACCTCAAAATGCTCGATGTATCTGACCGCATAGTCTACGTACGTGATGGCGAGATCGCGAAAATCGAAACTCGCACAGAACTCGATTTACAGCTCGGAGGAGTCGAGGGAATCGGAGAGGAAAAGTGGTAGTCACCTCAGAAGATTCCTCTTCATGCGCTTAACCCCAGCGCGCATCAGCGCGGAACCTTTGTACAAATCCACAAACTCTTCTTCGCTCGCTTTTGACAGGAAGTCGGCGTCGGGCGATATATTCTGTGGCCTCGGAGCAAAGTCTTTCTCCGTCGTTGCTTTCGCACGCAAAGGGTGGTGAAGACGGGCGCGATTGAACGGACAAACGTCTTGGCAAACATCGCAACCAAACACCCAACCGTTCAGCATGGTGGACTCCAACTCACTAAACTCACCTTTATGCTCAATCGTTAGGTAGCTGATGCACCTGCTTGAATCGACGAACGCGACTGGTGAATCCTCGCGCACGACTAACGCCCCTGTAGGACAAGCGTCGATGCAGGCGCTGCAAGTGCCACACCCGCCGCTTGCCGGTGTGTCGCTCTCGAACTCTTGATCTAGCAGAAGCAACCCGATAAAGAACCAACTCCCCCGCTCGGTGTTGATCACGCACGAGTTCTTTCCATACCACCCGATCCCAGCGAGCCACGCGTACTCCCGTTCCAAAATCGGCGCAGAATCCACACATATCCGAGACCGAATCCCCGGATATTGCACCTCCAAATTGCGAACGACCCGCTTTAACTTCGATCTCAGAACCTTATGATAATCGCGCCCCCACGCGTACTTCGCGACTTTCAGAGAACCATCACATCGGGTTACCTCGTTCTCCTGCGCATAGTTCAGACCCACAGCGAGCACTGACCTGCACCCCTCCAGCAGACTCGTGGGCGACCCGCGCGCCTCTCGCGATCGCGCCATCCAGTCCATACCCGCATACATTCCGCGGGCAATCCATTCAAGGTAAGCGTCGAAGTGCGCCGGTTCTACTGCAGGGCACACGCCAGCGAGGTCGAACCCCGAGTCGAGCGCGATCTGCTTGAGCGGACCAGACGGCAAAGCCATGGCCCATTGTTTACGATAAAATGTCCCGAGTGACTGATTCGGTCGTTGTCGGCGTTGATTTGGGGGGCACAAATGTGCGGGCAGCAGCGTTCGATGAAACTGGGAGGCCGGCTGGGCCGAGGGTGGAGGCCGCGTCCCGGGCCCAAGAAGGCAGCCAGAAAACGATCGACGCGACGATCGGAGCTATCCTCCAAGCAAAGGGCCAGCGGCACCTCGCCGCAGTTGGCTTAGCCGTCCCAGGTCACATCGACGGTGATCTTGTAAGATGGGCGCCTAACTTCGGCGAAATAGTCGCCGGCGAGTTCCGTTGCTATCGCGACGTCGATCTGGTTGGCCCAATCCGAGACAGCCTTGGGACTCCTGTGGTGATGGGCAACGACGCGAACGTCGCGGCTCTTGGAGAGTATTGGTATGGCTCCGGAAAAGGCATCGCAAAAGGGCTCGCACTAATCACACTCGGAACAGGGGTTGGCACCGGCGTGGTGCTCACGCCTGCATGTGTGTCCGGCGGGCTCTCCAGGCCGACAATGCTCGTTGGCGGAAACGGAGGCGGCGTCGAGTTCGGACATCTCGTGATCGAAAAGGACGGCGCGGAGTGCTCGTGCGGCGCAAGAGGATGTGTAGAAGCTTATCTCGGAACTAACGGCATGCTTCGTCGTGCGATGCCAAGAATTCCAGAAGACATTGTGCTGACTCCGAAAGTACTCGCTGACTTTGCCGACGAAGGTCACAAAGGGGCGATCGAGTTTTGGGAGGAAACGGGAGAGTACCTAGGAGTCCTTATTGGAAACCTGATAAATGGTTTCGCTGTCGAGATCCTTGCGATCGCGGGACAAATCGCGAAGGCGCAACAGCATTTCCTGGCGAACGCGATCGATGTCGCGAAAAGGAATGCGATTCCGACATTGTGGCCGGACTGTAAAGTAGTTGTCGCTGACAAACTTGAAGATGCTGGCCTCCTCGGGGCGACTGTGATTGCTTGGGAAGCTGTCGAATGAAAGAACAGGAAGCCAAGCAAAAGCGCATTTGGGAGCACGTCGCGGACAAGTGGCGTGTCGGCGCAGACGAAGTCGAGACATGGTTCAAACCGATTACGATTGCGATAAATAGCGCGCTCGGAGATACTGGCGGCCTTCTTGCAGACCTCGGCTGTGGCGCAGGCTCCTTGTCTCACCCGCCTGCGTGGCGCGTAGTCGGGCTCGACATCGCAGAAGACATGATCGCGGCGCACGGCTGCGCCGTACTGGGCTCATTCCACCCGCTTCCTTTCCGAGACGGCGCCTTCGACGCGCTCGTGTCTCGATTCGGGCTGATCTTTGCAGCCGACGTCCCCACGGCGCTAGAGCAGTCGATTCGCGCCATAAAACCTGGTGGCCATCTTGTCTTCTCGACGTGGGGGCCACCTGAAAGAAATCTCTGGGTTGGCCCTCCGACAAAACTTGCCATCGAAATGCTCGGCCTCAATTTGCCGCAACCGAACGATCCGGGCGCTTTCCGCCTCTCGAATGCCGACGAAGTCCGTGACCTGCTCGCACGAGCAGGATACGTTGACGTCTCGGCTGTCGAAATCGCCGTCCCCTACTATTCCGACTTGCCTACCGAACAGGCATTCGACCAGGTCGTGTCCCTTGCTGGCCCGTTGTCGACTCTGTACGCCAGGATGGGCGAAGCTAATCGCGTCGCTTTCCGGTCGCAGGTGCTGGACGGATTCGCATCTGCCGAACTAACCGGGCAGGCTTTTGTGTGGTCAGCGGCGAAGCCGGGATAGTGTATTGCTAACATTTCACAAATTCAGTAAAAAACTTGTTGACTCCGCCCTCGAATTCGTATATATTGGACATGGCGAAAGCCTCTCCCCGGCCAAAGCCGGAGGAGGAGAGGACCACTGCGGGGGCCATCAAAGGCCCCCGCCTTTCTTGCAGTCGGTATGCTCTCTCTGTGACGCGACTCACAAAACTCGTCGATTGCGCTGGTTGAGCGAGCAAGCTGGGCCTTTCGCAGTTGGCGGAAGTTCTTGCGGCTTTGCCGCGTAGCTCTCATCCTGACCTGCTCGTCGGATTCGATACTCACGACGACGCGGGAGTTTTTCGCGTGACAGAACGACACGCGCTTGTCCAAACGATGGACTTCTTCACGCCAATTGTCGATGATCCTTACTCTTACGGTCAAATCGCTGCGGCAAATGCGTTGAGCGACGTCTACGCCATGGGCGGCAGGCCGATTACAGCGATGAACATCTGCTGTTTCGATCCTTCGATGGCGCCAGCGGAGGTTTGGGCCCGGATTCTGCAAGGCATGTCGGACAAGGTGATCGAATCGGGTGCGGTCATCGTCGGCGGACATAGTGTCGAAGATCCCATGCCTAAGTTCGGCTGCTCCGTCACGGGCCTTGTCGACCCGGCACAGATGCTCCACAACGCGGGCGCAGAGCCGGGTGACAAGATCTATCTGTCGAAGCCACTCGGCACGGGAGTCATAACAAGTGCGGCGAAGTGGGACGATGAGTTCGCCTTTGATTCGCTCGTCGAAGATGCTGTCGCTATGCCGTCGGGCGCAAAAGTGATCGAAGACTCCCCCATCGGGGTCGCTATAGCGTGGATGGCGCACCTCAACCGCGATGCCTCGGAAAAAGCGCTTTTTGCCGGAGCAAAATGTGCGACCGACATTACAGGGTTCGGCTTGGCGGGGCATCTATTCAATGTCGCGCGATCGAGCGGTGTAGCAATCGAGATCGACTCTGCAGCACTCCCACTTCTGCCCCGGGTTCAAGCGCTGATCGAACGCAAGAATCTCACAGCCGGATCAAAGAAGACACGCGCGCACCTTGGCGACAACCTCACCTTTTCCAATTCCGTACAGGCGTGGCTTCAAGAAGTCATTGTAGATCCGCAGACAAGCGGTGGGCTGGCAATCTTCAGCAAAGTGCCAATAGAAGGGTTCGCTTGTATCGGCCGAGTGGTCGCCGGAGAAGCGGCAATCCGGGTCGGCTGACGATCACCAGATCGGAATCGGCGTACCGATGAAGTGTAGGATCGTCAACGCAATCGAGCTAGTTGCGATTGCGCCGGCCAAAACAAACGGCAAGCCGCTCTTGGCCAACCGCCTCCAAAAACTCGGCGAAAGGCGTGCGCTGTTTCGATAGTTTTCGAGGAGTTCGTTTGCTGCCGCGATTGCGCCTTCCACCTGTCTTCGATTTGGCGGCTTCGTCGTTACAAAGTACTGAACTACGCCGCCAATCGAACGCCAAGTCAGCACCGTCAGCGCGAGCGCAAACAAAGGCCCCATCTGGCCCAAAAAGCGCCAACTGAAATCAAGAAGTACCATGAACATCATCGCGCCGACTGCGATGTTTGTACCGCATCGGGGGTGCACCCTCGGCATCCGAGACACGACTTCGTAGACAAGTGGCTCCCGGCGCTCGATCGCATGAACAACCATGTGCTCCGCAGCATGAGTTCCTGAAATCGGCGAGAGGCGAATCAGCAAGAGAAACACCAAGACTGGGGCGAGTTGAAAAACTGCGCCGGGCCAACCAACCGCGTTGAACGCATTCTCCATCAAAGGCGTCCCCATCGTGCTCTCAGCCACGAGCAAACCGCCGTACGTCGCCGCGATTCCAAAGAAGTACGTGATGAATAGCATCGCTCCGGTGATCACAAGCGCGCTCGGTTTTGCGCCTCCGCTGACTTCGCCGTTCGTAAGGTACACGCCCACAGGAGTCGCCATGCCGCCTACCAGGCCTGGACTCGCCGGAATCGCCGCTCGGCCAAACAGCGCTAGCGCATGAACCGCGCCGACGTAGCGACCATCTGTGTCCGCAACGAGGAGCGTCTGAGCGCGAACGGCTCTGAGCGCCTCGGTTGCGTGATCAACAGTGACATTCGGTAGCACGACCATCGGCTCCCGCATGATCGTCTCGACCGAATCGAGCGGCGAAGCTCCGCTGAGAAGAGCAGCCGTCAGGTCCGCCAGGGCAACCGAGCCAACAAGAAATCCGCCCGCCACAACCGGGATCGAATCGACGCCCGACTCGCGCGCGATATCCACCGCAGATTGAAGCGTTGATTCTCGGAACGCAGGGCGAACGTGAGATACGACCGAAAGAACGGTCGCTTGCGGGGCGAAGAATGCCATCTGACTCCGAATGGTACTCCACTGCTAGCACCGACCAAGCGACCGAGGGACGTTTGTGAGAAGGTCCCGCGGTCGGGTTGTCTAAATCAGTCCGCCATAATTGCTGCCATGGCGAACGGTAACCAACCCGATTGGTCTCAACCGCCCGAGCAGGGCCCACCCAAACATGGGCAGGCTACAGGCTTCGAGCAACTGATCCCCACCAAGAATCCGTGGGCTTTGACCGCCTACTACGTCGGCGTCTTTTCGCTGATTCCCTGCCTGGGCCTCGTGCTCGGCCCAACAGCGCTTATCTTCGGTGTACTTGGATTGCAGAGAGTCAAACGAATTCCTGCTCTGGTTGGGAGGGGCCACGCCATCGCAGGGATAGTCCTCGGCTCGCTGGCAATCGTTGCAAACATCGCCGGGATCCTCGTACTCTTCCTGTAACGCGGCTCAGGTCAAGCCAGCGGGTTCGCCATGAGTTAGTTGACTTTCGCCGCCCTCCTGACCTAGAGCAGAATGCTTATTGCCTACAGCCAGCCTGAAGCCGCGCCTCCTCGGCCATCGCGTTCGCCATAATGCGCGGAGGTATGGATCGGTTGGCGATATTGACAAGCGGTGGCGATTCGCCCGGGATGAACGCCTCGATCCGCGCCGTTGTTCGGACCAGCCTGGGTCGCGGGCTCGAAGTCTATGGCGTCAGGAACGGTTTCGATGGCCTGATTGATGGTGACCTCTATCAAATGAAATCGGTCGACGTCGGTGGCATCATCGGCCGGGGCGGCACGATGCTTAGGAGCGGCAGGAGCCCGAGGTTTATGGAACCGGACGGTCGATCGAAGGCGGCTTCAGTTCTACGCGACGCCGGAGTCCACTGGCTGGTCGTTGTGGGCGGCGATGGATCGCTCGCCGGAGCAATGGCACTGCACAACGAACACGGCACTCGGGTCATCGGATTGCCAGGCTCGATCGATAATGACATCCCGTGCAGCGATCTGAGCATCGGCTTCGATACGGCAGTGAACACCGCTGTTGAGGCAATTGACAAGATTCGGGACACCGCTTATTCGCACGATCGAGTGTTCGTGATCGAGGTCATGGGCAGGAGGAGTGGCTTTATCGCCTTGGAGGCTGGACTCGCCGGTGGTGCGGAAGCGATCTTGATCCCAGAACTCCCGTTCGACCTTCCCGGGATCTGCGATACGCTCCGCGCCGGTGTCGCAAAAGGAAAGCGATCAAGCATCATCGTTACGGCGGAAGGTGCCGCGACTGCGTCCTCGGTGCAAGAATACTTGCATCGCGAAACTGGCTACGAGGTGCGCTGCTTGGTGTTGGGCCACATGCAGCGAGGCGGCAGCCCGACAGCATTGGATCGCGTCCTCGCTACGCGTATGGGTGCAGAAGCGGTCAAGGCGGCAATGGCCGGCTGTGAATGCCATACAATTGGACTCGTTGGAAAGAGGCTCGTCGCAGAGCGCTTGGATGTTGTGTTATCGACTCCGCGCGAAGTTGACCCTGAGAGATTGCTTCTTGCGGAAGTGATGGCACAGTAGATTTGAATATGAGAAAATGGTTCCTGGGCTTGTCCCTTTGTTGCAGCTCCGCGATTGCGCAGAACTTCAATCCCCCAACCTGGTCCGCTGATGTGTCTTACGGCACATCAATCATCACGCTCGGTACAAACGAGTACCGACGCGGCTCAACTTTTGGCTTCGAGTTAGCTTGGCCCGCAAGGTTGGCCAAGTTCGCAAAGTGGAAGCAAGTGCAAATCGATGAAGTCGCAGGAGCAAAAGTAATCTTGACTGATGTATATGGTCGCGATGGCAGCAATTTTCTGGCAGGCTGGCTGAGTTTCGGAATGCGACTCACGTACTCGAACGGCGAGGAGTATTCGCCTTACATGGAGTTTGGCTCTGGAGTCTTTCTCGCGGATCAGTTAACAGGTGATATCTCTACAAGAGCCAACTTCGCCTCGTTTGCTGGTGCAGGGATGTACCTGCACACGATCGAAGGCTCGCCGCGCATCGGCATCCGATGGATTCACATCAGCAACGCTGGAACCGGCGGTTCTAATGGAGGTGTAAATCTGTTGCAGGCGACGTTGGGGATGAAGCTCTGAAGAATCGAGTTTGGTCAGACTTTAGGCAATGGATGTCGAATCTCGTGCCCCTGCTCTTTGTCGCGCCGCTCCCAGCGGTCGCGGTCTCTCTGAGTCAGGCTGGCAAATCAGATCTAGCTTTCTACGTTTGGGTGTCGATCCCGGTTGTACTCTGGCTTGCGATAAACTTCTTCTCGCTGTTTCAAAACAAGACCTTGCGTCGGGAGATGCTTGGAAAGCTCCTCGCAGATCGACCTGGGTCTGGGGATCGGACATTTTTTGTTGGCTTTGCGCGCCCAAAGCGAAAGGCAGCAATACACACTCATGAGGACGTCGGCTGGCTGATCCTTCATTCCGACCGCTTGGAGTTCTTCGGCGACACCTTAAACCATGAGCTGCCTCGGTCCGCGATTCGGTCGATTCGTTTCGGGGCGAATATGAACTCCCTCTTGTTGCTCGGCAGATGGGTCCTTGTTGAAGCAGAAGTTGACGGGAAGCGTGTGCGCCTTCAGGTAGAGCCGCGCGAGAAGCTAACTATGCTCGGAAACCTCGTCTATTCTAAACGCCTCGCCGCGGAGCTCCGCTCATGGGCGAGGCCGGGACGGTAGAATCCTGACCGTGCGGCTCGTAAAGCGGACCATTCGAGATGTTGACGTTGGGTCTCGCCGGGTATTTGTCCGCGCGGATTTCAATGTTCCGCAAGACGACTCCGGTCGGGTAGTCGATGATCGAAGGATTGTCGAATCGCTCTCAACGATACGTGCCTTAACTGGTGCGGGGGCAAAGGTCATCTTGGCGAGCCACCTGGGAAGGCCTAAGGGGCGCGATTCAAAGTGGTCGCTTGCGCCAATTGCGGAACGGCTGGGGCAACTGTTGGGGAAGGAAGTCCCGCTTGCGCCCGACTGCATTGGTCCCGAGGCAAGTCTGATGGCGATGGCACTGGAACGCGGTGACGTCATGTTGCTGGAAAACGTACGTTTCCATCCAGAAGAGACGGAAAACGATCCGGTCTTCGCGAAGAAACTGGCGTCTCTCGCGGACCTTTTTGTCAATGACGCATTTGGTAGTGCACATCGAGCGCATGCAAGCACGGAAGGAATCGGGCATTATCTACCCAGCGTCGCGGGGTTACTGATGGAGAAAGAAATCGAGTATCTAGGAAATGCCTTAGAAGACCCGTCTCGACCCTTCGTCGCAATCTTGGGTGGCGCCAAAGTGAAGGATAAGATCGGCGTCATCGAACAGCTTCTGCCGAAAGTGGATCGCCTCTTGATCGGTGGCGGCATGATGTTCACGTTCTACAGGGCGATGGGGCTCGAGATCGGAAAATCGATACTCGATGCAGAGAGCTTGGACTTTGCGCGCTCTGTTTCGGAGGATCCGAAGATTCTTTTGCCATCGGATGTTGTCGTTGCGACCGAAGTCAGTGCAGATGCATCTGGATCAGTCGTAGATAGGGACTCAATTCCTCACGATCAATTGGGGCTGGACATTGGGACAGAATCTGCTCGCGCGTTTAGAGAAGTGATTCTAAACGCCGGAACCGTTGTATGGAATGGCCCCATGGGTGTGAGTGAGATACCAGCGTTTGCTATGGGAACTGAAGCAGTTGCAAAGGCGCTTGCGGAATCTGCATGCACAAGTGTCGTAGGCGGAGGAGACACGGCAGCGGCGGTTGAACGCATGGGACTTGCTAGTGCCATGAGCCATGTAAGCACTGGCGGCGGAGCGAGTTTAGAATTTATGGAAGGCAAGAACTTGCCCGGCATCGCCGTGTTGCAAGACAGACGGGAGATTCAAACAGAAGGAGCATTGAAATGAAGAACTATGTTTGGCTGCTATCAATCGCTATCGTGCTTGCGGTGGGCTGCGACAAGAAATCCGTTTACATCGACGACAAAGGCAATCAGGTCAACGTCGCTGCTGACGGAAAGTCTGTCGACGTAAAAACCGCGGATGGCGACGCGAAGATGAAGTTTGACGAATCCGGCAACTTCGAGATTCAGGGTCCAGATGGCAAGGTCGCGGCAGGTGGGGTTGGAATGGTATCAGAAGCTCAGCTTGGCGTGCCGTTCTATCCCGATTCAAAAGAGCTGGCTGGAAGCATGTCGATGCAAACGGATGAAGGAGAGAACGTAGTCAGTGTTCGAGAGACATCGGACTCGCCAGACAAAGTCAAGGCGTTCTACGAATCTAAGCTGGGTAAGCCGACGGGAACCGTTGTGTCCGGAGACAGCTTCTTTGGTAACTGGGACAGCGGAGGTCGAGTCACAACAGTGATGGTCACCAAGGCAGAAAAGTCAACAACCATTACGATCACCAACCTGCGAAAGAAGAAGTAGAGCCTCAAGCTTTCTTGTCCCGGTTGTGCCGGCAGCGAAACTCTTAGCGTTCGGCGTGCGTTTTAAGCTTCCTAGCCGCTCGCGGCAGGAACTGGAGAAAACGCGAGAATGCGCCAGATAGCGAGAGACCACAGCGATCATTCTTCGAGGCGGACTCGCCTCGGAGTAAACGGTTGCGGGCTGATCGCTTGGCTGGCCATTGCAGGATGCAGCGGACCGCCGGAGCGCACAATCGAAATCGAGGCCGAGCCGCCGAAGGTGGTGACTGAGGGCATTGATGGCGCCCCTCATGGGGTTGGCAGCGACCAGGAGAAACCACCCACCACGGTCGGCGAACTCCCCGCGCCCGTAGACCCTAAGCACGGTTTGCCAACGTATCCAGGGGCGAAGAAAGTCTCAGACGAAACGAAAGGCGTGGTCCGAGTCCTTGTGTTCGAGACTCCCGACAGACCAGACGACGTCATCGATTTCTACAGACCCCGGGTCAACAAGGTGATCGGCGAAGCAGCCGTGGGTCCGACCTCGACCCTCGAAGGCGAGAGCCTCAACGAGCACTACACGATTGTCGCAATGCGACTCGGCAATACCACCCAAGTGGAGATTCGGATCGAATACTCGCCTTAGCGCTGACGCCTCGTGAGGGCGTCGCTCTTTTGACGCGTGCCACACTATCTGGCCCGTGATCGTTCTCGCCACCTACACCTGCGCGATTCTTCTCGGCTCGGCTCTTCTCTTCATGGTTCAGCCGATGATCGCAAAAATGATTTTGCCGAGCTTCGGTGGCGCGCCAGCTGTTTGGAATACGTCCCTGGTGTTCTTTCAGGCAGTTCTGCTGGCGGGATACGCATACGCCCACCTCTCGACGAGGTTGCTAGGCCCGCGGAAGCAGGCGCTTCTCCACCTATTCATCCTCGGAGCAGCTGCGCTCTTCCTGGTGCAGATGCCAGAGTCTTACGACCCGTCCGAATCTGGCCTGCCAGTGCAGGCTGCACTCCTGCTGTTACTTCTGGTCGTCGTTGGTGCGCCTTTCTTCGCATGTTCGGCCGGTGCGCCGCTCGTGCAGCGGTGGTTTGCAGCGACTCGGCACCAGCACGCTGCGGACCCTTATTTTCTTTATGCCGCGAGCAACTTTGGGAGCTTCGTCGCCTTGCTGGCTTACCCGCTGGTCGTCGAACCGGCGTTGGCGCTCGATGAGCAGCGAACGCTCTGGCGCTATGGGTTCTTCGCCTTAGTCGCGCTGATGGGCTTCGCGGCTATCTTGATGTGGAGGGCTGGAAACGTGGCGGAATTGAGTGCGCCACGTGAGCAATCAACTCAACAGATTACAGCGACGCAACGACTCGGCTGGGTTGCGCTCGCCGCAGTGCCCACCAGCCTGCTGCTTGGCGTAACGTCTTTCTTGACTGCCAACATCGCTGCGGTGCCGTTGCTCTGGGTGATTCCGCTAGCACTGTTTCTACTCACGTATGTTGTCGCGTTTCGAAGCAAGCCGCTCTTCAAGTCGGCGTCTCTCGGGCGGGCGACTGGCTTGGCGGCGGTCGCGATGGCGTTGCTCGTTTCCTTGGGTGTGAGTGATCCCATCCTCGTGACGAGTTTCGCGCACATTGCTTTCTTTACTCTTGCAGCACTGTTTTGTCATTCAAGGCTCGCTGAAAGCCGACCGGATGCGGGGAACCTAACGGAGTTCTACTTGTATCTATCGCTTGGAGGTGTGATAGGCGGCGCCTTCAATGCGTTGCTGGCGCCTGCGCTCTTCGCAAACGTCGCAGAATATCCGATCGCAATCATTGCCGCGCTTCTTTTCCGAGCTTCTTTGTCAAGTAGGCAAGGAAGCATCGGCAGGGACGCTGCTTATGCGATTGGTGTTGCCTGCGTCGCGGTGGTGGCCTATCTGGTGTCAGAGAGAGTAGGAATTGCGCCGGGCCCCACTCGAAACATCGTAATGTTAGGCGTGCCCATCCTCGCGGCGTTCCTGAGTTTTGAGAAACCCGCGCGCTACGCACTGTCGATCGGTGCCATCCTCATCGTCTCGCTCACACTCAACACTTCAATCGCAGGGAGAGTGACCTCGGTCCAACGCAGTTTCTTCGGCGTACACCGGATCGTCGACGAGCCCACTGAGACTCGAGCGCTTTTGCACGGAAACACCATTCATGGACGCCAGAGCTTGATTTTAGAGAAGCGACATATCCCACTCACGTACTACCACCCGACCGGCCCGATGGGGAACCTCTTTCAGTCGTTCCAAGCCGGAGGCAAGCTTAGCGACGTGGGCCTTGTCGGCCTCGGTGTTGGAGCCCTCGCCGCGTACGGTAGGCCCGGTGACCGATTTACCTTCTTTGAGATAGATCCGATCGTGATTGAGATAGCGCGTGACTCGGGCAAGTTCACATTTCTACGAGACTCGCGCGCAGACGTTCGGATGGTCGTAGGAGACGCGCGACTCACCTTGGCGAAGGAGCCCGACGCCAGCTATGATCTTCTTGTCCTCGATGCTTTCAGCTCGGATGCTATACCGACTCACCTGCTCACGGTCGAAGCTATCCGAATGTACCTTAGTAAGTTGCGGGAGGGCGGCGTCCTCGCCTTCCACATTTCGAACCGGTATCTCGACTTGAGGGATCCTCTCGCACGGGCTGCAAATGCCCTTTCGCTCCAGGCGCGAGTCTTCCAGGATTCAAACGTATCAGACACCCTCCGCGAGGAAGGCAAAACGCAGTCGACGTGGGTGGTCATGGGTGCGACGCCTGAGGCATTAGCGCCACTCGGCCGGATCGTGGCCTGGATGCAACTCATGGAGAATAGGCCAGGCAGGCTGTGGACGGACGATTACTCCAATGTGGTCGGCGCTCTCGCCCGCGGTGAGTAGCCGGGTTTAGGCGAGGGACATTTCTTTGAGGTCGGAGGCGACTTCGAACGGGCAGCCAGTAGAACTGCGAATCTCCTCCACGGTCACGCCTGGCGCATGCTCAATCAGGATGAGTCCTCCCTCTGGTTTCACATCGAAAACCGCTTTTTCGGTAATGATTCGGTTAACAACTCGGCGACCAGTGAGAGGAAGGTCGCAGCTCTTCAGGATCTTTGGCGACCCGTCCTTTGCCGTGTGCGTTTGGATGACCACCACGTGGTTTGTGCTGGCGACGAGGTCCATCGCCCCGCCCATCCCCTTGACCATCTTCCCGGGGATCATGTAGTTCGCCAGGTCGCCGTTTTCGCTCACCTCCATGCCACCGAGGATGCTGAGGTCAATATGCCCGCCCCTGATCATCGCGAACGAGTCTGCGCTACTGAAGAAGCTGGAGCCTGGGAGGGCCGAAACTGTCTGCTTCCCAGCGTTTATGAGGTCAGCGTCTACCTCATCTTCGGTCGGAAAGGGACCGATTCCGAGTAGCCCATTCTCCGATTGCAGGGTCACCTCGACCCCAGGCGGAATGTGGTTGGCGACGAGGGTCGGCATCCCAATGCCTAAGTTCACGTACATGCCGTCTTTGAGTTCTTGGGCCGCCCGCCTCACGATGATATCTCTTGGATCCATTGACCTTGTAAGGATACCCATGGCGCCAGGGCGACAAAATTTAGCCCCGAAACTAGTAAAAACTACGCCGCTTAGGCGATCCATTTGGCTGTAGGTCCCGTATAATACGGTAAGCAAGCAGCTACCTCAAGCCCGGGTGGAAGGGGGAAGCTGCTTCTGGTACGATTGAAAGAACAATATGGAAGTACTGTGGGCTCGGAAGGCCGAGACCGGTACTATTGGCATCATTGAGGCAACTTTGCTTCAGTAAAAATCATAAAGGAGAACGAGGAGAGCAATTATGAAGAACCTTTCCAAAATCGGAGTCCTGGCGGGTATCACCCTTCTGGCCTCCCTCGGACATTCGAACTTTGTCTACAACGTCATCACGGCGAACGTGGCCTTTGCGCCGACCGGCGCAAGCTCCGCGATTCCTTGGTTTGTTAGTGGACCTTTGAACAGCAAGATCGATTTCGACCTCGGCGCGGTGCCGACAATTGTCGGGGATGGCAGTGCGAACGCGGCGGCAATCGTGACGATTCTGTACGAGGTTGACGCAACCAACGGCTTCCCTGTAGCCGACATCGGGATGGTAATCACAGGTTTCGTGATGGACAGGGGCCGAATCGCTTGGAGCGAGGTTGTTGAGACCACAGGGAATAAATCTCTTGGCAGTGCATCCGGAGAATTCTTGGGCTCAGGATACGCAGGTGGCCAAGACGGCGCGTTTGCATTCACGACCACAATCAACCTTTCTCAGACCGTTACTCGGTACAAAGTGAAGAAAAGCTTCTTCCTTGATATTAGCGGACAGACGCTGCCCTCGAACAGTGTGGCCGCGCTCGGAATCGTCGAGCAGAACGCTGTGCCGGAGCCCGCGACTCTCGCAGTCATCGGCCTCGGACTCGCAGCACTTGCAGCTCGTCGGCGAAAGCGGTAAGAAAGGAACCTCGCTACTCAACGCTCTCGTGGCCGTCGGTGAAAACCGGCGGCCCTTTACATTTTGTGCCTTAGTCTCGGGGAGGGTCTTCCCGCATCATCCGCTTAAACACAACCCATAGGAGGTAGGCGCCTACGAAGAACGCGATCGCGGCGATAGCGGGTACCCAAAACCACGAAAGGTCGTCGTCTGTTGGAACAGAGGCGCAAAGCACGAGATAGTTCATCACTTTAGGTCGAGAGGGTCACGAAGCCAACACGATTATGCCAGGGTTTGGGCCCGGCAGCAGACTTCAGGGCACCCGGTCGGCTACCATTGGGAACCCCAGAAAAGTGTCATCACAAGTGCCGGCGGAAAGTAGAGAATCCGCAACCCGCAACTACCTCGAGATGATCAAGGTCGAGCATTCGATCTTCGCACTTCCATTCGCCTTGATTGGGATGATGTACGCGGCCGGTGGATGGCCGGGTTTGCGCGTGTTCTTGTTGATCGTGCTGGCCATGGTGAGCGCACGCAGCGCGGCGATGGCGTTCAATAGGATCGTTGATAGGGACATAGATGCGCGAAACCCACGAACTGCAAGCAGGCACCTGCCGAGTGGCCGGCTGGCACTTAGAAGTGCGCTGACTTTCTTCGTAATGTCCTGCGCACTCTATCTTACTGCTGCGGCACTGTTGAATCCCCTGGCTTTTGTTCTGTCGCCAATTCCATTGATTGTTATGCTTGGCTACTCTTACACTAAGAGGTTTACTTGGCTCTGCCACTTTGTACTCGGACTCTCGCTTGGCTTGGCTCCGGCAGGAGCATGGGTCGCTGTGACCGGCAGCTTCGATTGGTCGCCATCGCTTTGGATCCTCGCGGTCGCGTGTTGGACTGCAGGCTTCGATATTCTCTACTCGCTCCAGGACGACGTGTTTGACCGTGATTTCGGGCTGAAGAGCATCCCAGCGCGTTTCGGCAGGATCATCGCCATACGAACCAGTCGGTTGCTGCACGTGTGCGCGGTCTTGTCCTTGGTGGGTGCAGGCATGGCAGTCGGCGCAGGATGGCTCTACTTTATTGGATGCGCACTCGCTGCTGCGCTCCTCACCTACGAGCAGACTCTGGTGAAGCCCGACGATCTTAGCAGTCTCAACATGGCGTTCTTCACCCTCAACGGTTATGTGTCGATGGGCGTGTTTGCATTCGCCCTTATTGACGTCGCAACGCGAGCTTAGTCCGTGGGGACGACTTGCTTCATTGACTCGATCTTATCGCCTTGCTGAATCGCATCAACGATCTCGATCCCCTCAACAACGCGGCCAAACGCGCAGTATTTTCCCTGTAGCCAGTCCGCATCCTTCTTCAGGATGAACATCTGCGAGTCTCCGCCTTTGCGTTCTCCCGTGGAGGCCATGGCAAGTACGCCCCGCGTCATTTCAATGTCATTGGTTTCGAAAGGCAGTGGTTTGCCGCTGCCGCCGGTACCCCAGTCTTGCCGTTTCTCGGTGTCCTTTGTCTTCGGATCACCCCACTGGACGACCCAATTCTCAACTCGATGGATAACTTGTCCGTCATAAAATCCTTCCTTGGCCAGGCCGACGATTTGCTCAACGGTCTTCGGTGCTTTATCTGGATAGAATTCGAACAGTATCCGACCCCGGTCGGCGATCTTTACTTCAATTTGCAATTTCTTTCCTTCTTTTTCGGGTGTGAGAGTAGGTGCCGCAGCCGCAGCGAAGACGGCAAGCAACATTGCGATGAGCCTCACTTCTTGATGACCCGCATCTCGATTTTGTCGCCCATCTCTGCTTTGTCGACAACGTCCATTCCATCGATGACGAATCCGAAGGCAACGTATTGCCGGTCGAGCATCCGTGCATCCTGCTTGAGAATGTAAATCTGGGAGTCGCCATTCGGCTCCGAAGCTGAGCGCGCCATCGCTAACGTGCCGCGATACTGCGCTATGTCGTTGTCTTCGAAGGGTAAGGGGGACCCGGAGCCTCCGCCGCCAAGCCTGCCCTTGTTTTTCTCGTACTCTTTTGAGTCGGGATCGCCCCACTGAACAACAAAGTCCTCTACGCGGTGAATCGCCTGCCCGCTGAAAAATCCTTCCTCCGTGAGCCGCATTATCTGGCCAGCGGTCTTCGGCGCGAGTTTTTCAGCGATCGCGAGCGTGACCTTCCCCTTTCCTTTGATTTCCATCTCGATCACCGGAAGATTTGCGATCTCCTCACCAGCAGCTTTGACTGCTTCATCAAACGGGAATGAGGCGGGTGGCTTCGGTGGTTCGACCCCGTCAGTGTCGCGAGTATCAGACGACGAGGTGAATTCGCCCTGAATCACTGGCTTTTCCTCTTCTTGGGGCGTACAACCGAAAGCAAACAAAACGGCGATGGTGAGTGCCGGGGCAGGAAACAATCCGAAGCGAGTCATGCCCCCAATGATACCGCGCCTCCGTGCCATACTCGGCTGGGTTTGGCAGACCTCTCACCCCCGCGCAAAGAACTTCGGCTGCCCACTATGCTGGGTGCCCTCCGCCACCGGGATTTCCGACTGTTCTGGTTTGGCGCGATGTTCTCCTTCATTGGTTCCTGGGTTCAGATGACCGGTCAGCAGTGGCTGGTGTGGGAGCTTACGAACAACAAGCAAGCCCTGGGCACTGTAACATTTCTCGGGTCGCTTCCTCTGTTCTTTTTGAGCCCGCTCGGAGGTTGGTTTGCGGATCGATGCAATAAGCGTGTTGTTCTCGTCGTGTGCAGTTCTGTGTTCGCGTTATCGGCGCTCGTGCTTAGTGCCGCGGTGTTTACGGCGCAAGTCACCTTCAACCTTATCGCGACTCTTGCATTAGTCAATGGAGTTGCCGCCGTCATCGAGATTCCAACACGGCAAGCGATGATAAGCAACATCGTCCCTGAGGACGAGATTGGAAACGCAATTCCTCTCAATGCAGCGACTTTCAATCTGGCAAGAATTGTTGGTCCTGCGATTGGAGGATTCTTGCTCACATGGTTCGGAGCCGGGGCGTGTTACCTGATCAACGGGATCTCTTTCGCTGCGATCATTCTTGCGGTGCTGGCGATTCAAGCGGATCTCAGTAGTTCGCATGATCGCTCGGCGAGCCTCAGGGAAACCTTGTTTGAAGGTATCTATCATGTTGCTCGTGAGCCGGCAATGCGAACGCTCGTGATAATGATGGCGACTACAGCCCTCTTCGGAATCTTTTACATCTCGTTTATCTCAGCTTTCGCCACAAACAATCTGAAACTTAACCAAAGCGGTTACTCGATGCTGCTCACAGCGACTGGTATCGGTGCTGTAGTCGGCGTCTTGACGCTGGCTTCGTTAGGTCAGAAGGAGTGGAAGGGTCGAATCCCTATCGCGTCTATGATTGGGCTTGGTGCGAGCCTGATTCTGCTGTCGTTAGCTACTTCACAGACGCAGGCGGTCATCGTGCTTGCGATGATTGGTGCCTTCGGAATTGGTCAAATGGTGGGAACGAACACAGCACTGCAATACTTCGCTCCGCCAGAGTTGCGTGGCAGAGTGGTGGCAGTGCATATGTGGTCGCTTGCGGGACTCAACCCCATTAGCGCTCTGATGTTTGGGGCGATCAGCGAAAGAATAGGATTGCCGAAGTCGTTTGTTCTGGGAGGGTCGGTCGTGCTTGTCGCAGGGTTAATCACACTGATGTTCGGGCGCAGTTTGCGGGACCTCAAGTAACGCTACTTGCTGTCTACAAGCCGCTCAAACTCTCCTCGATCCTTGGCCTTGGCGGCAGCTTCGTCATGGGTGACGAGTTCCGCACGAACAAGATTTGCGAGGCTTTGGTCCAATGTTTGCATTCCCATCCTCGCGCCCGTCTGGACGATAGATGTGATCTGGTAAGTCTTGTTCTCGCGGATGAGATTGCGAACAGCGCCAACGGCGTTTAGGATTTCGTAGGCGGCGATGCGGCCGTTTCCGTCTGCGCGTCGGACGAGCGTTTGCGATATCACACCCACCAGGTTTACAGATAACTGCATTCGAATCTGCTGCTGTTGGTGGATCGGAAACACATCGATGATTCGATCGACAGTTTGCACTGCGTCTACCGTATGCAACGTTCCAAAAACGAGGTGTCCCGTCTCAGCTGCAGTGATCGCAAGCTGTATCGTTTCAAGATCTCGCATCTCCCCGATGAGGATCACGTCTGGATCTTGGCGAAGAACATACTTCAGGGCGTTTGCGAAACTAAGGGTATCCACGTCGAGTTCTCGCTGCCGAATTACGGCCAAAACGTCGTCATGAATGAACTCAATCGGATCTTCAACAGTAATGATGTGACACGCAGTTTTTCGGTTGATGTGATCGATGCAAGCCGCTTGCGTTGTGGATTTCCCGCTGCCGGCAGGGCCCGTCATAAGTACAAGGCCTCGCGGACGTTCGCAAAAGGTGTGAACGATCTTGGGTAGTCCGAGATCTTCAAGAGTCTGGATGTAGAGTGGGATCACGCGAAAAGCCGCTTGGACCAAGCCGCGCTGCTGGTAGATGTTTCCGCGAAAACGAGCAACGTCCGCGATCGAGTAAGCGAAATCTAACTCCAGCTCTTTCTCGAATCGCTTTCGTTGAGCCTCGCTGATAACGCTGTAGATGTCCTCGCGTGCAGCTGCCGCTGTGAACGGTTCCTCGTCCTCGAGTTGCTGGAGTTCACCATGAATCCGGACATACGGTCTGGATTCCGCCTTGATATGTAAGTCCGAACCGTTCAGCTCAACGACCCGGCGCAGCAAGTCAGGGATTCTAGGCACTCGCCTCTCCCTCTAACAAGCCAAGATTGATAGCACGTCGCTGAAACTCTGCCGGAGCCTGGCTCTTTGCAATCGCGTTCTCGTAGTCAATAACCTCGTCTTTCAACAGGCTCAAAAGGTGTCCGTCCAACGTTTGCATCCCATGCTCTGCGCCGGTCTGAATGTCGAGATAGAGTTGGTGAGTCTTCCCGTCTCGTATCAGTGTGCGGACGCTGGGCGTCGCGACCAGTACTTCAAACGCAGCTACACGACCGGCACCGTCCTTTGTGGGCAACAATGTCTGGCTGATCACGGCTTGAAGAGTGACCGAAAGTTGAGTTCGTATTTGCGCTTGCTGGTCAGGCTGAAAAACGTCGACGATGCGGTCAATCGTCTGTGCTGCGTCAACAGTGTGAAGGGTTGACATGACGAGGTGGCCCGTTTCGGCAGCCGTAATCGCCAGCTGAATCGTCTCCAAGTCGCGCATCTCGCCGACCAAGATAACGTCAGGATTTTGTCGCATGACATGACGAAGCGCATCTGCGAAGCTGTGAGTGTCGACCCCGAGTTCTCGCTGATTGATGACGCTGACGTTGTCGGAGTGCATATACTCAATCGGGTCTTCGACCGTCATTATGTGCTGCTTCCGATGCGAGTTGATATGCGTTACCATCGCAGCAAGTGTAGTGCTCTTGCCGGATCCAGTCGGACCCGTCACAAGGATCAATCCGCGAGGCAGTAATGCAATGCTCTTCGCTACCTTCGGAATGCCAAGATCGTCAATTGTCTTTATCTCAAAGGGGATCACTCGGAAGACGGCAGCTAACTCGCCTCGTGTCCAAAACATGTTGACGCGAAAGCGGCTCAGCCCCTCGACTTGATAGGAGAGGTCTAGTTCCTTGAAACTCTCAAGCCGCGCGAAACGCTCCTCATTAAGGATGCTCTTGAGGAGAGCTTCGGTTTGTTCGCTGCTTAAGGCAGGATAGTTCGTTTGAACCAACGTGCCATGAATGCGCATCACTGGCGGTAAACCAGCCTTGATGTGCAGGTCGCTAGCCTCTCGACTAACCAGGTCCCTCAGCAATTCGTCAATAGACGGTTGCATCAGCTAGCGTCGAAGTAGTTGTCTAAGTTCGGAAACGATGCCCGCATACTGCAGCGCCGTCTCTTCGGTGATGACTCCGGCCTTGACGTACTTCAAGAGGCTTTGGTTCATAGTTTGCATGCCCCAGAAGTGGCCTTCAGAAATTGCGTGATAGAGTTCGCCAAAGTGTCCGTCTTCGATCAGTTTGCTGACGGTGGGTGTGCAGATCATGACTTCGGTGGCACAGACGCGGCCTTCGGCGTCGGCTCTTGGGACGAGTTTTTGGGCGATAACTGCTCTTAGGGATCCTGAGAGTCGCATGCAGAGGTGATTTTTCTCGTGTGGCGGGAACATGTTCACGATACGGTCGAGAGTTTCCGCTGCGCTTGGGGTGTGTACGGTTGAGAAGACGAGGTGTCCTGTTTCCCCTGCTTGGAGTGCGACGTTCATGGTGACTGGGTCGCGCATTTCTCCGACGAGGATGACGTCGGGTGCTTCTCTTAGGACAGCTCTCATTGCGATGAAGAAGTCGAGTGTGTCGATGTGGACTTCTCTTTGGCTGACGTAGGCTGCCTTGTCCATGTGGACGAATTCGAGTGGATCTTCGATGGTGACGATGTGGCAGGCTCGGTTTATGTTGATGAGGTCGAGTACGGCGGCGAGGGATGTAGTTTTTCCGCACCCAGTTGGTCCTGTGAAGAGCACGAGTCCTTGCCTGTGTTTGGTGAGTTCACCGAGGACGGGTGGGAGTCCGAGCTGCTCGATCGAGAGGATTTCGATTGGGATGAGTCTGAAGACGCCAGCCATAGACCCCCTCTGGAAATAGAGGTTCGCTCGAATTCGCATCATGTCCCCGACAGGGAACGCAAGGTCCATCTCAAGGTTATCCTCAAACGAAGTCAACTGCTTGCTGGTCATCGTGCTCGTGACGAGCCGTCGCGCTTCGTCCTCATCAATGACCTCCCAGTCTCCTGGCAAGGGCTTAACAAGTGCGTGTTGCCTGATCTTTGGGACGGATCCCGCCTTGATGAACAGGTCGGAAGCCTTCTCATGGTAAGCAATTTCAAGAAGTTCGTGAAGGGTCGCGTTGGCGATTTTCTGGCTCAAGATCCTCTACCTCGGGCGTTCATTGGGTTTGGCGGGAGGTTTCTTCCCGGCTGGACGGAGGGCGAAGTATACCAGCAGGCCTGCCAGCACGGCCCCTCCGACGATCCACGGAATCAAACGCAACGCCGCCCCATTAGACGGGGCTACTGCGCGAATCGTTTGCGCCTGGAGCGATTCAGGAAACTCTATCTTTTCAGGGTCTTGGACCAACAGATACACCCTGAAGTCAACGATTTTATGGTTCGCATCGTACGCCCCCTCGATTCGAACCGAGTCGTTTTCTAAGTTGCCTATCGTTACGCCCTGGCGGGGAACTTCCTGGATGAAACTAATGGCGAGGCACTCGATTCTGTGTGCTTCATCATTCCCAGCGAACGCCTTTGCAAACGGAAGCAGACGGAGCACGCCCGTGGCCCGGTCAATGAGGCCGTCCGTGGCGAAGCTCGCATTCAAGATCGTCGAGGGGGTTCCACTCGGCGAAGTCCCGGTCGGGATCGTGGTGATCTCAATCCCCCGCGACCCGCTACCGGCTAGGGCACCGACCCGCTCACACTGCTGTTTAAGCAGATCCGGCGGATAGTTCTCGGCCACCATCTGAATCGTGACGTAGTCCGCCCCAACTGGGGCCTTCTGTACCCGAATCATGACGTCGGGCCGAGAGATCAGCTTCGTCTCTCCGTCTCCTTGGCCGAAGGTCGCCGTACTCAGGGCCAACCCGGCCAATATCAGCGCAACAGCCGTGGGGCGATTCACCAAGCCCATCGTACCCATTTGGGCGGGGCCACGGCGATTTGAACTGAACTCCTACCTGTCAAGTCTGCTGGAGTGGTCAAAATTGTGCCGAAATGTGTACCATATAGGCCCTTGGGTCGGTAGAATATAGTGTATCCGGAGATGATTTTGGAGAGTTGTGATGCATAGAAAGCTGTTGTTTGTGTTTTTGGCGTTTTCTCTGAGTTGTGTGTGTTTTGGTCAGGGCTCGGTATCTGATCGTTTGTTGGAGGTGATCCGTTTATTCAAGTCTGGTGATTTGGATGGCGCTTTGTCTCGTGCTGTTGTTCTTGCTGGCGAGGCTGGTGATAACGCGGATGTATTGCATTGGGCTGGTTATCTGAGTCTTCAGAAGGGTGTTGCTTCTGATGCTTCTGTTTATTTGTCTCGCGCGTCTGTTTTGTCTCCTGGGAATTTGGAGATATTGAACAACTTGGGCGGCGCTTATGTTCAGCTGGGTGATTTGGCTGGGGCTCGTCGTTCTTATCTTTCTGCTGTTGCTTTGGACGGCGGTTTTTTTGACGGCTGGTACAACCTTGGGAACATCGATCGCGAGCTTGGTGATTTGGTTTCTTCTCGTTCTCATTATGAGCGTGCTTTGTCGATTCGTGGTGATGACGCTTATTGTTTGAACAATTTGGGGGCTGTATTGGTTATGCAGGGTGATCATGCTGGCGCTGCGGTTCATTTTGTATCTGCGAGTCGTTTGCGTCCTGATCGGGCTATTTTTTCGAAGAACGCTGGTATCGCATTGTTGCGGGGGGGGCGTGCATCGGATTCCTTGGTTTATCTGGAGCGTGCTCATTCTGCTGATCCTGGTTCTGTTGACGTTGTTATCGCTCTTGTTGAGGCATATCGTTTGACAGGTTCTTCTGAGAAGTCATTGGGTTTGCTTCGTCGTTCTGTATTGTTGCGTGATGATGCGACTCTTTGGTACAACTTGGGTGTTATGGAGGGTTTGTCTGGGAACGATTCTGGTTCGATTGCGGCTTACAAGCGTTGTTTGGCTTTGTCTCCGACAGATCAGGATGCTTTGAACAATTTGGGTTTGGCTCAGTTGAAGACTGGCGCTTATTCTGATGCTGAGCTGACTTTTATGAAGCTGTCTGGCATTGCTCCTGGTAGTGTTGATGCGAAGTTGAATCTTGCTGCGAGTCATTCTGGTTTGGGTAAGACTTCTGCCGCTGTTGAGTTATGGAAGGAAGTGATTCGTTCTTCTCCTGCTCGTCATGATGTTCGCTTATCTTTGGCTCAGGGTTTGTATTTGACGGGTGATTTTGTTGGTTCGAAGCATCATTACAATCAGTTGCTTCTTGCGAATCCTCGTCATGGTGATGCCTTGAACGGTATGGGTTTGCTTGCTTATCGCGACGGCGACATGGCTGATGCTGAGCGTCGTTTTCGTGCTGCGGTTTCTGCTGACGGTGGTCGCGCGGATTACTTGAACAATTTGGCAGTCACGCTTGAGCGTTTGAATAAGAAGGCTGAGGCGATTTCTTTGCTTCGTCGTGCGTTGCAATTGCAGCCGGATTATTCTGAGGCTCGTCGCAACTTGGATCGTTTGGAAGGTTCTGGTCGTTAGAGTTTTTGAATTGTTTGCTGTGTCATTGACGTTGAGGTTTTGATGCCTCGGATCAACTTCGTAGTGAATCCAGCTCGTGAGGACGCGGTGTCTTCTGCTTTGTCTGCTGCTGGTTGGTTGCGGGGTTTGGGTGTTGAGGTTCGGTTTGATCACGAGAGCGGCGCTGCTTTGAATGAGGCTTGGGTTGCTTTGCCTGAGATCGGGGATTGCGATTTGGTTGCGACTTTTGGTGGGGATGGGACTTTGATTCGTGCGAGCGGTCCTGCGAGTGAGTGCAACACTCCGATCTTGGGCGTTTATTTTGGTCGTTTTGGATTCGTGACTCAGTGTGATCCGCATGAGGTTCGTAGTGCGTTGCGCCAGTTCTTGGATGGCAACGCGGAGTTTGACGATCGGATGATGCTTCGTGGTGAGTTGGTTCGCGGTGGTGTTGTCGTTGCAACACTTCATGCGTTGAACGAAATCGCTGTGCAGCGTTCGATCGCAACGCGGATGATGTCATTTGGTGTGCGAATTGATTGGGAGTTTATTACTTCTTATCCCGCGGACGGTTTGCTGGTTGCGACTCCGACCGGCTCGACTGCCTACTCTTTGTCCGCTGGGGGGCCGATTGTTCATCCGCGTGTCTACGCGATGTTGCTGACGCCTATTACTCCGCACTCTCTCGGTGCGCGTCCGCTGGTGCTTTCGCCTGATAGCCGCGTCGAATTGATGGTCGATGTTCAAGGCGACGCAGTTTTTTCTGCTGATGGGCAGCACCGACTGAACATGGTGACTGGCGACGAGATTGTCGTAACCCGGTCTGAACGCGTGACCCGGCTGCTTATGGTAGATCGATCGGACTTCTTGGTCAAACTGCGGACGCGATTGCTATGGGGTGCGCGGAGTTAGTCATCTGCCATAATCCCTCCCGTTCTGGAGCGGTGTCCGAGTGGTCGAAGGAGCGCGACTGGAAATCGCGTACTCGTTGTCAAGACGGGTCGTGGGTTCGAATCCCACCCGCTCCGCCAGAAACACGTTTGAGGTGAGCGAATGCCGTATCAAACACAGGGACTCACAACATCCACACGGATATCGAATCTCCATTCGCGCACAATGTCAACGTCACTTCCAATCCGCCTCCGCGCGATTTGGATTCCGACCATGCCAAACGTGAGAACTTGATTGTGGCTGGTCGAATCATCTTCGGAGATAACTTGGCCGTCCTGCAAGGGTTTCCCTCGGAGTCGGTAGACCTCATCTACGTTGATCCTCCGTTCAATACAGGAACCACGCGAAGCAGAACGTCGACCAAGGCAATTCGCGACGATTCATCACCGAGGGTAGGCTTCGGTGGCCGCAACTACCGGACGGACGTTCTTCGCGTCGCGTCATACGAAGACAACTTCGACGACTATCTGAGCTTCTTGGAACCCAGGTTAACTGAGGCTCATCGCGTTCTAAAGAAAAGCGGCTCGCTTTACGTTCATGTCGACTACCGTGAAGTTCATTACTGCAAAGTACTCCTTGATCAAATCTTTGGACGAAAGAACTTCCTCAATGAAATCATTTGGGCTTATGACTACGGCGGACGATCGAGCAAGAGGTGGCCACCTAAGCATGACAATATTCTCCTTCACGTCAAGGATATAGAAAACTACTACTTCGATGCGGCGGCTGTGGATCGAATACCTTACATGGCACCGAAGATGGCCGGCGAAGAGAAGGCAGAGCGCGGCAAGCTGCCCACAGACACTTGGTGGCACACGATCGTCTCTCCAACCGGGAAAGAAAAGACGGGCTACCCGACTCAGAAGCCACTCGGAATACTCCGAAGAATAGTCGGGGCATCCTCGCCGCCAGGCGGATTAGTGCTCGACTTCTTCGCAGGGAGCGGCACGACAGGTGTAGCTGCAGCAGAGGCCGGCCGGGACTTCGTCCTGGTGGACTCTCATCCAGAGTCGATAAACGTGATGAAGGCTAGGTTTGCCAATATGCCCGATATGCCCGATGTGCGCTTCGAGGCGTGCTAAACTGAGGGAGAACGAGCATAAGGAGGAATTCATGCCCCCAATTCCATCTACGATGTTGACGCTCGGCACGCCGATGCCGAGGTTTAGCTTGCCCAACTTCGACGGATCTCTCGTCAATAGCGATGACTTCCGAAATGCTGAAGCGTTGCTCGTGGTCTTTGCGTGCAACCACTGCCCCTTTGTTCACCATGTTCGTGAAGAACTCCGCAACATTTTCGAGAGTTATGAAGCTCAGGGGCTTGCCATAGTTGCCATCAATCCGAATGATACGGACGAGTACCCCGACGACTCTGCGCCAAACATGGCGGAGAAGGCAGCGGAATGGGAATGGCGTTTTCCTTATCTGGTGGATGAATCGCAAGACGTCGCGAAAGCGTTTCGAGCAGCGTGCACTCCTGACTTTTACCTCTTCGATGCGGACGGAGTCCTCGTTTACCGCGGACAAATGGACGACAGTCGCCCGAACAGCGACGTCCCGGTGACCGGTGCAGATCTTCGCCATGCGATCGAAGCAGTAATGGAAGGCGAGATGCCGAGCGAGACGCAGCAGCCAAGTATTGGGTGCAGCATAAAATGGAAACCAGGCAACGCTCCTGATTACGCGCTGTCCTTGATGTGACGCAGAGAATCCTTCACGTCGTAGGCCGTCTCGATGTCGGTGGCATTGAGACGTATCTGCTTGACTTCATACGCGAGGCCCAGGTGCGAGGGACCAACAGCCATGTGCTTACGATGTTTGAAAGAGTGCCGGGCGTTTTGGAACCCAGATTTCAGGAACTTGGCTGCAAGGTTTTTTCTGCGCACGCAGTGCGAGCAAGGAAGTGCTTCAAGGCTACTGTCGCTAGGGCGTTGGCGGAGGTGGAGCCCGACGTCATCCACGCTCACGCGGGCGAAATGTCAGGTGATGCTGCGAAGCTTTGCAAGCAGCTCGGCCACCGAAACGTTGTCGTGCAGGCACACGATCTCGGCGGTCTCGTGAAGCTGCGACAAGCTCCATACCGGATCGCTGCCCGCCGTTGGACGCTCAGCTTCGCCGATAGACTGCTCGCGGTGTCAAATCTGGCGGGGTCTAATCTCGTCGGGCAGTCAGGCAGGAACTTTGCAGTAGTACCGCCCGGAATTCCACTAGCCGACTGGCGAGCGGAGCCAGGTGTCCGCCAACGGATCCGTAATGCACTTGAGATTTCGGCCCCGAAACAGGTGATTCTCCACGTCGGAAGGTTCAATCCAGTCAAGAACCACTCGTTTGTGATTGAGATCGCAGAGCAGTTGGCGAAGGCGGGCGTCGATTTCGTTCTGTTGCTTGTTGGAGAGGGCGAGACGAAGGAGAACATCGAGCGACGAGCGAAGCAACTTGCTCAATGCGGCCTTGTTCAGTTTCTCGGCGCCAGAGCTGATGTTGCAGACCTCATGAGAGCGGCTGACATCTTGTTGCTCCCTTCACTCAGCGAAGGAATGCCTAGAGTTCTGTTGGAAGCGACGGCGATCGGACTCCCATGGGTCGCATCCACTTCGATAGATCTGCAAAGCATTTTCAACGCTCCCGCCACTCTCGACGTCAGCAGTTCGGATAGATGGGCGCAAGCGATACTGAGCGGCATCTCGCCGCAGACCCCGAAGA
Source organism: Fimbriimonadales bacterium (assembly GCA_041744215.1). GTDB lineage: Bacteria > Armatimonadota > Fimbriimonadia > Fimbriimonadales > ATM1 > JAHCHL01. The sequence continues at coordinate 52,814 of JBGTLG010000016.1, read as the reverse complement.
TAGACTTATCCATTGCTCGTGCGGTGGATCAGACGCTCGCGGCATATCAAGCTGGCTAACCCCTCGGTCGTAGACTGTCGACAGTCAACCTCAGCCCGTCTCTCCACGGCACCATTGGTTCATAGCCGAGCAAACGCTTAGCTGCGCTGATATCCGCGCTGCTGTGGACAACGTCTCCAGGTCTTGGAGGAGCGTGGATCACTTCTGGGGAGACGCCAACTGTTGTACTAATCTCGCTTATCAGTTGATTGAGGCTGATCGACTCGCCGCCCGCTACATTGATCGACTCCCCACACAACCTTTCGGAGTCTGCGGCGAGAAGGTTCGCCTGGACCACGTTAGCTACGTAGGTGAAGTCCCGTGTCTGTTCGCCATCTCCAAAGACCGTGATCGGTTGATTTTTCATTAGCTTGGACAAAAAGATCGGTATGACGGCGGCATAAGGTGAGTCAGGACTTTGTCGTGGGCCAAAAATGTTGAAGTACACCAGCGACACAGTCTCGAGCGCATAAGATTTAGCGTAGGCAGTAACCAGAGCCTCGCCCGCGAGCTTACCGGCGGCGTAAACAGATAAGGTTTGTGGCGCGATTCCTTCGCGCCTTGGCAATTCCGGTCCGTCTCCGTAGCGAGCAGAGGACGCGCTGAAAATGAACCTACGGACACCTGCGTGCCTCGCTGCCTCCAGAGAAATCAGAGTCCCATCCGCATTGACGCGAAAGCTGGTTTCTGGGTGTTCCACGCTGAAAGGTACGCTCACGCTGGCTGCGAGGTGAAAGACAGTATGGACGCCAGCCATCGCCTCGCTGACCTTTGCCGGATTGAGCACAGAGCCCTCAAGAAACTTGAGTGTGGCTGCGGCTGGCAAATTTGAAATGCTCCCGGTACTCAGATCATCGAGCACAGTCACCTTCCAGCCTTTCGATAGTAGCGCGTCAACCAGGTGAGAGCCAATAAACCCCGCCCCTCCGGTTACGAGAGCGCGGCGTTCCTGGGACATGAGTTGAGATTACCCGCGGCTTCGCAGGTTTATCACAAGTCCTAGTTAACGTCATGCATAGGATTGCCCTACTCGTCGCCGTCTTGCACCTGGCGTGTCTTGCTGCCGCGGAGCCGTATCGACTAAAACCTGGCGATTTCATCAAAATTCGACTGGTCCTCGGTGTCGAGGGCCTTGTTCCGGTTGGCCCGTCAGAAATGGAACTCGAGATTCCGCCGGGCGGCGAGATTACGGTGCCTTATGCTGGTGCGATCCAAGCATCAGGTCGTACTGCGGTTGCGTTACAGGACCACATTGCCTCAACCTTGCGTCCGAGGTTCCCCTATTCGCAATGCTTCGTTCTGCTGACGAAAGTGCGCCCCACTTACTTTTCGATTATCGGTGAAGTCTCGGAAGGCGGACAGTTCGCGCTGCCTGACAAGCTGACCCTCCGAGAGGCTATTGCATTGGCAGGCGGACTCAGTCTTCGGCCCGAGCGGCTACAAGCAGCCATTTTTCGCGATGGCAAGCTGCGCGAAACCTTCGATCTCTACAATGTCGGCGCAACAGACGACTCTGCTGGGAGCCTCCTCATTGAGCCAGGTGATGTAATCAGCATTCAGACCCTGCGACAGCTTCGAGTTTGGTCGAGTGGGCTAACTAGACAGCCAGGCACTTCGATGGTTGAGACGGGGACCTCAATCACGGAGTTTGTCTCTGCAATAGCACTGCCGGGGCAGGAAGATTTGCGTGAGCAGATCATTGTCACTCTGTCGAGGCAGGGCGTGGAAGTCTTGAGGTCGTCGCTGTTGCAGATCGAAACAGGTCGCGCACCTAACTTCGAGTTAAAGGATGGCGACTTTGTCTCTTTGGCGTTGCCGGAAACCCATCGCGTTTGGGTGTTCGGGTCGGTTGAAAACCCGGGGCAAAAGGACGTGCCGGTGGGCAGCCCGATAACCCGCGCCATCGCCAACTCGGGGGGCCTTAGCACGGACGCATCCTTGCGAGACGTTCGCGTCATCCGCGGAGACCAGACGATTACCGTTGACTTGCGATCCAATGTCGAAGGTATTCCTATCGAGGCTGGCGATCTGATAGTCGTCAGCACGAACACGCGGAGAGTCGCTGTGATGGGAGAGGTCAATACGCCCGGCCTATTCACAATGCGCGATGACGACGAAATGCATCTCTCCGACGCGATAGGAATGGCGGGCGGACTCACAAAACGTGGCCCGGCGAATCGACTGTCTATCATTCGCGTACTGCCTGACGGAGATGTTTCGACAATCTCTGTGGACTTTTCAAAATACTTGAAAGACGGAGATCCTTCGGCAAACCCAGTGCTTGTGACCGGAGACATCATCTTCGCGGGCGAAACGCCGCGGATCGAGTTCGAAAAAATCGTGAGTGCTGTCTTGAGCGCGGCCGGCATTGCAAACATCTTGCGGCGGTAGACATTGACGATCCTCTACAATGCAGTTGGCTGGAAGCCAGCATACAATCTTGGCGGGCCGATACTTGCTGTCGCTCCGCTTGCGGAGCGGCTTGTAAAGCGCGGGCACCGAGTGATGGTCGCTGCGACTGATTCGAACCTTACAGAGAGGCTTGACATCGATACAGAGCGTTGGCACGAGGTCGATGGCGTAGAAGTTCGCTACTTTCGGATGCACGACTCCTGGACGAAGTGGATTCCGACAAGCTACTTCCGCAAGAGCAATGCTGACTACCGCACTCCTGCGCTTAAACCTTGGCTTGACTCGAGCGAAGTTGACTTCGATGTCATTCACTCCCAGCTTCCTTTTATCCACAGCAATCGCGTTTGTTCGCGTTTTGCGGCTGACAAGCGAATACCGTATGTCTACAGCCAGCACGGTGTTTTTGATTCCAAACGGTTGGCGCGCAGATCTCTAAAGAAGAGGCTCTACTTGGCCTTGTTCGAGTTGCCTGCTTGTCGTCGCGCAAGTGCGCTAATTGCGCTCACGAAGTACGAAGAAAAGACGTATCGCCAACTTGGACTCTCCAACAAAGTAGCCGTTATCCCAAATGGGATCGACTTGCCCGCTGAAGGAGCACAGAATAGGCAGTCCGCAGAGGTAGTTGTGCTGTTTATGGCGCGAATGCATCCAATCAAAGGCGCAGACATTGCTTTGGAGGCTTTTCTTAGAGTTCGAAACGATGTCCCTAATGCGCGCCTCATTCTCGCTGGACCCGACGAGTTTGGAATAGAGAACGCTCTGCGCGAGTCAATTCGTGCTGCCAATGCCGAATCACAAATCGAGATAACCGGCCCAGTAACGGGAGACTTGAAGCAGCGTCTGCTCGATCGAGCGGACCTGTTTGTTCTCCCCACTGAGTCCGAAGGGTTCTCAATCGCTTTGCTAGAAGCAATGGCTAACCGGTGCGCAATCTTAACTACTCCTGGGGCGCACTTTGACGAGATAGAGCAAAATCGTGCGGGACGAATAGTGCCACGAACCGTTGAAGCGTTCGCGAAGTCGATGACAGAGATGCTCACCGATTTGGAGCTGACTCTGAAGATGGGTGACAACGCACGACAGCTCGTAGAACGAGACTATACGTGGGATAAGATCGTTGACCGGTATGAGTTGCTCTACGACGAGATCACTTCGACAGAATCTCGAACGCCTCGGTGACTCCGCAGTCCGCTATTGCACCACCCAGTCGCATTGCGAATTCCTCTCCGACAAAGCCATCGACTGCTTCAAGAATCCCCGGCACATCCACGGGCTTCGACCATGAAGGCAGATTTGCCTCGTCACAGACCTGGGTCAGTAGCCCCCCCCGTCGATCACACAGCGGCGGACAACCATAGAAGACCGCCTCGATCAGTTTGCCAGGGATGCACATTTCTCCCAGAAATCCGCCTACCTGCAAAACCGCTGCCGTACGAACATCGGTGTACACTGAAGGAATAGCCTGCTGTGCCACTTCGCCTTTCAGCTCAAATGCTCCACTCAATCGGTGGGCGATCATTTGAAGAGGCATCCCTGCCGGCAGCGCGCCATATTGAACAACACGCCATCGCGAACCGGGCTTGCGTGCACGCGCAACTCCGGATACAAGTCCTGGCAAATCGCGTGCCCCTCGACCAACCCAGCCAAAGTGACAAACATCCCACAGCTGTGCTCGGTCCCGCAACTCAATCGGCTTTGCATCCAGCAACGGGGTGCACGCGATTGCTATCTCTGCCCCCCGCCGTCGAAGCAGCTCACGGTGCGGCTTGGTTGGGCAAATGTGCTTCTTTGCAGTTCGCGCTGCGGCGATTTCCAGTTCGGAGTATTCAGGCAACATAGGATCATGCCAGCTGATCACCGACTTCTCAGGAAACTTCTCGGCAAGCAAAGTGGCAAAGCGAACCACGTCAGGCGGCCCAGCGCCGATCACCAGTGCGACAGCATCTTCGAGTAGGGGCGCAAGGTCGGGCAGCGGAGATCCCGAAACAAGGCTCTGAATCAGCGCTTGCTTTGTGACCTCGTCCGGCTCGAAACCATCGCAGGATGTCAGCAGATGGCGATACCGCGCAGCCATGCTCGCAGCGCCGCCCATCCAGACGCGAGGATAAACGAACAAAGTACTTGAGGTTTTAGCCATTTCAGCCGAGAATCCAGATTACCGGGCACGAGCCCATTAGAGAGGGAATATGAGCATTCATAGCGCTGTTGTTGTAGGTGCAGGATATGTCGGTCTCCCAACCGCCGCCTTACTAGCCAAGGCGGGGGTGCATACTACCGCCGTCGACCTACGGGCCGATCTCGTCGAAGCTATCAACTCGGCCACGTTAGTCGTCGAAGAAGGCTCCATCAATGCGCTCTTGAGAGACCGAGATGTGAGGAGAAATCTGTCTGCCCGTGTTAGCCCGGTGGGTGCGGACGCCTTCTTCATCTGCGTGCCGACGCCCATTGATAAGCGAAAAAAAATTGCCGATCTGAAATGCCTGACGGCCGCGTGCGAATCTATCGTTCCGCACCTGAGAAGAGGAAGCATCGTGATTGTCGAGAGCACGATACCGGTACTTTGCACTCGTGAGATCGTCAAGCCAATCCTCGAATCGTCGGAATTGTTGGTGGATGCCGATATTTTCCTTGCACATTGCCCAGAAAGAGTCCTCCCAGGCAACGCGATTAGTGAGATTACGACAAACTCGAGAGTAATCGGCGGGGTCACGCCGGCGTCGACCGTCGCGGCAATAAACGTGTACCGCCTCTTCGTTGATGGCGAGCTAAACCCCGCAACAGACATCGAGGCAGAAATCTGCAAGCTGTCTGAGAACGCGTATCGAGATGTGAACATCGCCTTTGCAAATGAGCTTGCAGCAATCTGCGAGGGAATCGACGTTGACCCAACGAAGGTAATCGCGATGGCGAATCAGCATCCGCGCGTGAACATACTTTCACCCGGGATCGGAGTTGGAGGTCACTGCATTCCAGTAGACCCATGGTTCATATCCGAGATTGATCGCGAAAACTCAACTTTGATTCAGTGTGCCAGACGGGTCAACGACCAGAGGCCGCACAAAATCGCTGCACAGATTCGTAACGCAGTGGCAACCGTCGCCACCCCGCGCATCGTAGCGATTGGAAGAGCGTTCAAGCCCAATTGCAGGGACGAGCGAGAGTCGCCTGCGATTGAGGTTCTAGAGATTCTGCGACGGGAGGGTTTCGACGTGATTTCAGCTGACCCGATCATTGACGATCAGAACTCGCAGACTCTTGCATCACTCGCGCAAGGTGCGGATCTGCTCGTCGTCCTCGTGGAGCACGATGCAGTCGTCAGAGAGATCGAATCCTGCGCGAATCGAATACTCTCCGCCATGAGGACGCCAAAAATTTTGCGATTCTATGCACGCGGCACCTCAACCAACCACTCAGACGTCGCCCTCATGAGGATCGCCGCTTAACGAACGCCCAAGCGTTCGAATGTAAAAGAACAGCCCAATAAAAAGACCAAGGCCGATCCCGCCAGCAGTGAACAAACCGCGCCGCGGAAAGACCGGCCGATCTGAGGCAAACACTGGATCAAGTACGACAAACGGCTTGTACCGCTTTTCCTCCGCGATTCGCGCCATTGCAAGTTGGCTCGACGCGAGATCAAGTTGCGCTTCCGCTCTTTCGAGGTCGCGAGCTAACAATCGCTGTTCGATCTCGAGATCTGCAAGTTCTAGTGTGTCTGCGCGAAGCTTGGAAACTTGGCTTCGAATTCGTCGGACTTGGGCCACCGTCGAAGCACGAGACCGCTCGTCATCCAGGGTTATTGACAGCGCGCCCTGTTCAGCAGCTCGCACAGTCGCATCAAGCTCCTCCAAATAGGTCTTTGTAACAGCAGCAAACTCATCGCGTAGCCGGCGCATCTCAGGAGAGTTGTCACCAACCGAAAATGCGGCAATGTTGAGCTTTTGACGAGCCTCCGCTACTTGTGACTTGAGGGTTGAAGCAAGAGTCGAATAGGCTTCTCCCCCGACGCCCTCTGCGCGCGCTGTTCGCAGGGCTTTGAGCGCAGCCGTTATTGCGGCATTCGCGCCATCGAGGTTGACTTCGAACTGTCGCAACATTGCATTGGCCGTGATAACCTCGCCTGCCAATCGATCACGTGCGCCCGTCAGCGCGGCCATCGGAGAGCTGTAGAACGATGTATTCAGAGCTTCTGATCTCCGTGACACTTCAGACTGTCGACGGACAACCTCTTCGCCAAGAAACTCAAGGCTGTCTCGAGCAAATTCTCTTGTTAAATCACGAACACGAGCATCGCAATAAGCCAGCAAGTCCGTGACGACTTTCTCAGCGGCGCCACTGTCCGAGTGCATGAACGCGACAAGCAGGTTTCCGTTCTCAGTCACTTCAAAGCGAACACTTTCCTGAAACTCCTCTAACTGTTGGCTCGTCGGGGGCGCGCCAAACAGAGCCTGCCCGTTCTTCGTTGCTACCTCTTCCGCCGCAGCGCGGCTGATCAGCAGGTCGATCAGCGAGTTTGGCGACGTTCCGATAGTCGGAAGAAAGATTTGCCCGCTCATCAGGTAGGCGCCCTCCCTGTCGGCTGCAAATGGACTAAGAAGCGCGCGCCCTGTGTTTGTGTCGGCAGCACCCGCCTGCGGGAACATAAGCATCGTCTTTGCCTCGAATTTCTTGGGAAGCACGCTGGCAACCACGAAAGCTAGCAGGCCGAGGAAGAACATCCACACTAAGACAGACCACGCGGTTCCGGGCGAAAGCAGAGAGCGGATGTTCATACGGCTACGGGCTTAAGGACGGAGCGGAGCGCGCCTGCGCACCTCGGAACGCGTAACTTGGTAACCGTGAGGCCCCGAACCATAACCCTATCAGGACGAGCATCCCTCGATCTGAGGTTATCGGCAACGTCAGCATAATCACGAACAGCGCTCCAATCGCCACCGCCAAATGTGGAGTGGGGCTCAGTTTCGACCCAGTCAGCAGGTCGATGATAGGAACACTGACCAGCGCAAACAAGCCCAGCGCGACAGGGAGGCCCAGAAAAAGGAGCGCTGCAAGTGGACTTGCGTGAGGGGTGTGAGCTGCCTCGTGAAGCACGTAATGCTGGAGGTTTCTGCCAGCTATCGGCACCGTGTCGAGGAGAGGGGCGGCGTCGCGAAAAGACTTTGGCCGACCGGTTTCCTCGAAGCCAGAAGTGCCGGCCAGCCGTGACAGCCCTGCGGGCGGCTCCCCCAGGGCAACAGAGTAGCTGAGCGTTCCGGCGACAATGAGCATCAAAACTGAGAGACAAAGCATCCGCACGGAAGGCCACGAGACAGAGAATTCGGTTCGTCCGCGGTACTGAAGCGCAAGCGAGACAAAACTGACAGCCGTGATTGCGATCGCGGCAAATGCTAAGGCGGTCCTAGATCCCGCTAGGTTGACTCCGTAAAGCAACAGCACGGAGAATGCGCTCGCTGTGAGCAGAGTCAAGTAGCTCCGGTGGCGGTAGCTGATCAGGATCAACAGAAACGTAGCTGCCAAGTACGCGCTGACCGTGTTTGGCTCAACAAACGCGACACTGAACCGATCGATTGCGAAGTATCCGAGGTGTCGATCTACCCAAAAAGGAGAGAGAGGCACCGCGATTGAGTTAGACAGGAGCGGAACAAACAGCGTCGCTCCTACCACCCACGCCAAATCACCCAAGATCTCCGTGACTGGTATCGAGTCACGCCGAACGAGATAGCACGCTACGAGCGCGCCACAAAGCGAAAAGCCAAGAACTTGGACGTCAATCGACTTATGAAAGGGATAGGTCGCAGCGATCAGTGCAGCCACTATCAGGAGCAGCAGAGCGAATGAGCGAGGGACAAGTTTTGAAGCTCTACTCAAATCTAACAGCACCATCGGTAGCAAGAGGATCACTGCTGCGTAGGCCTGTGTTACAGGAACGCCAAACACATAAGGCAGGAATGTCGACCCAAAAAGAAACATGATCGCCATGCGCCCATTCGTGAACGCGAGCATGGCTGCCGCGGCAAAAACCGCCAAGCCTACTGGCGTAACGGACAGCTTCGAAGCCAACACCACCAGGAGTCCGAGCATCAGGAATCTGGCGTAGCTCGTCTTTGCGTAAATGAGGAACGCTCTCAGGACGTCTGTCACCTAAGACAGGGACGAATCGTGAGCCGATAACGGAGGTTCAATCCGGTCGGAAACAAGATCATCAATGAAAGCGATCAAAAGCTCCGCGTATCGCTCCGGATCGAGCCAGCGGGTCTCCGAATGCGACGATCCCGCTACAATCTCCAGATGCTTCTTGCCGCCCGCCAGACGATGATTTCTCACCGCGTGCTCGACATTCACTAAGTCATCCTCATCCCCGTGGATAATCAGAACGGGTTTGTCTGATCGCGCGAGGGCCCGGCCGACGTTGACCGAGAAGGGGTTGAACGGAACCATTGGCCAAGCCACGAGTATTACAGGAGCGAGCAATGCCGACGCAGGTCTGCCGCCAATGAACCGCCACCAACCAAGCGTCGCGCTCGGTAGAGAAGAATAGGAGCTATCGAGAACGATCCCGTCTGCACAAGTTGGGTCTTCCGCGATAGCGAATGCCGCTGCCGCTGCACCCATGCTCGACCCGATCAGCACTCGGGGTGTTTGCGGGTGGCGTTTGGCGACGAACTCGCACGCACACAGTACGTCAGCACGCTCCGGCCAACCGATCCCTGTGAGATTGCCATCGCTCTTCCCGTGCGCTCGGAAGTCGAGAAGTAAACAGGCGACTCCCTCTTCGTGTAGACGCGCCGCCAGCGCAGCGTTCTCCGCACGGTTCATAACGTATCCGTGCAATAGTACGGCCGTCGCCTTTGGATTCGGGTGATCGACCCACCAACCGCGGAGCGTTAGTCCCTCACATGGGAGCTCGATTTCCTCAACCGCGATACCCATAGCGCTAGGCGAGAGAAAGATAGGCGAGCGTGGCGGGTGCGTCGCTGCCCAAGCCACAATAATCAGTATCAGCAGATAAACGGCAACCGCCAGCGATAATCCGATGAGCATCAGTCTCTGAGTACTCGACCGTATCCGTCGTGACGGACTGTTCCAGCAAGGATTAGGATTCCATCAACGAACGGCCAGATCCACAGCATCCCTAGAGTGCAGATAGTCAGTACGAGTTGAAGGACGCCTATCGCCGTGTAGCCCAGATACATCCGCCCGACGCCGGGCAGTAGGAGCTGCAAGACCCCGGCTGCGACCCGGCTGCTTGGGCTGACCACTCCCCCCGATTGGGTCGATCCTGAGTAGTACGCCTGCATGGAATACTTCGACACTGGATCGGGTGGCGGGACAGATCTCGCAGACGCCATCTGCTGGCTGGGGGGAGGAGGAGGCGGAAAGTTCGGCGTCAGCCGTCGGCGAAACTCAGAGGCCGCGTCAGCCTGAATCCAATCAGGCAGGCCGCGCTTCCAAACGTAGGTGTCGGCCGAAATGACGCCAGAGTCTATCAACTCAACCATTTGCTCCTCACTTAGGGGGCCGAGTTGTCCATATTGGCCGACGTAGTACCAGTTAAACACAAGGAGAACCTGATGCTACATACCTGTTCTCAGCGCTTTTGGTTGATGTCAAGCGCAGAAACTCCGGGTCTCGGCCGGTTTCTCCGCCGAAAGTCCTACTGTCGACTCTCTTGCTGGCGACGAAGGAACGTCGGAATGTCGAGGTCTTGGGGCCCTGCGGAAACGGCCGCCATCTCGGTCTGGTCAGATTCGAGAACAGGCACGTCGGTCGGCTGCGATTCGGTCCTCCGCGCCGGTGCCGAAGATGCCCACTCGCGCGGGACAACAGCAGTCATTCCCGCTGCGAGAAGCGTCACGTAGACCTGATCTCCCAAATCTTGGCGTAGCACGTGGCCGACGGTGATTTCAGAGTCATCCGGGTGGGTGAACTGCAATAGGTAGTCCATCGCGTCGTGAACTTCGCCGATAGTGAAGTCTGGGCCGGTCGTGATGTTGACCAGCAGCCGCGTCGCTCCCTCGATGTTCGTTTCCAGGAGTGGGCTGTTCGCAGCCATCTCTGCGGCGGCTCGCGCCCGGTTGTCTCCGCGCGCAACGCCAAACCCCATAAGCGCGACGCCAGCATTAGACATGACATTTCGAACATCCGCGAAATCGACGTTGATCATCCCCGGGCGGAGGATGATTTCAGAAATGCCCTGAACGCCAGCCCGGAGAACGTCGTCCGCCATCGTGAACGCATCAGTCATCGTCGTTTTGCGATCGGCGATTTGCGTGAGCCGGTCGTTCGGAATCGTGATGAGCGTGTCAACGTTTTCACGAAGCCGCGCTGAAGCCTCTTCGGCCTGCTCGGAACGGCGGCGACCCTCGAACGCGAAAGGCTTCGTTACGACCCCTATCGTCAAGATCCCTTTCTGTCTTGCGCGCTCAGCGACGAGCGGTGCGGCACCAGATCCTGTGCCGCCTCCCATCCCTGCAGTCACGAAAACCATATCCGCCCCGTCGAGCGCAGCGTCGATATACGACAGGCTCTCTCTTGCCGCCGCTTCGCCGACAGAAGGGTCGCCGCCGCTGCCTAAGCCCGACGTCAGCTGGGACCCCAACTGGATTCTGTAAGCGGCCTTCGAAACAGACAGAGCTTGCGCGTCCGTGTTGGCAGCGATGAAAGTGACACCCATCACTCGGGCGGCGATCATGCGGTCAACGGCATTGCAACCGCCCCCGCCAACCCCGAAGACTTTGATACTGGCGCGAGCGTCGAAAAGATTGTCAGATATCATTCAGTAGCTCTCCCGTCTGGAAAGTGCGCGTCCCTGCGAAAAACGCTTGCAGTTAGGGACGTCGCCCGCGCCGGTTAAGCCGCTAACACCGACCTGTTTTCCGCTATGGAAATCAGATTTTAGCCTCATTTGTTGCCTATCTGCCCAGTACCGCTTGACAGGTGGTCAACCTCTGGCGTATATTCGCTGACTGAACGTTCAATGAACGAGCAGAAAGCCCCTACCAAACGAGATATCCAAGCAGAGGAGCGGCGAGAGCAGCTCCTCGAGGCTGCCCTCGAGCTGTTCTCGTCGCGAGGATGGGAAGGGACTAGCATGAAGGAACTCGCCGACTCGGCAGGAGTCGCTCCAGGGCTCATCTACCATTACTTCGAAAGCAAGGAGGACCTCCTTGCAAAGGTTGTCGAGCGATACGGCGTGATCCCTGAACTCCGGCGAGTGCTGTTACCCTCCTTTGAGCGACCCGCGTCTGAGATCTTGCCCGAGGTAGCCCAGGCTTTTTACGACCTCCTCGCAGAAAAAGGGCGTGTGATTTGTATCTTCGTCCGGGAGGGCCTCGTCAACGAGGACATGCACGAGAGATGGGTTGGCATGACGAACGAGGGTTGCCAGTTGCTCGCCCGATATCTCGCTGCGAGAGTCGCTGCTGGCGAACTCCGAGAACACAACACCGAAGTCACCGCGAGAATGATTCTTCATACAGTCGCGATGTTGTTTCTTGTTGGGGCACCTCCTGATCGACTGAGGGATCTAGTCGAAATAGTCTTCCACGGGGTTATGCAACGAACCGGACCAAAGGCAAGTGAATAGAGAGGCAATATTGAACGCACATCGATTCTGTACACGAAGCGTCGCGGTGTTTGCGCTGATTTCAGGCGTCGCTGCGATGGCGCAAAACCCGTTGACACTTGAGGACGCGGTAAGGATCGCACGGCAGTCGGCTTTCGGAGTCATAGACGCGCAGGCAAATGCGAAAGGGGTTGCGGAAACGATCCAACAAGCCCGGAGCGCAGCCTTGCCAAGGCTGACATTCGATGCGAGTTATCTGCGATACGACCGAGAGATTGCCGTGGTTTTCGATCCCATGTCACCTCCGGTAGTTGTGCGGCCGATCGACCGCAAGTCGTTGCAATTCAACCTCATGCAACCCGTAGACTTGTTCGGCATCTACCGTCTCGGGGTCGACGGAGCGCGATCATTGCAAAGGGCAAGCGATCGGCAACTTGACGCTGCAAGGAACAACGCCGGGGCTGAAGCAAAGTCGGCTTTCTTCCAAGTCTTACAGGCGCAAGAGTTTGTCGGAGTTGCGGAAGAGCAACTTGCTGCAGCGAAGGAGCACCTCAGAGTGTCCGAAGAACAGTATGCGGCTGGGAAAGTCGCAAGGTTCGACGTCATTCGCTTTCAAGCTGACGCCAGCTCCGCCGAGCAAAACTTGATTCTAGCGCTCAACGGCGTCGAACTGGCGAAGGCGTCGTTCAACTTCGTTCTTTCGCGGCCCACTAGTACACCCGTAGCGCTGGTTCGCCCCGAAGGGCTGCCCGCCGTAACAAAGTCGATGGAGGAACTCATACAACTGGCACACGAAACTCGTCCAGAAGTTTTAGCAGCTGAGCACGTTGTCGAATACCAAATCAAGTACCGTCAAGCTCGACAGCGCGAAGGACTCCCCACGTTAAACGTCCAGGTGAACTTCACTCGTGATCCAGATGCCTCAGGCTTCGGGGCAGCGAAGGACACTGCGTCAGCGGCAGCGTTCTTCAGTTTTCCATTGTTCGACGGTGGACTGACTCGGGCACGTGTCGGGCACGCGCGACAAGAGGAAGCAAGAGCAGAGAACGCCCTTAACCAAGTTAGCCTTGCGGTCGAAGTCGACGTGCGCCAGGCGTATCTCACCGTCGTCGCGTCTCGGAAGATCATCGAGTCGGCAGAAAAGAACGTCGATGTCGCACGGGAGACGCTCAGGCTTGCTAATCTCCGGTATCGAGAGGGCATCGGAACGCCAGTTGAAGTTTCCGACGCCACTGCGCTTTACACGCGCGCGAGAAGTGCGCACGTATCTGCTGTCTACGACTATTGGAATGCAGTCGCGGACTTGCAGCGAGCCGTTGGCTCGGAGGATGTTTGATGAAGCACGGACCTATTCTCATGCTCATAGTCGTTGCCGCAGCGGTGAGCGGCGGTTGCCCAGATAGGCAGGCTCAAAAAGAGGCAGCGATTCAAAAACAGTTGCTCTCGGACAAAGTTGTTCCAGTCACGTTTGTCACGCCCAAGATAGAAAGCGTTGAAAGTGGGTTGGAAGTGAGCGGCCCACTTCGAACGCTCGATGAGGTTACGATCGGCGCAAGGACTGCTGGGAGACTTGTGTTCGTTTCGGTGCAGGATGGATCGCCAGTCAAGGCTGGCCAGACTATCGCGCAAGTTGACTCAGCCGGGCTCCTGCATCAGATTCAGCAGGCGCAAGCTGGGGTTGCGGCCGCTGAAAGCGCCCTCGCTCAAGCGAGGATCCAAGCTCGCGTAACTCCGGCGCAAAGCGGCGCCGCAGTGCGTCAGGCAGAGGCCGCGCTTGCACAGGCGAAGAGTCAACTCGCCCTGGTTAGAAAAGGGGCACGAGAACAAGAAAAAGCGCAAGCAAGAGAGCGAGTCAACAGCGCGGAGTCTTCGATGAACAAGGCGAAGGCCGACCTGGACCGCGCAAAGCGACTGTATCGCGAGGATGCAATTGCGCTCGCAGAAGTCGAGTCGGCACAGTTGCAATATGACATGGCGCTTGCGAACTATCGAACTGCAGTCGAAGGCTATAACTTGGTCCTAGAAGGCGCGCGCCCGGAGGAGATCCGAGTTGCCGAAGATGCCGTTCGCGCGGCTGAAGAGCAGCTTTTGTCCGCAAAGGCTAACGCGATGTTGGACGCTGCTGCTAGTGAGCGAGTGATTCAAGCCCAAGCGAATGTCCGCCAGGCTGAAGCGCAGCTTCGGCTCGTTAGGCAGCAACTCTCAGAGACGGTAGTGGTGTCCCCGATAGACGGGTATGTCAGCGGGACCCCCGCGAAGACCGGCCAAACCGTCGGCCCAGGTTCCCCGGTTGCGCGAATCGTAGGACTTGGCAGCGTCTATTTCGAGGCGCAGATTCCCGAGCTCGAAGTTTCGCGAGTAAAGATCGGGCAGCCAGCGAAGATTCGAATAGACGCGTTCCCAGATCGCGACTTTGCAGGCGTCGTTATCGCCATCCGTCCGGATGCGAACGAATTGGGTCGCCTCTTCGCTACACGCATCGCAGTATCGAATGGTGGAGGCACGCTCCGTCCGGGAATGTACGCGCGGGGAATGCTGACGCTATCGACCTCTATGGATGCAACACTCATCCCTCGCGATGCTGTGCGATCCGAAGGTACAAAGCATTATGTATTCGTCGCCGACGGAACAAAAGCCAAAAGAATTGAAGTCACATTAGGGCTCATCAAAGAGGATTGGGTCCAAGTTTTCGGGCTCTCCCCCTCACAGCGAGTCATCCTCAAAGGTAAAGATTCGCTCACCGATGGTGACGCCATCCGTGAGGGCGCACGATCGGCGGGTGATGCGTAAATGTGGCTGACCCTCGCAGCGATCCGACGACCCGTTTGGGTCTTCATGCTTATGATCGCCGCCATGGTCTTGGGTTATCTCGCGTTGCAGAGTTTGCCCGTTGAACAGAACCCAGAGATTGACTTCCCGTTCATCACAATTCAGACGCCATATCCAGGTGCAAGCCCGCAAGAGATCGAGACCCTCGTCTCGAAGCCCATAGAAGATGCGGTCACAACAGTCAATGGAATACGAAGTATCCAGTCAACCTCACTTGAAGGGCTCTCAATTGTAGCAATCGAGTTTGAACTTGGTGTCGACCAGGATGGATCGCTAAACGATGTCAAATCCAAAGTAGATGAGGTCGTGGGCACTCTCCCGGTTGATTCAGAAAAGCCCATCGTCTCTAAGCTCAATCTGGCGAACGAACCCATTCTCTTCATCGCGGCGGAGAGCGAAACTCTCTCTGCGCTTGATCTGCGAGACACCCTCGATGATCGCGTTCGCGATAGGTTGGCCCGGGTCCCCGGAGTTGCAGAAGTTCGTGTCACAGGTGGTCAGATCCGGGAGCTTCGTGTGGCTGTAGACCATAACCGTTTGTTGAGTTACGGATTGGGCATCACAGACACTTTGAATGCGCTTCGTGGAGCGGCCGTAAACATTCCTGGCGGACGAATAACCGAAGGCAGCAGCGAAACTTCTGTTCGTGTACAGGGAGAATTCTCCACCGTCGACGAACTCCGCAATCTTGTTATCCCCGTCTCAGACCGAATGGATCCAAACGTATCACCTGCTGTCGTGCGCCTGCGTGACATTGCAACGATCACCGACGGGCCCGCAGAACGAACCGAAGTCAGCCGTGTAAACGGCCGCGATGCGGTAATCCTGACTATTCAGAAAACGCGCGAGGGGAACACGGTTGCGATCACGGATGCGGTCAAAGCGGAGTTGGCGACACTCGGCGACGAGTTTCCGATCAAGTTTACGGTCACGCGCGAGGCTGCAAAGCAAGTCAAGGAGTCGCTGCACGAACTCAACATCGCGTTGTTCGTGGGCATAGTCGGCGTGGTTGGCATCGTCTACATGTTCCTCCATAACTTCAGGGGGACTCTGATTGTGGCTCTCGCGATTCCAACGTGTCTATTCGCCGCGTTCGCCGCAATCGGTGCCTTCGGGTTCACCCTTAACATCATGACGATGCTCGGCCTTTCACTGGCAGTAGGCATCCTCGTCGACGACGCGATCGTTGTGTTAGAGAACACTTATCGGCACCTTCAAATGGGTGAGGATCCCGAGACGGCCGCAATCAACGGGCGAATGGAAATCGGCCTCGCCGCAGTTTCGATAACGATGGTTGACGTGGTTATCTTCCTCCCCGTTGCGATGATGGGGGGAATCACCGGGCAATTCTTCCGACCGTTCGCTCTGACTGTCGCAACGGCCACACTGTTCTCGCTTTTTGTTTCGTTTACCCTTACGCCCATGCTTGCTTCCCGCTGGTATCGGAAAGGAGAAAACTTAGAAGACAAGCGGGGATTTGGAAAGTGGTTCGACATCGGCTTCCATCGTTTCGCCGACGGGTACCGCCGCGTCCTTAACAAGGCGCTTGAGCGTCGGTGGCTCGTCTTCGTTGGCGGGTGGGCATTCTTGTTTGGTGTGTTTATGATGATCGGAGGCAGCTTCGCTCCGAGTGCCGGAGCAGCCGTGGAAATGGGAATGGGGCTCGCTATGACTGCGGGCGTTGTTGCGATTGCTATCTTTGTTCTTAGTTTCCTCGCACGAAAAACAAACGTTCGAATCCTGCTCGGAGGCGCACTCTTCGCAGCGGCGATGATTGCGTTTACCGTCTTGGGCTTTACGCTGACTCAGTTCAAAGGCGGGCCAATCTTCAACTTCAGTTTTGCGCCCGCGACCGATTCAGGACAACTGTCGGTAAACGTTACAATGCCGCCCGGTGCCTCGCTTGACAGAACGCTCGGCGTGGTTGAGCGCATCGAAGGAATCGCAAGGGAGATTCCAGACGTCGAGTACGTCACAAGCACCGTCGGGGCGCAAACGAGTGGCATCGGAACAAGGAGCTCAGGCTCACAATATGCTCAGTTGCAGGTGACTCTCAGAGACAAGCAGTCGCTAGAGGACGTCCTAAAGTTCTGGGCGAAAGAAGACGGGCTGCGGACTCGCCATCAAAACTCCCTCGTCACCGACTTGCAGCAACGCATAGGCAAGATACCGGATGCAAGAATCGTAGTCAGTGCGCAAAGCGGATTCGCATTTGGCGCACCGGTTCAAGTCGGTATCAAGAGTACCGACGCCGAGGCTGTGGCGCCAGCCGCACAGAGGGCACTTGCTGCGCTCGCTAACGTCGAAGGAATCGTAAATGTCGAGCTCTCCTCTAATCCAGGCAAGCCGGAGTTAGTAGTCGAGCCCGACCGCGTGAGGCTTGCAGACAATGATCTATCCGTTGCGACGCTTGGAGCTGTGACTCGCGTGCTGTACGAGGGGAACACCGACGCAAAGTTTCGAGAAGGTGGGCGCGAATACAACATACGCATCAACCTCGCTGACGATGTACGCCAAGATGCAGCCGCTCTCTCCTCAGTACCCATTGCATTTCGACAAGGAAATCCGGTTTATCTCGGGCAAATCGCCAACATAAAAGAGAGTGAGTCGACTGACAAAGTGGAACGAAAGGACCGACAACGGCAAATCGTAGTGAGCGCGAACTTGCTTCCTGGATACATCATCGGCACGATGGGCCCAAAAATCGAAAAAGCGCTGGACGAAGCGAACCTGGGTGACAATGTCTTCTTCGCGCAACAAGGCGAGAACGAAACGCAACAGAGAGAACAGCCTTATATTGCAATGGCATTCGGGCTCGGAATCATCCTCGTCTTCTTGGTGCTTGCCTCGCTGTTCAACAACGTGCTGTACCCATTCGTCATTCAGCTCGCGCAGCCACAAGCGTTGGTCGGTGCCTTCCTCGCACTCATGATTGCAGGTAAGGCATTTGATATCGTCGGCGTTATTGGCGTCATCATGCTGATCGGGCTCGTCGGCAAAAACGCAATTTTGCTTGTTGACTACGCAAACACTCTCCGTGCCCGCGGCGAAGACAGGCACACGGCTCTCCTCGACTCGGGCTACGCGCGTCTCCGCCCAATCATGATGACAACGCTTGCACTAATACTCGCAATGGTGCCAATCGCGCTAGCCTTCGGTCGTGGTTCCGAGTTTCGTCAAGGGCTCGGCATTGTCATCATTGGCGGTCTTAGCCTCTCGACCTTGCTAACTCTCTTTGTCATTCCGTGCAGCTACACGATTTTTGATGACCTTTCGACCTCAATCGACAGGCTTAAGCGTCGCATGTCGCCGAAGTCTAAAGCGCAAGAGCAGGGAGAGTTCCGCACAACGGCCGACCGATAATCAAGGTGTGACGCTTTCGACGCTCGCGGTTGCCTTCATTTGCCTGGCCGACCCTGGACGGTCCCTCGAGTTTCCTTCGTCAGCACCCACTGAGTGGGTTGAACGAGGCCGTGAATGGGGCGAGTCACCGTCTGCCGGATGGCGCTGTGCAGCGCCTTTCCAGGTCCAGATCGGTTGGAGGCACGCTGGCCCAGTCCGGCAGCCAATGGAGTTTGCCTGGCGGTTCGCGCCAGGCTTCGTCGCGAGTCGCCTCGGATTCCTACAGAGGCGTGACCACTTCGACGATCAAGAGTTGGTTAGGCGGTGGGCGAGTGTGCGCGGTGAGGTCGATGGAAGGCTGGTGTTCTTGGTGCAACTTGCCGCATCGCCCCAGAACGACGTGATCAACGCACAACAGTCAGGATCCGCACGATTGGACGAACTCGATCAAGTCAGATTCGTCCTAATCTCCGGAAAAACTGTTGTGCAGCCAACGAGGCTGCAACTTGCCTACAAGCAGAGGTCAAACGAATTCAGTCTTCTTGTGGGATTTCCCTGGCATCAATTCGCTCCAGGGGCACCTTGGCTTGTCGGTGAGTTTGAGTCCATAGTGGCGCCGGATCCGTACACTCTCGGCATCCATCATCTGCGGCTCTATCGAATTGAGTTTCGATTGGAGGATCTGCCATCTGATGCCGACCAACTCTCGTTGAGAGTTCTTAGCAAAAACAAGGAACGGGTTGCGAACTTCGCGCCCTAACTTTGTTTTGCGCGTTCCCAGAGCGCATCCCACTCGGCAAAAGAATGCTCCTTAAGGGCTTTGTTAGCAGATTGCTCCATCTTAGCGAACCTCCCCGAGAACCGAGTCACCATCTTTCGTAGTGCCTCCTCCGGCTCGACGCCTTTCCACCGAGCGACATTTACGAGAGCGAACAGCAAGTCGCCGAGTTCAGCTTCGATCTCCTCAGGATCGCCGGCGATAATCGCCTCCTCTAACTCAGCTCGCTCTTCTTCGACTTTTGCCAGCACAGACTGAAAATCCGGCCATTCAAACCCGACCCGAGCTGCTCGCTTGCTAACCTCATAAGCACGCAGCAAAGCGGGCAGGGCGGTCGGTACGCCGTCGAGAACAGACTTCTCGCCATCGGGCTTTTCCGATTGCTTGATCATGTCCCAGTTGTTGAGCACTTCCTTGGCATCGTTGACCTTGATATCGCCGAATACGTGCGGGTGCCTCCGCACCAATTTGTGGGTGATCCCATCAATGACATCGTCGATATCATAAAGTCCTTCTATGGCATCCATCTGTGAATGCATCAGCGGTTGCAAAAGCACATCGCCAAGCTCTTCACAAAGCCGATCCGCATCACCCGAATCGATTGCTTCGATCGCTTCATACGTCTCTTCAAGAAGATGCTTTTTGAGAGACTCGTGCGTCTGCTCCCGATCCCAGGGGCAACCATCTGGGCCCAGCAGTTTGTCAACAACATGAACCAGACCATAAAACCCATACGGTCGCTCCCTAACAAGCGATCCAATGAATGCGCTCGTGAGTGGATCAAACTCTTGATGGTCGAGTTCCGAAAGTGGGACGCCGAGTCTTCGTGGGTTCTCACCGGAAAGCCACCCGGAAACGACTGTCACAGCGTGATCGGCCGGAAAAAACCTTAGCAGCCACAGTTTGACGTCCGAGGCTACATCTTTCGAATCTAGGTTGTAGACGATTTGCGAGCTGCGCGGATCCGGGAAGTGGGCAGCTGGATCGTAGGCATTCCAGACTTGCAGTGAAGCTGCGATCGGCGTTTGAATAGCATCAAGGACAGCATCAACAAAGCTCGGCGCACCGAAAACCTCACATTCGATCCGATTGAGCAAAATGCGTACCGACTCTTCGCCGAACAGCGGATGCCCTGGCACCGCATAAGCACAGCTGCCGGCATCAAGAACACGCTGGGCGATCTGGAGGTAGAGCGACTCAAAGTTCTCAGCCGTCTCGTAAAGATCATCGCATGTCTCAAACGCGATACCCTCTGCGCGAAGGTGTCCCGCGGCCGGATGGATTTGGGTTCGAAGGATAACCCGCTCGGCAGAGCGGAGAGCATCCAAGTTTCGTAAAGGTATCTGCGATCGGTCGCCAGGACCTAATCCGACAATCGAGATCATTGCCCGCTAAGAGAGCGCTGATAATCGCGAATATAGGCGTCCCAAAGCTTCTGAAGCCCGGGTGCTGCGATCTCCACCTTGACCGTCTTGAGCATTTCGTCCATCATCGCTTTGACGTTGTTCTTGGCTCGACCCATGTCAAGCATCATCTTCCGCCGAATCTGGCGTCGCAATCGGTCATCCAAGGGAAGTTGCTTTGATTCGCTTTTTGCGTCAATGTGATACATCAAGAAGGCGCCCTGACTCTCGATCCATGGCGTGTGTTTCCCAGCCTCAATGATTGCGACGAGGTTTCTGACGTTTTGAGGCAAGCGGTCGATGGCGACTTCGCCGAGGCTTCCTCCATCGAACTTCGAAAGATCGACAGAGTGCTCTTTAGCAACCTCACCGAAACTCCGGGTTGCCAACGCAGCCTCGACACGCAACTTATCGGCTGCTTCGCGCACAACGATCACCCGAAGAGTCGCCGTTGCCGGCGTCGAATACAAGAAGCGGTTATTGTTGTAATGGTCGGTTATCTGCTGGTCGGTGATGGTGACGCCTTTCGTCATCAGATTGAACTGAGCCATCTCAACCGCAACCTGAGCCTTCAGGTCCGCTTCTGCAACGCCAAGTGCAAGCAAGTTGTCGACCTGTTCGGCGTTGTCCTGCCGCCTCATTCGGTACTCATTTTCAATTTCGCCCGGAGTTGGCGCCACTCCCTGTCGTCTTGCCAGCTGAAGAATCAGTCTTTCATTCACGATCCGCTCTACCGCAAGGAAAGCTGGCGGACGCTCCACAAACTGGTTGCCCACAATCTTCCCAACATCTTCAAGAAACTCCATGCGTCGGTAGTACTCACCAAGAGTAACCGTCTCCCCGTTGATCGTCAACATTGCCCGGCCAACATCTTGTGTGAATGCCGAGACCATGGGAAGGCAGGCAAGTGCTAAAAAAAACTGCTTGATTCTCATTCTGCTCTCGTGAGTATAGACGCTCCGTTGCGCCGAGCGTGCCTCAGAAAAGCTAGAAGGGCGTCGCTTCCTTTCGAAAGCGACGCCCCGTTGTCAGGAGGTGTCTAGCCAGCCGGTCCGACCTCGGGCGGTCACGCCCTGGTCAGCCTTCAGCGACGGTGTTTTCTCGTTGACCGTGCCTGACGCAACAGAGAAACCTTCTCCGACTTCGAATCAAAGAAAAAGCCATGCTTCGAGTCTCGAGAGCACAGCCTTCTTAGATTCACTGGCGCCATTGCCAGTTTTCGGTTACAAGGCTCTCGCTTCGTCTACGGGGTTAGCTGTCGGGCTCGAGCCAAGAGTTACTCTATCCGCTTTCACGGAATTCGCCCCAAAGGACTGGTTCCCCCGCTTTCCCGGTCAAGGGAAATTAGACGCCGCCGGTGATTTCTCCACCGGCTTTTAGATAGTACCCATGCAGAAGCTGATTTGTTCCGGTAACTCCTGCAAAACGTCGAAGATTCTCCCCCTTTTAACGATCTTTTGAGGGCCCCTCGATATCTGGGTCATCTTTCCAGGATCGTTCGAACAGCTCCTTCAGGCGGCGCCGCTCCGCCTCTGCTTCTCTGCGCCGCTCCCAGTCGAGGCCCTCGTAGTCGGTCTCCATCTGCTTCCCACGGGAGCGGCCTACCCTCAGGTTGGGCACCAAGAGCTTCCCGGCGGCATACGCCCACGAAACGACGAATGGAACCGCAAGGAACACGGCCATTCCAGGTTGGTGGTAGGTGAAACTGACCAAAGTGAAGACAAACGCCATCCACCCAATCCACACCGCCTTGATCGGGAGAACGAACCAAAGCAGAACTGACGCGCCAGGGTTTCTAGTCGCCCAGGCGACCACGACGCAAGCCACGGGAATTCCCATCGACCAGATCAGGAATCCGATCCCAAGAACGAACGCCCCAAGGGCTCCCATCGCCGCGGTTAGGAGAGTGATCCCGAAGAAGAACTTGAGGAACCTCGCCGTTCCGTAGGACCGCTCCAGCGAGGATCCAAAGAAGAACAAACCGATGACTACCCCCAAAATAGCCCCCGGCCCAGGGTTTGCAAGGACGTAGGTAAGCATCGTCCACGGCTTCGACAAGCCATCCGGCGCCTCGAAAACGAGACTATCAAGAAGCCGCGCGGCGGCCGGACCCCCCGATAAGAGCCACAGCGCTACGAAGAATGCAAACGCGACCCCGAGCAGGAGGTACGACGCGGGGGCGCCGGTCCGAAGCAGGCTGGTCAGCCATCGGTGGAACGGGTTGCTGTGGCTCATGCTGTTACACTTGATTCTCGGCTACTTAGCCGGGAGCAGGAATGGATGTTCTGCGATCGCACTCAACTTTTTCTCAGGAAAAACCGTCAGTCAGTTGGAGAATTGTCCAAGCCCGGATAGTATGAACCGGATTCAAAGTTGGAACCTGATGGCCACGTATCCGTTCTTGATATGAGGGAAGACCAAACTGCGGCCCTACAGCATCTCGGAGATGCTGAGTTGGTGGAGCGAGCTCGGAGTGGCGAGCGCGCCGCATTCGAGAGCCTCTTCCATCGGCACCAGGATCGCATCTACACGCTCGCCCTTGCAATAGCGGGCAATCCCTCGGATGCTAAGGACGTAGTGCAGGAAACATTTGTCCGCGCGTATAAAAAGCTCGGCTCGCTCCGCGGAGACCGGGGCGTTCTCGCCTATCTGCGTCGAACTGCAACGAACGCCGCCATCGACGTTATTCGCGCCCGTCGTTCTGATCGAGAGGTCTCGCTTGAGTCCTTTGCAGACGGCGGGGAGTCCATAGCAGACCCAGCAAATGGGGCGGATCGCTTCGTTGAAGCGATGTCGGACTCCAATTCACTGATGGAAGCGTTGTTGAGCCTGCCGGACGATCAGCGCTTTGTTGTCGTTTTGCACCATTTGGAGGGAGCGCGTGTCAGCGAGATCGCCAAAATTCTGGGCGTGCCCACAGGGACTGTAAAGAGCCGTCTTGGTCGAGGGCGAGAGTCCCTCAGGCGAAGAATGTTTTCTGAGGGGGCAGAATAGATGTCGCTGAATGACCCAAAACTCAGTTGCGAGATCGTCCGAGGCAAGCTTGCCGAAGCTGACCTAGTTAATCTCAAATCGGGCATCGAGCCGAATGTTCGCGCGCACCTTTCAGCATGCGATCCATGCGCAGCCTACAGAGAAGAACTCCTGAAGCTAAGCGCCGGTTTGGGAGGAATCTCTATTCCTGCGCCTTCTGAGCTTTATCCCCAAACAATTCAGGCGTTGCCCACGAGGCCGGCTGCGCTTACGGTGCGAATGATCGTTCTGCTTACTGCTCTTGCGATTGCGCTCAGTGTATTCGCCGTACAGTACATGGCGCAGCGGCAACAAGAAATCGAGACGGGGAGCGGCACGCGCACGCTTTGTGGCGAGCCGATCTCAGCTATCACTCCGCCTAGTACGGAAGCGTACTCACCGACTTCGCAACAAGAGCCAGAGCAATCGATATCATCGCTATCAGACCGCTGCCGCAGCTGAACCCAGCGAGTAAGACTGGGGCATAGGCTGCCCACCTGTCTTCTCCATACCGACGGGCGAAGTAGTACTTGCCTGCAAATGCGCCCAGCAACTGTGGAATCGTGTTCATTGGCCAAAGGCCAATCCCACCAGCGAAACCATAAAAAGTCAATATTGGCAGTTTGAAGAACGTGAACACCCCATACATCGCCAACCCGCTGGCCGTCCCTGCAGCGATCAGATTCGGTTTGAGCGCATTCATAGCCTTCGAACTCTCTTCGGCCCCCTCAAGATTAATCTGTTTCCAAACCGCTTCCGTGTTTGCATAGAACGGCCATGCAAACTGTGCATAGGGATACTGGCCGCTTTCGATCGGGCTCGATTTCCAGAAGAATGACCAGAAAAAGAAACTAGCGATAATGATTAGCGGAAACATCACGATCTCCGCCTTGATAAGGCTTGTGATCTTTGTTCCAGTCAGTTCGAGTTCACGAAACCTCTGCACCGTGCCGCCATGGTCGTGTAGCGGAATGGGCGCATACCAAACATCAACTTTTTTGTATCCTGAAGCGACGACGACAGCCTCCTTCAGATAAGGGAAGCCGACACCTCTTCCTGTGATACCGATCATCCGCGCGCTGATGTAACTGTTGAACGGGCTCCATACCAGTCCAAAGAACAACAACAGGCCAATGGGAAAGTCCGGTACTAGCCAGCGGCAAAGGGCGATCAAGCCAAATGTAGCCAGTGTATACGCGATGATTCCATACCAAACAGGGAAGTCCCCCCTTCCCGGTGGCGGCGCCAATGAGACTCTCGAAGCAGCGAGCTCTCTGCGACCCTTCAGTACTGTCGAAGCAACCAGCCAAATGCCGAGAATCGCAACGGCTAAGTTGATGCCAATGCCAATGCTCAGCCAAAAGTCCATATCGACAGCGAGTTTTGTCGGCCAAGCACCGCCGCTCGCATAGTGAGGCAACATCCCGTACTTATAGAGTATCGGATTCAGAAACACTTGACACGCGACGGATCCAATTGCCGCACCGAGAACAATATGAAATGGCAACACGAACCCCGCCAACACGTTCGCCAGTGAAAAACTGATCCCAATGATCGCCGCTGGTGCGAGCGCTTCAATCTGCTTGGTGTAATCAGCGAATGGAATCGGAAAGATTTCAATCGTGTTTCCAAAAACTGTTCCTGTGAAAATTGGAATCGCCAGATAGAAGAACCCGAAGACAAGCCCTACGACCGCGCCAGTGCTGAAGACATTCCAGCGCCACGACTCGGACTTTGAGCCCGCTTCGGCTAAGGCCGTTGCCCCGCCTGCCGCGACTGGCGCCATCGGGAATGGAAGTCGCTCGACGTCGCTTGTCAATCGGAACAGCGCATAACCCATGCCCATCCATGACATCCGCACGAGCCCTTCTGTCAGTACGAGCAGCAAGATCGGCAGGGCCCAAGCCGGATTGAAAAACGAACGCTCGAATAGAGCCGGAGATGCGGCCTCTGGTATCGCCCACGTCGGCACTTGGTCAGCAAAGCCCTGGAACGCGGGCGATTGCACCGTGAAGGCACTCCAAATCAGATTGCCAAACGGCCCACCAGCCAGTCCTCTCTCGGCAGCGATTACGGTCGTAAGGCTCGTCGCAATGTAAAAAAGAATGTAAATCTCTTGCTTGCGAAGGGGCATGAAACTGCGTCGGGCCACCTCCGCAAACAAAACGATCGTGACCCATTCCGCTGCGTCGCCGATCCCTTGCCCTGCGACAAGTCCGAGAAAGAGCCCTCCTGGCAACATGACGAACGCGACAAACAGCGCTCCGAGAAACGAACGGATCGTAAACCCTTCTCGGAACTCAACTGCGCCCTCATGCCCCTGGCGGAATGCCCGTTCGCGGGCGGCTTCGATCTCGCTTTGCGGGGGCATCGACAGGCAACTTCGCTGTTCGGAGCCCGAATTCCTGCCAAGACTATCCCGGAGGCCAGGTCATTACACGCCCTCCAAGCACATGGACGTGCAAGTGATGAACAGTTTGGCCGCCGTGATGTCCGCTGTTCACCACCAATCGGTAACCCGAACGATGGATCCCATCGATCCTCGCAGCTTCGGCTGCGGCGAGAAGTAGCTCTTGAAGGTCATCGTCGCGGGACGCTTCCGCGATTCCGTCTACGTGCCGCTTGGGAATGACAAGAATGTGCGTTGGTGCCTGCGGGTTGAGATCCCGGAAAGCGATCACGCTATCGTTTTCCACCACGATGTCCGCGGGAATCTCCTTTGATGCGATCTTGCAAAAAATACATTCGGTGTTCATGGCTCTTAGTTCAGGACGTTGAGATGCTTCAAGCTGGGTTCCTCGAATTCGCTTGAGAGTTCGCCAATTGCCGATCCACCCGATTCACCTACGATCTCGACTTTGACGATAGAGCCCAGTAGCGAACTGGGACCTGGGAATTCGACTTCGATGTAGTTGCCTGTGTGACCCCGTAACAACCCGTCCCGAGGCGACTTGCACTCGACAAGAACCTCCAGGCGTCGACCACAAAACCGTTTTACAAACTCGGATCGAGTTTCCGCTGAAAGCTCATTTAGGACTGAGCTGCGGCGCTGCTTCTCCTGCGGCGGAATCGCGTCTCCCCATTTATCTGCAGGAGTTCCATGCCGTGGGCTGAAACGGAACAAATGGGTCTTTGCGTACCGAACCTGCTCGCAGACATCGACTGTCTCCAGAAAATCTTCCTCGGTCTCGGTTGGAAAGCCCACCATGATGTCCGCGGTGATTGCGACATCTGGAACCATCGCGTACACGCTCCGACAAAGTTCCAGATAGTCTTCCTTGCTGTACGGGCGATTCATTTCACTCAAGACTCTGGTGCTGCCCGCCTGCAGCGGAATGTGTAGATGCGGAACGACCTTCGATTCGGCACGCCGCATGATCTCGAGCAGCCTTGGGGTTACTTGTCGCATCTCGATGCTGGAGATTCGAAGGCGATCGATGCAGGTCCTCTCCTGAATCAACTCAATGAGATCCTCAAAGTTTGGTCCCCCGCTGCCCGTCTCTTTGCCGTATGCGCCAATCAGAACCCCTGTTAGGACGACTTCTTTGTAACCGCGCTCTGCAAGCTGACGGATCTCCGTGATCACCTCGGGGTAACTCCTACTGCTGAGTCCTGGGCGGGTGTAAGGGATGCTGCAGTACGAACACATCACGCTGCATCCATCCTGAATCTTGACAGTTGCTCGCGTTCTCCCAACAACGCCCTGAGAAGCGACAACCGTTCGGTTGCTCCTCGAAACAGGGCGCCAACTAGGGAAGGCCGTGAGAAAGCGATTGAGGGTCTCCAGCTTTACTGGGTTCGGGACCAGCAGATCGGCGGCATCAAAAGCCTCACTTCGATTGAGGGACATCTGCGCCGCACAACCGGTAACGACGATCTTTGCATCCGGGTTTTGGCGCGCAGCTCGGCGCACGGTCTGCCGACTCTTGCTCTCCGCCTGCCCCGTTACGCTGCAAGTATTGATAACGTACACATCGGCAACGGCATTGAAAGGCACGATCTCGAACCCTGCGCCCTCGAACGACTCGAGAATTCGCTGGGTTTCGTACTGATTGACTTTGCAGCCTAAGGTCGTAAACGCCGCCCGTGGCATCTTGCACAGAAGAGTACCGCAACCATTGAAGGGCATCCCCCGTATTCTCGAATGTGCCCGAGCGCGTAACTCTTCCAGGGATAAGCTCCGATGCCTTCACGACGGAGGCGGATCGGCGCGCTCTTGCGGCGCTTGAGCGGGTGCCGCTACTGCCGCCTGTGTTGAGAAAGTTCAGCGAGCTTGGCCTTGATCGCTGGTTCTATTGCCTAAACATGGCGATGTCGGTGCGATGCGGACCGAAGCAGTACCCGACAATTCACAGGATTCTTCAGGAGAGCTGCGAAGTTCTCGACATTCCTGAGCCAGAGCTATACCTTACAAGTAATCCATTTCCAAACGCATTCGCTGGCGGAGTTGAGCGGCCGTTTATCACATTGCGGAACTCGATGGTCGACACCCTTAACGATGAGGAACTCTATCATCTTATCGGACATGAGCTTGGCCATATCAAATCCGGCCACATGCTTTACCACATGGTTGGTCGGCTCTTGGTCCCACTCCTCCAGGCTTTAGGCCGACGACTGCCAATCTTAGGAGATGCGGCCGCCATTGGCTTGATCTTCGCGTTCTACGAGTGGATGCGTCAGTCGGAGGTCAGTTGTGACCGCGCTGGTCTGCTGGTCTCGCAGAGTCTGGAGACTTCGCTGCATGCGAACTTGCGTCTAACGAGCGGCCCAAATCGATTCTCCCATGAAGAGAACATCGAGGCATTCATGGATCAGGCACGCGCGTACCAAGAGGCGTCGCCGTTAGATCAGCTTGGAAAAGTGATTTTGTATTTCACTTCGACCTGGGCTTTTACACACCCAATGCCTGTCTTTCGCGCACAGCAGTTAGAGAAGTGGGCAGAATCCGGAGATTATCGGAAGATTTTGCACGGGATCTATCCTCGAGTGGAAGCAGCGGCGGAGGTTTAGGCGGTCGTTTCGCTCTTTCGCATCGGAAGCAAGATTACAAATCGCGCGCCCTGGCCCGGAGTTCCATTCTCGAATATGTATCCGTCGTGTGCGTCGACGACGCCCTTCACAATGCTGAGGCCCAGCCCCATGCCCTTCGCGCGAGAAGAATAGTAAGCGTCAAAAATGCGTGCCTTGTGCTCTTCTGGTACGCCCGGACCTTGGTCTTCCACCTCGATCTTCGCATACCCGACGCCCTGGGGACTCAAGCTAACATTGGCGAAGTCTTCGCTTGTCGCGAGACCTGCCCGAACCGTAACGACACCGGCATCCATATAGTGGGTTGCATTCTCGATCAACTCGCTGACGGCTCTTTCGACCTTTTGAGTATCGATCAAAAATGGCTCAGTTTCATCGAGCTGCTCAAAACTCACCTGTATCGGCCCTCCTTCCGCAAGAAGACCTTGTGCAGCCTTTCGAACCACATCCGACAAGCTATCGAATGCAAGGTTGACCTTCGTGGCGGTCACAAAATCGCGATAGTCTTGCAAGATGCTTTCAAGTTTTCTGATGCTGTCTTGCAAATGCTCAAGCACCGCAATCGCTTGATCTCTCGGCATTGGGTCTGAGTTGATCATATACTTCAATTCGTTTGCGTCGCCCGCGATAGCAAACACACGATTTCCAATCATGTGCGAGCTGCGCGCGCTCAGTTCGCCCCAAGCGGCCATGCGTTCGCTGATGATTAGTTTTTTGAGAGACCGAATCTTCTCAAGGCCCGTCCCCAACTGCTCGGCGATCGCACTCAGGACACGCAGCTCGCGCTCGGTAAAGCGCACATCGATATAGGGGTTCTTGCCCTTCTTTCGAATTGCCCGCATCGCGCCCAGGACTCGGCCGCCCGATGTGATCGGGACGCAAATGTAAGAGTGGATCTGGTCGGCATCCATCTCCAAGAACTTGCCCGCCCAGCGCGGATCCTTCTGAGGATCGTCAACAAGAATTGGCTCGCCGTGCTGACAAACCCAACCGGTACAACCTTCCCCTGGTCGATACATTGCGTTCTCAGAGAGCGAAGACTTTCCGACAGTGTCCTTTAGCACGAATGCTTGTTGTGCATCTTCCCAGAGAAAAATCGAATACGCGGCTACTCGCAATACGGATCGGGTCACCTCTTGCACACTCGAGAGCAGCTCCTCTTCCGAACGTGCCACATCCAATGCGATGCCAACCTTTACCAGCGCGTCTTCTCTCAGATCACCGTCTTCGAACTCAAAAGCGAGCGACGCAATGTGCGCGAGCAATTCTGCCCACAGAACCTGATCAGGCTGGAAGAAATCGATCTCTGCGGATTCGAGGTTGAGAACTCCCCTCACGCGGCCATATCTGTCGAAGATCGGTGCAGCCAACTCGCTCCTGCTGCCCTCGATTAAGATGCGGTAACGCGGCTCGTTCGTTACATCGCCACTTACAAAGCTCTCGCCCGTCGCCGCGACGAACGCCGTGATCCCCTCCTCCACGTTCACACCGACATTGATCCGTTCGCCGAGCATCTCAGCCCGCCAGTCCTCTCCGATACCTGCGCGAAGGGTCATCAGGCCTTCGACCTCGCTATAGTGCGCAATCATCGCGTTGCGTGCGCCGGTCGCTTCTATCGCCTGCTCACAAACGCGGTACAGCGAGGCGACCACGTCTCGCGAGACGAGAACGTGGTGGAGAAGGTGATTTAACTCGGCAAGGTGCCGCACGCCGCCGATTATAACGGTATCGGGTGATAGAATGAAGGTAATGAACGCCGACAGCCTCAAGAGCGCCGCAGATCGCGATGGCTTCGCGGTCTTCAGGCAACTCCTCGCTTCGAGCGAAGTCGCAGAGATTAAGGACCGCTTCGAGCAGATTTGGGAGGAAGGAGTGCCGGGCTACTTCAGCCGGGATGATCACGGGCCGTCGAACTCATGCGAGCGGTACCCCAGAATCATCCACCCGCATCGATTCGACGAAATGAGCCTCCGCTATCTGTTAGACTCCCGAATCGCAAACGTGGTGGGAGTCCTCCTCGACGATGAGCCCATCGCCGCCCAAACGATGTACTACTGGAAGCCGCCCGGGACTCCGGGTCAGGCACCGCACCAGGACAACCTGTATCTGAAAGCTAATGATCGAATGGGTTGCATCGCAGCGTGGATCGCGATCGACGACTGCGACGTCGAAAACGGTTGCTTGATCTGCGTGCCGGGGTCACATCTACTCGAATTGCAATGTCCAGGAGAGGCCGATCCGTCAATTTCATTCACGGGACATCATGTCGGAACTCCAGAAGGATTCACAGAAGTCCCGATGCTCATGAAGGCCGGCGATTGCCTGTTCTTCTTTGGAACAACCATTCACGGCAGCACGCCCAATGTCAGCGAGAATCGATCCCGCCGCTCATTCATCTGTCATTACATCGGGAGCAGATCAACAGAGTCAGCTTCGTTTTACAACCCTCTGATCCGAATGAACGGCGAGCAATTCGAAAACTCTCCCTCATCGATGGGGAGTCCGTGCGGTGTCGCCTTCGAAGGTCCGCACTGATGCCATCGGTTGGCGAGAAACGTGCGGTCATTGACGTTGGCTCAAACTCCCTCCTGCTCGTCGTCGCCGAATGGGATGGCCAAAAGTGGAATGACCTTCTTGAGACGAGTGAGGTCACAGGATTAGGAAACGGGACTCGCGAAACAGGCTTGCTCTCTGGGCAGAGTGTGCAGAATTGCCTCGCCGCGCTGCGGAGAGCATGGGATGCCGCAAATGACTTTCAAGTCGTGCCGAAGGCCGCCGCAACTATGGCTCTTCGGATCGCGACAAACGCTCCTGAGTTTATAGCTCGAGCGGCACAGCAAGGCACTCCCGTATTCGTCCTATCGGGCGACGAAGAGGCTCGGCTTGGTATGAAGAGCGTGTACACGGACCGAATGTTCTCAGCAGAGCCGCGCCTTACGGTGATCGACGTTGGCGGACACAGTACCGAAATCGTCACGACAGTCGCAGATGGCGAATACAGGAGGGCAGTCTTTTGCCGCAGCTTTCCGGTGGGTACGCTCTCATTGAAATCCCTCTCGCCCGAGCGCGTGTCTGGGCATGACTTGCTGCGCGCGAGCGCAGAGGTTGATGACGTCTTCGGCATACGATATCTGAAGGGGCAAGCAGGGGTGACCGTTGCATTGGGGGCGTCGGCTACGAATCTTGTGTCAATTCGCGATGAGGTCGTGCCTTGGGTCCCAGCGAAAGTGCACGGCGCTTATCTTGATTTCGAAGAGATCAGCAAGTTTGCTGGGATGCTCGGACGCATGACGATTGCGGAGCGAGCAGATCTACCGGGAATAGAGCGCGGTCGAGAGCGCACGATTCATATTGGTGCACTGATTCTGGAGCGCGCGCTCCAATGCGTGCACTCGCTCGGCGCCAGGGTCAGCACGAAAGGATGGCGACACGCGCTGCTCGGTGAAGCATAGGTAGTGAAGGCTCCTGGGAATCAAGAGCCTTCGCGGTTGCTACATGGACAACGATGTCCTCGTCGCTCGACCCACAGCGTCATTGCCGTCGTGACGAGCGTACGAATTCCGATGGTTTGACGGGTGACATCCCGCGCTTCGTTCGAGTCTGCATAGGGCGGCGCGATCCTGGTGCCTCGCGACCCGGCAAACTCTTGTAAGCGACTACTCCGAACGCCTCAGGCTTTCGGACTACTTTGCGGAAGCCGGATTCGTAAAGCCTTCGGATGACGCCCTGCGTTGTCGTTGCACCGAGACCGCTGTCCGGGTCTCCGACGTAGTGAAACACTTTCCCATTTCTCGACAGAACACGAAAGAGTCTCGAATAGAATTCTCCTGAATAGAGCTCGCCCGCCAGAGACTTGGTCGGTGGGTCGTGAAGAATCACATCGAAGGACCCATCCTCGAACTCATTGACAACATCAAATGCACTGCCAATGCGCTGGACAATCTTTTCGCTAGAAAACAACAGGCGTGACCACGGATTGTGCTTGGCAATTTCGAGCGCTGCGGGATCGAGTTCAATCGTCGTTATATGTTTTGCGGTTCTGGCAGCCTCAATGGCGGTGTACCCTAGTCCAGTCGCCGTGTCGAGAACGCGACCACGCATGGGCGCAACGGCTGCTGCCTTGCTTCGTGTGTCCTGCATCGGATCCACATTTTTGATTCGGTGCATCGGCTTGCCGGAGACGAGCATCGTTGGTGCCCCGTCTGTTGCGGCCAGCTGACGGAGCCATCTCGTAGTTTCGGAGAAGATCATGATCTCCCAGACACCTTGCTCAGAAAACTTAAAACACTTCCTTCCCGTGTCAATCATCTCAACGATTGCGCACCAATCCACAAGGATTCCATTTGGAAACACGACATGATCATCAGTCAATGCCACGTCCACCTTTGTGAGGTTGAGATCCGGCGAAATGCGAATCGTCTTCTTGCCTGCGGCACGTGCGATTTCGAGCGCTTTTGCCTGATAACTGGAAAGCGTGACGACTCGGTCTGTGAGTAGGAGTGGTTTTGAAATCGCTCTTCGCTCTTATTCGAAATTCGAGGACGGCCGCTGCGCCTATGCTTCCACCGAGGCATCGGCTAGTCTAAATTTTACAGCATCATGCTCGCCTCTTGCGACTTCGAAGGTAAAATCGCGCCCCCCTATGGATCTTCGGTCGACACTCAACTTGCCCGACCCGGACTTCACGATTCCGATGAAGGCCAACCTTCCTCTACTCGAGCCGCAGCTGCAAGCTCGGTGGAGTGAAATCGGTGTTTATGATCTGATCCAAAGATCGCGGCAGGGGCGGCCAAAATTCATTCTACATGACGGTCCGCCCTATACAAATAGCCCGATACACGTGGGGACTGCACTCAATAAGTCCCTAAAAGATTTCGTGGTCAAGTATAAAACGCTGCGCGGCTTTCATGCGCCTTATGTTCCAGGCTATGACAATCACGGGTTACCGATTGAAATGGCCGTTCAAGCAAAGTTGGGCAAAGGTGTTTCGCCTGACGAAATGCGCGCTGCGTGTAGACAGCATGCGGAAGAATTCATCGCGATTCAATCTCGGCAGTTCGAGAGGCTCGGAGTCTTCGGGGACTGGTCGAACCGCTACGCGACGATGGACTATGGTTATGAAGCAACCACCGTGCGTGCCTTCGCAAGACTTGCTGAGAAAGGCTTCATTTACCGTGATCTCCGTCCCACTCACTGGTCGACTCACAGCAGAACCGCGCTCGCCGACACAGAGCTTGAATATCGAGATCACGTCTCGCGTGCCATCTACGTCCGTTTTCAGCTCGTAGAGGATAAGTCTGGCGCGATTCTCACCCAGGTGCCACAGGGTGCAAATGTTTACACGATTATATGGACGACAACGCCGTGGACGATTCCTGCAAACTTGGCCGTGGCGTTCCACCCCCAACTTGACTATGCGATAGTAAAGTCGGGCGATAACTTCTATGTTCTCGGTGACGCGTTGGTGAAACGCGTGATGGAGGAATTAGATCAGGTGGGCTGGAACGTTGTTGGAAAAGTGCGTGGCAAGGAAATTGAGGGCAGCATATTCTTGCACCCGATTTTTGACAGGCCCTCAATCGCGGTTCTCGCAGATTACGTCACAACCGAGGATGGCACGGGAGTCGTCCACACGGCGCCTGGTCACGGATCAGACGACTTCTATACCGGCCGCAAGTACGGTCTAGAAATTCTCTGCCCAGTCGACCCAGGTGGGATCTTCACACAAGAGGCAGGAGAGTTTGCAGGCCAACACATCAAGAAGGCAGATGAATCGGTTCCGCAACGACTGCAAGAGACTGGCAATCTGCTCAAAGTGTATGACTACGCCCACAGCTATCCCTATGCGGAGCGAGACGGACATCCTGTCATCTTTCGAACAACGGAGCAGTGGTTTCTCAGAGTTGACCACGACGACTTGCGCTCTCGCGCTCTATCCGAAATCGAGAACGTTCGGTGGTTCCCGAAGACAGGACAATCCAGGATCAGCGCGATGGTATCTGGTAGGCCAGACTGGTGCTTGTCGCGCCAAAGAACATGGGGCGTAGGCATACCGATCGTCTATGGCGCAGAGTCGGGAGTTCCTGTCCTCGACGCAAATGTCATGGAGCGAATCGCGCAGTTGGTAGAAAAGAAGGGAAGCGCAGCATGGTTTGCCGAGCCAATCGAAAACATCCTGCCAGAGAATTTCACGCACCCTGAGACTGGCGAAACATCGTTTCGAAAAGAGACGGACGTTCTTGACGTTTGGTTCGATTCCGGAGTGACCCACTATGCGGTGCTCGACATGCGGTACAAGGACGCATGGGCCGACCTTGCCTGGCCCGCTGATCTTTACTTGGAAGGAAGCGACCAGCATCGAGGATGGTTCAACAGCAGCCTGATGACTGGCTGCGCCCTTTGCGGTTGCGCCCCATATCGGCAAGTGCTAACGCATGGCTTCGTGGTCGACGAGAAGGGAGAAAAAATGTCCAAGAGCAAGGGCAACGTTATCGAGCCGATAAAGGCAGCAGACACTTATGGCGCGGACATCCTTCGCTTCTGGGCCGCAACCGTCGACTACAACGACGACGTGCCGTGCGGGGAGAACCTGCTCAAGCAGGTTGGTGAGAGTTATCGACGGATTCGAAACACGCTTCGCTTTCTGCTCTCAAATCTGTATGATTACGACCCGGACAGTAACGCGGAATTGACGATGGATCTTGATCGCTGGGCAGTCAATCGCACAAAATTGCTTGAACTGCAAGTTTGCAACGAACTCGATGAATACGACTTCAGCGCTGCGACGCAGATGATTCACAACTTCTGTGCAAAAGAACTCAGCTCCTTTTACCTGGATGCGATAAAAGATCGTATGTATTGTGATGGAGCAGACTGGCCCAATCGGAGGAGCGCTCAGAGGGCGTGCCACGAGATTCTGCTCGTGCTCGTCAAGCTAGTCGCGCCATTTCTGGCACATACAGCAGAAGAAACTTACGCAAAGATGCCGATGTCCAGCAAGTGCGATTCCGTCTTCATCGAAGAAATCTCACCACTAACCGAAGAACAGGCGACTGACATCCGCTCATCTCAACTGTTTGAACGACTATCTGTATTCTTCGGATTTCGCGACAGCTGCTATGTCGAACTCGAAGCCTGGAAGTCTGAATCGGGAGTGAAGGACACCCAAGACGTAGTGGTGCAAGCGCATGTTGATCCAGCCCTTGCCTCGACGTTGGCATCATTCGGCGAAGAGTTGCCAACGATGATGCGAGTCAGCTGGGTGAATCTCGTCGAAGCGTCTGAGAGAAAGTTTGAGTTTGCCATCTCTCAATACATGAAGTGTGAGCGGTCCAGAATCCGTCGCCCGGATGTCGAGATGGTCAATGGCGTACCGCTGTCCGCAAGATGCAGAAAGGTGCTGAGCCTGTGAAATTGTTGCCGTATCTCTTGTGGGTGGCTTTGCTCTTGGTGATTGACCAGGTGACCAAAGGTATCGCGCGCGCGACATTAGTTGAGGGGCAGCAGGTAGACGTGATACCGAGAGTCTTGGAATTCACACTTGTCTACAATACAGGCGTCGCCTTTGGTTTGTTTGAAAACTTGGGTGTGTGGCTCGCTCCAATTGCGTTCGTAGTCGCAGTTGTTTCGGCCGTATCTTATGTTAAGATCGAGTCGGGAGAACGGTTATATAAGCTTGCGCTCATTCTTGTGGGCGCCGGAGCGATCGGCAATTTCATCGATCGAATCTTCAATTCCGGAAAAGTCACCGATTTCATCAACATACACATTATTCATGTGTTCAATATCGCTGATATGTGCATTACGTTTGCAGTCGCACTGCTAATGTACAAGTTTGCTAGCGACGCAAAGCGGGAAGCCGCCATCGAGAAATCGGGCTGATCCCTGTTATGGAAGAGCGACTTTCGCCGCAGCTTATTGAGCTGGCGTACCGGCAGGGCATTTTCCCGATGGCTATGGAAGACGGCGAGATAGGCTGGTTTAGGCCTGACCGAAGAGCCATCATTCCGATGGATCGTTTTTACGTTAGCAGATCTCTGCGGAGGAGCGCGCGGCAGTTTGAAGTCCGTTTCAATACGTGCTTCGGAGAAGTGATGCGCGCGTGTGCCGACCGACCTGAGGGATCATGGATCGACGAGCGGATGATCGAAGCGTATTCTGCGCTCTTCGAAGCGGGCAAGGCGTCGTCTGCAGAAGCATATCTGGATGGCAAGCTCGTGGGCGGAGTCTACGGAGTTAGCCTGGGCAAAGCTTTCATGGCGGAATCGATGTTCCATACTGTGACCGACGCGGGGAAAACTGCATTGTGGATGCTCATCGAACACTTGAGAGCCGAAGGCTCAACTTTGTTTGATGTCCAATACATGACGGAGCACCTTCGATCCCTCGGGGCGATTGAGGTATCCCATGAAGAGTACATGCTCCTGCTGCATGCGGCGCTAAACGGGTTCTAACTTCGCGATCTTGTGGAGAAGCTTCTTGACTCCGGTGATTCCCGGGAACGCTACGGTGACTTCGCAATCGTCGCGCGTTGGCGAACACGCGACCACAACACCGACACCAAACTTTGCATGTTGCACTTGCTGACCAGCCTCGAATGGAGCACGCCACTCCGGACCGCGCAGCGGACGCTTTGGAGGGGCGTCGACTACGGCTTGTTGCCGTCTGTCTGCAACAACTGGTGACACATTTTCCCGCAGCGAAGCAGTGAACTCTTCAGGAATCGCCGCCAAAAAGCGGCTTGGCGAGTTAAAATGTGATTGTCCGAACGTCGTGCGGCGCGTTGCGTGAAGCAAGTGAAGCTCTTCCATCGCGCGGGTTAGAGCGACATAGCATAATCGACGCTCTTCCTCGATCTCTTTGTCTGAATTCATCGACCGCGAGTGCGGAAAAATCCCTTCCTCGAGGCCGACAACGAACACGACCGGGAACTCAAGTCCTTTCGCAGAATGGGCGGTCATAAGCGTCACCGCTTCAGCCGATTCCTTGAGCTCGTCGACGTCTGAGATCAGCGCGATCTCCTGAAGAAAGCTGAACAGCCCGGGTTCATCACTCGACACATCATGCTGAGCGGCTACATTCACGAGCTCCTGAAGGTTGTCAAGCCGCGAATTCGCCTCCTCGCTACGCTCAGCTCGAAGTTCGTCCATGTATCCACTCTGCTGGAGCACGAATCGTAGCACCGGCTCCGACTTGTCGCCCTCCACCAATGGCCCAGCAGACTGGATCATGTCCACAAAGCGAACGACCGAGTTCCTTGTTTTTGTGGCAAGAAGCGACTGGAAGGACGGATCTGCGAAAACATCAAACAGCGGTCGCCCTCGCGAAACCTCAACAGCTTTCGCTATTGTTGTATCCCCAATAGCCCTCCCTGGAACATTGATGATTCGTTTCAAGCTCACGTCATCGCTTGGGTTAGCCACTACCCGGAGGTAAGCGATGATATCCTTGACTTCTTTGCGCTCGTAGAACCGCTGCCCACCGATGAGCACATGAGGAATGCGCATCATCAGAAACGCCTCCTCCAAGACCCTGCTTTGCGCGTTGGTTCGATACAGAACTGCGAATTCACCAAACTTCCGTCGACCCGGTCTAACCGTTTGCAGGATGGTGTCGGCAATCAACATCGCCTCCTCTTGTTCGGTCCCAACCTCTGTTATGGTGATGGGTGGACCATCAGGGTTCTCTGTCCAAAGACTCTTTTGCGCACGTCCCCGATTCTGTCGGATCACTTCGTTTGCCGCACCCAAGATTCTCTTAGTCGACCGATAGTTTCGCTCGAGTTTGACAACCTTTGCGCCCTGAAACTCACCCGAAAACTTCAAGATGTGCGAGACATCAGCCCCTCGCCATGCATATATCGATTGGTCATCGTCACCAACAATCGTGATGTTTCTGTGTTTTTCCGACAAGATCTTGATCAACTCGTACTGTGCAAAGTTGACGTCTTGAAACTCGTCAACCAACACATGTTGAAACCGGTTCTGATACATCTCCCTCGCCTCAGTTCGCTCCTTCAGTAAGCGAACCGCGAATCCCAGCATGTCATCGAAATCGAGTGCCTTATTCTTCCGTAACTGATCCTGATACTGTGGATACACGTCAGAGGCGACCCGTTCAAGGAACCCTGTGGCTCCCGCAGCGTACTTCTCGGGCGAGATCAGCTTCTCTTTTGCTCGGCTAATCTCGTTTAGCATCGAGCGTGGAGTGATCGCTTTGTCATCGATGTTGCTGGCTTTTAGAATCGCTCGGACGAGAGAGATTTGGTCAGCATCGTCGTAAATGACAAAGTTTCGATCAACTCCAATCATATGGCCACTCTCACGCAGAATCCGACCACAAATTCTGTGAAATGTGCCCATCCAAAGTGACGCCGACCTGCTGCCAATCAACGACTCAATTCGCTCTCGCATCTCCTTCGAAGCCTTGTTGGTAAACGTGACGGCTAAGATTCGGCTTGGCGCAACGCCTTGAGAAATGAGCCTCGCAATCCGATAAGTGATAACTCGCGTTTTGCCGCTGCCTGCGCCAGCGAACACAAGCAGCGGACCGCCAGGGTGCTCGACTGCTTCGCGTTGCTCGGCATTAAGAGTATCAAGGGCAAAAGGCATGAAACGGTAAACGACAGTCTACCCTTCCGAATCAGCTCCACGCCTTCGGGAGAAACAAATCCTCATACACCGATATCGCAAAGCGGTCTGTCATCCCGCTGATGTAATCAACTGCTCCCTGCACACCGCTAAAGCCGGAGGGAAGGCGATCAGAATTCCGCACGAAGTAATCGAATAACGCACTGACGACGCCCTTGGCTTTGTCAATCTCTGGAAAGCGTTTCGGATACTCCAGATAAAGATACTCAAACAAAAACTCCTTCATCGAGTTGAGAGTCGTCAACATCTGCGGGCTGAACCGAACGCTCGGTGTGTCGAGGCTGTTGTCAATCAAGTCCAAGACCATCGCTCCAATCCGGTC
Organism: Fimbriimonadales bacterium; assembly: GCA_041744215.1. Taxonomy (GTDB): domain Bacteria; phylum Armatimonadota; class Fimbriimonadia; order Fimbriimonadales; family ATM1; genus JAHCHL01. Next base: position 13,438 of record JBGTLG010000016.1, on the reverse strand, counting down.
GCTGTGGTTGCTGCCAAGTGAAATCACGTCCCCCGGCATCTGATCCAGCCGAAGCCAGCTAGCCCGCACTGCGTCGTCTAAGTCGTGATTTAGATACGCGATCCTGTCGGCGACCCGAACGACCGCTGCCTCCAACGACGGACAGTTCTCGCCGTCATAATCACTCAGATCCGATCGGCCCTTGCTGTGCCCGCCTATCCCATCTAACGTCTCGACTGTCAGATTGAGCCCCTTACCGTCGTTTTCCAAAACAGTTAGGACTCGCAAACTTTGCTCATAGTGCCGAAAACTCAGGTTATAGTCGAGCTCTCGCAAGCATTCATCCATTGCGGCTTCCCCAGCGTGGCCAAAAGGGGTGTGCCCGACGTCATGGCCAAGCGCGATAGCCTCGGTCAAATCTTCATTCAACTGCAACGCCCTCGAGATGGTTCGCGCAATCTGCGCGACTTCAAGGGTGTGCGTCAGGCGAGTGCGATAGTGATCCCCTGAAGGATCGATGAAGACCTGTGTCTTTCGCTTCAGTCTGCGAAATGACTTGCTATGCAGGATCCGATCACGATCTCGCTGAAAGCAAGTGCGAACAGGATCATCGGGCTCTGATCGCGCTCTCCCTCCGCTGTCCTTCGCCTTCGTCGCGAAGGCAGACAATAGCGTGGCCTCAGTTTCCTCTATGCGCTCGCGAATAGGATTCCTCATGACGTCCTTCACGCTTCGTGTGCTCGCCGATAGCATTATTGTAAACCCCGAGGATCGATTCGCACATATCATCCATCGTCCATCGTTTAACAGACTTGCGCGCATTCTCGGAGAGCCTTCCCAGTAGTGCCGCATTTCCCAAAATGCGCAGAACGACTTCGGAAAACTGACTCGGATTGTTGGAAACGATGTAACCGTTCTCGTCCTCGATGATCGTGTCCGATGCGCCGCCGCCGTGTACCGCGACGGCTGGCAATCCATGGGTCATCGCTTCACCGATAACCAGCCCTTGCGTTTCAGTCATGCTAGAAAACACAAAGATGTCAGAGGCAGCATAGTAGGCGTCCACGGCTTCCCGAGGAACCGGGCCTATAAACTTGACTCGGTCCCCGATGCCCATCGTCCTCGCGAGAGCTTGCGACTCGGCGCGGTACGGACCATCTCCAACCAGCCAAAAGCGAACATCATCACGCTCTTCCATAACCGCGCGGGCCATCTCAAAAAGTGTCCCCATGTTCTTCTCTTTCGCAATTCGACCCACGTAGAGGATGATGCGCTCGTTCGAGCGGGCACCGATTCGACGTCTGGCGTCATCCTTCGAAATGGGAGTTGGGGCAGGATTGCCGCTTGGAATGACGTTAATGGGTGTTGACACAAGGTGCCGCTGCAAGGACTTCATCGCCGCCTCGCTTGGTGCTATCACCTGAGCGCATCGATTGTAATAGTAATGGGTGTGCTTTGCCAACTTGTAGCGCAGATAACGCTTCGGCACGATAGGAACATAATGCATGTACTTCTCATAGAGCGTGTGATACGTACTCACCAACGGCAGGTAATGCGACTCTGCCCATCGCAACCCAACAAATCCGATCGTAAAAGGCGTGTGAGTGTGCACGACGTCAAACTGATTCTTCCGAAAGTTTCGCAGCATCGGATAGAAAGGCGGCATCGCCAATGGATAGTCTTTAGCGAAGGGCGTCGGTATTGCCATGAATCTGTACACGTTGGGATCGTGGTCGCGATGCTTAAAGTACGCAGAAGTGAACACGTGCACCGAATGGTTGCGATTGCGAAGAGCCTCAACAAGAGCCTCGATGCTAACCGAAACGCCATTGACGATCGGTGTGTAACTGTCCGAGAAGATTGCGATCCTCATTCGGGATTGCGGCCATGCTCCTCCACAAATGCAACGATACCGGATAACCGAAATCGCCGTTGATTTCCTTTCGTCCTGTGGTGCGATAACCAACCTCGGTTCGTGTACCGCCGGACCGTCGCAGGGCAAACCCCGAGCAACCGGGCAGTATCTTCCAGACTGAGCTCCGGATCTACCAGCCGACGAATCAGATCTTCGCGTGGCTCCCGAAACGTCGTCGAGTAGTACTTCTGAGTCACGCCGTCATCGTAGACAGTGCTCAAGAACTTCAGATTCTTCGGCACCATCTTCATCACTTCTTCCAGTTCATTCGAAATCGGAGCGTCCTTCGATGGCGAGCGTCGCTTCCTTGGGCGGGGCGCGCTCATCTCAGTCTTCTTCAACTTAACCTGAACAGGCGGGCCGGAAACCTTCGGCTTCGGGGCAGCTTTCTCCTTCACTGAGGCGGACCGAATAGCGTCCACAAGCGATCGCGAAGGCTCTTTGGGCTGCGGCGCGTCCTTCGCCGTGGCCTCGCGGGGCTTCTTCTCCGGCTTTTCCTCTGCTTCCGGTACTTCTACAAATGCGCTCTCTATGTACGCAAACGGATCAAGTTCGTCTTTTCTCATTAGTGCTCCTTGATATGATCAACATTCCATCGCCGAAACTTAAGAATCGATAGCCTTCTGCTAACGCAGTCGCGTACGACCGCTTGAGTACCTCAACACCGCACATTGCGGCAACCATCAGCAGCATGGTTGTGCGAGGCATGTGAAAATTTGTTACCATTGCATCTACAATCTGAAACCGATAACCGGGCACCACAAAGATCCTCGTCGTTCCGCTCCCTGGATTCAGCTTCCTCGGACCCACTGCTGCACTTTCCAGAGCGCGTACGGTTGTAGTACCGACGGCAATGATCCGCCCTTTGCACCGATTGATAGCCTCTACAGTCTGGTTCGAAACGACAAAGTTTTCGCCGTGCATTTTGTGATCCACAGGATTGTCCACGCCGACAGGCCGAAACGTGTCGACGCTCACGTCGAGCGTGATGCCCGCTACCTCAACTTGCTTTGAGCGAATCTCATCCAGGAGACGGTCAGTAAAGTGAAGCCCCGCGGTTGGTGCGGCCGCACTGCCGGGTGTTCGGCCATAAACCGTCTGATACCGACCTTCCTCAACGATCGGCCGCTTGATGTAGGGCGGCAGCGGCATCGAGCCCAACTCTTTAAGCCTCGTCGCAATGTCCGGTTGGCGGACGAACTCAAGCACCTTGCCGCCGTAAATCGTCGCACCGACGATACGCCCGCTGACGCCGAGACCGAAATCGATCATCGTGCCTGTCTTTGTGCGCTGGCCCGGCCTCACAAGAACCTCGAACTTACCTGGCTCAACTTCAGCCAGGAAGAGCACTTCAACCTTTCCGCCGCTCGGTTTCCTGCCTATCAGCCGCCGCGCGCTGACGAGAGTGTCGTTGTAGACGAGCAGGTCCCCCGGCTCTAGGTAATGGGGCAACGCCCGAAAGGTCTCATGCTCGATCACTCCGGTGTCCCGATCGACCACCATCAATCGACTGGCGTCCCTGGGCTCAATCGGCTCTTGCGCGATCCGCTCGGCCGGAAGATCGTAGTCGAACTCGCTCATTCTCACCTGAGAGCCTCCTCGACGGCGGCAGTCAGCGAGTGGATCGGCCCCCCCGCTCTGTTGAGGTGAATCGCTCGCCAGCCAGCTCCGGTTGCGCCCTCCACGTCATCCGCCCAGTCATCTCCAATGTGGACACTTCCCCCTGCGCTTGAGCCGGCACGTCGTTCCGCTTCGCGAAAGATTTCTGGGTCTGGTTTCTCATGCCCAAACTCTAGGGACGCAATCGCAAAATCGAAACTTTTCGCGATGCCGAGATTGTTGAGGATGACATGAAGCGACCGATCCCAGTTACTCAAAACTCCAAGGACAACCTCTGCGCCAGCAGCCAGCTCCAGTGCAGCCTCCACATCGGGGAAAAGTCGCCACATACTTCCGTTTGGTGACAAAGTAGCCCGCTCTGCATACTCGTGTATCTCGCGCGAATGCTGAGCATCCTCGCCCATTTTAATGAGCCACTCAGACACCCCTCGTCGCCAATGGGCGCGTATCTCCGCGGGATCTCCTCGTAACTCCAACTGCGCACGTTCGTTCGACGTTTTCGAGAGAATAGATTCATAAGTCTCGCGCGCAGCAACGGGTTCTACTTCAAGGCCCGCGGCCCCTGCTGCCTCGAGAACAATCCCGGCAGGGTCCCACGAGTGATCGATCAAAGTGCCGGCGGCGTCAAACGTAATCAACTCAATCACTTTTTCATCCACCCAAATAGCCAAAGTAGGAGAGTAAGCACTCCGCTAATCAACAACATCGAAACGATCGGAATGTAGATCGACGCCCCCTCGCGTTCAATTCGAATATCTCCCGGCAGCCTGAACAGCCGAATGCCTGGCACCTTCTCTGCGAGGAGGAGAAGCGCGCCGATCGCGGCGAGTCCAATCCCCGCCATCACGAGTAGCCGTCCCAGCAGGCTGAGGTCGCTCACGGGAAAAGTTATGGCACATTTCGGCGCCGTTAGTATAGTTTTTCCATCAAATCTGACTCAAAACTACTATCCGGTATCCTCTTGAGGTGAAGCTAGAGCCTGTGTATTGGAGCGATGGAACAGTCAGGATCCTGGACCAGCGCGCGCTACCACACGAAGAAAAGTGGATTGACGCCCGTACGTGGGAGCAAGTGGCAGAGGCGATTGAGACGATGGCAGTTAGGGGAGCCCCGCTAATCGGCGTAGCTGCCGCATACGGACTTGCGCTGGCAGAGGGTAGCGAAGTGGCGAAGTTAGGACTCGCCGCAACGCGGCCAACCGCGATTAATCTTTTTCATGCGCTCGACAGAGTTGCAGTTGCAGAGAATTGCCTCGCAGAAGCGAAGCTGATTCACGAAGAGGAAAGGGAAGCAAACGAACGAATCGGACTCCACGGTGCAGCACTAGTTGTTGGTGATGCAACTGTCATCACCATCTGCAACACAGGCAGCTTGGCAGCACCCGGAATCGGAACAGCGCTCGGCGTGGTTCGAACCCTACACAAACAAGAAAGGCTTCGAGAAGTGATCCTTTGCGAGACCCGACCACGGCAACAAGGTCTTCGGCTCTCAGCGTGGGAATGTCTGCATGACGGAGTACCCTTCAGGTGTGTAGCCGATAGCGCGGCTGCGTGGTTCATGAGAACGCACGGCGCACAGTTGGTTGTCGCGGGTGCAGATCGCATCGCAAAAAACGGCGACACAGCGAACAAGATCGGAACGTACGCCCTCGCGATCGCTGCGCGACAAAATGGTATTCCCTTCGCCATCGCCGCGCCGACTTCGACGATCGACACCAGCGCGGAGGACGGTGCAGGCATCCCAATCGAAGAGCGCGACCCAGCTGAACTCCTCGAAATCGACGGCCACAGGGTCGCTCCCGTCGGCGCAACGGTCTGGAACCCGGCCTTCGACGTTACTCCCGCCTCCCTCATCGACTGGATCGTCACGGAGAAAGGTGCCTACGCGCCACCCTTTGGCTTCGGGGTGTGAGTCTTGATCCAGTCCAATATCTTAGGGAGCCTAAGCGGCGAGATCGTGTGCCCGACTGCGTCCCACACCACTTCCTTTGGTTCCTTTGCAGCGTCTATCAGCGCCTGGGCCGATGCCTTTGGGATAATCTCGTCCTTCGTGCCGTTCACGAACAGAATCGGTCTCGGAGAGATCTTGGCTACCCACTCAATAGGATCAATGTCGGACATGTGCGTCTTAATCGCAATTGCGTAATCTTCCTTCGCCATTCCGTCGAACACAGCGACACTTGGATGCGTACTGCCATTGAACAGTGACATCCAATCTCCGCCGGCGATGAGCAAAGCAGCTGCGTCGACTCGCGTGTCCGTTCCCGCCAGCATCGCTCCCATCATGCCGCCCATGCTCGCGCCTAGAAGAATTAATCGACTCGAGTCGATATCATCTCGTGACTCAAGAAAGTCGATGGTTCTTCTCCAATCTATGATCGCCTCGACCCAGTGCTTGCGCGTCTGTGCTGGGTCCTTATCGATGATTGCTTGACCTTCGACTTTTCGATCTCCATGCAATGGGGCGTCGATTGCGACCGTCGCATAACCTGCTGCTGCTGCCATGACCGCCACTGCCGTCAAGTCCTCTTTCTTGCCACCCATTCCGTGTAGCATCAAAATCACTGCGGGTTTCCCCTCCGCTTGTGTTGGAACGGTCAGGATTCCGGGAACCCGCCCGCTATGTCCACGCAGGGTGAATCGATAGGAAAGCAGACCAGTGCGGGCCGTCGGGCTAGACACATCAGCCTCTAAAGGAGCAGACGACTGATATGCAAATGGCGCCGGCTCGGCTTTTGCTGTGGGCATCGGCGCCTCATGAGCACAACCCAAACTTGCCAAAAGAAGTGTCGCGAGAAGCGCCTTATTCATAACCACAACGATTATAGACGTCTGCTCTGCTAAACTTCGCGTCATGCGAGGCTGGTGGCGTGGCGTTAGACCCAGGTTTTTCGCCTCAGGCATCTACTTTATCGCGAGGATCATCGGCCTCACGCTCCGCGTTCGCGTTGTTGGCTGGGAAAACATAACCGCTACAGAAGGCGGCAAAATTGTTGCCGGGTGGCATGGCCGAACGTTTCTGGCAGCCCTAATGTTCAGAAACAGGAATTGGTGGGCGCTCATCAGTCACTCTCGCGACGGCGAGATGCAAGATGGCATCTTCAAGCGCTTTGGCTTTCGAACGGTTCGGGGAAGCACGGGCCGTGGCGGTGCGCGCGCTGCCGTCGAGTGCGCCAGGATTCTAAAATCCGGCGACACGTTCGTTTTCACACCCGATGGCCCACGTGGCCCGTCGCAGAAAGTTCAGCGAGGCATCCTGTGGCTTGCGCAAAAAGGAAACGCGGCGATCCTCCCAGCGGCATCCAGTGCGCGGCCGAGAAAGTTGTTCAGCAGTTGGGACAAGTATATGATTCCGCTGCCGTTTGCCAAGGGAATCATACTAATTGGAGAACCGATACTCATCCCGCAAGAAGCTACCGAACCGGAACTGGAAGCGCTTGCCTCCACTTTGGAGGAGCAACTCACTGACCTGCAAAGCCGAGCCGAGAGGGAGATGGGTTTCGTTTGATTCGTCTTGCGTACAATCTGCTAATCGCGATTCTATCGCCGGTTTGGCTGCCCTGGATGGTGTCTCGAACTAAGAAGCGGAAGGAGGCGCCAAACTGGGCTGAGCGGTGGGGTCGATATCAAATCCCGCCAAAATCCAGTCGACCCCGCGCGTGGATCCATGCTGTCAGCGTCGGCGAAGTCATCGCTGCAAGGCCGATTCTCACAGCGCTGCGAGACAAAGACGCCAGCATCGAAGTGGTTCTCACGACCACGACCTCAACGGGCCACGAGATGGCTCGTTCGCTGCTCGGAAAAACTGTCGACTATCTCTTCTACTTCCCAATTGACTTTTCGCCTGCTGTCAAACGCGCGATCGCCGCGGTTCGTCCCGATGTCGTCGCCATCATGGAAACTGAGTTGTGGATGAATTTCCTGTACTTCTCCAAGCGATTCGGATCCAACACAATGCTTGTCAACGGCCGAGTCTCATCGCGTAGCTTCGAGCGTTCGAAGAGAGTCTCGTTTTTCTACAAAGCGCTGCTGAGCAATCTCGACCTTTGCTTAATGCAAACGGAAGTTGATGCTGAGCGTATCTCAAAACTTGGAGCGCGGGTGGTTGAGGTGTTTGGGAATAGTAAGTACGACGAAGCAGTGCAACCTGAGACGGCGGCAATTCGCCAAGGAATGAACGCGTTACCGGACAAACCGTTCATCGTTGTTGGAAGCGCGAGAGGCGAGTTCGAGGAGGACTTTATACTCGACGCCCTCGTGGGAATCGATGCGAGAATTCTGTTCGCTCCGAGGCACGTCGAGCGAAGCTATGAGGTTCTCGAGAAGGCCGCAGCAAGGGGTTTCAATGCGGGCCTCAGGTCTATGAATCAAGACGACTCGGATCTTCTCGTGCTGGACACTTACGGCGAGCTTGCCTCGACGTACGCAGGTGCCACGGTCGCAATCATAGGGGGTGGCTTCGACAACCTCGGAGGTCAGAACATCATCCAGCCGCTTGCAGTGGGATGCCCGGTGGTATGCGGCCAGAACATGGCAAACTTCCGTGAGCCGTTCGAGGAGGCCCAGAAGGCCAACGCGCTCCTCGTCGCAGCCACGCCTGAACAACTTCGATCGATGGTTCTCAAAGTTCTGAAAGAACCAGAATTAGCAAAATCAATGGCCCTCGCGGGCAAGAAGTTGATAGAAAGCCGCCGTGGAGCGTCTGTACGGTATGCCCAGGCCATCGCCGAAGGCGTACAATAGGAAAACACCAATGAGCGGCGAGCCTCGCTACCCCATACTAAGTCAGATTCAAAGCCCGGCACAACTCCACGGGTTGAACCGAGCTGAGCTGAAGCAGCTTGCCGCAGAGGTTCGGCAGGCGATCCTCGATAATGTGAGCAAGACCGGGGGCCACTTCGCCAGCAATCTCGGAACCGTCGAACTCACGGTCGCCCTTTATGCCAGCTACTCGATCCCCCCGGACAAGATCTGTTGGGACACCGGCCACCAGGCATACCCGCATAAGCTGCTTACTGGACGCCTCGACAAGTTCGATGGCTTGCGAAAATATGGAGGCATAAGCGGCTTCCTGAGGATGGCAGAATGCGAACATGACCACTGGGGCGCTGGCCACGCTTGCACCGCGATATCGGGCGCGCTCGGTTACGCTGTTGCGAGAGATCGGCTCAAAACGAATGAAAAAGTCGTCGCGATTAGCGGAGACGCCGCGATGACCGGTGGCATGGCTTGGGAGGCGCTGAACAACGCCGCGCAATTGAACACCGACATCACCGTTGTACTAAACGACAACAAAATGTCGATAGCGGAAAACGTTGGCGCGCTTACACACCATTTTGCAAAACTCCGAAGTCGTCCCTGGTTCGCGTCAGCAGAAGAAACCGCCAAGCGATTCGTTGAGAGGTTCCCCAAGCCCATCCAGAAGGCAGCGTCTGGAATGAAGCACTCAGTAACGCACTACTTCGCTCCAGAGGACACGGGTGCGATCTTTGAAGAGCTCGGATTCCAGTACATCGGCCCAATCGACGGACACAATCTCGACGTGCTCCTCGATGTGTTTTCAAACGTCCGCGATTTGAAGGGTCCAGTCTTTGTTCATTGCATCACCGTTAAAGGCAAGGGGTACGAGGTCGCAGAAGAAGATGCTCGAAAGTGGCACGGAGTCGTACCATTCGATCCCGAACTCTGCGAAATGCCGAAGTCGGCCGGCCCTGTCAGCTACACGCAAGTCTTCGGGGACACGCTCCTCGCGATTGCTAACGCAGATCCGAAAGTCGTAGCGATAACGGCAGCGATGCCAGACGGCACTGGTCTCACAAGGTTTAGCAAGGAACTTCCGGACCAATACTTCGATGTCGGAATCGCAGAGCAGCACGCAGTCACCTTCTGCGCGGGGCTTGCCGCAGGCGGCATGAAGCCAGCGTGCGCAATCTACAGCACATTTTTGCAGAGAGGCTACGATCAAGTACTCCACGATGTCGCAATTCAAAACCTTCCTGTCCGGTTCTTCATGGATCGCGGAGGGTTAGTCGGCGCAGACGGCGCAACTCACCACGGCGCGTTCGACATCAGCTATCTGATGTTTATTCCAAACTTCGTCATAGCCGCTCCGCGAGATACAACCGAGCTGTCCGAAATGATTCGATTCGCAATGGACTACTCCGATGGCCCCATCGCGGTCAGATATCCGCGCGGCACAGCCGACGATACGCTTCCTGAATCGCGAACGCCGATACGATTTGGAAAAGGCGAATTGCTTCTCGACGGAACAGATGTCGCGCTGATCGGATTCGGCAGCACCGTCGCGATGTGTTTCGAGGCTGCACGCGAACTTGGAGTGTCCGGGATAAGCGCCGCGGTCTTCAATGCTCGGTTCGCCAAGCCATTGGATGAAGAGGCGATCCTGGGCCTAGCGAGAAAGACAGAAAGAATAGTCATCGCTGAGGAGAACGCGGCTCCTGGCGGTTTCGGCGAAGCAGTGTCGCGTTTGCTCCGTGAAAATGGCCTATCGGATGTCCCAATCGAAACCCTGGCGCTGCCCGATCGGTTCGTCGAACACGGCTCGCAAGGTGAACTTCTGGAGGAAGTCGGCCTCACGCCGGCGAAGATAGTAGAAAGGGCCGCGTCGCTCACCAGTCAGCGATCGATGCGATGAGCACACCCCGAGCACGCGGCGAGCAATATGGATAAGGATGTCATTTCCCTCTTGCGATGCCCAGATTCGGGCGCGGAACTCGACCTTGCAGTCAGAGACGAACTCGACAACAGGGTCATCGAAGGCACGCTCAAGAGTCGAGGAAACGGCAGAGAGTTTGCGATCCGCGATTCGATAGCAGAACTGCTGCCTGCCGATATGTCTCCCGGTGTTCCAAATCCGCGCGCATGGCAGGCTCGTGCACTTGAGATGGAATCCGGCTTCCTAACCAAGTTCTTCTCGCCGTTCGAGATCTCGGCCTTCAGAAATGCGATCGAACTCTCCGGAGGGGACTTCCTTCTTGAAGTTGGCGCAGGTCGAGGGAGACTATCGACCAGTTTCACTCAGATACCCCGCCGACACGTCTGCGCTGACATCTCCATTCACAACCTCGGAGTCTGCAGAGACAGAATTCAATCTGCAGGATTTCGGTATACCTCGTGGATCTGTTGCGACCCTCTAAACCTTCCATTTGCGGATAACTCTTTCTCGAAGATCTTCAGCGCACAACTCATCTCGCATCTCGAGCAGCAGACCACGGCAGAGGGGATGCTTTCGGAAATGGCAAGAGTCTGCAAGCCAACAGGCGGCGTCGCACTTTCGGGCTACTCGTATGATCTCTTCGCGAGCCTCAGGAAGGATAAGATAGGGACGCACAAAGGCGGACTGCCCTACAACCGATTCACTCGCGATGAATTCGCAGCGCTCCTAAGAACGCACCTTTTGGTGGAGGAAGTATCGCAAAAGCTCCAGTACATTTGGGTAGGGCACGGTGTACCCGTCAAAGAACACAGCGTGCGGGTTACTTAGGTGGCCAAAATCGCGCAGCAATCCCTGCGAAGATCAATGCTGGTAGAAAATCAGCCGAAGGCAAACTCGTCACCTTCAGCAGATTCAATCCGATAACGCCGAGGATCAGCGCGCCAGTTGCTGAAACTTCGTCCAAAACGTGACGTCGTTCGACCAACGGCTTCATCTGCTTTGCTAATAGAGTCAATGTCCCCTGCACGACCAATACTGTCGCTGCAGACAAAAGCACACCTACCCCTAATGCCGCCGCAACGAACAGAGATGTGATTCCATCCAACATCGACTTCAGCGAGAGTAGCCGGATCTTGCCTTCCAGTCCATCTTCCAAACACCCCAAGAGCGTAAGCGGGCCAACGCAAAAGAGAATGCTTGTCGTAACAAACGCTTCTTGAAAAGTCTCCGACGAACTGCCAAACGCAACTTTTGCCCACGCCCCCAAAGCGTCCACGCCCGCTTGAACGCCGATCAGGTGGCCCAGCAACACGCCCAAAATCAACGATCCGATCGGTATCAAAATGTTCTTCGTTTCAAGAAGCAGCTTGAAACCCATCGCCAAAGTTCCAATTCCGATTGCCGCCTGAGCCAGGTCCCGGTAGTCGGAAGGCAACCGATCACCAACCGCCAGCCCGAGCAGGCTGCCGGCGACTACCGCAAGCACATTAAGGATGGTTCCGCGAATGACCGCAGTTTACTCATCCCGTTTTGGGGTACACCTCAGGGATGACCTCGATCCTCGCGACCACATTGCTATTGGTTGCATCCACTGAAGTCAAGGCCGAGTACGACGTTTTTGTCGATAATCAACTTGCCGGCAAAGCAACTCTTTCCAGAGACTTCACCCCGCTGCGAAACTTGCTCAGTCGCATGAGAGTTGAGATTGTCGCGGCAGACGGTCGCGTCGCCGTGGTGAATCAAGAGTCCGAGTACGAGCCTTCCGGAAAGCCAGTACGAAAGATGATGATGCAGGGAGACCAGAAGATTAGCGTTGCCTTTGGAACGGACTCGGCGCGAGTCAAAGTGGAAGACGCCAGCGGCAGCAAAGAATCTGTGGTTCGTGCGCCCGTACGTGCAGAATTGAAGGCGGCCTCCGAGTTTTGGTTTGTCACGGAGTCACCGAAGCGCGGGGACATATGGGAGTATGTGCGATTTGATATGGGCTCGCTAAAGTGGGTGGCGTCAAAAGTGAGATACGTTGGCGAGGAGTCAATCAAGAGTGCAATCGGAGAAGTTGTTTGCCACAGAATTGATGTCGATTCGCACAAAACCTGGGTTGCAGCAGATGGATTGCCTGTGAGACTCGAATCCGGTGGTATGCGACTTGAGAGAGTGCTGAGATAATGCGCGTTGGTGTTGCTGGCGCAGCGGGACGAATGGGTCGGGAAGTCTGCAAAGCCGTCGTGGAGGCACCCGACATGCAGCTTGTCTTCGCGGTCGGAAAAAACAAACTCGGTGAACCCGTGCGCGAATGGGCTGGCGAGGCTGCGGGCGACCTGCGTGTAACCGAGAATCTGAGTGCAGAACTTTACACCAAAGGCGCAGATGTAATTGTTGACTTTACGCACCCAACTTGCGCAGCGGACAATGCGCTTCTCGCGCTTGGACACGGCGCGATCCCGATCATCGGCACGAGCGGACTCACAGAAGCGTCACTCGACAAACTGAAGCAAGCTTGCGAAGACACAAATCTTCCTGCGCTCTACATCCCAAACTTCGCGATCGGCGCTGTGCTGATGATGAAGTTCTGCAAAGAAGCGGCGAAGTACTATCCCGATGCTGAGATTATAGAACTGCATCACAACAAGAAGGCCGACGCGCCATCTGGGACGGCGATGCGCACAGCAGACCTCATCGCGAACGCGCGGCGATCCGAGCCTGCTCCAGATCCCACCGAACTTCAAAAAGCAGAAGGCGCGCGCGGCGCAAATGTCGAGAATGTGCGAATACACTCTGTGCGCCTCCCGGGACTCCTTGCACACCAACAAGTCCTCTTCGGCGGGCCCGGAGAACTCCTCACGATTCGCCACGACAGCACAGACCGCACATCATTCATGCAAGGCGTCCTCCTCGCAATCCGAAAATCACAAACACAATCAGGCCTCGTAACCGACCTTGAATCACTGTTGGAATAATGGTAGGGCGTATAGGACTCGAACCTATGACCCGCTGATTAAGAGACCGACCGATGACCGTCCGTCAATGGTCGGTGGGGTTCGTTTTTGCCTCGAGATCACCTCAACGTCGCTGACGTCGTCCCGGGCTCCGTCAAGATTCGCCTGGTTGTCGTCAGGTCTGTCGTCAAGAACGCCGTTATAGTGCGCCCAGTTCAATTCAGCATCAACCCACTTAGGGCCATACTTGAATAGGCATGATCGCCCTTCTCGCACTCTGCATTTCATCATTCGGGGATGAGTCTGTACTCGT
>JBGTLG010000015.1:0-229972 GCA_041744215.1 Fimbriimonadales bacterium | reverse complement strand
CCTGTCGCCGATACTGGTCGTGGTCGTATTGGTGTATCCCGCGACCACAACGTGACCGTCCTTGTCCGTCGCTATCGAGCGACCGACGTCGTCTTGTTCTGCGCCGTCGTAGACGGCGGGCCAGTTTTCGCCCCCAGGGTTTATCGTGCCGTCCGGTTTGATCTTGATAACGAGTACGTCAAGCTCGGTACCGTTTCCATCGGTGGTGCCGGTCACATACACGTTTCCTTCTTCATCGAGCGCGATGTCGTACGCGATCTCCTCGCTCTCGTCATGGTCGTAGCGGCGAACGCCAGGGCCCTCGCCTGTGCTCGACCAGTCAGAGGACAAGCTCCCGTTGGGATCGATCTTCAGGACGACCATGTCCTTGCCGGTTCCGTCGCCTTCGGACGTGACCGCAACATAGGTATTGCCCGCCTTGTCGACGACGAGAGCTACGCCTTCGTCGTCTCCGTCGATCGGACTATTGAATGGCGTTGACCAATTGAGCGATCCGGTCGGGGAATACGAGCGGGTAACGGCGTCGAGTCCATTGCCGGTCTCTTCGGCGCGTCCAGTGACGATCGTGTTCCCGAACACGTCGACGGCGACCCCATTCGCGATGTCTTCGCCGTCGGCTGATCCGTTGTACCTCGCTGTCCAATCTGGATCGGGTTGTAGAAATGCCGTCGAAACGGCCACAATAGGAGTTGCCAGCATCGTGACAACCGTGTTTCTATTCAGTTTCATTATTGTCTCCAAACGTGATGTTTCTGATAGGGCCGGATCCGGTGCTGGCGCACCCTACCGGCGGATGGGTCGACGCCTAAGTGTCCACAGCCAGACCACACCAGGCGCAATAATGGCAAGCGTGCCCGATTCGGGCACAGGTGAGATTTGAAAACCGTTAACATGTTGCCACTCGTTCAAGGTCGTGCTGACTGTGAAGCGGAGCGGCCCAGAAGTAACGAGCACATCGTGCTTTGAATGGGTGATAAGATATTCAAAACTGTTGCCCGGCATCGGGCCGGTAACTACTTGCGGATTTTTGCCCGATGCGCCATCGACGAAAACCTCGATGGGTCGAGCCACATTATGTGCGGGAATTGGGCTTACAGCATAAACGATCACGCTATACCACCCCGGCTGTATACCAACAAAGGTCCAAGTGACCGCTCCAAACACTGTCGTTGCGTCGTTATAAAGAAGGCGGAAATCTCCGGAATTTAGCGGGTTGTTCCACCCTCCACGTTGAATGATTCCATTGATCGACATAAAGACATTGCTCAGACTTCCATCGAGATTCATCAGCTGTGTCATGCCATGAAAGGAGCCGTTGACTTGGTTCCACCGGCCGGGTTGATTTGCCGCGCCTCCAAAGGCATCGGAGGGCGAGCCCTCGCCGACGGTAGGGCCCCCGTCGAACACATCTAGGTCCACGTTGAAAGATTGCCCCATGGCCGCCCACGGCAGCAGGAACCCAATAAGAATCACTGTTCGCATTCTCGAATCTCCTTCAGTCTCAAGACTGTGCCCCCGACAGTTCCGGGGCAGTCCCCTACATGGGCGGCGCTATCGATTTTCGCCTCCCAAAGCATAGTACAACAGACTAACAACCAACTGTCGCAAAACCCGCAAGGTTTTTGTCGATCAGCTAGTTTTACCGGGCTAAACTAAGGTTGGAGAACACCTTTCCAAAGAAGGAACAACAACAGCAGTCCGAGCGCCAGACGGGTGGTCTCGTAAACCACTTCCATGCGTGGTGTTACACTCTCAGTGTGTTAAGACCGGGTGGCACTGACAGATTCTTCAACTAACTTCGTGATTCCACTGCTCGCAAAGAATCTGTCCGTGAACTGCCAAGGCCAGCATCATCCCCCCGCCGCCGCGACTGCCGGTGTCACAACAGGTTGACTTCTGCCCCTCCCGAGGACTTAACCGACGGTGGCCCTGTACGAGAACGAATGCGTCCGAACTGCTCGCAACACCGCATCCGACCCATCCGCTGAACTCAAGAAACCGCGTTAACAATGTTAAAACGTGATGAGTTCGATGAGTCCAGTGAGCCCGATGAGTCGTTAACAATCTGAAACCAAACAGGTCAACCAACAAAATCCGAGTAGCCCCATCATTAGGAGGCTCGAGTCTGGCGCACAAGTCGAACCCAGCCGCCGAAAAGAGAGCACGGTGTGGCGGAGACAGATTCAGGGCATAATCCCGCCCGCATGATTCGCACCGCGCTCGTCGGCTATGGCGCACAGTTTGGAATGGGCAAGCATCACGCCGAAAACGCGAACAAAACGGAAGGCTTGTCGCTCGTTGGCATCTACGATGTCTTAGAGGAGCGGCGCGAGGCCGCGAGGAACGAACAGCCGCAGGCGAAGGTGTACGACACCTATGAGCAACTTCTCGAAGCTGCTGAAGTCGACATGGTCGTGCTGATTACGCCGCACGACACGCACGCGCCGCTTAGCATCGCGGCGAGCAGAGCGGGGAAGCATGTCATTACGGAGAAGGTGATGTGCCTCGACACGCGCGAGGCAGACGACATGATTGACGCGGCGAAAGCGGCAGGGAAAATGCTAACGGTTTATCAGAACCGGCGATGGGACGGCGACTACCTCACCGTCCGAAAGGTGATCGAGAGTGGCGCGCTTGGAAAAGTCTTTCAAATTGAATCGAGCGTAAATGGTTGGTGGTTTCCAGGCGGCTGGAGAGGCGTCAAAGCGCAGGGTGGAGGAATGCTCTATGACTGGGGCGCGCACCTCACCGATCAGATTGTGCAGCTGATGTTGCCTGCCAAACCGAAAACGGTTTTCGCGCAGAGTTGTTATGGAGTTCATGATGTCGACATCGAAACGCAAACGACTGCGATGATCGCTTTTGATAACGGGGTGATTGCGGAAATCGACGTTGGCTGCATCAGCCACTACACCCGCCCTCGCTGGCTGATCCGAGGCGAGAAGGCCGCACTAAAGATGCAGGATTGGGAGACGGCTTCACTTCGTGGAAACTTCGACGGATTGCACGGCGAGTTGAAAGTCGACGTAGAACCAGGTCAGTGGGGCGCGTTCTATGAGAACGTCAGCAGGCACCTCAATCATGGCGATAGCCTGTTCGTTAGGCCAGAGGAAGTTCGGATTGCGATGGCGATCATCGAAGCTGCGCAGGCAAGCGCGAAGTCTGGAAAATCTGTCGACATCTGACCGATTGCCGATGCTGAGTTGAGGCAGGATCTCGCCTTGATTGAGGGCCAAAAGCATCCCTGATGCCCGGGTCAGGAGCAAAATCGGCTCCCCGTGCGTTATAACGGGTGTATCCAGAGGCGGATTCAGGGGACGCCGACCAATTCCCTTCACCACGCCCGGATCACTGAACGCATGAGAAACCGCTGCCTAAAGCTGCTCCGCCCTTTCTTCAGCCTCGCCGTGCTGTCTTGCTTCGCGCTCGCTGTCGCTCAGCCGAAGGCGACCGGGAGTCTCAGCCTCGAGTCGAACTCAGCGGAGCCGGGAGCCACCGTCAAGGGAACCGTAACCGTCGTGATCCCCGGCGGATACCACGCTTACAGCAATCCACCGACGAGCCCCGACTACATCCCGCTCGCAATCTCGGCGGGCGAAGGCACCGAACTGGCATTCGTCCGCTACCCGCGTGGCCAGATGAAGGTCTTCGAGGGCATCAGCCCCGATCCCGCCGGAGTCTACGAGGGAACCCAGCGGATCCCGGTCGAGATCAAGATTCCGTCGACCGCGACCGGGACTCACACCGTCCAGCTGCGATTTCGGATCCAGATGTGCGACGACGCCGCCTGCTACATGCCGCAGACAGAGACCGTGGCGGCAACCCTCACCGTCGCCAAGGCCGCGACGCCGCCGACCCAGGAGAAACCGCCTGTCGAGCCGCCATCAAAGACGGAAGTTAAGCCGGAACAAAAGCCCCTGGACGAGCCGGTCCAGTCAGCCGAGGAGCCCGATCCGGGCGAAACAACGGCCCAGCCGACGGAGGAACCCGAGCAGACCGAGCAAGGTGCTCCAGTGCCGGAAGGTGGCTATCCGAGCAGGGCTGAGGAGTTGCCAGCCGGTGGCGCAGCGGGCCCCGTCAGCGCGGCGTTCGTCGCGTTGCTCATCGGTGCTTTTCTCGCGGGGCTGAGCCTAAACCTGACACCGTGCGTTTATCCGCTCATACCGATTACGCTGTCTTTTTTCAGTTCCCAAGCGGGCTCGCAGGGCGGAAGCAAGTTGGGGCTTGGGACCATGTACGCGCTTGGGATCGCACTCAGTTTTGGAATTCTCGGGGCCGTGTCGTCTCTGCTCGGCGCGGGATTCGGCGCGCTTTCGCAAACCGCAGCATTCAACGCTGCGATGGCGGCGTTGCTCATCGCCTTGTCGCTATCGATGTTTGGCCTATACGAAATCCGACTTCCGGGATTTTTACAAAAGCAGTTGAAAGGCAGGTCCGGTGGAGTCGGAGCGTTTACAATGGGTTCGCTGCTCGGCCTCGCCGCGGCACCGTGCGGAACCGCGCTCATCGCTTACTTCATAACTGAGGTTGCGAAAGACGGCCGACTGCAGTTTGGCGTGCCGATTTTTGTTGGTATGGGGCTCGGACTGGGGTTACCCTATGTGTTCCTTGCCGCAGCCGGTGCGCAACTGCCTCGATCTGCGGAGTGGCTGGTTTCGATCAAGAAGATTCTTGGGCTGATCGTTGTGCTGCTAGCATTAGATCGATTCTTGCGGCCGGCACTTGTCGGCTTCGGTGTCATGGACGAGATCGCTCTGGGGATCACCGTCGCTGGCTTTCTGGTAGGAGCCGCGTATCTTGTCTACTTCGATCGGTCGTTCTCTTCGAAAATTGTTGCTGCGATAAGGACCGCAACAGTGGTCGGTTCCGTCGCTTACGGCATGCTTCTGTATAGCGATCTTGATTCGAAGTTGAAGGAAAACCGATTTGTTGCGATCGAAAGAGAACTGCAACAGGAAGTGAATCGAAAAATTGCTTGGCAACCGTTCACGATTGAAGCGTTTGAGCGAGCAGTGGGACAGGGCAAGCCAGTGATCGTTGACGGAACCGCGAACTGGTGCGCGGCATGCCAAGAGATCGAGCACAAGACGCTTAGCGATCCTCGGGTGATTGTCAGTATGCGAGACGTAGTCGCGTTCAAGATGGACGCAAGTACTGGAGTGGATGAGGCGTACATCGAAGGCACGCAGAAACACTTCGGGTGGCAGAGCTTGCCGCACATTCGATTCTATGATCCACAGGGCCAACTCGTTCACATTCAGCTTGAGTTTATCAACGCGGATGGCTGGCTGGAAATCTTGGAGAAAGCTGGAGCGACGGTCGTAAAGTGAAGTCGTTCTCGGTGGGGGCGGTTACTGTTGGCGCGGGACATCCCGTACTTATTGCCGGCCCGTGTTTAGCGGAGTCTTTTGATCTGTGCCGCCAGGTTGCCGGCGAAATGATGCGCATCTGTTCGACGCTGTCTGTTCAGTTTGTTTTCAAAGCGTCGTTTGATAAGGCGAACCGAAGCGGCGCCGACACTCAGCGTGGCGCGGGTATGGATGCAGGGCTAAATGTCTTGCAGCGGATCCGACGCGAGTTTCAAGTGCCCGTTACCACGGACGTGCACTTGCCAGATCAAGCGGCCGCAGTCGGCGAGATTGTTGATTTGCTACAGGTTCCTGCATTCCTTTGTCGACAAACGGATCTGCTTGAGGCATGCAAAGAAACAGGCAAGCCTGTGAACGTTAAGAAGGGCCAGTTCCTTGCGCCATGGGACACAAAGAACATCGTTGAGAAGCTGGAAGGCGCAAGTGGCACGATGCTTACGGAGCGCGGCACTACGTTTGGTTACAATAACCTGATCGTCGACATGGCTGGGCTTCCGATCATGCGCTCGTTCGGAGTTCCGATTTGTTTTGACGCAACCCACAGCGCGCAACGGCCCGGCGCAGGCGGCAACGTCACAGGCGGAGCAAGGGAGTCCATTCCGTTTCTCGCGTCCGCTGCTGTCGCAGTCGGCATCGACGCGTTATTCATGGAGGTTCATCCTGATCCCGCGAGCGCGCAGTCGGATTCTGCCACTCAGTGGCCCCTTTCAGAGGCTGAAGCGCTGCTTCGGCGGGTGATGAAGATTTGGCGCGCTGCATCATCGTAAAAGGCACCGATTGTTCGTGCCGGTGGACGCGCGAGCACGTCTAAGCTTGGAGCAGAAGAAGACATGGCGCCCCTCTTAGCAATTGTGCTCGCATCCACTCTTTGGCATCCTCCGTGCCCGATAGACGTTGATGCGTCGGTCAGCGAACAAACTGCGGCGTCACATTACTTCTCTAAGAGCCGGTTCCGCGCGAGCGGATTTCCTGCCCCGCTCGGATGTCGGATTGATCGAGTCGAACTTTTGGAGACCGCGATTCGCGTTGAGATGCGTGGGTCTTTACCCGCTCTGGATGACCGGCTGATGATCGAGGCGTACTTCTCGTCCGGCCACGTCCTGGCCTTTGCTCATGGCAAAGCCGAGCTTTTCTCTCCCCGCTTGGCGCACGGTGACGCGCGAGTTGTAAAGCTTGAAAACCTCGAGGCTGTGGCGAATGCAGCTGCAACGATTGAAGATAGCGCGATTACGTTTTCGATCGGTGGCACGCCTGTCGTAACAGCAGACCTGCACTACGTTGTGGTTAGGTTTCTTCCAGGGTTCGTCGATCTTGCGGACGTCGCTGGCGCATTAGGTGGCTGCATCAGCGACGTTTGGCTCAACCCTTCTGCGGGAAAGCAGCGGGTAACCGTGAGCAACGCGCTTTATAATCTTTCGGGAAGGCGCACCGCGATTCATCTTCCGATTGGTCCCCGGTATGGGCACCCGCCGAAGGTCTTGCCCGATGTGAAAATTCTAAAAGAGCACGATTACGACGGCGATGGAACAAAGGACTACAGTTTCAAGCTCATTTGGCCCTATGGCGCAAAGAACAATCGCGTATCGATCGTTTACCTTGACCACGGAATCGCTGGCGCCGGATTGGAGGACTCGATCGCAGTCATTTTTGGTCAGGACCTCGATCTTGATGGCGGACTATCACCCGCAGAGACGATTGGGATCGCTTCGCGGGTTCCGCTGCTCCTGGGGCATGTTGCGATCTTCACCGAGACGTATAACAACGAAATGCTTTTGCATGTCATCAGCTTCGAACCGGAGAGCAAAGGGTTTACGCACACAATCGGCAAGTTTGTCGGCCCTTGATCACTTGTCAACGATGGCGGTGACGCGATCCGAGATTGTCGCCTGCGCTGCGGCCAATCGAGCTATCGGAACACGGAACGGCGAACAGGATACGTAGTCGAGACCGAGTTTGTGGCAAAACTCGATCGACGCTGGATCACCACCGTGCTCACCACAGATACCGAGCTTGAGCTGAGGATTGACTTGCCGAGCTTCGTCGACGCAGATCTTCATCAACCGCCCTACACCCGCTTGGTCGAGCGTTTCGAATGGATTCACTGGCAACACTTTCATGTCGACATACTTTTGCAGGAACTTTCCTTCCGCGTCGTCTCTGCTGAAACCGAACGTCGTTTGCGTTAGATCGTTCGTACCAAAACTGAAGAACTGCGCGAACTCGGCGATGGCGCCAGCGGTGAGGCAGGCTCGCGGCAGCTCGATCATGGTTCCGATCGTATACGGGATTTGTTCACCCATTTCTTCGACCACGGAGGCTGCGACCGCCTCCAGCTTTTCACGAACAGTCTTCAACTCGTTCACATGCCCAACAAGTGGAATCATGATTTCAGGCTGCGTGTCGATGCCGTGCCTCTTCATCTTGACCGCAGCCTGCAATATGGCCTTGGTCTGCATTGCAACGATGCCGGGGAAGAGAATGCTTAGGCGCACGCCTCGAAGGCCGAGCATTGGGTTTGACTCTCGCATCCCCTCGATCGTCTTGAGCAGTCGCTCCTTCTCTTCTAAGACACGTTTGATGGATTCGGCACCGAGCGTATGAACGGCAAGCCGGAGTTCGACCACTTGCTCAAGCAGATCGTCGTATGAGGGCAAGAACTCGTGAAGAGGTGGATCGATCAGCCGAATCGTGACCGGCTTGCCCGCCATTGCTTCGAAAATTCCTTCGAAGTCGCGCTGCTGCATACCGAGGAGCTTGTCGAGAGCGAGTTCTCGCTCTTCATCGGTGTCCGCGAGGATCATTTGCTGAACGATTGGAAGCCGATCCCGCTCAAAGAACATGTGTTCTGTTCGGCAGAGCCCAATGCCTTCTGCGCCGAACTCAATCGCCTGCGCCGCATCGCGCGGGTTATCTGCGTTTGCGCGGACACGGAGCTTCCTCAGCTCGTCGCACCATTCCATCAGCGTTGCGAAGTCTCCGCCAACCTCCGGGTCGATGAGCCGCATCTTGTCGAGATACACTCGCCCCGTGGTCCCGTCAATCGTTATCCATGCGCCTTCTTTGACCACGGTTCCACCAACTGAAAACATGCGACCCTGCAAGTCAACATCCAATGCTTCGCAGCCCGCGACGCATGGAATTCCGAAGCCGCGCGCAACGACTGCAGCGTGACTCGTCTTGCCGCCGCGCGCAGTGAGTATCGCTTGAGCTGCAAGCATTCCGTGGACATCGTCGGGGTTTGTTTCGTCGCGCACCAGGATTACCTTCTTCCCGGCTGCGCCAAGTTCTGCAGCGCGATCCGCATCGAACACCGCGATTCCCACAGCTGCGCCGGGCGACGCCGCTAATCCGGTTGCAAGGGGTTTGGTGCCACTTTCTTCAAGGTTTTGCTCGTCGATTCGAGGGTGAAGCAACTGATCCAGATGTGAAGCGGTCACGCGCTGTATCGCGGTTTCTCTGCTAATGAGTCCCTCGGTTGCCATTTCTATCGCCAATCGGACGGCGGATGAACCCGTGCGTTTACCAACCCTGCACTGGAGCATAAACAAGCGACTCCTCTCCACGGTGAAC
Source organism: Fimbriimonadales bacterium (assembly GCA_041744215.1). GTDB lineage: Bacteria > Armatimonadota > Fimbriimonadia > Fimbriimonadales > ATM1 > JAHCHL01. The sequence continues at coordinate 221,033 of JBGTLG010000015.1, read as the reverse complement.
TCCAAGTCCATCATATCGTGGTAGTGCGCCTCTAACTTGTCGCAGATCTGCATGAACTCTTTATAAGGCTCGGGCAGCGCCTCTGCCATGTTGCTGATGGGAAGGGGGGTGCGAATGCCAGCGACGACGTCCTCTCCTTGAGCGTTGACAAGGAATTCTCCATAGAGCACACGCTCTCCAGTGGACGGATCGCGTGTGAAGGCGACTCCCGTGCCGGAATCGTCGCCCATGTTTCCATAGACCATCGCTTGAACGCTGACTGCTGTTCCAATGTCGTCGGGGATTTTCTCTTGTCTGCGATAAACAATCGCGCGGTCGTTGTTCCAACTCTTGAACACCGCTTCGATCGCCATTTCGACTTGCTCCCACGGATCTGCAGGAAAATCGCGACCTGTGTGAGCGCGTACATGCTCAAGGAACAGCATGGCGACTTGCTCTAAATCTTCTGCGTTAAGTTGGGTATCGACAGTTGAGCCATGACTCTTTTTAAACTGTTCGAAGATGTGTTCGAATGATCGTTTCTCGACTCCAAGCACGACGTCCGAGAACATCATAATGAATCGGCGGTACGCGTCCCACGCAAATCTCGCATTGCCCGTGGATTTGATGATTCCTCTCAGAGTCTCTGCGTTCAATCCGAGGTTTAGGATGGTGTCCATCATTCCGGGCATGCTGAATCTGGATCCGGACCGAACGGACACGAGGAGCGGATTTGCGGGATCTCCAAACTGCTTGCCAAGATCGCGCTCAACATCTTGCATTGCTTCGCGAACTGAAGGCATTAAATCAGTCGGCAATCGTCCGCCCTCGTCATAAAAGTCGCGGCAGACGTCTGTTGTGATGACAAAGCCGGGCGGTACAGGCAGGCCTATGTTGGTCATTTCGCAAAGGTTTGCACCCTTGCCACCGAGCAGGTCGCGCATATCTGCAGAACCTTCTCGAAATAGGAAAACGCTTTTATCAGGCACAGTCTCTCCTTGCGGTCGGGATTGCCCTCGACGTGGAAGGCGAAAGAAACCCAGTTACGGCACCATTGCCGCACGGGAAACGCCGCTTGACTCTTCGATATTACCCACGCTTGCTATGGCGCGGGGTCAAAGAAGGACCGCTACTGATTTGCGCCTTCTGTGCCCGATCTGGATTCAGTGTTCTCTGGCGGAAACACCAAGTACTCCTCGGGGCCGTTTTGCAGAATGCGGACGCGCCCGGCACGTGCTATCGCTTGCACCGCTTCTCCTGGAGGCAAGAAGATGCTCTGATTCGAGTCTCCGAGGAACAGGCGGATGGGTGCATCGACGACTCCGGGCATCAACTGTACGCGAATACCTGTTTGCTTGACGAATTGGTCAAAGGCCGCGAAAAGGGTTGTTTCGCCGGGCAACTCCACGAGCTTTTCCGGTTCTCGCGGGGTCGGAGGGCGATCGCCAACGCCCAACGGCCGTCCCGTAACGGGGTCTCGGCTGCCATCGTCGACCGGCACTCCTTGTGAAGTGTCGGCTCCGTCGCCGGTGATCACAGGAGCGGGCGGTGGCGCACCGCGATTTGTGCCGTCGACGTTTCCATCCTGAGACGACACCGGCTTCTCTTGGACGAAGTACAGCGTGGCTTGATATGCGCCAAACGCGAGAACGGCGAGGGCGACAGCCATTGCGGGAACCCAGACGACTCTCTGGGCAAACACCGCGCGCGCGGTAGGCGTAGGCTTGAAAGTTTCCTTGGCACCTGCCGCGGCATCGGGTTTCGACTTTCTGAGCACTTCGACCATCACGCGCCTGGTAGCAAGCTCTGGCCGGAGGTCGGGGAAGCGCCGCTCGAACTCATCAACGACCGCTGGGTCATCGCTCTCGGCCGCAGCCCATAGGAGTTCTTCTGTCTCGGGGTCAAGCCGCTTGCTCATTCGCGGCCCCCGAGCGCTTCGAAGTGTTCGCGAAACCGCTCTCTGGCACGATAAAGGCGGGTCTTCGCAGCGTTTGCACCGCACGATAGCGCCTCAGCGATTTCGTTTAGCGAAAGGTCTTCCCAATAAAAAAGGGTCAGGATCGCCCTATCCTCGGTGCGAAGGCGAGACATCGCGGTCGCCACAAGATCGACTCCTGCCACGTCCGATTCTTGAGATTCCTCTACCTGGTCACGCGCCTCATCGAGCGTCGTTAGTTTGGCTCGATGCTTGAGACGGCGCCCCCTCTGAATTGCAGAGTTGACCGCGATACGAAAGATCCAGGTGGAGAGCTTGCTCCGCCGGTGAAAACGGGGCAGATTGCGAAAGATGAGGGTAAACGTCTCCTGGACGGCGTCGGCCGCGTCGTCGGGGTCGAGCAGGACGCCTTTTGCGATGACGTAGACCTTCTCGTGATATCGACTATAGAGCGAATCAAAAGCGGATTGGTCACCGGCCAGAAACCTCTCGACGAGCACCGCGTCCTCGTCAAAAGCGAAACTACCCATATCAATGACAGTCGCCGTCATGCCCTGATTTGGACGACAAACCGAGACGATAGGTTACCCAGCGGTAGCAGCAGGCAGTATTGAAAGTGCAGTAGAACCGTATCTGTGGGGTTCGCCGCAGTCTGCGCCACAGATACGGTTCTTCAGTCTACAAGGTCGAGTGGGATTTCTCTCACTTGAGGCAACACGGGGATCGTTACTTTCCGCTTACGCTTTTGCGGCGCGCGCACGTCGCCGGGCGATTAGCCCTGCGAGCCCGACTGCTATGACCGCCATTGTGCCGGGTTCGGGAACCGACTCGAGTTGGATGACGGAGAAGTTGCCTTGGCTGCCGGAAGTGCCCGTGTAGTTGCCCGTCCACGCCGCGCTGACTTGCTCGTGATACACTCCCGCCGGGCCGCCTGTTGCTGCGATTGCGTCGACGCTTCGGGATGTTCCTGTGAAGCCCGTGTGCCTTATCTCGATGAGCAAGTGCCCGCCGGTGTAGGTGTAGCCACTTTGAAAGTCGATCATGACTCCGAACAGGTTCGGAACGTTTCCGGAGGTAAATGAGTCAGGCGTGATTGTGAGGCCGCCTGAGCGTACGAGCGTTTGCGTTCCAACGACGTTGTCTGCAAAGGTGAGACTTCGGTTGGCCGGTGCGACACTCTCGCTGAGGCGAATATCGTAGTTTGTAAACGTTACGTCTGCAGTTGGCCATCCCGCCGTCGCAGAAGTTGGCAACCGGAACGTCATGCCTGTTAAATCATTGCCGAGGTGGTGCGTCATCTGATTCGCGTTGATCAGAAGTTGGTAGGTGCGCTGCGAGTTTGCGAGCGGCCCGAGGAATGTACTGCCTCCAATGGCGTTTTCGAATGCGTTGGGGATTGTCGAATAGACTTGGGCCGAAGCTGCTGTAGCTCCCACTAGGCCAGCGACGACAACAAACACTTTTGTTCTCATTTCTTTCCTCCAAAGGGGTCATGATCGCCCAGCCAAGTCCGGGCACGCCTCAATATACAGCAACTCGGATCCCCGATCCAAGGGGTTGAGCAAGTATTCTTACCATTTTCAATTGTCTTGCGCTCGCTCAAAATGTTGGGCTATTGAGCGACACCTTGGTATGTGAGCGGACCCTCTGGGCCGAGTGGCTGGCCGGTTGCCATCCAAGCGAGTAGCATGAGCGTCCAGATGATCAGAAAGCCGATAGAGTAGGGAAGCATCGTTGAGACGAGCGTTCCCATTCCTGCTTTCGGTACATATTTGCGCATTGCTACGAGGATGATGATGAGATACGCGTTAAGCGGCGTGATGATGTTTGTTACCGAGTCGCCAATGCGGTATGCGGCCTGCGTCAGTTCTGGGCTGATTCCGACGAGCATCAACATCGGCACAAAGATTGGAGCGAACATCGCGTACTTCGCTGACATCGAGCCTACGAAGAGGTTGAACACTGCGGTGACCAAGATGAATGCGACAATCAGCAGCATCGGACTCATGTCGGCTTGTGCGAGCGACTGCCCGCCCCACATCGCGAGCATCTGGCCGAGGTTGGACTTGTTAAAGAACGCGATGAATTGCGCAGCGAAGAATGCTAAGACGATGATTGGGGCCATTCCAGCCATCGCGTCAACCATCGCTTTCGCTGCGTCGCGTTCCGTTTTGAGTGTCTTCGAGGTGAAACCGTAAGCGAGAGAGGGAATCAGGAACGTCAAGAAGATGAGCGGAACGATGACTTGAACCCACCGATCGAACGGTGCGTCCGCCGCTTTTCCGTGAAGCGGCGCCCCCTCGATTAAAATCATCGCGAGGATTCCGGCGAACACCAGGGCAAATGCGACTGCTCCGGCGACGAGGCCCTTTCGTTCGCTCGGATCGAGAATGCGGACCGTCTTCATGTCCTGTTTGTCAGGCGGCGGGCCACCGTCTTCTTCGGTTTTTCGCTCGAATCGCGGCTCGACAAACTTCGCGGTGATGAACCAGCCCGCGAGCGTCATAACGACAGTCGAGGCGATCATGAAGAACCAGTTTGCGCGAGGATCCACAACATAGCTCGGGTCTACGACTTGCGCGCCCAGGGTGGAAAAACTCGCGAGCATTGGGTCGAGTCCTGTGATGAAGAGGTTCGCGTTGAATCCTGCGGAAACACCCGCGAAAACCGCCGCGAGGCCAACGATAGGGGATCTCCCGACGGCTTTGTAAAGCGCCATCGCAAGAGGAGGCAAGACGATGTATCCCGCGTCGATACCCATCGACGACATGATGCCAAGGAAGACCATCGCGGGCGTGAGGAGCGAAGCAGGGACGAGATAGAGGAACGCCTTAAGGAGCGCTGCCATCATGCCGGTTCGTTCGGCGACGCCGATGCCGAGCATGCCGACGAGGACGATGCCGAGCGGCGGGAAGTTGATGAAGTTGCTGACCAGATTGGACAGCATCCAGAAGATGCCTTCGGCAGACAGCAGCCCGACTGCGCTTAGCGGGTCCCCTTCCGGCACCAGCCGCAGGCCAGCTTCGCCTGGGATCGTTTGCGGTTTGACTGGCTGGATGCTCCAACCGAAAGCTTCGCCGAGTTGGGACAGCCCGATGACGATGACCGCACCGATGAGAAACAGTGTGGCGGGGTCGGGCAGTTTGTTGCCCATCCGCTCGAACCTGTCGAGAAACGTCGCCTTCTTGGGGGCTTCGCTTTTTGCCATGCGCTTCCTCCGTACTCCGTCCGTTGGCGCGGGAGGTTACCCAGTCGGATGCTGCGAGAGTTGTGGTCTGATCGCTATTCTCAGTGTTATGGGCTCGGGCGGGGCATGGTGAGACTGTCGTTTCTCTTTTCAGGTTTAGGTGCCTACGCCATAATCCGAGAGTGATTTCTCAGTCCCCGTCGCCGACTGTTCATGAGATTCGTGCGCGATTTCCCGCCATATCGGAGGAGTTCGCGTTTCTTGAGAACGCTGGTGGGACTCAAGTTCCGGTCGACGTCATCGACGCAATTGTGAAGTACATGCGTGAGCTGTACGTGCAAACTGGCGCCTCCTATCCTCAGTCGGTTCACGCAACCGAGTCGCTGACCAGGGCCCGCGAGTTCGCTGCCGAGCTTGTTGGTGGCGGCAGTCGTGGTAAGACGAGCTTTGGTCACTCAACGAGCACACTGATTAGGTTTTTGGCAGATTCCTATGGGGAGACGCTGGAGCCTGGGGACGAAGTCATCATCGCCGAAGGTGGTCACGAAGCGAACCTGAATCCGTGGAAAAAACTAGCTTCTCGCGGTGTGCGCGTTCGTATGTGGCCGATCGGCGCAGACTTGGAAACGTGCCCGATGAGCACGCTTGAGCCACTTCTGAACAAGCGCACTCGAATCGTCGCTCTTCCTCATGTTTCCAATCTACTCGGTGAGATTGTCGATGTGAAGCGCGTTGCTGATCTTGTGCGATCTGCTGGCGCGCGTTCTGTGGTTGACGGGGTTGCGTTTGCGCCGCATCGCGCAATGAATGTTGCAGATTGGGGAGTCGATTGGTACGTGTTTTCAGCGTACAAGGTGTTTGGTCCTCACGTGGGAGTACTCTGGGGATCCGACGAAGCTTGGGAGGACGTTGTTGGTCCAAACCACTTCTTTATTGACAAGGGGTCGCCAACGAAGTTCGAGCTCGGGTGCCAGGCGCATGAACTTCTGGCGGGGTTGATGGGGCTCGTCGGTTACTTCCACTTTTTGGCGGGAACTACTCCATCTCGCCGTGCGATGATTGAGCGGGCTTACGGGCTTATTGAATCACTCGAGACGCCCCTGCAGGAAGTCCTCCTTGAGTATCTTGAGTCCAAGGGTGGAATGCGGGTCATTGGGCCGGGTCGGGGCGGTTTGCCACGGGTTGCGACCGTTAGCTTTGTCCACGAGCGAATGTCGAGTCAGGTGATTTCGGACGAGGTTTGTCGGCGGGGTATCGGCATCCGTCATGGGCATATGTATTCGTACCATCTGTGTGAGGCGCTCCGATTGCCGATCGACGACGGCGTGGTACGGGTGAGCCTGGTTCACTACAACACTGCCGAGGAGGTGGGCCGCCTGATCGACGTTTTGGATCAAGTCCTGGGCGCATGAGCGTACTTCGGGCCGAGCGGGATACACTGTAAGTCAGACTGTTGTACGGAGAAGAAGAATATGGGAGCTTTTCGAGCGCCGCGAGACTGGGGATCATTGCTTACTGCGATGGTCACGCCGTTCAAAGATGACGGCAGCATTAACTTCGATGAGGCCGAGCGTGTAGCCAACTACTTGGTGGATGTCCAAGAGAACACGGGTGTCGTCGTTGCGGGCACGACAGGTGAATCACCAACGCTATCTGACGACGAAAAGCTGGAGCTGTTGCGTGTTGTGCTTGGCGCGGTTGGAGAGAAAGCCGCAGTGGTGTTCGGAGCGGGGACTTACGACACTAAGCACAGCATTCATCTCACACGCTTGGCGACTGAGGCTGGCGCGCACGGCATCATGCTTGTTTCGCCATACTACAACAAGCCGAGTCAAGAAGGATTGTACGAACATTTCAGAGCGATCGCGGGGCGCACTGACTTGCCAGTCTTAATTTACAACATCCAAGGCAGGACTGCCGTCAATGTAGAAACACCGACGCTCCAGCGGCTTGCGGAGAATGTTGAGAACATCTGCGCTGTGAAAGAAGCAAGCGGGAACTTGGCACAAATCGCGGAGGTCTGCGCGACAATGCCGGATGGCTTCCGCGTCTTTTCCGGTGATGATGTCTTGACACTGCCGGTGTTGTCCGTCGGTGGCATCGGTGTTGTGTCCGTTGCAGGCCATGTGATCGGCGCGGACATACGCAAAATGATCGAGACGTTCTTCGGACCTGGTGGTGTTATTGAAGCGGCGAACATGAACAAGAAGATGATTCCGCTGATTCAGGCGCTGTTCTGCACTACGAATCCAACGCCTGTTAAACTTGCCACGTCACTTTTGGGTTTCAAAACCGACAACTATCGCCTCCCGATCATTCCGCCAAGCGACGGCCAGAGGAAGCGAATCGAAGATGCGATGCGCGCTTACGGACTGTTGGATCGCGCCGTGGTCGCAGGGTAGTTGCGCGACGATATCGTAGCCCGCTACGACAAGGGCGTGAATGATCCAGTTCTTGATGCCACTCGGCGAGCGTTTGCCGATGTGTATGAAAGCCAGCGATTGTCGCGCGGGGAGTTGAAGGAGCGACAGTTGTCGCTTGCCTCGCGGATAGTTGAATTCGCGTCGTCCCGCGTGCCGGTGTACCAAACCTTGTACGGCGGTGTGCAACGAATCACGAATTGGAACGAGTTTAAGTCGCTTCCCATTTTGGAGCGGTCTCTGGCAGCCGATTCAACGCCGGGAGACCGTTCGGCGAGTCGGTCAATTGGAATGGCCACGCCTGTGACCGAGACGGTGACGTCGGGCACGACAGGAAAAAAGGTAGTTACGACTCGCTCTCTCAAATTCGAAGTTTGGCGAGCCGCGTGCCGAGCGTTGGAGTACGACTGGGCTGGGATAGACCCCCGTGGGAGGTGTCTGATTGTTCGGTCCGACACTCGAACATTGGACACGTTTGCGCGCAAAGAGTCGAGAGGCCAACCTCTCGCGAGTTGGGAGGAGTGGCCAATGTCGGAATTCCTTGATTTCGGCGTAGGACTCGAGTTCCCGATTGGGGCACGCGAAGAAGCGCTCGCGGACGCGCTTTCTGAAGATTCGATCGATTACATCATCACGACACCGACTACACTTGAGACCCTGATCCCATACCTTACGAACGGTTATAGTGCAAAGAAGCTGTTCACGATTGGCGAGATGCTGCATGACGAGGTGCGTCAGAAGTTGGAGCTCGCATATGGCGCGAATGCATTCGACGTTTACGGGACACGCGAAACGGGCAGGGTTGCTGCTAACTGCCCGGACGGAAGCGGCTACCATGTTCACGATCTGAATGTGATTGTGGAGATTGTGGACGATGAGGGCAAGCCATGCGATTTTGGAGCAATAGGGCACGTGCTGATCACGTCGCTCCACAACTATGCGTCGCCGATGATTCGATATCGGGTCGGGGACTTAGCATCGATTAGTCCAGGTTGCCGATGCGGGCGCACCTTGACACACGTACCGCTCTTTGAGGGACGTGAGGTCAATCGACTCCTATTGCGCGGCGGAAGAAAGAGGATTGCGCGTACCGTTTCAAAATACCTGCAACTCCTGCCTACTGTCGAAAACTACAAGATTCTGCAAAGACACTTTACGGAGTTCGAGATCGTGATTGACGGAGAGAGTGTTCTGTCCGATGAAGATTGCGGAACTCTTCAGTCTCTGCTGGAGGAGTTAGTAGAGGAGCGAGTGAGCATGACCGTGACGAAGGTCGAACAGATTCCTCCGCTCCCTTCAGGGAAGCGATCACAGTTTACGATTCTGTTTACGCCTGACGAATAGGTTCGAGCTGTTCTAAGTCCTCTGCCTCGGACTTCGGGCGAGTGAATCGTTCGACGAGAACTACGGCTGTCATGAAGCCTGTGACGTTTACAATGGTTTTGAAAACGTCTGGGATTGGATCCAAGCTCTTGAAGAAAACGTATCCTTCAAGCGGAATGCCTACAGCGAGATAGGCACCCGCAGCTGCGTATCCTGATCCGCTTGGGATGCCGGGTGTTCCGACGCTGAGCAAAACGACCGTCGCGAAGAAGATGAGGATCGCTCCAGGGCTGAGTGTGATCCCGAAAACAGCCGCTACAAACACGAGCTTTGCGAGGCTCGTAAGCGGGCGATTCGGCTTAAAGATCGACGCAGCCAGTGGCAGAACAAACGATGTCGTGGCTGGCGATAATCCGAGCGACTTCTCCGCACCTTCCATGACTGTGGGCAATGTCGCGAGGGATGACCGTGTGGTAGCGGCGACAGTTTGAGACGGGGCAACTCCAATTGCGAATCGTTTGATATCGATTCTGCCTATCAGAGCGGCGATGGGGTACATGATCAGAACGAGCGCGACGCAGATCGCGCTGATGTAAACGATGAAGTACGCGGCCACGCCAGCGAGTGCGACTCCATGCTTCATTCCAAAGCCATAGGCGAGGGCGAAGACGCCAATTGGCATCACCACGATTGCCCAGCCGATCATTTTCATCATTGCTTCTCCGATTGCCGTGAAGAAATCGACAATGAGATTGCGATTCTTTTCCGATATGCCGCGGACGGCGAGCGCAAAGAGGAGCGTGACGACCAGGAGGGGCAACAAGTCGCCCGCCGCGGCTGCAGCGAACGCATTGTTGGGAACCAACTTCACCAACCAAGCCCCGAGCCCGTTGTCAGCATCAACTGGGATCGGGCTCTCCCCCGCCGGCAAGGTCGTCAGTCCAAGGTTGGGCGGAATGACTTTGAGAAGTGGAATCGCGATAGCGAGCGCGAGCAGCCCACCCAAGACAAGGAGCGACGCGAATGTCCCGAGCGACACTCCTCCTATTCGGCCGACTTCGCCTCCATGTTGCAGCCTGGCTACGGCGGGAATCAACAGGCAGATAATGAGAGGGATTGCGACGAGGCGGAGGAGATTGATCCACACTTCGCCGAGCGGAGAGATGGATTCGCCAAGGCTGATTAGAGAGGGCGACTCACTCGAGTGGGCGGCGATACCCATGACCAGCCCTACGATGAGCGCGGGCACCGACCAGGCAGCGAACTTAGCGCTCGAACTCTTTGTCTCTCCTGACACCGAGCGGTTATACCGCGCCGCGTGAAAGGTGCTGCACTATACTGTCGGAGTTGTTACAGCTTTGAGAGGATTTCAAGCCACCGCTGCCACGCGGCATCTCTTGCGGCTTTGTTCGCTGCTTGAGCGTCTGGCTGTTCGCCTGCGCGCATGAATCCATGTCCTGCCTCTTCGTAGATGACGGTTTCGAACTTCTTTGATTTCGCGTTCATCGCCGATTGGCTTTCTGGAATTGTCGCGTTGACCCGGTTGTCATTGCCGCCGTAGAAGCCGTAGACAGCGCAATTCACATCTTTGACAGCTTCGGCTGTGGTTGGGCCGGTTCCATAAAAGACGAAAGCAGCAGCGAGGTCGGCTCTGTGCGTTGCGAAATTGAAAGTTTGCGTTCCGCCCCAACAAAACCCTGCAACAGCGACTTTTCCGCTGGCGGCGGGGATCTTCGCCCCGTAGTTGCAAGCGGCGTCGAGATCTGCGGTGATTTGTGCGGGAGATAAGCTGGAGATTGCCTCTCGCGCTTTTCCAACATCCTCGAAGTCAGTTGTTCGTCCGCCGTTTGGCGCCATCCCGCTGAGAAAATCGGGCGCTATAGCGATGAAGCCCTTTTCGGCGAGTTGGTCTGCGACAGACATCACCCAATCGGTGAGCCCCATGATTTCGTGGATCAACACCACGACTGTCGCTTTGCCGTCAACCTCGGGATACACCACGAAGCTTTTCAGGGTCCTGTCCCCGTGTTTGATTTCGACCCATTCCTGATGCCGAGGAGAGTCGTCCAGCCGCTTCTTTGCCCAATCTTGTGCCACGGCAAAGCTGCCGAAGAGCACAGACATGAGCACGAGTGTCATACGCATTACCATTTTTGTTCCTCCTCAGGAACTCTACGGTGAAACCGGGTTGAAGATTCCGTCTTGATCATCCTCCGCGTACCGCCCTCTCGTCTATGGATGCGTCTCTCCGCAGTTTTCTGCGAATTCGGCATAATCTCGAGCCGTGCCCGCTCTGGACATTCGTGATCTCAAAGTTTCGTTTGGCAAAACCGATGTGTTGCGCGGGGTTAGCCTGGCGGTTGAGCCCCGGGAAACTCTTGGCATTGTCGGCGAGTCCGGGTGCGGCAAAAGTATGACGGGGTTAGCCGCGATGCGGCTTCTGCCGCCGGGGGGAAAGATTACTGCAGGGAGGATTTTGCTGGGGGAGACCGACTTGAGATCGCTGTCGGAATCGAAAATGCGTCATGCGCGAGGCAGCGAGATCGCGATGATCTTTCAAGATCCATTCACGAGCTTGAATCCGATGATGCGAGTGGGTGCGCAAATCGCCGAAGCGATCGTTCTGCATCAAAACGTTGGTAAAGCGACAGCGCAGACGCGGGCGATTGAGATGTTGAAGGCCGTAGGCGTTCCATCACCTGACAGCGCAGCCCGAAAGTTTCCTCATCAGCTAAGCGGGGGCCAGAGGCAGCGCGTGATGATTGGAATCGCTTTCAGCTGTCACCCAAAAGTTCTGATTGCGGATGAGCCGACGACTGCCTTGGACGTAACTTTGCAGGCTCAGATCCTAGCGCTGCTAAAAGAGCTTCAAGAACGCGAGGGAACGGCGGTACTCTTGATATCGCATGACATCGGCGTTATTGGATCCGTATCCGATCGCATCTGCGTTTTCTACGCTGGCCGCGTGATCGAAGAAGGTCCGCGAGACAGACTGTTGAAGAACCCACGGCACCCTTACACTCGTGGGCTCTTAGGGTCACTCCCTGGAGAAGCCGAAAGGCTGGTGAGCATTCCGGGACAGCCTCCTGACTTCTCAACCTTAGGGCGAGATTGTTCGTTCTCTACGCGATGCGCGTACCGCTTCGATAAGTGTGTGACTGAACCTACGCTACTCCCGCTTGGTGGGGACCATCGTGCTTCGTGTTGGCTCGATACATTTCCGCAGGATGCTCCCGTTGCAAAAACGGAGGCAGCGGAATGAGCGTGGTTCTCGACATTGTTGGCGCGAGCATTGTGTACCAGGTTCCTGGCGGCGCGATTCGAGCCGTCGATGGCGTTTCCTTAGAGTTAAAGGCAAGCAAAACGCTCGCCGTTGTGGGTGAATCAGGCTGCGGCAAGACGACGCTTGCGAAAGGGATCCTGGGATTAGAGCAACTCGCTCGTGGTGAAATCCGTGTTAGGGGAGAAGCTGTGACAGCGAATCTGAAGGGCCTCGCAAAGCGAGTGGGGATTGTTTGGCAGGATCCTTACGCTTCGCTCGATCCGCGGTGGCGAGTTGGCCGATCAATTGCGGAGCCTCTTGTTGTAAACCGCGAGAACGGTGTTAGCATCGAATCCCGTGTCGATGAAGTGATGCGTCAAGTTGGTTTGGAGCCCTCGATGAAGCATCGGTTTCCCCATCAGCTTTCAGGGGGCCAGAGGCAGCGCGTGGCTATTGCGCGCGCGCTTGCGCTGAATCCACCGCTCGTGCTTTGCGATGAGCCCACCGCTGCTCTCGATCTTTCAATACGTGCGCAGATTCTCAACTTGCTAAAGGATTTGCAGTTGGATCTCGCATGCGCCTACCTGTACATCTCGCACGATTTAACAACCGTACGATTCATCGCGGACGACGTCGCGGTGATGTATCTGGGACGTGTCGTTGAAGTAGGACCTACAGAGCGCATCTTCTCGAATCCGAGGCATCCTTACACACGTGCGCTGCTTGCTTCCGCTCCGACGCTGGAAAAGTTGGGTCGGTTACCCGAAGTTCTTCCGGGCGAGATACCGGATCCTCGTGAGATTTTTTTGGGGTGCCGGTTCAAAACACGATGCCCGAATCGGCAGCAAAGGTGCGACACCGAAGACCCCGGCGTCTCGATTGAGGATTCGCGTGAATATTACTGTCACTTTCCCGTTGACTGAGTTTGGAGTGAACGTATGGCAGCCTGGTGTCGCGATTGGGTCTGGAACGGATAGACTGTTCCAATAATGAATGCAACGATTCATCGTTTGGATTCGATTGAGCAAGATTCGCCGATCGAGTTATTGCAGCGGCGACGGGTGTTTGGAGCCCAGATGTTGTGGGCTTACGTCGAACTTGCGAAGGGCTGCCATGTCGCGTCGCACTTTCACGATAGCGAGCAGATTGCATATGTCGTGCGTGGCAAACTGCTATGGAGGCTTGGCGAAGAGGGAACTGACGGATTCTCAGAGGTCGTCGTAGAGGGCGGCACTGTGATCCACCTTCCATCGAACGTACCGCACAGTGTGACAGCGCTTGAGGATGCGGTGGTCCTGGACGTTCTCAGTCCTCCTGGAGAAATGGGGGTCGATCGTCAGGTGAGATAAAGCGACAAGCCGGGCGTTTTGCCCGGCTTGTCGAATTCGGTGCGCGTCGCGATTATCCGCAACCGCAAGAACCGCAACCGCCGCCTTTGCGCGTGTCGAGCCCCTCGATTGCTTCGTCCTCTGCAGAAAATGAAGACCCGCAGCCGCAGGACTTAACGGCGTTTGGATTTTCGATTTTGAAGCCGCCGCCGAGGACGTCGTCGACGAAATCGACGTGGGCGCCTTTCATGTACTTCAGTGACAAGTTGTCGACCACGATGGTTATCCCTTGGTCTTGCATGACGATGTCGCCGTCCTCGGGGTCCCCGTCGTCGAGCGCCATTCCGTATTGGAGTCCCGAACAGCCGCCGCCTGCGACCCAAACCCTGAGTGCTGAATCAGGCTGCTTCTGCTCTTCGAGCAGATTCTTGATTTCCTGGGCTGCACGTTCGGTCAGGGTTACTTCGGCCGGTGCAAATTCTTCTCTGAGTGCCATTGCGTTTTGGTTGCTCCTATTGTCTATACGAAGGGTTGATAGTGGACATTATGGCAGGTAGCCAGAGGATGGGTGGTTGGGAGTGGTACCGGTTTCCACAAAAAAGCCCGGGCCCCGACTAGGTCGGGGCCCTTAGGGGTGCGTGTGGGGAGGGACAAAGTCGGTCAGTTTGTGATCGTCTTGACGAAGTTGCCGCAGTGCGGGCAGTACTTCCACGTCCTGTCGATTTCAGCATCGCATCGATCGCAAGACGGCTTCGCCGTTGATTGGTTCTTAGTCACGATCCGACTCTCAGAGAGTGGAGCTTCTGGGTCGCTTATCAGAATCGTTCCGTGGTCGGTAAGTGTATACATGAGCCTCGCCGATTGCGTAAGCGAGTTGAGTGCGAACCTGAGAGTCGTGTCGAGGAGGTATGCGTTGATTTTGAATGTCCTAACATTTGGGGCGACTTCAATCTTGGCATCGACTTGCTTGCCGATCTCATCCAAAACGAGCTTCAGCTCCTTCTGTTCAACCTTCACCGTGATCTTCTTGTTGAGAATAGATGGGTCGAGCGGCTTCTGGACCGTGGGAGCTGTTCGCTGAGTCGCTCCAATTCTTGTTCTCGAGAAGATGTAGACGCCGTCCTCAATCTCGTAAGTTAGGCCCGCTGTCTTACAGATCATTTCCAGCGCTTGATCGAAGGGAACGTTGTTGAGCGTTAGGTAAAGCGCAAAGTACATGCCGACGTCGCTGACAAAGCTCTTGTTGGCTTGGTTAAAGAGGTCGTACAGCACAGTCCTAACGTCAAGGCCGTTTGATGCCACTGAGATCTTCCCATCCGAGGTGATCGCGGTTCCGCCGCTACCTTGCGCGAAACAGGGCGTCGCTCCCAGGATGAGTAGTGTTGCGATGAAAAGGCTTTTCATAAGATTCTCCTTATCGGGGCTGGATGGTCTCCCCAACTTTTTGACCGGAGGCATCGAAGACTTCGACCCTATTGACGGCAGGTTGGGATTGCGATTGCTTGGGTGCCGGACTCTTCCTCTTTATGGGTTTCGGCTTTGGCTTGTTGGTTTCAGAGGGTTCCGGTTTCGCGACAACAGCGTCGGCGACATCAACAGGCTCGACCGCCGCTTGAACTTGGTCGATTGTCAAGGCTGCGGTGGTTTCCTCGGTCTGCTCTTGAACTCTGACTCTGGTGTCCGGCGGTGGGCCGGTCGTTGTTGCGACTCTTGGCGGCACGGGGGGCAATACATCGCCGAGTTTTTCGCCAAGCAGCGAGGAGCCTGGCTTGACGAAGTAGCTCACTCCAATGAGCGTCAATGCTATCAGCGAGCATAGAGCCAGGACCTTGACTTGCCCGGGCTTGATACCCGGCAGCGGCGTACCCGAAGTCTGGGTTGCCGGCGCATCGTCCATCGACGCTATGAGCACCTGCAACGCCTTTCGGCGGTCGCCAACGAGAGCGCGGCACACGTCGCATTCTTTGACGTGCGCCTCGAAATCTGCGCCTTCTCCCGTGCCGTCCAGACGGCCGGCAAGGTACGCAAGCAGCGACTTCTTAGCTATCGGGCAGTCAGTTCGCTCCATACCATTTCCTCGCAATCAGCTTGAGGTTTTCGGCCCCGCGTTATGGGGCTCCCGATGGAATCTTCGGAACAAGTCGGTCAATCTTTAGGGGTCTGGCATAATAAGCCCCCTTGTCCCAAACTGCTGGAATCGTACTTGCTGCCGGCAAAGGCACACGGATGAAGTCTGACCTGCCGAAAGTGCTTCACACCGTTTGTGGCGTGCCGATGGCGGATCACGTGGGCCGTGCCATGCAAATGGCAGGGGTGGATCACCCAATCCTAATCTGTGGCCATGGGGCTGAGAAGGTGCAAGGAGCGTTAGGCGACCGCTACCGATATGCCTTACAACCGGATCAACTTGGGACTGCGCATGCTGTGCAGCAGGCCTTGCCGCTTCTAGAAGGATTCGAGGGGCCGGTTTTGGTGGGGCCAGGCGACGCTCCGCTAATCACGGGCTACGCGTTCAAGCGACTCGTCGCCGAGATGCAGTCCTCCGGCGCAGATGGCGTCGTTGCGACATGCGTTTTGCAGGACCCCCGGAACTACGGCCGTGTTATTCGGGACGCAGCCGGATGCGTCGTCAAGATTGTCGAGGAACTCGACGCAGACGAACAACAAAAGGCGGTCCGTGAAGTTGGGACGTCGTTCTACTGCTTCTCCGCCTCGGCCCTTCGGAAGCACATTCCCAATGTGGGTAATGCAAATGCGAAGGGCGAGTTTTACTTGACGGATCTCGTCGGAATGATCAACGAATCGGGTGGGGTTTGCACGGCCGTCGTCTTCGAGGAGTTTGAGCTGCTGTTGGGCGTCAATGATCGCTGGCAACTCGCCGAGGTTTCGAAAATCATGCGCATGCGGATTCTGCGGGAATTCGCGATGTCTGGTGTCACGATTGACGATCCGGACTCCACGTTCATTGGCGCAGACGTCATGCTCGGTCCGGATTGCATCATTCGGCCGATGACCGTTTTGGAAGGCAGGACAACGGTTGGCGCGGCTTCCGAACTGGGACCTGCCACTCGAGTGACCGACTCCACCGTCGGCGAGCGATGCGTCATCCACATGAGTCACGTCAATCGAGTCGAGCTTGGGGACGACTGCCGAGTCGGGCCGTTCGCGAATCTGCGGCCGCACACGGTGCTGGGGCGAGGGGTAAAGATCGGGAACTTCGTGGAGGTCAAAGCGAGCTCTCTTGGCGAAGAGTCAAGCGCGTCTCATCTTGCTTACATTGGCGACGCGACGGTAGGTGCCCGAACGAATATCGGTGCAGGCACAATCACCTGCAACTATGATGGCTTCTCGAAGCACGGTACCGAGATCGGCAATGATGCCTTTATTGGTTCAAACTCGACACTGATCGCGCCTCTTTCGATAGGGAATGGCGCGTTCATTGCGGCAGGCAGCACGGTAACACAGGATGTGCCAGACGACGCACTGGCAATTGGCCGTTCGCGGCAAGAGATCAAGGAGAGTTGGGCGGAGAAATGGCGAAACAGGAAGAAGCGGTAATGAATCACGATGTTATCAAGGACGATTTGTCGATGATGCGGCTGTTTACGGGCAACGCGCACCCAGAGTTGGCGCACAACATCGCCGACTACCTTGGCGTGCAGATGGGGCGGCTGACTTGCACCCGGTTTAGTGACGGCGAGACGCAGGTCCAGGTCAATGAGAGCGCGCGAGGCTGCGACATTTTCCTCGTTCAACCGACCTGTCACCCAACGAACGACAACATCATGGAACTCCTGATCATGCTGGACGCTTTCCGGCGGGCATCGGCGAGGCGCGTAACCGTTGTGATGCCGTACTACGGCTACGCTCGGCAGGACAAGAAGATCAAGCCGCGTGAACCAGTGACCGCCAGATTGGTGGCCGATCTCATCGAGATGGCTGGGGCGCACCGAATCTTGACTTGCGATCTGCACGCGGAACAGATCCAAGGCTTCTTCAACATCCCTGTCGACCATCTTTATCTAGGGCCAGAGATCGGGAAGTACCTCATCAGCGAAGGATTTGAAGACCGGGATGTTGTGGTCGTATCGCCGGATGTCGGCGGGGTGACAAGGGCGAGGGCGCTGGCTGAACATCTCGGCAAACCGCTCGCCATCATCGCCAAGCGGCGTCCCGAGCCCGGCAAAGTCGACATCATGGAGATCATCGGCGACGTCGAAGGGAAGATCGCCGTCATGATTGACGACATCGTCGACAGTGGTGGGTCGGTGATTCACGGCGCCGAGGCGCTTTTGGGCCGCGGAGCTAAGGATGTCATCGTCACCTGCACTCATGCCGTTTTCAGCGCGAGCGCGCCGCAGCGACTTCAGGAAGGGCCCGTCAGCCGAGTCATCGCCACGGACACGATTCCAATCGAGCCGAGGAAGCAATTCCCCAAGCTGACTGTTCTCCCTGCTGCACCTCTCTTGGGTGAGGCAATCCGCAGGATCCACCTCGATAGGTCAGTCAGCAGCCTGTTCTCTGGTTGGAGATAGTCTACGGCTGTCGAGTGAGGGGAACGGGCCCTCTGGGCGGGAAGTCTAAAGGACTGAGTGCCCACGTGGCGTTGGCTCAGGTAACGCTCAGCCCGTTCAAACGTTCATTAGGCATAACCCAAGGAGGTTCAAGACAATGAAGTTGAGAACAAATCTTGTTGCAACCTATGCACGGACCATTTGCGCCGCAGCACTGCTTTGTGCGGCGAGTCTGGCGGTAGCCCAACCACGCAGTTCGTACGCCCTGGGAACGTCAACCGGCCGCGGCGACGGATGGCTGCAGTGGGAAGGCTCAAAAGAGATGCAGGTCGAACGCGTCGAATTGCATCTCAAAGGCGACTTCACGTTTGACCTGCACGTAGTGGGTCGCAATCGACACAGAATCTACGGCTCTTGGAGCCAAGGCGGCTCCAACAGCGTTAGGCTGTCGGTTCACAACGCGTTTAACGACCGTAACGCTCAAGGGAGCGGCACGGTCAGCTACGGCTCTCAGCTAAATACTATCACTCGGCTGGATTTATCAGGTTGGGCGAATCGGTCTTCGTTTAGCCTGTCGTTCGCTCCTTACCGCTCCGGCGGCGTGGGTGGACCTGGCTTCGGCCCCCCGGGGTTCGGAGGACCGAGCTTTGGTGCCCTCCCTCAACGCGGGTCAGGTACAGTCTCGTTCAATCGGAGCGGAACTACCCAAGTCCACGAGGCGACGGTGTCTCTCCTGCCGACCGGTCACTTCACGGTCAACCTCTCTGGGAGATTTCCCTACACCTTCAGCGGCACTTGGACGGAACGCAACTCGAACACGGTCGATCTTCGCATCACGAATGCGGCTGGTGATCGGCGAGCGAGCGGTTCCGGCACGGTGATCTTTGCCGCAGACCGAAGGGGCTTCAGCAGGATCTTCATGTCAGGTTATGCGAACGGAGACCGGTTCATGGCGCAGTTTGATGCCTCGAGTTCGTATGGTGGCGGCTCACCCTACTTCGAGCTACGGGCCTCTCATTCGGGTTCCGGCGAAGTGAAGTATGGCAACGCTAAAACTGCGATCCGGTGGATGGATGTCAATCTTCGTCCAGGCGGCCAGTTCACAAGCCAATGGTACGACGGGCGGGGCTATCACTCGTTTGAAGGAACCTACACCTACCGCCAAGGCAGTACGCGGGTCGACCTCAGGCTCACGTCTGCGTACGGGCGACGCGCCTCCGGCACGGGTCGCATGGACCTGTCGCGGGATCTTCGCTCAGTCTCCTATATGGAGGTTAAGTCCAGATTCGAGGGCCGAGACCTCGAAGCGAAGTTCCGAACGCGGTAGCTCGTTCGCTAACGCACAGGCATCGATCCGGGCTCCCCTTTTGGGAGCCCGGATCGTGCTTTGTGGTGTTGCATAAGTGATCTCGGGGTCTCATGGAGGCGAGTTGCCGGTGCGCGGATGTAAAGTGGGCGAATCCAACACGGTACTGCGAAAGTCTAAGGATGAAAGAAGTCGAACCACGGGAACTCAGTTGGACAGTTCACTTAGCAAGATCCGAGCCTGCGAAGGCGGCGCTCGTCGTGACGGTTGCGGCCGCGGCGGGGGGGCTTGGGGCTGTGCTCATGAGTTCTATCTGGCTGTTTCCCATATGCGCCGCCGTTATTCTCTTCGCACTCTCGGACTTTCTTCTGCCCGTCCGGTATCAGCTGCGGTCGGACGGCGCTTCGAGTCGGTGCGGCCTCTCGACGACTTTTATCGCCTGGGGCGACGTCAAACGGGTGATCCGAGGCGAAGATGGTGTAAAACTGTCGCCCCTCGCTACCTCGTCGCGAACCGCTCCGTTTCGGGGCGTCTTTTTGCGAGCGAGCGAAAACTTGCAGGAGATCGAGGACGCAGTCTCGTATTGGAGAACTAAACATGCCGGCGATTTGGGACAGCCCACTGACGGAGGAGCAGAGAGAGACCATCATTCGGAGGGTTTCGGAGGAGATCTCAAAGAGAAAGCTCCAGACTCCGGCGATTCTCTTTCTTGAGATGCATAAGCCTATCGCTAACATCGCTGCTCACGCGGTGGTCGCAGTATCGCCGTTCGTGATGCCTTTCTTCGGGTTCAAATCTGTCGACGAATACTCTCAGTTCATCAGCAGCAGGGAGAACATCGAAATGCTCATACGGCGCCTCGAACAGCGTGAAACTCCAGAGGAGAGGACGGCGTGAGGCGGCTCCTCTTTTTGGCAACAGCGACCGCACTCCTTGCGCTGACGGTCGGCTGCGGTGGCCCGCGCTTCGCGGATGAAGCCGCCTACCTCAGCGCGCGACAAACGGCTCTGGTCGCAAAAAACAGCGAAAAGCAGGAGTTTACGCGCGACGACGTTTCGTTCTATCTGTGGAACCTCGAGTCGAGGCAAGCGATTGTCGACCGCGTCGAAGTAGTAGGCGGTGCTATCCACGTGATTGAATCCCTTCCATTCTCGGATGAGGGCTCTGCTCGTGCGTGGCTGTTGACTGAGGAGCGTGCCGACCGGGG
Source organism: Fimbriimonadales bacterium (assembly GCA_041744215.1). Lineage (GTDB taxonomy): Bacteria > Armatimonadota > Fimbriimonadia > Fimbriimonadales > ATM1 > JAHCHL01. Next base: position 200,571 of record JBGTLG010000015.1, on the reverse strand, counting down.
GACGCAGCACCCGGTGAGTATCGTGCGATCCAACCGTACGACTGAGCTCGGCGCGACATCCAGTTCGATGGTTGGTTCGTCGCCCGGCGGTCCCCTGTATGCTTACACGCTGCCTTCCAATGTCGTCGTTGTTGACATCCCGGCCTCGGATGCTCTAGGCGGGATCACAATCACCGAGAGTCGGGAGTTTGCGAACCTGATTCAGGCCCAAGGAGAGTTAGGCAACTGGACGGACAACCACCTTGAATGGATCCAGCAGCGGTCTGAAGCTTTGGGCGGCGCGACTCTGGACTGGGCACGCACCCTGACTGAGTTTCAGCTCTATGGCTGGAAACTCCCCGACGGAACCTACACTCTCGACATCGCCGACCCGGACACGCCGGAAGGCGTCTTGGTGTTCAGGTCAGAAGCGTTTGGCAGTGTCGACGAGGTTAGCGCGTATGCTGATAGGGCTCTCCTCGATGACTCGATTCGTTGGGCTGGCGGACTGCAGTTTTCAAAGAGCGGCTGGATGTTGATCGGCACCGTGCTCCTGGTCGGCGCTTTCATCATCTTCAACATTCTGCGTGCAAAGAAAGGCAAAACGTTGACGATCCGGCGAATTGCCGGACTCGACCAGATCGACGAAGCGATCGGGCGCGCGACAGAAACCGCTCGTCCGGTCTTAATGGTGCCAGGCATCGGCGTATTGGACGGAATCTCTGTGCAGGCGCTGACCGTGTTCGGGTCAGTCATCCGGTCAGCTGCGAGATTTGCGACGCCTATCAGGCTGCTTACTGCTAACCCGGCAGTCTTTGGCGTTGCCCAAGAGATCGCTCGTGACGTGTACTTGAGCGAAGGAGTTCCGGAGCAGTTCGATCCAGACAGCGTTCGGTTTGTTTCAGATCGCCAGTTCGCGTTTGCATCCGGAGTTGCCGGCATCATTCAACGTGAGCGAGTTGCGGCCGCGTTCTTCATGGGCGAGTTTTTTGCCGAATCGATGATCTTTGCGGAGAACGCTAACATCGTGGGCGCAATCCAGGTGGCCGCTTCGACGCAAACAACGCAGACGCCGTTTTTCATTGCGGCCTGCGACTACGTGTTGCTCGGCGATGAGTTCTACGCCGCGAGTGCTTATCTGGGACGACAGCCCGTCTTGTTGGGAAGCCTCATCGGCGTCGACTGGTCAAAGATGCTGTTTATGGCGTTCATTCTCGGGGCTGTTGTGATCCACTCGTACAATCAAATTCGGCCTGTCGATCCGAACAGCCTGACGATTGAGGAGCGGACGCTTTACGAAGCTAATGATCAGAAGTACATCGATTGGAGAACTGACACATGGTTCTTGAAGCTGACCAGGGAGAAGAGGCAGTAGCATGAACTGGTCCATTCAATTCCTTGCGCAGGACACACCGCCTGGCACCAACATCTGGGCTCTAGAGCGTACGTCAGATCCAATACTAAGCCAACCAATCTTTTGGTGGGTTGTTGGCACGATTATCGTCACCTCAATTCTGCTTTTCCTAATCGCTCGTGTACCGAGCAACTTCAGGAAGCCTTTGATTGTTGGCGTGACGTTTCTCTGCGGTTTCTATTACGTTGCAGAGTGGTTGATCCCGAAGCAGCGACTCGCCACAGGTGAAGAGATCGCACCGGTACCGGTTATCGGGAACTGGTTAGCTGCTCTGCCTGTCGCTTCGTCAACCGCTCAGATCATCTCTGCGATGCTCTTGGTCCTTGGCGTCATAAGCATTTTTCGTGTTCACTTCGGCAGGTTGCTGAAGGCGCAAAAGGACTGGTTCTTTAGCGCGGTCTTGCTGATCAGCATGTTCACGATGTTGTTCTTCGGAATGGCCAACTTTAGTGAGCGCCGCGGCCTTGATGTCACTCTCGCAGAGATCGACAAGGCCGCGGAGTCTCAGGAGATGAGTGAGCGCTGGGTGCAGGTCGCGACTTTGGGGAGTGAGTCACAGGCATTCACCACTAAGCAGAATGCAGAGAACGATGCGTTCCGACGTTTGCGCAAGGGAGAGATCTCGCGTGAGGAGTTTGAGACGCGAAAGACTGAAGCGGAGGATGTCTATGAGACGGCTGTTGCAGCGTCGACTGCCCAAATCGAAGCGGCCGCCGCCTCGGGCGAAATGACACCGGAGATTGCTGGACTTGCCAGGGCGGGGGCGAGAGCGGAGCAGGCCCGAGGATTCATCGCGCAGAGCCAGCGATTCGTTTTTACGGACATGCTTCAGGTCCTGGACGCCGCAACATTCAGCTTGATCGCGTTCTTCATTCTATCCGCTGCGTTTCGCGCTTTCCGGCTGCGGTCTATCGAAGCCACGATTCTGATGTTCACCGCTCTAATCATCCTATTGAGTTTCGTCCCGCTGGGACTTGCAATCACGAGCGGACTGCCTTCGGATCAGTTCATTGGAAACCTGAGGCTGGATTCGATAAGCGACTGGATCCTGGCGTATCTAAACACGCCAGCGATCCGTGCCATCAACTTAGGCCTTGCGTTGGGTGTGCTTGCTATGGGCATGCGTATCCTCTTCGGCCTTGAGCGAGGTGTATCTGAATGAAGGTTTGGCAAGCGCTCCTAACCCTTGATCGACGGATCCTCTACTTGGTCCTCATGATTCTGGTCGGCTGGCAAGTGGTGTCACCCCTCCAGGCCGAAAACGTTGTATCTACAAAGACTGATTCATTGTTCGATTACATCGACTCTATGAATGAGGGCGATGTAGTCCTTGTTCAGAGCGACTGGACGAACAGCACTCGTGGCGAAAGTCGGAGCCAGTTCCAAGCATTGATGCGTCACTTGATGCGCAAGAAGGTCAAGATTATTGTAACGTCGATTGATGGACAAGCGATCGAAGTTGCTCGAGTTAACATTGAAGAAGTTGCGAAGGAGCATGGCAACAACGATTACGAGCAGGGTCGGGACTATGTCATCGCAGGGTTCTTTCCTGATGCCCCTAACTATGTCTTTGGCGTCGTGAACGACATTCGAAAAGAGTTTGCACCGAGGGGAGTGGTGAACACGCCTGTGATGGCGAACATCTCGGATCTTTCGGACTGCCGGGCTGTGATTCTTGTGACGGCGTCGGCAAGCATCAATATCTGGTATCAGCGAATGCGGAACAAGACTAAACTGGGACTGTTCTGCACTGCTGTCATGAGCGCAGAGAACATTCCTTATTATGCCAGCGGCCAGCTTTTTGGATTGGCGATTGGCGCAAAAGGCGCATTTGATTACGAAACGTTGTTGCAAGATAAGTACAAGGAAGATCAAAAGATGATCAACTTGGCGGCCGGGCAGAGATACATGGGTCCTCTTGCGTTCGCGCTAATGCTACTCATCGTCGCTGTCATTTTCGGCAATATCGCGATGGTAATGGTTCGTAAGGCAGGAAACTCGTCATGATGAAATTTCTTGCACAAGTTGACCACAGCATCTTCAAAGGTGAGTGGTGGCAGGAGCTAACTAAGAAAGAGGATTGGCAGATCATGCCGCCGATGGTTGTTCTGACCATCGGGGCATTCCTAACAATCGGCATCTACAGTTTGCTCTACCGCGAAAACAAGCTGTACCGATTTGTCGAGCATATCTTTGTGGGGCTGGCCGCCGGGTACGCCATCGTGGTCGCCTGGACTCAGGTGCTCGCTGACCAATGGTGGGATGCGATGCTGGGCAAGGTGCCAACCGACGCAATGCCGATGGCGCTTGGGCGGTGGGCGTGGGCGGTGCTATTGCCAATCGGCTTTATGGGGTTGTTTGTCTTCAGCCGGAAACAGGCGTGGTTGAGCCGAATCCCTATCGGGATCATCCTTGGGCTTTGGGCAGGGCAACAGTTCAGCGCGTTCCAGGAGGAGTTTTTGCCGCAACTCGCGGCGACGACCGTTCCGATCATTCCCAACACATGGGAGTTGGCGGGGGCAGGACAGCCTCCGGGCACGCTGACTATCTCCAATGCCGTCAGCAACATCATTCTGGTGCTGACCTTCCTCGTAGTCCTCAGCTACTTCCTGTACAGCTTCGAACAGAAGAACAAGCTCGTTCAGCGCTCGGCTCTATATGGTCGATGGTTGCTAATGATTGGGCTGGGTGCGATTTTCGGCACGACGATGATGACGCGATTCGTGCTCTTTATCGACCGTGCTTATTTCCTATTGATCGAGTGGCTGAGGCTGGGACCGCCGCTCTAAAATGTCGTCGTCCACGGTGGATGCCGTGGTGTTGCGCCGGTGGGATTCATCCGAGTCTGACCGGCGGGTTTCTCTCTTAACGCGTGAGCGCGGGAAGGTGGTAGCGGTGGCGAGGGGCGCGAGAAAGGCGCGCAGCAAGCTTGCGGGGATAACCGAGCCGCTGACGCGATCTTCGCTCGAACTAGCTTCAGGGCGTCACACCGACTACATCATACAGGCACAGCCAACCCGCTCATTTGGGGGCCTTCGGACTGATTACGCCCGGCTTTGTACTTCGCTCGTTTGGTTAGAGACGCTTGATGCTGCATTGCACACGGGAGAACCCCATGAGGACGCGTTCGACCTGTGCCTCCTCGTTCTAGAGGCGATTGAGTGCAGCAAAGAAGCGCTGGCGCCGCTGGCTTGGGGAGATTTGCGTCTCATGGAGCTGATCGGTCACGCGCCGGAGTTTGGCGTATCGGTGCAAACTGGCGAGCCGATACCACCCGGTCGAGCTGTACTTTGCCCGCGCGCAGGTGGCGCAGTCGGTTTCGGGGAGGTGGAAGAGGGGTGGCCTGCTCTCTCGGTCTCTGGGCAAACCATTGCCGCACTCCGTGGCCTTCAGGAACTTGAGGCTCCGCCAACGTTCCTTAGGAGCGCGGTCGAGGTTTCAAAGGCGATTCTCCCATTTTGGATCGAGTTCTTGGAAGGCGAGCTGCCCGCGAGGCGCAATCTGCTTGGAGGGTGAGCGGCTCGTGGCGCAACGCTACTTGGCTGCCCAATCGTACTAGGCTTTCCGGGAGCCTTAGGTTAACAGACAATGCGAGTAGAGATTGAAGCCTTCAAAGCCACAACCACGGCCGATGAGGTCTGGAGACTGCTAGATCGCTTCGCTGCGCGCGACGGCCTCGAGTGCAGGGCTATCGGAGCGATCGCTCGACAAGAGGGAAGCGGGCACTGGCATTTGAGACGTACTAGACGAAGAGGAACTCTTGAAATCAGTTTTTTGCCCCTGCGCGGCGTGGTGGTGATAGAAGTCCGGTCGAACCGGATCGGTGAATGGACGGCTGACGGTTTCCGGGGTCTCGAGCAGTTTCTGCGTGATGCCACCACGAGGAGTTTATAGTGAAGCCACAGCATGTCTACATCTTTACCGGAGCCGGGTTCGTCTTCGGCATTTTCTTGGTGATCATTTCGAACGTAGTACACGAAGTCTCAGCTCTGAAAATGATTGCTGGTGCAGTGAAGGCGTTTGGCGTCCTGCTCATCCTCGCCGCGGTTCTGGTCGCTTCGATTTCTGCCTATAAGCACAGACCCAGTTTCCACTCACTATCTTCTACTCACCCTGTGCGTACTTTCGACGCAAAGGTGTTTCGGCGATGGAGATCCGACGGCGCCAATCTGCTGACGTCCGAAGATACTCAAGTTGAAGACCCGCAGTACTGGGTCGTGCTTGTCACTCCGTCCGGCGAACGGATTGAGGTGGAGACTGTAGAGGCGGTTTACGGCGAGTGCATCGAAGAATCATGGGGCGAGGCATCTGTTCGCGGGTCGTGGCTGGGTAGCTTTAACCGAAGTGTCGAATTGTATCGGAAGTACGAATCTTGACGTAAACTGGACCGATGTCTCGGCATGTGCTGGTAACGGGTGGGTCGCGAGGGATTGGCCGTGCCATCGCAATACATCTGGCGAAGGATGGCTGGATCCCACTGATTCACTTTCGTGCGGCGGATGAAGCCGCCGCGGAGGTTGCGCAGGAGTGTGGAGGGAAAGTTCCGCCGTTTGGCGCTGATCTCTCGCAACACGCCGACTGCGAACGGCTGTGGGAATGGGCGAAATCGCAGGGAGAAGTTTCCGGCTTAGTCAACAACGCCGGCGTGTACAGACCTTTCCAGTTCGATGCCGGCTCCGACGAAGAGTTTTTTGAGAGCTGGAGATTCCACTACGAAGTGAATTTTGGTTCTACTCTCCGCTTAGCGAGAAGCTTCGTACAGGGGGCCTCGCCTGGCGGGCGGATCCTCAACGTCTGTTCACGGGTGGGCTTTCGCGGGGAGTCTGGTGCCGCGGCCTACGCTGCCAGCAAGGCGGCTCAAATCAACCTGGTCCGATCGCTCGCCGTCGAGCTCGCACCAAAGGGAATAGGAGTTTTTGGAATTGCGCCAGGTTGGGTGGAGACTGCGATGACCCGGCCGGGAATGGAGCATCGCCGCGCCGAGATTGAAGCCTCAATCCCACTGGGTCGTGTCGCTTCGCCTGCCGATTGTGCAGTCACGGCTGCGTTCCTCTTTCGCGATGAGGCAAGTTATCTCAGCGGTGCAGTGGTTGACATCAACGGCGCGAGCTACTTTCATTAAGGGTATAACGTGTGGGTTCCCCCGAGCAAGGCGATCCGGCCTTCGCACGCGTGAGCCGCAAAGAGGCATTGGAACGACACCTAGTCCTTAAAGACGGAATGGTGTTCAGCGGGGAGCCGCTGGGCGCCGACACTGACGGTTTTGGAGAGGTCGTGTTCAATACCGGAATGACTGGCTACCAGGAGATTCTTACGGATCCCAGTTATGCAGGTCAGATGGTGTTGCTCACCTATCCGCTTATCGGCAATTACGGAATCAACGACGACGACTTTGAATCGGACCGTGTTCAGCCTACGGCATTGATAGTTAGGGAAGCCTGTAAATCTCCGAGCAATTGGCGTAGCCGTAAAACCCTTGACAAGTTTCTGTGCGAACGAGGTGTTCCTGGTATCCAAGGTGTTGACACGCGGTCGATAGCAAAGCACATTCGCAGCGCGGGAGTTACGATGGGCATGGTGACGTCCCGCTCTGTCGCGGATGCACAGGATTTCTTGCATTCGGTCCAGGATTACGGAGAACAGAACTTCGTCGAGCAGGTGAGCACTTCGGCTCCGTACGCCTGGGGGCCCGCCGGGAGAGAAGACCTGGACGAGCCGGTTGCAGATTACAAGCACAAAGTCGCCGTGATCGACTGCGGGCTGAAGTTTAACATCCTCCGGCGCTTGGCAGCGCTCAGTTGCCGATCGATCGTGCTGCCGCAGTCGGTGACCGCGGAAGAAGTGCTTGGATGGAAGCCGGACGGAGTTCTTTTGTCGCCGGGGCCCGGAGACCCCGTCTTGCTCGGGGGTGTGATGGAAACAGTGCGAGGGCTCTTCGGAAAGGTCCCCATATTCGGGATCTGCCTCGGAAATCAGATGGTTGCGCACGCAATCGGTGGGAAGACTTTCAAGTTAAAGTTCGGCCACAGAGGCAGTAACCACCCTGTGAAAGACTTGGTGTCGGGAAAGACAACGATCACGAGCCAGAACCATGGCTACGCGGTCGATCCGAGTTCTCTGGTTGGTACTGGCGCAGAAGTCACCCAAGTGAATTTGAACGATGGGACTGTGGAAGGGTTGCGCCACGAAGCATATGGTGTGATCAGCATTCAGTATCATCCTGAAGCTGCGCCCGGACCTTGGGACAGCAGGCCATATTTCGAAGAGTTTGTTCAACGAATCGAGAGGGCAGGCGCGTGAGAAAGGTTTTAGTAATTGGTAGCGGCCCGATAGTGATCGGTCAGGCAGCTGAGTTCGATTATGCCGGCTCGCAAGCCTGCCGATCGCTGCGAGAAGAGGGGCTGGAAGTTGTCTTGATCAACAGCAATCCAGCGACCATCATGACCGACCTCGAAACGGCGGACCGGGTTTACATTGAGCCGCTCACCGTCGAGTTTTGCGAGCGGGTTATCGCACAGGAGCGACCGGACGGCTTGCTTGCATCGCTTGGTGGGCAGACTGGGCTCAATCTGGCCACTCAGCTTGCAGAAGCAGGAATCCTGGAGGACTACAATGTCAAGTTGCTCGGAACTTCGCTGAACACGATTCGTTTGGCGGAGGATCGTGAGGAGTTCAGGACCCTGATGAGGGAGATTCGCGAGCCGGTTCCGGAGAGCTGGATCGTCGAATCGGAAGAGCAGCTGCAAGAACTGATTCCGAGAGTGCCGTATCCGTGCATTGTTCGCCCGGCCTACACACTCGGCGGGACGGGGGGGGGTGTCGCAAGTTCACCGGATGATTTATGGGATATTGGGCGATTAGGGCTCCAGTTGAGCATGCGCCGTCAGGTTTTAGTGGAGCGTTCGTTGCTTGGGTGGAAAGAGATCGAGTACGAAGTTATGCGCGATAGCGCTGACAACTGCATCACGATCTGCAACATGGAGAACTTCGATCCGATGGGAGTTCATACTGGCGATTCGATTGTCATCGCACCATCGCAAACGCTCTCCGACGTTGAGTATCACATCTTGCGCAGCGCATCGCTGAAGATCATTCGCGCCCTCGGGGTCGAGGGCGGCTGCAATGTGCAACTTGCGGTCAATCCAAATTCGTTCGACTACTATGTTATCGAGGTCAATCCCCGCGTGTCTCGGTCCTCAGCGCTTGCTTCGAAGGCGACGGGCTATCCGATCGCAAGGGTGTCGGCGAAGATTGCTATTGGCAAGACGCTTGATGAGATTGAGAATGCGGTGACGAAGACCACGAAGGCCTGCTTTGAGCCTGCACTCGATTACTGCGTCGTGAAGATCCCTCGTTGGCCGTTCGATAAATTCACCAGCGGCGACAGACGACTCGGCACGCAGATGAAAGCAACGGGCGAAGTGATGGCGATCGACCGCACCTTCGAGGGCGCATTGATGAAAGCGGTGAGAGGACTCGAAGTCGATACAGACACCCTGCATGATCCGAAGTTTTCAGCGATGGACGACGACGACCTCGCGGAGGCAGTTCGTGTCGCAACGGACGACCGCCTTTGGGCGATATGCGAAGCATTGCGGAGGGATTGGGGAGTCCAGCGCGTGAGAGAGCTATGCCGCGTTGATCCCTGGTTTTTGGAGCGTGTCGAGGCACTCGCTAAGGGGGCAACCGTTCCACCGGCCATGGGATTCAAGATGGTCGATACTTGCGCGGGCGAGTTTGAGAGCAAGACACCCTATTACTACTCGTCCCCCGACACGGAAGATGACTTTGTAAGCGACACCTCGAAACCCGCTATTCTTGTCTTGGGTAGCGGTCCCATTCGCATAGGGCAGGGGATCGAGTTTGATTACTCGTGCGTTCACTGCGCGTGGGAATTGCGCGAACTTGGATATCGATCCGTCATTCTTAACAACAATCCAGAAACAGTCAGCACCGATTTCGATACTGCTGATGCGCTTTACTTCGATCCAGTTACGAAGGAGGACGCCCTGCACGTGGCAACACATGAAGGTGTCACCGGAGTGATGCTCCAGTTTGGTGGCCAGACCGCGATTAATCTCGCGGATTCGCTTGAATCCAGCGGCTTGCCAGTGATGGGTACATCGCCAGCGGCGATCCGCGCAGCGGAAGACCGTGATCTGTTTGAGCAGCTACTCACTAAGTTGGAGATCCCAAAACCCCCTGGCCGCGGCGTTACTTCTGCCGATGAGGCCGTCGCAGTGGCGCGCGACATTGGCTATCCAGTGCTCGTACGACCCAGTTTTGTTCTCGGCGGACGTGCAATGGAAATCGTGTGGAACGAGTCGGACCTGCGAAGTTATATGTCCGCTGCCACGCGCGCAAGTGGGAGGGCGCCCGTACTTGTCGATCGGTACATTATTGGCAAAGAGGCGGAAGTCGATGTGATCTCCGATGGTGTCGATACTCTCGTCCCAGGAATCATGGAGCATGTGGAGCGGGCAGGTGTCCACAGTGGCGACAGCATGGCGGTTTACCCGGCAGTTTCGCTAACTGTCGAAGAACAGAGACAGATGGTGCGGTCAGCATGCTTGATTGCGAGGGAACTGGGTGTGAAGGGTCTGATGAACATCCAGTTTGTGGTTGAGGACGGAGTGGTCTATGTACTTGAAGTCAACCCTCGCGCCAGTCGCACGGTGCCGTATCTCAGCAAGGTGACTGGTCTTCCAATGGTCAAGATCGCCACACGATGCGCGCTTGGAATGTCGCTTGATGCTCAAGGTTATCGTAGCGGAGTGTGGGATCCCGAGCGCAGCGAGGTGAGCGAATTCGGACTCAATGACTCGGTGTTGAGCCCACCGGACCCTGGACTGTTCGCTGTTAAGGCGCCCGTATTCAGCTTTCAGAAACTGACACTTGTAGAGCCAACCCTCGGTCCGGAGATGAAATCAACCGGTGAGGTGTTGGGGATAGATCACAGTTATCCGAGTGCCCTGATGAAGGCTATGTTGGGGGCTGGTATGAGGTTTCCGGAGTCAGGGACTGCGTTGATAACTGTGTCTAATGACGACAAGGAGCGATCTGTCGGCATCGCTCGCGAACTGGTCGCGCATGGATTCCGAATCCTTGCCACGGCCGGGACCCACGCGCACCTTTCTAAGAACCTGATTCAGTCACAAGCTGTATCTCGAATCAGTGAAGGCGAGGACAACGTGCTTACGAGGGTGAGATCCGGCGAAGTCTCGTTGTTAATCAACACGCCAAGCCCGGATCGTTCCGCAGAAGCGGAAGCGATGCGGATTAGGCGAGTGTGCGTCGAATCGGGAATTCCATGCTTGACGGCCATAGACACTGCGGAAGCGTTCATCGTCTCACTGAAAGCGCGCAGGGACAAGGCACGTGTCCATTGCAAGGCTCTTGACGACTACTTCCCGCGAGTCGCTCGCAAGAACACCGCGGCAGCAACCGCTATTCCAACCGAGTCATAGATCAGATCAATCGGCGTGCCCGATCTTGATTCAAAGAGTGATTGGCGAGCCTCGTCGAAAACTCCGGTAGTTATGGCGAGCATGCTCGCGAGCACGATGCTGCGGATTCTGCACGAGAGCAGCCAGCCATAGACCAGGCAAGCGATGAGTGCAGTGAGGACCCCATAGTAGATGACGTGCCCGGCCTTTCGGACGAGGAAATTGGCAGTTTCCAGTCCGGAACCGCTGAGCCCAAGCCAGTCGGCAAGTAGCTTTGCGGTCCAGCTGCCGGACGCGCCCTCGCCGCTGGAGCCGAAAACGATCGACCACCAGAGCAGTGTAACCAAGAGAAGGGCAACGCGTCTCAATGCGGGAGTACAATGATCATGGCCCAAACGGGCCAGGAGGAATAGATGCCGTGACTCTTTCGATTCTTACAATTGTAGTGGTGGGGCTCACCGGGTCGAGCGACAAGGTTTTGCTGGCGCGGCTTTATGAGGGCAACTCTAAGAGCTCATATGCGTTCTCTAGCAGACTCGACATGGAGTTTCGACAGTACCCGTTTCAAAACTTCTTTCCGGTTCGCAATCTGACAACTTATTCATTCACATTTGATGTTGAGCGGCAAAAGCCTGACGGCGTTGCAGACCTCAGATTCAAGCGACCACAGATTGTTGTGGACGTCAGCGAATCCCCGTGGGGGGATGCCGAGAAGCAAACGATCGACATGAAAGACAACGTCCTTTTCACGTTGAGTCGGGCAAATCAGATCCTTGCCATCAAGGACGAGTCACCGCCAAGGACCGACAAGAAAGATGGACTTTGGATTCGAACAGCCGGGGCGGCAGGCTTCGCCCAACTCGAGATCGTCGGCAACTACGTGCAGCAACTGTTTCAGCTGTCGGGTTTCGTCAATTTCTTCGACTTCGGTCCGACACTGCCCGCAAGACCCATTGAGATCGGTGACACTTGGAAAGAGACGAAGGCTTATGCGCCGATCACCGTGAAGGCGGGCGCGGACAAAGGAAAGAATCTCGTGTCTCGGCTCGACTATGAGTACACATACAAGGGCGACACCGAATGGGAGGGCAAGACGGTGACGTGGATCCAAGGCAAGCTCGTTCAGGATTCAGACGCCGCAGCCTACGTAGCCGAATTGTATGGATATGAACCCGCGGCCTTTCCAGTCACATCAATCAAGTTGAAGCTTGAAATGGACGTTGATTATTATCTCGACAAGGCAACCCTTTGGCCACTCAGGATTCGGGGTACGAGCGAAGGGCACGCAGCAATCAGCATCAAGGGAGTCAACGGTCCGGTTGAAGAGATCAAAATGAAGGGTCAGGCCTCACTTTCCAAAAAGTGAGAATCGTTTTGGGTTTCGGATTTGTCTGAAAGACGGGTGATCCGGAACCCGAATCACGTAAGAAGCCGCGTTTTTCGCAAAGGACTGCGATGGATGCCAGGATGGCGAAACAGGGAGCATGGGTTGCTGCGGGCGGATTGACCGCTGGCGGCGCGCTTACTTTTGTCGCGGGACCTCCCGGGCTGGCGGCTCTCCTACTGGCTGCAGGTGTCTGCCCGATTTCTTACATTGTGCTTCGGGATCGTCGGGCAGGTGTTGACGAAGTACAGGCGGCAACACAGTTGATGCGAGCGACGGATCGTGCGCTCTACCTTCACTCTTTTCGCGCAGCTGCCTACTCCGGAGCCATTGCCTGTGAATTGGGGTTGGGGTCTAAGCATACACGCAGAGTTCATGCAGCGGCAATGCTTCACGACATCGGGAAGATGGCCATTGAGCGCTCCCTGTTCATGAGGGAAGGGCCGCTAAGTCCGGAGGAGTTCGAGGAAGTGAAGCGTCATGCGGTCGCGGGCGGCGAAATTCTGTCTGAATGTGCGACTACCCGAGAATTTGCGCCTTGGGTTCGGCACCACCATGAGCGTGTCGATGGGCGCGGGTACCCGGACGGGATCGGTGGTGATGAGATTCCACTTGAGAGCAGGATCATCGCAGTAGCCGATGCTTACGATGCGATGGTGGGCGGAGCGGGAGAGGAAGATTCGCATCCCTATCGTATTCGGAGAGTTCGGAAAGAAGCGATGGCTGAGTTGTGCAGCTGTGCCGGAAAGCAGTTCGACGGTGAAGTGGTGAGAGCATTTAACTCTGTAATGGAGTCGAAGGAGGCGATACTTGGCGCGTGAAGCAAAACTGGCTCTGATATCCGCTATGATAGATGCTCACTTAGCCGATCGGCGTCGCTCTGATGCAGTCTGCACGCTCGCGATGCGAGCGGGCGCAAGGCTTGGTATGGATCGGGACCGATTGTCGCGTCTGGCTGCTGCAGCTCGGGTCAGCGACATTGGCTTGCTGGAGATTCCACGCACTTTGCTGTCGCCGCTGAGTTCACGGGCGCGAGACGCCTACGCTAAACACCCTGAGCGCGGTGCGGAGATCCTAAAAGAGATCAATGGCTTTGATGACGTGGTCGATGTAGTGCGATTCCACCACGTGCCAGTGCAGGTGCCTGCGCCTCTCGAATCACGTATTCTTGCAGCTTGCGAGGCGTATTGTGATGCGGCACGAATTCAGGGCGCGTTCCTTGCTCGAGACGTACTTCGCAGAGGGCAGCAATCTGAGTTCTCTAAGGAAGTGGTCGAGACGTTACTCGCGGTGCTAAGATCCGCTCGTGGCAGCGAACAGCCCGATAGAGTCTCCGCCCTTGAAACCATTTCTTAACCCGCTGTCGGGGCGCGCGCGGGCTCTTTTGGCTATCGCGATCTTTCTGATCGCTTTGGGCTTGCGAATCGTAGGTATCGGGTGGGGGATGCCAAACGAGATGCGGAATCAATCGCTGCATCCAGATGAGACGCTCAACATGTTAGTGGCTGACGAGATGGCAGCTCCTTGGCACGTGGGCTTCTACAATTATGGGACCCTCTACTTCACAGCGACAAAGATTGTCATGCAAATGGGGAAGGCCTACGGATGGGTTCCGACCGGCGAAACGACAGCTGAGTGGCAGTACCTGGGCGGATTAACCATGAGTGGTCGCGTGATCTCTGCAACCTGCGGGGCGGCAACGATCGCGGTCGTTTTTCTCTTGCTTGCGAGTTTAACTAATCTGCTTGGTGCCATTACAGGATGCTTCGCACTGCTCATAGCACCGGGTCACGTCGTTCATTCGAGATTTGCAACCTCCGACATTACGGCGGTCTTGTTGATTGCAATCGCCGCTTTCATGATATGGCGGATCCTTCATGTTCCCGAAGAGCAGAGGGTCAAAAACGCAGCCCTGTTCGGGCTCGTCGCCGGAATGGCAGCTGGCACGAAGTACACAGGCGCACTGCTGATCTTGTCCGGTTTGTGGGCCTTGTGGAGCGTGGATCGGGGGCAGTTCGTCCGTGGCAGTTGTGCCATCGGAATCGGAGCGATCGTAGGCTTCTTGCTTGCAACGCCAGGCGTCATTGCGCAGTTCTCTCTGTTCCGCCGTGACTTTCTCTATGAAATTGCGCACACTGCTGAAGGTCATGGAATTGTATTCGCAAACACTCCATCTGGTTTTGCCTATCATCTAGTTAACCTCGTAGCTGCCTTCGGGATGGTCGCGCTTGTTCTGGCTGTCATTGGGCTTGGAGTCGCTGTCTTCAAGCGAGAAAAGTGGGCGATCCCATTTGTTATCTTTTGCGTCGCCTACTTTATCGTTATTGGCCGGGCAGAGGTAAAGTTTCTGCGCTACGTTTTCCCCCTTCTTCCGTTCCTCGCGGTAGGGTTCGGATACCTGGTCGGTCAAATCCATGCCAAAGGTAAGTACTGGCGCATCCTTAACATGGTAGCCATCTTGGCTGTCGGATTTTCAATGCGTACAGAGAACGGAGCAATTCGGTTGAGCGCGTTTATGGCGACCGAAGATCCGAGAGACATTGCTGCGAGATGGATCAAATCGAACGCTCAGGAGCAGACAATCGGATTTGTGATGGACCCTTGGTTCTGGTCGCCACCTCTTTTCGCGAATACAGGATTGCTCGGCGCCGACAATCGTCTTCGAGCGATGCACGAGGAGAATCACAGTCTGATTAGGTACATACCGAGCGAAGGTCCCAGAAAGGAGTGGGATCCGCGGATCGTAACTGTAGCCCAACCTGAGTGGATAACCTTCAGCAGCTTCGAGTTCTATGATCATGACCGGATAAACCAGCCCGATTTTGTCGAGTGCATCGATCGATTGACAGAAACCTACGACCTCGCCGCCGTCGTTTGGGGCGGCAGCGTGTACGAGGCAGATAACGAAACGCGTCCGAGTCAAGTGGACCGGGCCATTGTTCGCAACATCATTCTGAGGGGCTATCCGCTGCTTCACGACATGATGTACATACAGCCAACCGTATGCATTTTTCGGAAACGACCGACCAACTGACCGAAGAAGTCGAGTGGTTCCTCGATAATCTCGCCGTGGAGCGAGGTGCGAGTCACCACACGGTTCTTGCGTATCACACAGACCTCAAGCAGATCGGCACATTCCTGAGGAAGTGGAATCTGAAGTCGTGGTCGCAGTACGACGAAGCTGTGGACTCGCGTGTAAGGGGGGTGTTAGCGTCGCTCAGTTTGGCTCAGTCGAGCATCTCTCGTAAGGCCTCTTCGGTACGCAGTTTGCTTAGATTCCTCATCAAGCGGGGATCGGGCCCGCCGAGCGGAATGTTGGAACCCACCCGAAGCCACCGTGCGAGGCCACTGCCTAAGGCCCTGACCGTCGACGAGCTAACGGCACTTCTCTCGGCGCCAGACGTTTCGTCGCCATCAGGAATGCGCGACCGAGTTATGCTGGAGGCGCTCTATGGAACGGGATTGCGGGTGTCGGAGTTGGTCAGTCTGCGAACTGAGGACTACGTCGCGACGGAATCTGTTTTGCGAATCCTTGGTAAGAGGCAGAAGACGCGGCTCGTGCCTGTACCTGCTGGCACGAAGGACTGGTTCGATCGCTACTTGGTGGAGTCGCGGTCTGCTATGACGAATACGGGAAGTGGCTCGTCGTTCTTTGTGAACCGGCGCGGGCGTCCGCTTTCGCGCTCGGGCGTGTTCAGGATTCTCCAGGGTTACGCAAAAAGGGCCGGGATGACTAAGGCGATCGGCCCACACACATTGCGCCACTCCTACGCAGTACATCTTGTACAGGCCGGTGCTGATCTTCGCAGTGTCCAGGAGCTCCTTGGACATGAGTCTGTTGCGACGACCGACATTTACACGCAACTCGACGGGGCAACGCTTCGTCGGAAGTACGATCGGGCTCATCCCAGGGCAAAGTCTTAACGCGGTTAACGATTGCGTAACAGGCCATTAACATTGAGGTGACGACCCGTTAATGCTTCGGCGGTTTCGTTAACACCGAAACGACATGCTGTTCCCGTGATGGAAACCGCATGTGGGGGACACACTATGAAACACAAAAACAACTCCCGGAACCGTGCATTCACTCTCATCGAGCTACTCGTGGTGATCGCTATCATCGCGATTCTTGCTGCGATACTCTTCCCGGTCTTTGCCAGCGCGAAGGAGGCTGCCAAGAAGACGTCCTGTCTGTCGAACATGAGACAGTTGGGTACGTCGGTGATGCTCTACATCACCGATTATGACGATACGTACATGAAGACTACGTACAATTCGGGCTCCCCCCGAATCGGATCATGGGTTTACACGACACAGCCCTACGTCCAAAATCTTCAGATCTTTCGGTGCCCGTCAGACCCGGCACCCGTTCGATTTCCCACCAGGGACAACAACAATCAGCCGGTGACGATTCTGTACTCGTACATCAACAACTATAACGTAATCTCCGCGCATGACTTCACTGTCGTAAACGCGTCGACGATCGAGTACCCAGCTCAAGTGATAACGCTCGCTGAACGCAGAGATAAGCTGCAGAACGGCACGATCATGGGAGTGCACAAAGGGATGAGCGCATTCATTCCTGGGCAGCCTTGTCCGACGTGGACTCTTGGTGTCGAGTATCGGCGGGCGACGTTCCAGGACGCGAAGAACGCACTCACCGGTACCAGCGATAAGCCTGAGATCGTGCGGGTTAAGTGGGATCGACACCAACAGGGTGCCAACTACATCTTCTCTGACGGCCACGCAAAGTGGCACCGGATTGAGCAGACACTGGATCCAGAGAACTTCATGTATGGCGAGCGGTTCTATCCGCATCCCGAGCCAGGCGCAAGTTGTCCTGGTTAAGCGCCACGTTTCATCCCTATACATTCAACAAACACACTCAATAGGAGAAAGGAGACAATCATATGAATAAGGCAATTGCAGCGCTTGCGCTAATTGCAGTCACAGTGGGCGCAAACGCGGTGGTCATCACGCAGTGGGACTTCGAAGGCGAAGTCCTCACCCCGAGCATGGGTGCGGGAACGTTTGCCGTCATCGGTGGCCCTGCGATCGAATGGGCTACCGGATGGGATCGAAACACTGCGGCGACAGGCGGACGGGCACCAAACACACGGGGGTATCCGGCGCAGGGTACAGGATCGGGTACCGCAGGCATTGAGGTACAGGTCTCAACGGTCGGCTATATGGACATCATCGTTGACTGGGATCATCGGAACAGCAACACTTCGTCGAGCTGGGTTCAGTTCCAATACTCCGTTGATGGCACAAGCTTCTCAAGCGCGGGCCTGCTCAATGACGGCCTGTTCAGCGCATTGGGCGGAGATACATGGCACGCGCCACGGATGGTCGATCTTTCGTCGATCGCTGGCGTTGCTGACAACGCGAACTTCGCGTTTCGCGTTGTCGCGGTGTTCGTTCCTGGCACTAGTGAATACACCTCTGCAAATCCCAACAGCACGTACGCTGGCACGGGAACGCAACGGTTCGACAACGTAACCGTCAGCGGAAACGTTGTTCCGGAGCCGGCGACGGTGGCTGCGCTCGTCGCGGGTCTCGGTGTGCTTGCTGCTCGCCGACGAAGAAAGTAAGCTATGTTTAGCTCTAGTGAGTAACTTGCGCCGCCGACTCATTCGGCGGCGCCTTTTTCTTTAGTGGAACAGCATTGACCTGGAGAGACTCAGGATCGGCAGGGAAGTTAGGAACCTGGTATCTGCGGATAGATTTTCGGCTGCCCGTCGACAATCAACTCGATCGTTGTCGCTGCATCGTGCAATGGCGCACGAGGCAGCTGAAGAATCACCTTCGAATCGGTACGGTGCCAATGGACCGTACCAGCACCTAAGATCCTAACCGACCGAACATCGTTGCCGAGTCCTGGTACGACTAGTTCACTCTCGGCTGGCCAGTCGAACACGTGCAGATAGAGGATTGATGTTTCTGCCCCCGATTTTAGAGTACACCTGCCCCAACAAAGCGTATCTAAGGGGGACGGCTCTGTTCCATATACGGACTCAGAGTTGACTTTCATCCATTCGCCGATTTCGCGCAAGCGTTCAACGCATTCAGGCGGAAAAGTGCCGTCTGCTCGAGGCCCTACATTGAGCAGGTAGTTTCCGCCTTTGCTTACAACATCCAATAAGTTCCGAATCAAAGTTTGTGAAGATTTCCAATTCGACTCGTACGCGCTGTAGCCCCAATGATCCCCAATTGTCATACACGTTTCCCAGTCTTCACCTGGGAGTCCGGTTGCCGGAATGTGCTGCTCAGGAGTGCCGAAGTCACCGACTGCCATGTCGGAATCGGCAGCACCCATAACGTCCTCCATTCCCCTCCGCACCTGGCTCACGCGGTTATTGACGATAGTTCTGGGTGATAGCTTCCTGCAATGAGCAAGCAGTTCGGCACCGTACTTTGGCAGCCAGGAGCTCTCCCACTCTCCATCAAACCACATAACCGCGATATCGCCGTAGTTTGTCAGCAGTTCCTCGACTTGACCCTTAAGATAATCGACATACCTGTCGAACTTCGCTCCATCTGTGCTCCGCGTTTCCCAGCTTCGTCGCGGCAGGTAGTCAGGGTGGTGCCAATCCATGATTGAGTGGTACCAACAGGGAAAGATGCCCTCGCGCCTGCTTGCGTCGGCGATCTCGCGCATGATGTCGCGCTTGAACGGTGTCGCCATGATGTCGTAACTCGAATGCTTGCTGTCAAAGAGAGCGAATCCGTCGTGGTGCTTTGTCGTAACGACCAAGTATCGAGTACCCGCATCTTTTGCCAGAGACACCCACTCGTCTGCATCGAACTTGACAGGGTTAAACCCCGACAAATGTCGCTCGTAGGTTTCGACGGGAATCTGCGCCGAGTCCATGATCCACTCGCCGTAGTGTTCCTGCTCGCCCCACTTGCCCGCGGGTAATGCATACAATCCCCAGTGGATGAAGAGCCCGAACCGCGCTTCTCTCCACCACGTCATATCCGGCTTGTGTCGGGGCGATGAGTGATGAGTCATTGTGGTGACCTCAGCAGAGGTGTGTCATTTTGACGGTTGTCTTGCACCACCGGAGGCGGCGAACCCTGCATAAAATAGAATCGGGCTTCGGCGATGCCGAAGCCCGATTAGCATCACCGAAACTACTTGATTTCGACAGAGCCACCAGCTTCGGCGATAGCGGCCTTGACCTTTTCGGCTTCGTCCTTGCTCACGCCTTCCTTGATGGCTTTGGGTGCGGCATCAACGAGGTCTTTTGCTTCTTTGAGTCCGAGACCGGTTACTTCGCGAACAGTCTTGATGACTTGAAGCTTCTGATCGCCTGCTGCGGTGAGAACGACATCAAACGACGTCTTCTCTTCTGCCGCGGCTTCGCCGCCACCTGCAGCTGGCATCATGCCCATCATGGGCATTGGCGCAGCGGCGGTGACGTCGAACTTTTCTTCGAGTGCTTTCTTCAGGTCGCTGAGTTCGAGTACCGACATTCCAGCGATTTTGTCAACGATTTCTTCAACAACGGTTGCCATTAGTTTTCTCCTTGGGAGGTTTCAGATTCAGATTCAGGGGTAGGTTCAGCAGGTGTGGTTTCGTCTGCGGTCGGAACTTCGTCAGTCGATGGTTCGGCGGCATCCACGGTTTCCGAGGCCGACGGCTCTGCCAGTGGCTCAGCGGCCAACGGCTCCTCAGCTTTGGCCTCGGGAGCGCTGCCGCCGCTCTTCTCGATGATCGCGTCGATCAATCGAATCGGCGAGGCGATGACTTCGTTTAGGACGCCTACGAGCTGTGACATGGGTGCCGCCACGAGCCCTACAATCATCGAAAGTAATTCGTCGCGGCTCGGTAGCTTCGAAAGGGCGTCGATCTCTTCAGCCGAAAAGACCTTCCCATCAAAGAATCCACCCTTCACTTGAAGCGCTTGGTGGGCTTTGCCGAACGTCACGACGGCTTTAGCGCATGCGGGCTGCTCCTTGAAGACAAACACCGTCGCGGTCGTGCCGCTGTGTAGCTCTTCAGGAAACTGCTCGATGTCGTCGCCGACTGCACGCCGAAAGAGCGTGTTCTTCACAACGTGAAACTCGGCACCAACTGCACGGAGCGACTTGCGAAGCTCCTGCATTTCGGAGACCGACAGGCCGCGATAATCGGTGAAGATCAGCCCAATTGACTGCTCATACCAAGCACGCGCCTCTTCAACTGCTGCAACCTTGTTTGGAGTTGCCACGATTTTCTTCCTTGTAGAAGTGATTTGGGGTCCCGCCCAAGCAGGCGGGACCCCAAACTGAAACTGTGTTTCTGGCTCGGTTGTCGCTGCCCCTCGGTTGGCTGGTGGATTAAGCTCTTACGAGCGCCGACTGTCTGCGGAGACCGTCGAACATTATGGCAGATAGAAGTGCCTTGGTCAAGGGGGGCTGAAAAGGAGAACTCTGGCAGAAGTGCCGGCTCAGTTGCCGACACTCTTATGACCTCCTGAGGTCTAATCTGAATGTCACCCGGGGTTTCGGAGCAATCCTCCCTGACGGAGCAGGCACACTATGAACCAGAAACGCGATATTTGGGACGAAATTGAACTGGCGACAGCGCCTGAGAGCCTCTCGGAGGAGATGTTCTATCTGATCTCTGCGTACGCCGACGGCGAGTGTTCTCTCAAAGAGCGCAGACTGGTTGAGGCGTACCTCGCGGAGAACTCCGGGGCCCGGGAGATGCTCGCCGATATTCGAGCTCAGGCAGCCGTGCTCATGGCTGAGTCAGCTGAACCCCCGGCATGGCTTCGCGACGCCATTTTGAACTCAACTTCCCGGCGGCCTGCGCTGCTCGGTCGATTTGGAGTTCCGAGGGTTGCGGCTTTGGCAGGGTGCGCTGCTGCTGCCGCTCTTGCGGTGGTCTATTGGCCGTTGGCGCAAGTGGACGGGGTTCCCGTCGTGGACGTCGTGGCGGTGGGAGAACACCCTTCGATCCCTCTCCCCGTTTCAGCGACTACTACGGGTCCTGCTGTGGATTCGAGCTTGGCTGAGGGGACCGTGGTTGCGGACGTGACTGCTCCCCCTCAACCTCGAGGCGTAGAGATGGGTCTCCGTACCGTTTCAGGCCCTAAGACTGCCGCTGCGACTCCAGCAGCTTCCCCGAGTCCCAGCTTGGGTACTCCGAATGGCAACAATAGCGTGCGGTCGTCAACTTCGAACCCGGCTGGGTCGACTCCACCCATTCGCATGGGACCCGAGTCCGGGCCCGTCGGCCGAGCGATTCCTGAGCAGCCAGATGTGGTTGCGATGGCAGGTATGAGCCAGGAGGGCGAGGAGTCCTTCGCCGAAGGCCGGCCTGTGGAACCCAAGTCTGCTGGATCGGTGGGTGTCGCAAGAGACCCTCGGCTTGAGCTTAGAAAGCGGCTGGAGGCAGTGAATCAGAACACGGACGTACAAGACGCTTTCAAGGGGAGCAGATAGCGAATGCTCTCGACCGATACGGGGGTTCACCGGGTTTGACAACTAGCCAGAATTAAAGCTATCGACTGAAGAGAAGAAATGAGGATCAGGCAAACGACACACTTGGCTATGGCCGCAGCGGCTGCGCTGCTGCCTGTTGCCACGCTTGCCCAATCCATGCAAAGCGGTGTCACCGACTCGACGATCTTGACTCCCCCAACCAACCTCAAGGGCCGCGCAGCGGTGGATCTTATTCCCGGCAAGCGGACGGGGCTTAGCTACGCGCTCCGGTACGGCAACGTTGTTCCCGGTACGGTGAAGCTCGAACTTGATGGGAAACTGCTGACGGAGGGAAGGGACTTCACAGTTGACTATGGCGGCGGCGCGCTGTTTATCAACGCACAAGTGAGGGATAGTTCCTCGATTCGTGTCGCCTATCGGCACGACCCGTCAGTAAAGCAGACAGCCGGGGGCGGAGGCATTCCTTTGCTCTCACTTAACTTTGGGCAGACCGGTGGCGTCCGCATGTTGATGGGATTCAACGGTACTCAGCGATTCGCTGACGGAACGATGATCCAATCGAATAATGCTGGCATCGAGAACTCGCTGTCCTTTAATGGTGGGAGCCTAACTGGGATGCTGCTTGTGAGCGCTCAGTCGGAGACGACTGTGATGGCTGACGGATCGTCACCCGACAAGACCGCGCCGAAAAAGGGGCAGAACGCAACAGACATGTTGCTGATGCAGAACCTCGACCTTACTATTGGCGGGATGAAGCTGACCGCAGACTACACAGACGTAGGTGAGAAGTTTGCTGGCTTCGGGATGCTGCAAGGTTCAGGGGTCAGCGCGGAACGCGCACAGCAGCTTGAGAAGGAAAAGGGCATCACTCGCATGGGCTTCGGCTTATCAACGGACGCGCCGGGCGGCCTTTCCTTCAACAATTCCTTCAGGACGATCGACGATGGCGGATCCAAGATCACGTTTCAGAACTACGGTGTCAAGTCGACAATGTTTGACGCCTACTATTCCTCAAGAGCGATCGATCGTGATTTCAGTCGGTTCAAGGATTTAGCAGAGGGCGATCGGCAACAGCTTCAGAAGGAACGGGGAATCACCCGCGAGAAGTTCGGCGGACGATTTAGCTTTGGACCGGCCGCACTGAAGTTTGATCAGAACTCCATCTCTGAGAACGACGCAGGCATCTACCGACAGTCGCTGTCATTCGATTCCGCTTGGCTCGTCGGCAGCTGGAACACTCAGGAAGTCAGCTCTAACTTTGATAGAGCGAATGACCTTATTGAGAACGAACGAGGGCAGTGGCACAAAGAGCGAGGCATGAAGCGAGACTCGCTGAGCTTCGCAACGGGCGACGGATTGAAGGGGATCTCAGCGAGGTTTGACCAGAAGAGCATCGAATACGGCGGCAATGCGATGCAATCGATGGCGCTTGACGTCAGCACAAGTGTATTGGACTTCCGGTACTGGAGTCGGGAAACAAGCCCCTCATTCTCTCGGTTAGGCGATTTAACTCAGCCGGAACTTGACGGCATGATCCAGCAGACACTCCAGATCTACGACCCGAAGGCTGGGGTCAATGGAAACGACCGTGGGTTTGTGGTTCGCGAAGCCGGGTTGAGCAGAGACTTCCTTAAGTTAACGAGTGCGCCACTGAAGGATTTTGGGCTCTCCTATCAACGCTCAGGAGTCCGTAACAGTGGTGGCGGGCTCGAATACACCATTTTTGGCATTGACTCGAAGAGCGTGAAACTCGACTATCGGAACACGAAGATTGACGAAGGGTTCGACCGAGTACATGACCTGCTCGAAGCGGAGCGAAAGTTGTTTGGACTCCAGGCAGGCTTTGATCGTACAGATTTGGCTGGACAGTTAGCGCTCGGCGGGAAATCCAAGCTAGATTTCACATCACTAGACGTCAACAGTGCTAACGGAGGCCTGACGCGTTATACCGCGGATCTCAAGTTACAAGGTTTGGAGTTTAAGGGCGCGTATAGAAAGGTCGACGAAACGTTCGCGCGAGCGTCACAGGTAAACGATCACGAACGCCAGTTCTTCCAGGAGTTGATCGGTTACACACAGTTCGACGCGGGCCTCAAGTTCGATGGCATCAAGGGCGTCAAACTGGAAGCGTTTGTCTATGACGCGGACAACGGGCAACAAGATTTGCATCGATACAAGCGTAATGCGAAACTGGCTTACTCGCCGAACAAGTCGACTTCGTGGAATGTGCTCTACAACTCGCACAAACTCGACGGGGCGGCAGGTTCGCTTTTTGAGAACGAGCTCTTCGTGCTCCAGGGTTTCCAAGACTTCGGACGCTTCGGGAAAGTGACGGCGCGAACAGAGCGCGAATCTTTCGCTGGTTCGCAAGGAGTCGCGCCAGATCGGAACACCCACTATGCAAGGTATGAAACCAAGCTGGGTCCTAAAAACGACTTTATGACCGAGCAGATTCGGACCACGTTCTCGGACGGCGGCTACGAAAACGTTCAGGCGTACAAGCTTGGCTGGCAACTAAACAGTCGACTGAGTGTCAACGTGACTGAGATATTCGTTGATAGGGATTCCGACAAGGCCGACCTCCAAACGAGAAACTACGGCATCGGGTACGACTTCGGGAACAATATGAAGTTTGGCTGGTCATGGCATCGGGAGCTGAACTCGAACGGAAACGGCAAGCGTAACTACAACTGGAGTTTGACTC
Organism: Fimbriimonadales bacterium; assembly: GCA_041744215.1. GTDB lineage: Bacteria > Armatimonadota > Fimbriimonadia > Fimbriimonadales > ATM1 > JAHCHL01. Next base: position 176,209 of record JBGTLG010000015.1, on the reverse strand, counting down.
CGGGCGAGGTTCACGGTTTCGAGTTCGGGGGCTCATACGAGGAGAAGCGCATCGATAACACGCGCACCACCGCGCTCGGTAACTTTTCTTTTAAGAACCCGAAGCCTATCAACGTCGGGTTCTTGAAAGATCTGCAGATAAGCGTGGGCTACGACAGCCATACCGATGCTGGAATCTGGAAGAAGGACAACACACTTGCAAGTATTGGATTCAAGGCATTTGGCTCAGGTTTCGGCGCGGATTATGGTCACGTGATACTTCCAAATCAGCAGCGTGCAGCTGACCGAACGCTTCGGTACATTTATGACCCGACAGGCAAGAAGGCGCTGCAGGCTAACCTTGTTTACAAGCTTCGCACACTTCCGGGTGGCGTGGAACAGGTGATACGTGACTACGACGTGAGCTACAAGGTAAATGACAAGTTTACGCTGTCACATTCTCTCGACACACTGCCAGAGAAAGCTCAGCAAAATGTGCCGCTGAATTCATTGGCGCTCCCACTAGCCAAGAACTCATGGGCGGTAGACTGGAACATCAGCTCCTTCGCAAGCGCTAAGTTTGGCTTCCAGGAAGAGCGACTTTACGACCGCAACGCCCTGACTCGTAGGTTGATGGCGTCAACTTCGCTATTCAGGAACACCGGCAGCCCCGTTACACTCAGCTACAGTATGGAGCAAGACCACCGGCCGGATGGAAAGCGCTTTACTAAGAACACCTACGACCTTTTGTTCGAACAGAAGCCTGGCCCGAACCAGTCCCTCAGCGTCGGACTTGGCTACATCAATTGGGGCGATGGAATCGCAGTCGGAGATACTTGGAGCAACTGGGTGTTCCGATTCGACTACCAGCTTCGGTTCTAAGCCGAGACTTCGTACAAAATCGTCTCTGTGAAACACTTGTGGCTGAGGCTTGACGCCACTGACCTCCAGACGGAGCAACTCCAATGCGAACAGGAAGGGCGTGACTTGTCCGTATGCGCTGCGTCTCTAAATGAGCTACACGCGGCAGACCTCGAAACCGAGAGCGGTCAGGGGCGCGCTCACCAATTGTTGGATGCACTTCGAGCCACCTCGAGCAGAGCCGACTATCCCTTCGTCGAGCCCGAGGATCTCTCACACATTAGAGAGGCTCGGCCAAGCGGACGCTTTGCACGATCGGCTTTAGCCGGTGGCATCGAGGATCGCCTTCAGGGCGCGTGGTTTGGCAGGTGCGCAGGATGTCTTCTCGGTAAGCCTGTGGAGGGTTGGAAGCGCGAACAGATCAAGGGCTATCTGCATGAGTCGGACCAGGCTCCACTAAGCTACTACATCTCAATCGACTCAACTGCAGCAATCTTGGAGAAGCACAACATCGATCGAAGCGGCCCTTTCATCGAAAACGTGACCCATATGCCGGAGGACGACGACATGAACTACACGACTGTCGGACTCGCTATCCTCGAAGCGCACGGACGAGACTTCAGTTGCGAAGACGTAGCGAACCTCTGGCTCGACCGAATACCAATCCTCCGCACTTGCACAGCCGAACGGATTGCGTACAGAAATTTCGCAAACGGAATCATGCCGCCCGCGTCAGCACGGTTTCGCAACCCTTACCGTGAGTGGATCGGTGCACAGATTCGTGCGGATATGTGGGGCTACGTCAATCCTGGCAATCCAGAGCTTGCTGCTGAATACGCCTGGCGCGACGCTCGTATCTCCCATATAAGGAACGGTATCTATGGGGAGATGTGGGTTGCCGCGATGATCGCAGCCGCATTTGTGCAGGCCGACATGCCTACCGTGATCCATGCTGGACTGGGTGAAGTACCAGAGCAGTCTCGGATTGCTGCCGCAATTCGGGGGCAACTCGAGAACCGACAGAAATTTTCGCATTCAGCGCAGGCAGTTGACGAGATCCATACTCGATGGAATGAAAATCGTGCACACGACTGGTGTCACGTCATCCCGAATGCGGAGATTGTCGCGATGGCGTTGCTGTGGGGCGATCAGGACTTCGAGCGATCGATTTGCCTTGCTGTGGAGGCAGGGTTTGATACTGACTGCAATGGCGCGACCGTCGGCTCGGTCCTGGGCGCGATGCAAGGTAAATCTTTCTTGCCAGAGCGTTGGATCCACCCGCTCAACGACACACTAGAAACTGGGGTACAGGGCTTTCACAGAGTGTCGATAAGCCACATGGCAAAGAGGACACTAGCGGTCTCGATGACGTAGGGCCTCGGATACTTTCCGAGGCCCTTGCGTCTACCGAGTTACGGGAGGTCGAACTATCTAAGCAGGCTGAGAACAGACTGCGGTGATGCGTTGGCCTGCGATAGCACGGCCAGACCGCCCTGCTGCAGGATCTGCAGCCGAGTGAAGTTCGTGATCTCCGACGCCATATCCACGTCGCGGATCGTAGATTCTGTTGCAGTTAGGTTTTCCCGCGCAACGCCGAGCGATCGAACGTTCGACTCGAGTACGTTTCTCTGGAATGAACCTATGTCGCCGCGAGATTTCGACACTTGCGAGATTGCAGCGTCAATGACTTTCACGGCATCTTCAGCTCCGCTGGCCGAAGTCACGTTTACAGTCGCCAATGTTTGGCCAGCGACCACGCCAGAACCGAGTTGGCTCGAGAGCATGTTCGCCAGTGACAGGCTTACCTTCTGGCCGGCGTTTGCGCCAACCTGGAACTGCGCCGAACCAGCTTCTATGCGACCGACTACGGCCGCCGCGCCAGTCGCGTTGCCAGCTTGCGTCAGAAGCACGGCGTTGCCAAAGGTGTCCGTGAGCCTGAGCCCACTGTCTCCATTCCGGCCGCCAGTGAACGTCGCTGAGGTCGCGCCATTTGCAGTCGTAACGGTTACCGTTGCGACAGCGTCCACACCAGCAGCAGTTTGGTTGCCTGCTGCGATGATCCGTCCAGCTGTATCAGTGAACGAGATTTTCGCGTTGGTGCCATAGCCGTTCGTAGTCAGCACGACGTTCGTGCCGTTGTAGTCAAACGTGACGCCGGTTTGCGATGAAGCGTTATTGAAGCGCGTCAGCAGACCTTGAAGAGTTTCCGTGCCGTCAGTAGAGAATGCGACACCGTTCACGACGAAGCTGCCTGCTCCTACCGTCGTGGCGAGCCCTGAGCCGAATGTGGTTGAGCCAGTAACTACCCCGCGTGTAGCAGCGGTCGTTACTTCTACAGTAACGTTACCGCTTGCGTTGACGGCATAATTGCCAAACGTTCCGCCGATGTTGATCGCGCCATAGTTGGTCGCGTTCGTCACAGTTGATGTGATGCCGGCAGAGCCATCCAGAAGCTTTTTGTTTCCAAACTGCGTTTGGTTCGCGATTCTGTCAATGGATGAGAGGATCGAAGCCAACTGAGTTTGGTTGGCTTGGATTGCAGTTGCGTCAAGCGTGCCGGTGTTACCGGACGCGATTGCCAGCTTTCGGGCATCGTTGAGAAGTCGGCTGACTTCATCAAGTGCGCCCTCGGCTGTTTTAGCGTAGTTGATGGCGTCCTGGTTGTTCTGGACAGCCTGGTCGATGGATGAAATCTGGGAGCGAAAGCTCTCAGAAATGATCAAGCCCGCAGGGTCATCCGCTGCGGTGGTTATGCGAAGACCCGTTGAGAGCCGCGTAACAGACTTGTTAAAGTCCGCCGCCGTTCTGTTCAGGTTTCGCAGCGCGTTCAATGCACCAACGTTGGTGTTTACACGAAACGACATCTGATTCCTCCTTGATTGCAGTCACCCGGAATTGCTTCTTCCTCAGAGGACACTAACCCTCGGTAGACTCAGCCCACCCTCACAGAAGCACTCCGGGCAACGGAGCGCTGCGGTCATCCATGACCTGTCTCCGTCCGTGACACGTTTTCCACACGGCAGTTCCGCATTCACCTCGCACCAATACCGGGAATGCTATGGTGGCTTTCTCACCGAGGACAAAGAAACGAGCAGGGCCCGCCTTTCGGCGAGCCCCGCTCTTGCCCCGCTATTGTGCCACTACCTCAAAAGACTGAGTACTGCTTGGGGCGCTGCATTAGCTTGACTGAGGACGGCGAGGCCGCCTTGTTGAAGAATCTGCAGACGTGTGAAGTTGGTGATCTCGCTCGCCATGTCGGCGTCGCGAATCGTCGATTCTGTCGCGGTCAGATTTTCGCGGGCCACGCCCAACGATCTGACATTCGATTCGAGAACGTTTCTCTGGAAGGAGCCGATCTCGCCTCGAATCTTGGTGACCTGTGTGATGGCCGCGTCGATTACTCGGATCGAGTTCTCTGCGCCTGTGGCGGACGTGACATTTATCGTTGCCAACGTCTCGCCGGCTATGACACCGGCTCCAAGTTGACTCGTCAGCATGTTCGCTAGTGAAAGGCTGACCGTCTGTCCCGCGTTCGCGCCAACCTGGAACTGGGCAGATCCCGCCTCGATCCGACCTATCGCTGCTGCTGCGCCAGTTGCGTTGCCAGCTTCGGTCAGAAGCAGAGAGTTCCCATAGATGTCGGTTAGCCGCAGTCCGCTGTCACCATTTCGACCGCCGCTGAACGTGGATGAAACCACGCCATTCGCGGTGGTTACCGTGACGGTCGCGATTGCGTCCGTACCAGCGGCAGTTTGGTTGCCCGCCGCAATGATCCGCCCGGCCGTATCTGTGAACGAGATCTTCGCGTTGGAGCCCCAGCCATTTGACGTCAAGACGACGTTCGTGCCGTTGTAGTCGAACGTGACTCCAGTTTGGGAAGACGCGTTGTTGAAGCGAGTGAGGACGGACTGGAGAGTCTCTGTGCCGTCCGTCGCAAATGCAACGCCGTTCACGACAAAGTTGCCAGCGCCGACGACTGTGGTGAGTCCCGACCCGAACGTTGTCGAGCCGGTTATAACTGCTCGCGTTGCCGCAGTTGTTACTTCACCTGTAACCGTGCCGCTAGTGTTTACGGCGAAACCAGCAAACGTCCCGCTCATCGTAATCGCAGCCACGTTTTGCGCGTTCGTCACCGAGGTAGTGATACCCGCTGAGCCGTCGAGGAGCTTCTTGTTGCCGAACTGCGTTTGCAAAGCGATTCGGTCGATCGACGATAGGATCGACTGAAGCTGAGTTTGGTTAGCCTGAATCGCTGTTGCGTCCAGGGCGCCGGTGTTTCCGGATGCGATCGCGAGCTTGCGTGCATCCTTCAATAGCCGGCTGACTTCGTCAAGTGCGCCTTCTGCCGTCTTGGCATAATTGATCGCATCCTGGTTGTTCTGGACCGCTTGATCCAGGGACGCGATTTGGGCGCGAAAGTTTTCCGAGATGATGAGCCCTGCCGGGTCGTCGGCTGCGGTTGTGATTCGCAAGCCGGTGGAGAGCCGAGTGACTGACTTTCCAAACTCCAGGCCGGTCATGTTCAGATTCCGGAGCGCGTTTATCGCTCCGAGGTTTGTGTTGACGCGAAATGACATCGCTTCAATCCTCCTTGACTTATTCGGTAGTGGTGTCCGTCCTGAGGGCCAAAATCCGTTTCAGCCGTTCCGGTCGGGAGCGCCTGACCTAACCGGCCCTGCTAACTCTGCGGGGGTTATTCCTGTTGGGAATACTAGGGACACAGGTATATTTGCTGGCTTTTATGACTCGGGAAGGTGTCAGCCCTATCACTGAGTTGAACGTGAGGCGAGCGTCCGGCCTGCTCCCCTCGGCGAGACGTGAATCCCCTAGCCCATCGCTTCCAAGTACTTCGTCCCGCTACCCGTGTTGAACAGAACGACCGTCTCGCCGGACGAGAGAAATCCCGAGCCGATCAATCGACGGTACGCGGCAAGAGTAGCTCCGCCCTCCGGGCACGCGAATACCCCCGTAGATCGTCCGATCTCCTTCGCAGTCCGAATCATCTCGTCGTCCGGGATGGCGATTGCGGTGCCCCCCGAGGCGCGAATCAGGTCAAGAATGATGAAGTCTCCGATCGCACGCGGGACGCGGAGCCCCGAGGCAACCGTCTGGGCGTTCTGGTGCTCGATCGCGAACCGCTCACCGAGCATAAACGCGTTCACGAGCGGACAGCAGCCTTCTGTCTGCACCGAGATCATCTTAGGGCGGTCGCTGGATATCCAACCCAACTGCTCCATTTCTCCGAATGCCTTCCACATACCGACCAGGCCTGTACCGCCACCTGTCGGATAAATGATCGCGTCAGGCAATCGGCCGAGTTGTTCGAAGAGCTCGTAGCCCATCGTCTTCTTACCCTCCACTCGATACGGCTCCTTGAGCGTGCTCATATCGAACCATGGTGCGCCTTCTCCGATCTGCCTTTGAATCTCGGCAGCGCAATCCGTGATGAGGCCGTCGATCAAGATGACATTGGCCCCGAGGGCCTTGCACTCAATCACACAGGCTGAGGGAGTGTCCGCCGGCATGAAGACATGAGCGACCATCCCGTGCGCCGCCGCGTACGCCGACATTGCTCCTCCAGCGTTGCCTGCACTGGGCACTGCGAGTTCGGTGGCACCGAGGCTCTTCGCCATAGCTACGGCAACAGCCATCCCCCGAGCCTTGAAGCTTGCCGTAGGATTTACGCCTTCGTCTTTGAGCCAGACACCATCTCCAAGTGTCGACGTATGACGGAGGGGCGTCCAGCCTTCACCTAGCGAGACGGCGGGCGCACAGGGCAGAAAGCGTGCGTACCTCCAGAGATCCGCGCGAGAGCCGTCGATTGATTCGGGCCGAAGTCCAGCGAGATCGAGATCCACGCGTAGCGGCTTTCCGCATTTCGAGCAAGTCGTTTGCAGGGAGTTCGGATCGTGCGGCGCCTCGCAGAGGAAGCACCTGAGTACATGGGGCATTCTCCACAGCCTACACAACTTCGGCAACTAGGCCAGGAACCGCCGTCGTAACTTGGCTATCGGCCTGGCTTCACCGGATCCGGCTTGCGGGCCTGGTCAGCCGGCTTCGCCTCCATCGGCTTGAACTTTGATGCCTTCGGCGGCGCTGGTTCTCCCCCCTTCGTGTCGGGGCGGTACGGCGTGTCGTAGCTACTTTGGGTTGGTGCCTCGACGGTCTTTGGGTCTGCCGGGTCTGGGTAGACCGGGACGATCTCTCTGTTGAGGGGCTTCTTCGTCACTGTGTAGCCCTCGTCCGACGTCGTGACACCGCTGCCTTCACCCGTTGCTTGCGGCTCAACTTGAGGGGTGCAACCCAGTGCACCGATGGACAGAGCAAACAGGGAGCCAAGCAAGAAGCGATTCATGTGTACCATTACGCCGAACGGCCGCCAGAGGTTTCCGAAAGGTATCCTACTCCCATGGCAACGATGACGCAGCTTGGCGAGAAGGAGAGCGAAATGCAGGGTCCCCGAGAAGCAAAGAACCTGATCAACGGCGAGTGGAGAGACGCCGCATCGGGGAAGCGATTTGACTCGGTAAATCCCGCAAACATGAAGGAAGTGGTAGGGAGTGCTCCCGATTCGGATGAGAAGGACGTGAGTGCAGCGGTCGAAGCCGCCGGGGCAGCTTTCCCGTCCTGGAGCAAGCTCAGCTGGGTGCGCAGGGGCGAGATCCTTGACAATTTCGCACAGCTGATCAAGCGAGACGTTGAAGCGATGAGCCGGCTGGTGACCCGCGAATGCGGAAAGCCGATCAATGAGGGGCGTGCCGACGTCATCGAGTCGCTGCACATGGTTCAGTTCGCGGCTGCCCTTGGAAGGCTCCCTATCGGCGACTGCATCAGCAGCGAGATCCCAGAGAAAGATGCGTACATCCGCCGGAAACCGAAGGGCGTCGTTGCTTGCATCAGTCCGTGGAATTTCCCAATGGCGATCCCCCTGTGGGAAATGACGCCATCACTCATTGCGGGGAACACCGTCGTCCTTAAACCCAGCGAGGAAACCCCGATTTGCGCGGATTACCTGTTCCGGCTCATGGTTGAAGCTGGGTTCCCACCGGGTGTTATCAACATCGTTCATGGCCAAGGTGAGTCCGCCGGCGCGCCTCTAGTGGCACACCCAGATGTGGACGTTGTGCTGTTCACCGGGAGCTATCAGGTCGGCAAGATAGTCCAGCGGCAAGCCGCCTCAGAGGCCCACAAGTTCGTGGCAACGGAAATGGGGGGGAAGAACGCCGTCCTGATTTTGGATGATGCAGATCTCAACATTGCGGTTCCCGCGGCTCTGCTAAGTGCCTTCAAAACGAGCGGCCAGCGGTGTGTAACATCGAACCGCTTGATCGTGGATAGGAAGCTGGTAGATCAGTTTCAGGAGCAGTTCCTCGCGATGGTTGACCGAATAAAGATCGGCGACGGATTGAACGAAGACGTCTTTATGGGCCCCCTGATCACCCAGGAGAGCGTTCAGAAGTTCCTACATCACAATCAGAAGGCTGTCGAGGAGGGTGCGACTGTTCTTCGCGATGGTGGAGCATTGACCGACGGAGAGTACGCAAACGGCCACTTTGTCGAGCCCTTTGTTTATCGCATGGAGTACCGGCCCAACACTTTCTGCCTACGCGAAGAGGCCTTTAGCCCGCACGTCGCAATTATTCCTGTTGACGGCGTCGAACAGGCCGTCGATATCTACAATGACACGGACTACGGCCTAGCCATGGCTGTCGTGACTGAGGACTACCGCAAGTGGCGCTATGTTCGAGACAATGCGGACTATGGCCTGGGGTACGTCAATTTGCCGTCAATTGGCGCGGAAGTCCACCTCCCGTTTGGCGGCGTTAAGAACTCCGGCAACGGCCATCCTTCCGCCGAAGGTTTGCTTGACGCGGTAACGCACAGAACGGCCTTCACCGTGAACCACGCACGCGAGATTGTGATGGCCCAAGGTCTCTCAACTCAACTTTAGGCCGAGAGCTTATCAGTCGGGGTGACCTCCCTTCTAAAGGTTGCCCTGCCGATAATCCCGAATGGGCGCGCTTTGTAGTTGCCCTTTGCTTATGAGGTTTCGGGACCGATTCGGTAAGCCGCGCATGCGACCGATTATCGCAGGCATGCTGGCAGCATTTGTTCTGCTGTCAGCCTCCGCGTGCGTCGCCACAGTCCTATACCTCCTCGGCTCGAATGCGGTAACTCAAGAAGTCCAGCAGGGACTCATCCGAAGCGCAAAGGCCGCAGCAACACGAGTTGACCCAAGAGTCCATCTTACGCTGGAGTCCCCCGATGCTCACGAGTCGCCTGAGTACGAGCAGGCGGTGGCGAAACTGCGAGAAATCCGTGACTCTGATGCCGAGATTGCCTACATCTACACCTGCATTTTGATTGGAGATCAGGTGCACTTTGTGCTCGATGCCGCAGAGCCGGGAGATTCAGACGAGGACGGCATCGATGACAAATCCTATCCGCTCGAGCATTATCCGGAGGCTTCGCCCGAGCTGCTTCGAGCCCTCGCTTCTGGGCTCGCTTCAGCGGACTCAAGGCCCTACCGTGATCGATGGGGCACGTTCATGAGTGCGTATGCTCCCGTTTTCGACGCAAATGGGGACGTCGCCTGTGTCGTCGGTGTGGACCTGACTGTCGAAGACTTCGTCGGGCGACTGGCGGGAATTCGCACTGCGTGGTACATCGGCCTTGCGCTCGCAATGGCGATCGCCCTTCTCGCGGGGGTGGCAACGTTTATCGGATTTGGCAGGATCGCTCGCGCCGAGGCTGAGGCTGCGAGAAGTTTCGAGATTATCTCCGCGCAGAAAGAAGTTCTGGAGATGGTTGCGCGCAACGCGCCCTTGGATGAAGTGTTGGAGTCGATAGCGCTGATCGCGGCAGAGCATCTACCTGGGTCGACTTGGCACATCTATCCGAGCGAAACGGCGCCTGGTCACGAAGGCGCATGGCTGCGCGCGCCGGTGTGGGACCGATCCGGGGCGGTTGTCGGCTGGGTCGTCACTACTGGGGAGGGCGTACCGCCAGACATGAATCTGTTAGGGCACCTCGAAGCAATCGTAGTTCAGCTGTCGGCTATAGCCATCGATAGGGCGCACTCGGACAAGGAGCTTTCAACTGCGCGAGACGAAGCACTGAACGCATCGCGGCTGAAGAGCGCGTTCCTGGCAACAATGAGTCACGAGATTCGGACTCCGATGAATGGGATTATCGGGATGTCAGAGATTTTGCTGTCGACTTCTCTTGACGAGCGACAGCTGGAGTGCCTCAACACGATTAGGGAGAGCGCGGACTTATTGGTCGGCATGATCAACGACATACTGGATCATTCTAAACTTGAAGCAAATGCCATTCGGATAGAAGAAATGGAGTTCGATCTTAATGAGCTCGTTGAGGGTGCGACATCACTGCTTGCACCTGCAGCCCATCAAAAAGGTTTGGAGTTGGTATGTGAGGTGCCGGTTGACGTAAACCGGCTGTTGCTGGGCGATCCTCTCCGCTTGCGCCAAGTGCTCTTGAACTTACTTGGTAACGCGATAAAGTTCACCGAGTCAGGCGAGATTTGGGTTGAGACCCGCCTTGAGGAGACGGCCATAGGTGGGGCGACTCTGGAGTTGAGCGTTCACGACACGGGCATCGGCATTCCAGTTGATCGGTTGGTCAGTGTCTTCGACAGCTTCTCGCAGGCTGATGCATCGACAACTCGTCGGTTTGGGGGAACTGGTCTCGGGCTTACAATCTCAAAGCAGCTCATTGAATGTATGGGTGGCACCCTAGAAGTGCAGAGTTCTGTTGGGGAAGGCACGTCATTCTTCGCACGCGTGCCTGTTCATTGGGGAACAGCTAATGCGGACGCTACCAAAGACGCGTTCGGCACTTCCGGGTTGTGTGCAGCAGTCATTTGGAAGAACGCGCAAGGCCGTTCCATTGTTCGAAAGTACTTGTCGGCGATGGGTGTTGTGGTCAGCGATGCGGCCAGCGTGGCGGCGTACATTGAGCGGTACGGCTGTCTTCCAATTGAGGCACTTGTAATCGCGGACGGAGAGGTGATTGCCGAGTTTCAGGAAAGCTACGACATATCGGCGAGAAAGATCGTCGCTTTGCTTCCTCTCTCAAGTGACCGCTCAGTTGTGGATCATCTGAACGCAAGGGTTGTCTGGAAGCCAGTTAGATTCGATGACTTGCGACAGGCGATTAGTTCGTTTGCACCAACTTTAGCAGACAGGGCACACCAGGTCCCCGCAGACCTCGGTTTCGAGGAATTGCACGTCCTAGTGGCTGATGATAACCGTACAAACCGGCGGGTTGCTGGCCATATGCTAGAGCGTCTAGGTCATACAGTTGAGTTCGCAGAGAATGGCGAAGAAGCGGTTGAGTTGGCTGCGACAGGCCGGTTTGATCTGGTCTTTATGGACATTGAGATGCCTGTAATGGACGGATTGGAGGCGATGAGACGAATTCGTGCCAGCGGGATTGGGCCAGCATTGCCGATTTACGCGATGACCGCGCACGACCAGGCCGTTACTAGAGAGCTGAACGGGGGGGTCGGGTTCGATGGCGCTTTTATCAAGCCGGTTCGAGGGGATCGGCTCGCAGAGATTATAACCAGGGTATCGATGTTTAAAGCGCAGCAGAACTCTGCCGCATGAGATCACAAACAGTTTGCGCCGATAATAGATAGAGCATCGGCTTCAAGGGCTAAACATGCAGGAAACCATTCTGGATTTAGAACACCTGTGTCACGTTTCAGGTGGTGATGAGGTGTTTGCGGACGAGCTTCTTGCAGAATTCTGTGAGGTGACCGCTGAATCGCTCGCGGACTTGGCTGGCGCAATCGAGTTCGGCAGGGCGCCAGAGGTGATGTCAAAAGCTCACTCGATCAAAGGGAGCGCGCAAACGATTGGGGCAGCAATCATAGGCGACATCGCCTCGACGATCGAGTCTTCGGCTCGGTTAGGCGACCTGGCGGGAGCACACGATTCGTTCTCGAGACTTTCGGCAGCCTTTAAAGAGTTTGAGCGCATAACATCCGAGCGCCGAGCACGCAACGTAGCATGAATATACTGATCGCTGAAGATGAGCCGATATCGGCGAAGGTCTTGGCTAAAGCTGTAGCTGGCTTCGGCCACGAAGTTACTCTCGTGGATGATGGCCAAGAGGCGTGGGAGCAGTTTCTTCAGAAACAGCCGGACGTTCTAATCACGGACTGGATGATGCCAATACTGGAAGGCCCAGAACTTTGTCGGAGGATACGAGCCACTTCGGGTGGTCGCTATACCTATATCATTCTGCTGACCGCGCGAGGTGACAAAACCGACAGACACGAAGCGATGAGCGCGGGAGCGGATGACTTTCTGGCAAAGCCACTGGACACAGAAGACCTCGCGTCTCGCCTTATAGTGGCAGAGCGAATTCTCGAAATGCAGCTTAATCTTGAGGAAAAGAACGCAGCACTTATGAAGCAGCAGGGCCTGTTGAGCGAGAAGAACCGGCAACTTGAGCGATCGCAGCTTAGCGCTGAAGTAGCTAGTGGACGGTTTTCGCAATTGTTCTCAAATCTGCCAGTACCTTGCTTCACGTTCGACAAAAACTGCATCGTATTCGAAATGAATGCAAAGCTTTGCGAGTGCTTTGGGAAGGAGGTCACTGAGCTGTTTGAGCGGAGTGTAGTTGATCTGTTTGGTCCAAACCTGGTGACCGAAGAGCGGCTAGCCAAGCTAGAGCGAGTTCTTCAAGGTGATGTCTTCCAAGAAGATGACTGGAATGACAGCGAGAGGTACCTGTTGGTCAGCGGATACCCATTGACAGGCCACGACCGCACCATCACCGGAGGAATTGCAACGGCGGTTGATGTTACAGAGATGCGTCGCATGCAAGAGGATCTGAAAGAGGCTAACAAGCGTTTCGAAGCGATGGCCATTACCGATGGGCTGACGCAGATTCCAAACCACAGGGCGTTCCAAGATCGACTTTCTTCCTTGATGTCAGAGCAAGCACGAGGTAGAGGTAGGGGATTTGCGCTGGTGATGCTTGACGTGGACAACTTCAAACGTTTCAACGATGACTTCGGGCATCAGGCGGGTGACGAGGTACTCGTCGAGGTAGCGCGAACGCTTCGCGAGAACATCAGGAAGATTGACATTGCAGCTCGATACGGTGGAGAGGAGTTTTGTGTTCTTCTACTGGACGTGGATGAAAGTCGTGCTGCGAAGCTCGCAGAGAAGTTGCGCAGGAAGGTCAGTGAGATAGAGAACCCCTACCGACAGATCACAGTAAGCGTGGGAGTTGCGCTGTACTGTGCAAAGTGGCCCACCGAGCAATCACTCATCAAAGCAGCGGACGACGCGCTCTATCGCGCGAAGGCTAAAGGTAAGAACTGCGTCGTACTCGCCGACAGCACGGAAGAAGTCTCGGCTGCTTGATGGTCAGAGTGGTAATCTACGCGATGTGAGTCAATATCGTGTGGCCATCCTTGGCGCGACCGGCGCAGTCGGTCAGGAGTTCCTCCGTCTCCTCGCACGGCGCCACTTTCCGATTTCCACGCTGAGACCGTTGGCGAGTCCTCGATCCTCAGGGAGAACACTTCAGTTCAAGGGTTCAGACATTCCGGTTTTGGCTGTTGCTGAGTCAGTATTCGACGACGTCCACATTGCCTTCTTCTCGGCAGGTTCCGCCGCCGCGCAAGAGTGGGTTCCGGTCGCGCTGTCTAAGGGCGCGGTCGTTATCGACAACTCAAGCGCATTTCGGATGGATCCCGATGTGCCGCTTGTGATTCCTGAGATCAACTGGCATGCCGTCCGGAGTGAACACCGGCTGTTCCCGGTGGGAAACTGCACCGGTATCATCCTAATGATGTCGATTGCGCCGCTGCGGAAGTTCGGTCGGATCCGTAGAATTGTGGCGAGCACTTACCAGAGCGCTAGCGGTGCGGGCGCGCGCGCAATGAATGAGCTCGCACAGCAAACTCGCGACATCGCCGACGGCAAAGAACCGAGGATTGACGTCTTTCCGCACCAGATCGCGATGAACCTCTTTAGTCATAACACGCCGATCAACGAGCATGGCTACAATGAGGAGGAGTGGAAGGTCATCCATGAAACACGAAAGACGTTAGAGACGCCCGACTTAGCCCTTGAGATTACGTGCATCCGTGTACCCGTCATGCGCGCGCACAGCATGAGCCTAAATGTCGAGTTCGACGGACCAGCCCCGTCGGTTGAGGCTGTCCGAGAAGCACTCGCTAACTCTCCGGGTTTGCGCATAGTCGACGATAGAGCCGGAAACCGTTTTCCGATGCCCGTAGATGCGGCGGGAAGGGACGAAATCTTGATTGGGCGGATACGCGCAGACTCGTCGAATCCGAATGCGGTCTCGATGTTCTCGTGCGGGGACCAACTCTTAAAAGGAGCGGCGCTGAACGGAGTGCAGATCGCGGAGCGGCTCGTAGCGGAAAGCCGCATTTCTGTTCAGGCTACGGCGCACTGACGCGGACGAATGAGGCCTTCGCCCTTAGTTTCAGTAGAATAGGAGCATGATTGCTGCGATCCTCGGTCTGCTAACTCTAATCGGAGCACCTGCCCAAGAGCCTGACCTCCTTGCCAAGGCACGTGAATTGCATCGCAGGTACCCACTCTTTGACGGGCACAATGACCTTCCGTGGGCGCACAGAAATCAGGCGAACTACGACCTCGACGCACTTGACCTCCGCAATAGGGTTCCCGCCTTACAAACGGATATCCCACGGCTTAGAGAAGGTGGCGTCGGAGCCCAATGGTGGTCGGTATATGCTCCTGTGAGTCTTCAGGGACCTGATGCAATCAAGGCAACGATCGAACAGATCGAGTTCGTCTACCAGCTTTGCGAGCGCTATCCTGATACCTTCGAACTTGCCTTGACAGCGAGCGATGTTGAACGTGCTATCGAGAACGGGAAGATTGCTTCGTTGATTGGGATGGAGGGGGGACACTCGATCGACAATTCGCTTGCCATACTCCGGATGTTTTATAGAATGGGCGCGCGATACATGACGCTGACGCACAACTCAAACACTCCATGGGCCGATGCTGCAACGGATACCCCTAAGAATAACGGACTAAGCGCATTTGGCGAGGACGTCATACGCGAGATGAACAGACTTGGGATGCTCGTTGATCTGAGTCACGTCTCGCCGGACACGATGAAGCACGCACTACGCGTAACACGGGCGCCGGTCATCTATTCACATTCAGGAGCGCGAGGAGTTTGCGATCACGTGCGCAATGTGCCCGACGACGTTTTGCCGCTTATTCGCGAAAATGGCGGAATAGTCATGGTGGTCATTCTCGAATCATTCGTATCTGAAAAGGCACGCAGTCATCGAACGCTTCGAACTCGCAGGCAGGCTGAATTGGTCGAACAGAATCAAGACAATGCCGAACGCGTCGCGCAGTTGATGGCAGCATGGGACTCAGAGAATCCTCGCCCAAGAGCAACCCTCTCGGAAGTGGCGGATCACGTTGATCACATCAAGCGGCTTGCTGGTGTCGACCACATTGGGATAGGCGGTGACTTCGACGGTGGCGGTGGCGTGCTTGGACTCGAGGATGTCTCGACTTATCCGAAGCTAACCGCAGAACTGTTGCGTCGTGGCTACACGGATGAAGAGATCGGGAAGATCCTCGGGCTAAACATGCTCCGTGTCATGCGCGAAGCTGAGCGTGTTTCTCGTGAGATGAGGGGAAGTAGAGCTCCAGCCTCCAAACCTGTGACGTCGCCCGCGACTGCGGCTGTCTCGAAGTAAACTCCCGCGTGATGACGCTTCAAGACCTAATCCAGCGACTCGACGCGTATTGGTCCGATCAGGGCTGCCTCATCCTTCAGCCTTACGACATTGAGGTCGGCGCCGGAACGATGCACCCTGACACAGTGTTTCGAAGTTTGGGGCCAAAGCCGTGGAATGCCGCTTACGTGCAGCCGAGTCGGCGTCCCGCTGATGGCCGCTACACGCGAAATCCTATGAGGAACCAGCGCTACTTCCAATACCAGGTCACGATGAAGCCGAGCCCGGAGAACATTGTCGACCTGTACATGGGCAGCCTCAATGCGATCGGTTTCAATGTGACACAGAACGATGTACGTCTCGTTGAGGACGACTGGGAATCCCCGTCAATGGGTGCGAGCGGAGTTGGTTGGGAGGTGTGGCTGAATGGGGCGGAGATCACGCAGTTCACTTTCTTCCAGCAGATGGGGGGCATCGAGCTGAATCCGGTTACGGCAGAGATCACGTACGGGCCGGAACGCCTATGCTTGATGCTGAATGAGGGTCTGTCTTTTTGGGAAGACCTGGAATGGGGAAACGGTGTCTCTTATTCGGAGGTTAACTATGACTTGGAGTTGCAGCACAACGTTTACAACTTCGAAGTTGCTGACGTTGAGATGTTGTTCCAGCTTTTTGAAATGTACGAGGCGGAGAGCAAGAGGACGATCGAACTGAAGGCGGGGTTCTCCGAAGATTTGGGCCGCTACGGACTCTCGGAAAGTGGGGATGTTCCGCTCGTATACCCAGCCTTCGACCTAACCCTCAAGTGCTCGCACATTTTTAATCTGCTCGATGCACGCGGTGCCCTCTCTCCAACTGAGCGAGGCGCCTACATTCATAGGATTCGTGCTCGCGCTCGGGCGTGCTGCCTCAAGTACGTAGAGCTATTGAAGTCCCAAGAAAAGGCTGGCGTCGCTCAGTGAATTCGCGAGCAGAAAATGTCCTGAACGCCCTTATGGAGGGCAACGAGCGCTTTCGGACAGGGAACAGCACTCTGAGGCGGTACTCACAAGAGGACTTTGAACGCATTGATCGAGAGCAGAAACCTAAGGCAGTCATCGTCGCTTGCTCTGATTCACGTGTGGCTCCCACTCCCATCTTCGATCAAGGCCTAGGCGATCTCTTCACTGCTCGGGTACCAGGCAACGTGGCGAGTGAGACCACGCGTTGGGTGGTTGAACTCGCTATCCGAGAGTTCAATGTACCGCTCGCGATCGTATTGGCCCACACCAATTGCCTAGCGGTGAGTAGCGTTTTCAATAACGACACTGGGACGACTGGTGGCTTATTGAGGTCACTCATTCGGCCAGCCGCAATTCAGGCGAGACGAGAGCATTCAGTTGATCCCATCACCCACTGCTCAAGACTCAATGCCCAGAATACGATATCAGACCTTTGTCGCGATAGCGTGATCATTCGGCGGGCGTACGAACATGGGGAAGTCGCTTTCGTCCCGCTGTTGTACGTCATGAAGACTGGGACGGTTGAGCCAATCGAGGAATGCTAGCTCGGGTATCATACGATTGATCCCGAAGGGGAGTAGCGCCTGCAGACGCAGTACCGAGGTCGTCAGTACGCTCGAAAGAGCCGGTCCGGTTTAAAGCGCAAGACCTTCACCGCCAGGCGGATGAAGGTCTTTTTGTTAGCCTGACGTTCGATCCAGATGACTGAAATGAGCGGCAGAAGCGAACTCAATCGACCTTATAGGATGCATTTTCGGAGGCGACTGCCTTGGAAGTAGCGAATGTCTCCATTTGGATTTGGGCGACCTTTTTGGGGTTCGTTCTCGGATTTTTGGCGCTTGACCTCGGTGTTTTTCACCGAAAAGTGCACGCCATTCGGATGCGCGAAGCGCTCGTCTGGAGTGTGATCTGGATCATCGTCGCGCTCGTCTTCAATGGTGTCATTTGGCTGTTTTGGGATCGAATCCAGCCAAGCAGTTCTTACTCAAATGCTGATGCTGCAATGGCGTTCTTCGCGGGATATGCGGTAGAGCGCGCGCTAAGTGTCGACAACATCTTCGTCTTCTTGATCGTCTTCGCGTACTTTCGTGTCCCTTCTGAGTACCAGTACCGGGTCTTGTTTCTAGGCATCGTTGGCGCGCTCGTGTTCAGGGGCATCTTCATCGCATTAGGCGCAACGCTGATTGCGAAGTTTCTCTGGACGATGGTGGTCTTCGGGCTGTTTTTGATCTTGACGGGCGTCAAGATGGTAGTCATCCATGGAAAGGAGATGGATCCTGGGAAGAACCCTGTTGTGCGGTGGTTCCGGAAAGTGTTTCCTACAACAGACGACTACCATGGAGCGAACTTCTTTGTTCGCATAAACGGCGTCTTGACTGCTACACCGCTCTTCGTTGCACTCCTTGTGATTGAGCTGACCGACATCGTTTTCGCAGTTGACTCAATCCCCGCTATCTTCGCAATCACACAAGATCCATTCATCGTCTTTACATCCAACGTGTTTGCGATTCTTGGCCTGCGAGCATTGTTCTTTGCGCTTGCAGGCCTGATGCAACTCTTTCATTACCTCAACTATGGTCTTGCATTAGTTCTAGTATTCGTCGGTGTCAAGATGCTGTATGGTTACGTTGAGAAGGTCGGCACTTGGGGAATCCCTCATATGCCTACGTGGTTATCGTTGGTCGTAATCGTCGCAATTCTGGGAGCCTCGGTCGCAGCTTCGCTCGCCTGGCCACCTAAGCCTCAACCCCAAGTCGACAGCGAAGAAAGAGTACAATCTGAGGACACCGAACTATGACAAAGCTTGTAGTAGGAATCGATCACGGCGGCGCCTCGATCACCCTCAATGTCTTGAAGCAGTTACAGTTTGCGAAAGCAGAAGTACATCTGCTTCATAGCATTGAGGGACTCCTCCCAGAGACCGCATATCCGAACGTCAGTCCCTCTCACCCGCTTCGGGCGCGTGTCGAACAACTGGAAGAGGAGGGTAGGAGCGCCTTAGCACAGGCGCAAGCAAAACTGGCGCAATCTGCTTACGAAGTTTCCGTTACACTTCGCAGAGGGGATGCCGGACGTAGCCTCATCGAATTTGCAGAGGAGCAGACCGCCGACATCATAGCTGTGGAGTCAGCTAAGAAGGACGCCTGGGGGTCTCTGTTTTACGGTAGCGTTACGAAGGCCCTCACTTCGGGCGCGAAGCAGTCGCTTCTTATCGCGAAGCGCGCTCCGAGGACAACAGGATCGCTCTCCGCAATTTTTGCAACTGACCACTCAGACTACTCGAAGCGTTGCGCGGACAAGCTTCTTACGTGGACCCCACAAGGACTCGCTCGAATCACGGTCTTACGCGCGATTAGTGAACCAGAGCATCACGAAACGAGCGCTGATCTGTCGAGTGCTGAAGCTGAAGAAACCAATGAGTTGCTCGCTTCGCAGTTTCAAGCAGCAGGAATCGACTCAGATCAGGTCATCATTGAAGGGCACCCAAACGATGTGATCGCCCAAACGATGAAGCAGTGCGACGCAGATCTTCTGATCGTTGGTGCGCGAGGCCATGGGTTCTGGGACCGGGTGTTTTTGGGGAGTGTTTCCCACTACCAAGTTGTTGCTACGGAGCACAACGTCATGGCCATAAGATTATAGAGATCGCAGCCGTAATCTTCTCGGCTTAGGCAACCCGTTGCGTCAGTTCTTATCTGGTGTTGCAGCCCTCACCTTCTCGAGCCTTAGATAGATCGATCGAACCCTAGCGCTCGAAGGAACCTGGCCCTCTTGGATGTCTTCCAGCCACACCATCAGATCTTTGATGGAGTCTGCGTTGCCTGTCCAGGTGCGCCGAATCGCATCCGCAGTGGTTTTTGCTAGGGAAGTCAGGGACTCGTTGGCCCCCGCTCCCCTCCACTTGTCAACAATGTCTGATAACTGATTGTCGTCTGACATCATCCGATTGACAGTTATGACGGATTAAATGTTGGGAATGCTAGGTGGCTGAAGAGGACCTTCAGCGATTTCTGTCTCCCAGGATCAGCGGATCGAAGATTGTCTCGGTCGGAACAGGTAGTGTCCAGTCTTCGGCAGGTATTGGTTCATTGACGCGGTGGTAACTATAAAGTACAGTTTCTGAGGCGGAGAGCTTGCCGTCAACACTCAAAGATCGCTCAATTCGCCCAATCAGCCCATCCTGCCTCACAGTGAGTCTTACTGTCCACCCGTCGAAAGTGGTGATTCTTAGAATACTCGCGCCCGTGTCAGACTCCGTCTCCAGAGTTACATTCGATCCTGGTTGCAGAAAGCGATTCCAAAAGGGCTTCTTCGTCGCGAGCGTAGCGACCAGCGGCTCGATAGGTCCACCTAACTGGAGAATCACATCGACAACTTCTGTAGATGGGATGACGCCAATGTAACCCTTCTTACTCGTCTTATCATATGCCCGAAGCGTTGCGCCATCGAAGAAAGCTTCTAGTGATCGATTTGCCGATGAAACGGTTGCCGCAACGCGCAGACGTCCGCTTCGCTCCCACCACCCGTGCGCTGATTGCTGATCCTCCGCGTCAGAGGTGAACAGGTAGGAACTGGAAGAAAACGCTATGGTGCTCAGGTTGTCGTACACCTCACGAGAACGCTGAATGATCGGTTTAGCTTCTGGTGAGACAATCGGAGCTGGGAGCGCGTTTGGCGCAAAGGACTCAATCTGAATCGCAGTTTGCGGTGGAGTCCAAGGTATCGCTTCTAGAAGGGACAGTGGCGCAGCTTTGACCTGCCACTTCGCTGCCCGGTCTGCTTCGCCAACGATGACAGACTCAATGAGATTCGTCCCACGTGATGCAAAGATACGAACAGGTGCTGTCGCATTCTTTGCGACGTATTCCCCTTGTCGCGCTGCGTCACGCACAAAACCCGAAGCACCCCAAGTGCGCAAGAAAGAGGCAAGCCCGTTACGGGGCTCCAAGTAGACCTGCATCATTGGCTCCGCAGCACCGAAGGTTGCGCTTACATTTTGGCTCGGAGATCTTTCTGGCGTGTATGGAGTTTCGACAAAGACATTTCTGCTTCGCTCATAAAGAATGATCCGGTTGCCATCTGTGAAGAAAATGTACTCCGAATCTGTGTCCGGTCGAAGGTCAATTCTAAAGCGACCGTCGCGATCCCGATAAATGTCGTATGAAAACTGGGTATGTGCCTCAGAAACAGTTGCCATCGCCTCGATTCTGAGCGCACACTCTTGGAGATTGGAGTGCGCTGCTCGAACCGGTGTCAAGGCATCCGAGAGCACGAGCGCCAGAGCGAGGACCATAAGGCGTTTGTACCTGACGTTTAGAACCCAAATGAGTCGACAAAGGCCAGAACCTCTGTTTGAGCGTCCTCTGAGATCGGTTCCAGCGGCGGACGAACTTGACCCCCCGGAAGGCCACGATGATTCAGAATGGCTTTGTGCACCGCAGGCTGTGGATGCTTCTTGATGTTTTCAACCGCTTGATTCATGAGTGACTGCAGTGCATCCGATTGTTCACGGACCTGTCTGGACACCAGGACAGGAAAGGTGTTCGCGAGTCCGCTGATGGTCCCTGAACCACCCGAAGAGAGTGAATGCAGGAGCAGGCGCTCGTCGCCTACCAGAACAACTCGATCGTGACGCAATGCGACCGAAAGGTATGCGTTCAGTTGCGCCAGGTCGCCGGAGCTGTCTTTGATACCAACACAATGTTCAAACTCGAAGAGCGACTCCAGGAGGGCAGAACTGATGGTTACCCCCGTGGTTTTCGGAAAGTTGTACACGATGCAGGGCAGGTCACAATTCGACAAGAGCTGGTTAAACCACGCGAAAAGTCCACGCTCTGTCGCATTAAAGTAAAAGGGCGGCAGCATGAGAGTGGCAATTGCGCCCGCTTTCTGCGCCTGTTCGGATAGCCACACTGCCTCGGTTATCGAACACGTCCCGCCTCCGAGAATCACCTTCAGTTTCCCTGCATGCTCAACAGCGAACCGGAGTGCGTCCCGCTTTTCAACCGAACTAAGGCTTGGACCTTCGCCATTAGTGCCCGCAATGACAACCCCGTCCATTCCGGCCGCCTCATGCCAGGCGAGGAGTCGCGCGAAACCTGGGTAGTCAACCTCACCCGTCGCATCGAATGGGGTTATCAGAGCAGTAAACGCGCCGGAAATCATTGAGGACATCATGGCCTATTCTGTACGGCTGAAGTTGCGGTTTCTCATTTGCGTTGGATGAGCAGGCGGACATGGTGATGGGACTCGGGTCTCTCTTATCGTTTGGTGTCAGATCCTTTATCGTGCGCTTCAGTTCTTCTGCATAATCGGAGACATGGACATCCGCAATAAGCGAATTCTCATAACTGGTGGGAGTAGCGGGATCGGACGAGCAGCCGTTAGGCTAGCAGTATCTCAAGGTGCCTCGGTGGTCGCGGTTGCAAGGCGTGCAGAACTGCTCATAGAGTTGCAGGACGAAGTCGGTAAAGGGCTGGAAACTGTCGCTCTCGATATGGAGCTTGCGGAATCTGTCGAGTACCTCGCAAGCGCCGAGACTTTTGACGTCGCTATCGCTAATGTTGGACGAGGCTTGACGGTGATGCCATGTAAGACCACGTACGCTGACATCGACTCCATGATGAGGGTCAACTTGCTGTCCGCAATGAACACGGTTGCAGGGTGCTCACCGGCGATGGTGGCGGCTCGCAAGGGCACGATCGTCTTGGTGGGGAGCATCCTCGGTCGTATTCCGTACGCCCCGTGGCGAGCAGCTTACAACGCGGCCAAGGCGGCGCTAGCGGCAATGGCGGTGGGCTGGCGACAGGAACTTAGTCGCGAGGGAGTTCGAGTATTGCTCTTTAACCCAGGTTTGACTAGCACAGATTTTCAATCGTCGGCAAACCCGAAACACATTGCGACTCCACAGCTCGAAGGGCGCGCCCGGTCGTTTCCTTCAGTCAGAGCCCAATCGGCCGATGAGGTCGCGCACCTGTTGCTTGACGCGGTCCGGGGAGACTCGGACGAGGTCTATACGCGAGCGGAAACTGCGGAGTGGGTTGCGGAATACTATGCTGCAATTGCGCGAGGAAACGACTCTGTCGGGAATCTGCTGCTCTAATTCGAATCCCACACCTGGGCCATAAGCGCTGCTCCCCGTGAGTCGTGATCCCGGAGATCCCTGCGGTTGAACGGATAGAAGTTGTTTCGATCAAAGTAAGCAAGCGTTAGAATCGCAAAATACTCGTCTGGGCCGACACTTGGGTATGAACGCGTTTCCAGCTTCCGCTTCTCTGCTGACAACGCGTAGAGTCCGTCCTCCATTGCTCGGCGGAAAGTCGTCTCAATTGCGTCGCGCCCTGGCGCAAGTGACTTGTGAAGATACGCGATAGCGAGTGCTGAGAGGATCGATCGCGCTGCAAGAGCGTCGGAACCGAGGAACGTGCGCAAGTTACTTACCTCGATCCCTTGCGCTTTGTCGGGGTTCACTCCAACCTCCCTCAATTCTTTGGCCGTTTGCGAGAGGTACGTAACGACTACTCCTCTGTCTCTCAAGTCCCACTCCAGCCAAATCGACATACCTAAAACTGCGCTAATCCGATTGGACGGCACCGAGTGAAGTACATCGAGCAGTGCCGCGTGTAGAGCCGCAAGGCCTGGCGCGCGTCTCTCCGAAACACCCCTTACTTCTGGAGATACGTAGACGTCAAAACCTTCGATGGAAATCTTCTCGTACAGGAAGGTCGGCGCGAAGCCGCGAATCGGCCCTACCGATTGTCCGACCAAGAGGAGAGAAGCTGTCAATAGCACCATCTATCCAGATTGGACGATTCTCGCAGGCGATCTGCGTCAAAGGTCCTTGACGCATTATCTCAGCACTCAGGACGAGAACAAGAGCGGCAAAGGACGTCCCCTATGCGGATGCAGCGGAGCTTCCTTGCGGATCAATCTCATGGACGGACAGCGCTACCTGGAGTGCTTCGAATCCTGCTGAATGAGACGAAATCTGCGCACGCGTTCAACGTTTCGCTCAAGAAAACCGATCTCGGGGAAGGCATCCGACAGGAGTTCCTCATCCGGGACACCGTCAACATCGCGATCGGCTCCGATGCGCCATGCTTGGTCAGCAATTCCGAAAGCCTCTTCCACCGACAAGTCGGGACGATACGCACTTGACAAAAACTCGACCATCCGCTTCTCGGAATCGCGCGTGCCAGCGGCAACTGCGAACTGCCTGTGTGCGACGAAATCCCCGTCATAGTGCAGCCAAATGAACAGGTCTTCTGCTGGTTTTGCGTTCATCTCCGCGAACAGCGCATGGATGACAAACGGAGCTACGGTGAGATCCCCGAAAGCACGCTTCATGGGGCCGCTGAGGGCGAAACCAACAAGTCGGCCGATGGTCACATCGTCCTCACTATGTGCAAATCCTTCCTGGTGTGCAAAGTCGATCGAAGTCACGCGCATTGATTCGACGTCTGCCTGCTGACCGATCGCTGAAAACATCATGCGATCATAGACTTCGTAGACTTTTCGAATGTGCTTTCGATACGTGTACAAAATGCAGCCGGCATCAATGGATAGCCCCACTATCGGCGACCCGCTCTTGATGCGGTTTTCAATGTACTGGGCGCGTTGGCTTATGCTCTCTTGCCAATCATAAGGGGACAACATAGATTCTAACCCTTACCCTTTTGAACGGACAACACGGATTCGCGAAGCAATTGTTCGTTGATGTCCTCGATGCCGTGCTTAGTCAGAGTCTTTGCGATAGGCAATGGCATCGAAAGATTCCCTGTCGCAGAGTCGAGCTCCGAAGCGATGTCGAGCATAGTCAGGCCATCCAAGAGCACTTCTTCAAGTTCTCGCTCCTCGAAGTTTCCTTGCTGCCGCTGTATGTACTCAAAGACCCCCTGTATCCGATGAGAGCCAGAGCCGGCGCAACCGTATTGACCGCTCTCGAAGCGCGCTCCCATTACGTCGTAGAAGTAAATGCCCAGCGAGTCAGACGCGGGATCGTACGCGCTAACGATAGGGAGAAAGATGCCAATCCCTTCGAGCGACATACTTAGATTTCCGGCGAGGGCGCGGCTGACTTCCTGCAACTTGCCTTCAACACTCATGTCCTGAAGTTGCGTCCGGGAATAGTATTTGAATGCATGTCGCAAGTAGCGTGCAATCTCGGTACTGCGAGCGAATGAACCCGAGATTGCAACCAGCGTGTGATCGTCCAGTCGCAATATCTTCTTGGCGCGATCATACATGATGTAATTCGCCGCTGTGGCCCGACGATCGCCGAGGTTCAAGATGCCGTCCTTATAGCGAAGGCAAAGCACCGTAGTTCCATGGGTGTCGTGCGCGCCTAAGGTAGGTGATCGCAGTGAATCGGGAAATCCAACTAGGTCCGCGAAGGATCGTGGGTTCGAATTCGAAATCATGGGTCTCGTCGTGCTTCAAGCATACCGCCGACGCTAGCCCCGGGTATCCTAGGAGCCCCCGCGCGCTCGTAGCTCAGTGGATAGAGCAACAGGTTGCGGACCTGTAGGTCGGAGGTTCGAGTCCTCTCGAGCGCGCCAACTCCCTCTCACTTCAGCGAACTCAAATACTCGGCTAACGCACGCAGCTCGCTCAGGCTGAGCGCCGAGTATGCCGGCATCGTTTGGATTCCGAACGCCTGGGGATCACGAACGAGATCCATAAGTTCTTCAACATTCGGCCTCCGACTGCCGACTCCCGCGAGGTTCGGTCCTGCTGTCGCAGAACCAGCGCCACCGATGGCATGACAGCTAGAACACTTGTTTGCGTCATAGATCAACTTGCCTTGTTCTGCGAGCGGCAGGTTCGGTGTCTGGGTGGGCTCTGGCGCTGCTCGCGGGGCATCAAATGTTGGTTCGTCCGCGAAAGGCCCTTGAACCCGGTCTCCATACGTGATGATTGCCAAGATGAGCAGAACGGACCCAAATAGTACAGCGATTCGTCCGAACGCCGCGCCCTCTGCGGACTTACGAACAAGGATCGGAAGCATCATCAGACCGGTAACCGCTAGGCCCGGCACCAGCATCGCCCCTATCCAGCCCATGCTTGGATTGATTCCGCCCAAGGTGTCAAGTAGTGCATGCATCGGCAGCACGTACCACATAGGCCTCGTTGCGCCCGTTGCGAGGTCTGAGGGCAGCGCTGCGTTGCCGAGCGGCCCAGAAACGATGAGCGCGCCTGCTGCAGCGATGGCCGCAGGAACAAGAATCGCCCACCACAGCTTTGACTTTAATCCCTCCCTGCGGAGCGAGCGAATAGCGGGGAATGCAAGAAGAACCAGCAGGAGTGGGGCGACAAAGCGGTGTGCGAAGTACCATCTATCCACAGTCTCTTGGCCGACGGCCTCCCCGCCTATCGCAATCGCTCGAAGCGTGGGTCCGATAAGCGGGGTTTGGGCAGCGATGCCTCCTTCCGCGAACGCCGTGCGGACGTCATGCTGCGAGAATGGAAGAAGGTTGCCGGTTACTTGCGCCAGCATTGTTATGATCAAGGCTCCGAGCGCTCCCCACCACAGCCATCGATCCGGGCGGCCATATCTCCCGGCCCAGAGCAGAAACGCCAGGTTAACAGCTGCGAGAGCAATCGCTACACCACTCCCATAGTAGTGGTAGTCACAGAGAAAGGAGTGCACCGGGCTGTCGCGCATCGCTACAACCGATGCGTGGGCACCACCAGCGATCGGGGCGTACTGTGTTGCAAGCGCGATTCCCGACACTGCTAAGGTTCCCAGGAGAACCCAGACACCAAACCCGAGCATGGCAGCCAGACTGGATTCGCGTTTCAAGTTAGCCATGGCGGTCCGGCGAGAAGTTTACGAGCACTCGTCGTGTAGCAACAATCGAATTCGGTCAACTAACTTTGGCGATAGATCGACGAACTTTACGCCGATGCGATGTTCGCCTTGTGGTCCGCGCTCAACGGCTCGGCAGCTAGTTACAATCCCGTCGCACTCAAGAGGTAACGCCTTCTTCCCGTGGATGCGCAACAACAGGTGGATCGAGCCCCCAACCTCCACGGCCATCGGCGACGAGAGGCCAATCCCTCCCTCAGACAGGTCGCTTATTCTGGCTTCCTGATTGGACCTGTTGAACCGAACGAGGGCCACGCCCGCGACACCAATGCGCTGGTGGGCTCTGCGTTCGCGTTGTGTCGGCCCGCGCATCAAAAGCACGTCCGACCCGCAATACCCAACAACGACCGCTTTCATGACGCCGTCTGCATGGCGGAGTCTAACCTGCGCGCCTACCTGTGGAGTCTCGTCTGCTGGGCAATCTGGAACGAATTGACCGACTCGGCCGACCGGTGAGACAGAGCCGTCTATGCGATGGGATCGCCACTCCATGCGGCACTCTCGAATGTCAAGCCTTTCAGGTGGCGGCGGCTTTGCTGCGCCGTGGCACGCGTCGCGGGCCACGGCGAACGTTGTTGGACCGTTGGCAGCAGGCACATCTTCGCCTATGATCGCGGCATACTCGCGCACGAGCTCATTCACCCAGCCCGGATCCTGGTTAGTTACCGAAAAGGCGCCCATAGACCAGTAGGTAGTGTACCGGCCTTTTGGACGATTTGATCGGATGGCTTTAGGTAGAGGATGCGCCCGTCAGCAGAAATCGCCAGGGTCCCATCTTCGTGCAGCGGTTCCATATCGCTGATCGAGTTGGTTCCTCCTCGGCTTGAAAATGCCAACCGTGTTGCAAACTGCGAGTCTCTCGTTGGGCCTGCGCCTGGCAGGTTGGTATCGTCGAAGCCGATCATGAAGCCATCCGATGCGAATGCAAGAGGCAAGGGGTTCAGGCTGCCATTTCGACCGCCGGAGGTTGTTTCTGCGAAGAGTACAGAGTCTTTGTTGGTGATGTCGTATAGTCGCGTCGTATCAAGAGAAGACGCCATCCCATACCCGAGATATGTTGTCGACGATCCCGATGACGTAGTGGAGACAGTAAGGCGAACTTGCGAATCCTGCGGGGTCTTAGGATTGCGAAGCCGGTACGCCTCGACGTACCCCATCACGTGGGTTGCCCAAATGATTGGGTTGCCATTTCGATCTATGACCGGCATTTCCGGCCCTGCTCGCTCGTAGAGCGGCGGAAGTCCTTCGTTGTTCGCGTCCGCGTAAAGCGACACACCCTGGAAGAGCGTCCGAAGGTTCTCTTGGGTCACTACACGAAGCATTTGCTGGCGACAGTTCAAATAGACAGGTGTGAAAATGAGCAACAGAATTGCAAACGCGATTGCCCCCCGCAGAAAGAACTTACCGAGTTGTACGTGCTCTGA
Source organism: Fimbriimonadales bacterium (assembly GCA_041744215.1). Lineage (GTDB taxonomy): Bacteria > Armatimonadota > Fimbriimonadia > Fimbriimonadales > ATM1 > JAHCHL01. The sequence goes on along the minus strand of JBGTLG010000015.1, from coordinate 148,337 downwards.
TGACCGCCTTTCGATATCGCGATCTTCTTCGTCAATTGCAAAGAAAAGTATCACCGAACGGACACCGACCCAGCAGTCGCTGAGCCGGCGCGCATTCCGGCATTGACAAGCGCTTGCGCGACTTCTTCACGGATTGGATAATAGTAGAACTTCGGATACATCGGGCCTTCTCTTACCGGGAGCGTACCGTGTCGAACTTTTGCGGTTGGAACACTCCTCGCAAAGTCAGCGATGCTAAACACTTCTTGTTCTGTCAAGTAGTCGTCAAGAGTATCCATGATCAGCTTCGAGAGTTCGGGGATGTACTCTGGACTCTTGGAGACGCGCCTTTTGAATGCTATTAGGAAGTCTTGCTGGCGTCTGCCGCGGTCGACTTCGCTGTCTTGCCTGTATCGAATGAAGCCTAGCGCTTGGTCTCCTGTGAGTGTTGTGCGACCCGGATGGAAGTCGATGAATAGATTACCGCTCCTGTCTGTGTACTTCATTCTCTTGTTGATGTAGATTTCCACTCCTGCGACAGTATTCACAGCCTGACGCACAAAGTCGAAGTCCACTTCGACGATCTTGTCCGGACGAATGCCTACCAGTTCATAGACTGCTTGCGCAACAGCCTCGCCGCCGCCGAATTTGTGAAGTTCATTGATCTTCATGGGCCTATAGCCGCGTATCTCGACGTAGGTATCTCGCGGGATCCCGAAGATACCGATCGCGTTGTTCGCGAAGTCCAGGCGCACTAACTGAATCGAATCAGCGCGAGCAGACGAACTCACGACGCGGTTGTGTTCATCGTAGTCTTTGTCAGTACCAAGAGCGAGGATTACGATCTCGTCGCGTCCCGCGAACGGATCAGCGCTAAAGCTGGGAACCACCTTGCGCATGAACCCTTCAGCTAAGAGCGGGTTGGAATAGCGCAACCCTTGGAGAGAGCCGAGGCCAAGCGCAAAGATACAAACGAGCGTGTACAGGAAAGCGCCAATTGCGCGTTTCCATCGATTTCGCCTGGAGGGCTGGTAGTTTCCTGCATCCATCCAGATGTTCATACGTGTGCAGCTACCTCGGTCGATGCAGGTTCCAGCGGAAGAACGACACGAAACAGGCTCCCCTCACCCGGGGTCGATTCGATTTCAAGTCGGCCCCCATGCGCAGCGGTTAGCTCGATGACGGTTCGGGTACCCCAGCCAGTGCCCCCGCTCTTTGACCACCCGCTGCCTGCTGTCCCCCCGAGAATCTTGCGTTTTGTAGCTTCGGTCATTCCCATGCCACTGTCTTTGACTTCGATAACATGGCAGCCGTCTCGCAGCGAGTATCGTATGATGACCTCGTCATAGACTGGACCGCGATCATCCTCGTACAGCACAGTGCGTGCTTGTCTTAAGTCCACCGACTCAACTGTAGCCTTGACCGCATTGCCGACTAAGTTTTGAACGATTCTGTTGACGTAATGACTGTCGAATAGACTTTGGCGCCCGTCAGGCTCAATCTGGTAGCAAATGCCAATTTGGTGCTCGCTTCTGGCGGTTGCCTCAATGTAGGCTGCCGCTTTGCGAACGGCTTCGCTGAACTCGCCTGCTCGCTTCTCCGGCGTCATCGCTGCGCCCTTCGAGAGCTTATTGATGATCGCGCTGTACCCGACGATCGTCTCAACTCCGGACATCAAGTCTTGGAGCGACTCCCTAAGCTCCTCGACGCTTGCCTCGGGATCCTGCTCAACCTGCTGAACCGCCATCTCCATCAACTGGGCAGCACCCCTGAGCGCCGCGGCCAGGTTGTAGATGTCATGTCCTACGGCACCCATACCGATCATACTCGCCGCCCGATTCGACTGCTCGGTCAGCACAGAGTTCAAATAGGCCATCGCGCTCACCGCCGAGACGGTTTCGATGATCTGGATCTCACGCTCCTCAAACTCGCCACCTTCCTTGTTAAGGAGTTGAACGACGCCAATTGGGTCCATACCTGCGACGGCAAGAGGGGCAGTGAGCATCGAAGTTACTCGCACCCCGGTAGCTTCTTCGATCTCCGAGGAGGGGGTGGAGGAGCCTCCTCGGTCCTCCACGCTGGCGATCTGGGGCACGCCCGTTTGGAACACCTCTCCGGCAATCCCAAAGGTGTCTGGGATCTCGGGAGGGAGAGAATCCCGAACGCTCTCCGGCAGGACGTGACGAAACACCAGAACGCTACCGGACGGGTCGTGGATATAGATGGTGCCTCCGTACGCCCCAACCGCCTGGACGCAAATCTCCAAAACTTCACGGAGCGTCTCCTCGACGCTCGTCGTAGCTGATAGCTTCTTAGTGGCGAGGTGAACCGCGGAAATGAGCTGGCGGTCTCGGTGGGGCATGTGAGTGTAATTTTACCGGAGTGCTACTTTCGCTTCGCTGACAACAACTCCAGGGCCTGCTCCGGGGTGAGTTGGGACGGGTCGCTGTCCTTCGGAAGCGAGGCATTTGTCTTTCCGTCGGTGACGTACGGACCGTACCTACCTTTGAGAATCCGTACCGGCCCTTTTGCGCCTTCCAGTTCACCAAACTCCCGGAGAACCGGGTAAGAGTTTTTTCCCGCGCCCTTTCCACGGCCAGGTTTGGGTACCGCAAGGAGCGCCAGCGCACCGTCGAGATCGATCTCGCAAGCCTGCTCCCACGAATCGAGGCTGCGGTATTCGGTCCCATGCTTCACGTAAGGGCCGAAACGCCCTAGGCCAGCCGAAACCTCACCTCCATCATCAGGATGGTTCCCGAGGCTGCGTGGCAGCGCGACAAGCGCCTGAGCGACAAGAGGGGTGACATCAGCCGGTTCCATACCCTTCGGTAGGCTAACGCGCTTCGGCTTGGCCCCCGCCGCCTTCTCCTCTTCGGTTTGAGTTAGCTCGACGTAGGCTCCATATCGCCCCTCCAGAACCTTGATTTGTCGGCCGGAATCCGCGTCAACCGCGACCGCTTCGCCGCCCGCGGCTCTCCGCTCGATTAGCTCAGCCGCACGCGCTTCGTCAAGTTCATCGGGTGGCAGGTTGTCTGGCAACCCCGCGACGTTGTCCTTGCCGCCTTCGCCCCGCTGCACGTAGGGTCCGAATCGACCGACCTTCACCAAGAAGTCTTTGCCCACCGCCACCGCCGGATAACCTCCGGTCACGTCCTTGATTCTCGCGACCAACCCTTTGCCGTTTCCGTCACCAAAGTAGAAGTGACCGAGTAGCTCTGCAGATTTCGTTTGCCCTTCAGCGATGGAATCGAGCTCAGCCTCCATGTGCGCCGTGAACTTGGTGTCAACGAGGTCACCAAAGTGCTCTTCGAGAAATTGGGTGACGCAGAAAGCTGTGAATGTTGGGATGAGTTCGTTACCCCGCTTGAACACGTATCCCCGGTCCTGGATCGTCGAAATGATCGTCGCATAGGTGCTTGGCCGCCCAATGCCTTCCTCTTCCAGGCGCTTAACGAGGCTCGCTTCCGTGTATCTCAGCGGCGGCTTTGTCTCGTGCTTGTCGACGCGGATCTCCGAAGGTTCCACCGTTTCACCGAGCGACAATTCAGGCAGCAGAGTCTCCTTGTCACCGAGCTCCGCATCCGGGTCATCTGATCCCTCGACGTACGCCCGGAGATAACCCGGAAACACAATTCTCCGCCCGCTCGCCGAGAATGTGGCAGTCGCCTCCTCGCTCTTGGCATCGACCTCCACGGATGTCCTCTCAAACTGTGCCGCTACCATCTGACAGGCAACCATCTTCATCCAGATGAGTTCATACAGCTTAAACTGGTCAGCTGTCAAAAACTTCTTGACGTCTTGCGGCTTCCGCCTGACATCGGTCGGCCTTATCGCTTCGTGCGCCTCTTGCGCTCCCTTCGATTTTGTTTTGTAGACGACTGGCGACTTTGGCAAGAACGACGGGCCATACATTTCCGCAATGACCTCGCGCGCCTCGGTGACCGCGCGGGCGGCAAGCGACACGCTGTCGGTTCGCATATAGGTAATCAGTCCAACCCGCTCTCCGCCGAGGTCCACGCCTTCGTACAACTGCTGCGCGAGCTGCATCGTATGTTTTGAAGGAAACTTCAGCTTCCGGTTGGCCTCTTGCTGGAGAGTCGAGGTGGTGAAGGGCGGGCCCGGTTTCCGCGACTCGGGCACCGATTCCAGCGCTGAGATGGACCAAGCTGCGTGTTTGGTGATCGCATCTCTCAGTGAGGTAGCTCGCGGCCCGTCTAGCAGAACGCGGGCGCCGTCCTTCAGCTTTCCCGTCGCTGGATCGAAGCTCTTGCTATCCGCGACCCGCTTTCCTTCGATCCGAGTCAGCTTTGCAGTGAACTGTCCTTTCAACGCCTTTAAGTCCGGTTCGAGATCCCAGTAGGTGCTCCTGACGAAGGCAATGCGGTCGCGTTCCCGCTCCACGCACAGGCGAACGGCGACGCTCTGCACTCGGCCAGCGCTCAATCCTTTCGCCACTCGCTTCCAGAGAAGCTCTGAGAGACTGTAGCCGTACAAACGGTCGAGTACCCGCCTGGCCTCTTGAGCTTTGACTAGAGCGTCGTTGACCGCCCTCGGCGAAGCGAGAGCGGACTCTACAGCCTCCTTTGTCACCTCGTGGAAGACGATGCGGTGAATCGGTAGCGACTTCGGTGGCTTCAAGACGCTAAGCACGTGCCAGCCGATACTCTCTCCCTCGCGGTCCTCGTCTGTAGCAAGGAACAAAGCCGTCGCGCCGTCGATTGCTGACTTGAGTCGCTTGATATGCTTCTCTTTGTCTTTCGGAACGACGTAAATCGGTTCGAAGCCGTTATCAACGTCCACACCGAGACGAGACCACTCTTTCTTCTTATACTTCGCCGGGATGTCCTTGGCGCTCTGAGGGAGGTCGCGGACATGTCCGTAGCTGGCCTCGACGACGTACTCGCCTCCGAGGAACCGACTAATCGTTTTCGCCTTGGCCGGCGACTCGACAATAACGAGATACTTCCCAGTGGGTTTTTTCATACAAATTTGCTTTTTTCTGGCCGGGTGGGCGGCCAGACTACCAATCGAAGGGCTCCGGAGTCAAGGAAGCCACCCAGAATGATAGTAAGCCTAAATGCCGTCATAGGTTCCGTTCGGGCCACCTAGGCTACGTTCGCCCGAGGCGATTCAGTGCGAATCGGAGGCAGTCGGAGTCAAAATAGGGTGAGCCAGAGTTTGGCGGCACTGCGTCTGAGAAAACTGCTTTGAAGGTCTTTAAGTTTGGGTTTGTAGTTGCGTGTATGCTCGCTGGAGTCGTGATCGCGGAGATCACGATCCCTGCAGGGTTACAGCGCGCCTACCTGCTCCTCGACCCTTCGGCGGCATCTGGAGCACCCGACAGTATGCTGCCGAGCTTTCGCAATCTGTACTCAATTGTCGCAATCGGGGTCTTCGGAGCAGTCACAGTCGGCCTGGTCGGCCTTCTCGTCGTAACCTGGATTGGGCGGGTACTTGGGCGCTGGTCGGTGATGACTGCCTCTGAGCGAACGACGCTGTTCGTGTCTGTTATCGTAGGGCTCGGCCTCAGCATCCCGTTCCATATGCTGGCCTTTAGTTTTGGAGCTTGGGCAGTACTCGGCAGCCTCCTTCTAATGTTCGCCCTGATCGGGATCACGTTCGCAGCACTGAAGAGCATGGAAGAGTCGCTGCCGTGGGCTAGAGTCTCAGGAAAAGGGCGAAGCAACACAAAGATTTTCGACACCAGCGTCATTATCGACGGGAGAATCTACGAAGTCGCGAAGGCAGGGTTCCTCGAAGGAAAGCTGTACATTCCCGATTTCGTAATCAAGGAGCTACAGGCCGTTGCCGACAGCCACGACACCACGAAGCGCCAGCGCGGTCGGCGGGGACTGGACATGCTCCGCAATCTGCAAAACGACTTCGAAATCGAAATCGGCACTCAGGACCGGTTTGCGGGCGCAGAGGACGAGGCCGTCGACTCCCGACTTGTGCGGCTGGCGAAGGCGCTTGGTGCCAGCCTCGTGACCAACGACTTTAACCTGAACAAAGTTGCCCAAGTCCATGGCGTCACGGTCCTTAGCGTCCATGATTTAGCGGTGTCTATGCGCCCTCAATATATGCCCAACGAACTTCTGACGGTTTTGGTGGAGCGGGAAGGGAGCCAGCCTGGCCAGGGGGTGGGCTTTCTTGACGACGGCACAATGGTGGTCATCGAGGATGGCTTCGAATTCATGGGCGACCGAATGCAGGTGCGTGTAAGTCAAGTCCACCAGAGTGCAGCAGGGAGGATGATTTTTGCCTCCTTGAATGGTCACGATGAGGATGCGCCGCGCTCCAAGAAGAAGTCAGCAGACGCATGACAACAGCGATCCTCTTAGCTGCCGGCTCATCATCCCGGTTCGCTGCTACGTGCCCAAGTGCGTGGCCTGGTGAGAGGCGCAAAGTCCACGTCCACTTGGAGCCGAGCCTCCCGTTGTGGAAAGTATCCTTCAAGACGTTTCGAACGCACCCGAGAGTTGACATGGTGGGCATCGTATGCGCACCAGGAGAAGAGCACGAGTTTGACGACTCTGACCTCGACTTCGTGGTGCGAGGCGGCGAGACGCGCCAGCAAAGTTCCATCAATGGCATCCTCGCGGCGAAGGGAGCGGATATCGTTCTGATCCACGACACAGCTCGCCCCGGTGCCACACCGGACTTGATCACACGCGTCATCGACGCTACCGAAGAGTTTGGTGCAGCGATTCCGGCACTGCCTGTCGTAGACACACTCAAGCGAGCGACCAACTACGTCGAAAGCACGATTGACCGGGCGGGAATCTTCGCAGCCCAGACGCCCCAGGGAAGTCGGAAGGACTGGCTATTGGACGCCCTGTCTCAGCACGCGCACGTCACTGATGAAGCCAGCGCTTTGGAGGCCGCGGGCAGAAAGGTCAGGGTCGTGGAAGGTGATCGATTCAACCACAAGATCACGAGTTTTGAGGATTTTCAGCTTATGATGGACCAACAGTATTCGAACGAGATTCTGAGCGGAATTGGCTACGACATCCACCGATTCTCCAGCAAAGTTGGTCGTGTTTTGGTACTCGGTGGAGTTCGCTTCGACGGCGAACCCGGCCTGGCAGGGCACTCAGACGCAGACGTCGTGCTCCACGCTGTTACTGACGCGCTGTTGGGTGCGGTTTCTGCGGGCGACATCGGGCAGCTGTTTCCTGATACCGACCCAGCCTGGAAGGACGCGGACAGCCGGCACTTTGTCCGAGAAGCCGTCCGGCGTGTTTCCGAAGCGGGAGGGCGAGTCACTTCACTTGACATAACGATCCTTGCGGAAAGCCCAAAGATTGGCCCGCGGAGGGAACAGATGCGAGAGCAGATTGCGCAGGAAACAGGTGTCGACGTGTCGAAAATCAATGTGAAGGCGACGACGCACGAAGGCCTCGGTGCAATCGGGCGAGGTGAAGGCATAGCCGCGATCGCGATCGCAACAGTTTCCTCGCGCATCCGCCGCACTTGGGAGGTGTAAAGATATGGAACTACTGGTAAGAAATGCAGAAGGAAACGTCCCAGAGCGACACCGCGACTATGCGGCGAAGAAGCTGGGAAAACTTGACAAGTACTTTCACAAAGCTACTCGCGTCGAAATGGTGTACCACGAGCAAAAGGGAAAACATCGCCTCGAAGTGACCGTTTTTGCCGACGGATTCACGGTCCGTGGGGAAGAGCGCGATTCGTCGTTGCGAGCCTGCATCGATCGGGTTTCAGACAAGCTCGAAAAAAGGCTGAGTTCGCTGAAGGGCCGGCTCATCGACTCGCATCGCCGTCGTGGTGCGAAGCGCATGCCTGCTGCGCTCTCCGAAGAGAAGCCACCGAAAGCACCGCAAACTCGAATCGTGGAGCGAAAACAGTTCCTCGTGAAACCGATGAGCCCCGATGAAGCATCCCTTCAAATGGAACTGGTCGGGCATCCTTTCTTCGTGTTTCGCAACTCGGATAGTGGGCAGTTCGCTGTGCTCTACAAGCGAAAGGGCGGAACCTACGGGCTTCTCGAACCGGAGATGTAGGGGCTCTAACCTCGCGCGTATGTGACGCCACCTACCCAAGATGCGCCGGCCGCCTTCAGAGCCGAGGCGCAAGCTTCTAGCGTGCTGCCCGACGTGACAACGTCGTCGATAAGCAGAGCGCGAAGTCCTGTGTACGTCGTACGCGCGCGGAGAGCATTCTCCAGATTAGTAAGTCGCTCGCGTCCGCTAACTCGTGTTTGAGGTCGCGTCGCACGCGTTCGGATGAGCAGCTTTGAGTTTGATAAGGTGAGAGCTTCCGCAAGCAACTCGGACTGGTTGAAGCCTCTCAACGATCGACGTGACCAATGAATTGGCACCGGCACTACGACATCGAAGTTGGGCGCGTCGATTAAGAGATGGCGCATTCGATCCGCAATGTACGGTGCCAATTCCGCGCTACCGTGAAACTTGAAACGGCGGATCGCGCGTCCTGCCACGCCCGTGTAGTCAGCTACAGACCTAAACCAGTCCAGGGAACCCATCCACCTACACTCCGCACATGCACCGATATCGCCGATACCGCAACGTGGACAACTGCCGCTTCGCAGCGAGCGCTCTGCCTCCACGCAATCCGCGCAAAACGCGGGCTGTGCCATTTCACAACAAACAAGGCACCGCTCTGGTAGGGCCAGCGCCAGGGCCGAAGAGAACACGTCTAAAAGAGCCCCTCGAAGAGCGCCTGGCTGCGCGAGTCTAAGAGGGCAATGTCGCTAATCTCATAGCGTTGGCCATCCATGCTCAGTATCTGCCACCGCCGAGGCGCGACCTCGTGGATCGAGTCCCTAACCCCGCGAATGTAAAACGACGCTGGACCGCGCTGAGTCTCTACCGACCACCACCACATTGACGCCTCTTGCCGCAAAGTGACGATCCTGCCGATAATGGGGGTGAAGTAGCGCCGATCGAGCTCTGACTCGACGACGCCGCGTGAAGCAGGATCTAAGTCGTCTAAGTCAGCCAGAATGCCAGCCTCGTTCGAACTCGCATCCTGGACGCTGACATACCTAGTTGGGAGCGAAAATGGAAAGCAACGATGCACACGGACCTCGAGCAAGCACCGATCACCTGCGATCTCGCACCTGGCCCGGGAGCCCGGCTCGGGGAACCAGAATCGTACTGTCTGAGGGTCCAAGTAAGCCATGAGTAAACAAGAGCAGACGCACGCGAACCGTTGCGAGGTTTTACCCCGTCCACTGTACAGCCTGTTACCCTCGCGGCCAGGCTCGTCTCCCATTCGCTTCGAGGTTTTCTAGTAATGCAGTTCGATAGCTCCCTGCACTCGGACCGCCCCGTCCCCGCTCTGGTAGGCAACGGTACCCTGGCGACTACCCTTGGTCGCAGCGGGTATCACGAGCCACAGTTGTGGCCTGCGGCAGCGGCGGCCTGCCAGGAGTTTGTGTTGGCGGGTAGAAGGCTGCCGGGCCCACGTCACCCCCTTATTCCATTTGGCACACTAGAGAGGAGTATCTGGATTGCGGGCGAAGCACCGAAGGCTGTCGAGGTTGCGCAAGCGATCCACACGGACACGGCGGAAGTGCGAACTAGGATCCTTTACGGGGGCCTGCTGGAATCTACACGATCATTAGTGTTTGGAAAGCGCAATTCCTTCTTCGTCGAGACACGACTTAGTAATCACTCGGCCGAAGACCAAGAAGTTTTGTTCTCCCTCCGTTACTGCTTCGGTGTTCGGCACGGTGTGCGTCAAGAAGAGTTGAAGTTTCGGGCCGAGGAGTTGTTAGGTGCAGTCCAGTATGAGTGGGAAACGTCAGAAACCCTTGGGGCAGTGACAATCGCAACTGAGGGAATGCAGTGGAAGGTGCAGAGCAATGAATCCGTTTTAGAAGTTCACAAGTTGCTTGCGCCCGGAGATGAGATTGTAGTTCGCACGGTAATCACCTTCAGCGATCGGATTCACTACTGTGCCCCTTTGTCGTTTACTGAACTCAATCATGAGTTCAACGATCACGCAGACAAGTGGCGGGCCTTTTGGGAAGAGAGCGAAGTGTCGACCGGAAATCAACACGTTGACCTCTTCAGGCGAATGTCGCTCTACACTCTTGCATGTCAAACGACACACTGGTCAATCCCTCCCACGGTGTCGGAAAGGCATTGGGGGGCAGGGGCGTTCCACGATGAATACTATCCGTTCCTAGGCCTGCTTTCGGGTGGTCATGAGAGTATGGCGAGCAACGTCCCATACTTTCGGCTTGCCACCTTACCAAAGGCTATAGAGCGGGCTCGAGGTCGTGGCGCGCTATACCCATGGAGTTCGACTGAAGCTGGAGAGGAACGTGACCCGCACGGGCATTGGTACACGGAGCGCTTCCACATGGGTTTGATCGCCGCATGCGCGTGGTCGCTCTGGCTCTATCAACGCAACATCGAAGTGCTCGAAGATTTGTATCCCGTCTTGCGTGAATGCGCGCGCTACTTCGAATGCCATATGATTGAGCGAGATGAGCGGGGAAATCTCAGGACGAAAACATGTACAGACTTCGACGAGAGCGTTGGAGACGTTGCGTCTGGGCCATTCACGATGGCTGCAGCAGTGTTCTGTCTTGATCGTGCAGCAGAGGCCGCACGGCGTCTCGGTGTCGACCGAGAGCGAAGGGCCAATTGGGATTCGTTGTCGAAAGCGCTCAGGCAGAACTTCGTTCTAGATTTAAATCGTCGCCAGTATGGGATCCCTACTGATAAGTCTCTCCATACGTCAGTCGCGGGATACGTCGCACCGTTCTTTTGCGATGAAGGGAGTGAGTTTGCGCGGAACACGCTTGCAATGCTGCACAGTGATGCCCGGACTGAGCATGGTTGGAAACCGGGTTTCCATGAAGTGTTCGATGAGACCGGTTGGATGTGGACGGCGGGCCACCTTGGGATGTGCCACTCGGTGCTGTCGGATGGTGACTCTGCGTGGGAAGCAGTGCAGCGAGGAACTTTGGCCGCAGGTCAGTTCATGAGCCCGAATGAGCATGTCACTCGGGACGGGGAACCGATCGTGCCTTGGTTTACAACGGGCTGCGGAGCATGGCTCGCCGCACTCCACTGGATGTTTGCACGCGTCGATGACTATGGGGACTTCCTGCTTCCGGCGGTTCCAGAGACGATGCGCAACTTTAGCTTCCGTGGGCTTAGATTGAGCCGCGCGATCGCCGCCGCCGTGCGAGTGCAAGATGGAGTTCTCACGCATCTCTCACTGCAATCTGAGAGGCCAATCGCTTACACCTTCGATTTACCCGCCCGGTTCGCCCGCGGAAGCTGGCCGTCCGGACTTGGCAAGATTGAAGATCTCGAAGCGACTTGGCGAATTCAAGTCGATCTTGTCCCGGGAGCGAATACTCTCATTGAACTCCGGGAGCCGGTCCAGAAGTCCGTTTAGACAGATGGGGCCGGTATGATTACGCAATGAACGTCGTCGCCGTAATCCCGGCGCGGATGGCCAGCACCCGATTTCCAGGCAAGCCGCTCCACCGGCTCGCCGGAAAGCCGATGATTCAATGGGTTTACGAAGCAGTCTCTCGCTCGCACATCCCAAGTGCAGTGCTGGTCGCAACTCCAGATATCGAGATAGCGAGCGCGGCGGCGTCATTTGGTGCCGAGGCGATGATGACTCGAGACGACCATCCGTCCGGAACAGACCGAATCGGCGAGATCGCGCCCCTCATTGGCGCAGATGCGTACATAAATGTGCAGGGCGACGAACCGTTGCTTCCGCCGGAGGATGTTGACGCTTGTGCCGAGTTACTGATCGCAGGGCATGAGATGGCAAGTCTCTATGTCGCCGCAGATGCATCAGATTGCACTAGCTCAGCCGTCGTAAAGGTGGTGACAGACATTCACGATCGAGCTTTATACTTTTCCCGCGCCTCGATACCGTTTCGGAGGAATGCGGGCGGCATTCAGGTGAAGCGACACGTCGGAATCTATGGGTACACACATGACCTGCTCTCTCGATTCTTGACCTGGAAGCCGACACCCCTGGAGGACACAGAGATGCTCGAGCAACTGAGATTCTTAGAACACGGTGTTCCGATCCAAATGGCACCCGGCATAGGATCCCGGATTTCAGTCGATACGCCTGAGCAGGCTCTCGAGGCATCCAAGCTACTCGAAAAGGAGTTCGCACGATGACATTGCTGTTGATCGCATTAACGCAGATATCGATCCCGCTTCAACCAAACGCCGGTTTTGCCTTCGACAATGATGGAAGCATTCTCGCGACGATACTTGAGGGAGAAACCGTGAAGATTGGTCGCTTCGCGGTGGACGGGAACTCGGTGCGACGAACCCACGTCTACCCATTCGAGTTCAAGGGAAAACTGGAGATCTTGCCAAAGAAGTCTGGCTTTGTCATCGCTGACTATGAGTCTGGCCTGGTAACAGACTACGCGAAGGACGGGAAGGTGATTTGGCAGCGACGGTTGCGCTATCCGATGTTAGTCAAGCTCGATACCAGCGAAAACATTTGGGCGATGTTTAACAGCGGATACATCATGAGGAAGACACCGGACAGCAGCGAGTTCGAGTTCATTCTCGATCGTCAGGGACGGGAGATTAGCGAAGACTTTGCTGTCGCCCTAGTACCTCAATCGGATGGCAGTTTTTATACTTTGCAGGAGGACGGAGAGATCCGCTTCTTCGGTGCGGATCGTCGTCCGAAAACACTCGCGACAATTCCGTGCGAGCAGATCATTCCGAGTAAGTTGGGCGGCGTGATTGGATACAAAGACGGCGTCATTCGTCACGTGTCGCCGCAAGGAAACGTTCGGGTGTTGGCCCAAGTTCCTCAGGAAGTCTATCTCGGCAACATTTATGTGGGGCGGACGCATGACGGACGCATAGTGCTTGGAAAGGCAAGTGGGAAGGCAGACCCAGCCGGAATCGTGTACCTTCTGGATGCCAACGTCGAGAGGTAGGTTGATTACCGCAACGCTGCAGATTTCGCCAGGATGGGAGGAGCCAGACGGCCTGACTGAACTCCTGAATCGCTTGCGGCAGGCTTCGCCAAAAGCCGACATCGCTCGCGTCCGTCTGGCGTACTTCGTAGCGGAAACCGCGCACAGAGGTCAATCGCGGAGGAGCGGTGAGCCATACATCAACCATCCCCTGGCCGTGGCCGACATCCTCGTTGGGCTGCAAATGGAAGAGGATGTCGTAATCGCGGCACTACTCCATGATGTCTTGGAAGACACTGAGATAACAGCGACTCAGATCGAAGCGATGTTTGGGAAGTCAGTGGGCTCTCTCGTTGAGGGTGTCACTAAGCTCAAGTTTCCGCCTCTCGAACACATCGAAGAGAAGAAGAAGGCAGCCGAACAGCGCGCCCGCTTCGCCGAGACGATGCGAAAAATGCTCATGGCTATGGCAGCCGATATCCGAGTCATGGTTATCAAGCTCGCTGACAGGCTTCACAACATGCAGACACTTGAATCTCTCAGTGAGGACAAGCAGTTTCGAATGGCGCGCGAAACGCTCGATGTGTATGCACCCCTCGCGGCCCGGCTGGGCATCTGGCAGATGAAGTGGCAGCTCGAGGACCTGGCTTTTAAGCATCTGCATCCGAAGGAGTTCGCGGATGTTACTGAGATGGTGGCCAAAACACGATCAAAGCGGGAAGAGGAGCTGGATCAAGCGATTGTACAGCTCAAAGAACGGCTTGAAGATGCGGGATTCGAGCATGCAGAAGTCCAAGGCAGACCAAAACACCTCTATAGCGTCTACCAGAAGATCGCAGTGTTCGGGTTCGACTTCGAAGAAATCTATGATCTGCTCGGCATAAGAATCATTCTGGATACTGAGAGCGATTGCTACAAAGTGCTAGGCACCGTGCATGAGCTGTGGAAACCGATTCCAGGTCTGTTCTACGACTACATCGCTAAGCCAAAGTCAAACGGATATCAGTCCCTGCACACTAAGGTGGTGGGTCCTCACGGCGAGCCGCTCGAAGTCCAAATCCGAACATTTGAGATGCACAGGACGGCGGAGTACGGCGTCGCCTCCCATTGGCAATACAAGCCCGGTCGCGGAAATGAACGAATCACTGCGAGCGAACAGGCAAGGATCAACAGCCTGCGTCAGCAGATTTTCGATTGGTCAAGCGACGCCACGACGGGTAGCGAGTTCCTGCGCTCGGTTAGCACAGACTTGTTCAGCGAGCAGGTCTTCTGCTTTACCCCCAAAGGAGATGTAGTCGATCTCCCCCGAGGCGCAACTGCGATTGACTTTGCTTTTCGAATCCACACAGAGGTCGGAATGAAGACCGTTGGCGCAAAGGTAAATGGTCGAATCGTAAAACTTGATCATGAGCTAGACAATGGCGACATCGTCGAAGTGATGACTCGGGGAAACGCGCAACCGAGTGTCGACTGGTTGAGAATGGTCAAAACAGTTGGCGCGCGACAAAAAATACGTCTATGGCTTCGCCAACAGAACAAGGACTCCAACGCACAGCGTGGCCGCGAAGCGATTGAAAGAGAGCTGAAGTCACTCGGCTTCGATCCAAAAGCGCTGCTTACAGAGGAGAACTTGTCTGCGGCGGCCGTGCGCCTCAAGAAGGCGGATCATAAAGCGCTTCTTGCAAGTGTTGGCGAAGGGCTCCAAAGTGTGGAACGTGTCGCTCACTTGCTTACGAACGAGGAGCGGAAGCAGATTCGCAAAGGCCGTACTCAGACGATTCAGCCACCGCTGCAGGGAATCACGATCGGCACGACCGGCATCGACGATATCGCTTACCGCCGGTCCCGCTGTTGTCTACCTGTGCCGGGCGACGAAACTGTCGGATACGTTTCAAAAGGCAGAGGGGTGATCTTGCACCGAAAGCTATGCCCAAATGCAGTTCGGCTTCTTGAAACCGACCCGGCCCGAGTCCTGCCAGTCAATTGGCCGCCAAAAGCCAAGGGCGCATTTTCCACCAGTCTTAGAATACAAACTCTCAATCGTCAGGGCCTACTTGCCGACATCACTGCGATCTTTGGCGAGACGAAAACCAACGTGATCAGCGCAAACATACGCACGTTGCCGAACCAAACTGCATCTCTCGACATGATGGTTGAGGTGCAGGATCTCAGCCATCTGCAAAATGTCATAAGCCGGATCAGTTCCATGCAGGATGTGATCAGCATTCAGCGCACTTTTGGGGGCAAGGCCGGGGCGTAGAGCGGCTCGACTGAGGCCAAATCAAGAGCCTCTGTGCTATAATCCGCCGATAACTTGTGGGCAGAAGCAAGGATGGCCCTCCGCCATCCTTTTTTGTTCCAGGAAGGTCGAAGAAATGGACAGAGAATTTGTATTGATGCTCGAACAGATCGCCCAAGAGAGGGATCTTCCGGTTCGAGAGCTGATTGAAGAGGTCGAAATCGCCCTGGCCGCCGCATACAAGAAGCATGTCGGAGCGACGGGCGACGTGACTGTCCATATCGACACGCAGAAGGCGCACATGACTGCTATCTGCGAGAAAGAGGTTGTGGGCCATGTGACCAATCACTTTTTCCAGATCAGTATCGAAGACGCGCGGAAACGCAAACCTGACGTAGAGATAGGCGATTTCATCCCAATGGAAATCGCGCCGGAATTGTTCGGACGAATTGCAGCGCAAACCTTTAAGCAGGTTCTGCAGCAAAAATTGCGCGAAGCAGAGCGCCGACGGACTGTTGAAGAGTTCGGTGACAAGCAAGGTGAGCTTGTTAGCGCAATCGTGATTCGTCGCGAAGGACCCGATGTCGTGTTGCAGGCCGGACGGAGTGAATGTGTCCTCAAGAAAGAGGATCAAGTCCGAAGCGAACCCTATCGAATCAATGATAGGCTGAAGGTCTTCGTGCGCGGGGTCGAAGAAACAAAGCGTGGCCCGAGGGTGCGCGTCTCTCGCCGTGCGGACGAATTGGTTCCAAAGCTGTTTGACTTAGAGGTCCCAGAAATCGGCGCGGGAACAGTTGAGATCAAGGGCGTCGCGCGTGAGCCCGGTGTTAGAAGCAAAATTGCTGTGCTGTCAACTGACGAGCGAGTGGATGCTGTCGGAGCGTGCGTCGGGCAGCGCGGCGCGCGAGTCCAAGCCATCGTCAACGAGCTCTATGATGAGAAGATTGACATCATTCCCTGGAGCGACGATCCGAAGGTGTTCATTGCTAACTCGCTTAGCCCCGCAAAGGTTTCATCGGTAAAGACCATTGAGGAGGACCGCCGCGCTCTCGTCGTGGTGCCTGACAGCCAGTTGAGCCTGGCGATTGGCAAAGGCGGGCTCAATGCAAAACTTGCTCACAAACTGACCGGTTGGAACATTGACATCAAGAGCGAGACCGAGGCCGCAGCCGAGGCCGCTGTGCAGGCCGCAAGCGAGGGATAAGCTGTCAGATCGAAACCCACTGCGGCGATGCGTTTCCTGTCGGCGATCAGCAGAGAAAGGGACGCTGATCAGAGTGTCCCGGGGGCAAGAAGGGCACATTGGTTTTGGGGCGATGGGAAGGGGCGCCTACGTGTGCAGAGATGCCGGGTGCATCGCAGACGCCGTGAAGCGGCGGGCGTTTGCCAGGACTCTGCGAATTGATGTCGGTTCGGTAGACTGGGACTTGCTGGAGCAGCAGTTGCTTCGAGAACTTGAAGAAACGTATGTCAAAGGTTGAAATCGACGCGCTTGCGAATGACCTGAAGGCCTTGCCTTCGCAGGTTTCATTCGTGCTCGCCGAACTCGGCGTGTTCTCTGAGAACGGGAGCGTAGAGATCGATTCAGACACCCTAGAGCTCCTAAGGGAAGCCGTCGCTGAGATGGTGCAGGCAAAGCAAGTTGTGTTGCCGCCCGGGGCAACTCCGAGAGATATCGCTGGAGCGCTGAACCTCGGGCATGCCGAGGTGCAGAAAGCCCTCATGAAGTCTGGGACGCTTGCTGCCCTGACCACTTCTCTCGCTGAAGACGTCGCCGAGAAAATCGTCTCTGATTTTGGCTTCACTATCAAATGGGCGGAGCCGCCCAAGCCGAAGGCCAAAGAAGAAGACCGCCCGAGGAAGCGCGCGGTCGGGAGCCAGCCTCGCGCGCCGATTGTCACGATCATGGGGCACGTCGATCATGGCAAAACTAGCTTGCTCGATTACATTAGGAAGGCCAAGGTAGCTGAAAAAGAGTTTGGCGGGATCACGCAGCACATTGGAGCTTATCAGGTAGACGTGGGTGGCAAGAAGATCACCTTCCTTGATACTCCCGGCCACGAAGCGTTCACAGCAATGCGGGCGAGAGGTGCATCAGTCACCGATATCGCGATACTCGTCGTTGCTGCCGACGACGGCGTAATGCCTCAAACGATCGAGGCAATCAACCACTCGAAGAATGCCGAAGTTCCGGTCATCGTGGCGGTCAACAAGATCGATCGGCCAGAAGCGAATGTTCCCAAGGTCAAGCAGCAACTTCTGGAGCATGAGCTTGTCCCGACCGATTTCGGCGGCACAGTAGAAGTCGTGCCTGTGTCCGCAATGACGGGTGATGGAGTTGACAATCTGTTAGAAACAATCGTGCTCCAGGCAGATTTGATGGATCTGCGGGCCGACGCGGGTGGGGAAGTAGAGGGTGTTGTGATCGAGGCACGACTGGACAAAGGCCGCGGCCCCGTCGCGACGGCGCTCATCGAAAGCGGGACGCTCAAGTCGGGCGATCACGTACTCGCTGGCCACGCCGTTGGCAAGATCAAAGCGATGTTCGACTTCCAAGGCAAGCCGCTGAAAGACGCCGGACCGAGTACGCCAGTTGAGATTCTAGGCCTCGATCAAGTCCCGTTTGCAGGCGACACATTGCGTGTGTTCCTAGACGAGAAGGTTGCCCGAAGCGAGGCGGAAACGCTCCGCTCGGACGCCCGCGAAGTCGCGATGGTCGACGGTGGGGCAAGGGTCACACTCGAAACGTTGAAGCAGCGACTCGAAGAGGGTGTCACCAAAGAATTGCGCATCATTGTAAAGGGCGACGTCCAAGGATCGGTAGAAGCGGTGAAGGGGCTCATCGAGAAGATTGAGAACGAAGAGATCGACGTAAAGCTGCTTCACTCCGGCGTCGGCTCGGTGACCGAGACGGACATCTTGCTCGCCTCAGCTTCGGGGGCAATCGTCGTCGGCTTCAATACTAAGATCGAGCCATCTGCGAAGGCGGAAGCGGAACGTCAACGCGTCCAAGTCAGGCTCTATAAGGTCATCTACGAATTGATTGAAGACATTGAGCAGGCGGTTAAGGGAATGCTCGAGCCGAAGTTCGAGGAGCGACATCTCGGAACAGTTGAGATCCGAGTTGCATTCAAGCTTACGAAGCAGGGCTTTGTCGCTGGCTGCTACGTAACCGAGGGCAAGGTGCTCCGTGGCTCGAAGTGCCGCGTGAGGCGCGACGCCGAGGTAGTCTACGAAGGCCGAATCGAGTCGCTAAAACATATCAAGGAGGACGTGCGCGAAATGGCAGCCGGTTTCGAGTGTGGCATCCAGTTCGAAAACTGGACTGGATTCAAAGAGGGCGATGTCATCGAAGCCTACGAGGTCGTGCAGGTTTCCTAATCGATGTATTCGGTACGCGGTCCGGATGGGAAGACTTATGGGCCAGTCCCCATAGATGTCTTGCGTCAATGGGTTAGAGAAGGCAGGGTGCTGCCTACGACCATGGTAGTCGAGATGGACAGCGGATTCGAGGTATCTGCATCTACGGTGCCAGGATTGTTCTCGGCTATGCCCGGCAGCCCCGCGCAGCCGCCGTCTCCATATCCTCGGGCTCAAAATGTTCACCAGCCGCTTCCCGGGTTCTCACCGAGTGCACAGAACGACCTGAACATGGGCTGGACTTACTTCGGAATCGGCACCTTCGGATGTGTCTGCTGCACGATTCTTGCCTGGATTTTCTATCCATTGGCGATCGTGAACGCGAACAAGGTGCTTGCTGCAGGTGATCAGCGAGGTCAAACGCTCAAGATGCTAAGCATCATCTTTCTGATTGTGTCCGTTGTATTCCTGATTCTTTCCCTAACACTCAACCTGGTCCCACTGATAATGGGGCTCTAAAAGCATCCACGGCCAGCGATAGTCGCTGGCCGTGGATGAGAGTCCAGAGATCCTATACCCCGGCTTGCTTTGCCGCAAAGTCGCCGATTATGGGGAGCTTGAACCACTTGCCAGTTGCTGCTTGAATGATACAAACTACCAACAAAACCAAGTAGCCCAGCAACACGATCCAACTCAGGCAGCTGATCGCGATGAACATGAAACCCCCAGTTTGTGTCGCGGTCCCTATTGCAAAAAGACTGATCATGAACACTACGAACCACAACACCATCAGTACCACGGACAGCAGTATGGACTGCATCGCGTGGAACCGCACGAACTTGTTCGTCTTCTCCGAAAGGAAGAAGATCAGTCCTGTAACCCAGCCAAACACATAGCTGATCGCGGCTGCGGCCGTAGGCGCCATGCCCATCGACGTTGGTCCGAGTCCGTGTGGGTCTGGATTAGGCGCAGCGCCAGGCGGGTTTTGCCAATTCTCTGGTGGAGAGCCGGGCGGCTGTGGTTGCGGCTCTTGTGGAGCGGCCGGCTGCTCAGGTGGATTCGGTTGGTGGTCTTGCGGCGGTTGGCCTTGAGTTTCGTCTGACATGTCTCCCTCCGAGGATTTGATTGTGAAGTCGGTATCAGTATGACGGAGAAAACCGAGCAAGAGATGCAGCGAAGCACGGATGTCACCAAAGAGGATCCTCACCGAGATGCCAATGGAGGCCCCAGATTCACTGGAGCCTCCAAATTGGCCGCCGTGGGACTGGCGCCTACGCCGCCTTTGTAAGGCGGGCGAAGTTTTCTTGATCGATCGCCCTCATCAACGCTTCGTCGAACGAGACGTATCCGTTTTTGTAAAGCTCCTGGAGGGCGCGGTCCATGGTCTGCATACCTTGTTGGCTGCTGGTTTCGAGAACGCTGTACATCTGGTGAGTCTTGCCTTCTCGAATGAGGTTCCGCACCGCAGGGGTTGCGAGCATCACCTCGATCGCTGCGATTCGCCCGCCACCAAGCTTGGGAAGCAGTTGCTGTGCGACGACCCCCTCAAGGACGTTTCCTAACAAGACTCGTATCTGTTCTTGTTGGTCGGGCGGAAACACGTCGACGACGCGGTCCACAGTTTGCGGCGCATTTCGCGTGTGGAGGGTCCCGAACACTAAGTGGCCCGTCTCTGCGAGTGTAAGCGCCGCAGTGATTGTCTCCAAGTCACGCATTTCTCCGACGAGGATAACGTCCGGGTCCTCGCGCAAAACTGCCCGGAGCGCGTTGTTAAAGTTCATCGTGTCGTGGTGAACTTCGCGCTGGTTGACCATCGCTGTTTTATGCTGGTGCAGGTACTCGATCGGGTCCTCGATCGTCATGATGTGACACCTGCGCGTGACGTTGATGTCGTCGATCATCGAAGCGATTGTTGTTGACTTGCCCGAGCCCGTCGGTCCGGTGACAAGCACGAGTCCGCTCGATCGCTTCGCCATCTCGCGAATAATCGGCGGAAGTCGAAGATCCTCGAACGACGGGATCGAAGTGGGAATCGCACGAAACGCCGCAGCGAGCGAGTCTCGCTGCATATACACGTTGACGCGAAATCGTCCTATCCCCTTGATGCTGTGCGAGAAGTCCAGTTCCCTAGTCTCCTCAAACTTCTGGACATTCGAGTCAGAAAGAATATCGTAGACAAGGCGCTGCGTCTGTCTCGACTCGAGAGGTTGATAGGGAAGGGAAGTCAGATCGCCATCAAGACGAATAGTCGGCGGTAGGTTCGAAGTAATGTGGAGGTCTGAGCCCTTCCTCTCCACGCACTCAACAAGGAGCTCGTCAATGTGAACGTCCTCGACCGATCGTACCTCTTCGTGGTTGTTCAACCGCACGCTCGGCTCCGCCGGCGCCATCGGCATACCGTTTCGCGGGTCAATACCGACGGGTTCTGGTGCTTTTGTCGCTGGTTCCAGGGACGCACCTGGGTCGCCATCCGGCAATGCTTTGTTCCAATCGAAGTTACTTGACATGGTTTCCTCCTAGAGCGCCATCCCTGTCCGTTGCGTAATGGTCGCCTTGCAAATGTCATAACACTGTTTGATCTTGATATCGTCTATTGTGAGCGCGGTGGTGGCCCACTCACTCGCTCGCAGTTTAGGAGCCTCGGTTGCTTCTTCAACTTCGGTAGCTTGCTTTCGGCCCTCAACGATCTGATGTGCGAATTCGCTCGCAATGCACGTCACGGCCACATGCTGTGTGAAGTCGCCGCTCGCTCCGCCGTGGTGCATGGCGATGCTGTCAATGATCATCTGCGGCAGATTCCACCGTGCCGCCGCAGCCGCGCCAAGCTCCATGTGTGTGCATCCAAACACTTCAGTTTCGGCGGAAAGCACGTCCGTGCCTCCAGCAACAAGTTCTTCGACCTGAGCGTATTCGCCCTGGGTTGCGCGGTCGAGAAGCGACTTGCCAACGTCGTGCAGGAGAGCGCAAGAGTACGCGTCTTCAGGATCGACGACGGGCGTACACTTCGCAATGGACTTTGCACAAACAGCGGCATCGACACTGTGGCGCCACCAGGTCCGGCGGCGCAAGCTTCCCGAGTCGTTCTTGCCAACGAACATGTCGAAGACACCGACCGTCATCGCGAGTTGCCGGATGGTCTTATAGCCCATGAAGGTTGCCGCTTCACGAATTGAAGTAACTCGACGTGGGAGCGCGTAAAAGGCGCTATTCGCGAGAATCAGCACCTTACTGCTGAACCCCGGATCAAGAGAGATGGCGTCTTCAATCGCTTGAGCAGAAGTTGCTGTAGTTCCCGTAAGCTCAATGATCTTGTATACCACCTGCGGCATCGCCGCGATCTCGCCAACTTTGGCGAGAATCGCAGTCAGTGAATTGTTTTGCTCTGGATTTGCTTGTGCGTACATGATCTCCTACCCCGCGTAGATAACTCTCAACACTTCGTCAATTGTTGTCTGCCCCAAGAGAATTTTCTGAACTGCATCTTCTTGTAGCGTTCGCATACCTTGAGTCGATGCGATGTTTCGGATGGCATGGCTTGGCGCCCGCTTGAGAATCTCATCCCTGAGCTCGTCAGTTACGGTCAACAGTTCGTGCACTCCCGTTCGCCCTTTGTAGCCGGTGCTCGAGCATCGGTCGCAACCTGCGCCCTTGAAAAGATTAAGCTTGCCGTCGGTCTCAACACCGACACCGTCAGGAAGGGGAAACCCGTACCTGAGCAGTGCTTCGCGAGGCACGACGAACGGCTCCTTGCATTTTTGGCAAATCGTGCGTACCAACCGTTGCGCCTGCACGGCGACGATCGAGCTGGCGATCAAAAATGGCTCGACTTCCATATCGATCAGTCGGGTGACTGAGCCGGCTGCGTCGTTGGTGTGGAGCGTGCTGAGGACTAAGTGTCCGGTAAGCGCTGCCTCCATCGCTATGGTGGCAGTCTCCTTGTCGCGCATTTCACCGACCATGATGACGTCAGGATCTTGCCGAAGCATTGATCGCAGGCCTGCCGCGAATGTCATTCCGGCGCGGACATTCACGTTGCACTGACTAATTCCGTCTAACTCATACTCAACGGGATCCTCAATGGTGATAATGTTATTCTCCCCGTTGCTGATCTTGTTGAGTACAGAGTATAGGGTGGTTGACTTTCCCGACCCGGTAGGTCCTGTAACCAGGATAATCCCGTACGAACGCCCACATGCATCCTCAAGTTGCTGCAGTGTATCGGGAAGGAATCCCAGCTTCGCAAGCCCGATGTTTACGTTAGCTCGGTCGAGTACGCGCATAACAATCTTCTCGCCAAAAATTGTTGGGAGTGTGCTAACACGGAAGTCGAATTCGCGACCACCTATGACTGCTGCGATGCGATTGTCCTGCGGCGCGCGCTTTTCGGCGATGTCCATGTTGGACATGATCTTGAAGCGGCTGGTGAGCGGTGCCTGAATCTTCTTCGGAACGACCATCGAGTCGCGCAGCACGCCGTCGACTCGATAGCGAACCTTAACCATTTCCTTTCCTGGTTCTATGTGAATGTCGCTCGCGCCGTCTGAAATAGCCTGATTTATGATGAGATTCGCCAACCGAATAACCGGCGCATCGTCGCCCATTTCCCGGAGTTCATCGTCGCTGACTTCATCGTCATCGTTGGCAGTTGAAAACTGGACGTCACTGTCAAAGTCTGCCATAACACCCTTGAGCTGGTCGCTTAGGGCGCCGTCGCGAGAATACGAAGCGTTGATCGCCGAAACGAGCTCGTCCTCGACCGCGATGAGAGCTTCGATCTCCTTCCCAGCCAACATCCGCAACTCATCAATAACGAAGACGTCCAGCGGATTGGCCATCGCAACGAACAATCTGTCGCCGTCCTGCCGCATGGGCAAACACTTGAACTTTCGTGCGAAAGTTGAGGAGATCAGTAGAGGAATGGCTGGTTCGGGCTGACTCTCTGTGAGGTCCGCGAACTCAACCCCCCACAGGATTCCGAGTCGCCGGACGCGGTCCTTCTCGGTGATAAACCCCATCGAAACGAGCACGTTGGCAATCGGCTCGTTTCCTCCGAGTTCAAGCTGCTTCTCGTTCGCAAGGCGCAGCTGTTCCTCAGTAATCAGTCCATCTTGTAGAAATACTTCGCCCGTGAGCATACTTGCTCGGTCCCACTCCAGAGCAAGTCATTCCACGTGGAGCACAGCCGATGCCAGGTAATTCCCTCAGGGCTTGCGGGAAAGTGCGGGCCGGAAACGCATGAGGCGTTTTTGGCTGCAGGGCGCCTCAGTTTGGGAGAGTGCGCTCCGGCCCGCGGGTTAGCAGGACAGGTTGTGAACGTGGGGGACTAATTCTGGGTGGCAGCGATTCTGGGAGTTGCCGGAGCCGTCTCGACCCTGGCATTACTCGGAGCCAGCAGGTATACGTGCTCTCCGAGCTCCTCCCAAGTCCCTTCCTGGGCGTAGTTCACGCCAGCAAGGAAGTCCTTTATCTTCTCTCTCAACTGACTGTCAGCCGAGCAGAGATTGAGAATTTGCTGTTCGTTTCGCTTTAGACCATCTGCCGCCGACACTGCGTCAGCGAAACTGACTACCTGCCTTCGAACGGTGATGTGATACAGTCGACCAGGAGCCATAGGTGCTCCCAACTCAACCTCGTCGTCCTCGACCTCGTGCCGCCGGAACGTGCCCAAAAGTCTCTCGAAAACGCCACGCTGGGTGGTTTCTTGCAGCTCTTCCATGAGTAAATACTCCTTCCTTAGATTTTTCGGCGTCCGAAGAGGGCTGTTCCAACTCTCACGTGGGTGGCTCCTTCCTGGATCGCCACGTCAAAGTCATGAGACATTCCCATGCTCAAGCAGTCCGCACCTTCGATGCTCAGCCCCTCAAGGAGCCTTCGCATAGCTTGGAAGTACGGACGTAATTCCTCAGCATTTCGATTCGCGGGTCCCATTGTCATGAGGCCCCGGAGCCGGACACCGGGTTCATAGTACACCAACTCGGCCAGATTTGCAACTCCGCTGGGCTCCACGCCGCCCTTGTTGGGCTCATCGGCGATGTTCACCTCGATCAAAACATCCTTGATTGATCCAGACTCCTCAGCCCCCCGCGAGACAACCTTGGCTGTTTTCAACGAGTCGATCGTGTGGATCCAGTCAAACTCTTTTCCGATCTGTCGCGCTTTGTTACTCTGGATCCTCCCAATGAAATGCCATGCAAGGCCACTTCTGCACGTTTCGCGCTTGAGGCGCGATTCCTGAAGGTAGTTCTCCCCGAAGTCGACCACTCCGCAATCGGCCAATTCCGCCACCTGAGCCGAGGTTGCCCCTTTCGACGCAGCAATGAGCGTGACGTCTTTCGCAGACCTACCTGAAGCATCGCACGCGTCCAAGATTCGCTGCCGGAGAGATCCGAGTCGATCCGACAAAGTCACGGTTGCGGTCCGCGCAACTTGGCGGCGAGGTTTTCCATTCTGCCGGTCTCCATGAAGAAGACCCGTTCTGCGATGTTTGTCGCATGGTCGGCGATTCTCTCCAAATGAATGATGGCTAACAGTAACCAACTCGCTTCCACAACCCGGTCAGGTTGTGTCTGCATGATGGAGTGAAGTTGCTCCCGAAGTTCTCGAAACAATGAGTCCACTTCGTCGTCTTGCAGAACAACCTGGGTAACACTATCTAAATCGCGCTTGACGAACGCCTCAATGCTCTCTCTCAGCATCCTTCTTACAGGTACTGCCATTCTTAGCAAGTCGATTGACTTCGCATCGCCCATCAGTGCGTTGACCTTCAGCGTGATTTTCGCAATATCAACAGCGAGATCGCCGATCCGCTCAACGTCGGTAATGAGTTTCATCACAGTCCCGACAGTTCTCAAGTCCTTTGCCATCGGCTGTTGGAGAGCGAGGATTCTCAGGCAGTGCTGCTCAATCTCGATGTCGCGACGATCAATTTCGTCGTCACCCTCGATGACAGATGTCGCGAGTTCTGGATCAAGCGTGACCAAACTGTCCACGGCCGCTGTCAGCTGTCGCTCAACCAGACTCGCCATCTCGATCAAATCTTGTTCGAGACTTCGCAGGTCTTCCAAAAAGGACTGGCGAGAGACAGACATTGTTGACTTGTTACGACGATTGTGGAGGCGGCTTTGGATCACCGTTCTCCCATTGCGGCCTCCCGAACTTCAGGATCAGGGTCGTTTTGGAACTCCCCAAGGTATTGCATAGCACCGATCTGGCGGAGCCCCAGCGCCGAGGCCGCTCTCAACTTCGTTGGTGCCGTTTCATCTCGAAGCGTCGAAACAAACAGATCTTGTGCTTGACCAACCCCAAACTCGGCAAGAATCGGGAGCAAGCGGTCGCGCTCCTGCTGTGTTGTAAGCCGATCGTAAAGCGCCCAGAGGGCCCCCGGCACGCCGGCATCTGTCGTTTTCCTGCCGATGCGTACCAGAACATCCGCAGCGTCCAGGGCGACTCCCACCTCGGGATCGCCCAATCGCGCAGCGAGAAAAGCTTGAGCCTCCCCCCCAAATCGAATCAAGACGTTCGATGCGGTCTCACGGGCGCCAGCGTCGGAAAAGGCTGCCTCGGCTACCCTCCTCCCTGCCTCACCCGACCTGGATACGGCCTCGACGACTATAGCTTTACCGGCGGGGTCGCTAGTTGCCAAAGTGGCTACGATCCCGGGAGACTCCGCTGTTGCCTGCCGGGCCATGGCGTCGACCAGCGCCGCTCGCACACGCAGATCTGGGTCGCGAGCAAGCAATACGAGTGTGGCCGGTGCAGAGGGAGAGTTCCAACTGCCGAGCGCTTCAACGAGTTTTAGGCGGGCAGGCGGCGCCATTGAGATGAAGAGGTTGTATAAGTCTGGCCGCTCGGAGAACTCGGCAAAAGCACTAGGATCTGCCCGATGGAGGCGGGACACGAACTTGGCGTTGGAGACCGCGTTCATTACGGCCACGCTGACGACGACCCCGAGGAGACCAAAAAAGATTAGCCAGCGGAGGGCCTTGCGGCTCATCCACCTACGCCGGAGCGGGCATGGAGGATGTCGATCAGGAGGGCCAGCGCCATAAACGACACTCCGAGGATCAATGTTAGCCTCGACATATGGTCATCAAACCCGGCTTTCCCCTTAAAGGTCGTTCGGATTGTGCTGCTGCCACCCGACATAGCGTCCGACTTGCTTCCAAAGACTACCGTGATGGCCACAAAGACAACGCAAAGGATCAGCAAAAGGACGTTTAAGATGTTTAAGAGGGTGCCCAACGAATGTCTCCGGGCGGATTATACCGGGAGAGCCGGGATATAATCCAATTGTCGTGAAGCGAAAAGAACAGGACGAAGTCTGGTTTTGGCAGATCGGCACCGAGCTCCAAAGACTCAGCGACCAAATGATGCAGGTGCTCGGAACGACGGGTGCCGTTCCTCAACGGTCGTGGCGGCCAAAAGTCGACCTAGCAGAGTCCGACTCCACACTCGAGATTGCAGTGGAACTTGCTGGCGTCGATCCGGACGCGATTTCAGTCCAGTTCTCCCCGGAACGCCACGCCATCGTTTTGCGGGGTAAACGTGAGCCCGATGCGCAGGCATGCTCGCTGCGATGTTACCAACTTGAGGTGCTTTATGGAGAGTTTGAGCGAATCGTAAATCTCCCAGATGTAGCCGTGGATCGCAACGGTATCAAAGCGAGGTATGCGAACGGGATGCTCTTCATAAGCGTCCCAAAGAGGGAAGAGACGCCCAGCCGTCGAAAGGTTCCAATTGAGCAAGAGTAAATGTCAGAAATTGATTTAAAGATCCGGGACGAAGATACCGAAGAGGAAGACGATCTTCGGCCGGAGATTCCAGACGAGCTTAACATTCTCCCACTGCGCGACTCAGTCATCTACCCGATGCTGATCGCCCCGCTGTCGGTTGCACGGCCCACAAGCGTTCAGCTCATTGACGAAAGCGTAGGTGGGAACCGAAGAATAATTGGTGTGGTGGCCCAGCGGGATCCAAACACTGAAACGCCGACATTTGACGATGTTTATGGTCATGGATGCGCCGTTATCATCCGGACACTGGTGAAGCTTCCAGATGCAATCAGGCTGATTGTCCAAGGCATCGTCAGATTTCGAATAATCAACGCAATTCAGGAAGAGCCATTCTTGCGAGCGAAGATCGAGGTGATTCAAGAGCCGGAGATCTTGCGCGAGGATGAAGACGAGATAGAGGCGCTCAGGCGCACAGTGGCAGCGCTCTTCGATCGCGCAGTCTCACTGGCTCCACACTTGCCAGATGAACTCCGTACGCTTACGCAGGCGGTCCAAGAACCCAACGTAATGGCCGATTTAATCGCGGCGCATATGCCATTCGCGATCGAAGACAAAGAGCAGATTCTCGAGACAGTGGACATCAGAGAACGAATGCGGCTTGTGGTTGAGCTTCTTTCAAAAGAGGTCCGAGTTTTAGAGTTAACTTCGAAAGTCCAAAGTGAAGTCAACACCGAGTTAAGTAAATCACAACGTGACTATTATCTTCGCGAACAACTGAAAGCCATTCAGAGAGAACTCGGTGAAACTGATGATAGGGAGGCTGAACTCGACGAGGTTCGGCTTAGAATTGACTCAGCGGGATTTTCAGAAGAAGCGCTGAAAGAGGTCAATCGCGAGTTTGACAGGCTCAGGCGAATGTCGCCTGGTGCACCAGAGTACACCGTAGCACGCACTTACATCGACTGGATGATATCGCTCCCCTGGAGCACATCGACGGAGGACAACTTAGAGTTAGATCAAGTCAAGAAGGTGCTTGATGCGGATCACTCCGGGCTTGACAAAATTAAGGAGCGGATCATCGAATTCCTTGCCGTTCGAAAGTTCAAGAAGAGCGGGGTGGTCAGGCAGCCGATCCTTTGCTTCGTCGGACCGCCCGGAGTTGGAAAGACCTCATTGGGAAAGTCGATCGCCCATGCAATGGGACGCAGTTTCATTCGAATCGCACTCGGTGGGATGCGTGACGAAGCGGAGATTCGCGGTCACCGGAGAACCTATGTTGGCGCGATGCCGGGCCAGATACTGCAAGGCATTCGCAGGGCAGGAAGCAACAATCCTGTGTTCATGCTGGATGAAGTCGATAAACTTGGGACCGACTTTCGTGGCGATCCGTCCTCAGCGCTATTGGAGGTTCTGGATCCAGAGCAGAACAACAGCTTTCGAGACCATTACATCGATGCGCCGTTCGATCTGCGCCGCGTTTTCTTCATCACAACGGCAAACATCCTCCACACAATCCCTGCCCCGTTGCGCGATAGGATGGAAGTGATCGAACTCGGAGGCTACACCGAGGAGGAGAAAGTTGAGATCGCCCGAAGGCACCTCATCCCAAAGCAGATTGAAGAGCATGGTTTGGAATCGAAGCTTCTCAAGTGGACCAAGGAGGCGATTCGTTTCCTGATTCGGTCATACACACGCGAGGCGGGCGTAAGAAACCTGGAGCGTGAGATAGCATCCGTTTGCCGGAAGGCTACGCGCCTGTTTGCCGATGGCAAGCAAGAACCGATCACAGTAGACCAAGCGTTCATTGAGCAGTCATTAGGCAGCCCTCGCTATCTCCGGGATGAAATTGCAGAGCGGGTGCTAAAGCCCGGGATGGCCGTTGGATTAGCTTGGACTGCAGCTGGTGGTGATGTCCTTTTCGTTGAAGCGGCAAAGATGTCAGGGAAAGGTGAGCTGATTCTCACAGGCCAACTGGGAGACGTCATGAGGGAGTCAGCGCGCGCAGCGTTAAGCTACCTGCGTACTCATGCGTTTGACTACGGAATCGACCCGGGCGAGTTTCGTCAGACGGACATTCACTTGCACGTTCCCGCAGGTGCAGTTCCGAAAGACGGGCCGAGTGCTGGCATCACGATCTTGAGCGCGCTCGCGAGCCTGTTTACAGATCGTCCTGTGAAGCAGAGGCTCGCGATGACCGGCGAACTTACGCTGACCGGTCAAGTCTTACCTGTCGGAGGTGTTAAGGAGAAAGTCTTGGCGGCGTATCGCGCGGGAATCACCGCGTTGATCCTGTGTGAGCAGAACCAAAAAGACGTCAATGATGACGTCCCTATTGCGGTTCGAAAGAAGATACGGATTCACTATGTTGCGTCAGCAGAGAGTGTGCTTAAGCTTGCACTTGTGGCTAAAACCCACGCGACGGGGAACGGAAAGACGGTTTCGAAGCCCAGCTCGGCAAGGAAACGTCGTGCTAACTCCGAAAGCTCACGAAGACGGAGCTGATACGCCATGGAAACAACGACGGACCAAGGAGTGCAGTATCCGCAACGGGTGGACATTCTTGGGATAGGCGTTGATCCTGTATCGATGGAGGAAGCGATTGCCAGAATCTCAAGGTTTATTGACGAGGGTGTGCCAAGAATCGTTGTCACCGCCGATTCAAGCGGCTTGGTCGCAGCTCAGTCCGATGTGGTTTGGCGTGACATCCTGTTGAACGCAGACCTTGTCACACCCGACAGTGCAGGAGTTGTCTGGGCGTCGAGACGCCTTGGTTCGCCCGTCCGAGACCGTGTCAGCGGGGTGGACCTGGTTGAGCGAATCTGTGAGCGCTCGTCGGTTAGTGGATGGAGAATATTCTTCCTTGGGGCAGCACCGGGAGTTGCGGCAAAAGCCGCGGACCAGATGCGGCTGAAGTATCCCGGCGTCAACATAGTGGGAGTGCACGACGGATACTTCCCAACGTCGGACGAAATCTCAGTCGTAGCTGAAGTGCGCACGGCTTCACCAGATGTCGTCTTTGTAGCAATGGGTATTCCGAAGCAAGAAAAGTTTATTGCAGAACACCTCTTCGAACTAGGTTCGAAGGTCGCTATGGGAGTTGGCGGTTCTTTTGACGTACTCAGTGGCACAGTCAAGCGTGCTCCGAAGCTGTTTCAGAGAATGCGTCTTGAATGGCTGTGGAGGTGGGTACTCCGTCCCTCCAAGTGGCGAAAGAACATTCTGCTGCCAAAATTCTGGTGGATGGTTATGACCGCGCCGAAACGCAGATACTAATCCATCACAACGACGTCAACCGGAGGGACAATGCCCGCGTCTGCGCCTCGCTTAAGGAGCAGTTGTATCGCTGCTATCCCTTCGTCGCCCATGTCAAGTGTTCGTTCGTTGACATACATGCCAACAAAGGTGTCGCTGGTTTGGACGTCCATCCCGCGCGCAAACTGGAGCGCGTACGCTAACGCTTCCTTTCGATTAGCTAAACCCGCTTGAATACTCTGCTTCATCACGCGATTTAACTCCGAGATTGCCTCAGTGCCTAAGTCCCGTCGAACTACATTGACTCCTAGGGGTAGCGGTAGCCCAGTCTCATCCCGCCACCATTGACCAAAGTCTGCAACAAGCTTGAGACCTTCGGCCTCCCAAGTTAGCTGCCCTTCGTGGATGATTAGTCCGGCATCGTATCTTCCCTCCTGGACCGCTGGCATAATCTTATCGAAGGGAACTACTTCGTACTTCGGGTTGGGGAGGTAAAGGTTCAGCTGAAGGAAGGCGCTTGTCAGCTTGCCTGGAATTGCAATGACGGTGTCCTGAAGTTGCTCTCGCGACATCTGCTCGCGCGCGACGATCATCGGGCCATATCCTTCGCCAAAAGAGCCGCCATGTCGAAGCAGTGCGTAAGTGTCAGCGACATAGGCGTATGCGTGAACGGATACCGCCGTCGTTTCGAGTCTGCCCTCCATCGCCCACTCGTTCAGAGTTTGGATGTCCCTTAGGATATGCTCAAACTCATACTGCGATTCAACCGCTCCCTTCGCCAGGCCCCAAAACATGAAAGCGTCGTCCGAATCGGGCGAGTGCCCGATGCGTATCTTTGTCTTAATCATGTGAATCTGTCAGTTCTGTTCGAAACCGAAGTCGTCGTCAATGTCGAATTCGGACGTGTCGTCCGATTCGTACGCGTCAAGTTCTCGTAACAGCGCTATCCGAAGCTGGTCGATCATAAAGTGAATGTCGCCAACCTGCATCGCGTCGTAAATGCGCTCCTGCAGAAGAACCTCAGATTCTAGGCGAGCAAGGGCTCCTAGGCCAACCTCGCAAAAGCGGTGTCTGTCGTCTTCCGTTCCGCGACCGTGCCCTTCAGCAATCGCCGAAGGGATCCTGATCGCACTCTGACGCATTTCCATAATCAGGCCGAGCTGCTCATGCTCGGGCAACGCCTCTGCTTCACGATAGACTCGCTCCGCTAAGTCCATTGACATTTTCCAGGTTTCGCTGTCGCGAAAGGCTCTTGGGTCCATTTTCTTGTCGATTACGCCTCGCCGCGTCGAGGTATGTCGGCGGTCAGCGTAAGCGTACCCTCCAAGCGGAGGACATTGTCGAGAATCTCAATCGACCGAACCACTGTCTCCACGGGCCACCCCGTCAGGTCGATCAGCGGATTGATCTTTGAGAACTGTTCGCGGATCATGCCTTCCGGTGCTCCGACCCCGCCAACTTCAGCCCGAAGGGGAACAAAGTTCAGTCTCCCTTCTGCAAACTCTAAAAGCCCCTCCGCTCCGACTTCGACAGGAAGAATGGCAATCTTGGTCGTCGCAACAACTTGCAGCTTTCCGTCTTTTGTTGAGACGCGAAAATTGCTGAGCCCAGACGGTTGTTTTCGATTTAGGTACTCGGCAACATCGGCGGAAGTAACCCGGATGATGACGTCAACCTTGGTGCCTTCCTTCGCGCGCCACGGCGAGCAGGGGACAGTTGGAGCGGGAAAAGCGAGCTCGACCGAATCGATTCTAAAACCATCGGGGAGCACAAGCCCAGCCGCCGAAACGTCAAGTTCCGTCGCTCGAACGACTTTCTCCATTAGCGTGATGCACCTAACGCTTCCTCGAGAAGGGCTCGCGCGCGCTTTTGCGCTTCACCATATCCGGCCCAATCACCGGCCTTCAACGCGCTTTCTGCTTCGTCGAGCGCCCGCAACGCTTGACGAAGCTTTTCGATCGCCGCCGTGTCTGAGGGCTGAGAAGGTGGGCTTGGCTCCGCAGCTCCTGGCTCAGAAGGTTCAGTCGGTTCGGCGGGTCTGATGTCCGCACCAAGCACAGCGAGCAGCTTGTTCAGCGCAGCTTCGTAGGTCTCTGCGAAAACCACTTTGTCGCTGACAGCCATCACAACGATTCTCAACTGCGTTATGCTCGACTGATCTGCTCCGGCTGGCTCCAGGAACATCGTTTTGGAATACACGACGCTGTTGCCAACCGGAATAACGATGAGGTTTCCAGGAAGCACTCGGCTTCCAAACTGTCCCAACAATGTCAGCCTGGCGCTTAGGTCCGGCTCAGTCTGGAACTGCGCCTCCTGCTGTTCTGGGCCGTTGACGTTCTGCGTCCCTTGGAATCGATAAAGAGTCATTTCGCCGTACCGATCTGGATCGCAATGCGCCGCCAGCCAACCAATCATGTTCGGACGACCGATCGGAGTGAATGGAAGGATCAGCAAGAATCTGTCATCGTCGACTTCTGGCAGTTTGAGCTGGACATAGTACGGAGGGAGGCGTCGGTCCTGACCTGGCGCTCGCGGCAGTTCCCAAGCGTCTTCACCACGATAGAACATCGTGACATCTGTTACGTGATATCGCGACAGCTGTACAGACTGAACTGAAAAGAGATCTTCCGGGTACCGAAAGTGTTCACGAACCCCTTGTGGCGCCTCACTGACCGGCTTCATGATGCCGGGATAAATCCGATCGTACGTCTGGACGATGGGATCTTCCGGTGCGGTGATGTATGCGTGCCAATCACCGGTGTAAGCGTCGATGGTTAGTTTCACGCTATTCCGCATGTAGTTGAACATCCCCCGCTCCATCGCTGTCGGCTGACTATAAGGGATCTTGTCGGTGATTGTGTACCCGTCGATGATCCAAACAAGCCGCCCGTCGATGATGGTGATATAGGGATCGCGATCCCACCTCAAAAATGGCAGCAGCTTCGCCGCACGAACACGAATGTTTCTCCTCCACAACAGCCGGGATTCCGGCAGAAGATCTTGCGTGAACAGAAGGTCGCGGTCGCCCAGCGTCCACGCAAAGATCAGCTTTGCGAACGTTCCGCTGACGGGAACTCCCCGCGATCCGGTCCAGCGATGCTCGACTTCCGCGCCGCCCATGTAGTCGAACTCCGCGAGCTTGGTGCTAACAAAAACGTAATCGCCGTCAGCTTTGAAAGCGTCTCCGAAATAGATTCGCGGCTCGTCGACACGCAACTCGGGCCGTCCAACTGGCGGAACGTCCTTCAGAAGGTAGACGGGCATTCCTTCTGTCGTTGCTTCATTCACTGCGACAGCCACCACGCCCGTCCCATGTGTGTACTGCATATGCAGGTTTTGCCAGCCGCGGCGGGAAGCGTCGAGTCCCTCGACGTCAATCTCTCTTGCCCCGAGCATAACCAGCCGCTGCTTTCCGTCGATTGTGTAGCGGTCTACGTCGATGTCAGGAAACGTGAAGTAATCGCGGAGAGTCTGAAGCACGTTGACGTTTTTCTGCAACAAAAACGGATCCCACAACCTCAGATTTGCAAACGTGCTCTCTGCGTTGGCAACCTCTGTCGCATCGGGACGAGCTTGTGCCAAAAATGGCCTCTCTTCAATCTTGTCGAGCGCGTAAGCCCATCTTGTGGATTCGATTCCCCGAGCAATGTATGGAGTTTGCAGCCTGAGTTCGTTGGGATTAACCCGGTAAGTCTGAGTAATGCCAGGGACGATCGCAACACCAATAATGTACGTCAAAGCCGATAGGGCGGCGCCCCCGCCGGCGATCACGATAGGACTGCTAATCCGTATGCTCGTCGCGCTCGCGACTGCACAAAACCACAGGACATAGGCGAGTATCCCTTGCGCAGTGATTCCGATCAACTCTGCGTGACCAGGGCCGGTGAACCTGCTGTGGACCACTGTAAGCGCATCGTAGCGGCCAAGCCAAATGCCCCAGCCAAGAATCGCAAACCCGGTCGCGGCAAGTAATGCAAGCTGCGTGCGCATCGTCTTAGCGCCGATGGCCTGTCGCCCTGTGGATGCCATGCTCCCTACGCCAAAGAAAACTGCGACTGCGATGATCGCGCACAAGAGCCACAAGGTCCATAACCAACCTTGAACCCCCTGCAGGAAGGGAAGCTTAAAGACGTAAAAACTGTAGTCATTTCCAAAGATCGGGTCAGCCTTTCCAAATCCGACCGCGTTTTGGTAGCGAAGCCAGTCCTCCCAACGTGACGAGAGTGAGATTCCGAAAAGCAAAGCAAAAACCGGAGCGACGAACTTCACTGACCGCATCAAACCCGAGCGAGCGCGATCAAGCGCACCGAGCAGTTGTTCGAGAGCTTCGTCCATCGCGCTGCGGGGCTCCCGACCCGCAACCTCCGCTGCCTTTAATGCAGCCCGGGCATTCAAGATCAGGACGGGAGTTGCGATCACGAACCCTGCCGCGAGCAGCAACAGCCTAGTCTTTAGCTGAGTTGTGAATATGACGGCGGCCTCTGCGTCATAAAGGTACCAAAGATAGTCCGCATACGTCCGCACAAACGCTGACCCGAAGGTAAGCAACAAGAGGAGGATCCCAACAATGATCCCATACTTGATCATTCGGCGCTTCGCTTCGGGGTCGATCTCGATTCGGATTGGTTCGCTCATACCGCGGGCGCAGTTTACCGGGATGGAGCCCTCAGACAGCCAATCACGAACTCGCGCTCGTGTAGTGGCTCAGCGCGAACCTCAAAAATGACCTAGCAAACAAAAAGAAGCCCACCGCCCAAACGACCCCGACCGCAGCTGTGATGAGGTCGAGCGTGCCAAGAAGTGCCTTCGCAGGCATGGTCGCGATGAATGCGAGAGGAATGTAGTAGGTCAGCAGGGATCGGAGCCGTGCTCCGAAGATATCGAGCGGAAACCGCGCGATGTCAAAGACGGTATGCCCAAGTACCCAAAGATTGTCGACTCTAACCAGCCAAATGCTAGTGGTCATCATGACGAGATTAAACGAATAGAAGATCGTTATCGAGCAGAGCAGCATCCCGAGATAGGCGGCGACATTCGCAGCGCTTGGCGAGTGTCCGGACATGCTGGCGCCAACAAACACGACGACGAGGCCAACTGCGAGTGTCCCCACTTCGCTAAAATTAAACTTTCTCAATGTCAAAAGAAACTGAATATCGATAGGCTTCACTAAGTCAAAGTCGAGCGTGCCCTTGCGAACCTTGTCGGGAAGTTCGACCAGTCCATGCGCAAACACAGCGTTGACGATCGCAAGCAATAGGAAGCACGTCGCCGCGAGGATGTAGCCGTCGCCCTTCGACCAGCCCGCAATGCTGTCGGCATTCATGTAAACTACTTGCAGAATCAGAAGAAAGAACACCATCCACACAATGTTCTCTCCAACCTTCGCAAAGAAGTTAGCGCGGAACTCAAGCTCACGGTTGAGACTGGTTCGAACGAATCCAGCGTAAATGCGTCCGTATCGCCGCACTACTTCATCAACCTTGAAAGGGCCTCAGTAAGCGCGAGCGCCGTCTGCCGAACCAGCGGAATAGTGGACTCATAGTTCATGCGCGTAGGCCCGATAACAGCGATAGTCCCAGCGTCTTCGTCATCGACGTAGAACTGCGCGGCGATGATGGCGAGCCGTTGTAACGCAACTGCAGCGTTTTCACGCCCGATCGACACTCCAGTCTCCGTAGCAGCAGGTGCTTGAATCGCTTCTTGAAGCACGTTCGCATCTTCAAGTGCCTGAACGATGTTCGTCAACGCTTCATAGTCTCTCTGAAATTCCGGTTGATTTACGAGGTACGCAGTTCCCTCCGCGATGACTTTGCCCATCGACTTTGCCTTCGCCAACGAGCGCAGTTCCCGCCACACCCTTGCGTATGTAGTCTGTAAGCTTGGCCTCAGATGCTCGACAGGCGGTTGCGCCTTCCGCGCAAGCGGCTTCAATCTAACGCCCTCGCATGCTTGAGTGACGAGATGCGCGATGCGATTCAAGTCCTCTGACGTGATATCTGGTGGAACCTCAATCAACCGATCCTCCACGATCGCATTGCTCAAAACGGCGACCATCAGCGCACGAGTTGGCGTGATACTCGTCAAGGTCACCTGTCGTATGGTGACCGTGCGCTCCCGCAACATCGCTGCGACAGAGACGTGCTGAGTAACCCTCGCTAACAATCGGCAAGTGTCAACCAGCAGATCTTCGACGTTTGTCACGTCGCGCAAATCAGAGGCGCTTTTTTCATCCCCCTCCGGAATGTCCAGGCGATCTACGTAGTAGCGATATCCGGTGTCGCTGGGGATCCTGCCGGCCGATGTGTGCGGTTGTTCCAGATAGCCCCGCTCCGACATATCCGCCAACTCATTGCGAACGGTCGCCGAACCGACTCCAAGGTCATAACGCTCGACGATATGGCCACTCCCAACGGGCTCGGCTGTCTCGACGTACTCCAGCACGACGGCGGTGAGAATTCGTTCTTTTCGGGGGCTGAGTGAGTCCACGCTGATCGGAATTGTACTACGCCCGCCGACGGCGGCCATACTGGCCACCAGTCATGGCGCAGATTTGGCGAGATCCAGAACTCAGCACGGAGCCGTTAGCCGGAAAGACCGTCTCCATCCTCGGATTCGGCTCCCAAGGCCGAGCCCAAGCAATGAACGCGCGTGACAGCGGGCTCGATGTGCTCGTGGGCGCTCGCAGCGCCGGAACGTCCGAGGAAGAGGCGCGCCGCGCAGGGTTTAGTCCGGTTACGCTGGAAGATGCGGTTGCCGAAGGTGACCTGATTGCTCTGCTCCTGCCTGAAAGAGCGCATACGTCGGTCCTGGACCAAGTCGTCAACCCAGGGGCAAAAGACGGCGCGGCGGTGGTCTTTGCCCACGGCTACACAATCATGTACGGGACCGTGAAACCGCGCGACGGACTCCAACGGCTCCTCGTCGCGCCAAAAGCGATTGGCCCACAATTGCGAAACCTGTACGTGGGGGGCTCCGGCGCGGCCGCGCTCGTCGCTGCTGAGCCCGGAGACATAGACCTCGCAAAAGCGTACGCGAAGGCGCTCGGGTGCGGCCGTCGGGCAGTGATCGAATCCAGTTTCCGAGAAGAGACCGAAACCGATCTCTTTGGAGAGCAGGCAGTGCTCTGCGGAGGCATCCCATCGATCGCGATAGCGGCGTTCGAGACACTCGTTGGTGCAGGCTACAGTCCAGAAGCAGCGTTTTACGAATGCCTATTCGAAATCAAATTGATCGCAGATATGATGATCGAGAACGGCGTAGCTGGAATGGTCGATCGAATCAGCGACACCGCTCAGTACGGCGCAATGGTCGCCGGGCCAAGAGTCGTCGACAAGAGACTTCGAGAAGTTTTTGAAGCTCTGTTAGATGACATCAGAAGCGGTCGATTTGCAACAGAGGCGTCAAGCCCACTGGCGTCTGAAAGGGTGCAAACTTGGAGGGAGACGCTGCGCCGCCACCTAATCGAAGAGACACGCGCCAAACTGGAGCAAGACCATTGACGCCAATGATCCCCTTCGATAGCCTTTCGCTGGCTGTTGTTTGCGACGAGGCGCAAGCGGCCGTTGGATCGAATCTAAGAAAAGTCATTCAGCCAAACGAGACTTCACTCCTTCTGAGACTAAAAGGCCCCCACTATGACGGTGGTTTGCTGTTGTCGTGTCATCCGGTTTACCACAGAATGTTTCTCGCATCCGTCACCCCAAACAGTGTCTCGGTGTCGGATCCATTCCATCGGATCGTGCGAGAGAAGCTCGAGGGGGGCAGATTGCTATCCATTGATCAATCTGGCTTCGATCGTGTTTGCCAGATAACCATCGGTAAGTCGGACGGGCCGTACTCGCTCATGGCGCACTTCACTGGAACTCACGCCAATCTCTTCGTAGTTTCGCCTGCGCGGCGCATCCTTGCGAAGTGCCGGAGTGTAGGCGCCGATAAAATCGGGCAACCTTATGAGCCTCCGCACTCGCCAGCGTCAAGCTTGAGAGAAGCCGTTCTCAACCGGCGCGGGTTGTCGAAGTTCCTGGAGAAGCAGTTGGATTCGATCGGACCCGAAGCGTTGCTAGAGCGGGCTTCATCCGGCCCGAGAGTGTTGGTTCCTGAGGCGGGTGCGTACTGTTTCCAACCAGAACAAACTGCGGTAGGGAAGCAGTTCGACTCTCTCTCAGCAGCACTGGAGACGCACTTCTTGTCAGACGTTGATTTGCAGGATCATGCCGCCCGCAGAGCGTCGCTGGTGGGTCAGCTGCGCCGCGCTTTAGAGGCGCGCAAAAAGTCGCTTGAGCAGATGGAGACATCGCTTGACGACGCTGCGAGGGCGCAGGAGCTTCAGCGCCGGGGAGAATTGATTCTCGCTTATGGTCAGCAACAAACTCAATCCGGCTTCGTCGTGGCCTCCAACCATGAGGGAGTGGAAGTGCGTATCCCAGTAGATCCACAAAAGACACACGTTGAAAACGCGGATCGACTCTTCAAGAAGGCAAAAAACGCGAAAGCCGCGGTCGAGGAACTGCGTGCGACATACAATCGGAAGCAGCGGGAGATACACGAGATTGCCGCCGCACTTTCGAAGTTAGAAGATGCCACTGCAAGCAATGATAACGAGATCGAGGATCTTGCCAAATCGCGAGGCTGGTTTCGCGACGTTGGCAAACCGATGCCGAAACAGGATCGCGAATTCGAGGGACACAAGATCCGGAAGACAGAATCACCGAGCGGGTTCGCAGTGTACTGGGGAGAAACTGCAACAGCAAACGACTATCTCACAACTCGGGTCGCCCGGCCAAACGATTGGTGGCTCCACATTCGAGGTCACACCGGAGCGCATGTGCTCCTCCGAACGGACAACAACCCTTCTCGTGTCCAACACGACGACTTCGAATTCGCAGCAAAGGTCGCCGTGAGCGCAAGCGGCCAAAAGCACGCGCGGCACGTACCGGTGGATTACACGTTGGCGAAGTATGTTCGAAAGCCGCGGAAGTCAGCGCCCGGGCAGGTCACCTACAGCAACGAGAAAACAGTGTTTGTCGACCCATGAACTATCTTGAAGCGTACGACAATGGCACGAGGGGCGATGCGCTTGACGGGATCAGGCGCGCGTACCGACTGCTGTTTCAAAGCCAGTATTGGGATCGCTCAGAACTTGATGAGTATCGCTGGGACCGACTGCGTCGCGTCTACGCGTACGCGCGAAAACACGTCCCCTACTATTCAGATCAGTTCTCGCCGTTTGATTCAGAAATTGAGAGTTGGGAGCAATTCAAAGAACTTCCAATACTGTCCCGTGAGACCGCGGCCGAGCGATCAAGTTTGCTGCGGGGTAACAGGCCGCCGATCGGTGTCTCGCCGCTTCAGCCAATTCGCACATCCGGCACCAGTGGCAGTGTTGTGGAGTCAATCCCGACAGATACTTCCGAGCAGTTTCGCACCGCTGTTTCTGTACGAGAGCTGGAGTGGGCAAACATAGAACCTACCGGTTCGGCTCTCATGCTGAGGGCACTGGCAAAGCCTGGCAGCGCGGACGCTGACGCGCTCCGATATGGACTTCGCACTTCTTCATGGGCCTCCGGCTGGCTGGCAGAGTTGATTACCACGGGCCCTGGCTACTATATCGATGTCTCCGCCCCAGCCCAATACGTAGCAAAGTTTGGTCTTGAGTGTCGACCAGACTATATCCTCGCGTTTCCTTCAGCGCTTGCTGCCGCTGCCCGCTATGTGCAGGGACTCGCGGTTAGAGGCGTTCGCACAATTGGAGAGACGCTCCACGACGAGTGGCGCGATCCGATTGAGAAAACGTTCGCAGCTCCGATCCAAGATTTGTACTCGTCGCAGGAAGTCGGCCCAATCGCAGCGACTTGTCCTTCCTGCGGCGCGTACCATACGATGGACGAGTGGGTTTACTGCGAGATCGTGCGCAACGATGGAACCGACTGTCAGCCGGGTGAAGAAGGACGAGTTCTAGTGACCAACCTGCATCCTTACATCACGCCGTTCATCCGCTACGACCTGGGCGATCGTGCGGTTGTAGGGCAACAAGGTACCTGCAAAAAAACCCTTGGGACAGTTTCGAAGGTAACAGGTAGAACCTTCGGCTTTCTCCGCATGCCCGACGGGTCACTCCGATCTGCATCTCCGATGTTCTATGCGTTTACGGCGATACCAGAACTCGTGGCAGCACAAGTGGTGCAGCCGAGAGTTGATGAGTTTCTCGTCAAAGTCGTCGGTAGCGCTGCCGTGCTTTCGGACGTTGATAGGGCGTTACGCGAATCAGTCGGAGAATCGGCAGAGGTGCGAATCGACCTCGTTGATGAATTGGATCGGTCGATTGGAGGAAAGATCGAAAGATTCAGATGGACCGGAAGCTGAGCTCAAGGTACCTTTACAGCTATGCGTCAACAACGTGTGACGGTTGTCGGAGGTGGTTTTGCGGGCTGCGAGGCCGCGTGGGCTGCTGCGAACCGCGGTGTTCAAGTCACCCTCTACGAAATGCGACCGTCGAAGATGACAGAGGCGCACAACACTGGCTATCTCGCAGAGCTTGTCTGCTCAAACAGTTTCAAGTCCCAAAACCCGGATTCGCCGGCAGGTCAGCTGAAGGCTGAGATGGTAGCGCTTGGATCACTGATGATCCCTACCGCGACAAAGCACAGCGTTCCAGGAGGAGAGGCATTAGCGGTCGATCGAGATAAGTTTGCAGCCGAGATGACGCACGTCATCGAGTGTCACGAGAACATTGAGGTGGTCCGCGAGGAGTTCAATCCAGCGACATTTGACCACGAACGCGGGCCACTCGTCATCGCAACGGGACCGCTTTCCAGCGAATCAATCTCCGCGCGGCTCGCCGAAGTTACGGGGCGCGAACACTTGTACTTCTATGATGCCGTGAGCCCGACGGTAACTGCTGAGAGCGTCGACCGATCGATAGCGTGGGAGCAGAGCCGATACGATAAGGGAGACGCGGCATACCTCAACTGCCCATTCACCAAAGAAGAGTATGAGGCGTTTATCGATGCCGTACTCGAAGCCGAGCAGGCGCCTCTGCACGGCTTTGAAAAGGGCAAGTACTTCGAAGGCTGCATGCCAATCGAGGAGATAGCGCGGCGTGGAAGGGAGAGCCTCCGCTTCGGAAACTTTAAGCCTGTCGGCTTGACAGATCCGCGAACAGGAAAGCGCGCCTACGCGATTCTCCAGCTGCGTCCGGAAAACCGTGAAAAAACTCTCTACTCGCTCGTAGCTTGCCAAACGCGAATGAAATGGGGCGCACAAAAGGCGGTCCTTCAACTTATCCCGGGTCTTCAAAACGCCGAGTTCGTGCGCTATGGCGTGATCCACCGGAACACCTACTTGGACTCGCCAAGAGTCTTGGGCCCAGATCTGGCCATGAATCCGGAGACATGCGGCGTTCCGAATGGTTCGCTGACGTTCATTGCTGGCCAGATCACAGGCGTCGAGGGTTACGTTGAGAGCGGGGCAACCGGAATACTCGCAGGAATCAATGCTGCGAAAGCGATCCAGGACCAGACGAGAACGACGCCACCGCGCGGCTGTGCCTACGGTTGCCTGATCTCGCACGTCACCAACACCGATACCGAGGAGTTCTCACCAATGAACATCAACTGGGGCTTGTTTCCTGACCCGGACCCGCCGATCCGAGACAAGGGAGCGCGCAG
The DNA here is from genome assembly GCA_041744215.1 of Fimbriimonadales bacterium. GTDB lineage: Bacteria > Armatimonadota > Fimbriimonadia > Fimbriimonadales > ATM1 > JAHCHL01. Next base: position 106,190 of record JBGTLG010000015.1, on the reverse strand, counting down.
GACAGCAAAACTAAAGAACGCAAGAGATGCTTTCCATTTATGGCTTAAGTCCGTTTCATCTCGAAGCACTGCCGAAACGCCGCGCACGTAACGCGATACTCTCCGTTTCGTCCAAAATGAGAACGTATGACTGTTACTCCCCTCCTAATCGCCTTGATCTTGCAGGTGCCTATACCTGGGGGCAAAGGCGACGTTCCCGTAGTAGGTGTGCGCCCCGCGCCCCTGAATGTGCGGGTCCTCGTACTGAACTTTGACCCTTACGTGGAATGGGAAGGACGTCGCGTTAGACTGCATCAAGCCGGCAAATGGAATGATCCTCGGGAATTGGCAAAAGGATACATCGAGGACATCAAATCTGCGAGCCGTGGATACATCAACCACACAATCGTCGACTGGCGAGACCTGAACGAGTTTCCAGCGAAAGTCGATGGCTTTCGATACACTGCGCGCTCCTTCGTAGAGTGTATGCAGTCGGGCTCAGGTTGGCACCAGCCTGATGGATTGGACTACCCCAGAATGGCTAAGGACGCTGGCGTCGCCAACCTCGTAAACGCCGGACGCATCGATGAGGTCTGGATGTTTGGAGCCCCTTACTTTGGATACTGGGAATCCGCCATGATCGGTCCCGGCGCGTTTTTCATCAACGGCGGCGTCTATCCAGACGAAGGGATGCGACGCCCGATTGCAGTTATGGGATTCAACTATGAGCGCGGTGTCGCCGAAATGCTGCATAACTTGTGTCATCGTACTGAAAGCACCCTGTCACGTTTTTTCGGTGGATGGAAAATCGATGAGCTGACGACGGCTTGGGCAAAGTTCGCTGCAAATGAAAAGCAGAGCGGAAGCGCCGCTGTCGGGACATGCCACTATCCGCCGAATGCGGAGAAGGACTACGACTATGCCAACCCGCGTTATGTTTCGAGCAGCGCAAACGACTGGCTAAACTGGCCAAACCTAACAGGAAAAACTGAGCGGCTAAACTGCGAGGCGTGGGGAGGCCCAGACTACCATCGAAACTACATGATCTGGTGGTTCTCGCGATTGCCGAACGTACATGGCATCGGCGCTGACGGACGTCCGCTCACATGGTGGAGCTACATCTATAGATTTACCGAGTACGGCGAGAACGGTTTGCCAAGGCCTCGCCAGGGTCGTTCGCTCCCGCGGCCATAACAGACCCCGGGAGCGGCGCCGCTAAGGAGTGATCTCCCAGCGCACAAGGTCGTATCGCACAGAGCCACCCACCGTGAAAGAGATGTCGTCATAGAGTCGCAGCCGTGCTCGCACTTGGCCTGAGCCACTCTGAACGAACCGCGAGGCATTCGAGGCGACCTCTACAACGACGAACTCGCCCCCAGTCGTGCCACCGCGAAAGTCAACCTGCTCATACGTGTTCGAAACGTAACTGAACAGTTCGACTTTCAAGTTCGCCGGGAAAGCAGAAGCAGATTGCTCGGTTACGAACGTCATCTTGCTGGGGTTCGTCAAGGACGATTGCCCAGTTACGATGACGTCCGCACTCGGCAATCCCAAAGCGATCACCGGTGCCGAACGCACGATCAGTTTATCGTCATCGCTCATCGCGAGCGACTGCAAGTTCCCACCCAATTGCAAGCCAAAAGCAACGTTGAGCGCATTCGGAACTACCATCACAGTGTCGTTCATCGACTCCCACAGATCAACGCGTCCATGGCCGAACGTGTTGTCCTCACCAGGCGGACCCAAGTCGATGCAGTTCAAAAAGAGCAGTGTCTCGGCCTGATCTGGCGTCAACCATGGATATCGAGCGTAGATCATGGCCAGCACGCCATTGGCAATTGGAGCTGCCATCGATGTACCGCTCTTGTTGCCGTATGAATTGTTGCGCAATGTCGCATGAATGTCGACTCCAGGCGCGACCACATCAATCGCCACGCCGTAGTTCGAAAAGCTCGCCTTGGTGTCGCTTTGAGTAGTTGCCCCCACGATGATCACATTCTCGTGATCCGCTGTTAAGTTCGCATTACTGTTGCCAGCCGCCCACAGGTAAGAAGAGCCCCGCGCGCGAATGTATGCGCCGGTCGTGTTGACAGCAGAAGCGGAAACCCCCGAGTAACTTGTGGAAACAGTACGCGCTCCGTTGTCGGCGGCCCACCGTGCGCCGCGTGTGAGCACTTCGATTGAGGAACTGCCGCCAGACGTATTCGATACCCGCACCATCATCGTCTTGAAATTCCAGCCGACACCGGCAACGCCCAAAGCATTGTTGGTGACGGCGGAGCCGGTGCCTGCCACGTGAGTTCCGTGGCCGTTGATGTCATTCACTTGGCCGCCGTGAATCTCCTCGATCATGTCGACTGCATTCAGCCCGGGCACCCGGTTCGGAGAGAGATCAGGGTGAGTTAGGTCGATGCCAGTGTCAGTGTACGCGATGATTTGCGTTGGATTGCCGACGATGATGTCCCCTGCCTCCGCCGCACGAATCTTCGGCAGATGCCACTGCTGTCCGTAGCGCGGATCATTCGGAACGCCTATCGGATACACGCGCCAGTTGGGCTCGGCGTACTCATACAATCCAGTCCGCATGAGCTCCGCGCTAAGTGAGTTCTCATCGCGCCCGGCAGGAACGCGCACAATGTACTCATCCGTCCCCTCGTAGTATCGAAGGGTGATCGGATTGACGCGTTCGCGCGCCAGAGTCATCATCCGAATCGCTTGAAGGCCACTTCCGGTCCTCAAGATAAACGACTCCACGCGGTGCGGGCGCACGATCAACTCACCCGTGAATTCCATCTCACCGGGAATCTCAATGAATGCAGTTCGATTCGGCTGAGGAAGTTGTGTGACCGCGGCACTCAGTAGTGCGACTGCGCCAAGGGTGGCCGTTAGTCTTGTCAAGCCCATTTCAGTTTGTCCTCCAGTGGGTTGCCGCGGGGCAGAGCCTGCTACCGACAGGTAGGCGCTCGGACAGGCACTGCGCTGGCTCCTGCCGCCGCGACAGCAAGATGACGGGGATTGCATCCGGTTCGTTCAACCTCCGAGGAGGAATCGGCCTCGCCACAGAGCAGAGCGAAACCCCCGTAACCCTCTCCCGCGATACCGGCCAGCCGAACCATCGCCCTTCGAGCCAACGTTTTCCCTGCGACGACCGTCTTTTGCCTGCGGCGGTAAGATTCACCTGCTACCGGCACAGGACACTCAATCATATGAACAACGTTGGGCAAACAAATTGGGGCGCGATGAAGCGCTTCCGGCTGATTCTGCGAGAGCAGGGCAAGTCACGAGAGATGGGCGGCGAGGAGATGTCTATCGCCGTGCAGATTGTCGATAACATCTTCATGAACGCGCTCGAGGCGGGGGCGAGCGATATCCACCTTCAGCCGGAGCGAGAGCAACTCAAGATCCGTTTTCGCGTCGACGGTCAGCTCACGGAGAACGGACAGCTTCCTCCAGAAACCGCCGCCAACGTATTGGCGCGCATCAAGTTGGCAGCGGGTATGCACATTGACGAGCGCCGCGAACCGCAGGACGGCCGCATCGACATGGAATACAACGGAAGAAAGCTGAGCGCACGTTGTTCCGTGGTGCCTGCACTGAATGGCGAGAAGTGCGTTCTTCGTCTGCTCGACCCAGGTTCTATGAGGGTTGAACTAGATGCCTTGGGAATGGACTCCGAGACGCGCGTGAAGTGGATGAAAGCGCTCCAGAGCCCTTACGGAATGATCCTTGTCACAGGCCCAACTGGTTCAGGAAAAACGTCGACACTCTATGCCAGCCTCAACCAGCTTGACCGCAAGAACCGTAACATCGTGACAGTCGAAGACCCAATCGAATACGAGTTCAGCGACAGCGTTACGCAGGTCCAAGTCACAGAAAAGATGTCGTTCCCGCGAGTCATGCGCACATTCTTGCGACAAGACCCGGACGTGATGATGGTCGGTGAAATGCGCGACCCAGAGTCCCTCGGAATTGGCATCCAGGCCGCATTGACAGGCCACCTCGTTTTGACCACGATCCACACGAACAACTCTGTGGAGACGATTGGGCGAATGTTCGACATGGGTGCCGAGCCATATCTCGCCGCGGCAGTATGTGTGGGCGTGATGGCGCAGCGCCTCATCCGAATGAACTGCCAGGCCTGCTCGAAAAAGTTCGAGCCGACCGAGGATGAGCTAGTCGCCCTCGGCTTTGAGCCCGGGATGCCCGTGCAAGGGCAGTTTATGAAGGGAGAAGGCTGCGCCGAATGCCGAGGTTCAGGATACAAAGGCCGAAGCGGCGTCTTCGAGCTGTTTCTTGGGACACCAGACATGCGTGCAGCCATCGCGCGAGGTTCCCAACACGGCGAGATTCAGGCGGCGGCGAGGCGTCAAGGCATGCGCACAATGATGGAGGACGGAAGGGACAAGATACTTCGCGGGCTAACCACCCCCGATGAAGTGATCCGCGCGGTCTACAGCGCGAGCATCGAAGGCTAGCCACGCTCAACACACCCCAACAAGGACTAAGCCCCCAGCAAAATGCCGGGGGCTGTAGTAGTGCAGGAGTGGCTATTTGAAAGACTTGTCTAAAGATAGAGACGCCCCCTACCACAGGAAAGTTCGCCGGATTCTCTAGACCACCAAACCAGAATGGCCCCGCCGGTTCGCCAGCAGGGCCATTCTGTCACTGGGAGGCTGTTTACTTTATCCCTTGACCTTGTCTCCGGTTGTCGGGGCTACGGTCGCCCCGCTGGAGATGTTGGTTCCGTCGACGATTTTCGCGCTGAGGAAGATGATGATTTCTCCCTGTCGCTTCGAGTTCGTCGTCCGTCGGAAGAGCTGGCCAATGATGGGAAGATCCATGAGGATCGGGATCCCGCTGACTTCCTTCCGTACTTCATCTGTGATGAGTCCACCGATTGCGACGGTTTCACCATCCGCCAGTCTCATCGTGCTTCTCGCAGTTCGCACAGCGGTGATAGGAATCTGCCCGCCGGTGCCCGTGTCGAGGAAGCTTCGGATGAACGAAACGGTTGGCTGCACTTCGAGAGTGATGGACCCGTCTCCACCCACTCTCGGCATCACGTTGAGTTTGACGCCAACCTCTTCTTCACCAACTTCTATGCTGGTGCCGGTCGGCGTAACTTGAATCGACTTGATGTACCGTACGACGTCGCCGATGAAGACGACTGACTCACGGCCATCAGTTGCGACGACGTTAGGCCTGCTGATGAAGTTGGCCTTCGCAATCGCCTTATCGAGTGTAGCGATGACATCTCCACCCCAGCCCTTGCCGGTGATGGTCGTGGTGACCGAGTTGAACGGCGATCCGTCTCCTCCTGCTGGCTGCGAATTGTTTAGATTGATGATCTTGACGGCGCTGCCGGTGACGAGGTCCCAGCTGATTCCAGCCTTCATAATCTCCTCTTTGGTTGCGTCGACGATTCGAGCTTCAATCTGAACCTGTGGAATGGGAAGGTCGATCGCATTGAGCATTGTGAGCGCAGCGTCGACCGAATCGCGAGGACCGCTGATGATTAGCTTCATCGGCACCGAAACGAGTTCGCGAGGCGTGAAGACCGGCTTGCCGGAAATCGCAGAGATTCCTTCGGAAAGCTTTCCGCCGTCATCCCCAGTAGTTGCCGCTGTCCCGCCGCCTGCGCCACTTAGGTCTGTGTAGCTGAGTCCCGAAACGCCCTCTGCGCCCGTCATGACGGTCAGCATTTCGAACGTCTTGGACAATCGGTCACGTAGTGCGCGAGGATCCGAGTACTTCACGTCGTACACTGTATAGACGATTTCTCCAAGAGCGGAAACGTCGTCGATCTTCGTTAGCATCGCGAAGAGGCGCTCCACTTCGCCAGGCCTGCCGTGCAACACGAGCATCTGCCCGGCTCGACTCGTCTTTGGAGTCGCAACAACAGATACGGGTCCGGCGAAAGCCTTGATTGCCGTGGCGAGATCCTCCGCTGTGCCACCTCGAACAACGTAAGTCATTGTAATCGGCCTGAGGTTGACTGAGTCCTTCGAATTGATACCCAGCATGTCGGCAAGCGCACTGTCGATCTGAGTGATCATAGCCATCGCTTGCTCGACGCGACCCTTCTCGCCGATGAGAATCAGATAGTCTGCGTCGCCCTCTGCATTCACGGGAGCTTCTTTCGGTCCTTCGACACCGCCGCTGCCGCCTTGTGCGGGCGGTTGTGCCTGACCACCGGTCGTAACCGGAGGAGCGCCTTGATCCCCGCCTGTCACAGGCGGAGCCCCGCCGGCAGGTGGGTTGGACGAGGCCTTGCCTCCCTCGGCGGTGATCGGCAGATCGCTAAGATCGCCACCCTCACTCGGGTGGACGACACGAAGCGTCTCGTTGACCGAATCGATGCTGAGCGCTTTCAAAACGGTTCGCTTGATCTCGCCAGCTTTACGGCTCGCGAGCGGGACGACTCGAGTCGTCGTGAGGTGTGCCGTTGCAGACGGTTCCTGTGCGAGCACTTTCTGCAAGAATGAGGAAGTGCCTACGACGTAGGTGTTGCCGATCTTTGCATACCGGAAACCTGACAGCTTCGTTACGAGATCGAGAGCTTGCTCAACCGTAACATTCTTCAGAGAAACGGTGAGAGTCGATCGAACTTCCGGCGAAGTGACGATGTTGGATCCCGTCTGTTCGGCAAGTGCCTTGATGATGATCGCAACTTCTGTGTCAGAGAAGTCGAGCATCACGCGCGACTGCGCGCTGGGCGCTGCAGCATGCGTGCGCGGCTCCAAAGGCTTGATCACCATTGGCGAGGGAGTCGGTTGCTGAGCGGCAGCTGGCAAGTTACTAGTCGTGACCTCCGTGTCGCTCTTGGTCTTTGTGCTGACAGGCGAGACCGGCTGGGCAAGCTCGCTGATGGCTTTTGTCATCGCAAGGGCATCTTCTTCTGCTGATTTCGATCTCTCATTAATCGGCTTCGCGCCAACCTTCGAGATAGCGATGTCCCAACCTGATTCTGCCTTGCTTGCTGAAATATCAAGTTCTTGCGATACTTGAATCGCAATCCTTGCAATCGTGGGTTGAAACTGTCCGATGCGATACTGATCGATGCCGTGGATTCCGACTTTGACAGTCGTTGTCTTGCTCTGCCACACTGCTTTGAATGAGACGAGAGCAGTCTTGCCTGCATTGATTTTGCTGATCTGCGGGTTCTGGATGTTTTCGCCCCGGACATGCAAGATGTAGCCGTCACTGGATTTCGCTCCAGTGACGCTTGTAATCTTGCCCTGAGCGTAGGCACCGGCCGCCGCCAGCAGGCCCAAAGAAAGGGCCAACAAACGCGTTCCTACGAGCTTCATGGTCTTAGTTGCCTCCCACCGATAAGGTGATGGTTTTGCCGTTGTGCTGAACCTTTACTTGTCCATTTTGTATGCCAACGACTTTGCTGTTATTCGATCCTACGCTCTCGTTGAGACGGACCATCCTTTGTGTGCCGTCGTCGCCGCGGAACACGGCAACCGGCCGCGGACCATCGACGACTCCAACGAGGGAGTAGGTGAATTCGTTAGGTGAACGAAGTGGCGTGCCTGGCGTCAACTCAACACCTGGAGTGAGCGACGGTTCGCCATCAAACGTGAACGGGTACTTGCTGATGTCTGGCGTAATGGAGCTTCCTCGCGGCCCACTCGGACGAGCCCCGTTTGAGGAAGCCTGAGGCGGTGCTACAACAGTAGTGCTCTCAGCTTGCGTCGGCTGCATTTCTGCAAGCGCGCTCGGCTGAAATGGATTCCTGCGCTTCAGGCCGATCATGTCGAGGTCCGCAACAATGGTTTCTCGAGTTGGCTCGGACTGGCTCGCAGACTTTGCACTTTCCTTGGCGCTCTTGCTGCCGGGCGTACTCTTCGCCGAGCTGAATTGCCAGGCGCCAATCCCGAGGACGGCAACAGCCAGTACTCCGATGATAACGATCTTCTTCTTGTCTTTCTCGTCCTTCATTACGCTGCTCCTTCTGACTTCCGTTCAGCCGGATCACCTGAACCCTGGCTTGTATCGCGTGATTGACTGAAGACGTAGACACGAAGCACGATCACCGACTCAACCATTTCGAGTGTGAGCCCGTCAGGCTTAGTTTTTGGATCGAGGCTCATGTGCCTTACCCCTACAATCTTCGGAAAATCTGCAAGCTTCTGGAGGAAAGTCATGATCGCGCTGAACTCGCCGCGACACTTCACTTCGACATCGAGCTCCTCGTACGCCTTTCTCACTTCCTTCGGCTCGTCCTTGTCGTTCGTGGGCTTCTTCTTTTGCTGCTTGACCACAGGGCGCACACCGACAATGTCGAGCCCGGACTGCTTTCCTGTGGCCTCTAGTTCCTGCAATAGCGTGGGAACGTATTCGGCCGTCGCGACTCCGAGCTCCAGGTGAGTCAATTCGAACTGACTCTTCACGAGTTCGGCCTCAGACAGCGCAGCTTGTTCGACGAGGTTCGGTGTCCCGCCGATCTCTTGCTTCATCGAACGAACAACGGCTTCATTAGCGGACGCATTCCCGTATTGCCAGTAAGCACCGCCGCCTGCGACGACGAGACTGACGGCAGCGAGCGCCGCGAAGAATGATGGATTCGCGCCTGAGTTTTTCATGACTTTGTATCTTCCTTCTTGGGTGCTCGCGTTGACTCCTCGGTTCCCGGAACGAAGCACACTATTTGGAACTCAAGTCCCGTTCCTTGCGGTGTCCGTTTCTGATCCGTGTACTTGAGTGCAACCTCTGCCAAATCGGGGCTGCGCTGCAGACGCAGCATCAGTTCGCCGATCAAGTTCTGATCCACGCTCATGCCTGTCCAAGCCAATTCCACTGGCTTTGTTAGGTCGTTGCCAGCAGTAGCCTTCACGCGAGTGAAGAACGTCTCGGGGGGGATGACCAAGCTTGCGTGATCCAAAATTCTCCACCAGCGCTCTGTGTCGAGTCGAGCCTTGCTGAGCGTCTCAAGCCGCGGCTTGAGCGACATCAGCACCTTCTCATTCCCTTCGATCTGCTCTTTGTGGGGTCGAAGTTCGTCAAGCTTGGTTTGCAGAGACCGCGCTTCGGCCGACGCAGATTCTGCCTTGAGGGTCAGGAATCCAACGGTGCCGAGACCAAGAACGCTTACGCCTAGAAAGGCGAAAAACCAAGACCTGGCCTTGCGCTCTCTGTCACGCTTTTGCTTGCGCTGTTCCGCTATTAGGTTGATGTAGGGCATAGCTTTCTCCTTACGCTGCCACCGCGACTTTCCCAGCCCGTCGCATCGCTAAGCCAAGCGCTACAGACAACTCGCGCGGGTCCGCACTCGTTGAATACTCGTTGATTGAGAAGTGCGGGTTGGCAAAGGGATCAGGAGTGACAACCTCGATCCCGAGGCGATGGCCAAGGTACTTTGGAAGGCCGCCCAGAAGGCTTCCTCCTCCGATAAGATAGATTTGCGAGACCGCGCGCGGATTCCCTTGCCCGGTCTGCTGACTGTGAAAATAGTTGAGTGAGCGCCTGATCTCTCGAACCAACTCATCGACGAGCGGCTGAATCACGCGGAGTGGCGCATTCTCCATGGGCACGTCCGAGGTCAGGGGCCCGAGGTCCAGCGAACGCTTGCCTTCTTCTGCCTCTTGCTCAGAAAGCTTGAAGTAGCTAATCAACGCGTCCGTCATCGAGTCGCCCCCAATTGGGATTGAGCGGGTGAGACTAAACGCGCCGAGGTCGACGACGCTGACATCTGTGGTCTGCGCGCCAACATCTACGATCGCGATCGCCGCATCGAGCGCGTTGTTGTGGGGGTCGGCTTCGATCAGTGATCGGTACGCCGCAAACGCCTCGATGTCGACGCTCTCCACGTCAAGCCCAGCTGCAGCGATCGCTGCAAGCCTGCTTTCAACCATGTCTTTCGGTGACGCCGCAATAAGTACTTCCATCTGTCCGTCGTCGAGGAGCCCGAGTACTTCGCACTCAATGTAGCTCTCCTCAACGCTGCTCGGAACGTAGCGTCCCGCTTCGAACCGGATGGACTTGCGAAGCGCGTCCTCAGGCATGTTAGGCATCTTCACCGTCCGAACGACAACCGTCGAGCCTGCTACTGCGACATTTGCAGTGGTGGCCGATATGTGGGCGCCCTTCAAGCACTGGCGAATCGCGCTGCCAACTGCTTGGGGATCCGTGACGACGCCATCTTGAACGCTGTCCTTGGGTGTGTCGATGAACCCGAGACCCGTAACACGAGCACCGTTGTTCGAGCCTTCGACTTGAGCGACATCGATGGTGCTGTGTCCAATGTCGATACCGACAAACTTGTCTTTCGAAAAGAAACTAAGCGACATCTTTCTGGTCCTCCTGGTAGCTGCCTTGTGCCTTGATTGACTGAATCGACATCCACTCCTCGACGCCTTGTCGCGGGAATTTCCAGTCCCCGTCCACCATGAACGCAGGTATGTCTCCGGACTCGGCGAGTGCGACAACAGAACCGATGCTTGTTCGCAAGTGTCGCGCTGTTTCGCGAAGCGTCATGACAGAGTGCGCACCGGCGAGGATGCCTCTCAACATTTGGTGCATTTGCTCTGGCGATAGGAACAACTCGAGTCGGACAACCGACCCGCCACCGCCGATTACGGCTGGGTTGACATCGTATGGCTCATGAACGTCGGATGCTCCGGCAACAGGTTGATGCACCGGCGGGGTTATGGATGGCGTAGGTGTCGATTCTTGTGCCTGCGCAGCCGGAGCCGGCGTCGCGTCCGCCTGTTCTGGCTGCGGATTTGATTGCGTACTCGCTTTGCGGATCGCGTCGACGAGGTTCATTACGCTGCCTCCTCGACGGGAGAATCGTTGAGGATAGCGTGCACTGTGAAGCCGTCAATTCGCTTCAGCTTTTGCATCGCACCAACGAGCAAGGCGTTGTCCGCTGCCTGGCTGACCAAACGCGGCGTTCCGTTTGAAAACTTGTGAATCTCAAAAACTGCGTCGGGCGTGAACGGGCTTTGCTCGCCTGTGTAGCCAGCAGTCCGCAATCGGTGTTCGATCATCGCGCCGGTTTCCGTAACATCGAGTGGCCCGATGGAGTAGCGGATCGCGATGCGCTGCTGCAGGGCTGGGACCTTCTCGATCTTCGGCTTTAGCTCGAGCTGTCCGAGCAAAAGAAGATTGATTAGAAACTGGTCGTTCATCTGACAGTTGAGCATCAATCGAATCTCTTCGAGCGTCGCAGACGATCGGATTAGGTGCGCTTCGTCGACAAGCACGACCGCCGTGCGTCCGCGCTCGTAGTTTTCGAGCAAGACCTTGTGGAGTTCTTGAACCAGAACTTGGCGGTTGCGGGATTGTGAATCGTGGCCGAGTTGGCTCAGAACCTCTTGGAGAATCTGAACAGGCGTTAGGATTGGGTTGACGATCAGGACGACTTGGTACTTGATCGGATCCAAAAGCTCAAGAAGCTTGCGACTGATCGTCGTCTTTCCGAGGCCGATGTCGCCGCAAAGCATCGCCGCGCCCTTGTTTCTGGTCACGGCATAGTGCAGCATCATCAGCGCGTCTTCGTGTGAACGGCTGAGGTAGAGAAACCTCGGGTCAGGTGTAAGGCTGAATGGTGGTTCCTGCAGTCCCCAATAGGATTCGTACATCGGTTACCCTCCGGGCAAATTGTCCTGGTAAGAGTCTCGGCATGTTTGACGAAACCTTTAGGGGATGGGAAGATTTTGCAGGTCGAAAACTTCGAGGGAGGTCTTGGCATGGCGGTGGGCCAAGAGGTGGCTTTCCACACAGTGAACTGACGGAGGCCTGGGATATGTTGGGGAATTTTTGGGCTGCAGAGTCCGCTGAGCGCGCCGATTGGTGTTTAATAGAGGTCGTAACAGAGAGGAACAATAATGAACCTACTGATTTCGCTAATAGCGGTGACCGGAATTGGGCCGGGAATCGGCGCCGAGCCGACGGCCGAGGCGTGGACCTGGCAGACGGCCGCGGCGGGGCAGGCCCGTGTAAAAACGCCGCGCAAGCGGCTGGCGGTCATGGACATCGAGCTCAAGGTCGACGCCTCTGGCGCGGCTGGCGCGGGCGGGGCGGGGGACGTTCCTCCGCCGTCGGACTTCGGATCGGGGATGACCGAGATGCTGACGACCGCGTTGGCGAAGACTGGTCGATTCGTGCTATTGGAGCGGAAGGCGATTCAGGATATTCTCGACGAAACTCGCGGCGGAGTTTTCGGCGGGACCGGGCAAGAGGGCGAGGCGCCTCCTTTGATCCAAGCGCAGGCGCTGATCCGGGGCGCCATCACCGAGTATTCCTATCGCACGTCGTCCACTGGCGGTTCGATATCAATCCTTGGCGGGCTCAGCGGTTCCGGGTCGCAGCTTGAAGCAATGGTGGCCATCGACCTAAGAATCTTTGATCCGACGAACGGAGTGATTCTCGACTCGGTCCGAGGTGAAGGCAAAGCGAAGGCCTCGGCGCGCAACATTTCACTCGATAAAGAGAGCGTCAAACTGAGCGCCGAGCAGTTCCAAAGCACGCCTTTGGGTCATGCGACGCGTCAAGCGATCGAGCGCGCCGTCGCGCAGATCGTCGAGAAGCTTGAGAAGCTCGTTTGGGAAGCGAGGGTCGCCGACGTCGATGAAGAAGAGGACGGGTCGCTTTCTGCGATCTACATCACGGCTGGCTCAGAGACGGGGCTTGCCGAAGGCGACCGGCTCGAAGTGCTACGCCCGGGCCGCGCGCTGAAAGACCCGCAGTCGGGACAAGTCATTGGCCGAGCGCGGGACCGCAGCCTTGGGTTCTGCCGAATCGAGACTGTGCAAGAAGGACTGGCCATCGCGATTCCCGAGGGCGAACTTCGCTGCGAGATGGGCGATGTCGTTCGTATCGCGGCAGCGCGTTAGCGGGACTCACTGGACTCACTGGACTCACTGGACTCATCACTTGTTTTAATTGTTAACGGAGCGAAATCTGTCGGCGGGCCGTAGATGGACGTTCCCGAAACGACTGCGATCAGGCGGATTTGGCCACTGTGCACGAGTCGCGGTATCGCATTTCGAACGCTGTTTACGTTAACGCCAAGCTTTCCGGCTATGTCATTTGCGGCCAGGTGGGCTCCTTCGTTTAGGACCCGAACTACAAGTTCGTCGATAGGGCGGGGGCGATTCAGTTTTCTTGGCTCGACCTTAGGCTCGATTGGCGGATCTGTCAGCCGATAGTCAAGCGGGCTGTCACTTGCTAAGTGAAGCGTTCGGTTGGTTGCTTCGCCGCGACCCGAGCACCTCAGCGTGATGATGCGAGAGGGTCGTTGCGCTGGTTCACCGTCTTCCAGTGAGTTCGGCTCGGCTTCGCTGGTGATTTGTTGGTGCGATAGCATCATGACCATGCTGGCAATCGCGGTGATCTGCGCGCTTTCTGCGACGCGGCGCTTTCCTCGCACGGTGAGGTGGTGGAGTACGATGGCCGTCAGGCCGCATTCACTGCAGAGCCGTTTCAGCATCCTCAGCGATTTTCTCGCGGACCATCCGTCTTGGAGGCTTCTGCCCGAGTGGGCAGCGTGAAGCGGGTCAACGACGATCAGCTTCGCGCGCGTTTTGTCGATCCAGTGGTCAAGGACTTCGATTCCTTCTTCTGTGTCTATGGCGATGCCGCCGTGGCAGGTGTAGATCGGAATTTTGGGGCCGGAGTCGAGGGACCCGATCCTTCGTGGGTCTTCGGGGGCGTGTTGGAGAACGACAGGGAAGAGGACCGCTGCTCTTTCGCGGCGGCTCTCTTCGAGCGAGAGCCAGAGGACCGGCGACTCGGCTGTTTTCATTCCTGCGAAAGGGAGTCCTTGTGCGACCGCGAGAGCGATTGCGGACGCGAGGGCGGTTTTGCCGGATTTGGGGTCGCCCGCGAGGATAGTGAGGTAGCCGAGTGGCAGGAGACCATCGATTAGGAACGGCGGCGGGGAAGGCGGGAATTCTTCGAAAGAGGTGAAGAGGGAGTCGAGATAGAAGCGGCGGTCCTCAACGGCTCTGCGTCTTGCATCGGGGTCAAGGAGGGCGTCATTGAGTTTTTCGAGTTGTTCGTCTCTCGGCATACCGCTGGATAGGGCATGAGGGGGGAGGATGTCAACCTTGGGGTGTGGAGTTTAGTCTTGTCGTTTGCGGGCGGCGGCGGGGCACCGTGCGGATTGCGAGGCGTCAATCGGATTTCAGGGGCACTCACACGGAATCAGGAGAGGACCACCCGGCTGCCCTCCGGGGTGACCACACGGATTCCTCTCAAAGCGAGTGAAGGGTCTACTCGCACAAACAACTGCTCAATACCGGCCATACTTTGTAGCATGGTGTCCAGCGTGCTCCTTGGCATCGCCCTCTCCACGTCGGCGGAGGATGTTTTCGCGGGTGACCTTCGCTTAGATCAGCCGCTCACGTTTGAGACCGGGGTCGCCGCCATTGGTGATGTGATCGATATGGTTGGCGAGCAGCTTGACGTAATGCTCCTTGCAGCGCCTGCGGTTGCGGAAGACCTTCTTGTGATCGTTGTTAGGGAGCAAGCTGCGCGCGATGTGCTCCGCAAGATCTCGGAACACATGAACCTTTCATGGAGAAGGCGCGACGACGGCTACTATCTGTATCAGGCGGAAGCGCATCGCGAGGCGGAAGCAGAATCGTTTGCGAAGGAGCTTGCCGCTGACTTGAAAGCAGCGCAAGAACAACTGCGAGAGTCATTGCAAGAAACAGGCAAGCGAAACGATGAAGAGACTAAGGCCCTGATACAAGCTTTAGAAACGATCTGGCAGGATTTCATCAATTCTGGCAAAGTCAGTGAGGCGCGCCAGGTCCAAGAACAGATCGGATCGCTTCGAAGCAGTCATTCGGCTTCTTGGCGGTTGGCGGCTACCGGCTTTGTCGGTCTGGATGAGAAGATGTTGGTGCACCTTGCGACCAGGCGGGCGATAGTCTTATCAACCGACCCGACTGCGATGCAGCACGAACTGCCGAAATCGTCGCGGGACGCTTTGAAGGATGTCCTATCACCATCGGAACCATCGCGTGAGATCAATAAGGTCCGAGTGATCTATCAGGACGGAGACCCGTTAGGCAACGCACATACGCTGGTGGCAACCATTGAACTCATGGGCATCGACGGAACGATCTTGCGGACGGACTTTGTTCGTCTTCTGACATATCAAGCCATGCGATTCGACCACGAGGACGTGGAATTGCCAGAGATATTCGAATCGTTGCTTCCGATTAGCGATGCCATTCGCCGCACAGCATTGGCTGTTGACTCAGTCTCGCTTGATATGAATGTCAGAACGCACCCGATCTACCGAACGGAGGACGGTAAGTGGGAGCCGTTACGACCATTCGCAATGGGTCTCGGTGAAGTCGCAAGGCACACGAAACATAGCTTAATCGCTCATGCATCTGATCGACCGTTTGGATCTTACTCTCGATTCGCCGTTTCTCGACCAACCGTATCGGCAGTGCTTACGGCGATGACCGCACCGTGGCAACAGTGGAGAGTTAGGAACGGCTGGATTGAGGTCTCGGATCGACGCAGAGCCGTTTCTCGTGCGAGAACAATTCCCCGGCGCACATTGTCGCGCTTAGAAAGTGCATACGATATTGCCGACGGACTTTCGATGACTCAGCTATCAGCAATTGCTAATGAGCTGAGCGATCTTCAGTTGGCAACGGTTTCAGGCCAATACATCACGGGAGGGCGAATTCAGGGTCCGACGTTTGCATCCGCCCACCTACTGCGATTCTGGCACTCCTTAGCCCCTGGGCAACGAACAGAGTCCGCATCGGGCATGGACATTTCGTTCCTCTCCATGACGGATGCGCAGCGATCTCATTTGACGGAGGCTCTGGTTCGGGCGAGGCCGACGATCGGGGATACAAGCGGATTGCGATGGCTTGGACCTGAGTATGAATCGTTTGCAAGAGAGCACCTGATGAGTGACCCGAGGAGTGTGATTGACAAAGAACTGACCGAGTTCATTCCGGTGCAGGGGCTCGGTGACATCCGCCTTCAAGTACGGTTGGTGGAGGCATCGGCGTTAGGGATGTCGCGTGACGGCAGTATCGTGTTCTTTCGCGCTTCGGCGGCTGCGGAGTCTCTGAAGGAACTCGAGAAACCAGGAGCTTTGTTTCTACCGCTGATCGAGGAAACTCTTCTCGTCGGGGTTACCGCGGGGCCTGGGCGTGGAGGTGTCTACACTTCAACGCAGTCGATTGCGCCGGGGAGTTCGTGGAGTGAACCTTCCGGGTTGCCCGCCGGGTTCTTGACAAGGCTATCCGATCAGGCAGTGGGGATTCGAAGCCGGTGAGGAGGGAAGGTATCTGCTTTGTTTGCCTTTGGCGCGTCCGCCGACTGCGTTCACTCGAATGAGTTAGTTCGGGGCGCTGTAAGATGTACCTGGCGGAGGCGAGCGTTGGCCTTTCGGACTTCGTGTGACATAATTGGTGCCGGAGGTTTGAGATGTTAAGCATTGTTTTAGTTGTGCAAGCTCTGGTTCCCGGTCACTTGCCGGGAGTGTGGGCCGACCGCGAAGGCACGGCCGTGTGGACTTTTGTTTCTGCATCGGTCGGTCGCGGTACGGTGAGGGAGGAGTTCCTTGTGTTGGGGGACATCACCGCAGTCCCTGACGGGACTGCAACTGCAAACGTAGCTGTTGGCAGCTGGCCACTGCCCGCGCCGCGAGAGGTGCAAGACAGTCCGCGGGAAGGTTGGCGCCCTTTCATAAAGTACCGAGGCGCTGCCCGGTTGTCGGCGGCTACGACGAATGCAGATGGTTCGCTTCTAACGCTGCGATCGAGTTGGCGACCCGATAGTGAGCTCAGCGAACGAGCCGGTCCGACGGATCGGATCGGCGGGCTTCATCAAGTTAGCTTCGCTGAGGTTTATTCGAGTTTGGATGCGGGAGTTACGCTGGAGACAGGCGCCCGGCCGAGAGCGGTCGTTCGTGGCGCGCCGTACTACGTAGAGATATCGCGCGATCAAACGGTACTTCTCAACATACGCTTCATCGACGGAAGTTCTGGGAAGGTGGTAGGGCAAGGGTGTGCGCAGTGGGATCCAAGCCCCGATAAGGTGAAGGAGTTTCGCAGCGGCAAATGGGGACCCTCAGATCGAGTCTTGCTTTCGGTTGTCTTGCACGGCAGACAGTCTGTGTGGCGCCTAACAACCGAATAGGCGTTGACAGGCGTCAACGTCGCTGATGAGCGCTTGCGATCGCTTGCGTACGAACTCGCTTACAGTTTGCTCAAGTCTGGGCGTTTTTCGTGGTGTTTGACGACTTTTTGGTATTCCCATGCTGCGGCGGCGATTGCGGATTCGCCGTAGAGTTGGCCGACGAAGGACATCGAGCGTTGAGCGCCGGTTTCGGTTGAGCCATTTGGCACGAGGATTTGCGGGTGTCCTGTTAGATTGGTTGGGAGCAGAGTCGCGAGCGCGCGTTCTGGGCCTACATAGAAGTCTACTGTTTTCATCTTCTCTTCAAACGCTTCCATCATTTCGCGGCGCATGCGCATCGCTCGGAGGTAATCGACTGATGAGATAAATCGCGACATTCGGAAGGTTTGTGGCCAGGTGCTGTTTTTTAGGTCGTGGACTGCTTCGCTTAGAACAAAGTCGTCGAACGCAGAACCGCACTCCGCATAAAGGATGTTGATCGCAGACGGGAACGCTGCGTCGAATTGAATCGGGACGAGGTTTGCGCCGAGTTCCTCGAGGACTTTTGCGAAGTCTTGCTGCTTTGCGCGTTGCCATGCATCGCCGGTTGGGTCGTCGTCTGGCTGCAGGAGCACACCGACTTTTGCGTTGCGGAGTGTGTTTGTTGGCGGGTAGATGAACGGTTTGTCGATTGTGCTCTCATCGCGTTGGTCTGCGCCGATGATTTGGGATAGGACGATGGCGCAGTCTTGCGCGGTTCTGCAGATTGGTCCGACTTTGTCCATTGACCAGCTGAGCGCCATCGCGCCGTGTCGCGAGACTCTTCCGAAAGTTGGGCGCAATCCCGTTACTCGGCACTGGTGGCTTGGCGAGACGATTGATCCGAGCGTTTCTGTTCCTATTGCGAATGGCACAAGACCCGCAGCGACCGCAGCGCAAGAGCCGGCGGATGAGCCCGAAGATCCTTGCTCTGGATTCCACGGGTTTTTGGTTCGCCCTTTGAACCAGACGTCGCCCATTGCGAGCGCACCGAGGCTCAGTTTCGCAATGATGATTGCTCCTGCTTCGTCGAGTTTTTCGACGAGCGCAGCGTCGTAATCGAGGGTTTGATCCTTGTATGGTTCTGCGCCCCAGGTCGTTTTGTATCCTTTGGTTGCGAAGAGGTCTTTGATTCCGCAGGGGATTCCGTGCAACGGGCCGCGATAGTTTCCGGCCATGATCTCGTCTTCCGCTTTTTTTGCCATTCGGAGCGCGCGCTCTTCTGTTAGCGATGCGATGCATATGAGCTTCTCGCCGTATTGTCTCATGCGGTTTAGGAAGAAGCTGGTCAGTTCGACTGGTGAGATGTGTTTGGCTTTGACGAGTGTGGCGATTTCTGCGACGGTTGCGAATGCGAGATCGTCGTCTTTCGGCTTGGGCCGCGCTTCCGATTCGAAAGTGATGTGCGTGTTGATTTCTTGAGTTCGGTCTGGCGACGGGAAGAACGGGGTTGGCGGCGCGACAGAGTTGTCGAGTTTGTTCTTGCGCGCGTCCTTCGCTTGTGTCGAGGCGGTTTGGATCTGTCGCAGGATTTGTTGAAGCTCTTCGTCGGTGAATTCGACTGCTGCGACTTTGGCTGCGGCTTTTATGTCTTCGATGGTTATCCCGCTTTGGTTTTGTTGGGTTTGCTTTGCGAGGACGCCGGGCGGGAGGGCAGTAGCCGCGGCTGCGACGATGGCTCGTGATAGGAACTCTTTGCGGGTCATGGTTTCGTGGGTATTCGCGATTGGTGGCGGTTAGTCCTGCATCGCGCAAAATGGCGGGGTGAGTAGCTGTGCTCGGCGGATATTGGTGTATGGGGTGACGGGGTCTGGGAAGACGCTGCTGGCGGGTCGGCTTAGCGAGGTGACCGGGATTCCTTGGTATTCGGTGGATGATCTGACGTTTCGGCCTGGCTGGGAGGCGGTTCCCCTGGATGAGCAGGTTGCGGCGATCACGGAGATTTGCTCGCGTGATGAGTGGATTTTGGATACTGCGTATGCGAAGTGGCTGGAGATACCGTTATCGCGAGCGGAGGTGATTGTGGGCTTGGATTATCCGCGTTGGGTTTCGTTCGGTCGGCTGCTTAGGCGGACGGTTGCGCGCGTTGTGGATGGGCGATCGATCTGCAATGGGAACCGCGAAACTTTGCGGACGACTTTGTCTCGCGAATCGATTTTGCTCTGGCACTTCCGATCGTTTGCGCGAAAGCGGAAGAGAATTCGTGAATGGGTTGCTTCTGGGAGGGACGTGGTGTGGTTGCGGCGACCTGCAGAGACTGAGGAGTGGCTGGCTGGTGTTCGTCGGGGTACAACGGTGTTATGATCGCAGCGTTGTTGGCCGTGGCGGTGCAAGGGTCGCCGAGCGACTTGCAGGATTTGATTGGGCAGGTGGATTCTTCGCGGTTGCGCGCAACCGTTGAGAAGTTGGCGTCGTTTCACACTCGGAACACGCTGAGTCCGATGTTGAACGAGGCAGCCGAGTGGCTTGCTGGCGAGTATCGGAAGATTCCTGGCGTTGAGGTGGAGTTGATGCGGTACGTCATTCCTGCGGGGCGGCGCGTGCCGGAGGACCGTGAAGTTGTGCAGGTGGTGGCTGTTTTGCGCGGTGAGACGGAGCGGCGTGTTTTGGTCGGGGGTCATTTGGACTCGCTGAATCTGCAGGTGGATGCAGCGACTGGGCGTGCTCCTGGAGCGAACGATGATGCGAGCGGAGTTGCACTCGCGCTGGAACTGGCGCGGGTGATGGCGGGGAAGAAGTGGAAGGAGACATTGGTGTTTATAGGATTTACTGGCGAGGAGCAGGGACTGCATGGGGCGCGGGCGCTGGCAAAGCGTGCGAAGGCAGAAGGTTGGAAAGTTGACGCCGTGCTTAACAACGATACAGTGGGTTCGAGCGAGAACAAGGCAGGTCAGAAGGATGATAAGCGGGTTCGAGTGTTTAGCGATGAGTCCGATGCACATAACAGTCGGGAGCTTGCGCGGCTGATTGAGTATCTGGTGCGGACGAACATGAAGAACTTTGAGATTAAGCTGGTGTTTCGTCGCGATCGGTTTGGAAGGAGGGGAGACCATACGCCTTTCAATGACGAGGGCTTCGACGCGGTGCGGTTCATCGAAGTGCACGAGGAGTATTCGCGTCAGCACACGCCAGATGATCTGCCCGAGTTTATGGATTGGAGTTACTTAGCCAACGTCACGCGTGCAAACTTGGTGACGATGTACTCGCTTGGCTTGGCTGGAGAGGCTCCGACGAATGTGCGAATCGATATGCGTCAGGGACACGACACGACGGTTACGTGGCAGGGCAGGCAGGGCGCGAAGTGGGTGGTGTATTGGCGTGAGACCACGAGCGCGGTTTGGCAAGGTGCCTACATTGTTGAGAGTGCGACCCGTTTTACTTTGCAACAGGTTAACAAGGACGATCATGTCTTTGCGGTGGGCGCGTTGGGAGGGATCCCCGTGGTTGCGAGATGAGGATCGAGGTTTTGGGTTGTACGTGGTGTGAGGACACCGAGCGGACTCGCGAACTATTGGATCATCACGGTTTGGCGTATGAGTTCGTCGACTTAGATTTGAGCGAGGCGGACGATGCCCGCGCGGCGTCGTACAACGGCGGCGTGTGCCGCACGCCGACGGTTGTTTTTCACGGTCGAGATCGAGTTTTGGTGGAGCCGAGCGACGAAGAAACTTTTGCGCTTCTTCGAGAACTGGGGCTGATTCAGGATTAGTTGATTGTTACCAACTGCTTCCGCCACCACCACCGAATCCGCCGCCTGAGAATCCTCCTCCACTTGAGAAGCCGCTGCTGCCGCCGCTTCCGCCTGAGGAGCGAGGTGGGGTCCCCGCGCTGGTCGCGAGCGACTTCCCAACGAAGTCGAGATCGTGGGAGAAGGTTGTGCTATTGAAAGACGAGATGCCGCCGGGATGGTGATACCAGCTGGGCGGTTCGGTGAGAATCGATGAGAACGCATTTGTCCATTCGCGGGTTAGGTCGAAGGCCATTGCGTACGGCAAAAACCTTTCAAAGAGCGCCGCACTTGGATCGACTTTCGATTGCCACTCAAGTTCTTTGCGCTCTGCTCTGCGAATGAACTCTTCGAATCCGTGGACTTGCTTGACGATTTTTGCGCCCTGCATAGTGCGTCGCGGCATTACTTTAGAGAATGCGATTACAAGGGCGCAGCCCAGTACGGCTCCAAGTATCGAGGGGAACGTGTTTATGAATGGCGAAATGTTCGCGACAATAAAAGCGATCGCGATGACAACGATGACGCCGCCGAAGGCCCAACCACCGCGGACTGCGGACGGGGACTTCCTGTAGTAGCCTCGCTTCACCAAGCTTTCGTAGAGTTTGGAGTGGAGCGTCGCCATATCCGTTGCGACGTGTTTTTTCAGGTCGTCTTCGGTTACGGTTGATCCGCCTTTCTTGATCCTTGACAGCAAGCGCTGTTCGAAAGGGGTAAGTTTTACATCGTCGGGTTTGTCTTTGGTGCGAAGGATGACGGGACGCCGCTTAAAAATGAGTCCTTCTTCTGCGCCAAACTCGACATCCAGGCAGCCTTTGACAGCGAGGCTGATGATGCCAGCGGAAACGTCACGCTGGTCAACATTTTCGTCAATCATCGCGCCGGCTTCCGATGCTGTCATGCCGTCGGGTGGGTCGTACTGCACGACGACGGGCCCACCGTGGGGATCGCGCCCATAGATAGCCCAGAGGAGGAACATTGCGACCAACACGAACACTGGGATCAAAAATCCGATGTTTGGAAGTATGACGAGCTTGAACCACAGCCATCCCGTCGGCCTTTGAATCAAATCGGCTGGCATGTTAATGACAATTGTCAGCCCATTGTAGGCAGGCAACGGCTCAAGGCGCGCCCCTTCGGCGGTTGACTGGGTTAGTTTGAGACTCGTGAAGAGCGGCGGAGCGGCTGCGACGCTTCCGAATCCGCGCACTGTTATGGAACTTCTGTCACCGTACGCGCCGCCAAAGGCGCGCATACGCACGTGGTTCGCTGAGGGGACTTCTGGGAATGTGACTCTAAACGAAGCCTTCTCAATCGATGTGTCCCATTCGTTTCCGATAACGTTCCAGTAGAGTTCTGCGTAGGGATCCCAGTCAATCTCATCCGTAAACCAGTTCATCATACCGACGGCTTCGTAACGGATGATGTATGTCTTGATCGTGCCGGAGGGGTAAACGACACTCTCGTCCCCGATTCGGATGCTGAGGTTCGGCCCGATTCGTTCGATCTTCGTTGTTTGAACTCGGTCCGCACTGTCGCGGACGTCGATTACGTCGATGATCGCGCGGCGCGTCATCCCTTTCCCCGTGGGGTAGTCGACTGGAATAACACGGAAGATCCCTCGACGCGGGATTGTGAACTTGACGTTGATTCTTTCGATCACGCCCATGGATCCGTCTTGACGGAGTTCCATGTCGACGTGATAGTCCTGAATGACGTACTGAGCATGTGCGATCGCGCAGGCAAGTGTGAGCAAAGCGATAGGGAGAAGTCTTTTCATTAGTTCATTTTTGCGCTCGGAGATTCGCGCTCGTCGGGTGTGTCAACGGAGAAGAATTCTTCTTTCCGGAATCGGAAGAGCGCACCGATCCAGCCAAGCGGGAACGAGTCCAGCATTGTGTTGAGGTCTCGCGTCGCGGCATTGTAGTACCTTCTGGCGCTCGCGATGTTGTTCTCGGTGATCGCCAGCTCTTCTTGAAGCCGCAGGAATTGAGCGCTTGCTTTTAGCTCGGGATACTTTTCTGCGACCGCTATGATTTGGGTCACACGCTGCCCAAGCTGGTCTTCCTTCCGAGCACGCTCGGAGGGCGAATGCGATCCAGACTCTGCTTCCGTTCTGGCGCGCACGACGGCTTCCAAAGTGTCCCGCTCGAAGCCGGAGTAGCCCTTTGTCGTTTCGACGATGTTGGGAATCAGGTCGGCACGGCGTTTGAGCTGGACGTCAATGTCGCTCCAGGCGTTACGCACTACATTGCGCATTCGAGCGAGAGCATTGTATGCCCAAATCAAGAGGGCAATGGCAACTATGCCAGCCGTGATCCAGTACGCCATCAGACAAACATCCCCAATGAGGGCGGTTCCCGGTGGTTTGGCATCATTGGCAACTCTATTTCGCCGCGCTGGCGCGAGCTTCCTTCACGGTTGCACAGTATCGGGAGACCGCTGCAAGAGTTCGAAGCCGGAAGGAAGCGCGCCAAACACCGCGTACAGGTTCACGAGCAAGAGCGCAACGAGCAGCGGCGCAGAGACGAGCCAGATCAACCTGCCGCGACTTTGTCCGCTCTTTTGAGTGAATCGCTCCGACCACCCGAGCGCTCCGCAGGCGAACCCACCCGCCACCGCAAACAGTGCCGGGTAGAGGTATCGCGCCTGAGCCTGGTAGTAGACGGTGTTGAATCGGACGAAGGTGGCGACTACGGCCGCGATAAGTATGCCGTTCAGCAGGTGCATTCTCAACTCGCCTTGCGAGACCGCCCGCCACTTTCTGGCGAGGTGGCCGGCGATGGTCAAAAGGAAGAGCACCGTCAGCGTGTCGTAGATAGCAAGAGGGTGGAGAGTGATTTGGAAGTAACCGAATATGCCCCACCACGACCAGAGGGCCCGCAAGCCGACTGCTTCGTACCAGTATCCGAATGTACCCATGCGCTCGATTAGGGTGTCAGCTGGGAGCGTCTTGAATGTCTCTTGGAAGATGCGGTAGCCAAGGATATCCCCGTACAGGGCATGGTTCCTAAGCAGCCACGGCAGCGCGGCAGCAACTGCGATAGAAATCGCAACCGTGCATTGAATCCAAGTTGCGCGTGAACCCCGGAATGCGATTAATCCAACGAGTGCGACCGGCCAAACAACCAGGGCTCCAGACTTCGTGAGGACTCCTACGCCCAGGAGGAGGCCGAGGCCGGCCGCGCTCGACAGAGTCCACCCGTCACGAAGCGAAGACCCGATCCGCCACATCGTGGCTGTGATGACGAGGTATAGGGCAACGTCATTTGTGACCGCGGACGAGAGAGCGATGAACATGGGCAGCAAGCCAGCGAACGCAGAGGCGAGCGCGCCGGCCCATGGGTTATCCGTGAATGCGATGACGCCTTTGAACACGCACAGGAGGAGCAGCGCTCCCAGAAGG
This sequence comes from Fimbriimonadales bacterium, assembly GCA_041744215.1. Lineage (GTDB taxonomy): Bacteria > Armatimonadota > Fimbriimonadia > Fimbriimonadales > ATM1 > JAHCHL01. The sequence continues at coordinate 81,927 of JBGTLG010000015.1, read as the reverse complement.
ACGTTCACGAGTCGGAGCGCCCACTTTTCCGCCTCCTCGTTACCGGCAGTTAGGGCGGCGAGCGGAGCGCAGAGCAGGTAATACGCGGGGGGCTGATGGGACTGGTAATGATCGTAGAAGTCCCGAGTAGAGTCGCCAAACTGAGGGAAGTCGCGCTCAGCCACGATGTATCGGACGTAGTTGGTGTGCTGCCACTCGTCTGGGGCTCCGATATCCTTTTGGATTCCTTCGGTCTGGAAGGGGAGATAGCCTGCTGTCCTGTACGGCGTTACGTCTATATAGGCTATCGCGAGGAGAACGTAAATCGACAATACAGCCAGTAAGGCGCGCCCCGGGTTCACCAGGTAATCCAGTTTCGACGAAGGGATCGCTCTGTCCTTCCTAGGAGGTCGTGGGAACCCAGACCCCTCCTATGGTGTACTATATCAATGGGATATCCCAAAGTAGGAGGAATCAAATGAGCCTTATGTTGACGGCCGGAATCGCTGTAACGCTCCTTGCGCAGGGTAGCGGAACCGATCTATTGGCCAAGCATACCGCAGCTCTTCAAGCTGCGAAGTCCCTGAAGGTGACGTTCACCGTTGCCAACCTACCAGCCGCGCCTCAGACGTATACGATGGAGCTCAGCAAGCCTGGCTTTATTCGCGTTGAGACGCCTACAAACATCTACCTGTCAGACGGCGAGAAGTACGCTGAATACGACAAGAGCCGAAACGAGTACATCTTGGGAACAGGAGACGCTCGAAAACTTTTGGACTCCGTGAAGTCAGATGAGCTCCTCGTGTGGGCAGCTTTCTTCTATCCCGATCAGTTCAAAGGCCTTCGCAATGCGACCGTTGGGCAAAAGATCTCGATGAAGGGCACTCCTGTTACTGAGGTGAAAATTGCCGGGGAGCATGGCGAAACAACCGTGTTCATGGATACGAAAGAGCACGTGGCTCGTGGCGCCGAGTTCAAGTTAGCGAAGAATGGCGTGACTGCGACCACTCTCGTTATAGCGAGTGACCTGAAAATCGGCAGCGAAGCTTTTGACGCGGGCGTCTTCGCGCTGGGCACATTGCCAGCCGATGCCAAGAAGGTTGAAATCTCCGCCGGAGACCTTACGAAGTGGTACTACAACCTCGACGAAGGTCTTAAGGTCGCTAAGGCGACCAACCGGATGGTCTTCCTCGACTTCAACGCGACCTGGTGCGGCCCGTGCCAGATGTACAAGCGCAACGTCTTCCCGACTGAAGAGTTCAAGGCGATGGGCAAGTACTTCGTGTTCGTTGATATTGACACTGACGATCAGTCAGGCCTCGCGCGGCAGTACGGCGTGAGCGGCATTCCCGACCTTCGGTTCCTGAAACCGGACGGAACGGAAGTTCACAAGGTGGTCGGCTACAAGGGCATGGCGCTCTTGGACGACATGCGGACTGCGATGAGCAAGGCCGGAGTGAAGTAAGTTCCAACTTGCAGGAACCGTGTGCAGGGTCGATCCCATCGGATCGGCCCTGCGGCGTTTAAGTTAGGCCGAGCCTAACTAGATCCTTTAGCATCACCAGTCCAGCGACCTTTCCATCAGCGACAACGGGAATCTCACCAATCTTGTGGGGGAGGCTTTCAAAGAGTTCAAGGGCTTCTACAGCTAACATTTTGGCGTCAACCGTTTTGGGATTCGAAGTCATCACTTGATTTGCAGTGCTTTCGAGAAACTGAGTCGGGTGGCCAGCCAGATAACGCCTGACGTCGCCGTCGGTGATCAGCCCAATAAGTCGGCTGTCTTCGTCGGCCACGATTGCTGCACCCGCGCCAGCTTTGGTAATCGCGCGAAGGACGTCGGGGAGTAGCGAGTCGGGCCGGACGATTGCCACGTCGTCGCCGCTGCGCATCGCATCCGCGACTTTGAGGAGCAGTCGTCTGCCGAGTGACCCGCTGGGGTGGTAAAGGGCGTAGTCTTCTTGGCGAAAGTCTCTCGATTTCATGACGGCGAGCGCGAGCGCATCGGACAGGGCAAGCATGACTGTGGTGCTCGTTGTGGGGGCCAGATTATAGGGGCAAGCCTCCCTTGTGACAGACGCATCGAGGACGAGATCACTGTTCTTGGCGGCGGTGCTATCCGGCCTTCCAGTGATCAAGATTGCTTTCGCGCCGATTTGCCTGAGTGGCGGGAACAGGCGTAGGATCTCCTCGGTTTCGCCGCTGTTCGTGAACATGAGTACCACGTCGGCCTTTTGGATCATGCCGAGATCGCCATGCAAGGCTTCTGATGGGTGAAGAAAGAGCGATGGGGTCCCTGTGCTGCTGAGGGTGCTGCTCGACTTCTTCGCGATATCGCCCGCCTTTCCGATCCCAGTCGTCGCCACTCGGCCGGTACACTCAAGCAACCAGGTGGCGGCGGTAACAAACTGATCGTCAAGGCGTCGAGACAGGTTCAGGATCTCTTCCGCCTCCTGGCAAAGGGTTTCCCGCATGGTTTCAAGCATTGTTGGAAGATTACCTTTGTGGGAGTTCGGGCGAGTGAGGCTGCAACGCCTCCATTTTGCTCGTCAGATCCGTCTTTGTAGGTGAAGCACGCGTAGATGTCAGGAAAACTTAGTCGAGCAACAGTCGCACTCTTGCTCATGTCGGCGTTCGCGTTGGCGTGTGGTCGCTCGACTTCGACTGAGATGAGCGAGGCGGACGCCTCGGCAATACGGCTCGCTCTGGGGACTGTGCCCGCGACAGGTGAGATTCCGGATTTAGTGATATCCGAGGTTCTGGAGCGCGGGGAACCCGGGAAGCGGGAAACCGCGCGGATCGCCGCGGACGGCACCGCAGCACCGGAGGTGAGGATCGGAGCGATTCGCGTTCTACGGGAGTTAGACCCTGAGCGCGCAGTCGATCCGATTATGGCCGCGCTGAAGGTGGGGCCGATTGAAGTGCAGATCGCAGCTGCAGCTGCCCTCGGCCGGATTAAGGACCGCCGGGCCGCGCCCGCGCTCATTGAACTCTTGGACTCTGAGGACCTGTCGCTCGCGGGGTCGGCCGCAACCGCTTTGGGTTTGATCGGGGATTCTGGGGCCGCTAAGGCGCTCGCCCGCACCGTCGGTCGGGACAACCCTGCGGGGTCTGCTGCCGTCGTCGCATTGGAGGCGATTCAGAGCTCCGCTGCGAACGAGCAGCTGATCGCCTACCTGAGCGACTTGTCTCCGGAAGTCAGGGCGAGAGCGGCGAGCGCGCTTTCAGCCTCTCCTGACGCTCGGGCGCTGCAAAAGCTCGTCGAACTTTCGCGAGACAAGAACCCCGCCGTGCGATCGGCGTCTGCGAAGGCTCTGGGACCGATTGATAGCGATGATGCATTGGGCCCGCTGAGGGCGATGTTATCGGATAGCGACCTGAGAGTGAAGCGGGCGGCGATCTTCGCGTTAGGACGGTCACCGATCGAGCGGGCGTCTCAGCTTTTAACTTCACTGATGCGTCGCGAGACGGACTTTCAGATCGACTGTATTCGTGCTTTGGGTGGGCGTCAGGATCGGGTGGCGGTCGATGGGCTGATCAGAGCATTGGATGATCCTGACCGATTCGTACGGGACTCGGCTTCCGTCAGCTTGGGGAAGAGTAGGGACCGTCGCGCGGTACCACGCTTGATTGCGGGGATCGAGCGCACGGACAGGCGATTAGGTGATGAAGCGGTTCTCGCGTTGGGTCAGATTGGAGACGTCGCTGCGATTCCGCTGCTGTCGCGCCTCTTGCTCGGCGAGGAGCTTCGCTACGCCGTCGCGTCCGCGAGGTCGCTTGGTATGTTGGACTACCCTGAGGCGAGGTCTGCGCTCGAGGCTGCTCTTGAGAGCCGATCACCGGAGGTTCGGGAGACTGCTGCTGCGGCCCTTTCTGCAAAGATGTGACCCCGTGTGACGGGACTTCGAGCAGTTGGGGTTGCGAGGTTGGCGGCCCCGTGTGGGACGGGTAGAATCGCATCAGCCTGTTCACCTGCCGCGACCAGTTCTGTTGGCGCATTTGGGGGCGGTGGACGAAGATCAAAGGAGATCCCGTTTTGGCAACAACGACACGTCCAAACTCAGCGCACTTCGATTTATCCAAGGCCAAGGTTGTCTACACGAACTTGCCTTCGGCCGAGTTGGTGGAGCATGCGATTCGTCGCTCGGAGGGAGTGCTCGCCGACAACGGAGCGCTGGTCACGAGGACGGGCAAGTACACAGGTCGGACACCCAAAGACAAGCACGTCGTTCGCGAGGCGTCGAGCGAAGGGAACATTTGGTGGGAGAACAACGCCGAGTTCGATGCATCGAAGTTCGATGCGCTGAAGGTGAAGGTCGACGCTTACATTCGGGAGAAAGAGCTGTATGTCGTGGACACCTTTGGAGGAGCGGATCCTGTCTACCGAATACGTGCGCGATTTATTGTGGAGAAGGCTTGGCACGCGCTATTCATCAAGACGCTGTTACTACGTCCGACGGTTGAAGAGCTGGAGACATATGAGCCTGATTGGACCATCATCGACGTATCCGAGTTTCATGCTGACCCTGCAGTGGATGGAACCAAGAGCGGAGCGTTCATTCTCTTAAACTTTGCGCAAAAGCTGGTGATGATCGGAGGGACGCAGTACGCCGGCGAGATGAAGAAGTCGGTGTTTACGATTCTGAACTACCTCCTTCCTTTGCAGGATGTTTTGAGCATGCATTGCTCTGCCAACATTGGCGCGAATGGCGACACTGCGTTGTTTTTCGGTTTGAGCGGTACGGGGAAGACGACTCTCAGCGCAGATCCTGATCGGCGGCTGATTGGCGACGATGAGCACGGCTGGTCCGACCATGGTGTTTTCAACTTTGAAGGCGGGTGTTACGCAAAGTGCATCCACCTGAGCAAGGATGCCGAGCCACAGATTTGGAATGCGATACGATTTGGGTCCGTATTGGAGAATGTTGTTTTGCGCGGAGATCGATCGCCGGATTATGACGACGGATCAATCACCGAGAACACGCGGTGTTCTTATCCGGTGGATTTCATTGATAATGCGGTGGCGCCGAGTATCGGAGGTCATCCTGAGAATATCTGTTTTCTGACTGCGGATGCATTTGGCGTGTTGCCGCCTATCAGCCGGCTGACGGAAGAGCAAGCGATGGAGCAGTTCTTGCTGGGCTACACGGCTAAAGTCGCGGGAACGGAAGCAGGAGTAAAGGAGCCGCAGGCGACGTTTAGCACTTGCTTCGGTGCTCCATTTTTGCCGCTTCGACCGAAGGTGTATGCGGATATGCTCGGCGAGAAGATCCGAAAGCATGGCGCGAGGGTGTGGTTGGTCAATACGGGTTGGACGGGTGGGCCATACGGCGTTGGAAGCCGAATGAACATCCACCATACACGGGCTATGGCGAAGGCGGCGCTTGCTGGACAACTTGATAATGTCGAGTTTGCGGATCACGGTGTGTTTGGCTTCGCCGTGCCGCAGTCTTGTCCTGGCGTGCCGAATACAGTGTTGAACCCTCGCGAGACTTGGAGTGATAAGGAAGCGTACGACTCGAAAGCGCGTGAGCTTAAGAGTATGTTTGATTCGCAGATCGCCAAGTTTAGGTAAGCAACGAGCAGAGGTTGCCCGTTGCTCGTCCGCCTTACTTAGTTAGTGAGTAGTACTGGTCCTGGCATTCGCTACCGATGGGGCAGTCGTGGGAAATGAGATCTCCAAGATTGTGTCGCTCGAAGTCAGCACCGTTAAAGCCATAACCGAACGAGCCGCGGCGGATTGTCGGTCGGTAAGCTTTCGCATGACCATCGCACCAGGCGACGACGCCGAATCTGTTGTGCCTTCCTTGGAAGCCTGGGTAGTCGTAAGATGGTGGGTCAATGTAAGTGTTTCCTTCCAAAGTCGGGTTTGGGTGCGACCAGATGTTTATTCGTGCTGCGCTTGCGAAGTTCATTGTTTCAGATGGCGATTCAAGCTGGCTTAGCTTCACCGGTATTGCGGTTTCTTCCCACGTTGGCGGGAGAAAATCTGATGGACTGAGGTACGCGTAGTTGTATCCGAAGCCCGTCAAACCCAATTCGGTTCGCAGTGTCATCGGGAATGACGGGTCCGATTGGATACCCTTAGATCCGACATACGGATAAAGTGTGCCTTCTCTCTCATCGAGGGCTGTGCCATCCCAACTGCCCCACCAGAAGTAAGTTTTGTCGGGAGAGTGTACGTGCGCACGCATGATGGTGTCGTCATAATCGCCGTTGTACATTTGCCAAGCGATCGAGATTTGGCGAACGTTTGACATCGATGTCGTCTTCTTCGCGGATTCTTTGGCCCGGGCAAAGACAGGGAAGAGGATCGCCGCCAGGATTGCAATGATAGCGATGACAACCAGAAGTTCGATGAGCGTGAATGCGCTTCGTTTATCTTTCATTTTATGACCTCGAATGTGTTAGAGGTCATCTTCGAGAAAAGGGGAGGAGAGGAGATGGCCTACGGCCGTCCCGCTCCACCTATGCTCGTAGGTGACCGAGTTTTCTCGCGAAGCGGGCATTCGGGCTTTAACCGTTGCGGCACAGCGCCGGAGTTTCACCGGACTTTCCCCATGTTTCATCCGCCCACGAAAGCGCGAACATCACGAGTTGAAGGGAGTATGGCACACGGGAGGAATGGTCGGGGCGGGCAGATTTGAACTGCCGACCTCTGCGTCCCGAACGCAGCGCTCTACCATGCTGAGCCACGCCCCGACGGGGGGAGAAGTGGGAGTATACCGAAGGTGGGATTGAGCTTTTGGGGTAAGCAGGCTGCGGATGACAACGCTGATTGTGGGGCCGGCCAATTCCGGCAAATCGGGGATCGCGCGCGAGCTGTGTGAAGCCGGAGCGTGGTGGCTCAACCTTTCGCCCGCATCGCCGCAGTTTGGACCTCTTGGAAGCGCTGACTTGTGTGCGCCTGGGAATCATCAATCGGGATTTCGTTTCATTGGGACCATGCATCTGCAGCGGGCACCGCTTGAGGCTCTCGACGCGATTCGGTGGGCTAAGGCACAATCGGCTGATGCTGGTCTTGTCGTTGAAATGCCTATCGCGTCGCTGTCGGCGGTGCCTGTTCATTTGTACCGTCACGTGGTTACATCACTTGGTCCAGGCCGGGTGGTTTCGACCGGGATCGAAGGTTTGGATTGGTTGATGTGTGCACAACACGGTTGCGAATTCGAGGTTCGGGCGCCTGAGGGCGCATCCGACACGCGAAGCCCGTCATCGACTAATGCGCAACGGAGAGCTGCAATCAGGAGTTACTTAGGGGACGGGCATCAACACGAGGTTTCCATAAGGACTGCGCGAGTTGTGGGCGCGCGAATAGGATCAGGTTTGGCACTCGAAACCGGCGAGCTGGAGGAGCTTCGTGCGATGGGACTGAATGAAGCTGTCTATGGTGAGGTCGACAGTCGAACGCTTTACGTGGTCACTCGTGGCGAACCAGACCCGAGCGCTGTGACCGCGTGTACAGATCGGTTCGGGTGTCGGGATGCACACCTGGTTCATCCTCGGGCTTTTGCCGGTCTAATCGTGGGTTTGGAGAACTCTCATGGAGAACATTTTGCAATCGCGAGAGTCGTCGCTTCAAAGCTCGAAGAATGTGTTCTGGTTGTTGAGTCATCCTCTAAGGATCTAGCCCCGGTGTTCGCGCTCCATCTGGGATTGTGGAAAACGGACGACTTGGGTAACGAGATCGGAGAGGTTCGTCGGTGGCAGGTATAACCGAATCATGCTCCGTATCCTCGCCGTGCGTCACGGTCAAACCGAGTGGAACCTTTCAGGGCGAAATCAGGGGCATGCCGACATACCTCTCGATGCGACTGGGATGGCGCAGGCGGAGGACTTAGCTGCCGCTCTACGAGAAGAAGAGTTCGATGCGATTTATTGCAGTCCGATGCAGAGGGCGATACAAACTCTCCCTCACTTGCGCCCTCGGGTTGGGCTGGAGCCCATTCTTGATGATCGGCTTAAGGAGCGCAACTACGGTTTGTGGGAAGGGGTGACACAAGACGATGCGAAGCGGACTCATCCTGAGTTGTTTGAAACCTACCACGCAGACCCAACGGTGCTTTCGCCGCCCGAGGGGGAATCTGGGATTGATGTGTTTTGCAGAGTTGGCTACTTTGTTCACGATCTGCTCGCGAAACATTCCAGGGGGAATGTGCTTGTCGTTTCGCACGGTGGAACGCTGTCAGCGTTTCTTGCGGTCATGATAGGCGGAATGCCGTCGACGGCCAACACGTTTCGGATACGTAACTGCTCGATCAGTGAAGTTCGTGTTTTTTCAAATGGGAGGCGAAGGCTCGTTCGATTTGATGACACATCTCACTTATCGGCATCACCAATCGATGCGTACTCAGGAGTCTCCGTCGCGGGTCGCTAAGCTGCGACAAGTTGGGCTTGCTGCGTTGGGCGGGCTCACGCTTGCGTTCGCGTTTCCACCTATCAACATCATGCTGCTCGCGTTGGTCGCGATCGCGCCGCTGCTTTGGAGTGTTCAGGGCGTAAGTTCTAAGCAGGCTTTTGGCCGCGGCTATGTATTCGGTCTGAGCTTTGGCTTGGTCAACCTTATGTGGCTACAGCAGTTTGTTCACAAGTGGACGAGCTCATGGTGGATGGGTGCGATTCCTTGGGTCATCGTCTGCGTGCTGTTCGCTATCTACTTTGGGTTCTTTGCGATAGGTGCGGCAAAAGCTTGGAATCGCGGATGGTACTGGGCGATTCCGTTAGTGTGGGCGGGCGTGGAGTTCGCGCGTTCTATCGTGCCTTACATATACTTCCCATGGTCTCAATTAGGCACGTCGCTATACAAACTGCCCATCCTGTTGCAGCCAGCCTGGTGGGGAGGCGTGTACTTTTTGGGTGCCTTTATCGTGTTGGTCAATGTGCTCATTGCGCTGATCTTCGCGAAAGTGGAGGCGAGGCGAGTGCGGCCGTATCTGATGGCGAGCTTGCTATTGCTTGGTGGGTCGGCAGTATCGTATATGTACGACCCTCCCGCAGAGACAAAGTGGCTTGTTGCTGCGCAACCGGGTGTCGATCTGGCCTTCAGCGATAAAGTGGAGCGGCAGCAACTGTTGGCGGAGAGGGTGCCACAGGTAATGGCCATGGGCGGAGCGGTCGAGCGCGATCTGATTGTGCTGCCAGAACACATTGCAAGCGCGTACGGCGAGGCTGAGCCAGTAGGTTCTTTCTCCTGGGTTTATGATGTACCGTTCGTCGTTGGTGTTCAGCGGGCAACTGATGAGGGCACGTATCAAAGCCTCTACGGATGGGACGGCGAGTGGAAGTATGCTGACAAACTTCGGCTCGTGATCTTCGGCGAGTACGTTCCTTTTCGAGACAAGTTAGGCTTTTACATCGACTCGTTTGATTTGCCAGCGAGTGACATGACCTTTGCCGACAAGATAACTACGCTCGAAGTTGCGGGCATGAAGGTAGGTGGACTTGTGTGCTTCGAGGGCTTGTTCGAGGAGGTTGCGCGGAAGCATGCTACTAACGGCGCGCATCTCCTTGTTGTGTCGTCAATCGACGACTGGTATCAGAATACGAACGCGATCGAGGCGCTTGCTGCGGGGCCAGTGATTCGTGCGGTGGAGAATCGCTTGCCTGTTGTGAAGAGTAGCCCGCTCGGTCCTTCGTTCATTGTTGACTCACGGGGAAACATCATGGCGATGACCGAGGTCGGCAAGACCCAGATCGTTAGATCTCAAGTGAAGATTGGTCCCTCGTCTGTATCTCCGCTACGGCACGCTTTCCCTTGGCTATCACTGGCGGCTTGGCTGGTGTTCATGTTTTGGCCGATGCGTCGGACGGCCAAAGCACCCAAGGAGTAGGGGGGCCTCATCGGAGAAGGAGACCATGTCTCTCCGGGTCGTGATCAAGCGAAACCAGCTGCGGCGCAACGCGTCTGATGAGCGATATGGGAGAGATTGTTACTGCGATGATGCTCTTGGCGTTCTCTGGAATCGCTCAAGGAACCCCGGACCCCCTAGCCCCGCTCGGGACGCCGGTTAGGTTTCGAGTGCAACATGCCGATCCGTACGCTATCGTTGCGATGCTTCAGGGACAACAGATCCCTTATCCCGAGCTCAGCACGCTGGCAATGTTTGGTTTCCAGTTGCCGCAGGGTGCGCAAGCAGGCCAGAGCTTTGTTCCGGAGGGCACTTTTATTGTCAACCCGACGGACAATTCAATTTGGTATCTGCCGCGTCGCTGAAGTCTATTCCCAACCAGAGGGATAGATGTCTTTGCGGCACGAGAACATCGGTCGCGTTAGTCGCCCGAAGTCAATTCGCTTAACGTGCGTGTCAGCCCACAACACGATTGCAGCGTCGCGATGGAGGAAGTGAAAGTGACTTCGAAGACTTTCCAGCGCAGGGGCATTGAGGAACCAATCATATCCTTGCAAGAAATTGCACATGGGAACTCTTGCGTCGTGTTCCCATGCAACGAGCGTTTGCGTAGGATCTTGTATCTCATGGTTCGCCGCCGCGGTACAAGTGAACGTTCCATCAGGAGCGATTGCACATGATTTAGAACCAGGGCCGAATTCATTTCCTTGCGCCGCCGGGTTGGTCGCGTAGTAAGGCGACCCATATAGCGGATTGAACCAGTTTAGGCAGTACGCCATCTGCCATGTGCCCGGCATCAGCGGGCACCGCTTGATCTGGTCGTTTTGAAGGTACGGGTCGATCGCTCCTGAACGTTTTCGGTTCCTTTTCGGCTCGTTAACTCTGCCCCAGAATCCGCCGAGGATGCCCTGGTTATTGTTGTCGTATCCGACCCAAGTCTGCTGCGGCGCGAAGCCCGTCTCAGGCAGCCACATGACTGAGGGTGCCCAGGTGTCGTCGTGATCAGAGGCGTAAAGCTGCGATGCGATGCCTAACTGGCGTACATTGCTGATGCAGTTACTTTGTTTGGCGGCGTTTCGTGCTTGAGCAAAGACTGGGAAGAGCAGTGCGGCAAGGATCGCAATGATCGCAATCACCACGAGGAGCTCGATTAAAGTGAACGCTCTTGCTCTTGGCATCGTTATGGCTCCGCTCGTCCTATAGATTATACGGGCAATAGCTTGATTTCGGATCCTTCTCGGTGGTCAGTTTGTTCGTTAGTTAGGCGACCTGGCCAGCGGGGGCGCGGGTGGCGGCCTACGAATCCTCGCCTTGATAGATCGAATAGGGATCGAATTCAGGGTCGAATGTCATTCTGCAGGCACAGATTTGACCCACGTGATAAGCATCGTGGAGTGCGACAAAGTCAGTTGCGTGATGCATGTTTTCGTCGGAAGGATCTGCTTGCACCAGGCCTATCACATGCTCGGTCAATCTGCTGAGTTCGCCCAGCAGTCCAGCTGCCGATGAGTCTGGGGCGGAGTAGTTGCCCCAGTTGTGCTTCTCACCGCTTGATTCGGCGATGAACGCCACGCGGCATTCACACAGATGCTCGAGCATCGAGGCGATGCTCATGCTTCCTAGGGTCAGTTTGTTCTGCAAAGCGGCATCATCAAGTCCTTTGACGGAATTGCGGACCTGGCGATGCCCTGTTTGAATCTGGTATTGGATTAGTTCCTGCGCTGTCATAGCGTGATTATCTCACATGGTGTCGCGGGTGGGCGTGACGGGTGTCAGGACAGGACCTCACGCGCTTTGGCGAGACCATCATCTTTGTTTGGTATGCAGAGCAATTCAAGGTTTCTGGCATAGGGCATTGGGACGTTTAGTCCTCCGATTCGTCCTACTGGAGCGTCGAGGAAATCGAAACAGTCCTCCTGAATTCTTGCGACAATTTCAGCTCCGAATCCGCCTGAGCGCCAGTCTTCGTACATCACCAGGGCGCGGTTCGTTTTCTTGACGGAATCGTAGATTGTCTCGGTATCTAACGGGAGGAGCGAACGCACATCGATAACCTCGGCGTCGACGCCCTCTTTGTCCAGTTCCTCTGCGATTTCCATGCAGACATGAGCCATTCGCGAATAGCCGATTAGCGAGATATCCGCTCCCTCTTTGCGAACCGCGCACTTTCCGAACGGCACGGTGAAATCTTTTTCTGTCGGGATTTCGCCTTTGACTCCATAGAGTCCCGGGTTCTCGGTGAAAATGACGGGGTTGTCATCTCGAATCGCTGTCTTGATCATCCCGTACACATCTTCCGTCGTGCTGGGAGCGACGACTTTGAGTCCAGGTACATGCGCATACCATCCTTCGAGGCTGTGACTATGCTGCGCGCTCAGCTGGTTTGCCGCGCCGCCGGGTCCGCGGATGACGAGAGGCACTTTGAACTGCCCTCCGCTCATGTAGTGAATCTTCGCCGCGTGGTTGATGATCTGATCCATCGCGAGGATGCTGAATGACATCGTCATCATCTCGACGATAGGCCGACAGCCAACCATTGCTGCCCCGATTGCGATTCCGACGATTCCCGGTTCTGAGATTGGCGTATCCAGCACTCGCTTTTGCTTGAACTGTTCAAAAAGCCCTTGCGTGACTCGGAACGTGCCTTGGTATCGCCCAATGTCTTCGCCCATGAGGAAAACGCTTTCGTCCCGCTCAATTTCTTCGATCATCGCCTGGCGGAGCGCGTCCCTGTAGGTTACGCTAGCCATGTTAGTGTCCCTTCTCCGGGGTCATGTCTGTGTAGACGTCCGAATAAACTTCATGGGGTTCGGGTTTGGGCGATGCGGCTGCATCGGTGTAAACCTGCTCCATCTCCTCTTCGACTTCGGCTTGAATGGCTTCCATCTTTTCGCTTGTCATGACATTGTTATCACGCATGTAGTTTTCAAGGAGAGCAATGGGATCTCGCTTTTTCGCACGCTCCAATTCTTCAGGAGTCCGATATAGCGATTGATCGTTATCTGCCGCACCATGTCCTGCAAAGCGGTAGTTCATGATCTCAAGAAAGTAAGGCCGGGAGGTTTTTCGAGCTCGATCGATTATCCGACGAGCGTGGCGCCGAACTTCGAGCACGTCCATCCCATCGATACGTTCGTGCTCCATATTGAAGCCTTCTGCTCGCTTATGGAGTTCGGTATCGGCAGCGTGGTATTCGAGCCGCGTGCCCATCGCGAACTCATTGTTTTCAATAATAAAGATCACTGGGAGATCCCAGAGCGATGCCATGTTCATTACTTCGAAGAGGACTCCCGCGTTTGCCGCGCCGTCGCCAAAGAAGCAGTGTGTTACTGCGTCGCTGCCTTGATACTTAGTGCCGAAGGCGAGGCCCACGCCGAGGGCGATGTGTCCACCGACGATGCCCCACCCTCCGTAGAAGTTGTGCTCGGCGCTGTAAAGGTGCATCGAGCCTCCCTTTCCGCCGCTCATGCCTCCGGAGCGTCCCATGATTTCTGCCATGCAGGCTGTTGCGTCGCAGCCGAGATACAGGGCGTGGCCATGGTCACGATAAGCGGTGATTACGGGGTCGTGCTTTTCAATGCAGGAGAGCCACCCAATCGCTGTCGCTTCCATTCCTGTATAAACGTGGAGGTAGCCGCCGGCCAAGCCTGCACGATAGGCTTGCTCGCTGAATCGCTCGAAGACTCGAATACGGAGCATCTCGCGATAGAAGTGCTCGAGCAGGGCGATGTCAGGTGTTTCAGTCTTTGCGGGCGGTGCGGGCTGCTTCCCGGCCTTCGAAGAGGTAGACAATAGTTGCTCCTGGGGGAATTTTGGCAAGTGCGGATGTGCGGAGCCTTCATGAATGCTTCGCCGACCCGCGGTGCGTTAGCGGCCCAGTTTACCTATCAATCGTGTCAGTTTTGGGCTAAACGAAGACGTATTACAATATTGTTGCTTTAGTAGCGATCTCGTCCGCCCCCGCCGCCTGATTCCTTTGGGCGCGCCTCGTTGATGATCAACTTTCGCCCAGCCATCTCCTTACCGTTCATCTCATCGACGCATTGGGCTGCTTTGTCCTCGGGCACGTCAACGAAGCCGAAGCCCCTGCCCTCGACAATTCGAACGCTCTGCGGGTCGTACTCCGAAAAGAAGTCGAAGACGTCCTTTTCATTGACGGTGTAGGGCAGATTGCCAATGTACAAACTCTTATTACTCACTGTCTTCTCCAATTCATGGGCATGCACGCCCGTGATGTTCCGATCTCATCCCTCTAGCCCGCGCCCCGCGGGGCTGCTCGAACCTGAAATGACCCGCAACTTTCAGAGTATCCCACAGTTTTTGGGAAACATGCCGGTTTGGGTTTCGTAATTGGTGGGGGGTTCATCCCCCAGGAGGAAGACTATGATTTCAGCTATTCTTGCGGCCATGAGCCTCGGCCAGGTTGGTGGTGCGCTCGGTTTCGAGGCGACCTTGATCGACGGAAAGGCGCAATCGCTTGCAAAGTTCAAGGGTCAAGTGGTGATGATCGTCAACGTCGCGAGCAAATGTGGGCTGACTCCGCAGTACTCGAGATTGCAGGAGATGTACCACGTTCGCAAGGACGCTGGGTTCGTGATTCTCGGGTTCCCGGCGAATGAGTTTGGCGGGCAGGAACCTGGATCGAATGCTGAGATTCTGGAGTTTTGCACTTCAACTTACAACGTGACGTTCCCGCTTTTTCAAAAGGTGATTGTAAAGGGTGAGGGAATTCACCCGCTTTACGAGTTTCTGACTTCGGAAGAGACGTCTCGATTTCCTGGTGAGATCAAGTGGAACTTTACTAAGTTCTTGATCGATCGCAATGGTGAACTCATTGCGAGGTTTGAGCCTCGAACGTCACCGGACGCACCTGAGGTCGTCAAAGCGGTGGATGATGCGCTTGCAAAGAGAGGTTGAAGTTACTTCACACTTTTGGCGATCTCGACCATCCGCGCGAGAGGCAGTTGAGTCGATGCGATCGCATAGTGGATTTCTCCCTTTTTCCATGCGACGATCGTCAAGTCAACGTCTCCCTTTGCAGCGTAGCTACGCCCGCTCTCAAGCCCCTGGATTGGGGCTGGAGTTCCGAGGAGGTAGGGCCCGATGAGTTGATCGGCTGGTCTGCCTTTTACTTGGACAAAAGTCAGAGTGTGCCCCGACTTAGGATCTACGAAGTCGCTTTTTGCAACGGGGATGATTGTCGGTTGACCGATTCTTGCGTCCTGACCTGTTGAGCCAGCCCCAGAAGATTCTTCGCCGCGCATGACCAGTGTGTTCCCACTCGAGTCAGTTGTGAATTGATAGACTGCGTCGCGAGCATTTGAGTCGAGTCGAATAGCGGATATCGACATAATCCTGCCTTCACCTCCGCCAGAGAGTGTAACAACTTCGGACAGGACCGTGCCAGTTCCACTCTGTGGGTCGGCGATGGCGTTTTGACGCCGGTTACTGGAATCAGAGCTTGACATGCGCAAAGTTTGCTCGCGGTAGGAGGTTTGGGCGTATCGGAGGGGGGGGAGCTCGGGAATAACAGTTGTCCAGCTGTCCTCGCTGTCTTTGGGGCGTCCGAGATTCGCGAGGTCCGCCTTAAGTTCATCGTGAGATCTTGCCGATGGCATCTTGAGCAAGGTTTCCGGCGAGACGGCGCCACGGATTATTGTCGCGTTTGTGGCATGCGTCGTGGGAAAGCCCTCGGGGATATCATTGAAGGCTATGTCCGTCACTTCGCGTGAGTAAGTGAGCTTGCCTCCGAAGTAATCTTCGACTTTCAGTGAGAGCCCGGTTTCGACATCCACCCAGAGTCGCTGGAAGTCGGTAGTGGCGGAGTCGGGTCGGTCGAGGATCGTGAGTACCAGGCACTTGCGGCCTGCAATGTCCTCCGTTTTGCCTGCGCGGACGGCTTTGCCGAGCGACTTCTGAATACCGTCAAGGTTGAATTCGAGGTCGGCTCTCGAGAATCGTGGGACAGCCAAAAACTCGGTGATGCCGGGAATGGTCGTGTTCGGCAATTGCAGTGCGACTTGTAGTTTTCCGGTGAGCCACGTATAGACTCCAGACTTAGAGATTGACTCGATTCGCGATACGCCTCCGAGTGCGCCGTTCGCGCTGCGGGTCGTTTCAATGACCAGCCCGTCGCTTGTTTTCGCGAGCTTGTAATCGTGTGTGGTGCCGTCAACTTCTTTGAAGGTTGCGAAAACGGTGTCGGGTCGCTTCCAGCCGTCCTGCGCGAACGCGCTCGCGGCGAGAATCGACAAGGCGAGCAATGTGATTGACCTGAGGCTCATTCTTTCTATCCTTTACTGAACTTTGGCTGCGATATCTGCAAGCTGTGCTTCAGTGAGACCCGTACTTGCGAGAGCATACCGAACGTTGCCTTTCTGCCAGTTGAGTACGACTGCCGGGTACGGAAACTCGACTGTCCAGAGAGTAGCTGAGGGGAATCGCTTGTCATCGAAGGGCTGCGATCTCGTTAGCAAAACGCCTTCGAGGTAGTTGTTGGGAGCGACGCCGATCGACTGGACCAACACGAGTGTGTTCCCGGTCGCCGGATCCACGAAGTCACTCTTTGCTACGAACATCCTCGTGGTGCCGCCGCGTTGGGCTTGTCCTGGCTGCGTTTGGGAGTCGCCTCCAGGCGATCCAAACTGAGGCGGTTCACCTGGGTTTTGGCGGATCGTGAACTCGCGCCGTTCTCCGTTGATTTCGGCCTGAACTTGGATTTCGCGGCTTCCGCCCGTTTCTCCCCGGGTGAAAACGACTCTGACTTCCGTTCCTTCATTTGGGGGTCCGCTCGAGAGAAACGAGCCCATCTGAGAGAGGAGCGCGGAATCTCTGCGGTTGGATTGTTGGGAGCGCTGCTCCTGGCTCTGTGAGGTGACCACGGGCTCGCGGTACGCTGTTTGGCTATAGCCGAAGGGTCGACCCGGGTTTGGAGCGACGAGCCAGTTCTTGTCCGTTGACTTTGAAAGCTCGTTGAAGCGGGCGATTTCCTGGACGAAGTCGGCGGTAGGTCGCGGCGTTGGCACTCGGAGCAGCGTTTCGACAGCCACGGGCCCACGGATGATCACCGCGTCCTGCTGAGGACCCATCGACACTTCCGGTGGATCATTAGAAAACTCAACGCTTGTAATCTGCCTGCTGTAAGTCTTTTCGCCGCCAAAGTAGTCTTCGACTCGCATCGTCAGACCAACTTCTCGGTCAATCCAGACCTTTTGGAAGTCCTTGTTCATGGAGTCCGGTCGGTCAAGGATCGTGAGAACGAGGCAATCGCGCGAGGAGACGATTTCGCTTGCGCCTGCCAGCACCCGCTTGCCGAGGGCTCGCTCAATTCCGGCGAGGTGGATCTCTAAGTCCGCCCTGGAAAAGCGCGGCGTGGCGAGGAAGTTTAGGAGGTCCCAGTTTGTGGGTGTTGGAAGCTGCATTGTAACGCGTGGCTTGTCGTCAAGCCAAGTGTGGACGCCGCGGTAGGAGATCGTTTCGACTCTGCGCTGTCCTTCGAGTCGCGGGCTCAGGCCCCCCGTTGTAACCATTCGAAGCGCGCCGGCTGTTGCGGTGATCTCGAAGGCGCGCGAGACTCCGAGACGCGACTCGGTAACGGTCGCGTGGATCGTCACGGGCTTTTTCCAGCCGTCTTGGGCGGAGGCCGACAAGCTGGCGAATATGGCGAAAGCAAGGCAAATGGGCTTCAGGTTGATCCTCTCTCGTCCTGAGACTGTCTAAGAAGACAGACGGTCTTTCCAGGCGTTTGGTACGCCTTCCTGGCTACGCTAATCCTCGTGGTAATGTTCCGAGCATGCCCAAACGTCCTCTCACTCCACACGATTTGCATAGGATCGTCCTGCCTGGCGATCCGCAGTTCTCTCCCGACGGTCGACGATTTGTCTTTCCGGTCAAGGCGGTGGGGGAAAAGCACAAGACAGTGTCGAGGCTGTTTGACTGGTGCGATGGGAAGGTCCGGCAACTGACGTTTGGGCAAGTTGTTGACGGGCCTGTGCGCTGGCGGCCAGACGGAACGGGCTTCGCGTTTGTCAGTGATCGGGCGAAACCGTTTTCGCAACTCTACTTGATGGCCGCAGATGGTGGAGAAGCGCACCCTGTGTCCAGATTGCCTGAAGGGTCAGTCGGTAGATTTGAGTGGTCTCCGGATGGACGAATGATTGCTTTTTTGTTCCGAGCCAAGTCTCCGAACAGAACCGCGGCTGCGAAGAAGACGAGGGAAGAGTCTGGTGAGAGTGAACCTCCGTGGGAGGTCGACACTTTGATCTGGCGGATGGACGGGGACGGGGTTTTCGGCGGTGACAGGTTCGAACTGTGTGTGCTTGACGTCGAGGCTGGAACCCACAGGAGCGTCCTCAATTCGGCTGCAGATGGCGAGTACGCGTTCTGCTGGACTGCCGATTCGGGATCGCTGTTAGTTGCTTACAACGTCTCGGATCGACCCTCGATGGAACCGTGGAATGAGCAGATGTTTGTTGTTGACGTGGAAACGCGCGAGCAGCGCGCGATGTCCGGGTATCCCGCTGGAAACTTCGGCGCATTCGCTCTTCAGCCGGGCGGAGGCTCGGTCGCGATGATGTATCAGGATCGGAGCGCTGACCACTTCGGGATCAAGTCGACGTTACTCGCGGTGTACGATTCGGTGACGGGGGAGTTCCGCGTCTTGACCGGCCCTGATGTCGACGTTGGCGTCCACACCATCGGCGACTGTCGCGAGGCTCCCGAGCCAAGGCTGGTTTGGTCAACAGATGGCAAACAAGTTTTCGCGAGTTTGTCGGAGCGCGGCTCGACGCAGATTGCGGCGTTCGACGCGGCGTCGGGATCGTTGTCGCGCATCACCTCCGTACGCGGGGAGTGCCTCCTCGGTTCCGTCGATCCGATCGGACGAATCGCTGCCTGCCGATTGCGCGAAGATGGGTTTCCAGAGGTTGCGCTGCTGGATCCCAATGGCAGGGAGTTGTGGAGATCGAGTTTCAATGAGCAACTCGAGGGCGAAGTGGAGATCGCCACACCCGAAGAACACTGGGTCGAGTCGGAGCCCGGGGTTCGGATTCAAACATGGGTGCTGCAGCATCCTGGTGCTGGCAGCGTCAGACCTGCCGCAATCGAGATTCATGGCGGACCGCATGGGATGTACCACTCAGCGCTCTTTTTCGAGATGCAACTGCTGGCAGCGGCCGGCTATGTGGTTGTGTTCTCGAACATCCGCGGCAGCACAGGCTACGGGGAAGAGTTTGCCCGCTGCATTTCGGGAGATTGGGGAGTTGCGGACTGGGCGGACGTGCGAGCCGTAACGGAGTTCACGAAGGCGCTTCCGTATACGGACTCGGATCGGATCGGGATCTTAGGTGGCTCGTATGGCGGCTATATGGTTAACTGGGCGATCAGTCATTCGGCTGACTACCGTGCGGCGATCACCGATCGGTGTGTTTCGAATCTTCTTAGCAAGAGCGGCAACAGCGACTACACGTTTGTCCCGGACGGCGTATGGCCAGGTGCTGCGTTCGATGAGTGGGAGCACTTGTGGGAAAGGAGTCCGGTCAAGCACTTTAAGAATGTAAAGACGCCGACGTTGGTGATCCACAGCGAAGGAGACTTGCGCTGCCACGTGGAGCAGGGCGAGCAGGTGTACACGTTTTTGCAAATGCTTGGAGTTCCGTCGAAGCTGGTCCGATATCCCGGCAACACGAGCCATGGCATGAGCCGAAATGGCCCGGTCGACATGCGAATTCACCGCCTCCAGGAGATTCTGGCTTGGTTTGAGCGTTACTTGTAGGGAGCACCTGTCTGTGTCTGGCCTTGAACTTGCGCCGGTATACTTCGGGCTGCTCCCCAAAGCAATCTCATGCGTATCTCGATTTTTGGACTGGGTTATGTAGGCGCCGTGACCGGCGCCTGTCTTGTGAAAGAAGGCCACACGGTTATCGGTGTCGACCCCGATTCTCGAAAATTGGACCTGATCGGTTCTGGCAAGAGTCCTATTGTCGAAGAGGGTCTGGATGAGTTGATGGCCGCCGGCGTGGCTTCCGGTCGGTTGTCCGTTACCGGGGACTTCATGTCTGCTGTCGCGACCACCGATCTGTCGCTGATTTGCGTCGGCACCCCTTCAAATGCGAATGGCAGTCTTCGAACAGAATATGTTGAGAAGGTCTCGGGCGAGATTGGCAAGGCGGTTCGCGCGAAGGGTTCATATCATTCGGTTGTGGTTCGCTCCACCGTGCTGCCTGGAACGACTGAGTCCCTCGTGATTCCCGCATTGTCAAAGGAAGCGCCACAGGAGAGCTTTGGGGTGAGCATGAATCCCGAGTTTCTGCGAGAAGGCGTGTCGATCTACGACTTTTACAATCCACCTTACACGGTGATCGGCACAGATTCTCCTGAAGAGTTCGACCGAGTCCGGCAAATGTACGCGAGTATTCCCGGCGAATTCATTCACTGCAGGTTATCGACTGCCGAAGCGATCAAGTATGGATGCAACATTTTCCATGCGCTGAAAATTACGTTTGCGAACGAGATGGGGATGCTATGCAAGACTTTAGGTGTGGATTCGCGTGAAGTGCTCGATATCATCTGCCGCGACACAAAGCTGAACATTTCAACAAAGTATATGAAACCTGGGTTCGCCTACGGTGGCAGCTGTCTCCCGAAAGATATGCGTGCGTACACGCACAAAGCCCGTGAGAGCGATGTTCATCTGCCCATGTTTGAAGGTTCATTGCTTAGCAACAAACTCCAGATTGAGCGTGCCGCTGACAGGATCATGTCGCAAGGGTCCAAGAAGATAGCTATGTTGGGAATCAGTTTTAAGGAGGGAACGGACGACTTGCGCGAAAGTCCGCTGGTGACCCTGGCTGAAATGCTATTAGGGAAAGGATATGATTTGCGGATCTTTGACCCAAACGTGGAGTATGCCGCGCTCTTTGGCTCTAACAAAGCATACATCGATAACGAACTGCCGCACCTAAAACGGATTCTGGTATCGGCCGACGAGGCCATAACTCATGGCGACGTTATCGTGTTTGGCCACGACGCAGAGCCATATCGTGAATTGATTTCTGCAATCGAGACCCGGCACAAAGTCCTCGACTTGGCGAAGGTGGGGTCCCCGGAGAAGTTTGCTGGGGAATACGACGGGCTTTACTGGTGAGAAAGGGACATATTCTCATACTCGTTGAGAACTTGCCGGTTCCGTTTGACAGGCGAGTGTGGATGGAATCGCTTGCGCTTACTGAGGCAGGCTACAAGGTGAGCGTTATCTCGCCATGTCCACCGCAGCATAGTGACGAGCCTGACCAAATCATCGAAGGGATTCATGTTTATCGATACCCAATGCCGCAGCCGACGAAGAGCAAGCTGAGCTTCATACAGGAGTTTTGGTATTGCTATCAACAAACCAAGCGACTCTCCAAACGCATTTGGTGCGAGGATCCGTTTGATGTGATTCACTCGTGCAATCCGCCCGATACGTTTTGGAAGATTGCGAAAGGGTACAAGCGGAGGGGCGTAAAGTTTGTTTTTGACCATCACGACTTGTGTCCGGAACTCTATGTCTCAAAGTACGACCGTCAGGATGCCTTGTATCGAATGCTCTTGTGGCTGGAGCGTAAGCAGTTCGAGACAGCGGATGCTGTAATCTCCACCAACGAAAGTTACAAGGAGGTGGCGATGTTGAGGGGAGGAAAGAGGGCAGAAGACATAGCCGTTGTTAGAAGTGGTCCGCTGCTTTCGCGATTTCAGCGGGTCCAGCCTGACGAGTCGCTAAAGAAGGGCCGGAAGCACCTTGGCGTGTATTTGGGCGTGATGGGGCCTCAGGATGGAGTCGATTATGCGCTTAGAGCGATTCGGCATGCGATTGATTTGGGATTGGCCGACACCGCTTTTGCCTTTATCGGCGCAGGGGACAGCTATGACGATCTTGTCGCCCAGCATAAAGAGTTGGGGCTTGAGGACTACGTTAGCTTCACGGGAAGGATTTCGGACGAGGAGTTGAAGCTGTATCTATCGACTGCCACGTTCGGGATCGCGCCGGATCCGAAGAATCCCTTAAACGACGTCAGCACTATGAACAAAATCGTTGAGTACATGGCAATGTCGCTTCCGGTTGTCAGTTTCGACCTGAAGGAGTCTCGATACAGCGCAGGCGAGGCGGCTGTTTACATCGCGAACGATGATGCGAAGGCGATGGGCGCTGCTATGAAGGCGCTGGTGCTCGATGAGGCAGGGAGGAAACGGATGGGTGAGATCGGGAGGAAGCGCGTCGAGTCGATGCTAGCTTGGGATTATTCAAAGCGTGTGCTAGTTGAGTGTTACGACCGACTATTGAGCGTGGACCGGGGATAGGTACGGCGTCTTCTGATCAGGGGTGAGCGTGCGCCAGATAAGGAACTGCTTTCGCAGCGATGTGAAGAACCGACGATTTAGGGTTTCCCAATGTTCCGGATCGCCGCTAAGTCGACGGAGATCGAGAACAATTTCGTAGATGTCCCTCATATCGGTGGGAAGAAATCTGATGGAGAATTGCTGCTGCACGCCCAAATCGAAGGGTGCAATCCAACACCGAGCCCTGCAGAAAAAGTCATCTCCATCTGCGCCGCTTTCGACATCCGACGTCACTAGCTCTCCAATGGCGTGGTCTTGGTAGCTTGCGAACCACTCGCCATAAAACTGCGCTAGCCCTCCCGCGTGAGCCTTCGAAACTGTGAACGGAAGGCGTACCTTCCAATTGTCGCCCTCTGGCGATGAGACTGACCAATCATCGGAACCGGATGGCGATGCGATTTTCTTTGCTATGTTCGAGGGATAAAGTGCGCTCAGCAAGACGATCGCGACGACGAGCAATGTTGCAAGAACTGCGGACAGGCTTCCGTAATTCAGGCTGATGCCAGAAAACCAACCTGTCGCAGAAGAAACGGCCGCGAACAACTGGGCGATGAGGTAACCCGAAAACGATCCGATCACTGCGTAGACGAGGGACTCGGCCAAGAACAACGAAGCGATCTGCTTTGGAGCGAGTCCCACAGCACTAAAGATCCCGATTTCTCTTCGCCTCTCAATGACGCTCGCAATCATCGTGTTCAGGACGATTACGGCCGCCATCAGGAGAGGGATCAACACAAGCTCGAGGCCTCTGCTTTGGGACGCCGCCACGGTGCTAAATCGGCGAATCTCAGGGCCATCGGCGCCTTTGGCACTTGCGTACAGATTGAGCCCAGTCCGGGGCATGATGCGATTCATCGCCGCGGTTACTTGAGTCTGCGAGGAGAATCCAACGGCTATCGAACGAATGTCTGCGCCGAGGTCAACCAACGCTTGCGATGAAAGTATGATCAGCTGTGACGCATCAAGACGCACAAACTTTCGAAATGCGTCGTCGCCTCCTTGTCCTTGTTGGCGCATTTGTTGCGATTGTGTAAAGTTGGCTGGCAGGACTGATTCGTCGTCTAAGTCGACGATGTTGTTTAAGTCGACGTCTCGGGCGATGCCGATTACAAGGTAAGTTTCACCGCCGAACACCACTGAACTCTGGCCGGCATCAGCAGCCCGGATATCAAGTCGCTCTGCGACAGATTGGGGGAGGATCGCGGATCTATGTTCGCCGGGTTCAAACCAGCGACCTCCTTCGAGGAGCGCTTCTTGAGGGCGCAGTATCTGTGCTTCTTCTGGGTCCATTCCGAGAGCGGCAGTAATCTCGACGCGCCGAGTGTCGCGGCGCACAGTAAGCACACTTTGCGCACCTACTTCTGCGCCGAAGAACCAAACCCTGCGGGCGACTGACCCTTCGTTCTTAAACTCTGCGCGTAGCTGGCGGTGAGCGGTGTCGTCGAGTTGCTCAAACGTTTTGTCTCTAAGCAGCAGGCCTGCATATCTCGGTGAACCCGGAGCCTCCACTTCGTTGAACCGCAGATCAGAGACTACGCTGGTAAAACTGAGCACAATGAAAGTGACGAGTACAAGTGTTGCGCAGGTGAGTAACGTGCGCGCTTTGCGACGCCTCATGCTGCCTAAACCAATCGAGAGCGCTGTCATTGCGATGCCGATTCGTGCCGCCTTCTGGGAGTGCAATCCATCCTGTGCTTCTTGGAGTTCTTGGAGGCCGCTTTCAAACTTGCCAGTGACGAAGACCGTGACGAGGAGACTGAGTGCGCCCATCGTGAACGCGACAAAGATCATCATCGTTTGGCCGGTGAGTTCGAATGCGGGGTGCAGCAGCCTTAGCAGGCCAAATGAAACGAGGAAGACACCCGATGCGCCCAGTATCTGGCGACTAAGTCTCTTGGCGTTAAAGAGAAGTCTTTCGGCGAAGTAGGAGAAGGGCAACAACAGTGCGAGGTAGAACAGAAGCCCATTCAGCACGTCTTTCGTCTCGGCCAGAATCTTTGGGTGCGCTTGAAGAGCAAATCCCCACGCCGCGAATGCGCTGCGCTCGCTTGCCGCATACTCCTTGGCTGCCAGGGAATCCTCAGCGCGGCCAATCTCCTCATGCGCTAGACCTTGAAGCCGCTCTAATCCAGCATTGACGATGTTGTGTTTACGGAGGCTTGCGAGCCTCCACTCGTTGATGGCGTAAAGATCCCTTGCGGCTTGAAGCTCTAAGTGTCGGAAGACTACTGGTGCGCCTGGCTGATGGTCTTCGCCTGCGACTTCACTTGCGGGGAATCCGACTCCTATTGGGTTTTCTGGGCTACTGTTCGTCAACGCAAAACGTACGTCTCCCGTTACGCCGTATGCGAGTAGTTTTGTACGTGTTTCTCGCAGGGTGAAGTAGACGAGGGCATCGTCGACCGCGCTCTGGAGGCGAGTCTCTGTGATGTCAGCTTCGTAGAATCCCTGCCGAGGCCTCGCGTCGTTTCGTGCGTCAAGGATTGTAAAGCCAGTAAGCGGCTTTAGTGAGTGTGGGTCTGTCAGGCCGTAAAAATCGATCTGTCGGCATTCGAAAACTATCACCGGTGTTTCTCGGTGAGACGTTGTCATCATGAACTCGGAAGAGAATGCACTCGTAGCTTGGACCATGTAATCGACAGCAAGGGAGATGTCTCCCTGTGCGTCGAAAGCATATGCGAGGACGCCAACGTACTTGCGGAGGTTGACGGGGTAATTCGTGACGGTTGGAACTCCAAAGAAGGCGTAGCGCGCATTGTCGCCGGTCGCAAAGGCTACGGATAAACCTCGTACGCCCATATAGGATTTGTTTCTTCCAGGCATCGTCGCAATGGCACCTGGCACGGAAGTGTCCGGAAGGAACGATTTTCGAGGATCGAACGTGAGTACTCGCCCTGTTACCGTCGCAAAGCCCGATGTCAGTGACATTCGAGCCATGCGACTCCCGCCCCGATATGGAGCGACGGGCGCATTTCGGATGGACTCGTCTGTAGGATCGTTTGCGGCATGGAGCAGCAAGCACGCGATGGTTCTCGCTTGGGTAGCAAGATTTCCAATGTGCACTTTATCCGGTGTATCGAGTGGCAAGTCTTGCTGCATTCGGGCGTCTTCTGCGGTCACGAATGAGATCGCATTCAGGCCAGCAAGGTTGCAGATCTCAGCTTCAGCTGCGAATCTGCCGGGGACATGGTTCTTCCAGTGGCGGCCGTCGGGATTGTTGACCGCATCCGCGAACAACTCTGTGCTGGGCATACGCATCGCGGCAGAGATATCTGGCATTCGCTCGCGGAGGTACCGAGCAACAACGCGCTCGTTTTCAACGTTTTCTGCTCGATACTGCACCCACCAGCCGAAGGCCTCTGCAGCAATTCCGGTGTGCTTGCTACTTAGGTCAAGCATGAATGCAAACTGCGGCGTTCGACCACCTGTCGCTTTCCATTTGTCACGAAGTCTGTATTCGATGAAGTGCCGGATGCCTTGCATCGCTTGGAAGTGCCCCGTAGTTAACAGGAAGATCACGCTGCGCTTGGTGCCAGCTTTACGGATTGCTTTTGCAATTTCAAGAAGGGCGGCTGCTCCGGCGGCCTGTTCACCACCTGGCGCGAGACCGGGCACGACGGAGACTGAGTCGGCGTATGCCGAGACCAATATGTACTCGTCTCGAAGTACAGGATCGTTGCCGGGCAGCACAACCCAGTGGTTCGCAGCGGTGATTTGCCTCCACTTCTGTTGGGATGAGACACTGACCTTTTGACCGATCGCCGCGCGCACAGACTCCTTATGTTCATTTGGAATCCAAAACCTGGGCATGTTCAGGGAAAGCGTCGACCACTTCTCTTCACCATCGGCGCGAGTAGCGAACTCAGGTTCTGGGAATAGAACAGCCCGCGCGCCGAGCTTTGCGGCGTTCCTCCAGTTCTGACCGCTGTCGAAGTTCATCAATACGATTGCGCCACGGACGTCCATTCCGTCGAATCGCTCGATGGCTCCATCACCTGCGTCCATCAGCGTCCCGCTCACTTCGCACGTGTTTGTTCGCGCACCGTTCGGCCAGAGAGGGAATATCTGTACAGAGGATCCTCCGAGTTGGAGCGTTGCCGTCGCGTTCGGGTCGGGAATTGCGAGCGGGTAACGCTCGCTGTGAACTTGTCCAAGACTGCCGAGGCCGTTTGCGCCGATCAGGAACTGGGTTGTAGAAGCTGAAGGCGCACCGAGTCGGCCTTCGGCTGCGATCCTGTCAATGGTATCGCGAAGACGGTGCAGGCTTATGTCCTTGAGCGTGGACGAGTAATCCCGTGCGCCGAAGATCGTCGCGGGAGCGAGGGTGGTGAGAGCTATGAGCGATAGGACTCGCATTCGTCCGCCAGGAGATTCGACGTTTGACAGAGGGAATCCTATCTTTCGGGCTGCTCGGCGGCTCTTGCGTGGCCCTCAAGTGACTCGAGTCGGGCGAGGCGTGCCACGTCGCGAGCTATGAGGGCGGGGTCTTCCAACTCGAGCCACGTCGGCATTCGCAAAAAGTTGAAGACCGACAGGCCTGAGAAGGACCTCGCGGTTCCACCTGTGGGCAACGTGTGATTCGGACCTGCCCCGTAGTCGCCGAAGACCTCGGCAGATTTTGCTCCCACGAACAGGGAACCGTAGCTTTTGAAAAGGAATGGATCGGGGTCGATGAGGTTCAAGTGTAGATGTTCTGGGGCGATGCGATTGCTCGCGCCCGCCGCCTCTGTTTGGTCTCGCACTATGAAGACGAAGCCGTTTTCGAGGGCTGACCTTGCGGTGTCTGCTGCGGGGAGGCTCCGTAGCTGCTTGTCGATCGCTTTCTCGACTCTCATCGCGAATTGTTCACTCATGCATATGAGCATTGGAACGGCATCCACGTCGTGTTCAGCTTGCGCGAGCAGATCTGCCGCGCATACGTCTGCGCTCGCGGCGTCATCTGCTATCACCAGGAGTTCGGAAGGTCCGGCGAGCATGTCGATGGCGACGTACCCAGCGACGAGTTGCTTCGCGGCAGTCACATATCTGTTTCCCGGCCCGACAATCGCGTCGCATTTCGGAATCTCGCCTGCAGCGTACGCAAGCGCAGCAATGGCTTGTGCTCCGCCAATCTTGAGCACTCGTTCGACACCTGCTACGCGAGCTGCGGCCAGCATGACCGGTGCGGGCTTTGGTGTAGCCACGATGATCTCTTGAACACCCGCAACTTGAGCGGTTACCGCTGTCATCAAGAGGCTGGAAGGCAGGGGGAATCTACCCCCGGGCGCGTAACATCCTGCTCTTTCGACCGGCAAGATCGTGTGGCCTGCGTGCCCGCCCTGAATAGAAATGGAGAGGTCAGCTATGCAGTTTCGCTGTGCCTCAGCAAATGTCTGAATTCGAGATTTCGTGCGTTCGAGAAGTTCGATGTCGGCAGGTGGAAGAGATGCCTGCGCTGCAGCTAACTCCTCCGGACACGCGAACAGCGACTCGTCTTCCGAGATGTCACCAAGGCGCACCGCGTGCTCGCGTACAGCGGCTTCCCCGCGCTGATGCACATCTTCTACAATGGCTGACGCGACTGCGAGCGCTTCGGTGCTGAAGGCGGGCTTGCGGATCTTCTCAATGTCGGTAATCGAAACTCGCTTCACAATTTGCGCCCTCCATCACGCCTTGTTACCTTCCTGGCGCGCTTCGTGAGAACACGTTCGATGTCGGTGAGTGTTGCGCCAAGGGTTCGAGCCTTCACGAGAGCGAAGTAGAGCAGATCAGCTGCCTCGTCCATGGCTTCAGTCGCAGAGGTTGCGTTGATTAGCTCCGCCGCTTCTTCAAGCACTTTTGCGCCGAGTAGCGACCTATCAGAAAGCAGGCGGCGAGTGTAAGAACCTTCTGGCGCGGTTCGGATTCGGTCCTCGATAGTGCGATCTAGCTGGCCGAGACCTGGGTTGTCTGACCAGCAAGTGCGCGTGCCTTCGTGGCAAAAGCCTGGAGGATGCTGCTTTACAGTGAATCGCAGCGCATCACGATCGCAGTCGACGTCGATCCTAAGCAGCTCTTGTCGGGCGCCGCTGGTACTGCCTTTGGTCCATATGCCTTTGCGTCGAGAGTGGTAGATGCCGGCCCGAGACTCAACAGCCTGTCGAACGCTTTCAATGCTCGAATATGCTAGGCCAAGTGCAACGCCAGCCTCATCCGCGACGACCGTTGGCCAAAGCCCATCTGGTCGGTCGCTCGTCAGTGGCGCGACGATCGCGTCGGATAGCGACAGTTGTTCTGTATAGAGCGCCATTCCGACTTGCGCATCTGCGCCGATTTGATCGAGCGCAGCGATGTCTTCGGGTGTTGTGACTCCGCCGGCGATCGTGACTCGTCGGTCGCCCGCTGCTTTCACTATCTGAATGGCAAACTCGTGATCGTAGCCTTGCAATTTGCCTTCACGTTCGACAAGCGTAACAAGGAATCCACTGACGTACGGGGATAGTTTCTCAATCTGATCAAGTACCTTCTTTCCAGTTCTCTTCGTCCATCCTTCGACCACAACCTCTCCGTCTCGCGCATCGAGTGCGGCGATGACCCGTCCCCGGGGCAGACCGCTAAGGAACTCCGGCGTCGCCATTGTGCCAATGACGACTTTCGTTGCGCCTGCATCCAGCCACCGGATCGCTGTGTCGATGTCCCGGAGACCTCCTCCGATGCGGCAGTCTGCAAGGTTGAGCAGATCCAAGACTGTTTCAGTGTTTGGGGGTTTGCCGAGAGCAGCATCAATATCGACCACTGCGATTTCCCCGGCAAGAGCAAACTTGGACGCGATTGGTCGAGGATCTCCAGCGTTGATCTCCAACTTTACGCCGCCGACCAGTTGAACCGCGCTACCTTTCACAATGTCTATGGATGGAATGATCATCGCAATCGCACCTCGATGTTTGCCTCGCGCATGGCGCGCTTAATGTCAGATACGCTGAACTGTTCGGTGTGGAGAATGGAGGCCGCAAGCACTGCGCTTGCCCCTGCCCTGATTGCCTCGATCATGTGCTGCGGATTCGCGGCTCCGCCCGATGCAATGACAGGAACTCGCACACGAGATGCGACCGCGTAGATCAGCTCATTGTCGTAACCTGACTGTGTACCGTCTCGATCCCAGCTCGTTAGCAGAATCTCCCCTGCGCCCAATTCTGTTGCCTTGACGGCCCATTCGATTGCATCAAGTTCAGTGACCGTGGTCCCTGAGCGAGTAAGTACAACCCACCTATCATCATGAACCGCAGCGTCAATGGCGACGACTGCGCACTGGGCGCCGAATCGACCTGCGATCTCGGAGAGGAGCGAATTGCACTCGACTGCGGCGGTGTTCGCTGCGAGTTTGTCGGCACCAGCGTCCATCAAACGCGCGGCATCATCTACAGAGCGCACTCCGCCGCCTACGGTCAGCGGGATCGAAAGGACGGATCGAACCTTCGCAACAGTTTCAGCGGCATTCTTACGACCTTCCGACGTTGCCGCGACGTCGAGCATAACGAGTTCATCCGCGCCCTCTGCTTCGTATCTTTTTGCGAGCGGTGCGGGCTCGCCCGAGTCCCGGAGGCCCTGAAACTTCACGCCTTTCACAACGCGTCCGTCAAGGAAGTCAAGGCAGGGAATAACTCTGGTTGCTAACACGCCAGCCAATCCTCCAGCAGCGTGAGACCATATTCCCCAGACAGTTCGGGGTGGAACTGGCACGCGACGACGGGGCCGATCTCAAGCGCTGCTATCATTTCTCCGCCGTAGTCGGTACGGCTGACAATCCACTCGTTGGGTGCGTCGGTCGCGCGGAAAGAGTTAGCGAAGTAGGCGTGGCCACTCCGAACTAGCCCGCCTCGATCTTGCACTTTCACTTCGTTCCAGCCCATGTGCGGAACGACAACTGTGCTGGGAAGCCGACTGATCAATGATTTGATCATCGAAAGCCCCTCGATGCCTGGCGACTCATCACTTGATGCATAGAGTAGCTGTAGACCAAGGCATATGCAAAACGTCGGTTTCCTTTGCTCAATCCGAGAGCTCAGAGCGCGCGTCCAACCTTGGCGTCTAAGCTCCTCCATCGCCGCCCCAAACGCACCGACCCCGGGCAAAACGATACGTTCTGCAGAGTCAATATCTGCGGCGGATTGTGCCAACCGTGAGGCCATGGATAGCCGCGCGAAGGCTGCTCTGACTGACGCGAGATTGGCTGAACCGGTCGGTACTATGACGACTTCATTCATAGCACGCCCTTCGTGCTCGGCACGTCGCGGCTATCATCACGGAGAACGGCAGTTCTAATCGCGAGCGCGAGAGCTTTGAACGCAGCTTCTGCTTTGTGATGATCGTTTTCTCCGCGAAGTACGTCGACGTGGATCGTCGAGCGCATCGCCGCTGCAAGCGAGGCAATGAAGTGAGGAATGTTTTCGCAGGAAAGCTCGCCCAGGCGATCCCGTAAGAGGTCAAGCGTGATAAACGAGTTGCCACGCCCTGACAGATCCACGACTGCTCTAGCAAGTGACTCATCAAGAGGAGCGTACGCGCTGCCAAAACGGCCAATGCCAGCACGATCGCCTAGCGCCGCGTCAATAGCAGCTCCGATCGCTTTCGCGCAGTCTTCCGCAGTGTGATGATCGTCCACGTGCTTGTCTCCGTCGCAACTAACTGTGAGGTCTAACTTAGCGTGCTTCCCGAGCGAAGAGATGAGATGATCGAGAAAGCCGATTCCTGTATCGCACTCCACGCTGCCGGATCCGTCAAGCGTAACGGAGACTCTGACATTGGTCTCGCCGGTTGTGCGTTCGTGAGTTGAGTTTCGTGGTTTCATGGCTTTATGGAACGATCTGCGCGAGTTCGGAAACGACGATGTCGGTTCCGCCAGCTGATTTGATGATTGGAATGAGCTTGGGTAGAACTGCCCGTGGCACTGCAGACTTCACAGCGAATGCGGTAGCACCATGCAATGGTGATACCGTAGGTTCACGCATGCACGGGAGAATAGCAATGAGGCTGTTCAGTGAGCCCGCGGAGACGTTTACTTCGAGCATGACTCTCTTTCTCGCATCAAGCACGGATCGGATCAGGAGTAAGAGCCTCTCGATTGGCTCGCGCTTAGCTTGCATTGCTAGCGCTTTCGGATTTGCATAGAGTCTCGTTGATGACGTCATGAGTTCGTCGATGACTTGAAGGCCATTCGCGCGCAGAGTGCTTCCTGTCGCTGTATTGTCGACGATAATGTCGGAGTCTTCAGGTGGAAACACTTCAGTTGCGCCGTATGAGCGCATGTAGATCGCATCGAGGCCTCTTTGTGCAATCCACTTCTTCGTCAGTTGTTCGTACTCGCTTGCGACGACTAGCTGACCACGCACAGTACGGTCGCTGTCTAGTGTGCCTGGCGGTGCCGCCGCGATCAGGCGTACGTGGTCAAGTTCTGTGTCAAGCAACTCAACGACGTTCGCGGAGAGTTCAGCTACCCAGTCGGCGCCAGCGAAGCCCACATCGCGGGAACCAAGATCGATCATCTCAACGACGTTCTGAGGTTTCAAGACTTTTGCCTCAAACCCGTCGAGAGGTACCGACGGCCGATAGCCTCGGTCGCCCGCGGTCAAAGGGATGCCTGCCTCTGCCATGAGGCGGAAGACACCTTCTTGCATGCGGCCCTTAGGGAGGCCCATTCTGATGACTGAATCGTTTAGTTTCACTTTGGGACACCAAAAAAGCCAGCGCCGGTCATTTCTCGACCGGCGCTGGCTACGTTGAAGTTGAAGATTTCAGACGAAGCGAAGGATCACGCCGGCCGCACGGCCGAGTGATGATGGTGGATAAACCAAACCTTGCTTCGCACGGCAGTAAGTGTACCGCACTAATGATGCCAATGCAACCGAGCAGGAATGCGGGCTTTGAGCGGCGAACCCGTGAGTGGTTTGAAAGAAATGCATTTGAACGCAGTTGTGCCAGCGGCCGGATCTGCCAGCGGCTTGTCCTTCGGCAACGTGACGGTCGCGCACGGGGGGCACCCATGACGCTTGTTGTCGATTTTGCTGAGTTCCCGGAAGCAGTGACGCAGTTCAAGAGTGACGGCGAATGCTGCGTCATGTACCGCCGCGTCGGCGATTCAACGCACTTTACTTACGTGAATCCACAACTAGGGGTTCAGGTCGTGTCTATGCAGTTTGGCTCTGAAAAGGACGGTATTGCGGATTTGGAATCGCGAGGCTTCGCGACTCTACGAGGTATGTGGGTGACCGACGCCTCGCTCGAGCATTTGGAGCAACTTGCGGGGGACACGTATGTTGCGGCTGTGGCTTACGAAACGAAGAAGGGGCCAGGACTGTGGATCGACGCTTATCCTTATCCGCCGACCGAGGGGACTGTGCTGCGAACGGTCTTCGAGGAGTTTGTGAACCAGGGTTTGCTGGACGAGCGCGAGTTCGAACGGTTCATCCAAGAGGGGAAGCCGATGGTTCGCGTGCTTAGCCCCACGGATGCGGAGCAGTACCTGAAGGAGAAACGACGAGGTAAAGAAAAAGGGGGCCTGCGGTGAAAGGAGAGCAAAGACCGCAAGCCCCAAGGAAGGTGAACTCTATCCACCTTTCTTATTGGTCTCTTTCCACCTTTTCTTAGATCTCTCCCGAGGACAGGCGGCAAAACCGGCGGTTTTGCTGTGGGCAGGCGCGACTTTGGGTTCACGTCGTACAATAGCCGTCTCCGATGTTGCCACCAGTCGTTTCCGATGCGATCGCTTCCGTACGCGAGAACTGGTCCCGATCTCTTCTGAGCGCGATCGGAATCATGGTTGGGACGCTGGCGGTGATGCTCCTCATTTCGATAGCGCAGGGCGTTCGGGAGGAGGTTACCAAGCAGGTTGGTTCACTTGGCGCAAACAACGTGATCGTTGTACCGGGTCGGATAGACACCTCCTCGCCGTTCGGTAACAGCGGGAACATCGGGTTGAGCCCGTTGACTGAAAAAGACGAAGCCGCGGTTCGTTCCGTGACGGGGGTGATGAACACGGCTAAGTGGACGTTCGTTGGCGGCACCGTTGCTGCAGAAGGAGGAGAGCCCGGCCAGGCATTCGCCTTAGCAGTTGATGTCAGCTGGTTTGATATGCGACCGCACGAGTACAGCGAAGGCGGTGGGTTTAGTTCGCCTATGGCTGCGGAGGCCATCATCGGCGATGCGGCCAAGCAGAGCCTGTTTGGGAACGAGGGGGCCGTTGGCCGCATAGTGATAATCAACGGGTTCCGATTTCGTGTCGTCGGCGTCACCACCGAGTCCGGCTCGGGCGGCGTCTTTGGCGGAAACCCATTCTCGAGAATCCTTTACATTCCTTTCAAAGCGGCCGTTGAGACCGTGGCTAAAGGGAGGGTGCAGATCGACCGCATTTTCGTTGAGACAAATCCGACGATGGAGCCAGCGAGGATCAAATCAGCTATCAAGGTTGCAGTACTGGCGAGTCAGGGCGGCGAGGAGACCTTCTCGGTTCTTACTCATGATGAACTGCTGCAGGCAATTTTCAAAGTGCTAAACATCCTCACCTACTTGGTTGTCGGGATCAGCGCCATCGCACTTTTCGTGGGAGGGGTTGGAATCATGACTGTGATGCTGATGAACGTCAATGAGCGGAGGCGCGAGATAGGCATTCGAAAGACCGTTGGTGCGAGGAGGTCGCACATATTCGTTCACTTCCTACTGGAGTCAGTAATCCTGACCAGCGGTGGCGGTGTACTCGGCCTCGTTGCGACTTGGGCCTCGATCCTCTTGATCGAGGCTCTCACCCCTATCCAGGCCAGTCTCACGTTCCCTATTGTCATGCTCGGCTTTGGGTTGAGCATTGGGGTGGGATGCGTTTTTGGGTTACTGCCTGCGTTGCGAGCAGCTGGGAAGGACCCGGTAGAGGCCATGCGCTTCGAGTAGGCGATGTGCCATACTCTGAGGCTCTCGCTGGGGCCACCCGGCGATGATTTCACCGAGGTTACTGCAGTTTGGCAACCGCTTCCAAAAAATCCGATCGCAAGGGAGTCGCGCGTGCATACGCCGACCAGATCGTCCTTTCAGGTTTCGCCCGAGTTTCTTCGACGCTCCGATTGGGCGACCTGGCCCAACAAGTTTCGAAGAACGGGCTGAGTCTCACCGATCTTCGACGGCTTTTGGCCTCGAATCCCAGGGTGTTCGTGTATCACGACCGCCGCTGGCTGCCGACTTCGCGGGTTGAAGCTGGCAATGGACCCGTGCTCGAGTTAGCTCGTAAGACGCTTGAGAACTTTGGCGGACCGATGGCGGTGGATGACCTCGCCGTCGAGATTGCCGCCACCAAGAAGCTCGATGCCGACACACTTGCGCTCCGCTTGCCGGCGATGCTGACGAGCAGCCGCCAAACGTTCGTCACCGAATCTGGGTTGGCAGGGTTATCGAGTTGGGTCTTCCTCGCCGATCGCGAGAGCGAAGAGGATGCGCTGTTTTTGAACGATATGTCCGCTGCGGAGGCGCAATCTGCGCTGGATCAGTTCGGCAGCGTGAACTTCAAAGATATCACGCGAGCAGCTAAAGAAGTCGTCAAGTCTGCGCCCTTTAGCTTGAAGGCAGTCGGCTATAGCGCTTGGAAGCAATTGGCGACCAGCGACCCGTATGAAGAGAGCCTCTTTGATACTGTGGCGCTGTTCGATGCGATAGTCGCTCAGCCGGGTTACCTGCTAGCTGCTGACGGGTTCGTCTACCCCGAGTCTGAGGCCCAGAAGTGGCTGAAAGAGGCTTTGAAGGAAGCAGAGAAGGCCGTGCCAGTCATCGAGACTGAAGAGGCCGCGCCGCTCGAGTTCTCATCCGAAGACGTAGACGGCATCGTGGAGAAGATTCTCCGCACAGATGTGTCATTCAGCGTCGCGAAGATGCTGGAGGACAAATACGAGCTCACGCCCGCTGATCGGACATGGTCCGAGGACCTTGCAAATGCAATGGCAGGCCTTCTGAAGGATGAGCGTGTTTGGTTTGTCGGCGGAGACCGCTTCCGGAAGCCGGAGTCTGCGCCCGAATTCATCTACGCGGTGCCAGAATTCTTCCACTTCCCTGAGAGCGAGTTTTTGGACGATGACGGTGAGCCGATCGACGTTGAGTTAACGGACGACGGATTCACGAGCGCGATCCGCAAAGAGATGGGCAACCCGCTCGCGATGGACGTCCTTGATGAGGACGTGCTTCCGAAGGCCAAGAAGCAGCCAGAGCAGATTCGGCTCGTGCTGAAGTCACTCCACCGAGAGATCGGGACATTCCCTATGTGCCAGTTCCCGACAGGCTGGCTTGGCGCAGAGCCAAACGTTCAAGAGATCGTGCTGGTTGAATCGGGAGGTCGCGAGTTGAACGTTTGGGTGAACCACGAGGCCAGGCTGATGTTCAACCTAATCGACTGGTGGTTCGAGCAACCTGTTGAGAGCGGCGCAGTTTTCAGCTTGAGCAGGACGCAGCGGCCCAATGTATACGAGTTCGCCTGGGTCGACGACAGTGACCCGCTCCTGTTCATTTCGTCTGAACGGATGGAAGAACTTCGCGATCTCGCTGCCCGTGCCACCGAGCTTTCGAACTATGAAATCCTGATGGACGTGCTTGGCCACTATTCAAAAGGGGCTGACTATCTAACGATCTTGGCGGAGGCGAACGTGGTGCGGCGAATGTCTCGCCGTATGGTTGCGTCAATCTTGGTTGGCTACCACTGCTTCTTCCAGAGGAGCGGCTCCCCAGTCTGGCATTTCGACTCAAAGAAGGTCGATCAGGGCTTTGACAAGGCCAAGCGCAAGTTCATGAAAAAGTAGGTCGGGTTGAAAATTGACCCCTAGACCTGCCAGAATTCGGGCAGATTAAGGGTGAATCCCACCCTCTACAAGGATTTCAATGTCTCAAAAGAAAATGTCGCAAAAGGATCTTCGCCGCAGCAAGTGGCGGAGTGCGCTTGAGAGAAATGAGCGCCTTCGGCTCCGGAACCAGAGTACGAAGAGCGCCCTCAAGACGCTTGTCAAGAAAGCCAAAGCGAGCGGTGATCCCGCAATCGTGTCCTTGGCCGCTAAGTCCATCGACAAAGCCGCTGAGCGTGGGATCATCCACAAGAATCAGGCTGCGCGGCGCAAAAGCCGAATGGCGAGGGCCGCAAACAAGGCCGCTTCCGCGGCTTGACTCAACGATTAGACCCGCGCCCCGCCTGACTGGCGGGGCTTTTCTTTTTTAGCCTCGCAGGTCGGCGAATCGGGAGCCAGTCGGGTACGTCAGTAGAAAAAGAGGTTTCCGCCTAAGAACTGGGAACCCAGGGAGAGAACGAAATGACCAGATGGATTGCTTTGGCCGCAACGATCCTATCAGCAATTGCCTTGGGCAGCTGCAGCGTATTCACGGCTCCGACTAAAGTCGTTTTCGCATCGAACCGGAGCAGCTTCTATCACGTGTACATCATGTCGATTGCCGGCACTGAGCAAACTCAGATGACATTCGGCTCGGTCGATGATCTAGATCCAGCCATCAGCCCGAGGGGGGATCGGATCGCGTTCGTTGCGAACCGCGGTGGAACCGGAAACCTGGAACTGTACACGATGAACGTTGATGGATCTACCTTGCTTCAGCGGACGAGCGATAACGGGGATGAGACAGATCCGTCATGGAGCCCAAACGGACGGTACATTGCCTTTTGCTTCGCAGTGGGCGCCGGTGATCGAAGCATATATGTCTACGACACCCTCAATAGCACGTTTACCCTTGTTGCTAGCGTAGGAGATAATCAGAGTCCGTCATTTCATCCGGATGGTCAGCACATTATCTTTGGGAGCGACCGGAATGGGAGCTACGATATCTACCGAGCCAATTGGAACATCGGCGAGCCAAGTGTTTTTCGGTTGACGTTTGATCCGGACGACGCGGGTGACCCATCATACAGCCCTGGCGGGGGACGGATTTGTTTCGTGATGTACCGAGCAGGGTTGCCGCAAATTTTCACTATGGCGGCCACAGGCACGGACATCGTCCAACTCACGTCGAACCTCAGCGAGAACTTTGATCCGCACTATACTCCTGACGGAAACAGCATCGTCTGGACTGTGTTTGCATTTGGAGTCGGCGAGATTTTTCGGATGCGAAACGACGGCACCGATGTTGTGAACCTGTCGCAGAACGCGGCGAGTGACGAAAGACCAACTGCAGCCCGGGTGAATTAGTCTACTTCTTATTGCCAGCCCCGCCTGAGCGAATGTCGTGGTATCGCTTTGCACGAGGGTTCTCG
The DNA here is from genome assembly GCA_041744215.1 of Fimbriimonadales bacterium. Classification (GTDB taxonomy): domain Bacteria; phylum Armatimonadota; class Fimbriimonadia; order Fimbriimonadales; family ATM1; genus JAHCHL01. The sequence continues at coordinate 44,493 of JBGTLG010000015.1, read as the reverse complement.
AGATTCCATCGTGGTTCTTGATCGGAGTCTGCGAGTGACAGGACGCCGAGTGTGACGAGGCGGAGTATCTTCGCCATGTTATCGTAGTCCAGTTTGTCTGCGTGGTCGGTGACCTTGTGATAGTCCGGAAACATGAATGCGGTACACACGGTGTGTGCGGGGATTCCTTTCTGAGCGAAAGCTATGTTGTCGCTTGCGACGAAGAACGCGTCGCTGTTACGGGGATGCATCTCTGTCTTGACCCCAGACGCTTCTTGCAATGACGCAAAGAGGGGGCCAAAGGTCGAGTAGTCGAATCCTGTCATGCTGACTGCGGCGACTCGCGGGGCTTCAGTGTCATCTGTGCGACCGATTTGCTCGAGGTTTATGACCCCCACAATCTTATCAATGGGGATCGGCTGCGATTCAATGAAGTGGCGCGCTCCGAGCAGCCCCTTCTCTTCTCCCCAGAACGCGACGAATATGATGGATCGCTTGGTTTTTAACTTCGCACGCGAGAGGATGTGAGCTACTTCCATGACGCCCGCAGTTCCGCTCGCGTTGTCGTTAGCCCCATTGAAAACCTGATCTCCTTCAAGTCGATCATTCTTTCCGAGGTGGTCATAGTGAGCGGTGAGAAGTATGTAGGTGTCCTTTAGCTCTGAATCGGTTCCAGGCAAAATCCCAATGACGTTTGCAACGCGCCCTTCTTCGCCGCGTCGGTTGGTGTACGAGGTCGTATGCAAGTATCCTTCGATGCCGCCTTTTTCCAGTCCAGCTGATTCGAACGCTTTGGCGATGAACGCGGCGGATTTATCAAGACCTGCGGAAGGAGAATCCCTCCCCTCCATCTCATCTGATGCGAGATAAGTGACGATCGAACGGAGCCGCGTAGCCTCAATGGTGGAAAGCGCGTCAATCCAACCTGCAGGTACCGGGCTTTGTGAAGACGCAAGAAGTAGGGCTGGAAAGAGTAGAGCGTTCATGGTTAGGGCTTGGCGCGGCGAATTCTGGGAGGATACGCTGTAAGGCGAAGCGATCGTTCCTCGCCGGAGCTACCTTATTCGATGACCGGCCGGAGAAGCGGGAGGGTAACCGACCATGATCCCGAGTCGTTTGAGGCTCATGACCGCTTCGTATGCCCAGTGATCCTGTGGCAGATCAGGGTAGGGGCCGACATCAACTTGTTCGCTCTGCGGACTCAAAAACTCGAGTGCGTCTACCTCGCATCGAATCCATCCGTAGCCGCTGAGGGGGTCAGGAACCCAAGCGCCCGAGTCCGTCGGCGCGGCTCCAAATCCAATCCGGCCTAAAATCAGAACCAAGCCCATGACCACGAGCCCTCTCCACCAATTCATAATCGCTTAGACGGAGGTAAAGGCTCGATGGTGTCTAGTGCCAGTAGGGTGGACGCTTGTCCAAAAAGGCGATCACGCCTTCCTGTCCTTCTTCAGAGACGCGCAGTTTGGCAATAGCGTCAGCGGCAGCATCGAGCGCCTCGTCGATAGGGCGTGTCGCAACTTCACGGATCAGTCTCTTTGCCTCCTTGACGGCCAGAGGGCCGTTTGCGAGGAGTGCCGCGACGATTGACTGCGCCCGCTCGTAGATGTCGGAAGAGTTGGCGATTTCGTGCACGATGCCGAGGCGCATGGCTTCGTCCGCATTCAGAACCTCAGCGGTCAGGAAGTAACGGCGCGCATTTGACACTCCGATCTTCCTTACTGCGAACGGAGCGATAACGGCCGGGGCAAGGCCCAGCTTTGTCTCCGAGAAGCAAAACTTGGCATCGTTGGCTGCCACGACGATGTCGGAGCAACACACGAGTCCGAGGCCGCCCCCAAATGCTGCACCTTGCACGACCGCGATTACGGGGCACGGACATTCGTCGACAGCTCGGAACATCTGGGCAAGTCGCAATGCATCCTGCCTGTTTTCGTGCTCAGAGAGGTGAACGGAAAGCCTCATCCAATTGAGATCGCCACCTGCGCAGAACGTCATCCCTTCGCCCGCTAGAATGACGGCTCTCTCGGTCGTTACTGCATTGAACTCACTCGTTATTCGTGCGATCAGGTCTTCATCAAACGCATTTCTAACTTCCGGCCGGTTAAGCGTTATGTGGACGACGTCGCCGCGTCGCTCGGTGAGCAGGGGATCCATGATTCGATTCTACACCCCAGGCAACTTATGGAAAACTGCCCAGATGGCTTACGAACCTGTCGCCTATCGGCCTGACCGAATGAGCCTTCACGATTCCCTCGAGGTATCGCGGCGAGACCTAGACGTTGCGAATGGAAGGCGGTCTGTGAGGATGTTCTCGCACGACCCGGTGCCACGAGAACTCATAGCGAATGCGATCCGAATCGCGGGCACCGCACCCAGTGGAGCGCACCGCCAACCTTGGCACTTCGTGGCTATCTCGAACCACGAGCTTAAGGAGCGAATGCGCGCTGAAGTCGAGCGGGCGGAGATCGATTTCTACGAAAGGCGAGCGACGCCAGAATGGTTGGAGGCGCTTGAGCCACTCGGGACCGACTTTAACAAGGACTACCTCACTGTCGCACCTTGGGTGGTGATCGTGTTCCGAAGGGACTACGAAGAGCTTCCCGATGGGCGCAGAATCAAGAACTACTATATGACCGAGTCGGTCGGGATTGCTGTGGGCTTCTTCATCCAGGCTTTACACAGATCTGGTCTTGCGACACTAACGCACACGCCTGCACCTATGACGTTTCTGCGAGAGCTTTGTGGCCGCCCCATGAGTGAGAAGCCGTTCGTGCTTATGCCGGTCGGATATCCAAGCTTGAATTGCGTTGTCCCCAACATCAAGAGAAAACCGATCGAAGCTATAGCAGAGTTTCGAGAGTAAAGTGTCCGCATGTCGATAGGCGTTGGTTTTTTGGCTGTGTCTCATCCACACTGTGCGGGACGGATGAGCGCAGTGCGCGCGCTGGCCGGGATGAGCATCGCTGGAGTGTACGATCCCGACGAAGAAGTCGCAGGTCGAGTTGCTTCCGATTACGGCGTTCCTACCTTTGCGAGCGATGCAGAACTGCTGGAGTCGGCGGATGTAGATCTTGTAGTTATCGAAGGGACCAACATACAGAGTGCTCGCTTGGCGATACGTGCTGCAGAGGCAAGGCGGCCGTTTCTAGTCGAAAAGCCCGGAGCGAACAATCTGAAGAGCCTCCAGCAGGTTTGCGATGCGGTGCGCATCAGCGGTGTCGTCGCGCAAGTCGGTTATCATTTGCGGTACTCCCCTGCGATTGAGAAGGCGAAACAGATCATCGATCAGGGACTGCTGGGTCGGATAACGACGGGCCGTTTTCACTGCGCTGTGATGTCGCCCTGGCTAACCGACCCTTGGTTCTGTGATCCAGATGATCGCGGTGGGCTTGTCTTCAACGATTTCTGTCATATGCTGGATCTGCTAACGGTGCTCTTTGGTGAAGTCACCTCGATCTCTGGCAGTTTGAAAAAACTTGACGGAGTGCCGGACCATCCTTACGAAGATTCTGCGGCAGTAGTTGTGGAATTCGGCGACGTTCTCGTAGCGGGAGATGTTTGCGGGTGGGAGGCCAACGAGTGGATAGAAACGTGGGATGTGCAGCTCTTTGGCACGGAGGGAACACTGCTCCTCGGAATACACAAACCTTGGACACGCCTCTACTTGCGGGAATCTCAGAGCGGGCACCCGGCAGGATGGGGCGAATGGTCCGACGAAAACTTCGATGGCGAACTCAACTATCACCGTGAGATTGCGGATTTTGTCCGGTCAGTCGACGGCGAAAGCAAATCTCTGGGCTGCACCATCGAAGAGGCAAGGCGGGTGATGCACTGGATCGATAGGTTCTATTCTGCAGAAGAGTCAACGTGAGGAGTGCGTCGCCCGAGTCGGGGGTAAAATCTGCGGTATCGCAGGGGTATAGCTCAGCTGGTAGAGCAGCGGTCTCCAAAACCGCAGGTCGCGGGTTCGAATCCTGTTGCCCCTGCCACTTCCTACATAATCCCGCACGTGGCTCAAAGCACGTTCATCAGATACGGGAAGACTCGCCTGAGATTCCGAGTTCCTGACGACGCGGTAGTTTTGCGAGCAAAGCAGGTTCCACCGCTGGACGATCCGCAAGGTGCTGTCGAATGTGCGCTCTTGGAGCCGATCGCCTGCGAACCACTCCCCACGCTGTTGGCAAGGCGAAGGCCGAGCAATGCGGTGATTACGATCTCAGACATTACGCGGCCAGTTCCAAATTATCAGGTTCTTCCGCCGATTCTCTCGCTATTGCATGACGCCGGGCTATCACGAGACGATGTGACGATCTTGATTGCGACTGGGATGCACCGAGGGAGTACGCCCGAAGAACGCGTCGAGTTAGTCGGGGCAGAAATAGCGGCTAACTACTTGATCGTCGATCATCATAGTGAGGCGAGAGATGAACTCCTGGAAATGCCGAGACTCAGCGTGAAGGGAACGCGGGCGTTTGTAAACAAGCTGTATTGTGAAGCAGACTTCAAGATTGTCACCGGATTCATCGAGCCACACTTCATGGCTGGCTTCAGCGGAGGCCGAAAGGGAGTTTGCCCGGGGCTTGTAAACGTAGAAACGGTGCAGAAGTTTCACGGGTTCGAATTCTTGGATTCACCGTTGGCTGCCAATTTCTCACTAGAAGGGAATCCACTGCATGAAGAGGCCATGGACATCGCCAGTATGGTGGGAATTGACTTTCTGGTGAATGTTGCGCTGAACGAAGATAAAGAGATGGCGGCTGTCTTTGCCGGAGACTGGGTCGATGCTTGGCTTGCCGGGACTAAAGTGGTTCGGGAATGGACGGGTGCATCGGCAGGCCGACTATTTGACGTCGTCGTGACGTGCGGCGGTGGACATCCACTGGACAAAACGCTTTACCAAACAGGGAAGGGAATGTGTTCGGCTTTACCAATCGTGCGTGAAGGCGGGATTGTTGTGTGCGCGTCCGAATGCAGCGAGGGATTGGGTAGCCCGTCGTTCACCAACATCATGAAGACGTGGGGTGGGGATTGGCGCGGCTATCTAAGGCATTTAGCCTCATCCACTGAGACCGCTCACGACCAGTGGGGATTTCAAATGCACGCCAAGGTGCTTTCAAGGGTTGGGGATCCGGCCAGGCTACGTTTCTTATGCGACACGTTTTCGGCGGACGAACTCCGCCGATTCTCGGTTTCACCGATCGAGATTGTCTCGGGCGACCTCGAGAGCTCGCTGCGGGCGGAGATCAACAGGCACTCGGGACGGTCGATCGCGGTCATTCCAGACGGCCCTTACACTGTCGCTGTGGTAGACGATGGGCTCGTAGGAGGTAAAACGCGGTCGTTATGAACAGTGGCGAACCTGGATGCTGAAAGGCTATCGAGCGCTCTGCATTGGCGTTTCGTTGATGTCGGTCGCGATTGGGGTAGGCATCCAAGCACTTGTTGGGCACGTTCCGTCGTGGCTCAACGAGATTCCCAACGAAATCGAGCGAGAGAGGCAGCTGGCCGAGTGGGCTGCTGTTACGCCATTGATAACAGTATCAATCATCATGTGCTATGTACTCGCAGTTCCTTACCTTGTTGGCGCGTTTGTTCCGCGGAAGTTCTGGGGGTACGTTGTTGGCATTGTCCTGATTGCGCTTTCGCTGAGCTATTGCTGTGCTTTGCCGTTTGCGATTTGGGTTGGCATTCTGTGGCTGAAACCTGAGGTGCGGACTTGGTTTGAGAACAGACCGCCAGGTTCCGATCGAGATTCTCCAGAATACACGTCGCCAGGAGGAGTTTCATGAAGGGATTGCTTTTCGCCTTGTTGTCGTTCTGCCTCTCATTGAGCGCCGCCGCTGAGTTGCCATGGGCGAAAGACTATCCGACTGCCAAAGCGAATGCGAAGCTTTCGAACAAGCTGATGATGGTTTGTTTCTATATTGACGAGTCTCCCGAATGGCGGAAAATGACGGCCGAGACTTTTGTCGATCCTAGGGTTGTTAGACTTTGTGAGAACATCGTTCCTGTGAAGCTGAATGTAGAAGCGGACGGCGAGTTACTTTCAAAGCAGTTCAAACTGGAAACATATCCGACGATTCTTTTTGTCGACACTTCTGAGGAAACCTGGGGTGAGGTGTTGGGACTCTTGGCTGCTGAGGAGTTTGCTGCAGAGCTTATGCCGATCGTTCAGCATTACAGATCGTATCCTGCAATTGCCGCGAAACTGAAGTCAGATCCGACTGACGGCGAAGCGAATGCGCGCATGGCTCTAATCTGCGCTTCGCGAAAGCGAACGGACGAGGCTGAGGCGCACTTAGAAGCTGCAGAGCGTTCCAGTTACCGAGGCGTCCACTTGGCGCGTGCCCTTCTGGCGATTGGCGACCGGTATCAGCTGAGTGCAAAGCAGGAGATGGCGATTCCATTCTTCAAGCGTGCCCACGCCGTGGGAACGACTGGCGAAGACAGATCTTATGCGCTCCTAGCGTTGGCTTATTGCCACCTCCATTTGGAGGATAAGGAGAGTGCAAGGCGATACTGCAATCTGCTTATCGAGATGGAGGATGCTTCGCCAGACTATGTTGAAATGGCGAGGAGGATCCTACGTACGTTGGGCTCTCGCGTAGATCGGGTGCGCGGTCACGGCTAACCGGTAGAATCGAGGCATGCCATCCCGCTCCACTCGCCTTGAGAAGATTCCGCCCTATCTGTTTGCTGAGATTGCCCGTGTCAAAGCGGAGATGAAAGCCAGAGGAGAGGACATCATCGATTTGGGAATTGGAGACCCGGATCAACCCACTCCTCCCGAGATCATTGACGCGCTGTCGAAGGCCGCGCAGAATTCTGCCTACCATCGGTACGACGAGTCGCCGCGAGGGCTGGGCAAGTTTCTCGATGCAGGCGCGCGCTGGTACAAGCGTGAATACGGAGTTAGTCTCGATCCAACGGCAGAGATGCTCGAGGTGATCGGAAGCAAGGAGGGGCTCGCACACCTGGTGTGGGCGTTCGTTGATCCTGGAGATGGAGTCATCGTTCCAGATCCCGCATACCCTGTTTACAGGATTCAGGCGGACATGTGCGGTGCAAAAATCTTTGACGCTACGTTACGAGAGGAGAACGGATTTCTTCCTAGGTTAGAAGACATCCCAGTTGACGTGGCGAAGAACGCAAAGCTTTTCTTCACTTGCTACCCAAACAACCCGACGGGTGCCGTCGCACCCCTTTCCTTTTATGAGGATGTGGTTCGGTTCTGCAAGGATCACGACATCATATTAGTTGCTGATCTCGCGTATGCGCAGGTTACTTACGACGGATACCGGTGTGCAACCGCATTACAGGTCGAAGGGGCGAAGGATATCGCCATCGAGTTTCACTCTCTCAGCAAGCCGTACAACATGACGGGCTGGCGCATCGGTTTCGCTTGCGGCTGCAAGGACGCCATCGGAGCGCTCAGCCGACTTAAAGACAACATCGACAGCAAGCAGTTCGCTGCAATTGCCGAAGCAGGTGCTTACGCGTTGGACTCAGCTAACAATTCAGCCACGATGGAACTGTATAAGAAGCGTCGCGATGTGCTTGTGGATGGGCTCACAGCTGCTGGTTGGAAGGTTGATAAGCCTAAGGGTGCTTTCTACATCTGGGCACGGGTGCCAACGGCTGAGTCATCTGCCGAGTTCTCAAAGCGGCTTCTTGAGGAAGCAAAGGTCCTTGTGATCCCGGGTAACGGGTATGGGCCGGCTGGCGAAGGATTCGTGCGGATGAGCCTCACTGTAAGCGGGGATAAAGACGGTGAGCGCATGGCTGAGGCTGCAGAACGAATTGCCAAGGTCGCTCTCGTCGGCGCAGGCGCGTGACGTACCAACAAGCGCTGGAGTACATCTCCAGTCTCGAGAAACGCGGATGGCGGCTCGGGCTGGATCGGATGGAGGAACTGTTGGCGCGATTCGGGGAACCGCACCTTTCCGGCCCGCACTTCTTCCACGTTGCCGGAACGAATGGCAAGGGGTCCGTGGTATCACTGGTGCAGTTGATGCTAACTCGAAGCGGCTATCGTACGGGGAGTTTTCTTTCGCCCTACGTGTACGATTTTCGAGAACGTATTCAGATCGACGGCGAAATGATTGCGGAGGAGGACTTGTCGCGAATCACTGCTTCGCTGGTGCCGATTTCAGAGTCGCTGGCGACGTCGATTTTCTGCGGACCAACGGAGTTTGAGTTTAAGACCGCTGTTGGATTCACCTACTGGAAAGAACAGAAATGTGACTACGTCGCACTCGAAGTAGGCCTAGGGGGGAGGCTGGACGCGACGAATGTCGTGGACCCACTCGTTAGCATTATCACAGAGATCGGTTTGGATCACCAGCAGTACTTGGGCGACACCATTGAGGCGATTGCGCAAGAGAAGGCTGGGATCATTAAGCCAGGCAAACCGGTCGTTTGCGGAACAAGCGATCCTCGTGCGACACAGGTGATCCTCGATGTGGCGCGGATGTGCGAATCGGAGATTTGGTGTTTGGGCGACGAGATCCGAATTGGCTTAAACCGAATCTCCACTCCGGTGCGCAGGCATTCTGTGGACCTTGGCAAGATGGCTGTGCACGAACGCAGGAATGCGGCAACTGCGGTTGCCGCTCTCGACATAGTTGGTCTAACTATAAGCGACGACGTGATCGATCAGGTAGTCACTTCCTTAGCCTTGCCTGGACGAATGGAGGTCATCCACGACCGGCCGACGGTCATTTTGGACGGCGCACATAACGATCAGGCAGCCAGCGCTGTTTCGGGAGCGATTAGAAAACGGCATGGCAACGCAAAGGTGATTCTTGTATATAGCGCCGGATCCGGGCACGATCCAAGCTCTACTGTGCTCGCTTTTGACGCTGACACAGTTCACGCTGCACCGATGCAGCATCCGCGCGGACTGACGGCGAGCGCGCTGAGGCGCGCGCTGCCTGAGTCTGCCAAGGTGCACACCTCAGTCAAGGACGCCGTTTTGAATGCGATTCACGAGGCGACGGAGGTTGACGTGATTTTGATTTCGGGAAGCTTCTATCTATTAAGCGAGGCGAAGGTTGGGCTGCATCAGGTTCTCGGCGAGAGTGCACGGCGATAAACGACAATCAGCAACAAAGTCAATGGCAGCCATATCGGTAGCCAGACAAGGACGAAGATGACGGCGGTCGCAATAGTCTGCAGGGCTCCGGCAACTCCCTTGACAGCGTTAGCCCAAGCATCGCCTGCCCAACCTGATGTCGATGCCGCCTCTGATGCGCTTGGCCGCTGGATTAGGTGAACTCGGATGGTCGAGAGCGCCGCGAGGTTCTTTAAACTCTGCGCACGCGCATCAATGCTCTCGATCTCGGCGCGAAGGGAACTGAGGCGATCTTGAACTTGCATCACTTGGCCGACAGTCTTGGCTTCACCGAGCAGCTTCCGGTAGATTTCCTCCTGCGCACGCATCGTCTTGAGGCGAGCATCCAAGTCGACGATTTGATCGGAGACATCGTCGCTGGTGGTGTTGCTGTTGATGGTTTCGCCCTGCGACTCAAGTTCTGCCATCGCTTCATCGAAGCGTTCCGAGGGAACTCGCAGGATCATCTCGCCCTCGGCGACTCTGGCCTGAGAGTCACGCTTCGTTTGGCCCTCGACGTAGCCACCCCACGCTGAGACGCGCTGGGTGATCTCGTCGCGGGTCGCGTCAACGCTTTCAACGCGGAGCGTAAGCGAGCCAGTTCGAATCAGAGCGCGAGTAAATCCGGCCGGGCCTGGCGGAGCTGCAGAGATAGACGATTCCTCGGGTTGTGGCGTGATGCGCCCCGGCTCCGACTCGTGCATGTCGGTGGCGCCTCCTACCGCTGGCGCCTCGGGCGCGGGAGGAGATGCGTTGCCGCTGCTCGAGGCTGCGGGAAAGGGGCTCGGGCTGTCCGAGCCACTGAGTTCGGACTGCGCGGACTGGATCAGAGGCCGAGCGAGCACCACGATGAGGAGGATGCTGCATGCTCCGGCCCACACCCATGGAGACCCGAGGATCGAACGGCGCTTCCTGATGAATGAAGCCGCAGACTTCTCCGCTGATTGAGGTGAAGCCTCCGAAGTCGGGCGGAGGGATGCAAAGCTCCTGCCCAGGCTTCTCATAAACTCTTCTTCCTTTCGCAGAGTTTCGTCCGTTTCGAGCGCGACACGGATTTGTTCGGCTCTTCCAGGTTCGAGCTCGCCGTCGATGTAGGCTTTCAGGTCTTCGCGAAGGTCGTTGTTCATGCTGGTTCTCCCGTTTGTAGGTGGGAGCGGAGTTGTCGAAAGGCGTGGTGTAAGCGGCTCTTGACAGTTCCAGACGGAACGCCAATGAGGTTTCCGCATTCGTCGTAGCTGAGGCCTTCCATCTCATGAAGGATGACGACTTCGCGGTGTTCGGGCGAGAGTTTAGCGAGGGCGCATCTAAGCTGTTCGGCTTCGATCAACCGATCAGCTGGGTCGGACTCCGCCGGGTAGTCCCAGTCAGCGAGCGGGACCGGCTGCCTCTTCCGTTTTGCGTTTCGCGATATGTTCAGCGCGATGCCGAATAGCCAGGTCTTCAAGGATGAGTCACCTCGGAATCCCCGTATCCGCTTGTGGGCGGCGATGAAGGTCTCTTGGGTGGCGTCTTCGGCGGCATCGACACCGACGAAGCGCGAGCAGAAGCGGTGGACGTCGGCATAGAAGAGCCGTACGATGTCCGCCATAGCTTCGCGATCTCCTGTCGCTGCGCGTTGGGCCACTGGGTCCATTCAGGGTTTTCCGGTTGATTTGTGTCCTTTGAGGCCGAGGCAGTTCAAAGCATTTTGCTCGATACTGGGGTTGGGCGCCAGATGGCCCACCTAGCCGAAATCTCGACAATCTAAGCACAGGCGTATCTACCAGCACGGGGAACCTGCCGACAATGGAATACAGCCGTGGTACGCAGACGCATCAAGGCAAGGAAGGAAGCACCAATGGGTTTTCACGAAGAAACCGTGTCATTTGGCGGCATAGCCATAGCTGGCCAACAGGGAAGTCTCGTCGCCCCGCCTGTGGGGTCAGGGGTGACTGTCGTCGTTTATGAGCCCGTCTCGCATGTGGGAGGGATGGCTCACATTCCGTTTCCGGAACGGAGTTCGAACCTAGGCTCGCAGACGGACCACAGGCTTGAATCATTAGTTCAGCTACTGACAGCCACCGGGGCCGCGAAGAGCAACTTTCGGTGCGTGATTGTGGGAGGTGCCCGCTATCGGCAAGAGCTAGGGCCAGAAGAGGATTTGTTATGGCCAGTTATGGAGACTGCTCTCAAGTCGTCGAAGGGCTATTTGGAGCAGATTGGAGTATCCGAAGTGACGTGTGAAGTCGGAGGGGCCTTTGGGCGAACCTGCTCACTCAGGGTTTCTGACGGGCACTTGACCGTAACGAGTGGAGATGGGCGCGAGACCCTCTTCATGATGGGGAGAAACTAGGCGACATGGCGCTAAACCAAGTTAACACCCAAGAGCAAATCGCGCGATTACTCGATTCTGCGCCGCACCTACCAGCGCTTCCAACAGCAGTATTCGAGGTTGTTCGTTTGGCCGGTGAGTTCAACAGTTCGACCACTCAAATCGCAGCGTCGGTCGCCAAGGATCAGGCACTCGCTGCAAAGGTTTTGCAGCTTGCGAACTCGGCGTATTACGGGCTCCCCAGGGAGGTCGCAGCCGTCGTCGATGCAGTGAGCTTGTTAGGGAAAGCCAGCGTCCGCAACCTGGCGCTTCTCGCAACCTCACAAAGGTGGTACGACAACGAAGACGCGAGACGCCGCGAGATGCTTGTGCCGTTGTGGAATCATGCCGTCGCCGTCGCCGTGGCGAGCGAAACCGTTGCAGACGCGTGTGCGCCGGGGCAATCGGAAGAGGCGTTTTGCGCTGGACTTCTTCATAACGTCGGCAAGATTGTTTTGACAGTTCATTCGCCGGATCGGATGGCGAAGATTCCCGAATTCGCTGTCAAGTCTAAGGCGACGATTGCAGAGGCCGAGCGAAGGGCGTTCGGATTCGACCACACTGAAGTTGGGTATGCACTGGGCACCCGCTGGGATCTGCCGGAGAGGCTACTGAACCCGATTCTGTATCATCATGTTCCCTCAGCTTGTGAAGCTGATCGCGGCTTGGTGAACGTCGTCCACGTCGCCGACCGCCTTGCAGCCGTTCTAGCTACCGGCTTGGGCAGTGACCACCTTTTGTGTGCGTACGACCCGGAATCGTTCCATCAGGTGGGGCTGCGAACGCCGCAAGACTTCGAAAAGATGTTGTCATCGGTGACTGAAAGGACTCTAGCCGCAAAGTGCTTGCTGTAAGATGAGTACGCAGCCTGTTCAGGGAAGCCCGAACCCGTTGGTCTCCAGGGTGTACGGTTCAGCGCCACCACAAGCGTCTCAACTTGAGTTCGAAGCTCGGTTGCTCAAGAAGGCTTTAGAGCATGAGAAGGAGAATGCGCGGCTCTTGGCGAGCGCGCAATCTCATTTGGGCCAAAATCTCGACCTGAGAGTATAATCGGCCTCCTGTGGCACGCCGAAACCGTTCCCCCAGGCCCAAGGCTTGGTATTGGAACACCTACTTCATCTTTGGAATCCTGCTCGCCGTCGTTGGGCTTGTCGGGGTTTTTCGTGGTGCTGCGGTGATCGGCGACCCCGGGCAAATTCGTGACATTGTCAATCCGCTTGATCCTCGACTGCCTTGGATCTATTTCGGAGCGGCGGTTCTCTTTTTGTTGAACGGCCTCGTGAGTCACAAGGCGTACCTAGCCGAGTTTGCGGGTCACGTCAAGCAGTCTTCTGCTGAAGAAGTAAGAGGAAGTACAGATGCCTAATTGTTCGATTTGTGGAAACCCGGTTCCGAAGGTGCCAGTCTGGCTGGACGGCACAAAGATTACTTTCAGATGCAACGCATGTCCGGGATCAACTCTCGGGGTCATCCCGACATTTCCTGCTCTCGATGAAGATGACAGCAAGGATGAAGAGGTCATCGCCGACGTCGAGGTTGAGTCGCTAGAAGCCTTAGCCGAAGGCGAAGAGGCTGAGGACGAAGACGAGGATTAGCTCAGGCCGCTGGCCGTAACCGCACCCGAGCTTGCGAATCCACGACAACCAAAATTTGGTCCGGGCACCGGCTCGGTTCGAATCTTAGTTTGAGAGCTTTCATCACATCCTGCGGCTCTAGGTGTGCGCACGGCTCAACTGTAACCAATGCTACTACTTGTGTCACTCCGTCCGTGCGCGCGCGCGTAATTGCCGATGCATCCGTGACCCCTCGCAGTGACAGGAGCGCTGACTTAAGCATCGCGAGATTCGCTACGCTCCAGCCGGGCACGCTTAAGGATTCGCTTCTCATCAGTGCTCATTGATATCATCGGCCGGTGGGCCGAATCCTTCAGTGGGCGCGAAGTGTTTCGGTCGCCGCTTGATATTGCTCAAGGCTGTCCACGTCGGTTCCGACTTCAGCGAATGGTGAGACAACCGATTGAACCCGATCCCCCAGAAGCCTCCCGACGGCGGATTCTAAGGCTGAGATCGGCAGGGTCGACGGAAGTGCTTGCCCAATGATGAGGCGGAGCAGCGTTCCAATTCCAACCATCGAAGCAAGTCTGAGCGGTTTCTTGCGAAGACGATAGGCTGTTTCTATGACAGGGTAGACCTTATTGAAGCGGGACCGGTCGATCAGTCCGAGGTTGCCTCCGGTGAATCTCCCCTCCCTCGTTTTTATCGTGGTTCGCCGCATGGTGGGGAACAACCTCTGGCACGCCTCTACGGGAACAACGGGCCAATTGAGCATCGCGTGCCGAACGGAATTCTCCACGAAGTGCCGGAGCGCGCCAACCGTGATGAAGGGTATGTCTGCGGTTGCGATGAGGACTCGCTCAGTGGATGCGGAGTCCACGCCACTCTTTAGGCTCCCAAGAAATGAATCTCCGGGCGGCAAGCATTCGCGTCCGTCAACATGGGCGCCGACGACGATGATTCGATTTTCACCGCCAAACATTTCATCGATCGCGTCAACTACAATCTCAACCATCCGGCGATCTCCAAATGGAAGATCACCTCGAAACTCGCATCCTGTTGCGGCCCGCAAGTCGTCTGGGCACCTTCCCCCAGCCAACACTACTGAATCCACTCGGCCTCCGAGATCTTCCGAATTGTGTGCGTGGCGTCCGCCCAATAGCCTTCTGTCTGCAACCCGTGCGCCATGCTAATGGCATCGGCTGCGGTTGACGCCTGCGAATAGACCGCGGCTCCACTGCCACAAAGGTGACCGTTCAGCATTTTGATAAGCTTGCTGGATTCGCTCGGAGCAATCGCATCAAAGTCATTCTGATGTAACGAGAGATCATCCGGCGGAACAGCGCCGGATCGCACCGCGAGCTTTGCGTACATTTTTGCCGTGCTGCATCCAACATGTGGCTTTGCCAGCACAATCGGTGATTCGCTGTCAGCCTCGATGGGTTGGACTTGCTCGCCCCGTCCCGTTCCAATCGCACGAGGAGTGCGCAAGGTTAGGAATGGAACGTCTGAGCCACAAGCGGCTGCGATTTGCACAAGGTCTATCGCGTGCAGCGGCCGATCCAGGATTTCGTTGACCCCCCATAGGGTCGCAGCAGCGTCGCTGCTGCCCCCGCCTAAGCCTGCCTCAATCGGAATCCGCTTGTCGATAAAGATTCTCAAGGGCGGCACCTTAATCCACTCGCTTAGGAGTCGAAGCGCTTTTGAAGCGAGATTCGAATCTCCACTAAGCGTCTCATCGGTGCATAAAACACGTGTAGATTCTGCAGAGGTTATCTCAACGATATCGTGCAGATCGATCAATTGGTACACAGTCCAAACATCGTGGTATCCGTCTTGTCGGGCTTCGCCAACGCGAAGGACTGGGTTGATTTTCGCATGCGCCCTTACCCGGATCCCCCTCATCTCACTCCCCATAAAACTGCGACAACGATTATAACCACGGAGAGCAGAAGCATACTTCCAGATCTCAATCTGCGATCGCAGATCAACTCCACCCCAGTGACCGAGGCAGCGGCGAGAGGCGTGAGCAATACGATGTAGAGTGCGGTTATTCCCATGCCGGGCCACAGCGCGAGGAGGAGGAATGCAGCAAGACCCACCGCGATGACAAACCAGGTTAGGACACCGACTCTTTCCTTAGCCATGTGCCACCTTCCATATGAGCATCCCAGCGTTGACAACCATCAAAATCGAGAACGCCGTTCTCAGCGTCGGACCGGATATCCGCTTGCTGAGCCTCGCTCCGAGTTGTGCGCCCACGAAGATTCCAATCGCAGCGGGGATTGCGATCGCAACGAGCTTGGGATCGGGCCCCTCCGAAGTTAGCGCACGAACATAGATCAGGGCGCTGGCGGCGCCTGTGAGGCCAATGAGGTACGTGCTGGTGGCGGAGGCTGCTCGCGCACTCTTCAGCAAGAGCAAAGAGAGGACCGGCACGAACACGATGCCGCCGCCGACGCCGAGCATCGAACTCACGAGCCCGGCACCCAGACAACCTGCCCCGGCGAGAAGCCATGTACGGCGGTCTCTCGGTAGCGGAAGAGTTTCGGGAGGCGGTGAGCCAGCTTCGCGTCTTGCTTGGATCGCAAGTCGGGCAGCGACAGCGAGAAGCAGTGCCGCGAAGAGTACGCGGACAACCGATGGGTCGAGGGCGTTTCCCAAGAAGGCGCCCGCGACGGCTCCTACTGCGGTTGGCAACTGCATCGCGCCCCCTGCTACGAAGTCCACCGACTTTTCCTTGAGGTAGATCAGCGTGCCACCCATACTCGTCACGGCAACGGCCACGAGGCTAGCGGCGCGAGCGTGCTCAGTGTCAATGTGAAAAAGGGTGATTAGGGCAGGGACCAGTACGAGTCCGCCACCGACGCCCATTGCCGAACCGAGAGCTCCTGCCACAACTGCGACGAGGCCCATGAGCAACAGGATCGTCGTCGGCAACTCTGGAGTGGCGATCATCCGGTGGCGATTATCGCCCAGACTGAACGCTTCGCGCGCTAAGAGACACAGATTTGTCGCCGGTCTCACATGTCGGCAAAGGAGCGACGTCATGATCAAGTGGATTCTCTTTCTTTGTGCGCTGTCTGCCGCGGGCTGCAGCTCTCATCTCAGTTCAGGAAGCATCACGCCCATTGCGAACTCGAGTGGGCTTGGCCTTGCCGAGCCGATTACTCGGGGCAATGTGACCCTTGTGCCGGTGGTGTCACTCCCCGAGAGGAGCTCTAGACAGGAAACTGAGAGCTACGTTCTCCTTGCCGAGGCTATGGAAAACGGATGGGTCGAAGTGAGTGAGGTCTCGAGCTCAGGGCAAGTGGAGTTGGTTTTGGTCCGAAATCTTGGCGCAAAGCCGATCCTGCTGCTGGCTGGGGACATTCTGTTGGGCGGCAAGCAGGATCGAGTCGTCGCGAAAGACACGATTGTGTTGCCCGGACAGTCAGCTGAGGTTCGCGTGTTTTGTGTAGAGCGGGGCAGGTGGGGTGGAAACTCAGTGGAGTTCGACGCCCCCGCGGCTTCTGCACCTGCGAAGGTCCGAAGCGCTGCCGTGCTGGGTGGTCAAATGGATGTCTGGGACGAGGTGGAGCAACACAACTCGAGTGCAGAACTGCCAGGTGAAAGGTCAACGAGCATTCGCGAGGGACTTTTCGGCGAGAAGGCAAGGGCCCGAAGTCGAGCCGACCTGGACCCGCTGATGTCGCAATTGAGCAAGCGCAGCGACGTGGTGGGTGCCCTCATTGTGCTCGACGGAAAGATTATCTCTCTTGAACTGTTCGGGAGCCCTTCTCTCTTCAGGGAAGCGATTCGTCCAATACTGACAGGTGTCCTGGCTCAAGCGGCGACGAGCAGTGCTCAGACAGAGACGACCATCGGGATGGATGAATATGTCGCGTTTGTCGAGTCGGTGATGTCGGCCCCAAGATCACAGCGCTACGCAGGGCCAACATCACGCGGCGATGGCATCGATTCGCAGAATGTGTCCGGGTGGGAGACCCGAGTGCCGGGTGAGGCGGACGCGCAAGTTAACGGCTTCATCCGCGGCTCCTACACCCCAAAGCATCATGACTGAACCCTACTTCCAGAACTTCCTAAATAGAGCAATCAGGACCACGGCCCCAATCGTCGCTCCAAAGATGGTGGGAATGAGGCCACCCGCGCCTTCCGCCCCGAACACAGTGCGCATAACGAACCCGACCAAAAGCGACCCGCCGATTCCCAAAAGGATAGTCATTAGGCAACCCTTCGGCTCCCTGTGATTGCCTGGCATGATTGCCTTCGCAAGCGCTCCTGCAAGAAAGCCGACAACAATCCACCATAAAATATGCATAGCAATAACTGATTACGGGATACGCGTCAGCAGCGTTGCATCGCTCATTCTTTTGCAATCAGTCCAAGCACTTCATTCGCGGCGCTTCGGATGTGAGCCGAGTTGCTATTGAGAGCCGATTTAAGTGCAGGCACGTCCGCTTCGTCTGCGAACGGCTTTATCGCCTGGATTGCGTCTAGACAACCCAAACTGCTTGTGTCTCGGATTATTCGGTGCAACGCATCTCTCGCTCCCGGGTCGCCTGTTGCTGCGATACGACCGAGTGAGTCGACGGCCATTACCACTTCTTGTGCGCGATCGCTTGCGGTCAGCGATTCAAGGGTCGCGACAGAAGTAGGGTCGCGCAAGGAGCCCAAAGCAGTAATGATCGCGTACTTCGCTTCGTGCGGTCGGAATGTCAACGCATCGACAAGAAGTGCTGTCGCGCGTGTATCACCCAATCTGCCGAGCGCGATCGCCGCCGCCGCAGCATCGTCTTTGGTTCCACTTCTAAGAATTTCAGCGAGAGGATCGAGAGAGTCAGGACGTTTCAGTGCGCCGATGGCACGAATCGCATAGGGTCGAACGCGAGCATCAGGGTCTTTCGATGCCACGAGCAGCGCTTCAAAAGTATCACGGTGCGCCATACGATCGAGGGCCAGTATCGAGTGTGTTCGAGTGCGGATGCTCGCCCTCGTATCCAGCATCGCCGTTTCAAGATGCGTTCGGGTACTCGGCATCCGCGAAAGCGCCTCGACTGCCGCTTCATTCAGTAGTTGGTCGTCGTCTTCAAACAGTTCGATTAGTTTGGGACCAGCTGACTCTCCGATGGGAACAATCTCGGAGATGACACGATCCGTCTCTTGAACGTTGCCGGTCGTGTCGCGCAGCTCTGAGATGCGCTTGTCAATGTCGCCAGCTTGTGGCGAACTGCAGCTGAGCGCGAGCAAAGGCAAGAGCAGCGGAAAAAGCCGAACGCTCATCTTACGTTTTTCCGTTCGTTGACAGCAGGATCGCATTGAACAGAAGCCTCATCGTGCCCCATGATTGACCTCGGAACGTAACCTCGGGCCCCAGTAGGTACAGCTTCCCTTTACCAACGTTGGCCTCTGCCATTGCGACCGTTTGTTTCAGGTGCTCTGCACCCAGAATCCAACCTGATCGGAGCGGGTTATCCTCTCCATACGTTGCGATAGCACGGGCGTTACTTGCAGTAATCCGAAATGCAGGACTGTTTGAGAACATCACCATCGCAGTGTCGCGCATACCTGTGGCGACGGGATTAGCATTGTCTACTTGCACCTCGAGAATCGAACCAGGTATGTAAAAGCGTGCGCGCGGTATTGGCCTGCCACTTTCGACGAGCGCGTTTTCAATCCCCGCATCAAGCGCTTGACCTAACGACGTTGAGGATCCAACCGTAACGATCGTACCGCCGTCCTCAAGAAACTGCTTCAACGGCTGGAGAGTGGCTTGTGATACCGCACCGACCATATGTTGAAACTCGACCGGGATGCGCGCGGTTTGAGGGGTTTGCGGGTCGCTCAGATTCGTCGGAATTGCGCCTGATGGGAAAACGATTACATCGTACTTCTCACTAAGATTGCCCGCGTCGAGCTCTTTTGGAAACACGACTGTGTAATCTAATTCCATCTCGTCAAAGATCCAACGCGTCCAACCCGAAGGCATTGATCCACCGTAACGATCCCACAAGGCGATGCGCGGGTTCTTTGCGATGCGTTGGGCGCCAAGAGTGATTGACCCACCGCGCTTTAGTGCTGCAAACGCTGCGCGATAACTCCAAGTGTTACTCGGATCAAACGTTGGTCGAATCTCCTTGATATCAATCGGATATGCGACTTCCTCAAACGGTCCTCCAAACGCATCTAGGATTCTGTCGTAGGCGAATCCCATTTGCATCGCGAGCGTGTAGCCGGCGACATCATAGGGCGGAATCGGCGCTGCGCCTGGTGCCGGAACATCATTGGGATGGTCTTGAGGTTCAAACATGTCGAGAACATGCGCGCGAAAGGGCTGATCACAGCGCACAACCAGAGAGCCAGCCAGATAGCGAGTCGTGCGAATCCAGAAGTCGCTGGTTGCGCGGTGAACGATCACGCCAGTCGACATCAGTGAGTTGACAAAACGCATGGCGTTGTAGAATTCCGGCTGATTGGACCGGATGATAAAGCCGCGTGGGTTGCGAAGTTCTGGCTTGCGCAGATCTGACAGTGATCGAACTGCCTCGACCTTGGATGGAAGGTCGGTCCACGAATCCTTGCTGCCCAGTTGGGTTTGCCGCATACCCATCAAGTAGATGTCCATCAGAAACTTTTCGCGAAATCGCGATGCGAGATCGAGAATCGCCATGTTCGCCTGCACGGAATACTCAACTGAATCGCGGAACTTCCACTCGCGGGGTTCAATCGGAAAGATAAGGTTTCCCTGTGGTGTTCTTCGGGAGGCGACGAAAGGGATGCGCGAAGGAGTGGGACTTCCAATCGTTTCCGTTAGGATGCCGATGATGTTGTGAAAGTACGCGGTTGTGCGGAGTCCGCCATTCCACCACGCCGAATATGAAGCGCCGGTTGTCGTGGTAACTCCCGGCATATTGCGAGAGACAAAACGCTGCATCATCGCCGCGCCAACCAAATCGATTCCGCTCATAACGCCGGGATCGATGCGATGATTGAACGGATCGCGAAACGGCGGAGCGAACATCACAGTTCCCTGCGGTCCAGATTGATGGTGGTTGTACATGATTTGGGGAAGCCACTCGCGGTACATGACGTGATTCATGTTTTGAGTCTCAACCTGTGTTGCGGCATAGAAGTCGCGATTGTTGTCGTGCCCAATGTACTTCTGGTACAGGCGCGGAATGTTCATCGCGCGCCGAGCGGGTTCCTGCTCGCGCATATACCAATCCGATACCAAGTCCATTCCGTCGGGATTGGCGTGTACAAACAGAATGATTACGTTGTCGAGAATGCGAAGCGTCTCTTCGTCGTTGTTCGTAAGAAGTCTGTAGACAGTCTCGATCAACTGCTGTGGTCCGAGAGTCTCTGTCGAATGAAGCCCACCGTCGATCCACACGACTGCTTTTCCGATCTTTGAGAGAGTTCTGGCTTCAGCTTCCGAAACGCCCTTAACCATCGCGAGCCGCCGGGAAATCTGCCGGTACTCTTCGAGCCGCTCGAAGTTCTTCGGAGAGGTGACGATCGCCATGATCTGATCGCGACCTTCGGCGGTTTTGCCGATCACCTGCAATCGCATACGGTCGCTCTCTGCGTCAAGCTTCCGCCAGTACCCATACATCTGCTGAAAGTTCGAAAGATAGTAGTCGGCGCCAACCTCGTGCCCGAAGTGCTGTAGCGGTGTCGTGACTTGTGAGAAGACGAATGCGGGGAAAGCCAGCCCCGCGAGAACGGATATCCCTCGCATGTCCTGGAGTCTACACCGACCAGAAGCTCACCGTACCTACAGCGCACGCCGGTCGTCTATCCGGTTATTGAGTAGGGCAACCTACCAAGGAGGCTTGAAATGACGTTGATGATAGTCTCGGCGGCCGTGCTATCGGTGCCGATGTACGCGCAACCTGTCGTTCCGGTGTACGCCCCGACGGGCGGCCCTTCAGGAGGGCTCACCTTCAGCTCCGGTAACCGACCCGGTGCAGGGTGGTCATTCTGGTTGAGCTTTGGGAACCCGTTCCCAGCCCCGCACGTGGTTTACGACCCATATCGCTTGTATGCTATGAGTCCGGCCTACGTCAACTACCCAGTGGTCGTCGTGCCGACGATCTACACTTACCCAGTCTTCGTAGCAAAGACGAAGAAACACAAAAAGGTCAAGCGAGGATACTGGATTGAGCCCACCTATCAGTACGCCTACGAATATCAAGAAGGCTGGGACCGGACTTTCCGCTACGACCGATATTGGTCAATCGACGATCAAGACTATTACTGTGGTCACCACCACTACTACTCTGACGAGGACGAGTTTTACGGTGACGACGATCGCTACTACGATGATGACTACTACTGCGACGACGACCACTACTATGGTGGAGTCGCCCAATTCTACAGTTACGAGGACGAATCCTATCGTGACGGCTACTACACCTACAGTGATCACTCATCAATGTTTCGAAGGTCGTCAAACAGACTGCACTACGCAGGGCATACCGCGAGCCACACCAAGCAGCTGAATCTCTTCCGCGGCCAAAGCTCAAGGTCACATCCGCCACTACAGGCGTCAGTAGTACGGCAAGCACCAGCCGCACGCGTAAGCACACGAGCCGGGCAACCGCTAGCGACAAGCACAGGCGTGAGCGAGCGCGCATTCGACGCCAAGAGCCGCGGCAACGACCCGAGATCGATCGCGTCGAATCCAAACAACTCAAGAGTGGCGCAGGCCCCTAAGGTCTCTGGTAGCAACCGCAATCCGGCGCAGCTCGGCAGACCGGGTCAGGCCCCGAAGCTCGCGAAACCCCAGCAGGCCCCGAAGGTCTCTGGTAGCAACCGCAATCCGGCGCAGGTTGGGAAATCCCCACAGGGCACCAAGAAGCCCGCAACAAAGGGTAGCAAAGGGAAGTAGCGAGCCACCAGCCCCAATTCGCTGAACAGCGAATCCGGCGCCCCGGGCCACTCGGTGGCTGGGGCGCCTTCATTTGCGCAGGAGAACGACCTTTTCCTGGCGAATGAATCTGGCATGATCGCAGCCGCCTTTGCCGTCGCCGCCACCCTCTCATCGCAACCGATCGACGAAGACTACACACGCCTGATCCGCGAATACACCACCGAGCCGTTCTTTCTGACTGAAATGGTCGACCACCTCCCGCTCGCGCCAGGCATCCCCACACCCAAAGATCACCTCGGCTACATCGTAGGTGCGCCAAACGTCCTCACGCCTTACGCCAAGTCGCTCGCGTACTTCAAGCGCATTGCCGACGCCTCGCCCCGCGTGAAGTACGAACGCATGGGGACGAGCGAAGAGGGAAGGGAACTCGGCGTGGTGTTCATCTCTGACGAGGTGAACCTCGCAAGGCTTGACCGAATCAAGCAAGTCAACAACCTGCTCGCGGATCCGCGAAAGATATCCGCGGACAAAGCCGAAGCGCTGATTGACGAAGCGTTGCCGATCTACTGGCTCACGGCGGGAATGCACTGCACAGAAACGGGGCCGCCAGAAATGGTAATCGAACTCCTCTATCGTCTCGCCGCTGCAGAGAATCCGATGATCGAAAACATCCGCAAGAATGCAATAGTCATGATCACTCCTGCGCTCGACCCAGACGGCAGAGATCGTGTGGTTGACATCTATAACTATCGAAAGGCAAATCCAGACAAGCCCGTTCCTCCGCTTGTTTATTGGGGAAAGTACGTGTCGCACGACTGCAATCGCGACGGAATGATGCTCACACTCGAACTCAGCAAAGCAGTCACGAGAAAGTGGCTCGAATACACTCCGCAAGTGTTCCACGACTTGCACGAATCCGTGCCGTATCTCTATGTAAGCACAGGCACTGGCCCATACAACCCGTGGCTTGATCCAATCGTGATTGACGAATGGCACGAACTCGCATACGCAGAGGTTGGTGAGATGACGCGGCGCGGAGTGCCAGGCGTTTGGACGCACGGATTCTACGACGGATGGGCAGCGAACTACGGATTCACCGTCGCCCACGGGCACAACGCGATAGGAAGATTCTACGAAACGTTTTCCGGAGGCGGCGCAGACACCGGCGTGCGAAGCGCAGGCAACACAGAGCGCGTGTGGTATCGCCCCAACCCGCCATTTCCTAACGTCAGATGGTCGATTCGCAACAACACGAACCTAATGCAGAGCGGCGCGCTCATCGCACTCAACAAAGTGGCAACCGATCGCAAGAAGTATATGGAGAACTTCTATCTCAAGTCGCTTCGGTCCACACAAAAGCCGTGGCAAGAGGGGCCGGCGGCATACGTTATTGAAGCGAGAGAGAACCGCACCGCACAGCTGCGCATTCTCATGGAAACGATGCAGCGCCAAGGCATCGAACTGCACCAGCTCGACGAAGACATTATCGTGGCAGAGAAAGAGTACAAGCGCGGGGCCGTCATCGTGCGAATGGATCAGCCGTACTCGCGGTTCGTCGACATGATGCTCGACAAGCAATACTACAATCCGACCGATCCGCGCAGTTACGACGACACAGGTTGGCAGCTCGGGCCGCTGTTCGACCTAAATGTAACGCGCGTCAAGGACAACGAAATCCTCGACAAAGAAATGTCGCGCGCAAACATCCCAATGACAAACTTCGAAACGCAAAACCTGGCGCGCATCGCCGTTGTGCACACGTGGCAATCCACGCAAGACGAGGGCTGGGTGAGAATAGCGTTCGACATGATCGGTGTACCATACACCTACACTTCTGTACATGAACTGCGCGACAACGCGAACCTTCGCGCAAAGTACGACGTCATCATTCTCCCGCAAGCGCGCGGAACCGCTCAAAGCATCGTCAATGGCATTCCTAAGAGCGGGGAACCGATTCCTTGGAAGTCCATGCCAGGTCTCGAGAGCTTGGGTGGACCTGACTCAACGGACGACATCCGCGGCGGAATCGAGCTCGAAGGGGTGCTGAATCTGCGCAACTTTGCTCAGCAAGGGGGAACGATCATCGCAATTGGAAGAATGTGTACGGTGATGATCGACTACGGCATCGTAAGCGGCGTCACCGTTGCTCAAACGCAAACGCTGCAAGCGCCAGGCGGAGTGTATCTAACGCAAAAACTCGCGCAAGAAAGCGATGTGCTGGAAGGATACGAGAGCAATGTTGCGGTGTATTTCAATGCAAACTCGCTGCCGATTCTTTCGACAGGCGGTGGTGGCGGAAGAGGGGGGGCGCAAGCGACAAGACCCAGCGGGCGCGGCTCGATTACAGATGCCGACGTCGTGCAGGGACGTGCGCAATACACAGCGCAGCGCGAAGAAGGCGACACAGATCGCGGCGGAGCGACAACGCCGCAAGCGCCGCGTCCAAACGTGTTGCTGCGATTCGCAAACGCAAACCAGCTTCTCGTTTCGGGAATGCTCGCAAACCCAGAAGAACTCGCGGGTCAGGCTGCGCTGGTTGAATGCAAAGTCGGCGAAGGCCGCGTGCTTTTGTTTGCGTTCAATCCGTTTTGGCGCGCGATGAGCGTCGGCAGTTATCAGATGGTGCTCAACGCAGCGAAGAAGTAAGAAGAAGACGCCGCGGAATGATTCATCCGCGGCGTTATGAGGAGGTGCAAGTATGGCCTACTATGCAGCTTCTTCAAGCGTCAGCTCGACGGGTGGCCATTGGCCATACGCGACGCCGACGTTCGACCAATCGGAAACACCGGTCGGGCGTTTTGCGCGCACTCGGTAGTACACCGCGCGGCCCGGCGTTTGTCCAATGTGTCGAAACTCAGATCGCGTTGTAACATCAAGCCATTGCCAAGCGTTTGGCTCATCGTAGCTGTACTGAATCTCGAATGATGTATACGGAAAGTTGCCGCTGCGATTCCATCGTAACCAGTTCGTTCCGCTGCAAATCGTGCGCACGTAAAGATCGCTCGGAGTGAAAACGGGGCGTGGAGTTGGCGTCGTGTCGTGAATCGGCAGGCCGAGTTCTTGCTTTAGCGTACTGCTGATGCTCGGATTTGCTTGCCATTGATTGGCGTAGAGTCGCACGATGTCGAGCATCGCTGCCTTCTTCGCCTTTTTTGTGATCGTTGCGGCCTTTGCCGCGTCGTGTGCATTCGCTTGGCCAGTAAGCGCGCTGCCGTACTGATTCAGCGCAGTCGTCATTTGTCCGATCTGGCCTTCGTCGATGCCGAGCGGCGTTGCGTTTAGTTCCGCGACGCTAACAAAGTTTTCTGCAAAAGTCAGAAACTGTGCATCGGGCATATTGTTGTAGGAACTCATCGTGTCCTCCTTGCGGCAGAGTGTCGCGAACGTTTTCGCGCGGCCGCTTTCGATGTTTGTCGGCAAGTTTGGAGAAAAACTTTAGAGGCACGCTGAGAGTTTCTGTCTCCGGACTGCGCAATGAAGGAGCGTGATGGCGCAGTGACGGAGCGTGATGGCGCATTGACGGAGCGTGATGGCGCATTGACGGAGCGTGATGGCGCAATGACGGAGCGTGATGGCGCAATGACGGAGCGTGATGGCGCAATGACGGAGCGTGAATGCGCAATGAAGGAGCGTGATGGCGCAGTGGCGGAGCCAGAATTCGGCCTCGTACCTGGCATTTTTGCTAGAAATCCCAAAAGTCACAGGTGAGGGCTTGCTTTTGAGGAGAGTTCTCGTATAATGGCCGTGGTTGAGTGGGAGAAACAGGCCTCCCAATCTCAAAGGAGAGCATATGAGGAAACTTATTAGTTTGGCTGTAGCCGGTGCGCTCTGCGCGGGGGCTGCTGCTCAAATCACGATCACCCAGGGCGGGGCGTCGTTTGGCTGGACATCGGCATCTGCCTACACGGCCGCGGCAAACCGCGACGGCTCGGGCGGCGGCACGACCGCATTCTTCACGGTTGGCGGCTCGGCCACAGACCACATGTTCCAGCAATGGTGGTGGTATCGCGTCCACGGCGTGAACACACGCGAGCACGGACTTAGCGGGTACACGGGCCACTCGGTGGCTGGAAATATGGCGACCCTCAATTACTCTGAGCCGGAAGGGATGCGAGTCGACTTGCTCTATACGGTCACAGAGCCGGGCGCAGGGCTTGGACTTGTTACGAGCACGGCGATCATCACTAACGTCGGCAACAACGCTCGAACGATGTCTTTCTTCTCTTACGCTGACTGGGACGTGGGCGGGACAGCTGGCGGTGACTCTGCGTCGCTCGTGAGCAACAACCCGGCACTCCTGATCCAAATCACCGATCCGAACACGAGCCTCGTCGCTCAGAGTCGGGCGATTGACGCGGTCGCGTACCAGGTGACTTCGTTCGCGACGGTTCGCGGCCTGCTTGCGAATGCCGTGATTGACGATCTCAACAACACGGGATTGCCGTTCGGTCCTGGCGACTATACGGGCGCCGTCCAGTGGACGTTTTCGCTCAATCCTGGACAGACGATGGTGCTGCAGTCATCGCACGCTGTTGTTCCTGAACCGGGGACGCTTGCGATCATCGGGCTTGGGCTAGCCGCTTTGGCTGCCCGCCGCCGCCGCAAGTAGCTCCCTTCTTGATTGTAATCTACCGGCTCGCCGCATGAGTTTCGCGAGCCGGTATTTTTACGTGTTTTGAAGAAAATTGGCCTTCGGCTGATCCAAATCCCGACTTCTGCCTTACAATGGTTGGCGAGAGCACAGTGCAGGCTGGTCCCCCCGCCCCGGAAGACGCCGGGGGAGGAGAGAGGATCGGACCGATCTTCGTCGCTCTTATGAGTGCAACGTCGCAGGTGATGCGAAGAGTGCAGAAAGCAATGAGGTTGCGGCTCGCGATGTGAGTTTTGCGAGCCGCCCTTTTACTTTGTGGCGTAGCCTTGGGCGTGCGCCTTTCGCCACTCGTACGCGTGGGTGACGATCTGCTCGAGCGAGTTCTCGGGCTCCCAGCCGAGGGCGCGCTTGGCGAGTTGGCTGGACGCCACAAGCTGGGCTGGGTCTCCCTCTCTGCGTGGGCCGAACTCGTGAGGGACAGGGCCGACGACGCGCTCAACCGCGCGGATGATCTCGTTGACGCTGTGGCCCCGCCCTGTGCCCAGATTGATCGCGGGCGGGCAAGGGTGCTCCATCGCGAGGAGGTGGGCAGCTGCTAGGTCTTGGACGTGGATGTAGTCTCTAATGCAGGTTCCATCGTGCGTGGGGTAGTCGTCTCCGAAAACGGTTAGGGGCGGCCTGCGTCCGAGTGCAGCGTCGATAGCGAGAGGGATGAGGTGCTCTTCCGGGTCGTGATCCTCGCCGAGTTCGCCTTCGGGGTCTGCGCCGGCGGCATTGAAGTACCTGAGAGAGACTGCCTCGAATTCGTATGCGGCGGCGTACCATTGGAGCAGGCGCTCAATGGCGAGTTTTGTCTCTCCGTAGGGGTTTTTGGGGATAGTTGGGTGCTGCTCTGCGATGGGGATTTGGGTGGGTTCGCCATAGACGGCGGCGGTGCTGCTGAAGACGACCTTCTTGACCGTTTTCTTCGCTGCGGAAAGGAGGTTGATGGCTGCGCCGAGGTTGTTTTTGTAGTAGATGTCGGGGTCGCGGACGCTCTCCCCCACGCTGATCGACCCGGCGCAGAGCATGATTTCCTCGGCCGGCTGGGGGGGGCGGCGCCGGGCGGCGTCGGCTGGGTCTCTCAGGTCGCAGTGGGCGAACTCGCTGCCGAGAACGGCCTCGCGGTGGCCTGAGGAGAGGTTGTCCGCGATGACGTGGGGTGTGCCTTGCTTTCGGAGAAGTTTTGCTACGTGGGAACCAACGAAACCTGCGCCACCTACAACGAGAACCATCGTCGCTAGTCTACCGCCGAGTATGATACGGCGCGAAACGCCATGACAAAGATTTTTCTTGCCTTGACCCTGTTTGCGCTTGTGCTTCCGGCGGCGGTCGCTCAAGACGAGTTCATCCCCGATCCTGGGCAGTCGGCCGGGAAACAGGAGAAGTCCGACGAAGAGAAGCAGCGCGAGGACGCTCTCAAGAAGTACGAGGAGCTTACGAAAGACGCGACGAAGTTTGACGGCTACTTCACGCTGTGGCAGAAGAAGAAGGATATCTATTGGGAGATCAAGCCGGAACAGCTTGAAAAGTACTGGCTGATTCAGGGCGCTATTCGGATGGGCGCAGACGACGAGGACCTTGCGGCGGGCATGCCGATTGGCCGTGACTTTCAGATCGTCGATGCGTTTCGGTTTGCACGCGTCGATGACGATCTGTGGCTGTACGCGCCGAATCTCCAGTGGCGCTGGTTGCAGGACGATCCGTTCGCGCTGGCCGCATCACGCGCATTTCCCGAGGCGGTCTTGGAGAGCTACAAGATCGAGGTCGAGCATCCCGAGACGAAGACGCTGATGATTCGCGTCACGGATTTGTTCTATGGCGAGCTCTTCGATATGTCCACGAGGATTGCGGCGTCCATGGGTCGTCCCTATCAATTGGATCGCAACAAGAGTCGTGTAAACAAGATCAGCGCGTTGCCCGAGAACGTTTTGGTGCGGATGGACTTGTTCTACAGCGCGCCGCGCGGCGGCGGAGGCGGACCGCTTCAAGAGTTGATGATTCTGCTTGGGCTGACCGCCAAGAGCCACCTCGCTGATGCGCGGAGTCTCCCTCTTGGCGTCTCCTATCTGATCTATCCGCATCGTGAGACGGACTATATGCCGCGGCTCGCCGATCCAAGGATTGGCTACTTCTCGACGGATTACTTCGATCACAGCAGATTTTGGGAGTTGGATCGCACGACCCGACTTGTGAATCGTTGGAATCTAAAGCAGAAGACGAACGACGCCGTTAGCGAACCCGTCGAGCCGATCGTTTGGTACATCGACAGGAGCATTCCAGAGAAATGGCGTCCAGCGGTCAGGGAAGGGATTCTGCGATGGAACAAGGCGTTTGAGGCGATCGGCTACAAGGACGCCATTGTTGTTCGCGATGCGCCTGAGGATGAGGATTGGGATCACGCGGACATGCGGTTCAACGTGGTTCGATTCTTTGCTTCGGATCAAGCGGGTTACGCAATTGCGCTCGTGCGCACGGATCCGTTTACTGGCGAGATTCGCAACGCGAGCATCAACTGCGACAACAGCGTTCTGATGTACACGGGAATAGAATACGACCTGATCACCGCGCCGTCTCGGACGTCATCCACGAAGCTGCTGGAGTCTGTCATCCATGTTGAGCAGGCTGAGCCGGCGACCGACTGGCGCAAGATGCTCGGTCGCGGGATGACGAACGTCGAGTGTCACCTAGGGCCGGAAAAGCTGCGGAGCGCAATGTGGGGATTAACAGCGCTCGAGACGCTTTTCCCTGGAATGACTCAACAGTCGCGCGATGTGTATATCGAGAGCTTCATCTCTGACTTGATCGCACACGAAATGGGGCATTGCTTGGGTTTGAGGCACAACTTCGTCGCGTCGGCGCAACTCAGCATCGAAGAGCTTGGCGATCCGAACAAAACTGCAAAGTACGGAACGAGTTCGAGCGTGATGGATTACGTGCCGCTAAACATCGCCGCAGTTGCGCAAGGCTACGGTGACTACTTCTCGCCAACGATTGGTCAGTACGACATTCTTGCGATCGAGTGGGGCTACAGCGACGTGCCGGGCTCAACGCCGCGCGCACAGCAGCCGCATTTGGCACGGATCGCACAGAAGGCGAGCTTGCCTGGGCTGGCATTCATGACTGACGAAAATGCGGATATGTTTGATCCGTACGTCGTTAGATTTGACTTGAGCAATAACCCGATCGATGCGTTCGAAAAGACGATTGCTGTTTCGAAGCGATTGATGAAGAACGCAGAGTATCGGTGGCCATTGCCAGGTAGACCGTATTCTGACCTGACGCGCGTAATCAATTCGAATCTGCGTCGTTCGATGAGGGAAGGCATCGCATCGCTTCGCTTTGTTGGAGGTTTGCACGGTCGTCGCAACTTCCGCGGAGACCCGGGCGAGCAAAACACGCTCGCGCCAGTGGATTCAGCGCTGCAGCGACACGCCGTGAACATGGTGGTTCGCGAGCTGTTGAGTGAGAATGCGTTTCCGCTAAGCGAAAAGGTGTTGCTCAATCTCTCTGTCGATATGAATTCGCCGAACTTCAGTGATCAACCGATTAAGGACGTGATAGCGAATTCCCAGGCCATGGTCGTCACCATGATGCTCTCGTCGCAAACGATTGACCGCGTCGCGAACAATGCGTTCAAGCTGAGCAGAGATCCGGCGAGGTTCACACTAAGCGAGTTGTACGGCAAGATCGCAGGAGCTGTGTTCAGTGAAGTCGGTACTGGACGTGGCATCGGACCACTGCGGAGAGACCTTCAGCGATTTGTTGTTGAGGCTCTGACCGTGCAAGCGCTCGCTCGGCCAGGACAATTGCAAGAGGATGCTCGAATGATCGCGTGGGACACGTTAGTGCGCCTTCAGCGCCGTTATGAAGCTGCGGGATCGAGTGATGACGTGACTTCCATGCACTTGCGCGACATGGCAAGGAGAATCGATCGGTCGCTCAAGTCGGTGGTGACGAACATTCGCTAGTCGGTGATCACTTCGACGCTTGCCCCGGATTCAATTGCGTGAGCAAGCGAGATTGAATCGCGCACAAGTACCAGTGGAGGAGCGTTGCCCGTTTCGATGGACCAGTCTCGCGAAAGCCACAGCGACTCCGCGCCTTCGGATGTTGCCATGCGCCACACGTCTTCTGGCGTTAGTGGATCTCCCAGGGATTGTGAAACCTCGATTGCGGCTCGCATTTCGGCAAACATGTCGATGTCACCGGAGCTCGCGGCGCTGTCCATTCCGATACCGACTCTTACACCTTTCCTGCGCAATTGAGCGATCGGGGCAGCTTCGCAGCCAAGTCGAATGTTTGATCGCGGGCAGTGTGCGATCGAGACGCCGCGCTTTGCTGCAAGTTGGACGTCTTCAGACGTGAAAGAGCATGCATGAACGATTTGCGTTCTTTCGTGCAGGCAGCCGATCATGTCCAAGTAGCCTAACGCCGTTGTGCCGGCAGGTCGAAAGTCGATACTCCACGCAGCAAGTAACTCGGCGATGGGTCCGGTACCGAGTAGGAACGCTTCGTTCTCGAACTTGCTTTCTGCGACGTGGATGCTCTGAGGATCGCCTGATGCAGCAATCGACTTCATAACATCTGGAGAGACGGTGTAACTGGCGTGGGGAGATAAGTGGACTGGCAGTCCAGACTCCGCGCTCTGTTTTGCTGCCCACTCTTTGCGGAGGTCGAGGCGTTCTGTCGGAGAGTCCCATTCTCTAACGGTGATAATCTCCTGAAAAATGCGCCCTTGTAGCCTCGCGGTAGCCATCGCAATGCCACTGACTGGCCAATCGGAGGTCTCCCCGAGTGCCGCGACTCCAACGCTTCTGTTCTTTTGCGCTGCAAGAGTTGCCCCGTCCTGAACGTCTGCCATTTCCCGCAACGGTTTGACTCGAGTCAATTCCCGAATCCAGTCCCAGTACTCGCGGTCGGCCAGTTTTCCGAGTAAGTCGTAGTATTCAAGATGCGAATGAGCATTTACGAACGCAGGTGAAAGGATGCAGCCTGCTTCCTCGCGGTCCTGTTGTGACCAAGGCCGAATCGCCGTGATGACGCCATTTTCGACAGTGACCTCGACTTCGTGGTGAAGCGAGCCGTCACGCTGAACGATCGCGTCTGGTCTTAGGGTACGACTGGTAAGTCCCACGCATCCTCGTACTGACGTCGAGTTATGTTCTTAGCGTGCATATCGCCAAACAACACGTTGTATCGGTACCGCTGAAACTTCTTGTCAATCTCTGGAAATGTATCTTCCGGTCGAAGCAGATCCGCACCGGTGTGCCATGCGCCCGAACCATCAAAATACACATTGATCGCGGAGATGTCAGGTAGGGAAGTGCCGCTCAACTGGCGCACAGTTAGCTCAGTTCGATAGTAGTAACTGCTTCCATACTGCCGGTAGCTGTGTGATGTTTGCATAAGCTCGAACGAAATGTCGTCGATGATCTGACCCTTGTCTGCTGGACACTCCCAAACACTCCTCAATGGCAGATAGGTTTGCAGCAGGTCATGCATCAGCGGCAGTTCGGGAATGCGCCGCTGAAAATCAGGGAACGAGGCCCATATCTGCGGGGTGTACTTATCTGCTGGATCGAGGCCCAGCGGCCAGAGGTCGTCGAAATCGTTCATGTAGAGAGCGAAGGCGCCGCCAATCTGCTTGAGGTTGCTCATGCAAGCCGACTGTCTCGCCGAATTCTTCGCGCGCATAAGAACCGGAAAGAGCAAAGCCGCCAGGATGGCGATGATCGCGATCACCACCAACAGCTCGATAACCGTAAACCCTTTCCTTCGCATGAACTATCTAATGATACGACAAGCGAGCCCGATTCGGCTTCGGAATCTCACAATCCTCGTGAGGCGATGGCTGAGGCTTCCCCGCATTCATAATCAATGCGATGGACTATGACGTTGCTATCCTTGGGGGCGGGGTGATCGGGTGGTCAGTTGCGCTGAATGTCCTCCGGGTTGCTCCGGCGCTCCAAGTCGCGGTGTTCGAGAAAGAGCCGACGTTCGGGATGGGGAGTACCGGTCGTGCAGCAGGTGGCGTGAGGGCGCAATTCGGTACACCTATCAATGTTGACCTCTCGCTCTACTCGATCCGGCAGTTTGAGGAGTTAGCTGCCCGGGGCAACGACATCGGTTTCAAGCAGTACGGCTATCTCTTCGTGGCTTCCACAGAGCCAACTGACAGCTATCTGGACGCCGTCGTGGGGATGCAGCAAGAGCGGGGCGTGCCGGTTAGACGGCTCACAGGCAGTGAGGTCGCAACGATTGCTCCGTATCTAAACTGCACCGACATCATTTCGGGGTCCGTCTCGTGGAGCGACGGCTACCTGGACCCGTACGCGGTGTGCCAGGCCTTCGAGCGCCAGGCTCGGGAGTTAGGCGCAAAGGCGCCCTACTCGACGGAAGTCCTCTCGGGTGCACCCGGACGTGTCGAAACTTCTGTCGGTGACTTCGAAGCGCAAGTTGTCGTGATTGCGTGTGGACACTGGTCGTCTGCAGTGGCAAACATCTTCGGTGTCGACCTGCCAGTGGCAGCGGAGAAGCATCAGCTTGCAATGACGGACAGCGCAGCAGGGCTGCCCGAAGAGTTGCCAATGGTGGTTGACCTTGCGACTAGCTTTCACTTCCGGCGGGAGGGGAGGGGTTTGCTGATCGGCTTCAATGACCCTGAGGCAGATATGACCGGCTCCAACGATGCGTTCGACTATGGCTTCCTTGAGCGAATGGCAGAGGTTGGGCTCCACCGATTGCCGTTGTTGGAGAGCGTTGGTTTCGACACGAAGAAGTGCTGGGGCGGCTTCTATGCTGAGACGCCAGACCGGCACGCAATCATCGACAGAATAGGGAACACCGTCATTTGCTCGGGCTTTGGTGGCCATGGGATCATGCACTCGCCCGCGGCAGGCCGCGCAGCAGCTGAGCTGGTGGTAGCGGGGGCATGCG
This sequence comes from Fimbriimonadales bacterium, assembly GCA_041744215.1. Taxonomy (GTDB): domain Bacteria; phylum Armatimonadota; class Fimbriimonadia; order Fimbriimonadales; family ATM1; genus JAHCHL01. The sequence continues at coordinate 11,052 of JBGTLG010000015.1, read as the reverse complement.
AGACGTTCGACTTGCACGCGCTCCGTCTGGCTCGGTTCGCCGAGGGAGAGATGACGGTAGAGCCGATGGTCATTTAGCTTCGCCCGTCGAGTAAGGCTAAAATCGCTTTGTGCGAGTCTCAGCTGCAAGGATAAAGACACTGATTTCATCTTCGGAGATCGACCGCCGTATCCAAGAATTGGCGGTGGAAATCGCTAAAGTGTATGGGGACGAGAAGCCCCTGCTCGTGGGGGTGCTGAAGGGCTCGGTCTTTTTTCTGTCCGATCTCGCGCGCGCGCTCGGCGAGGGATATCCCATGGACTTCATGGCGGTGAGCAGCTACAGCGCAGACGAATCGAGCGGGAGCGTGAAGATTAACATGGATCTGGGCTCAGATATCCGAGGGCGGCACGTTCTGCTGGTGGAAGATATCGTCGACACGGGCACGACGCTCACCTCACTCATAAACCTGCTTCAAACTCGCGAACCCGCGTCAATACGAGTGGTCACACTACTGTTCAAACCTCAGTCCTACAGGGGGGAGCACGGCATCGAATTCGTTGGGTTCCCGGTTCCGGCGAACTTCGTCGTCGGCTATGGCATGGACCTGAACGGAGAATTTCGCAACCTTCCGTACGTTGGAATCGTCGAAAGGTTGTAGCCATACCGGGCAAACGTGATATACTCTCGTTGTCCGGTCGGGTTTAGGCCCGCCCAAACCCCCCGGCTCATCCCCCTTTTTCAGGTGATTTATGCACTTCCGGAAACCCGGTTCTGATCCAATTGACCCAGGCCAACGTCGTGGAGGCCAAAGAAGCAACAAGAAGCGGCCTCGTGAAAAGGCCCCGCGCGACATGCCACTTACGCAGGCTGACCTCGATCTCCTTCCTGAACTGGACTATGCTTACTTCGACTCAAAGTCGGACGCCGAGCTGGTCAAAGAGGCCAAGAAGCTCAAACTTGAGCTGAACGGCACCAGCAGGGGGCAGATCGTCGAGCAGATTCTCGCGGAGACGAATCGTGAGGCAGGCGCCGAATATCGTGGCGGAGTCCTTGAAGTCCTTCCAGACGGCTGGGGCTTCCTTCGCCAAAAGAACTACGCGCCCTCACAAGACGATATCTACGTTAGCCAATCTCAGATTAGGCGCTTCAACTTGCGGATAGGAGATGTCGTTTTCGGGCAGGTTCGACCCCCTAAGGAAGGCGAGAAGTACCAAGGGATGTTGCGGGTGGAATCGGTCAATGGCTACGCGACCGAGAGCCCGATCATCCAAAAGCGCGCAGATTTTGACCGCCTTACCCCGATCTTTCCCAACGACCGAATTCGCATGGAGACTGACCCTGGCCAAGTCTCTGCAAGAATCATCGATCTCATTTGTCCGATAGGGAAGGGGCAGCGCGGATTAATCGTCTCGCCGCCGAAAGCAGGAAAGACGACGCTTCTTAAGACGATTGCCAACGCCGTCGAAGCGAATCACCCAGAAATCAAACTGATGGTGCTCCTGGTCGACGAGCGACCGGAAGAAGTCACCGACATGCGCAGGACTGTTCGCGGTCAAGTCGTCAGCTCGACGTTTGACGAGCCCCCGGAGAATCACATGCGCGTTTCAGAGCTTTGCCTCCAGCAGGCGCGAAGGCTGGTCGAGGTCGGTTACGACGTGGTCGTATTGCTAGACTCGATCACCCGGATGGCTCGCGCGAGCAACCTAACGGTGAACCCTAGCGGCAGAACGTTGTCGGGTGGCCTTGATCCGGCAGCTATGTATCGTCCGAGGCGATTTTTTGGATCGGCCCGCAACATCGAAGAGGGAGGGAGCTTGACGATCATCGCTACGGCGCTGATTGACACTGGATCCAAGATGGATGACGCGATCTTCGAGGAGTTCAAGGGAACCGGCAACATGGAATTGGTGCTCGACCGTGACCTCGCTGAGCGCCGCATTTGGCCGGCGATCGATGTAAAGAGATCGTCCACAAGGGCCGAAGAGAAGTTGTTTGCTCCTGAGGAGTTGGAGGCCGTCTATAACCTCCACAGGCTGCTGGCAAACCAAAAAGACAATGTCGAAGCGACCGAATCTCTCATCAAGTTGCTTAAGCGGACAAGCTCCAATACCGAATTCTTGGTCTCGGTACTGCAAAAGACACGCGGCGCATAGGTCAAACTAAAGAAAACGATGCCGGACGAGTTCGATCAAGAAGACTTCGAGGAACCGCCGCCTTTCTTCGCCAAAGAGCTGAACGGTCGAAACGTGGTGGGCGAACCCATACACGTTGAGATCGAGGGCGTCTACAGTCACGAGGAAAGCGGGACCATCCACCGGTTCGTGCGACTGCTTGACTCTTCAGGCCGGGAGCTCCCGATAGCCATCGGCCCCTTCGAAGCCATGGCCATTCATATTGCGCAGACCGGGGCTTCCGTGTCAAGGCCGCTGACCCATGACCTCATAAAAGCGATCCTCGAAAAGCTCGACGCGACGCTTGACCGCGTGGTGATCGATGACTTGTGGCAGTCAACATACTATGCCAAACTCTACATCCAGACGAAAGACGAAGAGCTCGAGGTTGATTGTCGGCCAAGCGACGCGATAGCGGTGGCGCTACGCATGGGAGCCAGAATTTACGTCATCGAGTCCATTCTCGAGTCCTATAACGATGGGCTATGAGGCCGCTTTTGAGGTAGGATTCGCACCGACCCTTTCCCGGAGGAGCTATGGCTAAATCCGTCAAAATTCTTGTCTGCGATGATGAACGCAGTATCGTTCGCTTGATCCAGGTCAACCTTGAGCGCCAAGGTTGGACCGTTGTGACCGCCTACGACGGCAAAGAAGGACTGGAGAAGATTCAGGATGAAAAGCCGGACATCATCGTACTCGACGTGATGATGCCCTACATGGATGGGTTCGAAGTGCTGAAGACTCTCCGCCGAGATCCCGAGTTCCAGAACCTGCCCGTCGTCATGCTGACGGCAAAGGCACAGGATAAGGACGTCTTCGAGGGCTACCACTTTGGCGCAGACGTCTACCTCACCAAGCCGTTCAACCCGATGGAACTGGTCACATTTATCAAACGTATCATCGCGGGTGGCGACGGCGACGGCCCCAAAAGATACGAAATCTCGTAATGGAGTTTCCTCGACTGTCGTCCGATAGATAAGAAAAATGTCGGAATCAACAGGTACCAACTGGAAAATGCTTCTCGCTCTGGCTGCTGCGGTGGTCGGAGTTGGAGCAGCTGCGGTTGTCTACGTAAAGCGGATGAAGAGTAAGTCACAGTCGGTTGATGGGATGATTGACGATATGGTCGAATTCTGCAAAACGAAGGCCGCCGAGCTGGACACGCTCGTCAAGGACGTGTCAAGGTCGTCGAGTTAGGGCTTCCTCGGCCGGATTGACGCCCACTCGCCCTCGGCAATGAGCTTCACCGTTTTGCTCTCCACCTCCACCAGCCACACTTCACTCGATTCGCCATCCACGCTGGCTGCGATCCTGCGGCCGTCAGAACTCCAAGACACACTCTTGACCTTGCCTTTCAGGTCAAACCGCAGAGGGTCGCCGGGAGGCAGAAATGAGAAGATGACGACCTCGTTACCGTCGCCTAACGCCAACTGATTACCTGAAGGCGACCTTGCGAGAGAGACCGGCCGGGTCGCGTGGTCACGGAACTCCCACACATGCTCCGATTCCTCCTCGACGACCTTCATCATCGCCCCGCCATCCGTCACTGAGGAAACTACCAACCACTCGCGGCTTCGTAACCGAACCGCGTCATACCCGGAAGCGAAAGGCTTGATCTCGCCGGAAGAAATGGTTGCGAGAACCAGCCTCATTGCAGAGCCGTCAAGTTGCTCGGCGTAAACGAGTCGCTCCCCGTCGGACGACCATTGGGGAGGGAAGTCCCGATACCCCCCTAGACTGACCCGCTTGAGGCCCGTCCCATCGACGCTCGTCACGTACACCCCGGCAGCTTCGCCGTCGTTCACAAAGGCCACTTGATTGCCGTCAGGTGAGAAAGATGGAGACCGAGACCCTCCCGTCAGCTTAGTCGTGAGATTGAGCGACTTTCGAGTAGACAGCTCAAGCCTGTACAGATCCCATTTACCACTCGCGTGGCCCCAGTGGATCAGGAACCTTCCATCTGGCGACCATGTCAGCGGCCTCGCGAACCCGGCGTCGTCCACTAACAGCGCAGCGGACGTCCCGTCGTGGTCGCAGATCCAGACTTCGCCGCCCTTCATGAACGCGATCTCGTCCACAGGAACACTTATGGCGAAGAGCAGGGCCGCAATGAGCACTGCCGAGAGTACCTTCTGAGTCGTCAACCATCGATGCTGATAATATGTATTATGATGAGCAAACGCTCGATAACTAAGGGGGAGGGCGACCAGCGCTAGATTGCTTGATGGTGCCTTCCCCCTTTCTCAGTCTGTGGATTATCGTAGCGGGTCGGGGTTCACAACCAGCGGCTTAGTCATCGACTCAGTTCCAACGGTGAGGCGCACGGCGAAATTGCCCGTCAAGGTCGCAGCAGCCCCTCCGCCACCTCCTGGTCCCGTTCTTCTGAGGTTCCAGTAAACAGTGTGCAGCCCTGGGGTTGCCGGTGGGTTCGCGATGGTCGCGACCACTTCACCGGCGGCGCCGAGAATCTCAACGCGAAGAGGAGAGGCAGCCGACTTCAGGTAGTAGTGAATCCGCGCACCTAGTGGCGGGTTCTCGCCATAGAACCATCCTTGACCGTCGCCATAGCGCCCTCCAAGATCAGCGAGCCAGTCCCAAGCGCTGACCGGATCAACGAGGACAAACTCCTGCCCAAGAGCAGTCGAGTTGAGCGACTGTAGGTGCTCCACAGGTGCGATCCAAATGGCACGGCCGTGCGTTCCGAGGATGATCTCCTTTTCGCGCGGGTGAATCACGATGTCGTGTACCGCGACGGCAGGCATGTTCGCACGCCAAGGGATCCATGACAGCCCCTGGTTGAGGGACACAAACGTCCCAAACTCCGTGCCTACGTACAGAAGATCCTCGCGGACGAGGTCTTCCTTGATCACATACACGGAACCTTCGGGCATGTTCGAAACGATACTTCGCCACGTCTTTCCCATGTCGTCCGACATGTAAATGTAAGGCTTGTAATCGCCGGTCCGATGACCGTCAAAGGTCGCGTACACACGGTCGAGTTTGTACTTGCTCGCGGTTACGCGGCTACACCAGGTGTTCGCTGGCAAATCTGGGATGTTGTGCGTCACATTCGTCCAGTCGACCCCGCCATTCAGCGTGTAATGAACAAGTCCATCGTCGGTTCCAACCCAGACAACGTCCGGCTTCATGGGTGACTCGCTGATGGTGATGATCGTGCAATGGAGTTCTGCGCCCGTGTTCTCTGGCGTTAGCCCGCCCATGGGGCGCAGTTTCGCGGCGTTGTTGGTAGTGAGATCGGGGCTCACAGGAGTCCACGTGTCGCCGCGATCCACGCTCTTGAACAGCTTGTTCCCCGCGAACCAAATGATCCGAGGGTTGTGCGGGCTCATCACAATCGGAGATGACCAGTTGTATCGAACCCTGGGCTGTTCCTGCGGTGGCCGGATCGACCGTCGCTCGCCGGTGCGCTTGTTGACGCGCTGAATCGCGCCGCCCTGGCTCTCTGAATAGATCGTCTCATTGTCGAGCCAGTCCGCTTGCGCGTGAAATCCGTCGCCGCCGCTGATGCTCAACCACTCGAAGTTCCCTATTCCCCGCCGGTTGCGAGATATCGAAGGGCCGCCCCACGTGCCATTGTCTTGGAGGCCGCCATACACCCAGTACGGCGCGGCCATATCCACGCCGATCGCGTAGAACTGCGCGGCGATAATGTTCCCGCAGTGCCGCCAAGTCGTGCCCTGGTCGTAGGTCACAGCCATCCCGCCGTCGTTGCCTACCCACATGTGCTTCGGATCATTAGGGTTGATCCACAGCGCGTGGTAATCGACGTGAATCCGATTCGGCATAGCGCGCCAGGTCTTCCCCGCGTCGGTCGACCTTTGCATCTGCGTCGATAGCGAGTAGATTAGGTCTGGGTTCCCGGTGTCCACCATGATCTCGTGGTAGTAGAACGGCCGCGTCCCGTGTGTTCCCTGCCGGGTCCAGGTGCGCCCAGCGTCGTCGGTGCGATACACGCCGTTCTTGTCAGCGGGTGTTCCGCGCCCTTCGGCCTCGACAATCGCGTAGACGATATTAGGGTTCTTCAAGAAGATCGTCAAACCGATCTTTCCTGTCACTCCAGTCGGTAGCCCGCCGCCGAGCTTCGACCACGTCTTCCCACCATCGGTTGTCTTGAAGATGCCGCCGTTCGGGCCCCCGCTCGAGAACGTCCATGGCCACCTGCGCCGCTCATACATCCCAGCATACAGAACATTCGGGTTCCGCGGGTCGATGATGAGGTCGGAGCACCCGGTGTTCTCGTCGGCGTACAGCACCTTGGTCCACGAGCGACCTCCGTCGGTCGTCTTGTACACGCCACGATCCGGACTCGCATTCCAGAGCGCGCCGATCGCAGCGACCCAAACGATGTCCTTGTTCGTAGGGTGCGTGATGATGCGCGCAATCTGCTGGGTCTCCTTCAGACCGACGTTCGTCCAGGTCGCGCCGGCGTCCGTCGACTTGTACATGCCGTCGCCCCAAGCAACGCTGTTCCGGTTGCTGTGCTCGCCCCCGCCGACCCACACGATGTTGCTGTCGGCGCGCGAAACCTCGACGTCGCCGATCGACTGAATGGGCTGGCTGTCAAAAATCGGCGTCCACTCCGTCCCTCCGCTCGTGCTCTTCCAAACCCCGCCAGACGCGGTCGCGACGTAAATGACCGAAGTGTCGCGCGGGTCAACGTCGACGTCCGCGATGCGCCCGCTCATAGTGCCCGGGCCGATGCACCTAAAACGGACGGCGTTGACGATGTCCGAATCCGTCGGCTGCGCATCAGCGCCGACTCCAATAGCCAAGAAAAAAAGCGCCGACGCGAGAACGCGCCCGATCAAACAAGAGTTAGCCATGCTGCAATGTCCTCTCCAAGGTATAGCTGGCGCAACTATACGCAATTTAGCTGGTCAAAAGTTGCCTGGGCCTCATCAACCAGCCCAATCACCGAGCATCTTTCCGCCCGTCGTCCTCACCTCGTCTCTGGCGATTGATGACCTTCGCAAGCACCGCGCCGACCAGAAAGATCATCGCGACAATGTACACCCACAGCAGAAGAACAACGACGGAGCCTGCCGCCCCATACACGTTGCCTGGATTAGTCACGCCCAGATAGAAGGCGAAGAGCTGCTTAAACAAAGTGAACAGCACCGCCGCGACCGCGGCGCCGATCCAAACCCCGAACGCAGCAGGCCTCACTGTCGGCACCAAGCGGTACGACGCAGCAAACACCATCCAAACAATCGCGGCGGTCGCAGCGAGGTCGAGCAGCCGATACAGGCCGAGCCCCCGAGGAACAACCCCCTCGCCGAGCTGTGTCATCGCTGCAAGCGCCGCGCCCACGGCGAGCGTTGCCATGATGAGCAGAGCCGCGCCGATGACGAACAGCATTCCGATCGAGCGGCCGATGATGAAATTGAGGATGCCGCGCCGCTGGAACAGCGGCGAGCGGAAGATGGTGTTGAGAGCTTCATAAACCTGATGGAAAACGGTGCTCGCGGCAAACAACAGGACGCCGAGGCCCACCCAGGTCGCGAGCCCACTTGCACCGGCCTCCCAAGCTTCGGTGAGGATTTCCTCAATGGCGGCGGCGGTCGCCTGGCCAACATAGTTCCCGACCACCTCCATAAACTGCTGGCGGGCGGTCCCTTCCCCATAAACGAACGTGAGCACAGTGACGCCAAGCAGCAGCAGCGGGGCGATGGAAAAGAGAGCAAAGTACGCGAGCGCCGCCGCAAGGCGCGGGACATTGTCCCGCTCCCATTCGACTCCGAAGGCCCTCGCAAACTGCTTGACGCGCTCTATAGAACTACCTTACGCCATCTCGCAACGGCGCGAACGTTGTCACAGCTGGCCGCTATCGGCGAATCTCAAGATAATCCGTAATGATATGCCAGCGACCCTCTGCTGCAGGAGGCACATGCTTCGATTGAACTTGGGGATACCCTGCCCCGCTGTATGGCTTGCCGTGCTTAGCTTCGTATCTTGCCAAATACTCTTGTGTTGGAGTTCTGTACAGCGGCGCAAGGCCAGCCTCCGAGAATACAAAGAAACGAGGCATCTCGCTCTGCTGTAGAGGGAGTAATACCAACACCCAAAACATATGCTCTGTGTTTGGCCTCTCACCAATATCCGGAACGACCCTCCAGCTTTTATTGGGAGCCTGCGCCGTCTTAACTTCCACAATGCAAGCCTTGCCGTTCTGGTCGTTTGTCGCAATGATATCAGCACTCTTTGCTGCTCCATAAGTGAGGGCCGCCATGATTCCGCGACGATTTAGTTCAGCGGCGACGTAATACTCCCCTGCAAGTTGGCAAAAACACTTTTCCCGTTGTGAACGTGCCATGCGCATAGTTTAGAACTATCCGAGTACTGCTGCGCAGATCGCCTCAGCAAAAGCGTAACCGTCATCCCAGCTCACATCCTTTCCGACTGCTTTCCAGTCGCTCTTGTGGTGTATCACGTTCGAGATACGACGAGAACTACTTCCGAGACTTCGCACATCTCTGTTCCCCACGCCGCATAGCGAGGCAGGCCGGTACCCTGTCGATGCCCAGTTCGCGGATCTCATCGCACATCCACAAACCCCACCCTCCCCTACCCCGGCGCCTCTTTCACACACCGATACCTAGCCGAACAAAAACCCGGTCAAACAACAACAGTCTCTTCATTGAGAGCAACAAACCCCTGCGTCTAAGACTGCGACGGATACGCGGGTGAGCCGGCGAGGCGGAGCGGCTGCAAACGAAGCTGCGTAACCACACTCGGCGCATTCAAACCCAAAGCCTTGAAGACGACGCATTTCGGCTCCTACCTGACAAACTAATCCACACCAACTTGACTCTGCACCACGGTTAATGGCTGATAATAGTAGGAATGAAAGCGTTCTGGCTTCTCCTTGCGATGTTGCCCGCCCTGGCATACGGCCAGGGAACCGGCGGCGGATGACCGTTGTGACCAGGCGGCGGGGTCGGCTCAGAGCCGGGCCGCCTGTCGGACCGTGAGTCCGAATGGATACTGACAACGTTCTTCGCACCAGGCAAGGGCGACCGCCTCACGCAGTCGTTTCTCTTCTATAGGCCCCGCCAAGTGCCCCGCCTCCAGGTAGGCGCGGCCTACATCTGGAGCCGCGAGGCCGTCCGCCTCATGGGAAACTACCGCCTGGTTCCCGAAACAGAAACCGTCCCAAGCGTGACCGTCGGATTCGCGTTCCAGGGGACATAGGAAACGCAAGTTTCGCCGTTTGCAACCGTCGGAAAGTCGTTCCAGTTAGGCGGCGATATGCGCGCAGAAATCTACACGGGCCTGGTGAAGCGGCCGAACGAGAAACATCTGCATGGCATCAACGGCGCGAAGCTCGCGGTCGGTCCGGCGTACGGTGGCTTTCAACACACCGGCCACGATACGAATCTCTACATCGGATACGTGTTCGAGTTCGGCTCAGTATCGCTTTGGGGCGCGGACGGACGTCCAATGGGCATCCTTCTCAGCCTGTTTCGCTAACTCCTCGTCCAAACTTCGCCCGCCAATTCAAAACCCCCAGCCGACCGTCACCGCGGGGTGCTTAATCCAGATCAGCCCCGCCTGCACATAGAAACTCTTCGCAGAGTAGTTCACCATCACATGAGACTTGCGCCCGTCGTTCATCCCCAGAACGCTCCAATTCTCATCTATCTGATAGTTCAGACCGAACGGGAAGACAAAGCCCTTCTCGAATCCCGAATACGTCAGCGAAACATACGGCGCAATGTTCGTGCCGGGAATGCCCTTCGCCGCCGTCAGCGAAACTTGCTGATGGCCACGCGGAGTCCCAATGCGATCCGATGACGTGTTCACATGGATCATCGGGCACGATTCGGTCTCATGCGCAACAACATACGTGCCGCGAAAGCCAAATTCACCGACAGGAAAGTTGTATTCGAAGCCGAGTTGCAGGCGGTCGTCCAAGTTGTAATCCGCAGTAAAGCGCGAGCGCGCACGAGGCTGCGGCACATCCGCAAATCGATACGCCACCACCCATTTCTTATCGAGACTGCCCGTACCGAGCAGTTGACCCTCGCCAGGTCACCCGGTTCACGTAGGGACCTGGGTCGGAGGCTGCTGCGTGTGCCCTGCCGCCGCGAACGCAAGCAACGCAAGCGCGCCGTGAAGTCTTCGAATCAGTTGCATGGGCAACCGCAGCGGCGGGCGTGGCCCGTTAAAAGCGTCGTTCTTCGGTGGCTTGGGTGAATTCGTTGGCATTCGACATCCTCCATGCAGTCTTCAGCTTGGTTTACCTCAGATTGCTCAATCGGTGTGACTTCGGCTACAAGGAAGAATTGCTTCGCCGGGGTGGCTGGGGCAAGAAGGCTGTCGCGCGGGGATGCTTGTTTGGGTGTGATTTCGTCTTTATTTCAGATGTCTCAACTGGTCCTCCTGTTGAGACTACGTTCGCGTGAGACGAGAGCTCCATCCGAGTCGACTTCGCCATTCAGATACATCTTTGCACTCGACCATTCGTATTGCGCTGCTACGGCCGTCAACCCGCGCCTGACCGGGTTTTGGTGGATGTAGTTCAACTTCTGAAGAAACACCTCCTTCTTTACGATTTCGAACGCGCGAAAGCTGCGTTGCCAGAACTGCCGTTGATTCAGCCCGGCCTGCGATGAAAAGCGGTCGCGAGTGCGCACATCGAGAAGTGGGATCAGTGCTTTCGCCGAGTAAGCTTTCATCCGCCGCATGAATTCGCTGTCGTCCATGCAGCGCGGCAGTTGCGTGATCAAGTGAAGATGTTCTGGCATGATGACGAAGCCGAAGAGATGCGCGTTGCAGTGCTTGTGGATCTCGAACAAGAGATCTCTCATTCGGGTCGCAACGACTGGGTCGGCGAAGGCGGGTACGAAATCGAGGACGGCCGTCGTTATGAACGCGG
>JBGTLG010000014.1:0-29300 GCA_041744215.1 Fimbriimonadales bacterium | reverse complement strand
TGGCGTCCTCGGGCGATCGGAGTACTTGGGCGCGACGATCCACCTGCCCTGGCCCTTAAGGAACGCCTCCAGCGCTGCATGAATCCCCGAGGCCGACGCTGAGAAAGCCAACAGCATCGCCGACACGACTGCAAAGACTCGTATTGCTCTGGTTCTTCGTTCCTCGTCCAACATTCGCGTAGCTCCCACCCCGCAAATACGCTTACCTATCAATATAACACGGATTTATCGTAATCAACAAAGTTGTTTCAAAAAAACTTTTCTTTGGTAGCCGAACGAGGTCGGAAGACGGAAGAGCCGGAGCACGGAGACCCCGCAACTTGGACCCAAAATCCCCACTCGCACCGCCCGGGCGGCACTGACAGATTCTTCAGCAGCCTCCTAAAACGCAATGCTCCGAAAGAATCTGTCCGTGAACTGCGCATGGCAGCATCCCATCCCCGGTGGTCGGTCTGGCTCGCAATCTCACAAGAGGTTGACTTTCGGCGCTCCAAAGACTTAACCGACGGAACTCTCATGCACGAAAGAAAGCGTCCGTACCGCTCGCACCGCACCACCTACCTCACCCAGCGAGTTCAAAACCCCGCGTTAACAAAAATAAACAGTGATGAGATCGATGAGTGCAGTGAGTCCGATGAGTCGTTAACAATCTGAAACAAGCCAGGTCAACCACCACAAACCGAGGAGCCCCGCCGACCCGGGACCCGAATCCGGCAGCCGGCGAGGTCCGCCCTCAATCTGCGGCGGATCACGCCGATCATATAAAATGGGGATCCGGGAGGATTCCCGCGATTGCCTGCTTCGCCGGCATGGCGGCTCTTCAAACTTGTATGAGACTTCGGATTCTATTGGCTGTGCTGGCCTTGGGGGTATGCGCCCAGGCGGAGGAATTGACGGACGCGACGTTCGCCAAATTCCGCGCCTTCATCATGCCCACCCAGGCCGAGCGGCAGTTCATGACGATTCCCTGGTACCCGACGTATTGGCAGGCGGTGCTCGACGCCAACAAGCGGGAGGCGCCGATCCTGCTTTGGGTCATGAACGGGCATCCGCTGACCTGTACGTGAAACAACGGGGTTAAAGCCAGGCAGTTTGTCTGGACTGACAGCAACGTAAGGCGGCTTGCGCAGTACTACGTGCCGGCCGCCGACGAAGTCTATCGCCTGCAAAGCGGCGACGACCCTGAGTGTCAACTCTTCCAATATGTCGCGAAGCAGGGACACTATGGAGCGAAAGGCGGATCGCAACAAGGAATCTATTGCATCGCGCCAAGCGGCGTTTTGCTCGCGTCGATTAACTCGACCGAGGCTGCTCCCGTCGCGCGCACTTTGCAAAAGGGATTAGAAGAGTGGAACAAGCTGCCGAAGGCGCGGCGCCTGCTCCCGCAAGATCCCAGCGGATGGACGGGCCGACTGCAGCGAGACGAGCGCTTCTATCCGATCGGCGGTTTGATCTTGCGCCAATACGTTCGGGATTTGCCTCATGCGAGTCTGCCAAGAGATTGGCGCGGCAAAGCATGGAACCAGGATCTCGCTTGGTTCAAGCGCGAAGAAGCGGTGCAGTTCTTGCCGTCGAAGTTTGAAGCGGGAGCGCACACTCTTGTTCCGAGTCCATTAATACGAAGACTGGCTCGGGCGCACTTAGTCGACACGGTGCGCGGTCAGTCGCGCGCGTTTTCTGAGGGCGAAGTTCGGATGGCGTATCTGAAATCGACGGTGACCGCCGTAAAGGGTCAGGTTGTCGAAGTTCGTTTTGACGGCGAGACTCGAACGGATTCGGGTTCGCACGGCCTCGCGCTGCGCTTGTTGGGTGGCGCTGCGTTCGATCTGAACGCGCAGAAGTACACGCGCTTCGAATTGGTCGCGGCGGGTAATCGTTGGGGCGGCACACAATACAATTATCGCGGCAGCGACCCGCCATCGCCAATCGGATTTGCATTTACGCTTGCGGGCAACACGCAGTCTGACTTGCTTGCGCCTGAGCTTTTTGGCGCATATGGCTGGCGTTAAGTTTGTAGAGAACTTATAGGTGGGTTACCCAACCCGTAAAAATCGCTTCCGCGTCCCAGTCCGGTTCCGCTTCGCTTCTTATCAGAGTAAGCTGCCCGAGGTGATACATCTCGTGCATGACGACGTATTCGAGCGCGCCTCTATGAATAAGCGGCATTTCTGAGCCGTTGGCTTCGTCTACCGCGAAGCGGCGCGTTTCACCCAAATCTGCAATTAGTGCGTCGACCGACTTACCGGCGGGATCGTAACGAGCCCAATCCACATGCCCTGTTTCGAGCAGAGCGATGTACGCTGCGTAAACCATCGTCAGGTGCCCGAGGATTTCTTTGGCGGATTTGGACGACGGCGTAAGGCGTGAATCCCAAGCGGACTCTGGGAACCCGTCGATCACTCGGTTGAGGGTGTTGCCGGATTCCGCGAAGACAGGGGATAGGATCGGGTTTGCCATCTGAATCTTTATTCTACGCCGTCGGCTAAAATCCTGTCTTATGAAAGTGCTTGTTGCCGATAAATTTGAGCAGGCTGGACTCGACGGCCTGACTGCGAGCGGATTTGACGTGGTATCTGATCCGGACCTGAAAGAGGACGCGCTCGTTGCTGCGCTGGAGCGTGAGCGACCTGAAGGGCTGATTGTTCGATCGACGAAGGTGCAGGCGGAGCATATGGTGGACGGGCTTAAGTTGATCGTAAGAGCCGGCGCCGGATACAACACGATCGACATTGATGCTGCGCGCGCAAAGGGGATTGGCGTTGCAAACTGCCCTGGAAAGAACTCGGCGGCCGTGGTTGAGTTGGCGTGGGGATTGATTTTGTCGTGCGATCGGCGCATTCCTGAAAACGTGTCGGAGTTGCGTGAGGGCAGATGGAACAAGAAGGAGTTCTCGAAGGCGAAAGGTTTGCGTGGAAGGACACTTGGATTGATCGGGCTCGGGTTTATTGGCAGAGGAATGATTCCTGTTGCCCACGCATTTGGTATGAGTGTCGTCGCGTTTAGCAAGCACACTTCGCCAGAGCAGGCGAAGGCACTGGGTGTCGAGTTGTGCTCATCGCAAGAGGAGCTTGCGGCAAAGAGCTACGTAGTTTCTGTGCATTGTTCGCTTACCGCAGAGACGAAGCTTTGTATCGGCGCGTCGTTTTTCGATTCTCTTAAACCAGGAGCCATCTTCGTAAACACCAGCCGGTCGGAAGTGGTTGATCAGACGGCGTTGATTAGGGCGATCAGCGATAAAGGGATTCGCGCCGGTTTAGACGTCTTTGATGGAGAGCCCGCGGTTGCCCAAGGCGAATATGATGGCGCTTTGCAGTCGCTGCCGGGCGTTTATTGCACGCACCACATTGGCGCGAGCACTGACGAAGCGCAGGATGCTGTTGCTGAGGAAACCGTGCGGATCTTTTCCGTCTTTCGGAGCACCGGGAAGATCGAGAATTGTGTGAATTGTTAGTTCACTCAATCGAGGCGTCGAGGAACCAGACGCGGCGTTCTGCTTGATCGATGAATTCATCGAGCACGGCAGAGGTCGCAGCATCGCGAGCGTCGTCGCAAATGGACTTTGCTTCGGACATCCTGTTTTTAAGTTCCAGATTGTCATTGCGAAGTCGCTTGAGCATATCCTCTGCGGGCACGATCGCATCGTTGTCATCTGCGATGCGCTGCAGCCGCGAAATCTCCGAGATGCTTCGGATAGACGCGCCCCCGATTTTGCGTGCGCGCTCCGCGAGAACATCTACCATTCCGATAAGCTCCGCGGCCTGCTCGTCGAACAAGAGGTGAAGTGTTCGGAAGTGAGGCCCGGTTACGTGCCAATGATAGTTCTTGGTTTTGACATACAGCGCGAGTACGTCGGCGGTGAGGGCGGCGAGGGCTCTGCTGATGTTCGCCGTGGGTTCTGCTTCGAGACTCGTTGGCGTTGCGAGCTGAGTCGGTACCGTGGCGTGCTGTCGATTGATAACTCCCATGATTTTCTACTACGCCTACGCCAGCGTACGTGTGCCATGATCGCCGGGTCGAATTGATATGAAACGTGTCGCCTCCATCAGCTTGGGTTCGAGCAAGCGCAATAAATCGAGCCGCGTGACTATTCTGGGCGAAGAGTTCGTTATCGACCGGATCGGCGTCGATGGCGATTTGGAGGCGTTTGCGCAGAAGTTTTCTGAGCTGGACGGCCAGGTTGATGCGCTGGGAGTTGGCGGAGCGGACATCTACCTGTGGATCGACAGCAAGCGTTACACGTTTAAGCAGATTGCGCGTTTGATCGCAGGAGCGAAGCGGACTCCGGTGGTGGATGGCAGCGGGCTCAAGCACACTTTGGAGCGGAAGCTGATTCACACGCTCGCGGAGAATGGAACCGTAGATTTTGCGAACGGTTCGGCACTGTTGACGTCCGCGGTCGACCGCTTTGGGATGGCCCACGCCCTATCGGAAGTTTGTCCGAGCGTCGTCTATGGCGATTTGATGTTTGCGGTTGGTCTTCCCATTCGCTTGCGTTCGCTGCGGACAGTGCGCTGGCTGGGGAAGCTCGCTCTCCCGATCATCACACGCTTGCCGTTCAAGTGGTTTTATCCGACAGGAGAGAAACAAGAAAAGCGAACGCCGAAGTTTGATTGGGCATTCGAAGAAGCGAGTGTCGTGTGCGGCGACTGGCCATTCATACGCAGGTATTGCCCAAACAAGATGCAAGGCAAAGTCGTCATTACGAACACTTTGCGTAAACAGGATCTCTCATTTTTGCGGGATGCAGGTGTTGCTAAGGCCATCACGTCAACCCCGCAAATCGATGGAGAGTCATTTGGAACAAACGTGATGGAGTGCGTTCTCGTTTCGCTGCTGGGCAAGCAACCGACCGAGCTGACGGATCAGGACTACTTGGATGCTCTTGAGCGATTGCAGTGGACGCCCACCGTGATTCTCGAATAATCTTCAGACTTTAGCGCATTACCGCCCACTCATTTTTGGGCAGCAGGTAGATCTCATACACGCTAACGACATAGTATGCATTCATGTAATCCTGAGGGATGAGATGCCCCGCGACTGCCGTTTTCGGCCGAAGCCGAGTCACATCAACCGCGTCCAGCGTTTCTTTGTGGCTTCGTATTGTGGGCTGAGCGCGTGCATGATTTCCAGCTGCTGCAGGTAAGACTTTGCACGCTCCGGTTCGGTATCGCCGAGCAGATCGACGAGCATTGACAGCGCATCGGGGTTGTCGCCCAAAGAGATAAGCACCGACTCTGATGCACGCGGGTTCGTTGTCGCAAGTTGTTGCGCACATTTGAGGCGCTTTGCTTGCGGAATCTTCTTGAGGCCATCGAGTATTACGAGGCGGTCTACTGCGAATGCGCCTTCGAAAGAGGCGTTAAGTTCGAATACTCGCGCGACAACCTTCTCCTCTTCTCCTTTGTCGCCCAAGAGTTGTAGCGCTGCCGAAAGATTGCGCAACGTGGGCAAGTCGTCGGGCTTTCGCGCGAGATATGCCCGTGCTGCTTCGGCCTGGGCGGCGGGGCCTAGATCGGCTGCGGATTCGATGTGGGACTGCCAGGCTTCCGATTCAGCTGCCTTGCCAGCCTTGAAGACGAGCGCAAGGACGAAACCGCCCACGAATCCACCGAGGTGCGCCCAATAAGCGACAGGTCCGTAGAACTGCGCCTGCGAAAGGAGGGCGCCTGCGATTTGCAGCGCGAGCCATACGATAACCACCGCATAAACCGGCACTTGCACTTTTGGCGCGAGTGGAACTCGCTTACGATAGAAGCGCAACCAATAGTATCCGACGAGCGCCGCGATGGCCGCACTTGCGCCTATGAGCGGCTTCGACGCTGTCATCGGCTGCGTCGCTGTCGTCATCGCCAAGTGCGCAAGGCCTCCCAAGAGCCCACCTGCAACGTAGACGAGGAGCATTCGGATGGAACCGGCTGCGGTTTCGACGGCCGGACCTACGGCGGCGAGGAACACCATGTTGCCAAGCAGGTGGACAGGATTCGTATGCGCAAACATCGACGCGACAAGCTTTGTCCAGTCGGGGCTGCTCGGGATGAATCCCCACGCCCACTCCGCGCGATCGGCTCCGAGAGTGAAAACCGCAACAACAAGATTTGCAACTATAAGGAGAAGTGTTGCGAACGGTATGCGTTTGGTCATGATTGTGAGCCAACGTCGAAGTCGCTATCGAGCAGCTTCTCTGTTACCGTTTTGAAGCCGCACGCAATTTCATGCTTATCTAGGAATAGCAAGGCTACTCTTCCTCCGGGAGATCGGCGTTGAAGTACGTCTCTTGAACGTCATCGAGTTCGTCGAGCTTTTCAAGCAACTTCATCAGCGACTCTGCGTCGCCTGAAGAGATTTCGACCTTATTGGTCGGATTCATGGCGAGGTCGGCTTCCTCGATGGAATAGCCTGCTGTTTCAAGTTTGTCGCGAACAGCATGAAAAGTTTCGATCGGCGTGACCACGGTGTAGTAGCCGTCATCTTGACCCACGTCCTCCGCTCCTCCGTCGAGCGCGGCGAGAGTCAGTTCTTCTTCGTCGACGCCGGTCGCTGGGATCATGATCTCGCCTTGTTGCTTAAACTGCCAACTGACCGATCCGTTTTCTGCGAGATTGCCCCCGTGTTTGCTAAACGCATGTCGCAACTCAGGAACTGTTCGGTTCTTGTTGTCGGTGAGACACTTGATGATTATCGCAGTGCCTCCCGGACCATAGCCTTCGTAGGTGACTTCTTCGAGGTTTGTTCCTTCGCCCCCACCGGTTGCCTTGTCGATCGCCTTTTTGATGGTGTCGTTTGGCATTCGATTCAGTTTTGCTTTAGATATAGCTGCCCTAAGCCTCGAGTTCATCTCCTGATCGGGGCCCCCGAGTTTTGCGGCGACAATAATCTCGCGTGAGAGCTTTGTGAAGAGGTTTCCGCGCAGCGCGTCCTGCTTACCCTTGCGAATGCGAATGTTTGCCCATTTGCTGTGCCCGGCCATAGGGGGCTATTTTACTTCGAGCAGGTCAGTCGTCGAACTCGAGCCGGGCCTGTCCTGATGAAACGGTTGCGAACGCACCCGTCTTCGACTTCTCGAAGACATCTTTTCGCACGCCTGCAGGTACGGCAATTGGGTAGTCGCCGTTGAAGCAGGCGAGGCAAAACTCATTTTTTGGGCGTCCGACCGCCTCCACTGCTCCCGCGATTGAGAGGTATCCGAGGGAGGTTGCGCCAATATGAGCACAGATCTCTTCGACCGACCACTTTGCCGCGGCCAACTCACCGCGCGAGGCCATGTCTATTCCGTAGAAACAAGGGTGCGTTATCGGCGGCGCAGTGATGCGAACGTGCACTTCTTTTGCGCCAGATTCAAAAAGCAGCTTGACTATCTGCTTGGTGGTCGTCGCTCGAACAATCGAATCATCGACGAGGATAAGCCTTTTCCCTCGAATGTTCTCTTCAAGCGGAGTCAGCTTGAGTCGAACTCCCATTTCGCGCATCTTTTGGTCTGGTTGGATGAATGTGCGATGAATGTAGCGACTTTTTATCAGCCCTTCGGCATAGGGAATGTCGCTTACCCTGCTGTATCCCAACGCACCTGGGATTCCGGTATCTGGGACTGGAATGACAATGTCGGCATCTATTGGATGCTCCACGGCAAGCCGCTCGCCCATTCTTTCGCGCGCGTTGTACAGCCGAGTCCCATACATGATGCTGTCTGGGCGTGCGAAGTAGATAAACTCGAACATACACATCGCAGGTCGACTGGGTTCGACCGCCTGTTCGATTCTCGCGCCGCGCTCATCGACAACTGCGATACATCCTGGATGAACGTCTCCCCAAAACTCTGCGCCTACGGGATTGAAAGCGCACGTTTCACTACTGACCACCCAGCCGCCTTCGACTTTTCCAACAACTAACGGCCTCACGCCATTCGGATCCCGAAAAGCGGCGACTCGCTTCGTCGTGAGCACCGCAACAGAATAGGCGCCCTGCAGCTTTTTCATCACGTTGCGAATCGCTTCGACAAAGTCGTTGCTCGCTTCCCGCGCGAACAGCTTTGCGATCACTTCGCTGTCGTTGGTTGTGTCGAAGATTTCGCCGTCTGCTTCCATCTCAGCGCGGAGTTCATGCGCGTTGATCAGGTTGCCATTGTGCGCGACGGTTATGTCTCCGGTCATCGTTGTGCAGCTAACGGGTTGCGCGTTTCGCTTTACGCTCGCTCCTGTCGTGCTGTAACGCGTGTGACCAATTGCCATGTGCCCTGGCATCGTTGCGAGGATGTCTTCTGTAAAGACTTGGGAGACCAAGCCCATGTCCTTGTGCATCCGGATCTTCTCGCCGTCACTCACCGCGATTCCGCATGACTCTTGTCCACGGTGCTGGAGGGCGAATAATCCGAAGAAGGTGGTACGAGCTGCGTCGCTGCCCGGCGCGTACACGGCGAAGATGCCGCACTCCTCCTTGGGCCTGTCGGCATCGGGGTTCAAGACACGCAGCCGTGACACTTTGTTAATTGTAGCGCGAATCTCACTGAGACTGCTTGCTCACGCGGCAATTTCGTTACTTTCTGGATCGGGCGGTGATTGGGGTGCTCTCATATCTTCAAGCAGTTCGGCCGAGCTTTGGGGAGGGCGTGACAGGAGGCTCAGTAAGATACAGACCAGGAGCGACGCCGCAAAACCGGGGACGATTTCGCCAATGTACGCCTTATTGAGCGTTATGGGCGCGCCATCGCGAAAGATCTCGTAGTTCGCCCAAAACAGAACTGTCGAGACACCGGCGACGATTCCTCCTATCGCTCCCGCTAGAGTCGTCCTGCTCCAGAAGATCGCAAGCAGCATTACAGGACCGAGCGCAGCACCGGGACCTGACCACGCAAGCACGATAAGATCGTGGAGTTGTCCAGCAAATCTCATTCCGAAGTAGATTGCTATCGCCACTATGAGGAACACGATGGTTCGACTCATCAGTACGAGCGTGCGCTGCGAGATCTCTTCCCCCTTTCGAATCAGCTTTTGGTAAATGTCTCGGACGATCGCTGATGCGGCGACCAGCAGTTGCGAATCTGCTGTAGACATTATTGCGGCGAAGATGGCAGCCAATACTGCGCCTGCAAGCAATGGGTGCAGGAACATCTCGGTCAAGACGGGAAACACTTTTTCCGCGTCTCCATCTGGCAGTGCGCTTGCATCTGGAATTGCTACTCGGCCTGCGAGTCCAATGAACACAGCGCCCCAGCACATGATCACGCACCACACAGTTCCCAAAACACCCGCAAAACGCAACCCGTCGGGGTTTCGGATCGACATGTACCGCGCAGTGATGTGGGGGTTGCCTGCTGAGCCCAATCCTAGACCGAGCGCGCCAAAAAGGGCTCCGATTGCGATCTTTGTCGGGTCGATCATTCCAGGATCCAATGCTCCGAACATCGACGTGAGACCACCTTCATTCATGATCACGATGATTGGCAACGCGACGAGCGCAAAGATCATGAAGCACGCTTGGATTGTGTCGGTGAGACTTACTGCAAGAAATCCGCCCAGCAGCGTGTACAGCATCACGACACCAGCGGTGAGCAGAATTCCGGTTATCTCCGGCATTTGGAATGCCGCGGAGAGGCTCTTTCCGCCACCAACAAACTGCGAAGCGATGTAAGGCAGTATAAACATGAGCATCGTGACAACCGTGACGGTGCGCAGTACGCCGTACTTATCGCCAAAGCGAACCGCGAGAAAGTCTGGAACGGTGATGCAGTCGTGCTTTCCGCTAAACCTACGGATCCTGGGAGCGAAGAAGAAAAACAGCAGCATCTCTGCAACGATAAACCCAACTACGTACCAGATTGCGGATGCACCCTGTTTGTATGCGACACCAACCAGGCCGAGGAATACCCATGCGCTGCGCGCGCTCACAACAGCTGAAAGCGCGACGACAAACTTCGACATCGTTCTTCCGCCAACGAAGAACTCGCCGACACCGCCCGAAGAGAATCTCGTTGCGTAAACACCGATTCCCAGGACCATCAGGAAGTACGCAACAAATGCGGCCCACCGGGGATCGTCCCAACTCACCCCCGCTTTCTCCCAGTTATGAAGTAGAGGATGAATGCGACCGCGATGATCGCGATTGGCAAGACGACCATCGCAAGATAGAAAGCTGGATTGCTCAAATCGGCACCTTCAGGGTACCGACGAAATGGACGGCGCTTAGGTCGCAGCGTCTAGTCGATTGCCCCAAGATCCATGTCAAGCCCAAGGTGAATCCGGCACCTCATCGCATTCCACGGGAGCGGATATCCCTCGTAGATCTCTATCGCGGGAATGTTAGCGGGACGTCGGCCATTACTGGGAATCCAAGCGGAGACGATGCTGCACCACGCACTACCGAAACTCTCTGCGTCGACAAGAGGTGAGACCGCGAATGTCCCAGCTGGAATTTCAAGCAAGCGCGATCGCGGGGGAGGCGGTTCTTCTGGAGCCAACGCAAAGCCGACGTCGGCACGAAACGATTCGCATTTCGCGGAGCCCACAGGGTCGTGGAGAATTGCCGCAAACTTCGAGGTCGAGTCTTTCCAGACGCGACCGGGGCACGACCGCCGGAATCGGTCCAGGGTGGTCAGCCTTTCCATGTAAGGTCCCACGTGCCTGACTACCGCGAAGCGCTGCGGCAGGATCGACTGGATCGACACCGAGAATTCCCCTTCGGGGCTCATGAGCGCAACTCGCTCTGAGTTTGGGTTCCAGTGGACCAACGAGGGTGCGGGGATAGTCCAGGAGGCTGCTGTCTCGCGCAACTGAGTTGCGGTCATGCCGAAGGCCTTTCGGAACGCCCTACCGAATGCTTCAGGTCCGCTGTAACCAGAAGACTTTGCTATCTGCCCGATTCCTCGACGACTGTGCAGTATCTGGTAGGCAGCCCGCTCTAACCTGATTCGTCGGATGAACTCTGACATCTCCTCGCCGAGAACTTCCTTGAAGACGCGGGTCAGATGAAACCGCGAGAACCCTGCGGCTTCGGCAATCCGGCCTACGTGCTCGATGCCAGTGCGTGACGCGGTGATCCGCTCCACGATCTGTAGGACGCTGCGGTAGTACGAGTGGCGCGTTTGAACTCTCATGGCTCGTTGCCCTAGTCCTTAAGCGAGTTTAGAACGCGTTAGGTTGCCAACAGTTTGTGCGAAAGTAGGCTTTCTGAGTCAGTTAATGCCTTGGATCAGGGTCAAGGGAAACGCCCCCACGCCGCCTAGGAGGCAGAGCGTGGGGGCGTTGTTCCGCTGTTTAGAAGAGATCGTACGATGGCCACGTGCCGATCTCTGTGATGATGTCTCTGACCATTTGCGAGAGAGCGCCTGCGCCGCCGTCGCTACCCGGCCGCATGTTCACCAGCGCGGCGAACGTGTAGCCATTTGTGCGAACGGACATGATCGCGATTGTGCCAGTCATTGCGCCATTGTGGTTTGGAGTCGTCGTTCCGCCTGCCCAGCCCAGACCGTAGTTTGGGTTGTTGTTGTTGGCATCATTGATGTTTGCTGGCGTGGTCATCGTTGTGAACGAGTTTCCAGTGATGATGTCGGGCTTTGTCGCCTGCCCATCAACACGAACAAGGAAACGCACGAGGTCGACAGCCGACGCAATCCAACCGCCGTGCGCATCGAAACGCCGCACGTTCAGGTTGTATGCGGAAGCAGGATAGTAGGTGACCTCTCGCGGTCGCTTTTGCGCAGCCGCGTTCTGTGCGACAAACATCTCAGTCACACCAGTCGGCGCGAGGACACTCTGCCGAACAAATTGTTCGTAGGTTTGTCCGCTTCGCCTTTCGATGACGCGACCCAGTATGCAGTACCCAAAGTTTGAATACTCATAACGAGAACCTGGCGCCCTTGTTACGCGACGGTCACTTGCGCCGAGAACCCAGTTGATGAGTTGGGCGTGCGTCATGCTGGTGTTTTGGAACATCGGATCGTTAGGCGACGTGGTGAATCCCGAGGTGTGTTGAAGCAAGTGGCGAACAGTGATGTTGTTGATTTGCGTGTTGCCAGACGGCGTAGCAAAGACAGGCCCAAGGATGCTGTTCGGGCCGAACACACGGTCGTTAAGTGTCAATCGATTTGTTTCGACGAGCCGCATGATTGCAACGGCCGTGATCGGCTTTGAGACGCTCGCAACGCGGAATAGGTTGAGCGGTCCAACTTCTTCTCCTGTCGAGGTGTTGGCTTTGCCAAACCCCGCAGCATAGACGAGCCTGCCGTCCTTGGTGATGGCGAAAGACAGCCCAGGAACGCCGTGCGTTGAAATGTATGCGTTCGCTTTGTCAGAAATCTTCTTCAGATTCGCAGCGCTGATGTTCGAGTTTTCCCAGATCCCATTGAATCGTGCCGTATTGCCTGATGTGAACGCGCCAAGGAAGACAGGTCTATACCCCTGATAGTGATGATTGTCGAACACGTTCTGGTACCACGCTTGCGGTATGCCGTGACGCGCGGATGTCACAGGTCCGGCTGACTTATCCCAGATCGCAGCATAGTTGTCGGCGTTTCCGACGCGGTATCCGCTGATCGACTTGAGCCGATATCCTTGATTCGCATACTGTGTGAACGCCGTTTGATACTGAGCGGCAGTTAGGCCGTGCCGCGCTACCCACTGCGGTCCAGTTGATTTGTCGTAGATGGCTGCGTACCGAACTGACCCGCCTCTTGTGTAGCCAGAGACGTGAATCATGCGATACCCTTGCTGAGTTAAGTCGTTGAATGCAGTTTGATACTGGGCGGCTGTCATAGCGTGGCGCGCCGTCCAAGCCGGACCCCCGGTCTTTACCCAGATCGCCGCGTAGTGGTCGTTGCCGTTGACTTCATATCCATTGATGTAGGTCAATCGAAACCCAGCAGCAGTGTGAGTGTTGAACTCCGTTTGATATTGGGCGGCAGTCAAGTTGTGTCTGGCGATGTATTCCGGCCCAGTGGTCTTTTCCCACAATCCGGCGAAGCGCAAGCCGTTGCTGACGTACCCAGTGACAGACTTGAGGCGATAACCCTGTCCTGCCAACTGGGTAAAAGTTGTTTGGTACTGAGCGGAGGTCAAACCGTGCCTGGCCACGTACTGGGGTGGGAGCTGGGTGAGCCTCGGGGCGACTGCGGTCCGCTGAGCGAAGAGCGGGATGGCAAGGCCGAGGCAGAGGGTCAGGGCGGCAACGAAGCCACCGATACGACATTGTTGTCTCACTTTCACGTTATCCTCCTACAGAGAGAGTCAAGATGGCGAAGAAGACGGGGTCTCGCATTGGCAAGAAACGCCACCAATCCCTCTGGGCT
Source organism: Fimbriimonadales bacterium (assembly GCA_041744215.1). Lineage (GTDB taxonomy): Bacteria > Armatimonadota > Fimbriimonadia > Fimbriimonadales > ATM1 > JAHCHL01. The sequence goes on along the minus strand of JBGTLG010000014.1, from coordinate 16,024 downwards.
CGGTACCGACCTTTCCGCCGGTGCCTGCAAAGATACCTGCACTGACGATTCGAAAGTTATGTCTGGAGGTACGCCGGCGCGCGGGGCGGGTACGCTCCGCAGGTATGTCCGACCAAGGGCTCTCATACCAAACCGCTGGAGTCGACATTGGCGAATCTAACCGAGCGCTTCGCGCCTTCAAGGAAGCGGTCCGCTCGACATTCACACCGTCAGTCCTCGGCGACATCGGAGCGTTTGGTGGATTGTTTTCGGCGTCGTTTCCGAATCTGGCCGATCCCATTCTGGTTTCGAGCATCGACGGAGTTGGAACGAAAACGAAAGTTGCCGCTATGGCTGGAAAGTATCGCGGGCTTGGGCACGATATTGTTAACCATTGCGTCAATGACATTCTCGTTCAAGGTGCGCGCCCGCTTTTCTTTCTCGACTACTTCGCTTCCTCACGAATCTCTGCGGAAATGGTCGCGGACGTCGTCGAAGGCTGCGCCGAGGCGTGCCGTGCGGTGGAATGCGCGCTGATTGGTGGCGAGACAGCGGAAATGCCGGGCGTTTATGTTGAGGGCGAACTCGATTTGGTCGGAACGATCGTCGGCGTGGTTGATCGGAGCGACCTTTTGCCGCGTGGCGATATCGGCAACGGCGACCTAATCTTAGGGATAGGGAGCAACGGACTGCACACCAACGGATTCTCTCTCGCTCGGAAAGCGCTCTTCGAGCGAGGCGGACGAAGCATTGACAATCCGATGCCCGACTCCGAACAGACTTTGGCGGACGCGCTCTTGACACCGCATCGCAGTTACCTCCAGCCGCTGTTTCCGATTCTCAGCGCTGTCAAGGGGTTGGCGCATATCACGGGCGGGGGCTTCGTAGAGAACATTCCAAGGATTCTGGGCGCGGAGAGCCGAGCAGTTATCGAACGCAACACGTGGCCTGTGCCCACCATCTTTCAATTGATTCAATCAGATGGCAGCATCGGGGATGATGAGATGTACCGCGCATTCAACATGGGCGTTGGCATGGTCGTCATTCTCGCGAGTGAGAACGCGCAAGCTGTTGTCGATCATCTTGTGGAAACTGGCGAACGAGCGTGGATCATCGGCGAAATCACGAAAGGCGCGCGTGGCGTCAACATCATGTAGCAATTCAGTAATCAGGCAAACAACATGAAGCTTCTCAATGGAAAGAAAGGAATCGTCTTCGGCGTTGCCAATCAGCGCAGCATAGCGTGGGCGGTCGCCGACGTTGCGGCACAGCACGGCGCGAGTGTCGTGGTAGGCGCGCAAAACGAGCGGATGATGGAATCAGCGCAGAAGCTGGTCGATGGACGCGATGAGTTCTCGCTTGTTCAGTGCGACCTCAACGAAGACTCACAGATTGAAGCGGTGCGCGATCAGATAGGGGAATCGCACGGCAAGATCGACTTCGCCGTGCACTCCGTCGCCTATGCGCTGCGAGAAGATCTTGCGGGCAAGTTCATCGATACGAGTCGCGAAGGTTTCAAAGTTGCGCTCGAAACATCTGCGTACACGTTCGTCGCAATGGCGAGGGGTCTGGAGCCCGTGCTTGCAGACGATGCGAGCCTCATTACCATGACGTATCTCGGGAGTCAAAGAGTATTGCCTGGTTACAACGTAATGGGTGTCGCAAAGGCTGCGCTCGAAGCATGTGCGCGCTATCTCGCTCATGATCTGGGGGACCGAGGGATTCGCGTCAATGCGGTTTCTCCTGGTCCGATTAACACGGTCGCCGCACGAGGCGTCAAAGGTTTCTCACAGATCCTCGACATCATCGGCGAAAGGGCTCCGCTTAAGAGACCTGCAGAGCAGAACGAGGTCGCTACGACATCCGTTTGGCTACTCAGCGACTTGAGCAAAGGCGTTTCTGGGCAAACAATCTACGTCGATTCCGGATACTCGATCATGGGTTTCTGATCGCTGTCGAATAGCGTATCGCCATGCCCATACTTTGCGTTGCCAATTGGTCAGAAGGTCGGAACGAGGTCACTCTTGGGGATATCCGCTGGGCATTGCACGGCGGAAACTGCGACGTTCACTTTGATGGAGCGGATCCCGACCACAATCGCATTGTTACCGCATTTTCGGGTGATCCGGACGATGTAAGAAAAACTCTGCTCGCTGTTACCAGTGCCGCGTTTGACGCAATCGATATGCGAAAGCATCAAGGCGTTCATCCAAGGATCGGCGCGCTCGACGTTTGCCCGTTCATTATTCTCAAGGAATCCGAAGACCTCGATCACCTACTTGACTGGGCAGCGCGAATTGCCGAGCAGATTGCAGCAAAGTACAAGCTTCCGATCTTCTTTTACGAAAAGAGCGAAACTGGAAAACACGCGAGAGATCTTCCTGCGCTTAGGAAGGGACAATATGAGGGGCTGGTCGGTCGAACTCTCGATCCAGACTGCGGAACACCTGACGTTAATCCGTGGCTCGGCGCAACTGTGATGGGCGTTCGCGATTGGCTGCTCGCGGTAAACATCGAGCTCTCCGACCCGGACCCACACCAAGCGAAGCAACTTGCGAAACGCATTCGAGAATTGAGGAGTTCTGATCCGCGGTTCCAGGGAGTTCGCGCCCTCGGTCTTCCCTTGCCCTCACGAAACCGCAGTCAGATTTCGATGAATCTGACGCGGCCCGACGACACCACATTCGATCGAATTCTCGAATGGGTTAAGGGAGAGGGCGCACCGGTGGTGGCGACTGAATTGATTGGGGTCATCCGTCAGCGCGACCTGCCCGGCGCAACTCAACTCGACCCAAAGCCGGAGCAGATTCTGCAAGCGTAACGTGCCATCAAGTAGAATCACAGCATGGCTAAATGGAAGGCGGGCGACCGTGTCAAAGTGGTCGAACGAGAGGTTCACGGCGACGACCACCTGTCAGGTTTGTATTACGGGCATATGGCAGGATTAACCGGCACAGTCACCAACGCTTATGGCGACGAGATAGCCGTGAAGGTGGATCCCGAAGCGTTCGATCCTGTGCTCGCGGATGTTCACAAAGAAGCGGTTAAACGAATGCGCGCAAAGTTCCTCGATTCGCTTAGTGACGAGCAGCGCAGAAAGCTGTCCGCTGAAGAGAAGCGATTCGACGCAAACTACGTTGTATTGGTCGGAGCAAAGGACTTGGAAAAGGGGCCACCGGCTCCCAAGCCAGCAACGAAGCGGATGGACGAAGACGAGGACGACGATTATGACGGCACGTCAGTTGTCCAGGGCGCGCTCTATGACGATGCAACGATTCCTGAGTCTCCTCGAAGACGCACTGCCGAAGAGATCGCCGCAGCTGAAGAAGAAGAACTCAAGAAGCGGATGAATTAGCCAGCATTTCCCTTCCGAAAACTAGTTCATCGCGCTCCTGGATTGAAAAGTAGACGCTTGTCGGCCATCGTAAATCATGGCTTGCTAGAAAGGGGCATTACACGTCGGAAACTTCGGCCCGACTGTGGCTTGGAGCACCTGGATTCGCGGTCAGACTTCGAGAAAGCAAGTACGGGCCTCACTTCAAGCAGGCTCAACGGAAAACAGGTACCGTCTACGATGACGACGACTACCTCGTAACGAGTTAAGCGGACGGAGCCTACCGGGATGGTTACGCCCAGTTCTCGCAGACGGTCGTGATCAGACCTCTGCCTGGCGCTGGCGATCCGCCTGGAGATGAAGAATAGTAGCTATGGTGATTGCAACAATTGCAGCAGCGGTTTTTTCGCAATCAATGACGCCGTGGTCGTTCGGCGAGTACCTCTGTTCGCTCGCCGAGCGACCCGTGCTCATTGAGTGGTTTGGCGAAGATCGTGTCGTACGAACGGCGGTTGATCCCGACCTGCCGCTTGATGAGAGAATCGAGAAGACTGTAACGCAAGCTGGCTATGACTATGAGCTTACCGAAGAGTGGCTTGCGTTGACTCCACAGCGAGTGCGACCGGACTTACGGGACTTCGACAACCTTCTAATATGGAGCCGCCAGTTCAAGCCCCCGGTCGGCGAGTGGGCGGTAGTCGCATCCGATGCGATAGCATTTCAGCTGGCTAGAGGCGAGAGCGTGACTCTGTCAGATTTTTCACAGCGTATGAAGATCAAGCTTGGATTGGTGGCCCCGTGTTTTACCGGTTCCAGGTTCCTGCTTTTCGGAGCGTTCCCGAAGCTGGATGACGCGATCGGCGGGTTGGAGTGGCTGTTGGGTGCCCGAATTGCGAGGTCGGACCTCGGTTACAGCGTGACGCCGGACGGAAAGCGCATTCTTGAGAAGCGTAAGATTCAGGCGGAATGGATCGCACAACATTCACCACGTGCGGATAGAATGACGAACAGCGCTGAACTAGAACTTCAAGTCCTGGATCGTGTTGGACCCGAAAACCTCGAAAAGTTGTTCATGAACTGGGAGTTGGAGGTACTGCTAGACGCCGAACCAGGTACACCCACCGTATCTCTGCTCATAGAGCGACACCGATTGTTATGCGAACAGTTGACACGTCAGGGACAGCCGCCGCCAGAGTTAGCGGACCCTCCAAAATTTCAGGTCTTGTTCAGCGGCAAGGGCCCTGTCGGCGCACAAGCGGAGGGGAAGAACGGCCTTAGAGTCGTGTTCTGATTACTAGCTAATCCGCCCTGCCAATCTCGAACACCGGCAGATACTGCATCCACTCTTCGTTTGCCCGCGCCCTAAGATAGTTGGGCAGCGAAATGAATGGCACGTACTTCGGCCTGCGCGGCTGCTTCCTTAGCTTCATGCGCGCCTGATCCGGCGTTTTGTCGCCCTTCTTCAGATTGCAGCGCCGACAGCAAGCGACGACGTTGTCCCAAGTATGGGGGCCACCCATCCACCGAGGGACGACGTGATCGAGCGTCAGCTCGCGCCCATGCGATCCGCAGTACTGGCACAGGTAGTTATCGCGGGCGAGCACCGAGTGCTTGCTCATCCTGAGCTCCGGCAACGGCCGCCGGACATGGTATCTGAGGCGAAGAACCGACGGAGCGCGAAGTTCGCCGCTGCCGGTCCGGATGGTGTATCCGTTGTGGTGAAGGATCTCGGCTTTTCCACGCGTGAGCAAGGTCACCGCTCGAAGCAAGGTACAGACATTCAGCGGTTCGTAGTTGTTATTCAACAGCAGCACGTCGTGTTGCGCCATTAGCTCAACCTCTCGCTTTCAGGCCCCCTTAAGCAAGAAGGCCCGGCATCACAGAGCCAGGCCACCGGGCAGATTTGCGCCACGTCTACGCCGCATCACTAAGTGGTGCGAGTGGTAGAACCAGGTGCCCGTAGCCCTTCTCATGACCGGAACGCTGCGATGCAACGTAAGCATACGACGGTTAGGATACCCCCTGAAGGTGCGAGGTCCAGGTTCACGGCTCGTAAAATGTTGGCGAGGTTGCCCGGTAGCCAAAATGCGGAGTGGGCCGCTCCCGAGAAAGGGAACGGCCCACGGAGGAGACACTCTGGCGGATAGGAAAACGATTACCAAAGATCGGCCAGCGAATCTTTTAGCAAGCTATAGGCTCCTGCCACGGCTGCTCCTGCCACCGCAATCGCGATGATCGTGTACATCATCGACTTTTCCTCCTTCGGCGCATCGGCGCAGGAGGCTTTTTCCTCAAAGTCCGGTGTTCGTGAGCCCCAAATGCCCGTATTAGTGCGAAATCTGATTGAAGTCAGGCTCTCTTACCGACGGAAGGATTGCGGTTAGCTTTCTTGCTGTCAGCAAGCATGCCGATGGAAGAATTGCGAGCCGTTAGGCTTTCCAGGGTTTGGGCCCAACGGCGAGCTTCGAAATCGCGCCATAATCCCAGCCCAGGTTGAACCAGCGAAAGTACATCTTCGTCACCGGCGGCGTCGTTAGCGGAATCGGCAAGGGAATCGCCACCGCCAGCCTGGGCAGGCTCCTCAGAAACCGAGGCTTCTCGGTGGCGCCGATCAAGCTTGATCCCTACATCAACGTCGACGCTGGAACCATGAACCCATTCCAGCACGGCGAAGTGTTTGTGACCGAAGACGGCGCAGAGACCGACCTCGACCTCGGACACTACGAGCGCTTCATCGACACCCCGTGTTCGTTCGCCAGCAGCGTGACCGCGGGCTCGGTCTATCGCACGGTTATAGACAAAGAGCGTCACGGCGATTACCTCGGCGCGACAGTCCAAGTGATCCCGCACATCACCAACGAGATCAAGGCGCGGGTCAAAGCCGCCGGCGACGCCGACGACGTGGACATCGTGATCGCCGAAATCGGCGGAACCGTCGGCGACATCGAGGGCCTGCCGTTCCTCGAAGCGATCCGCCAATTCCGCAAAGAGGTCGGCCCGCAGAACTGCCTTTACATCCACGTCACGTTCGTTCCTTCGGTGGGGCCGTGGGGAGAGATCAAAACGAAGCCGACGCAGCACAGCGTCATCAAGCTAAGGGAAATCGGCATCGCGCCCGACTTGCTCATTTGCCGCGTCGAATCGCCGATGAGCGACGACATCAAGGAAAAGATCTCGCTATTCTGCGACGTAGACCGCGAGGCGGTCATCGAATCGCAAACAGTCAAAACGATTTACGAGATACCGCTGCTCTATGAACGGCAGGGAGTTGGCGCATTCGTAACCAAACGATTAGGAATGCCATCTAATGAACCCGACCTCTCTGAATGGGAAGCGATTGTCGAGCGACTTGTCAATCCAGATCGCGAGGTCACGATCGCTATCGTCGGAAAGTATACGGACAATGGCGACGCTTACAAATCGATCGCAGAATCCCTGATCCATGGGGGGATTCCGCACCGCGCGCACGTAAACTTGAGATGGATCGAGTCATCGCAATTCGAGCGAATCACGCCTGAAGAACTGCTCAAGGGAGTCGACGGAATGGTTTGCGCGCCGGGCTTCGGAGAGCGTGGTATCGAAGGCAAAATCGCCGCAATCAAGTATGTGCGCGAAAACAAGATCCCGTTCCTCGGCGTCTGCCTTGGAATGCAGCTCGCGGTCGTCGAGTTTGCTCGAAACATCTGCAATCTGCCCGGCGCTAACTCGGAAGAAATGGATCCAGCGTGCAAAGATCCGGTGATCCACCTCCTTCCAGAGCAAAAGGATGTTCACGACAAGGGAGGGACGATGCGGTTGGGTAGCTATCCGTGTATCGTCGCGCAAGGCACGCTGGCCGATGGACTCTATGGACAGCGACGAATCTACGATCGCCATCGCCACCGCTACGAAGTCAACAACGATTATCGAGAAGTGCTCACCGCAGGCGGAATGGTTTGCTCAGGGCTCTCGCCGGATTACCGACTCGTCGAGATGATCGAGCTTCCGGATCATCCGTTCTTTATCGGCACGCAGGCGCATCCCGAATTCAAGAGCAGACCGAATCGCCCGCATCCTTTGTTTCTTGGGTTGGTGGGAGCTTCGGTGAGCAGAGGTTTATCTGCCTCAGGTTTCAAGGCAAGCAGCAGATCTACATAACACCAGACAGCCAGCGAAAGCTACGCCCCGCTTGCGAAGTCTCGCTCGTTGATCGCGAGAACGTACTTCGCCACAGCCTGTCGCTCTGCCTTCGAACACGGTTGGAACCGAAAGCCATAGGTTCCGGTGCCGTCTTCCCCCGGCTTTACGTAGCGAACGTCTCCAGGAAGGAATACCGGGCCATCATCCGTAGCTAACTCCAACAGAAGGTGTTCCTCCGGTTGGAGGTCTTGCCGCGCCTTAAACTGAACTCCACCGAGGCTAACGTTTGTGATGAGAGCCGAGCCGACGCGACAAGGAACGGAGCCATTCGGCCGCCATAACATTCCGAATTCGAGGACCGGGTGCCGCTGCTGCTGACGCATTTCTGCCTTCGAAGCTACCTCCGCCCCATTGTTGCCGTGTTCGCTCATAACTCCCTTTAACACTTTCGGCGCGGCGTAAGCAAAACTTAAGGAAAAAGCGACGGCCAGAGCCGCCGCTTTCTTCCCTCCGAGTCTGTCGGTCCTATTTCTTCTCTTCGGCCTTCTTTGCTTGCGTGATCAAGACGTGCCCCGTCGCCGGGTCGAAATCGACGTCTACGTCAAGCACGTCCTTGATGAAGGACATCGGGACGATCGTCCGCCGGGTGTCGATGAACGGAGCCAGTTCAAGCTGAACCTGCTGTCCGTTGACCCGCGCGTACGGGTTGCCGATCTTCAGCCAAACGTCGTAGCCGAGGCCGGTTGCGGTCACGACGAACTCTTTCTGGAACCAGTCGACCTTGCCACCAGCGCGCTCATAGAGGAAGCGGAAGGGTGTCAGGGGGACTCCGTCTTGAATTCTCGGCTGGACATCAAATTCAATCGGTGAGCCATTGAACCAGATCGAGATCGGCGCAGTCGTCGAGATCCTTGATCCGAAGTCGATAGGCAAAGTTCGTATTGCCGGGGTCGCGGTGGCAGTTGGCGAGTGCGTTTCTGCTATCGGCTGCTGGGGCTGTGCCTGTGGCTGGCTCGGGTTTGGGGTCGATACTCTCGTGCCGATGGCTTCGACGTACACTCCATCGCCAGTCTTTGCCCCACGCTGTGTGCCGACCGGGCTCTTGACAGCGGGATCAGGGAGCGCTGGCGCAGCCACGGGTGCGGCCACGACCGGCGCCGCCTTGAGCGGCTCAGCCACCCCTTCAGCGTTCTTCACGCCTTTGATGGCTCCAGACGGAGGTGTCAGCGTCGGCTCCGCGAGGACGGGCTCCAGCGCAGGCTCGACCCTCTCAGTTCGGCCGCCGGGGTTCTCAATGAAAACTCGCGCGACGGGTGATTTGAGAGTCGTCTGTGTCTCATCATAAAGCCAGACCTCGATCTCGTGCCAGCCGTTCGACTCCTTGGTCGTGTCCCAAGCGAGGGTGTAGGGCGGGTAGTTCTTCATTCCCTTGAACTCTTTGTTCACGAAGAACGAGACAAAAGCGTTTTTGGCCTGTATGCCGAGCCCAACGTCAATGAGCACGGTCCCCTGCAGAGAATCGCCGGCCTTGGGCATCCTGATGAAGATTGGCTGGTCAGTCCGTTGCTCGACAGCGACGACCATCTTATGAGTGCCCAGCTTCTTACCTTGGTCATCGAAGAGGATCGCCTCGATGACATTGTCGCCCTGTTGGAGCCGTTCAAGATTCAGGTTGAAGCCTGCTTCGCCAGCGGACCTCGCCTTATCCAGATCCCGAGACGCGATAGTGACGCCGTTCAGCCTGATCTGCATCCGAGCGGCCTTGGCGCCTGAGTACGCCACGGTGATCGCGGGGCTGCCGATAGCCCGGCTGATTTTGATGTCCGCGTCATAGTAAAGACCAGGCGCGAGCGGGTTTATTGAGGCGGAAACTGCTCCACCTGCGATGATCGCCGTGGCCGAAAGCGCTGCCTTCAGCCCGTAACCTCTCCGAGTTGCCATTTTCTTAGCCCTCCAGTCTGAATCCCTTCGATCCGGGGAGCCGCACCGGCCATAGGGTTCTCAAACGAGCGCGATGATACCCGCGCTACATTAGTTTGAGACGGAGAATCGGTGCAGAAGCGTTCAGAGTTTGTCCCTATTCTCTGGCCAGCCGGTAGCCGGAGACTGACGGGTCATCCGTAAGCACGAGCAGATCCGCCTCAAACTCACGATCTGCGGACAGCACGATCTTGACCTCCCCGGCCGGTAGCTGCACCGAACCAACAGAGTAGAGGTCGCCGGCGGCATGCGCCGTGATCGGGGCGAAGTCCTGACCGGCGATGGTGAACCGCACCGGAGCGGGGCGCCCGTCCCGGGTGGTGCGTGCGAACAGGCGGAACCTGCCCGCACGGGGGACTTGCGCAAAAACGGTGAGGCCCTCTGGCCCCTGGACCATGGCCGATAGCCCATCGGATGATTTGCGTGCATTTGGCGCATCTTCGCACTGAATGACAATGGTGTGCGCCGGTGGTCTTAGTGAGAGGATCCCCAGCCGGCCGCCGCCTAAACGGATTTCGCGGCGGCCTGTTGGAGTCGCAATACTCTTCACCACGTCGGCGGATGTCGGATTGTAAACCGCAACCCGATCACCTAGATCTGTCACGAATATTCCGTCGCGACGATCGTCGAGGGCTGGTGCCTCTTTCGCTCCTTCTAGAATCTCCGCGAGCCGGTAAGTCAGTGCGCGGACCACGCCGATGTAGGTTTTCCAAAGTGTGCGCTGACCGGGCATGAAGACCGTAAGCCCCTGGCCATATCGTCGGGACCACTCTCGCGAGATGATCGCAGGATCAACTGGAGCCTCAAAGAACCCGACCAACGGTCCTGGTGGCGACTCGGTGTTTGGGTCCGCTATCTCAATCGCTGCGATGCGCACTGATGCGTCCGCAGCCATGCCGTCGAAACCGATTCTAATGGTGCCCGTTGATACTTCGTCAGGACCGGCAATAAACTGGAACCTTGAAATGCCGCCTTCAAGCGTTAATCCTGCCTGCTTCCGTCCGTTCAAGAAAATCTCGATGTTTCCTTCCCTTGTGCTTTGACTAGCGAAGTGAACGGTAACCGCAGTTTCTCGACCGGTGCGCGCAGGCAATCTCAACGTCGCGCCGTTGCTTGCAAACCGCCCGCCTTCACCGCCGGTTCCCCACCGACCTTGCACAAACTCTTCGTCACCATCGCCACCGAAGTCAATCCTGTAAGCCTCGGGAATAGCGCCCTGCCATCGCTCGTCCGCTCTTGCACGGGGCAGTTGCGTCGACCAGCCAAAAAGTTCCTGCCAAACTGAAGTCCCTCCGAACGGATCCGCCATTCTTCCGAAATCGTAGGCTGCGATTACCCCCCCCGATCTGACCCAATCGCGAAGCGCATTGAGAGCCCGCACATCCCAGATGCTTCCTTCCAAAAGAACTGCGACCCGATAGTTCGAAAGCGCTCCCGCAATCACAGCCGACTCTTCTAAAACATCAAAATCTAAGTAGTCGCGAAGTTCAACTGCGCTCCGGAACAACAGTGCCGGAACTGTCTGATTAAGACGCAAGACATGAGAGGAACTTGGATAGATGACCGCTACGTCGCACCTGGGTTCCGAATAGGTTAGGTGCGGCAGCAAATCTTTGATGGAACTCGCGGACCCCCGGTAGGCTTGAGCCCAGTCGATGTGTCCTCTCGATCCAAGTGATAGCGCTTCAAAGATTCTTTGATCAAACTTTGTCGGCGTGCCGACGGTCGGCGCTTCTGTCCACACTGGTGTGTTTGTCGCGCGCGCAGCTCCTCGGGTTCGCCCGAGCGACATGGCCCAGTCTTCTGCGAAGTCGTAGAAGCCTAAGTTCGTGACTTTGATTCCGTCGGCTTTGCCGGCAGCTTTCGCGACCGAGTAGATGTCCAGACCAAGATAGGGCAGGTCACTGGGCGGACCGAGCGGCACGAGCAGTGGCGTCTCAAGGAATATCTCATCAGCCACGCCAGCTAACTGACCGACAAGGCTGGGAGTAGCATCGCGATACCAGGACATGAACTGCAGACGGGCCGAGTACGGATAATCAGGAGTGATTGGCAGCGGCAGTTTGCTCGGGTCTTCGACTTCCATTCCCCAATCTGCGTAAGCTTGTTCATTCGACCCATGCACGCTTGCCAAGCGCCTTTGCCATGCTGCGAGCGCTTTTGGATCTCCTGACCAGATGCCGGCTTTTGGCGGTTCGGTTCGCAGCACGCGCTCCCAAATCGCAATCTGTTCACGATCTCGAGCAGCAAGTCCGGTGAAGAAACTCGCGTCCCCGTACTCACTCAGAATCTTGAGTGTTACTACATCGAGTTTTGACAATGCGCGATTGACTGCGCCGTACCCGATTGCAGAAAAGCGTACACGCTCGATGTCCCATGGCGAGAACGTCGGCATCCGCGAACCATCGATGAGATTCACGGCACCCTCTCCAACGATCATGCTGTCATCGAAGTCTGGGAATGTCGTGAAAATCGACACGCCAAAACCTGTACCGAGTGTCTCAAATGCTTTTCGCTGATCGGCAAGTGATGCCAGGTTCTGAGCCCCCGAAGCCGCGCCCGGCGAGCCCAGTTCGTTCGTTCTGGCTACGAAAAAGGTAATCCCGAGCCGCACGAGATCCTCGGCATCGACCGCCGGAGGAACGAGCGAGCCCAGCCGCATGCGTTCGCCCGGCTGGGCGTTGAAGGCCGAGGGCAGTGCGTAAATGGGTTCAACCGGGAGCGAGACTTGCTGGGCATCCACCACGGCAAGCCATGCGAGAAGAAACATTTCTATAAAGATGACTGCGCGTATGACCCGGTCGTGTCAGATCCGGTCGACTTCGGCCAACGCATTGTTGAGTTCAATATTGTCGTTGCCAACGGCTTCGCGTATCTGACTTGCGAGGCGGCGAGCCTCGTCAACGTGACCTGCTCGCTTCGCCGCCAACGCCAGATTCACCGCAATCATCAGTGAGCCAGGCATCGATCGAAGAGCGAAAGTAAGCATTCGGTAGGCATCCTCGTCTCGCCCTTGCTGCGACAAAGCTTGACCCAGTTCTGCGTATCCAGGCTCGCATCCAGGGAAGAGATTTAGCAAATGCGTCGCGGCTCGCTCTGCATCAGTCCAGCGGCTAAGTCTGTTGTATAGTTGCGAGAGCATAAGCCACGGCTTCCAGTAGTCTTGCATCCACTCGACAAGCGGCTCAAGGTCCGCGACTGCCCCGACGAAATCCTCCTTTTCCATTTTCTCTTGCGCGCGCATTAGTGCTTCTGCGCGTTTGGGCTGCTCCAATTCATAAAGCCACGCGAGTGTCTGCGCCTTGACGTTTTGGTCGGGGCCAACAGCAAGGACTGCATTCAACACGTCCGGAATCTCATGTCGACGCTCTGCGCGATCGAGTGTCTGCGCATACTCGATCATCAGCGCGATGTCGGTTGGCTCCGCTTCGATGCAGTCCTCATACAGGTCCATCGATCGATTGAAGTCACCTTTGCCCGCAAGATACGGTGCGAGGTATCGCTTTACAATCGGCGCGCCGTCCGACTTGATCAGCCCTTCTTCGAACGCCTTGCCCGCGTCATCCTCCTTCCCATTCTGAGCGAGCGAGATCGCGTACTTCGCCCATGCTGCGCCAGAAGCAGGGTGCCGATCGAGAACGTCTCTCCAAAGCGGTGGAACTTCGTGCCCGCGACCCGTTTGATTCAAGAGGTTGCTCAAAAGGTCCAATGAGGGCTTATCCTCGCCTTCGAGGTCAACCGCTTTTCGAAACGAGCGTTCTGCGTTGACGACCATCTTTTGCGCGACTTGTGCGAGGCCCAAGCGTGAGTAGACGGCGGGTTCCAACGGCGTGATTTCTGTGTCCTTTCCTTCCTCCTTTTCCTTCTGACTTTTGCGATGATCTTGCTCCATCAGGAATGCAGCCTTTTCAAACTTCGTCGTCGCGTCCGCGATGCGGCCCGCTGCCATGTACAGCTCACCGAGAACGAAATGCCCGCGCCAATCTTCTGGCTGGACAGCGATTACCTTTGACAATTTCTCTTCGACGAGGGCAAAGTTGCCGATGTTGTTCTGCGCGCAAAGTCGAGAAAGTTGCAGAGCAGCTTCGTATGGTCCGAGAAAATCCGAATCTGCGTCCAACGACGAGAGCAAGCTGTCAAAAGCGACGCCGACATCGAATGCCTTCGCGGCGTGTTCGCCTGCTTGTTGCAGGTAGGCGACTGCATCGAATCCAACTAAGAAGTCACGGAAAGCGTTGGGATCGTCGGTCCCGAAGTCCATCGCCTCAACAGTCGCGGGAGGAAGCGCGGTGCCCGTTTCTCGACCGACGTTATCGATCATCCACTTGACCGTATCAAAGAGGTCTTCAACACGAAACTCGCGCTCGAACGGAGTTGGCGCTGAGTTTTCACCGTCTTTGAAGACGCGCACGGTTAAAACGTATCCCGGTTCTTTGTCGATGAGAAGTCCGTCGACGATGTATTCGGCGCCGGTTTGGCCCAGAAGCTGGCGCAGAAAATCTGGCTCGTTGAGCTTATCGCTAAAATTGACGAAAGCCGCTTCGCGCTCTTCGCCTTCGCCGACCTGAGCCATCGCCGTCAAATACTGGGCTTCGGTGTCGGGCAGAACTTTGATCGTCTCGTGGAGAAAGTGGGCGAGTTGCCGCCCAAGCGCTGGGCGAACGGGCTCGGCCACGTTGAAAGGGAGAAACGTGATTTTGGACATTGCGGCTGAGCCACAAGTTTAGCCGATTGCGCGGCTCGGGCGACCGGGTCAGTTGACGACGGCTACCTGTCCCGCGTCGTGTCTCCGAACGATGTCGTGCCAGGTGTGGTAGACGGACGCGCGGTCGTTCACAAGGTCGCCGATCTGCGCCGCGACGTCAGGATCGGGCTCGCAGTCAGCCCACCGGTGCCAGGTGTTCGTAAGGTCCTCGGCGGTCCGGCAGACCGAGACGAAATCGAACGGAGCGAGGGCGGCGACGACAGCCTCTTGATGGTCAAAGTTCGGACCGAGGGTCACGGGGACGCCCCATGTAAGCGGTTCGGTCGGGCTGTGCCCCCCGACGCCATGAACCAGTGTGCCACCAACGAAAGCGACCGCGGCCGCCGAGTACACCTCTTGGAGCTCGCCTTGGGTGTCAAGAAGCACGATGCGCGAACTCGGCAACGGCTCTCCGTTTAGCTCGGAGCGACGTCGGTATTCCAGGTTAAGAAGCTTGAGGGTGGACTCGGGCCCGCCTTTTCTCCATGTACTCCTTGGGGCGAGGACCAGGACGGCGCTTGGGTGGGTCCTCCTAAAGGACTCGAACGCACTCAGGATGATTGGCTCTTCTTGCTCGTGCGTACTTCCCGCGACAACCACTGGCGCAGAGCCGGCGGTTGCGCTGAGGGCCTCTTTCCACATTGCGGCCTTTGAGCGCCTCACGTCGGGCGGCATCATGGAGCCCAGCTCGGGGCCGCTCACGACGATCATGCTGGCGGGGACACCCATTGCCATCAACCGGTCTCTATGGATCTCGGCTTGGACTGCGATGACGCCCAGCGCGCGGTACCGCCACGCACCCATAAAGCGCGATCCGTGTCGCTTCGAACGAAACTCCGAAACCTTGACGTTACAAAGCAGAGTCGGGACGCCCAGAAGTCGCGCCATGAATACGAGATGCATCGGTCTCGCGCTCTCGATGAAGACCAGCCCCGACGGTTTCCAACGGAGCAGCCCAATCAACGCCGAGACCGGGTTGTTGAATGGCGCGACCGCGGTCGGGACTTCTGCGCCGAGCCGCTTTGCCGCTTCAACAACTTGCGTAGTCTTTAGCCAAACGGCGGTGCGTACGCTGCGCTCCTGCTGAAGCCTCGTTGCGGCGCGCACCGCTATCCGGGTTTCCCCGAGCGCTGTGCCAACAAAAATCAGCGAGCCCTTTCCTCCGTTGGGGCTGCCTCCTCCTGCGAGTCGCGTGAGTGCGATGCCTTTGTATCGACCTCGCAATGCTCTGATCGCTCCGTTTGCGGTTAGGTATGGCAGGCAGAGCAAATGTACCAAGCAATGGAGGAGGTAACCGACAGCTACCCTCGAAAGAGGAAGCCGTTCCGGGCAGCCTTGCGTTGCCGGAATTCCCTCAGTTGGTTTCATGACGACTGAACTTAGCCGTGATTCTCAGACTCACTTTGAGCAGTCTCCATAGTAGAGATTCGTCGCGAAGGAAGATTACCCGGGCGATGAGGGGTCGCTTACAAAAACGCACTTACTAAAACGAGAGCCGCCCGCAGGCATTCGGTTGGTTGACCTGTCCGCGCTCGATTTGTTAACGGCTCCTCGGACTCACTGGACTCATCGAACTCATCACCGTTTATTATTGTTAACGCGGGTTTTCGAGTTCACCGGCTGGGTTGGGTTCGGTGTTGCGAGTGTTTAGGGCTCATTCCTTCGGTTACAAGTCCTCCGTCGGTTAAGTCCTCGGGAGGGGTAGAAGTCAACCTGCTGCGGGGCCGGTGGTCAGTTTGCATCCGATAAAGTAGGCGGTCTCAGGATTCATTCCGGATTCGATGGCATAGAGGCCCCTGCCTTTTCCGGTCATCTCCCAAGCGACCCCAACGTCGTCGAATTCTTCGCTCTCCATGATCCCGACCCAG
>JBGTLG010000013.1:0-3055 GCA_041744215.1 Fimbriimonadales bacterium | reverse complement strand
CGGTCTTCGTAATCCCAACTGAGTGTCGTCGTGCCTGCCGATGTCGTGACACTCGTTGTGCGCCCTGCCGCGTCGTAGCCGAACTGCTTGACGTTCAGTTCGTCTATCGAAACAGAAAGAAGCTTGTCGGCCGAGTCGTATTCGTAGTCCTCGGTGACGCTGTTGACGGTTCTGGTGAGACGATTGCCGTTCGCGTCATAGGAGTATGTCGCGAGATATCCCGTGCGAGACTCTTCGATGAGCTGACCGACCAGATCGTAATCAAACGTCGTCGTCACCCCGCCAGATGTTCTCTCGACGATGTTCCCGTGCGTGGATTCGGAAAACGACCATTTCAACGCAACCGATTGGCTCACGCTGCTGACGAACAGCATCATCGCCGATCCAAGGCACAGTGCTCGAATCAAGTCTTTCACTTAGCTGTCACGTCTCTGATCATTTTCGTTTTAGCTTTGGCTTCCTAGCAAGTCACGCGGGCCACCCGCTGGCTGCCCGGTGTAGATGAATCGTTGGCTGATTGTGCCACCGTGCTTCGTTGTCGTCCACGCTCCAAACCATGCGGAAGTCGAATCTGGCGACACCCTGACGGGCATGTCGACCGAACTCCCATCCCTGAGGAGGACTGTGACTATGTTAGGCTCCCTCTTGGAGCTCGGCTCGAAGACAAAGCACCTCTCTCCCGCCTGATCCAACGCAAAGCTCATTCTGATTCGCCTGGGCAACGATGCTCCTGAGAATCGCCATGTTTCCGCACCGGATTCTAAATTGACCACTCGAAACACTCTACTCTGGTCAAGCTTGTCAGCGAGTAGGGCGCTGTCTCCCTGGCCCGACAGGTCTATTGCGTTGTCGATGGGTAGCACTTTTCCGGAGTCGGCCGCAAACCACAAGAGAGCGGTAGGTTCGAGTGAGTCCATGACAATGCACAAGAATCCGCCGTCTCTAGTGGGGCGCAGAGACGATACATTCCAGCGGGCGAATTGAGACAACTCGGGTGACGAGGCCGGCGTCCACGCACCACTGGAGGAAAGAACTCGAACATCCCCGAAGCGGGGCTGCGCTCCTCCCTCCCTATGATCCAAGCCCTTGGAGTGCGCAACAATCAACTCTTGCTCAAAACTGACTGCCAACAGATACAATTGTTCGGCGAAGTCTCCTCTCTTGACGAAAAACTCCGAGTCATCATTTGCTATTCGCACTAATCCGCTCATAAGCTGCACTTCGATCCGCCCCTTTCGGTCAGCCGACACGCCGACATAATGACCACCGCAGGGATCTCGACTAGTGCCCGGGTCTCCTAGTACACAATTGTGCTGTTTCCACAGGCCCGGCGAGCAGCGCGCGCCGGGCTCTTGCCCAACGTGCGGACGGATCATGCACACTCCAAACCAGACAAGTAGAACTAACCCTACACTTCCTATCACGAGCTCCGGAACCGCTTTCTTGCGACTACTTTCGCTGGCCATACAACTAGTGCTCGATGCGCAGGTCTGCCTCACGCTTCATAACTAGCGGAAGATCAAACGGAATGTTAACATGCCGCGGGCCGGTCGCCAAGTCTGCGTAGTAGAGCGCAGTGTAGACCAACGTAGCGCAGTTATGAGCGTACCAATTGAATGGAAGATACGGCTCGGGATACTGCCCGTCCGTCATCGGTAGAAGGAGATTCCATCTGCCAATCACCTGCCAATTGAGTGCCTCGATAATCCTCGCGTCTGTCACTGGACTGGTGTTGTAAAAGTACAGAGTCCTGGAGACACCAGGAGCATACCAATCATCGATAACTGGAGACTTGTCGCGTGACGCGATATCCACACCATCTGGGGTGAGGGAATACCACACCCACCGGCGACCTTGGCCTCTTTGCTTCATAGACGGGTTTTCCACTACCACGATAGCATGCGAGCCCGTCTTTTTTCCCTTACCGCCCCTGTAGTTGATCACGAATGCCCTCCGGCCGTCGTTGTCTGCATATCCTGGTGCATTGTTCCCAGAGTACATATACCAATTTTTCCCGTCCTTCGCAACGTCCTTCGACAAAAACCTCCCCGTACTCGCATCGTAGTAGCGATGACCAAGCAGCTTCAGTCCGGAATCGTAATCGGTTTGGTAACCGAACGGGCCGCCGTACTGGAACTGACCTTCCCACGTGCCGGTGGATGATGTTTCGTTGCCGAAGGCGTCGTACGCCAGCGTTCCGCTAGTAGATTCGTTTTCGCCCGTTTGTCTCAGCGAGTTCTTGATGTCGCCGTGCGACCATGTGGAGTCGGTTCCGTCGTTCGATGAAATGCCGGGTGTGAATGTTAGGCTTCCGTCGCTGAGAACGGGCGACGTGACCCCAACCCCATTTCTCGCGTAGTTGGATGTTCCGCTCGAATCAGTCTTCGATACCCTCGCGCCGAAGGCGTTGTAGGCGAACGAATTCGTCGCGGTCGAAGGATACGTGATGCCGGTGAGGCGGTCTTCGTAGTCCCACGACAATGTCGTCGTGCCTGCGGATGTGGTGACACTCGTTGTGCGCCCTGCCGCATCGTAGCCGAACTGCTTGACGTTTAGTTCGTTTATCGAGACCGACTGCAGCTTGTCCGCGCTGTCGTATGCGTATTCCTCGGTGACCGTATTCACCGTGCGCGTCAGGCGGTTGCCGTTCGCATCGTAGGTGTAGCTCGCTGCGTAGCCGTTCCTCGTTTCAGAAATCAGCTGGCCCACCAAGTCATAGCCAAACTCGGCCGTTACCCCGCCACTCGTGCGCTCGACGATGTTCCCGTTGGTGCCATCGGAAAACGGCCTGATCGACGCGAACGATTGGCTCACGCTGCTGACAATCAGCAACATGGCCGATCCTACGGAAACCAATCGTCGTAGGCCCCTCATCACTTTGTTAAGCTTCGACAGCTGCCGTCTTTTTTCCTTTTGACCAGTTCCCCAAAAATCAGCCACCTCGGAATGTTAGGATTCGTCTTCTGAAAAGGGACGAAAAATGGCAAGAAAACGATACACTCAGGACCAGATACTCAAAGCGCTCAGGGAGATCGAGTCAGGTGCCACGATCGCA
>JBGTLG010000012.1:0-5983 GCA_041744215.1 Fimbriimonadales bacterium | reverse complement strand
TTGCTCTGCGTCATCATCCGCCAGACGGTCGGCTGGAGCCTGGGCGGTAGCTCCCGCAAGAAGTCCGATTGGCTCTCTCACTTCCAACTGAAGCAGAAGACCGGCAGGCAGAGCGCCGCCATCAGCCGAGCGATTGACATTCTTGTTCGTGCCGGATTGATCTCCGTTCGCGATTCTTCCGGGCGGGCCTTGTACTCGACCCGCGCTCGCCGCCAGTCCCACTCCCATCTCTATTTTGCTTTGCACCCGTTGGTTGAGACCAAACAGTTTCAAAAACATTTCTTGCGTTCTCGTTTCCGAACTTCGCAAATCGAAAACGACAAAAGAAAACTATACAAAAGAAAACAACAACACGGTTCCCAAGCGACCTTTTCCACAGGCAAGTCGCCCTCTTGAATGAATTGGCCGATTCCCAATGCTACTGAGATCAGTGAGTTTCAGGCCTTGTATGAGCGGCGACTTAATGCGATCTTAACCGAGAGGGATGCCTTCGAAGCGTTGAAGGCCATCGTTCACCTTTATTATGCAAAGTACTTTGCGCTACGCGATCTACGCGAGAAAGAGTAGCGAAGAAGACGAGAGGCAAGCAGAGAGCTTGCCTGACCAGGTTGCCGTTCTCACCGAGTTCGCTGCTCGGCGCACTTTGACGGTGAGCCGTGTTCTCGAAGAGGCCCGATCTGCAAAAGAGCCGAACTCGAGGCCGGTGTTCAGAGAGCTGGTTGAGACCCTGCAACGAGGCGAGGTGGACGGCATCCTCTGCTGGAACATCGACCGACTCTCCCGTAACCCGGTCGATTCTGGCCTGCTCGCGTGGCTCTTGCAGTCCGGTGTGATCAAATCTATCAGAACGATGCATCGCGAGTACTTACCGGAAGACAATGCGGTGATTCTGGCCGTAGAGACAAGCGTCGCAAATCAATACATCAGGGACCTAAGCCGTAATGTGTCCAGGGGCCTCTTGCGAAAAGCGGAGCGAGGCTGGTGGCCGCATGGGCCGCCTCCTGGTTACCGGCGAAATTCGGAAAGTGAAGAGATCGAACCTGACCCCGATCGATTCGATGTGCTTCAGAGGACTTTCCATAAGCTCCTGAGTGGCAGCTACAGCATCCAGCAAGTGTTTGATGAGCTTCTGGACTCCGGCTTCAGCGTGCGCGGACGACACGGCGCATCGAAACCACTTCGGCGGTCAGCGTTTTATCGGCTACTCGGCAACTCCTTCTATGCCGGCGAATTCAACTACAACGGACAGCTCTATCAAGGGAAGCACCCGGCCATGATCAGTCTTGCGCAATTCGATTTGTTACAGAGTCTACTTGGCCGCCCGACAAGACTGCGATCGGCAAGGGAGACGTTTGCATACGCCGGCATGATCCGCTGCGGCAAGTGTGGCTGCATGATCTGCGCCGAACGCAAAACAAAGACATTCACAACGACCGGGCGGATGAAATCCTATATCTACTATCACTGCACCGGCGCAAGAGGCTGCCCGCGAGACAGCGTCACGGAAGACAGCCTGACCGAGCAATTCGGTCTACTGGTGGATCGTTGCAGCATCGATCCGGAAGTTGCTGCCTTAGCTGCCAAGGTTGCGGATAGGTTTGTGATTGAGGATTCGACTTTTTTGAAGGATCACGAAGCGACGTGCCATGCGTCGATGAGGCAGATGCACGTTCAGCTTGATCGCTTGATGGAGATGCGTCTGTCAGGTGAGATATCGGCCGAAGAGTTCTCTGCCGAAAGGGTAAAGCGGCAGTCTCGACTGAGCCGTATTGAAAGTTCGCTGCAAGCCAACTCGGGCAAGCGCGAGAGCGTTCGCCGGACTGTTCACACGGCACTGACCAACATGAGCGATCTTCGGACAAGGTTTCGATTCGCCTCGCCGACGGATCGCCGGGACATGGTGGGAGGTATCGCCAAGGACTACTTTCTCACCCTGGGCAACCTGACCTGTGCCCTGCATCCTGCCGTTGAGCAATTCGTGGCTTTCGAACTTCCCAAAATCTCCAAACAACAGGTTCAGCGGACACTTTTGGTGCCGAACAATCCCATCCTGCGGGCCGTTCGGAACGTAATACGCACTCTGATGACAGGTCACGACAACTGTTTCGGGGAGTCAACGAAATTTGCAGCCGAGGACAAGTTGCCAAAGACTGGGACAAACCAATGAAGGATCCGGGAGCAATAGAGCAGTTCAAGAACGACTACTTCGCCTACACCGGCACAAAGGCCAGGTTGGCAATGGCCGACAAGGCAAGAGCCAGTCAGGATGAATCGGACATCACTTCTGCATCGAAGTAAGTGTAGTTTCCATCTCCTCCTGGATCGCCTTCACCGCGGCTACGGGGTCTTGCGCCGCATGAATTGGCCGTCCGATTACGAGGTAATCCGCGCCGCTGATCAAAGCCTCGCTGGGGGTTAGAGATCGCTTGTGATCGTTGATATCAGAGCCTTCTGGCCTGATCCCGGGACTTATGATGATTGGATCTGGTCCAAGTCTGGTTCGTATAGCTTTGATCGTGTCTCCCGACGCAATGACGCCGTCACAACCTGCTTCGATAGATTTCTCCGCACGCAGGAGGACGTAGTCCTCGAGCTTCGGGGCCCTTGACCCAAACAGATCCTTCATGTCTTCTTGGTCCAAGCTCGAAAGGAGTGTCACCTGGAGCAGCTTCGGGTAGCTACGGTTACCTCTCCCTAGGAGTGCGGCCCGTGCGGTTGCCCCGTTCCCGTGAATCGTCAGAAACATGACTCTGTCCGAAATTTCCCGAACCGCCGTTGTGATTGTCTCTTCGATGTCGTCCATCTTGAGATCAAGGAAGACGTCCTTGCCTTCTGCACGGATCGTCTCCAGAAGGTTCATCCCCCCCTGCAGGAATAATCTCCAGCCGACTTTATAGAATAGAACCTCAGCACCCAAACAGTCAACCAGATCCAGGGCTCGTGACTGGCCATCGCAGTCAAGAGCTACAATCAATCGTTGACGGGCGGTTAGACTGTCTTTCACCTTGATCCTACGTTGAGTCAACATGGGAGAATTGAATTATGGCATGGCGTCAGTAAGAGATACTCCGCCTCTCGACAAGAGGTATAGACGTCCAGCGTGGTGGTGTCGATGCGCGCTAATTGCCGGTGGGTACTCATCAAGACTAGGATATCATACTCTACTAATCACAGTAAGTATCCCGCTCCTGCAAGAGCGTAAACTCTTGCTAGGTGGTGTGCCCGCCAATGTTGAAGAGTGTTTCCGGATAGTCTTTGTCCGGGCCAAGGGCCTAACCGGACATGACGATCAGCCGATCCGCCGTAGCGCCCTGCATCGCCTGCTGACCAATCCGTTCTACACGGGCGTGATCGTCTACAAGGGCCAGAAACGCCAAGGCATTCACAGCCCGTTGATCGCGGCTAAACTGTACGCTACCGCTCGGGCAAATCTGGCGGCACGGGCCGGGTAGCATCGGCGTGAGGCCAAGGAGGTGAAGAATGGCTGCTTTCTACGTCAACACCAATGCGCAGGATAACGGAGACCACGAGGTCCACGAGGAGGGCTGCCAATGGATGCCGTTGGATCAAAATCGGCGTTATCTCGGCGACTTCGATGATTGCGTCCCGGCCGTCCAAGAAGCCAAGCGGACTTACCCAACCGCCAATGGTTGTGCCACCTGTGCTCCATCCTGCCATACCTCGTAGCCGGTATCTCTGCCAGTTTGGGCGCTAAGTTGCGGGGGACGGGCATCTTTTGCTAGACTGGGGGCGTATCTGAGCTTGGCAGAAGCAATCGTGTCTGGCCAGGACGGAGCGCACACTGAAAGGAAGGTTTTCTAGGGAAAGGTACACCCTTTG
Source organism: Fimbriimonadales bacterium (assembly GCA_041744215.1). Classification (GTDB taxonomy): domain Bacteria; phylum Armatimonadota; class Fimbriimonadia; order Fimbriimonadales; family ATM1; genus JAHCHL01. The sequence continues at coordinate 2,143 of JBGTLG010000012.1, read as the reverse complement.
ACAGGTAAAGGTCGTCCTTTCCTAGGAAGCGGCGTCGAAGATGAAAAGAACCGCCGTAAGCGCGGCAAGAGAAGTCATTTGGGCCCGGGAGTCCACGAGTGGAGACCCCCGGGCTGATCGCCCGCAAGACAATTGCTGTGGGCAGCTTGGCCGCCGGAAGTCAGACCGGAGCCGAGGATGCTTCATGCGCCATCAAATCCACGGCCAACGGCGCAACAGCCACGCCACGAACTCGGAGATCGCCCTCCAAACTCCCGGCCGTGGTTTATCCAGACCCAACGACCCACTAGCGGTCATCGCAAAGCGACAGGCGATGATTATGTCAACGAACGATGAAGCGGAATGCTTCGAATATACGCTTTCTTCGTCCATGGCTGATACCTCCATTGAACGTGGTTGGGGCGGCCATTGGCCACGAAGGAAAGTCAAGGGGCTCCGGTATCACGGGGCCCCGTTTCAATTGGGTTGTGGCACTCGCAGTTGCGGGTGCTCGATGGCAGGGGGATAAAAATGGAAAAGCGCCGATTGCATCGGCGCTTTCGCAGTCGCAGTTGCCAATCTTCTGCGACCATAGGCGTTTTTTCAACCTTCTAGGCTGTTCTTCAGGTTTCATGTTCCATTCTGCGAAGAAAACCGTTTCTGGCGGACCTAGTCGTCCGCGCCCTGCGTGCAGAATGGGCCAAGCGACCCAACTTTCTTCCTGATACGAGCCCGCGCGAACCCAGGTTCCCCTCTCCAAATAGATCATCCATTGCCCAAGGTTGCCCCGGTTCGGGCTCCATCTACGAGACGCCAGTCCCATGACAGACGTTGCGTTGCGACCCTTGGAGAGCTGACGTATGCGCGAAACAGCCCTGCTATGTACTCGTGGAACCGTGCCAGGATATCAAGCTAATCGGATACCAACGGCAAGCCGAACTCGATTGGCGTCTTGAGGCTGCGGTTTGAGCAGTTAGATACAACTCGAATCGATTTGTGACAATTTCCTCCATACACGACCTCGACACTCGTTGGCCGGGAAATCCGTGCTCCAGACTAGAGATGCAGAGCTCTCCGGACTCGAACCCTCCTTTCGGATCCGACGGCCCATGATCGCTCTCCGCTCTTAATCGCATCGTTAGCTCTCATTCCAACCCGGAAGACCGCCTACTGGATTTCTTCGCTGGCAACGGAACGCTCGGCGCGGCCACCCTCATCAACCGACGCCGAGCCGTCTGCATCGACAGTAATCCGGATTGAATCGATATAATGGTGATGCGGTTTGAGCAATAAGAAACGACTCGCTCCGTTGTTTGACAGACTCCCCGAATACGACCCGATTCTCTAACTTCTCCCGACTCTGCTATTTTGGGTGCCGACGACTGTGGCCGGCACCCTTTACCTACGTATCCTTGGCGTTTCTGACTAGCAAAAGTCGTCCCAACAGCACCAAGTTCTCGACCGCTATCCGCAGTTCTTCGGCTGTCAGACTCAACAGGCAGTTGACGCGAAGGACAAGAGCGATCATGACAAGAGGTCGACATTCCTCGCATGTATCGCGTGCGATTGCCTCTTGAAGGAGTCGCACATTTGCCATCCGTTTCATCGGTTGGCGGGTGAGCGATTCTCCGAACTTCTCCGTTAGGACAGTCCAGGAAAAATCGACTCGCCATGAGTTACAAGAATTGCCCGTTCCCGGGCAATTTTCTATATTCGCAAACATAACTTCACCTCCGTGAAGTAAGCCTGGCCGATCCTTCTTGAGGCGCATCCCTTGCCTCAATCGGCAATCGTCGAGTCGACCAAGTCGTGTGCTTCCATGCAGCCTAAATGGCCGAGAGCATTTCCTTCATGTTCCGTTGGTGGAGCATTGTGAACATCTACTACTACCCCTCATATCTCGGTTCCCTAGTTACAAAGAGAAATGGATTTTTTCACAAAGAAAAGAGGCTTCTCGAATGAAGCCTCTATGTTTCCAACGGAACACGCTCTTACTCGACGTTAGTGTGGAGGTTAGGGCGAGTGACCAGTTCCCCAAAAATCAGCCACCTCGGAATGTTAGGATTCGTCTTCTGAAAAGGGACGAAAAATGGCAAGAAAACGATACACTCAGGACCAGATACTCAAAGCGCTCAGGGAGATCGAGTCAGGTGCCACGATCGCA
>JBGTLG010000011.1:0-1656 GCA_041744215.1 Fimbriimonadales bacterium | reverse complement strand
CCGTGACGGTGAACAGGCAGAGCGAACCAAGCGTTGGAGCAGACTTCGCAGTATCATCTTGCGTCATTGTGAATCCTTTGGTGCGAAGCTGCTCAACTCCCCCGTTCGCCCATTTGTGTCGACGGTAGGTCGCAAAATGCTGCTCATCGGCATCCCATTGAACCGCTTGCTTCGGTTAACGTCGTGGATCTCAGTCCTTTGCGTTATTGCGTACGTTATTTGGCTCATTCCCCACTTTGCCCGAACACGCATCCAGCGACCAATCGTCGAGCGAATTCAAGCCGCTAATGGTTGGGCGGTCTACGATTATCAGATGCCCAAAGGGGCAATAGGGTTCCACTTTCCTCCGCCGGGGTCGACCATTACACGCTGGCTGTGTGGCGACGACATCTACGCGAGAGTGAAGCTGGTCGCATTCTACGAGGACGCGACCACCGATCGTGATGTGTCTCCTCTGTACAGGCTTCCGGAACTCGAAACAGTTGTTTTGTCAGGTCCCGGTGTCACTGATGACTGTATCGATGACCTACTGCGCATCTGCAAGCTTCACTCTCTCGCCTTGAACGACACGTCAGTCACGCCGCTCGGACTTTCGCGTCTCAGCACATCGCACCGGCTTAGGTTCATAAGGCTATCGGGGCTCTCCGTCTCGGATGAACACGTCGCGGCACTATCAAGGGTAGGAAGCGTGAACTCCGTCGCGCTCGCCTCGACAACTGTGACGGATCGCGCGTTTGCTGCGCTTGGTGAGATCGAGGGGCTCACGTGCCTAGACCTTGACAGCTGTAGGGCGATCACAGATGCCGGACTCGTAGAATTGCAGAAGCACCCCGAGCTAAAGGATCTCCGTGTAGCTGGCTTCGGCTCAGCGCTGACGGACGATTCACTCAAGGCGATTGCCCCGATGCCTCATTTGCGGCGGGTTACTCTCTGCGGTAGGTTCTCAGATGACGGTGTCCAGGAACTGCGGGCAAGTCGGCCTGATTTCTTGATAGAGTGCCAGCGTTCGGCTTTCTATCACGTTGACCTTAGTGTCGAGATTACTGCGGTACACAGACAGGAGGGCGAACCAGGCGTTGGAGCAGACTCGCGATAGCGTCCTGCGGTATGGTGAGGTTATTGGCTGCGAGCTGCTCAACTTTTTCGTTCGGCAACAGGAAGCCCAGAGCCAGAGCCGAGAAGCCCCGAGCCGTGGTGGCGCGATGACCGTGTTGGATCTGCCTGCCTCACGATTGCGTCCTGCGGTCTGGGGGGGACTTGTGCGTTCGCCAATGGAGAAACGATGTCGCTGTACGCTGACCACCTGAGTACCGCCTTGGTGAATGCGTTGTCCCGCGTCCCAAAAGCTCAGCCATCACAGATCGCCGGTTACTGGGCGAATCGTCAATTCTGGCTTGAAGAGTTTGCCCATCTCCTTGATGTGGTGGATGGATACGAAACGCGCCTGGGCAAAATGCAGCGTGCTCAGGACGAGTACGTCGCAAGGCATGGGGGCCCTCACAACCGCGATGAATTCGGAAATCCCATCCAGAAGGTCCGCGACACTACGAATCCGTCGTCTCGCCGATTCGCGGCGAGTGAGGCTCGCACAGCACTGAAGGCGCTCGCCGATCGAGCTATCGACCTGCGCATCGCAACCACAAAGGACTACGATGA
>JBGTLG010000010.1:0-24412 GCA_041744215.1 Fimbriimonadales bacterium | reverse complement strand
GTCGGCGAAGGCGGGTACGAAATCGAGGACGGCCGTCGTTATGAACGCGGTGCCCCCCGGTTCAGTCATGTTCTTCCAGTGTCGTTGCTTATTCATGCGCTGCCCATTTTAGTCTCAACAGGAGGACCAGTTGAGACATCTGTAAAAAACAGCCACCAATCGACCGGATTGATAGTAATGATCTCATAATCTATGATTGCGCCGTACTCAGCGACTGCGGCTTTGTAGCGGCCTTGAGCATCCGAAGTAAGGACGTCCCAGCCATGCTCCTTTGAACCAAATGTCGAATCGAGCTGACTTTGATAGAAAATGTCAGTCCTCTCACGCATATAGTTCTTCCAGTGGGCACATTGGGCAATATACATGATCGAGGTCGAAGCAATTGCAGAAGCAACTAGAACAAAAACTCGATTGCGAATGACTCGTATGAGCCAGTTTCCCTTTTGATCGGACTGCACCATAGCTGACCACCGACGTAATCGAAGCGCTTTTCGATCGCCTCCACTGGGCCACGTCCTCGATTAACGTCGTTATCTTAGCACTGCCGTTCAAACAGATCGCCGTAGCCGCATCGGGAGTGGTGGGTGCGGCCGGGTGTAGGTTTCGGGCGTGGGAGCCATGGGTGTGTTTGTCAACATTCGACACCCTCCATCCGGCAGAGTAAAAACTCCCTCAATCTGAGACTGAAACTGGCAGCGACACAAGAGCGTTAGGTTTGCAGGCTGCTAACATCGGCCTGACGGTCGCGGCAGCACATAGCGGTCACGGTCGGCGATTCAAGAATCGCCGACCGTGCAGACAATGACACGAGTCGCATGAATCTACTTCCGAAGCAGATCTCGCAGGTACAGATCACAAACCGGTCGCTGCATATAGTCGTTGCCGATGAGCCTGCGCAGCTTCGCGATTGCGTCCCAGCGGCTTTCGCCGTGCGAGAGTTCGTAGCGACGCCAGAACTGATCCCACCAGTTTCTTGGCTGCACTTTCGAGCCGAAGTATTCGGTTGGTCTACCGGTGTTTCCGTCGGTGACCAAACTTCCGACGACATCGCCGAGATCGTAAACTGATTTGATCTCGTCGCGGATTTGGCGAACATCCGAATCGCTGACGATTCCGTTCGACGTAGCTTTGTAGAACTGAACCGTTACGCGAATCGGGAACCGCTCGTCGCGTTCGATGGAGAGGTTGTCGATTTCGGTGAACGGGCCTTCGACGTCGCCGTGTCCGATGACAGCAGCTTCAACATTGCTGCGTTCTGATTTGCTCATCGCTGCACCGAATCCCCCACCAGCGGCGGTGGCTGGAACGGCATCGTACATTTCGCGCATCGGCCGCTTTTGTTTGAGCGGAACTTGGATGAGCAGCACCATGTTCATGCCCGATGCGTCTTGACGCGAGGGATCAAACGGCCGACCCGGATCACCGACGAAATCGCTCAGTCGCGTTCCGGTGAAGCTCGCGCGCATTCCTGCCTTGTTGAAGAACAAGCGCTGGCCCCAGATCGACCCGGTATGCCACGCGTCGCGCTGGTTGTCGATGATTGTCACGCTCGTGCCTTCACGCGTTGCGAGGATCGTCAATACTGCGGGGTCCTTTGGCATCGACTGATAGTTGAAGATGACCGGGTTGAATGTCGCGACGCCTTGTTTCGGAACAGGCAGAAACGCTGCTTGCGCGCTGACGAGAACTTTAGAATCTCTTGGCGCGATCAGCGTTTTTTTCGATGCTCTCCACTCGCGAGGATTGGAAAGAAATTGCGTAGGAGCTGCAAGAAAGTCGTAGAGCGAAACTCGCTGCAGGTTTCGGCCTTTTTCGTTGCCGACGAGGAGCGTGAAGTCGCGCGGATCGAGATCTGTGGTTAGGTCGCTGAAGTTCGGATGGCGAATAACGGGCATGGCCGTTACTTCGAAGTTGCCGCTCCGAGGTTCTTGCAAGCCAACCTGGATTGTCATGTCACTAATGTTTGGGCCGACAGCAGAGTTCTTGTAGCGGCCCGTGTCTTCCCAAGTTATGTTGAGAACGTTGAGCCCATACCGGCTCGCAAGCCGCTGGGCATCTCGGTCGCTGACCATCGTCGCTGTCCTTCGAATCGCTTCGCGATACTCCAGATATGCCGAGGGCGTCATGCTTGTGCCGCTGGCTGGATAGGTCTTAAGCCTTGGTATCGGGCCCCACCCAACTGTGGGGTTCTGCCACCAAAAACCGGACGCCAATCCTGCGGTCACCGCTGCCGCGCCAGCCGTGCTGGCAATCCATCTCAATCTTTTCATGTTCTTTTCTCCTGTCATGAGACTTGTGTGTCTCTGAAGAGCCTAAACGTTCAACCCCTCGGGGCGGTACGGGGAAATGCAGGGGTATAAACCGCTTGGCATGGAACCTATCCGCAGCAAGGTGAACCCGAAGTCGTCCGAATTCAAGGCGAACGCAGAGCATTATCGGGGCATAGTCGAAGAGCTATCGCAGCGAAGATCGGAGGTCAGCTTGGGCGGTAGCGAGAAAGCCCGGGCACTCCATCATGAGCGCGGCAAGCTAACTGCGCGGGAGCGAATTGAGCGTTTGCTCGACGCAGATTCTGCGTTTTTGGAAGTTGGAATGCTCGCCGCTTACGGGCTATACGATAACGAAGTGCCGAGCGCTGGCGTTGTCGCAGGCATCGGTTCGGTTTCTGGCAAGGCGTGCATGATCTTGTCGAATGACGCGACTGTTAAGGGTGGAACCTATTATCCGCTTACTATTCGCAAACATATCCGCGCGCAAGAGATCGCGCTGGAGAATCGGCTTACTACAATCTATCTCGTAGATTCCGGTGGCGTTTTCTTACCGATGCAGAGCGAAGTCTTTCCAGATAAAGAGCATTTCGGACGCATCTTTTACAATCAGGCGCAAATGTCGGCGCAGGGAATTCCTCAGATCGCGGCCGTCATGGGAATGTGTACCGCCGGCGGAGCATATGTTCCTGCGATGAGTGACGAAAACGTCATTGTTGCTGGCGTCGGGACGATCTATCTTGCGGGGCCGCCGCTGGTGAAAGCAGCGACTGGTGAAGAGGTAAGCGCCGAAGACCTCGGAGGCGGCGCGATGCATTCGCGGGTGTCCGGTGTTACCGACCACCTCGCAGACAGTGACGAGCACGCGCTTGAGATCGTGAGGTCGATCGTCGAGTCCATTCCAAGCAGCGTGCCTGGAATTGCAAAAGAACCGGACTGGGATATCGAAGAGCCGTTGTATTCCGCAGATGAGCTGTTCGGCATTATCCCGCCCGATAACCGTACGCCCTATGAGGTGCGAGAGGTGATAGCGCGGTTAGTCGATGGTTCCAGGATTCACGAGTTCAAGAGCGAGTACGGCAAAACGCTGGTTTGCGGATTCGCGCGATGGATGGGGCACGAAGTTGGGATTCTGGCGAATAACGGTGTTTTGTTCAGTGAGAGCGCTCTCAAGGGAGCGCACTTTATCGAACTCTGCGCAGCTCGCAAAGTTCCGATTATCTTCTTGCAAAACATCACGGGTTTCATGGTGGGGAAGAGGTACGAGGAAGGCGGGATAACGAAAGACGGCGCGAAGATTGTTCAGGCGGTTTCATGTGCGAATGTGCCAAAGCTTACAGTCTTGATCGGCGGGTCGCACGGTGCAGGGAATTATGCGATGTGCGGCAGGGCGTACGGTCCGCGTTTCCTGTTTACGTGGCCGAACTCGCGCATATCAGTGATGGGCGCGGAGCAGGCCGCGCAAGTCCTGATTACAATCAAAGAGATGAAAGGGCCCGTCTCGGATGAAGAGAAACGCAAGATCGGCGATCCAGTTCGTGAGCAGTATGAGCGCGAAGGTTCGCCATACTTCGCAACCGCGAGAATGTGGGACGACGGGATCATACTGCCAACCGAAACGAGGATGGCTGTCGGACTGGCGCTTGCCGCGGCACTCAATGCGCCGATTGAAGAAACGAAGTGGCCCGTCATTAGGATGTAAACTGCGGTTCATGTCCGAACTGCTTAAGACTCCGCTCCATGCCGCGCACCTGCGGCACAACGCCAAGATGGTCGACTTCGCCGGATGGGATATGCCGGTTCAGTATTCAGGTGTTATCGCGGAAAGCAAAGCGGTGCGGGAAGGGGCGGGAATGTTCGACGTCTCTCACATGGGTCGGACATGGTTTCGAGGAGAGCGTGTTATCGAGTTTCTCGAGCTTCTTACCACAAACGACATCTCAAAACTGCAGGATGGCGGATCTCAGTATTCGTTGCTCTGCTATGAGAACGGAACATGCGTCGATGACATCATCGTTTATAGGATCTCGAACAGCGTTTTCCGCATGGTGATCAACGCATCAAATCGTGAGAAGGACATCGCATGGATGCAATCGCACAACAGATACGACGTGTCTCTGACAGACGAGACGTTTGAAACGGCGATGGTCGCGGTACAAGGACCGAAGGCAGTCGATATCGTCAACTCACTTGCTGAGCGTGATATCTCTGATACACCCCGGTTTACGGCAGTCAATGCGGACATCGCCGGCGCGCCAGCGTTCGCAGCGCGAACAGGTTACACAGGTGAGGATGGCTTTGAATTGATCCTCCCCAGTGACCATGCGATTGAAGTGTGGGATGCGCTTGTCGAGTGCGGCGTTGCTCCTTGCGGACTGGCAAGCAGAGACGTACTTCGTGTCGAAGCTGGACTGCCGCTCTACGGCCATGAACTGTCCGACCAAATCAACCCCATCGAAGCGGGATTGGGTTGGGTGGTTTCCAAGACGAAGGAGTTCATCGGCTCCACTCCGATCAACGCGGCCCGGTCCGACGGTCCGACGAGGAAGTTGGTTGGCGTTCAGATGGATTCAAAAATTGTGCCGAGGGAAGGCTACCGGGTGCTGCGCAACGGGCACCAAATTGGCACCGTTTCAAGCGGCGTCTTCTCGCCAATGTTAGATCGCGGGATTGCCTTTGCTTTCGTCAATGCGGGCGAATCTGCGCTGGATCAGCCCTGCGAAGTGGAGATTCGCGACAAGCCTCACCCGGCGATGGTGGTCTCGAAGCGATTCATGCCGAAGGCGTAGCAATTCCGCAGTACACTACGCAGCAAGCGGAGTCGGGCTCCGGAGACCACGGTTTCACGAAGGAAGCATCAACTGCGGCAACTAAGCAGCGCGGCGTTCGTTGACATGATCCGAGGTCCACACATTCAAGTTTCTTCGTCCGGTCGAACCTCCTCGCCGGCCGTTGCCGGGTTGGCTTGACCCCCCTGCGCCGCTCAGCGATCGCATGGTTTCCTGGATCGCCGTTGCGACCGGTGCGTCCATAAACACGCCGCTCCAGGGCACCCAGCCGTGTCGATTGTCGGTCATGCTCAGCACCAGCGCGGAGTATTGCCGAGAGTTCCAAAGAAGCTGCGTTCGACCCTGCTGCCACAAATCGATGAATCGCGAATCGAGAGGCTCGTGGAGAAAGGCCTCGAGTACGTTGTAAGTGCCCGTGGCGTCCGTGACCTGAACGCCCTTTTGCGCGTTGTGCTCGATCATTCGGATTGGGAGTGTTTGGAAGACGTTCACAAGATTGTTGCACTCAAATCGATGTGCTCCCCACTCAGTGATGATGGGCTCCTGCATTGAATCTGGACCGGGAGCGACGTACATCCGTTGTCCCCACGACCCTATGTACTCGTACATATGGGTGGTCTTCCCAAGCCAAGGGCTTCCCCAGATCGCTTTGACCTGGTTTGCGTAAGAATCGTAGTTGTTTCGAATCAAGTCGTTCAGCGCTACGGGGTTCGCCCCGCCATGCGGAACATCGACACCAATATCTCGCCAGAATTGTCGGTACTCCTCGTCGTACATGTTCCAAGGGTCGAAGCCGTCGAGCTCGGGTCCGTTGTATGCTTGCATTCGGACACCTTGAGGGTAAGCGGCACGTGCCTGCACCACGTGATCGAGAAGGAAATCGCAGAATGGCTGCTTGAGGAGCGCGACAGCCATCGCCGACGTCGCGGTTCTGGCCATACCCTCATTGCCGTTGTATCGGGTCTTTACTGCCGCCCACTGATCGGCAGTAAGCAGATTCTCGAGGCCTGGGTTTCTATCTACTCCACAAACTGTGTACTCAATGCCCTCTGCCATGCAGTCAAGCATCACCGTCCTTGCGTGATTGAGATCGTATAGATTCCAGCCTGTATGCTGCGCGTTGTCTCTGAGCTTCCGAAAGCCCCAGCGTTTGATCTGCTGAATTTGATCTCGGCGAATCCGACTGTTCTTATCGAAACAGTAAAGGCGAACGTTGGCGCCAAAGAACTTTACGCGGTACTGCGGTGGCACAGATGACGCCGTCGCACCTGTTTTGAGTACTGCTGGCAGTGAAGTGGCCAATGCGGCTACTCCGGCGCTTCGAAAGAAATCGCGTCTAGATATTCCCACTGGTGACTCCCGTCGCAGGGCCGCTTGGCCGCCGCGCTTTGGTTGGCGACCCGATACTCTGTTGACGAGAGTCTTCGGCCGCCTTGACCTAAGTTTCTATTCCGCCACCGCAAGCTTGGTAGCCTGGCAAAAGCATGGGATGCGAAAAAACGTTGGCCGGCAACGAGAATCGTGCCGGCCAGAGGACTGGAGGGATAGATTGGTTGTTACTGTCTTTCTGCGGTTGCCCGCATTGGCACCGAATCGCAAGTCGCGTGCCACCTTTCGTCGCGAGTAGCAAAGCAAGGAGCTTTGCCAGGATCTTCAGAGTTGAGTAAAGTCATCTCATGAGCCCATCTGCAGTGGAGAACGTTGTCATCATTGGATCAGGTCCGGCCGGCTACACGGCCGGACTTTATGCTGGCAGAGCGAATCTGTCGCCTGTCCTCTTTTCTGGCCTGCAACCCGGCGGCCAATTGATGATCACTACCGATGTCGAAAACTATCCAGGCTTTCCCAATGGAATTCTCGGCCCCGAGCTGATGGCGCTGTTTCGGGAGCAGTCAGAGCGATTCGGGACGCGCGTCATTGACAAGCTGGTGACGGAAGTTGATTTCTCCGAGCGACCTTTCAGAGTTCGTTCCGATGAAGGCGAGATACGTGCAGCGACGGTCATCGTCGCGACAGGAGCAGACGCCAAGTGGACCGGCGCGCCCGGTGAGAAGGAGTTTGGCGGATATGGGGTGAGCGCGTGCGCAACGTGCGACGGCTTTTTCTTTCGCGGGAAAGAGGTTGTTGTAGTAGGCGGCGGAGACACCGCGATGGAGGAGGCAAACTATTTGACGCGCCATGCAAGCAAAGTGTATGTCGTCCATCGGCGAGATCAGTTGCGCGCGAGCAAGATCATGCAGGATCGCGCATTAGCGAATGAAAAGATAGAATTCATTTGGAATGCGGAAGTCTCCGAAGTCGTCGGCACGGTCGACCCGGTCCGCAAGGTAACCAGCGTTAGACTCAACAGCACGACTGATACTAGGACTTGGGAGATGCCGATTGACGGCGTTTTTATCGCGATTGGACACAAACCAAACAGCGACCTCTTCACAAAGTGGCTTGAAACCGACGAAAACGGGTACCTAATGACGAACCCTCACAGCACGACGACAAAAATCGACGGCGTGTTTGCGTGCGGTGATGTCATGGATCATGTCTATCGCCAGGCAGTTACAGCAGCGGGAACGGGATGCATGGCAGCGATCGAGGCAGAGCGGTTCTTAGAAGCCCACGCGTTGTAGAATCCGAAGATGAGCCCGACGTCGCGCCTCGTTGCTGCCGTGTGTATGGTGGTTGTATCACTTGGAGCCGCTTGTGGCAAAGCGACTCAGAAAGATGCGGCACCGGCGCAGGCTCAACCTGTAGTCAAGCCCGATCCCTGGTCAGCCATCAGCAATTCTGCGGTTGGCCCAACCGCTTACCTTGGGAACTCGAGGCTCGGTATCCGAATTGGTCACACCGGGCTCGGGACCAGCCCCGACGGCACGCTTCTCCCTGCGTTCCTGATGTCGAACAATTCACTCCTCCGAGTTCCGCACCCAGCCGCAATGCAGATTTGGATCAACGGACAACCGCTGATGCCATCTGGACCCGACACTTTCGAATCAGTCCTTGACTTCCGAACTGGCAAGCTTCGGTCAAAGATGGTTTCTCAAGGAGTCACAGTTGCCGTTGAAACGCTTGTTGGCGCCGATGCGCCTATTGTTTCGCAGAGGGTCACTTTCGAAGCAAGCTCACCAAAGTCTGTTCAAATCTGGATAGGAGTGCCGACAGGATTGGCGAACCCGGTGGAGAGCAATTCAGGGGATTGGAGCGAATTCTCCTATTCGTGCCCGACGACTCGCGTGTCCGCTGGGGAGGTGCGCAGCCTTTCGCCGCCGGCAGACGTGATTGTCACATTTCGCTCCAGGCTCAGCGAGAATCTTACGGGGGCTTGGCGTGCATCACGTGAAAGCCCCAAAAAGGGCCAAGACGGCCGCGGCTACTTGTTCGAGGGCGGCATACCCAGCGGGACCTCGACGTTCGAAACAACGTCGGGCATCGGTTCAGGGCCTCCGCGCTGGCTCGACGAGAACCTCGCGGAATCGAGCGAGGTGTGGAGCGATCGCTGGCAAACAGACATTGAGATCGAAGGCCCTGTGGAAGATCAACAAGCGATACGCTCGCTGCTCTTCTATCTTTATATGTCTCCCACCTCGAAAATGCCACCTATGGCGCTGAGCAGCGAAAAGTACCAAGGCCATCGTTTCTGGGATGCCGAGGCATGGATGCTCCCCGTGTACTCGCTGATTCGCCCCGCCGCCGCCAAGGCTGCTACGGAGTGGAGACTGTCTGTCACAGATGTCGATGCTCGCGTCCCTTGGGAAGCTGGCTCCATCGGCGAGGATCTCACCCCACCGGCCTTCCGTGAGGCGATCCATGTCGCTGGCTGGGTCAGCTGGTGGCTCGAGCGCGCCGTTGCGATGGGCCTGACAGAAGAGTCAGCCGCCTACCCGGTCTTGCGGAGCGTTGCAGAGTTCTATCGAGATCGTGCCGTCGAGCGAAGTGGGTCTCTTCACATTCTCGGTGTCACCAGCCCAGACGAAGGTCGGCTGCGCAACAACGACCTGGTCACGAACCTTTTGGCGATTAGAGCAGGCTTCGCGTTATCACCTGATCACCGGAGTTATCTCGGCGCCCTGACTACCGACCTCGCACGAGTGAGAATTCCTCTTGATTCGAAAGGGATTCCGCTTACCTTCGACGACGACCCAATCAGGGGATACCAACAGGCCGCGGCGCTTCTCGCCCTGTATCCCATCGAGTGGCCTTTTTCTAGGGACACTCAAGAGGCTTTTTTCGATCGATACAAGACGCGAACATCCCTCTCGGGGCCTGCAATGAGCGACAGCATCCACGCGGTCATCGCGGCTCGGCTTGGGCGAAAATCGGAGGCCTACGCCATTTGGCAGGATTCATGGCGACCGTTTGTTCGGCCCGAATTCATGCTTTTTAGCGAAAGGAGGGCCACAAATGACGTATACTTCGCAACCGGCGCCGCCGGCTGTCTCCAGTCTGTGATCTACGGTTTTCTTGGAGTTCATATTGAGAAGAATGGAGGAGAGAGCCCGCCGGCGTCGAAACCCTTGCTAAATGGATACCGCCTCGCTGTTCGCCCCAACCTGCCTCCTGCTTGGAAGAGCATCACGTTCAAAAACGTCCGCCTTCTCGGTGAGGTCATTACAATTCGGGCAACGCACGACGGAGCGGAAATACTCCCCGGAGGTGAATAAAGAATGCACACGGTTGCCCTAACGGTGGACTGCAAAGCCGCCCACCACGATCGATGCTACACGAACGACATCATCAAACTCTCTGAAAAGCACTTCGTTCCGATTACTTGGCTGATTCATATCTCAGAACTCGACCCATCAGCAAACACAAACCTTTATTACAAAGAGTATTTTCACAAGATTCCCAGCTGGCACGAAGTCGGGATGAACGTTTACTTTGAAAATGACCGCGGTTATGTTGAGGATCCGAAAGAGCGCGGCAACATCATCAACATCGCGAGAGACGTGTTGAAATCCCATCGCGTGAAAGCAACCAGCTTCCGCGCGGGGTGCTTCGCACTCAAAGAAACGGACCTTGCCTATTTGGAGGAAGCGGGCATCCTCGTGGATTCAAGTTCGGTCAGCGGAAGCGACTACAAGATGTTCGTCGACTGGACAGGCGGTCCCGTTGACCCCTACCATCCAAACTACGAAGACGTACGCAAGGAAGGGACGAGCAAAGTCTTATCGGTTCCGGTCACATGCGCTGACGGAAAGTACGCCTACCTCGACAAGGGCATCGACGAAGTCCGAACAATCCTCGATCAATGCGAAAGCCAGAATGTCTTTTGCGTAGGAATGCGTGACTACATGGACTGTGTCGATGCGCTTGATGCGCTGATCGTTCACTTACGGAACAAAAGCACGCACTTCAGCACGTTGACTCAGGTAGCGAGCGAGCACTACGAGCACGCACCTGCTTAGCGGTTGGGGGACAGCCTCGGAGAGATGGCCGACTCGTCCATTCTGAATCCGTAGCACCGATAGAGGTAGTACTTCCGAACTGGCTCGTCGAAAAGCGGTCGACGAAAGATGTCTACCGGCGGATCGATCGACTCGACGCGATCGAAGATCTGCTCGTAAGGTGGTCGTCGAGGGTCGTCGAAAGGATAATCGCCGACTACAAGCATCGCTCCTCCCGATTGCGGAGCGTTTTTGTGGTTCCAGTATATGTATTGGTTTAGGCGTGTCCCTAAGAAGAGGCACATCGTTTCTGGGTTGCCTTCCAAATAGAAAGCGAGCCTTCCTGATGTATCGTAGTGCGTGCCGCCGATAGCGACGGCTCCTCCGACTTCTGATACCATCTCACCATGCGCTCTCTCAACCGCTTCTGCCAACTCCCTCCCCCCCCAGAATCGATTTACGAGTTTGCTCCACTCCACAGGCGTCCTTATGCCAACCGCACGCAGGGATTCTGGAAACACCATGACAAGTGACGCGACAGCTGCGAGGGCCAACGATGAGATGTAGGCGATCGCTCGCTTGCGATATTGATCTCGATGCTCGCGAACCGACTCCATCCACACTGCGATCGCGGCTGGAGCGGTGATCCAGCCGAGAATAGGCCAATTGCCGAGGACTGTCCCGCGAAAGGTCTCCAAGAAAACGAAGACAAGAATGGGCACGGAAAAGCAAAACAATAGCCATGTTCGATTGTTGCGAGAGCTGCCTTGTCGCTTCGCTGTCCAGATCAGGCTGATAACAGCGAGCGCAAAGACGATCGGCGTGAGGATCGCCACCTGGGAGCCGATATAGTCTCCCATTCTTGCGATGACAGGCCGCGTGGCTCGGCTTGCTGTGAGTTGATCGATGTGCGCTAGCGTTATCCAGTCATGCTGCGAGAGCCACCAGATGTTCGGTGCAAGAATCAGCCCGCCGATTATGAGTCCCATCCAGATATGCGGGCTGCGCAGTGCGGCGCGATGCTCAGAAGTGCTTAGGAGGTACAGCGCCAAGCACGGCAAAAAGAAGAACATCGTGTACTTGCTTAGCGCTCCCAGTCCCAAGGCGAACCCGACCCATATCCACGCCCACGGCTGCTTGTAGAAGACTGCGCGGGAGAGGAAGTAGAGCGCAATCGACCAAAACATGACAACGATTGGATCGTAAGTTGCCAAAAATCCGCTTGCCAGGGCGACAGGTGTGACAGAAATGGGTAGCAGCGAGATGAACGCAATCCGTCTCCCGAACAGATCCTTCGTGAAAAAGTAAAGGAAGATCTGGCCAATCAGCGACGCAAGCACGGCGGTCATCCGAATGCCGATTTCCGTGTCGCCGAGGAGCGAGCACGACGCGCGAATCGCCCACGCGATCATCGGGCCCTGGTCGTAGTAACCCCAATCGAGCCGACGGCTCCATTCCCAATAGTACGTCTCGTCTGGCGCCATTGGGAATCGAAAGGCAAGCAAGATGTGGAGAATTGTCGTGGCTGCCAGCAGGCCGACGATTAGCCACGGCGAGGTTAGGTCTAGTCTCTCTCTGCGTTCAGAACTCATTGACATCGTCCGACCCACTCTTGCGATTGGCTATCCTACCGCTAAACGAGACGTTTTCGAACTCAAATCAGCCGCCCCCGGGGTATAACTCATTGCCCGGGGCGCCGTACCCAAGTGGCTAAGGGAAGGGTCTGCAAAACCCTCATTCAGCGGTTCGAATCCGCTCGGCGCCTCCAAGTTGCCGCACTGACGCGGCCAACCTATGCTGTATGGCGACGCGCACAATGAGCAAGCCGAAGCCTCAACCCGAATCCATCTCCCCAGCCGGGATCGCGGTCCCGCCGCCGATTCACATCGATGCTGCGCCGCAATTCTGTGGGTCTCTCGCCACACTCTTTCATTTGGCCCGGGACGGAAGGGTCGATTTGACCGGCATCCCCTTGACGCCTGTCTGCCAGGCGTACATCGAGTACCTGGGTGAGATCAGGCTTGAAGACGTTGACGCTGCCGGAGCGGCATTGCTTGCTCTTGCTTATCTGGTCGAGCGAAAGGCGTGGGCGCTTCTGCCAATTGCCGACCCGCCGCCGCCCCAGGAGATTCCCGAGCTTCCCGAGCCGACGGCCCACGAGTTCGCCCAAGCCATCGACGACCTTGAGATTCGCCATGCAGAGCGGAACAAGATGTTTTTCAGGGCAGGTGGGGTCGATGACATCGTCGAGCCACCGCTCGACCTAAGCAATCTAACCACACGGCACCTCGCCAAGGCCCTCGAGCGGCTGCTCGAGAAGGCTGCGCCCATGGATGTCAAACCCCTCGGACGCCCGCGCCCGTCGCTGGCCGAGGTGATGTCCGCTTGCCTATCTCGACTGCGGTCGCGCGGCGGGGAGGGCGGCTTCGAGCATCTTTTGGAAGAAGGGTACACCCGATTGGATGTCGTGTTCGTCTTTCTTGCGGTGCTCGAACTCGTCCGCGTCGGTCAGATCGGCATCAAAATCCAGGAGGAAGAAGTTTGCTTGCGCTTGAAGGCGAACGAGTGATACTAGAAGACTTGGCGATGGCTGTCGAGTGTTTGCTGTTTGTCGCAGAATCCCCGGTGCCATTGCGTGATCTTGCGTTGGCGGCCGAAGCGACTGATTCGGAGGTCGAGCAGGCGCTCGAACTCCTCGCCTCCCGATTGAAGCAGGGAAGCGGGCTACAGCTGGTGCGGATCGCGGGCGGTTACCAACTTTGTACGCGGCAAGAACACGCTGATTCCGTCGCGAGATTTTTAAACCCGCAGAAGAAACGACTCGGCAGATCGGCGCTCGAGGTGCTGGCAATCGTCGCGTATCGCCAACCTATCACTGCAGCAGAGATTCAAATCATTCGGGGAGTGCAGAGCGAGTACGCGCTACGAACATTGATCGAGAAAGACCTGGTCGAAGACAGCGAACGAAAGCAAGCGCCCGGCCGACCGATTCTCTACCGCACAACACAGCAGTTCTTGCACCAGTTTAATCTCGCCGACCTGAGTGAATTGCCCCCAATTCAGGAGCAGCCGATGCTCGAGGAGTTGACCTAACCTTGCTCGCCGCACTGACTTGTCTTCTTGTTGTAGCCGTGCCGCAGTCATCGCTCGTAGGCATGTCTGCGCCGCCGATCAAGTCTTTGAGCGCCATTATCATGGACGCCGAAACAGGGCAAGTGCTGTGGGCGAAAGACGAGCATGTCCAGCGTTTTCCCGCAAGCACAACAAAGATCATGACTGCGCTGCTGCTCGCAGAAGGCACAAAGCCGGACGATGTGATTCGCGCTCCACAAAACGTACAGGACGTCAAGGAAGCAAGCCTCAACCTGCGGCCGGGCGAGCGTGTTTCATCGAAGGACATGATGTACGCCCTGCTGATTCGCAGCGGAAACGACGCTGCGTACACCGTTGCAGTCCATATCGCCGGCTCACAAGCGATGTTCAGCGAAATGATGAACCAACGTGCCAGGAGTGCTGGCGCGAAGAACACTCGATTCAACAATCCGCACGGCCTCAATGACCCCATTCATCTGACAACAGCGTATGACCTTGCAGTGATGACGCGCGAAGCCCTCAAGAACGAACGAGTCAAACAGGCCGCCAGCGCAAAAACCGCTACAATCCAGCGCTCCATCAATCAGCAAGACAAGGTGCTTAACAGCAAGAATCGATTTCTGGAGATTCCCGGAAGCGAAGGAGTGAAGACAGGTTACACGCGCCCGGCGGGACATTGCTTCGTTGGCGCGAAAACTCACAACGGCTGGCGCCTTATCACGGTTGTCCTGAAAAGTGAGGATTGGCTAAAGGACACATGCACCCTCTTCGATTGGGCGTTCGTGAATTTCGAGCGAAAGCAGGTCGGCGCACGTGGAGAGAGCGTCGTGCACGCATCCGTGGCTGGCGGTGTCCAACAGCAAGTCGCGGGGCGACTTGGTAGAAATCTCTCGTTTGCGCAACAGCGAGGCCGCGCGGGTCGCGATCCAAACATTATTCTCGAACCTATTCGTGCTCCCGTGAGCGAAGGTCAGACGATCGGTCGTTACGTAGTCGAACTGGATGATGGCAGCAAAATCGAAGCGCCAATCCTTGCAGCATCCACGGTTGCGGAATCTGTTGCAGCGAGGTTTGGCAGTTGGCCATTACTGTTGGGCGCAGCGGTTGCGGCTTTGCTAACCCTTTATGCGCGCAGACCGCGCAAGCGGCCAACGAGATCCGTCCGCCATGCATGAGAGGCTCCAAAAGTTTCTCGCGAGGGCGGGCGTCGCAAGTCGCCGTGAATGCAAAAAACTCATAGCAGACGGAAAAATCCGCGTAAACGGCGACATCGTGCGTGAGACTGGGGCAAAAATCGACCCAGAGATTGATCGGGTTTCAATTGGCAAGCGCACGATTCCACCGCCAAGGCTAATCTACTTCGCAATGTACAAACCCAAAGGGTACGTCACCACGATGGACGATCCGCAAGGGAGGCGCACCGTCAGGGACCTGCTCCCAGATCATGACGTCGTTGTAAAGCCGGCAGGAAGACTGGATTACAACACGGAAGGACTCCTCATCTTCACAAATGACGGCGAGCTGATCGCGCGGCTTACTCACCCGCGATACGGAGTTTGGAAAACCTACTTAATCGAAGCGCGGGGCGAAGTTTCAGAAAAGCATGCGGATCGTCTGCGCAAAGGTGTCTTCTACGACGGCCGTCGCACAAGCCCCGCGAAAGTGCGAATAAACTCATTCGATCCAACGAAGCGCAGGACGACTCTCGAAATGGAGATACACGAAGGGCGCAAACATCAAGTCAGGGAAATGATGCGAATCATTGGTGCGCCAGTCCTGGCCTTGAAGAGGACGCGAGTTGGACAAGTTACGCTCGGAAAACTGCGGCCTGGCGAGTGCCGGATGCTCGCGAAAACGGAAGTAGACAAACTCAAGCGTGCCGCGGGAATTGAGGCTCAGTCCTGAACCTCGCCAAATGGAAATCGATGGCGGCCTGCGCTGCGCTTTGGCTTAGCGCGTTCGGCGGAGGAGTTTCCTCATCCCAGTAACTCTCAACCTCCATCATGTCGCGCAACTCAGCAGGAATTGCGGATGGAACTTCCATGTCGGCAAGCGTGAAGCAAGCCGCAGCCCACATTCTCGGAACAGTTGTGAGATTGTAACCCCCACCGCCGCAGGCGGCGATTGGCAGATCAAACGATCTCACTACGCGCACCGCATCGACCCACTCGCGCGCAGACACGAGCAAGTGGCCAAGCGGGTCCAGGAAGTGAGGGTCAGTACCCATCTGCAGGACAATTGCACCGGGGTTAAATCGCTTGATCGCTTCGGGAGCAACTTGCTCGAATGTGTTTAACCAAACATCCCCTGTGGTCTTTGCGTTGAGCGGTATGTTGACGCTAGTCCCCGCAAGCCCGACGTCCTCGACAAAACCAGTACCCGGAAACAGCGTCTTTCCAGACTCGTGAATGCTGATCGTCATGACACTAGCATCGTCAGAGAAGATCGCCTCAACTCCATCGCCATGATGAACATCTATGTCGATGTAAGCAACACTGTCGAAGCGTTCACGCAAGATGCTGATCATGATCGCGGGATCGTTGTAGATGCAAAACCCCCCTGCTTGGTCGCGCATCGCGTGATGGAGCCCACCACTAATGTTGATTGCCAAACTCGCGCCATCTCGCACGCGCTTCGCAGCTTCAACAGCGCCTCCGACATACCACAGCGACTTCTCATGCATCCCTTCAAAAACAGGATTGTCAAGAGTTCCTATCCCAAACTCTGCGTCTGGCGTCCCACGCCTGATTGCGTCGACGTACTCGCGCGAATGGACTCGATAGAGATCAGCCTCATCTGCGGGTTCCGGCCGAACTGGATCGATCGCATGCTCGGCCTTCAGGAGTTCGATCGTGCGGCGCAATCGCTCTGGTTTCAGCGGGTGCCTCCACCCGAAGTCGTACCCCATCATTTCGTCCGCGAAGATGAAGTTAGGGATCATCACTCGCTGGCCAGTGGGCAAAGCTACTTCGAACGCACGAATCGGAACACTTCATCTGGCTTGCCGATTGACTTAAGCGTACACACCATGCCTTCGCCGTCTCCCGTCGAATAGTGGATCGCTGTCGGCGAACTGTTCGCAGGGTTCTCCCACACCGACTCTTTTGCGTCAACCTTCGTTGCCATGAATGGAACAGGTTTCTTGTCCCCCTTTGATGGCGCGCCCAGGACCATCCACATAGTCAGCCCGCCGTCAGAGGTTGGCTCGATGGACATGAATTCCATGAACCCCGTCTTCCCGTCGGACAAATGCCGCCCCACGCCCTGCATTGTTCCGCCGGAAGGTGGGAGCCAAACTTCCTCAAAAGTGCCCCCCCATATCTCACATTTCCAGCTTCCGGACATCCAGCGTAGGTCATCAATGTTCATAGCAGTAGTGGGTGCCAAGGTACCGATTGCGCAAACTAAGGCGATCATCAGATGGAGACGATACCGCAACCACGCGCGGCTTGGCGTATGATGGGATTATGCTCGTGGCATTAATGGCGAACTTCGTCGTCGCGCCGTCAGCTATCAACGTGATGTCCTTCAATGTCAGGTACGCGACGGCGAACGATGGCAATGACCGCTGGGAACTTCGGCGGGATTTGTGCCTGGAAGTGATCCGTCAGCAGTCGCCGGATCTGCTTTTGCTCCAAGAAGCGCTCAGGTCGCAGATCGACGAGATCAAAAGCGCTGTTCCTGGCTATGCTGAGGTTGGCTGCGGTAGGGAAGATGGCGCCGCAAAGGGAGAATACGCAGCGATCCTCTTCCGAAAGTCGAAGTTTGGACTCGGTGGCTGCGGGTGGTTTTGGCTATCAGACACTCCGACCAAACCGAATAGCATGACTTGGGGAAATCGCGTCACGCGAATCTGCACGTGGGCGCGATTCGAGTTCGGGGGTCGTGTTATCGCTGTTTACAACACGCACCTTGATCATGAGTCGCAGCCGTCGCGCGAACGGTCCGTCTCGTTGATCGCTGATCACATGGCGAGCAACTCAAAAGGGCTCCCGCTGATCTTTGGAGGAGACTTCAACGCAGGGGAGTCAAATCTAGCAATTCGCAAGGTCACGGGCGACGACGGTTTCGGTTTCGTCGATAGCTTTCGACAAATCCATCAAGACGCGGTTGATGTCGGCACATTTCACGCATTCAAGGGGCACACCACGGGTGAGAAGATCGACTACATCTTCGTCTCTGGGCATTGGAACGTGCTCGAATCGGAGATTGTGCGGGCGAACACGGACGGGCGGTATCCATCTGACCACTTTCCCGTGACTGCCCGGATCGAACTCGCAAGTTTGGGCCACAATAACTCCCGCTGATGTTTCCGATCCAGCGCATCCTCGTCGCCAACCGTGGTGAAATCGCCTGCCGTGTGTTCCGATCTGCTCATGAAATGGGCATCGGCACGGCTGCGGTGTTCACTGACGATGACCTCGGTTCCCCCCATGCACGATCCGCAGAGACGTCGATCCACATCGACGACTACCTGAGCATCGAGTCTATTCTCGCCGCCGCGAAGGAATCGGGCGCCGATGCAATCCACCCAGGGTACGGTTTCCTCAGCGAGAGCGCGGCGTTGTCACAGGCCTGCATCGATGCCGGACTGCGCTTCATTGGGCCGTCTCCAAAATCCATGTTGTCGCTCGGCGACAAGGCCGCCGCACGAGAAATCGCAATGAGCATTGGAATCCCCGTAGCGGAAGGGTTTGGGCCATTTTCTGACGCGGATGAAATCGCAAAAGCCGCGACCTTGCTCGGCGCACCGCTGATGCTGAAGGCTGCCTCCGGTGGCGGCGGCAAAGGAATGAAGAGGCTTCTTGAGCTTGCCGACCTCAACTCGCAAATTGAGTCGTCACAACGCGAGACAAAAGCCGCTTTCGGCGACGATCGACTCATCGTTGAGCGATACATCGAGCCGGCGAGGCACATCGAAGTGCAAATCTTCGGGGACGGAACTCGTGCAATTGCGCTTGGCGAACGAGAATGCAGTTTGCAGCGACGCCATCAAAAACTGATCGAAGAGTCGCCATCTACCGCGATAGATGACGCGCTTCGACAAGACTTATTCGACTCAGCTCGACGCATTGCAGAGGCGGTCGGATACTCGAACGCTGGCACCGTTGAATTCCTGCTTGGTCCTTCGGGAGGCTTTTACTTCCTGGAGGTCAACACGCGCCTGCAGGTCGAACATCCCGTGACGGAGCTTTGCACCGGACTCGATCTCGTAAGGATGCAGATAGAAATCGCCGGTGGCCTTCCCATGATCGAACAAAAACAAGTAAGGTGCACCGGTCATGCGATCGAAGCGCGGCTGAACGCAGAGGATCCCTACAAGAACTTCATGCCGAGCGCGGGCAGGGTGTTGCTCAAACACTTTCCCGACAGCGTCCGAATAGATACTGGCCTCGGCGATTTTGTTGCCACGCGCTATGACTCGCTAATCGCAAAGATCATCGCGCACGGAGATACGCGCGAAGAGGCAAGGCAGGCTCTTTGCGACGCTTTGAGAGAGACCGCCGTGCTTGGCGTTTACACAAACCAGACCTTCCTTCTTCAGTTGCTTGAGAGTGATGCCTTCCGAGATGGCCAGACGTTTACTTCGACGGTGGATTCAATAGACATTGGCGAGCGTCCGGTTCCCCCAGAGATTGAGCTGGCGGCTGCGCTTGTGTTCCAAGGGCCGAACCGCACAGCCCCAGTCCCGTGGCAGTCTCATCCAGGGTGGAGGATACAGTGAGAATCGTAGGCCCGAATGGCGAAAAACGAATCGTCGTACCCGGAAGCGCCGGATTGCAGTTGGGCAACAACGAAGAGAGTGTCATGTTTTTGGATGAAAATGTTCTTTACCCGTACGTTGCCAGGGAAGGGCTCAACGTTTGGGTCGCGTGGGAAGGCTACACGGCGATGTTCACTTTGCCAGCACTTGACGCGGTCGCAGCAAAAACCGAGCTTCGTGCGCCGATGACGGGGCGTGTCGCATCCATCTTGGTTTCGAAGGGTGACGTCGTAGTAGTCGGCCAAACAGTCGCCGTCCTTGAGGCGATGAAAATGGAGTACCGATTGGAATCGGAGATCGACGGCAAAGTTGCCGAAATTGGTGCGGATCCCGGTGAGCTGGTCGACCTCGGACGCTTGCTGGTGAGACTGGAGTGATAACAGATAAGATCCGAATCGTGGAGGTAGGACCTCGCGACGGCCTGCAGAATGAAAAAGCGATCATCCCGACCGAAGCAAAGATCGCTTTTGTAGACGCCCTCTCGCAAACAGGTTTGCATGAGATTGAGGTTTCCTCGTTCGTATCACCCAAGTGGGTGCCGCAACTCTCCGACGCGCTCGATGTGTTCCGAGAGATCAAGCGCGTTCCCGGAGTTGTTTACTCGGCGCTCGTGCCAAACGAAAAAGGTTTGGAACGTGCGATGGAAGCGAATGTTGATAAGATTGCCGTCTTTACTGCTGCGAGCGAGACCTTTAGCCAAAAGAATACGAGCGCGTCAATTGCCGAGACAATGGAACGATTCAGACCCGTCCTCGACCGCTCGCCTGTTCCAGTCCGCGGTTATGTTTCGACTGCGTTCTACTGCCCCTACGAAGGGCAAATCAAACCTGCTGCCGTCGTTGCGGTCGTAGATCAACTGCTTGACATCGGTTGTGTAGAGATATCGATCGGCGACACGATCGGAAAAGCGACAACAGATGATGTCAGGCGAGTGCTGGATCATGTACTGCAAGTTTGTCCCGTGGAGAAAGCTGCTCTGCATTTTCATGACACGTTCGGCAATGCGTTGGATAACGCCGCAGCTTCGGAAGAGATGGGCATACGGACCTTTGATTCGAGCGCAGGAGGAATCGGCGGCTGCCCATTCGCACCCGGCGCAACAGGAAACATCGCGACTTCCGCTTTGGTTACGCTTTTCGAGGGAAGGACTGGAATCGATCCACAGAAACTTGAAGATGCCGGATCGATTATTCGCCCGTTTCTAACTCCCTAAATCTCTCTGCAAACTCTTCGTCTCGCATACATAGCGGGAGGAAGTCGCACCTTGGGCATATCGCTTTTACGGTCGGCCGCAACTCTTCAAAGTCTCGTTCGATAATCTCGGTTCCGAGATCCAGCAGGTCCGCCCTAAACTGGTCAAGCTCTGCGCGTTCGGGCTCGTAGGAAAGGGCGTGGTTTGTTCTCAGCGCGACGATCGTGCTCAATACTCGATTGGGCTGCAGTTTCGACCTCACGAGAAGCTGGTAGCAGTTCATCGCGAGATCGTCTCTCAAGCTGTCAAGAGTAGTTTCGCTCCTGCCACTTTTGTAGTCGATGATTTCAAGAGTGTTGTCTTCGTGCTGGTCTATCCTATCGACTCGTCCAATCAAAACGAACGAGCCCATATCCTCGCGAAACTGTTTCTCTACACAGATAGTTCTCGCGGTCGGAGGCCTAGCGGCAACTTCTTCGACATATTGGGAGATAAGCTCGCGGCCGTCCGCCAACGCTTCTGCTGCCTCCTCAGGCGAGGAGTAACCCGCTGTGATCCAGTTCTCTTCAAGCTTCGAGACCGCTTCCTCCACCGTAGTAACACCGCGATCCCCTTCATCATGAAATCGTTGCAAAACACGATGCAGACTCGATCCAAATGAATAATATGCTTTCGACCGAAGGAACATCCTCCCGCGAGGATCGATGTACGTCCATCGATACTTCACGGGACACGCAAGGTATGTGCTGATGCGCGAGGGTGACAGACTGGGTTTTCTCACGATTGACTGATTGGGCTGTAAGCAGATTATGATTCCGTCAGATCGGAAAAATCTTGGCGATAAAGCGGCTTCCGCAACTTGCGCATCGCTCGCTTTTCAATCTGCCTCACGCCCTCGCGCGACAAGCCGAGTGCGGTGGATATCTCTTCCAGCGTGCACTGCGCGCCGTCGTGTAAGCCAAATCGCATTCGAAGGACCACTCGCTCTCTGTCTTCTAGTACTGAAAGCAACTCTTCGAGTCTCTGCTGGAGTAGGCGTCGGGCGGCTGACTCATTCGGCAGGTCCTCCATCTCGGTGCTACAAACCGTGTCCGACAGTGCCGTGCCGTCTTCCGCCAGAGGTGCATCGAGCGAGAGAGGCTCGTGAAGGTGCCTCCTCATGCTTCGTACTCGCTCAACATCAAGTCGCATCACCGCTGCGATCTCTTCGTCAGTCGGTGGCCTGCCGCTAAGCGAGTGCAAATCGCTCGCGACGCGCGACAGGCGATTCAGCATGCACACGACATGGGCGGGGATGCGGATGGTCCGACCATTGTCGGCAATGGCGCGAGAGACTGCCTGGCGAATCCACCACGTGGCGTACGTGCTGAACCGATATCCCTTATCCGGATCGAACTTCTCCACCGCTCGAATCAGGCCCAAGCTGCCCTCCTGAATCAAATCGTGCAAAGGAAGACCGCGGTTTTGGTACCTCTTGGCTACGCTGACGACGAGTCGAAGGTTGGATTCGACCATCAGCGCCTTCGCATTGAGACATCCGTTCCTCGCTTCCTTGGCGATCCGGCGCTCGTGCTCTAGATTTAACAGTGGCGTTCGCCCGACGGCACGAAGCCACCACGCGGTGACGTCGTCCGCCTGATTCGAATCCTCCAGCGGCTCGCAACTACTCTCATGGTCAATCGTAGCTTCCATCGACCACGTATCTGGCGCCCTCAGAACATCACGGTTCACATCTGCCAAAGGTGGGTTCACCCCCCAAGCACCTAACAAGGTACTACATAACACTATACTTCAGTTTTCGCCCCGGATTCGGCGCAACTCACGCAGCGCCTAATCTTCCTTGCCCGACTCGAACGCGGCCCGGTTGGCTCGCAAATCGCGCTGACCCGTCAGCTTCTTGATTGAGTCGTGAATTGCAACCTCAGTCACCGGGCCCTCCGACGGCGATTCGAGCCTCGCCATCGCTGCCCGAGATGCTTCTGAGAGCAGCGCGAGTAACTCACCACCGTCCAGCTCTCTGTCAGCGGCCGCGCAATCAAGAATCTCGGCCGCCAGCGCTCTCCCAGGCGGGCTCACGACGAGCCCCTCTTCCGAGAGCAAACTCCAAACGCTGGCTCGATGTTCGTCCCGCAGCGCCGCTCGCAGAATCATGCGCTCAGGTGCGCTCGGGAGAGCCACTTCTTCGTCTTGTCCAACCCGTGGCGCAGCACGCCGTCGTCCGCGAGGCGATAGGGCTTCAACCTCCCGCCTGAACGACTCAACCGCTTGCTGTAGCCCGAACCGCGCCGTCGGATGCCGCGCTGCGAGTTCCGCGATGATCTGGTCGCGTTCCAGGTAGTTGGTAGCCTGTGCCAAAACGGCCCTGGCCTCCCGCCAGTAGTCATCGCCCAAGCCTAATTCCTGCTCCAAGGCAAGAACCTCAAATCTGAGTGGACTGACAGCGTTGCCGACCACCTCGCGCAGTGCGGCACCGCCGCTGGTCGCGAACAAAGAGTCAGGATCTGAGCCCAACGGCAGGACGGCGACCCTGGATGACACCCCTGCCGCCGCCAGTATCGACGAAGCTTTCCGCGCAGCTGTTCGGCCCGCACGATCGCTGTCGTAGAGCAAGGTCGCTTGCGTGGCCCACCGCTTTATCAACTCAGCGTGGCGCTCATTCATCGCCGTTCCCAACGGCGCGACGGCACCCTGCACGCCAGCTTTGTGGCACGCAATCACGTCAAGGTAGCCTTCGGTGATAAGGATGGATCGGCTCTCCATCAGCGACTTCTTTGCGCGGTGGAGGCCGTACAGCGTGAGGCTCTTGTTGAAGACGATCGAGTCGCGTGAGTTCACATACTTCGGCTGGTCGTCCCCCATCGCCCTGCCCCCAAAGGCCACGACTCGGCCCTTGTCGTTGCGAATCGGAAACATCACGCGCCCACGGAAGAACGGACGGTATCCCTCCATCGGTGACCCGGACAGGAGCCCAGCCGCCATGGCGTCCTCAAGGCGGAGTCCTTCGCCGCGGATATGCGAGGGAAGAGCTTCGGGGTTTTCGGGCGCAAACCCAATCTCCCACTCTTCGATCGTCGCCTCGTCGAGTCCTCGACTATGGACGTAGTCGAGCGCGGACGCATTGAGATTTAGCTCAGACCGAAAGAACCTCGCCGCCACCTCCAGCGCCTGAACGGCGCGTTCAGCCTCGTCGGCCTCCGGCCCCGAGCGCTTGGATAGCGTAACTCCTGCTCTTTGAGCGAGCATCTCGAGCGCGCCCCGGAAATCGAGATTCTCTGTCCGCATGACCCAGTCAAATATGTCGCCCGTCGCCTGGCAGCCAAAGCAGGTGTAGCGACCGCGCTGGGGGTTAACATAAAACGACGGGGTCTTCTCCATGTGGAATGGACAAAGACCCCGCCAGGAACTTCCGCTACGTTTGAGTTGAACTCGCTCGCCTACAAGGTCGAAGATATCAACCCGAGCGCGTACGAGTTCGACGTCATCATGCATTCACGGCCTATTCGGCCTTGCCAGCAGAGACCACGATCCCCGTCACTCGGAAAGGCAACTTTGGCGTTTCGCGAGTGAACCGGAAAGCGACACGACTCATCTGGAGGAACTTCATCATGAAGTAGTCGCCGCCAACGTCGTAGCTATCCGGCGTCTCGTACTTGGCCATGACTTGCTGAATCGTCGAACCGAGGCGGATCCCGCCAGTGGTTCTCACGTTGCTCGCCGCGAGGCCCATAGCCTCGATCTGCACGACTTTGTTGAACTTGTTAAAAACGAAGTTGATGCTCGTGCCGCCTCCGCGTTGGTACACCCAGCGAACGAAGAACGAGCCTTCAGGCATTTGGCCAGCTGCACCGCCGCCGCCACCGGCTCCGCCCCCTGCAGCGGGCCCGCCGCCACCAGCCTGAGGGGCGCCTTCTGGCGCGAGCCCCATTTGG
>JBGTLG010000009.1:0-5845 GCA_041744215.1 Fimbriimonadales bacterium | reverse complement strand
GAGGCCACCGGCATGGAAGCCAAGACGATCCATCGCCTGCTGGAATTCGATCCCAAGTCCTTCGGCTTCAAACGAGGGGAGGAAAACCCGCTCGAGTGCGATCTTCTCGTCATCGACGAAAGCTCCATGGTCGACGTGTTGCTGATGCAGTCCCTGCTGAAGGCGGTTCCGGACACCTCGGCCATCCTGATCGTAGGCGATATCGACCAGTTGCCCTCCGTCGGTCCGGGGCAGGTCCTGGCGGACATCATCGGATCCGGCGCGATGCCGGTGGTGCGTCTGTCGGAGGTCTTTCGCCAGGCGGCCCAGAGCCGCATCATCACCAGCGCACACCAGATCAATCAGGGCAGGATCCCCGATCTTGCCCGGCCGGAAGGCGAGACTGACTTCTACTTCGTCTCGGCAGACGAGCCCGAACAGGTCGTCGAGCGCATCATCGCCCTCGTCAGATCGCGCATCCCGCGTCGCTTCGGGCTCGATCCGATCCGCGATATCCAGGTCCTCTGCCCGATGAACCGGGGCGGCGTCGGCGCCCGATCCCTGAATGTCGCGCTGCAAGCTGCGCTGAACCCCTCGGGCGACAACAGAATCGAACGGTTCGGCTCGACCTTCGCCCCCGGCGACAAGGTCATGCAGATCGAGAACGACTATGACAAAGAGGTCTACAACGGAGACATAGGCTACGTTGAAGGTGTCGACCTCAATGAGGGCGAGTTGACCGCCAGCTTTGACGGCCGGACCGTGACCTACCTATTCGGAGAACTCGATACACTGGTACTGGCCTACGCCGCAACGATTCACAAAAGCCAGGGATCGGAGTACCCCGCCGTCGTCATTCCGGTCCTGACGCAGCACTACGCCATGCTTCAGCGCAATCTGCTCTATACCGGCATCACCCGTGGCAAGCGCCTCGTGGTGATTGTCGGCCAGCGCAAGGCGGTGGCCATTGCGGTGAAGAACGTGTCAGGACGGCGGCGCTGGTCCAAGCTGGATGAGTGGCTTGGACGCTCTCAGGCAGTTGCCGGTCAACTCATGGAATGATTTCTCGAGCGCAACCCGAAGGGTGGGATACGGGCTGATGCAGGCGCGGCAAACAGTTATAATCACGCTTGCGAAGCGAACCTTCACCCTGACCGTGCACTCTACTTTAGCCAGCACGGATACCGTTACGGCGAAGCAGACCAGCCCGTGCCTATGTAGAAGCAAGAAACATTTCGCTTGCTGGGCATTCGCAGAATTGAATAGTCTGAAAGATGTCAGTGATTTAGACGGGGCGGTGAAGTTCCCACACCTTTTATTTGTTCGGGGGAGGAAGCATGCCTACATTTGGCTGGATTCGCGAAGACGATCTTGATGCGTTCTATGAGAGCACAGGAAGAATTCTTGATCCATCGCAGGTCATAGAGCCGGTTTTTACCTGCCCTTTCTGTGCCTTGGCATTTTCCGCGCAACCGGCGTTTAACGAACACGTCTATGCCAGTCACCGGGTCGAACGGCCGCTAATCATGTTTCGTGGAAAAGAGCCGGCCGTAAAAGATATTGTTCGCTCGTATCTCGCTCCAGCCGATATCGCGCTAGCAAATACAAGTTTCGCAAAGGTTCATATCAACGGGACGAAACCAAAGCAAATGAATGCCGTCGAACTGAACAAGCTCTTAGTCCGGACATCACAAGCAGAAATTAAGCTCGAATTGGTGAATTCTGAGCAACAAAACGCGGCTCCGGTGACGTCTTTCTATGGCATCTCTTTCCGAATTGCAGATTCGGAGGTTCTAACCAGCGTCGAGAAGGCTTTCACAGAAACTCTTGTTTCCGCGACGATCACTCGTGGTTCGATCGACACTTTTCTTTCCGATCAAAGGACACAAGGCCCCGGGAAGGAATACGCTTCTGGCCTTGCCAACTACTGCTTGGGTATCCTTTTGAAGGAACGCCCAGAAGGGCAAAACCTGACGACTCCACTTTTTCGATATCGGGAACTCTATGGAACTGCTCTCGACATCCTGAAAGATTTTCAGTGCCCACTAGCAATCCTGATCGCGAGCCTAATTCGTTTCTCGATGAATGACTTTGAAGGCAACCGCAGGCGGACGGGTTACCTGAAGCTGGATCTCGCGAATGATCTGCTCTGGGACCCAGACTATGACGCCTTACCTTCAAGTTCAGAAAGTGCCAGCCATCGCCCCGTGTGTCCGGTAGACCATGGCACGTGGAGAGTTCTCGAGATGGCCTCCCGGCTTGTTGCACAACAGCGGTGGAGCCCCATTCTTGACGATGAATGCAGGGGCCTCGCTCAGTCCGACCTCCTTGATGAAAGTGATCACCAGAAAGCCTATGCGA
This sequence comes from Fimbriimonadales bacterium, assembly GCA_041744215.1. Classification (GTDB taxonomy): domain Bacteria; phylum Armatimonadota; class Fimbriimonadia; order Fimbriimonadales; family ATM1; genus JAHCHL01. The sequence continues at coordinate 3,505 of JBGTLG010000009.1, read as the reverse complement.
TTTGGGCGGCGTTCGCTTGGAGATTGGGAGCAAGGGAGAGCATAACCGAGCCGCTGACACAAATTGCCGAGGTCTATCCCTTCAGCCGATGGGCCCGTGAATATCTGGAGCAAGTATCAACATGACAGACAACGACAAGACGCCCGAAACTAAAACCGAACAACCGTTCGATGCGCCTCAAGCTGAGAATGTGACGGTTTCGGGGGAGGGGTCCGTCGAGGAAATCGAGATTGAACCTACCTTGAGCGGGTATTTCAAGGAGAAGCGCGCAAGCCCTTCGGCATTTTTCAAGGTACTGCGCAAGCACGAAGTGAAGCGATTTCAGCAGTCAGATCGAGCGGCTGCAGAAAAAATAATGACGTATGAAGATCCTGAGGGGGAACGCTTGTGGGCTCTGATGGCGTATTCCTCGCTGCCTGAAAGTGTTGACGTCTGGATCTGGAGCGCAGCTCTTGCGCGCCTAAAGGAGCACTTCGGCGACGCGTTTAATCCGGGAGAGAACAATACAAGGCGTATCTTGAAGGCAGTACTGACCGAGCTCGGGGTGGCACTTGGGTCCGAGAAGAAAGAGGAAAGAAAGCACGCAGAAACGTGGCTCCGCATAACTGTCTGCTGGCTGATGGAGAAGCGTAATCTAAGCGCTTGGCAGGTTGCTGAGGACCTACAGACTGCCTTGATCGTGAATTCGAGCATGGCCCAGGAAGTCATCCAAAAAGGGAAGAGTCGGGAGTTGCAGATTGCCGTCGCGATGGCAGGGCTGGGCGACGAATTGGTCAAGTCGGCAAACGAAGACCGCGACAAGGAAAGGAATACCTCCGCCGATTTGCGTCATAGCTTGCACATAGCACGCACCGAAATCGAGGGGCTGCGGACAGATTTGGTCAGGGCGAGACAGACAATAGCCGAACATGAAAAGAGTCTTTCCGAGCTTGAGAAGACGCTTTCTAACGAGAGGCAGCATTGGGGACATGATCTGACTGAGACGAAGGCAGAACAGAAGGTACTCCTCGGAGAGCGACTTGGCCCCCTCCTCAACGATGCCATTGACGCTCTCGAAATCGATCCGCCGGAGCCGGGTATAGCTCTGCGACGAATGAAGGCAGCCGCTTCCGTGATTGAAGGGGCAAAGGAATGAGCGAAATGATCTTTGGCATCGACTTCGGAACGACAAACAGTCTTGCGGCGGTTGCCGTGGGAGACAGGGTGTTGCCCTTGGTGGATCAAGTCAACCAGCGCCCGCATCCTTCCGTCATCTGGTATAGGGGATCGGATGTCGTGGTCGGTCGCGAAGCTCGGCAGAACATGGACATCACTGATATTGGCGCTCCTCCGGGCTTCGTCCGCTCTCCCAAGATGTCCCTCCGACGAAATGGTCCCGTCTTCGTTGATGGTCGCCCAATCGAGCCTACGGACGCTGTTGCCGAAGTCCTCCGGCATCTGAAAGCCGATGCCGCGAAAGCCCGTGGGAGCGCATCTGGACATGAGCTTGCGAGAGCAGTTTTTACTATACCGGTCGATTTCGGAGGTCCTGAACGGCGTTCCTTGCGCGAGGCGGCACGAAAAGCTGGCATCGGGGTCATCCAGTTCGTTCACGAACCCGTGGCTGCACTTTATGCGTATCTCAGATCTTTGCCCGATCTCTCGCGTGAACTGGCACGCTTGGAGGGAAGATCGATCCTCGTCTTCGACTGGGGCGGCGGCACGCTTGACCTGACGCTCTGTCGCATCGCTGGCGGCGCTCTTATGCAGGTCAAGAACCTCGGCGACAACGAGATAGGCGGCGACAAGTTTGATGAGCGCCTTAGAAACCACTTGAGAGAAAAGCACTCTGCCAAGCATGGCATTGAGGACATCACCGCTCTGGAACAGCCAGGCATGGCTGCAAAGCTGCTGCACCAGTGCGAAATACTGAAAATTCACCTGTCGGATCCAAAGACCGACATTGAGGATGTGATCGTAAGGAATTACCTCAAGGTAGACGGTTCTGGAAAGAACCTGACTGCATCCGTTACCCGCTCCGAACTCGAAGACTTGAGCGCTGGGATCGTCTCCCGCGGGCTGGCCCGGATCGATGAAGCTCTCGATCAGGCAAACCTCACGTATCAGGACATAGAACTTTGCCTAGCTACCGGCGGTATGGTGAACATGCCTGCTATCCGTTACGGCCTCACAGAAAGGTTCATCGGTCGAGTTCCCAAGCTTGAAAACGGAGACCGCATCATCGCGGAAGGCGCGGCCTGGATCGCGAATGATGGCTTGAGACTGCAACTCTCGAAACCAATCGAGATCCTTGTCGCAGATACGACTGGGCGAGGAACATACCATTCACTTGTCGATGCCGGCTGGACCCTGCCGATAGAGAACGAGACACAGAACGTCGCAAATACCCGCCTTTTCTGCGTGGACCCGCGAGAGGGTTACGCGGTTGTCGAGGTGGCCAAACCTGCAAAACTTGGAAAGGTCTCGCCAAGAGATCCACGACACTCTCTCTGTGTTGTTAAAGCCAAACTCGATGCGAATGCAGCCCCACTGCTTGAACGAATCGAATGTAATTTGCAAATCGACCACGATTATATTGCACGCGTTACCTTGAGGTCGACCGGACGCGGGGCAGAGTCCTCTGAAGAATTTCATGATCTGGAGTTTGGGCTGTCGCTGCCAAACGTCGCCCCATCGGACGGTCCGCAAGACGAACCCGGCCGTCGCGGGTCAACTGGCCCCATTGGCGAAGTTGGGCAATTGGAAAACAGCAATCTCTATCAGAGAACTAACGTCGCCCGATTAGACGACCGCAATGCAAATACCGGTGACCTTTGGAAATACCTGCCAGGCGACCTGGTTGACAGATGGAAGCCAAGCTACTTCGACACGAGAAGTAATGCCGCCTCGCCACGACAGTTAGAGGAGCGCAATTTCTACGCGCCATGTGCTCGTTGCAAACGGCTGATTTCTCAGATCAAGAGTGAAGGACCTATAGAGGGCTGCCGTGGTTCCTGCCTTCCGGAGGCTTCGCGCAAATCGACCGGTGCTCGTGCAGAGATTGTTCGACAATGGGAACAAAAGTGAACATGAAGTTAGGAGATCCTTCCGTTCAATTGTCACCCCTATCGGACAATATTCGATCAACATATCTCCTAGGGGCAGATCGAAACGAGGACAGATGCTGCCGCAAGTTGAAAAAGAAGCGTCGGTAAAACTACGAGACAGCGCTGAGTACCTAACGGAAATGGTCCGGGTGCGTGGATTACCACTGCGCATTCTTTCGCTGCGTTGCGCGCCCTCTTGCTTCCGCAGTGCTTCCGAAATGTTTGAACGCAAAAAGCCACCCGTTAGGGTGGCTTCTAAGCGACTGTTAAGTCGAGGATTTTGGTTGCGGGAGTAGGATTTGAACCTACGACCTTCAGGTTATGAGCCTGACGAGCTACCTGGCTGCTCCATCCCGCGTCATTTTGTTGCGTTTTGGCTGGCTTTGGCGCGTTTTTGCGTTGTGCCATCCATCATGCGC
>JBGTLG010000008.1:0-19900 GCA_041744215.1 Fimbriimonadales bacterium | reverse complement strand
GATGGACAGGCCCTGGGCACGATTTGTTTGCGGTGATGCCTTGACGGAACTGAGGAAGCTGCCAGCAGAATCGGTGGACTGCGTCGTCACATCGCCCCCTTACTGGTTCGTCCGTGACTACGGCGTTGCCGGGCAGATAGGATTGGAGACGACGGTCGAGTCCTACATCGAGAGGCTCGCTCGCGTGTTCGTTGAGGTCCGGAGGGTTCTCAAGGCAACTGGGACCCTTTGGCTGGTCATTGGGGACTGCCACGTGACGGGTTCGAAGGTCTTCAACCTACGCACTTTCACCAGTCAAAGACACAGAAGGCCGTTGACGATTGAGGACCACTCGAAGCTTCGCCATCCGCTGTTGAGCGGCCTAGCGCACAAGAATCTGATCGGGATTCCCTGGCGCTTAGCGTTTGCCTTGCAGCGCGATGGCTGGATCCTTCGTTCCGACATCATCTGGCACAAGCCAAACCCGAACCCGGAGCCTGTGAAGGACCGTCCCACCAGAGCGCACGAGTACGTCTTTTTGTTCAGCAAAGAGAAGCGCTACTACTACGACATCGACGCTTTGCGCGAACCGCACCGTGACGAGAGCCTGGAGAGGGCGAAGAGGGGCTCGAAAACCAGATTCTGCCACCCTAAGGGCAGGAATAGGCGAACGGTCTGGACGGTCAAGGTCAGACCGATCCGGGGAGATCACTCGGCGACCTTTCCGGAAGCCCTCATAGAGCCTTGCATCCGTGCCGGTTGCCCCAAAGGGGGTATCGTGCTCGATCCATTTGTCGGCAGCGGCACAACGATAGCCGTCGCCCTCAAACTCGGAAGAAATGGAGTCGCTGTCGATCTGAACCCTGACTACATCGAGGAATGCCATAAGAGACTTGCTCAGGATTTGGCTGCGGGCACATTTAAGTGACACCAATGAGTTTTCGGTGTAGATCTTGGTGTAGTATCGGATCGACAACCAGCGACAACTGAGAACGTTCTCTCGCGCTTTCAAGTTCAAATCAGTCGAGTGACGACGGCTTACGACGTCTTCGATTTACCTTCCAAGCAGGTGACGTGGGTTCGATTCCCATCAGCCGCTCCAGCTATTCTAAGCCTGTCCCCTGCCTGGCGGCTGATCGAGCGATGAACACGATGCCACAGGCAGTCTACGCGGCCTTAGCGACGTAGATTGATTCGAAGGGTGCAAACACACGGACGATGTTCTGATACGAGCACCGCGTTACCACCGCAACATGCGTGTCCACCGGAATCACTGAGACAAAAGGCTCGAGCACTTGACAGAGGTTGTATTCGTCACCGGTCTTTACGTCGACAACAAAAGCCCGACCTGTGTTCTTCTCGCCGCTCGCGCCAACGACTGCAAGGAAGTGAGCCCGAGCAGATTGAATTCCGGATAGCTTGCGAACTCGTGCGACATCGCTTGATGCCCAGCGCTGTGCAACGGACATCTTCCTCAGATCGATCGCGACGAACTCGGACTTGTCTTGATCGAACAGGTACAACCGCGAACCCATCGCGACGAAAGCTTCTGGTTCTGCGCTGAAATTGAGTTGCAGATACCCGACGCGCTTGCCGTGGTCATCGACAAGCTCAATCAACAAGCCTTTATCTGTGTGTACCAACGCGAGATGCGCGTCTTTGTGTCTGCATACGCGGACGATCGATCCTGAGAACGCACCGACTTGCTTAGCCGAACCCGCGGCCACCTTCACGATTTCTCCAGCGAGAGAATAGGCAAAGACGTCCGTGCCAGACGCAACTACCTCCAAACCTCCAGCAGATACAGAAAGCGCTACTGGCGGATGGGCCTGTTCTCCGCGGATTGTTCGGAAGTCGAGGAATGCGCTGCCACTTTCCTCGAACGCGCCGACCCAGTGTTCACCGTTGTGCGTTTGCGCGAAATACTTTCCTGGGAACGAAGTTTTTCGCGCCCATGAGTTGAGATCGCCGATGTGAACGGTCGACTCTCCAACGCAGAAGACTGCTGACCCACTTTGAAGCAAGCGCCATTCGTCGGTCGGAGGTTCCTCTGGCAGCGAAATCGCTCGATCCTCACGCCCCGGCCAAAAGCCGCGGACGGTCTGTCCATGCGTGTAGAGAAGGCGTCGACCATAGGCAATTGGGCCGCCAACGGGAGATGTCCCCATGGGGGAGTCAACAGGATGCAACAGGTTGGGCTTCTCATCTGAGCTGAGCTTCATTCCTCTATGGAACTCAGCGCTGCATCTGCCTTCGGCAGTGCCGCGCATACCCGCCCATCCCTTGGGCGAAACAAGATCCAAGTCATCTGCGTCATCGGATTCCAAATCTACATCTTGGGGGGGGTCAAGGATGATCGTGGGTCCCGGCATGGATTCTTTGAAATCTTGATCAGCCTCCGGTTCCTCAGCCGCCGCTGGCTCAACGCTGGCCACCGCAGGCTGTGCAGTTTGCTGCGAATCGAACTGCTGTTCTTCGACTCGATGCTGTAAAGCGACGAGCTGCGCGGACAGATCCTCGAGCTTGTCATAGAGTTGAGTCGTTTCGATTGCCGGGTCCTTCTGCGCGTCGGCTTGCTGCTGTAGGAGTTTAACGCTATCGGATAACTGACCCAGCGTGCGTTCCATTGCCGCAACTTCCGAGGCGTTATCTGGAACTTGTGCGATCTGAGCTGATAGCGCATCAACTCTCGCGGCAATCTCTGCGAGCTGGCTCTCAAGAGGTGTGGGATCGAATGTTTCTTTCGCTGGCGCGCTGAGCTTTTCTTCAATCTCACTAAATCGACGCGACAGCTCATCGAGCCGGCCGGCTAACGGTTGCAGATCGGAGATCGGAGCAGGCATTGCCGACAATCTTTCGTCAACGTCTTCAAACTTTGCAGAGATTTCGACGAGCCGAGAGTCGATCGACGCTGATCGATCGTCTCGCTGAGAAAACTCATCGACCGTCGAACGCAAATCGAGGAGTCGCCGATCGAGTTCGGTCAGGGCGGCTTGCGTTTTCTCCGTCAGCTCTCTGATTCCCTCGGCAATTGGCGCAATGTCTGCTGTAGCAAGTGAAGGTTTAGCCTCAATTCCAGATAACCTTTCCGTTAGTTTGTTGACCGCCGACGAAACCAACTCCTGCTTCGCCGCCTGTTTCGCGACATCATCCAGTTTTCCACCGACAGATTCGAATGCCGAGTCGAGTCGTTGCTCGACTTGATCAAAGCGCTGTTCGACGGCGCGAATAGATTCTGCACTCTTGGCAATGGCGGTTTCATTGGCCGCGACCGCGTTGCGAACCGCATCGATAGCCTGCTGCGCGGATGAGGTTTGCTTTTTGAAGTCGGCACCGCGATTTGCGGACTCGACATTAAGTGCGTCGACGTTTCGCTTCAGTTCGGCGAGCGTCTTCTGAGTAGTCTCGCTGCCGGCTGAAAGCTCTGCGGCGTGCTTTTCGGCGGCAATAAGAGCGCTGGAAATCTTTGTACTTGCTTGAGCGGCGGCCTGTCCGGCCGTCTCGATCTTGGCAAGCCGCTCCTCGATTGATCCGAGCTTCTTCTTCAGTTCTTTCATCCCCGGTGGGTTCGCCAAAAGTTCGTGCTGAGTCTCGCTCATCTTCGAGATTTGGTTTTGGACATCAGTGAAGATCTCGCCAATCGAACTTCTCCTGCTGGGCCCGATCGGCCCAGCGGGCAGCGTCACCTTGCCGGACATGTTCGATCTGAGGAAGAGCAATAAGAACCCCAAACCGATCGCGCCACCTACCCAGAACACCCAGGGGGGAAGCGCATCCGGATTGGCCGCCGCTGCCTTTGCTGCAGCGGCGACACTGGCTGCTGCGCCAGGGGCAACTTCGGCGATCGACGCTCCGACCGCTTTGTCGGGTGCATCACCTGCCCCCAAGTAGACCTTGCCGACAAACTCGCCGACCTCGGCGTCCTTGGACAGGATCGGGCCGTCGAAGGTGTTTCTGCCTTCAACCGAGACCGCTGTGCTGCCTACCTTGCCTCCCCCAAACCGGACACTCACGATCCGGTCTCCCGCCTTGAGCGCGCCGGGCCCGTAGACGACCAACGCCGGGCTATGCTTCAGTTGCGCGCCGGTGTTGGGGATGACAAGCTCATAATCAGCCGCCCACCCGGCGACCGGGGCACAGAGCAACACAGTCAAGTACGCCCACTTGATCCTCATATAGAATCAGTTCCACGCGGCGGGCCGAACTAGGACATCGCGAATACCAGGAATCTCTGAGCATTTCCATTTTCTTGGATTTTCGGGTGTTCCCGAGTACAATAACCGGCTCGAGCGGGTGTAGCTCAGTGGTAGAGCATCTGCTTCCCAAGCAGAGGGTCGCGGGTTCGACCCCCGTCGCCCGCTCCAACGGCCCTGTAGGAATTGCGTATCCGACCGACAATTCTGACAGGACACTTGAGAGTTCGAGTGCAGTCGCCCCTATGGGGGCAAGGTGTTAGCGCGTTTGAGTACCCGAGCGGACTTTCGGAGGCGGATCGAAAGATTAACAGCGGCAGCCCGGCTGGCGGTTCTCGTTGCCGCGGGCGGCCTTCTCCTGCTAAGCAAAGCTTCAATCTACATCTGGCTGGCGTACGTCGTGGTACTGTCCGTTGCCGTGGGTTCGATCCTGCTCGGACGGCTGACTTGGCCGGACAAGGCGACCTACCAGCGGTTTCTCCATGCGGTGAGAACTCTTGAGGTCCTCGCGGTTGCCGCAGCAAGCTTGTCCCTGACCCACCTCATCCCGTTTTGCTGGGTGCTCGGGTCCGCGCTGATTCTCACAGAGGCGATCGCGTCGCGCAGCACGATCCGCGTGATGGTTTTTGCCGCGCTGATCGGCTCGACCGGCGTTGCCGGCGAGCTACTCTTGGGCGGCGGAACAACGTACGCAGTTCTAGCCTTTATAACAGTCTTCACGTCTGCGATCGTGGCAATCGGGTTAGCGAAGTTTCACGTCGAAGAAGAGGCGCAAGCTGCGAGAGAAAGACGCCTCTCTGCGCTGCTCTCGTGTGGCGCCGGGATGTCTTCGACTGAAGATCACACCGCAATTCTTCCGAAGTTATTGTCCGCCGCAGTGCGCGAATCAGGAGCGGTATGTGGCTACGTCCTCGTGGGGGACGAACGCGGCGCATTGCGCGTTGCGTTCTCGACGGGCTTCTCTCAAGTCAAACTGCTCGATGGGACCGAGATCGCGTCAGGCGCATCAGTCCTTGCCGCCAGAAGCGGTCAAATCGTGAACCGTGTCGAATCACGTGTCGACGGGCAGTCCTACGGAGTTGGCGAGCACGCCATAGCTAGCGTTCCTCTCGCAGCGCGAGTGTCACCCGACGGAGGAATTGCATCCGGTGAACCGCTTTACGGGACGTTGACTGTGATTGAGCCGAATCGCGGCGAGCCTTTCGACGCTGCGGACATCGATCTCCTCAAAACGTTTTCATCGCTGATATCCGTGTCCATCTTAAACTCGAGGATGGAGTCCAAATTGCGTACGGCTTACGTTCGGTCTCTTGAGGCGTTGGTGCGCACGCTTGAAGCGAGAGATGAGTACACGCGCGGACACTCGGAGCGGGTGTGCAGCGTGTCCATGCTGATAGCTAATGCTTTATCTCTATCCGCGCTGGAGGTCGAAGAATTGCGCGTTGGCGCGCTGCTCCATGATGTGGGGAAAATCGGCGTACCCGACGAGGTCTTGAACAAGCCCGGCAGATTATCCCAGGAGGAATTCATTGTCATGAAATCTCATCCTCTTGTGGGATACGGAATCTGTAAGCCGCTTGGGTTGAATGATTCCGTTCTGTCTTTGATCCGAAACCATCACGAATGGCTGGATGGGAGCGGATATCCTGACGCGCTTACAGCAGAATCGATGTCGACTTCGTTAAGAATTCTTGCGGTTGCGGATGCTTGGGACGCAATGAACTCAAGGCGACCGTACCGCGAAACGTTGTCGCCTCTTGCGGTTTTTGAGCAGCTCGAGTTAGAGTCCGGTACGCACTATGATCCGAAGGTCGTGGCGGTTCTGCGCGAACTGTTTGCAAAGGGTGCCCTTACGAGGGTGTATCCGGAGATGAAACCCGGGAAGAAGATCCGGGTGGCCTAGTTCCAGATCAAGTCTGGGCGAATCACCATCGTTTCGGTCCGCTCGGGTCCAACAGAAACTACGGAGACTGGCGTTTCGGTGAACATCTCAATGCGCTCAACGAAACGTTGGGCTTCAGCTGGAAGAGCCTCTATTGAGGTGCATTTGGAAAGATTCTCATTCCAGCCTGGCAACATCTCCATTAGAGGAATCGCTGCGCTTAGTCTTTCGGTATCGGAAGGGAACGCATCGGTTTGCTGGCCGCGGATTTCGTAGCCGGTGCAGAGCCCGAGCTGTTCGAATCCGCTCAGGACGTCGAGGCGAGTGATCGCGAGCGATGTAAAACCGTTGATGCGCGACGCATGTCGGAGAGCGACGAGATCGAGCCATCCCGTCCGTCTTGCGCGCCCCGTCGTCGTTCCAAATTCGTTTCCTTGAACTCTGATTCTTTCGCCGATTTCGTTGTCGAGTTCGGTTGGAAATGGACCCGCGCCAACGCGCGTTGCGTATGCGGCGCAGACACCCAGCACGTTGTTCACCATCGTAGGCGGCAGCCCGGTTCCAACGCATGCGCCCCCGGCGGTTGGGTGGCTGCCGGTGACGTATGGATAAGTACCCATATCGATATCGAGCAGCGTTCCTTGCGCGCCTTCGAACAAGACTTTTTCGCCGCGACGGATTGCCTCGTTGACAATGAGTTCAGCTTCGCCGACGAAGGGGCGGATTTCGTCTGCATAGTCACAGTACTCGCCCAGGATCTCTTCCGCTTTTATCGGTTTTTCGCCGAACGCTTTGAGCGTTCGATTCTTCAAAGACACAACCTCTTCGACCCGATCTTTCAATCTTGTGGGATTGATGAATTCCCACATTCGGATTCCGACGCGCGATACCTTGTCTTGGTATGCAGGGCCGATGCCGCGTTTGGTGGTCCCTAGCGGATTGTCGCCGCGCATCTCTTCTTCTGCGGCGTCTTGCGAACGATGGTAAGGAAACACGACGTGCGCTGCGCCGGAGATGAGAAGCCTTCCATTGCGACCGGACTTTTCACGAAACGTTCTCAATTCGCCGACGAGGGCGGCGGGGCAGACGACCATGCCTGCGCCGAGTACGGCGGTGCACGATTCGTGGAGAATGCCCGAAGGGATCAGGTGAAACTTGAAAGTTTCGGCGCCGACTTTGACTGTGTGGCCTGCGTTGTTGCCCCCGCTGTAGCGGACGTTATACTTGGCGCTTGCTCCAAAGACGTCGACGAGTTTTCCCTTGGCCTCGTCTCCCCAAAGCGCGCCGACGATAATGAGCGTAGGCATGGCGGGACGAGCGAGTATACCGGGTTTGCCTCCGGGGCTATGCTGGCAGGGAGCGCATTCCCTAACACTTCGCCCTCCATCGTTTCTGGTTGACCTGTCCGCGCTCGATTTGTTAACGGCTCCTCGGACTCACTGGACTCATCGAACTCATCACCGTTTATTATTGTTAACGCGGGTTTTCGAGTTCACCGGCTGGGTTGGGTTCGGTGTTGCGAGTGTTTAGGGCGCATTCCCTCGGGCACAAGGCCACCGTTGGTTAAGTCCTCGGGAGGGGCAGAAGTCAACCCGCTGCGGGGCCGGCTGTCAGTTTGCATCCGATAAAGTAGGCGGTCTCAGGATTCATTCCGGATTCGATGGGATAGAGGCCCCTGCCTTTTCCGGTCATCTCCCAAGCTACCCCGACGTCGTCGAATTCTTCGCTCTCCATGATCCCGACCCAGCAGACGGTGCCGCTTTCGTCGAGGTTGACGAGTTGTGCGCCCGATGGAAGGCCATCGCCTCCGCCGCTTCCGCTTTTCACTTTGAGCGTGATCTCGAAAACGTGGCGGGTGTCGGCGACCTGGGTTTGTCCGTCCATCGTGCCGATCCAAGTTGGGGCCGCTTTGCGTTCGTTGATGCCGTTTGTGGCGTCGGCGGGAATCTCTATGGTGAAAAAGCCCTGCGCCGTTGCGGCGCAAGTCAGCACGAAGGCTGCGATTGCAAGTGTCAGTTGTTTCATCCGTTTCCTCATTCGTTTACTTTGTTGTGATTTTGCTCGATCGCAATTCGTCTGAATTCACGGGCGGTGGGAAAGGCCGTTCATGTATGAAGTGCCGGCGTGACGTGACGGAGCGTGTTGCAATTCGCCCACCACCCATGGCACCCAAGATTGTTTCTGCCGATAGTTTCTTTCATTCTCTTGCATCGTTTCGCTCCGGCCACCCTGCCGACATGAAGATTGGCTGGGCCTGTACCCTCCACGGCAAGCAGTGGAGGGATATATCACTTTACTACTCAGTCCGTTTGGCGGCACATCGTATCGAAATCAGAAGCCACAACAAAACACTAAACACTCCACATACTGCTATTGCTGCCGATGTTATTCGGTCGATCCATTGCATTGACGCTAGCCACATCATCAGCGGGTTTAGGGCAACAGCGATTGGGACTGCAATAGCTAATGGAGACCTCAACGCTGGAGACTCAGGTTCGCGATAACATTTCATAGCCACAAGTATAAGGCCAACGGTCAATGGTAACGCAATTCCGTGTAGTAATTCTGCCATCATTTCCTATCAATTTATCTCCAATCCCCATAACACGAAACCGAGAACAGCAATGCCATAGAAAGCTATTGACATAACATATAAATTTATCGGACCATATCTGATGTTGCCTGTTCTTGCGAGGCCGACAATCAATGTCGTAATGAGTGCTCCAAACGCGAGATTGCTAAATTGCAGGACTTCGCCAAACTTGCCGATCGTGCCGCCATATCCGATTAGAGCGACGCTAGTTAACGCTAAGTTAGCAGCCATCCATAGTCCTTCTTTATCTGATGCCTTCGAATTACTCGCAATCAGTACTGCAATTGCACCCATGCTTAACCCCAGTAACATCGCGGCCATCTTGTAGCCCTCGAGATCAGATAGTTTGATCCGCTTGTTGCCATCATAGTCTACAAAATTGAAGGGATCATTTCCGCAATACACGAACCAATTCCATCCATCACCAGCCGGGTCTTCGCTTATGAACCGTCCGGTCCACGGCTCGTAGTAGCGGGCGCGCATGTAGGTGAGGCCGGATTCATTGTCTTTCTTGTGTCCGAGATTTCCGACGTACTGCGTGTTGGGTCCGTCGCCTGGATTGCTGTCGTGTCTTAGGTCTCCCCATGCGCCGTAGATGCGTTTGTTGCCGAGCAGATAGTCATCGGTGCCGTCGCGTTTGAGCGTGTAGATCATGTTCCCATGCCCATCATAAATCGGGAACACGATCGTCTCCGGATCGCTGCCGACTTTGTTGCGAATCCAGTCGATGCCTCTCGCGCCGAGACCATACTGCGTCACCGTCACAGTCGGCGAACCGAAGCCGCCGAGGACCTTGTAATCCTCTTCCATCGGCATTTGCCCGTCGTAGAAGTATCGCGTGGTCGGCTTATTCACGGACAGGTTGTCATCATAGAATCCAGAGCCCTCGTTCTCGTTGTCGCCCGGGTTCCAGGTGATCGTCAGATCCGCGACCTTTTTCATCCGCATCCCATCCGCGCGGTACTCATACCTCGCACCGTCGGAGGTTCCACACACGCTCTTTAGGCGATTGACTTCGTCCCAGACGTACCTCTGCACGCCGGACTGCCCGAAGTTCCTCCATGTCCTATTCCCAAGCACGTCATTTTGATAGACGTATCCCGGCGACGATTCCATTCGGTTGAGGTTGTCGTAGGCGTATCCGGTTCCGGTGCGGTTCCCGGCTGCATCGTAGCTCCAAGACTCCGAGCCGGTGTAGGAGGTCGAATACGTCGCCGAAGTCAGGTAGTCGAGGTTCGAATCGTAGCCGTACGCTTGCTTGTGATCCAGCGTCCAGCCGCTGGACTCCAGAAAGTATTCGACCTGGGTTCTGAGGCCTGTGGTCGCGTTGTACTGATATACCGACTTCTGCACGTTTTCGGTGTCGTACGCGAGAACCCACGGATCGTCGTCCCAGACCTGCCATATGTGCTGCACGTTGAAAACGTGCCCTCCGGGTCCGTATTCATAAGACGCGATGGCGCGCGACGAAGCCGGATCGTATTGCGTATACCACTGTCCGCTCGAAGGACTCCCCAAAGTCGGCGATTGGGCGAATGCGGCATGGCTCAACCTACCGCTCGTATCGAACTGATAATGAAACTCCTCTGCCGTCCTATCGCCGCTTCCGTCCAGTTTGTTCAAAGTCTGAAACACGCGTTTCGGAGAATCCGGAGACCCGGCCCTGACGTAATCGTAATAGCCCCACCTTGTAGTTCCGTTTGGGGTGACGTATGTCGCCTCCTCCCTTTCACCGCTTGCCGTGTACGCATACGACGCGCTGTAGATAGGGGTAGAGCTTTGTCCGTCGCCTTCTGAAACGCTCGCCACTTGGCCGATTCCCCCTCCCGAATTGTGATACGTGATCTCTTGCCAATACTCATAGATTCCGTCCGTAACTGAGATCGGCATTCCGTTCTCTTCGTCGGCGGAACCGTAGGTGTATCCGACGATGAGTTTGTCGGGGTTTACGTCAGTTCTATAAACTGAGAGCACCTGCCCGTCTGCGTTGTAGGTGGTTTCAAATACTTTGCCTGCCGCGTCGGTGACGACAAGCGGCCTTCCAGCCGAATCATATTCGTCCGTTGAGGTGACCCGTTCGTCGGCGCCGAGATAGTCTTCGTAAACCTCGTGCGCCGATCCGCCGTAGTATTGGTGATAGGTAGTGCGGGTGCGCACGTAGTCATAGGTCGAAGAATCATCGCGAAGCTTCCAGACGTCGGTTGGCCTGCCTAACGAGTCGTAGTCGAAAGTCGCAGTGAATTCGTCTTCGTCGTCGACTTCGATAGATGCGCGCCATCCCCCCCCGCTCGTTCCCGAAAACGTCGCAAATGGTTGGTTGAACACTTTGTAAACTTGTCCCTTTTTCCCTTGTGCCGCATCTGTGTCGAAATAGTCCGTATAGGTGAATCTTCCTGCGTTGTCCTTCACCGCTTTTTGCTGGTAACACTTCTTAGCGCCCCAATAGGCGTATTCAGTCTCCGTCGTCCTCACGACACTTCTGCTGGGATTCCAAGCCGCCTCTTGAACTTCGCGGCTAAGCGGGCTGCCCCGGAAGTTGTAGGTCGACGTCACCGTCACTTCTTGAGCGCCGAAGTGCCAGCCATCGAGCCTCCTAGCCTCGTAAAGACCTCCCGAGGCTTGCGAGGCGCTCCGATGAATATATCGGGACTCCGTCAGGAGGTCTTGAGTAAACATATTGAACAGCCGATACACTGACAGCGGACCGTTGACGTGAACCGGGTTCATTCCGGTGTTAGCGTTTGCGTCATGAACGAACACTTCAAAGTAGGGTGCGCTCGTGGAGGCAGATACGTTAAGTTGTCCTTCGTTGAGTTTCTTCGCTCCCCCTTCGTCGTAAGCCTTGTCCCAATCGCTCCACAAAACGTCGTATGCAGGGGAGTCCCAATATGGTGTTTCGCTAGATGGAAGACTCACGTCTACAGCGCCGAAGTAGGTATGGTTGCCGTTCGGGTGGATGATCCTGTAGCAATACACTCCGTCCAGCGAAACGCCATAAGGCCAGATGAAGGTGGCGTCGACGGTGTAGGACATGTGCGTTTCCAAGCCGCGCGGATCGGTGATCTTCACGAGCAGGTCGCTGTCCGTGTGCACTTCACCGTATGGCTCACCGTAGGTGTACTCGGTCGTTTTGCCTCCTGGTGTCGTGACGGAAGTAAGGAAGCCGTACCCGTTGTATCCATACTCTACTGTTCGGTCGCCATCGGTGACTTCGATTATGCGGTTCTCGTACCATTCAAACTCGATCTCTCTTCCGTTTTCCATCAGCACCGACACGAGCGGGTTCTCCTGCGCCAATCCTCTTTCGGTGTAGAACGAAACTAAACCCGCGCCGTAGGTGAACAGGACTTGATTCCCATGGCGGTCGGTGATGCTCGCGATCTTCAGAATGTATGTGGGTGTTGGAGCCGGCGCTGGGTTCGCGTCATACTCTCCGTAGGCGTAGACCCCGTCGGTGTCCTCTTCGAATTCGCCGTTGGCGCTGCCCGGCTTCTCGTAAAATCCTTTTGCTTCGTAGACGTAGACCGTGCCCTCTGGCGTGGTCACTGTCATCTCGACCGGAATCTGCCAGACGCCCCCGGGAAGCTCCTTTTTCTCGTAAACCGTTTCAGTGAGGTTCTTGTCCCACGGCGGAGTCGTCATAACGCCGTCCACGTCTCTTTGGATCGTTTCCTCGTATCCACTCGCGTCGGTCGCGATTACGCCTTCGGTGATCGTTTGCGGGCCAATTCCCTGCATCGGGCCCCCGCCAGTGTGTCCCGACCAGCCAGCCCATTCGGTCGGGTCTCTCGGATCGTTGGGACTCACTACGGGGCGCTCAATCATCGAAACAGGCACCGACCGGACTGGCGCTCCACCCGATTTCAAGACGCCACCCGCCGTCGTCCGGATGTCCGCGCTCAAAGACCATCCCTTTCCGAAGGGCCCCTCATCTCCGCTGTTCGAGCTATAGCTCCTCGTGACGGCGATCGGAATGCCGTATCCTCCCTCGAAAGAGAGGTCGGTCGCCGAGAAGGAGAAGTTGCCCGTGAGTAGATCGACGCCGCTGTAGTTGATTCCCCACTTCTGTGACCCCGCGATGTACGGATTGCGGAGCGTCTTGCCGCTCAACTCTCTCATCTCAGCGGCAAGGAGCGGGCGTGTCTCAACCGCTTCGGTAGACGTCACTCCAGCTCTAATCTTGCTCACTCTTCCGAGTGTCTCAGCAGTTTCCGCTATCAAAGCGGAAGGCACTGAAATGCTGAGCATCGCCAGGACGAGCACGCGGGCGATGACACGAGCGGTAGCGGTTTCGATGAAGTTCATTGCAGATCCTCCTGTAGCAACTTAAGCGTCACGATGTCGAGCGAAAATCGATTGTCGGTGATGGGAGGAAGCGAGATCTCCCTCTCGCTCCGATAGAGCGGATCATAAAAGCCGATGTTGGTTCGACTGATCCAGACGATAACGACGTAGTGCCCTTCGATTAGGCTGATTGCCGGGAGCGGGATGCGGCTGACGTCGCTGCGATTGACCCGGTAGCCAAAGGACTGAAGCCCGAGTTCTTTGAGGCCCGTTCTTAGACCTAGGATGGTCGTGCCCTTTTCTGTCGTGCTGCAGAGTTTTGCGACGTCATGATAGTCTGGTTCTTCTCGCCCGAGGAGCTTGAGCAGATGGCAGATAGCCTTCGGGCCGCACATCGCGGATTCGATTGCGATGTGCTTTTCTTGTGCGGTGACCGCCTCCTGCAAGAGCGCTTCGTGTTCGGCTTTCGGTTTTCCGCCGGTCAACCTAACGAGGCGGTTGAACGCCGCATGCACAAGTGGACTCAGGTTGCGCTCTTTGATGAAAGCGACGAATGCTTGCTCTGCCTCGGCGATCTTTCCTTGAGCAGCGAGGGAGACGGCAGCTTGGTAGGCGCCCTGGTCGTCGATGGAACCGAACGCTGGATCCACACCGCCCCGGCCTTTGTAGCCGGTTGCAGCTTCGTCAAACCAAGCTTGGGCTTTTGCGAAGTCTTCGGACTTGCCGGCGACGTAGCCGAGCCTGAGGCGGGCAATGCCGACTTGGTCTTGAGTGTCGGGGTCTTCGGATCCTGAGAAATCATGCAGAACTTTTAGGTAGGCGGCTTCTGCAGCTGGAAAGTCGGCTCGGGAGTAGGCGCGGTCACCTTCGGTCCTTCCGGAGTCTGCTGATTTTGCTTCGGGGCTGCGGAAGTCGGGCCTCGTCCAAGAGGGCGGCTCCGTATTGCTCTTGATGCCTAAGGACACGAGGATTACGGCAGCGAGGAGTACCGTCCCGGCTACGATCGCGCCAGCGGTCTCTCGCCGGCTAGAGCCTGGGCCGCTGTTTACATCCCCTCTTTGTCTCGGTGTCATCGTCTGCTTGGTTTCCTCGCTAGACCCGAGCCCCGCGCTATGCGTCGAGAACTCGCGGGTAGTTCACGATATCGCGAAAGATGTAAATCTTTCGCATCCGAAGGGTCGGCCAAGGTTGGGGCAAAGCCTTCGTTTCGACGATCGTGGTCTCCTCGGATCCCGTCCCCACCTACGTATGAAGGTCAATTCCGTAGATGGTTGGTAGTTAATGTCTTCTCGGAGAAAAATTGGGACACAAACCGCGACACATTTTTTAGAACTTTGAAAAAAGTGTCGGCGCGCCGAGGTTATTCCGGCACGACCGCCTCGACATTTGCCTTTCGGATTCGGCGGACCGCCCGAGCAATTCGCTTTCGCACGGCGCATTCGGATGCACCAGCTTGTGCCGCAAGTTGGCTAAGGCTGAGTCGTCCAATCACGGCCCCGAATAGCAATGCTGCATCCGCCTCGGAGAGCGTTGCCTTTAGGCAGAGGGATTGCAGTAGCGAACGGGCGTCGATCTCGGCGAATTGCTCATCGGTGGACGGGCAAACAAGCAAGGAAGTCCTCGCCATGAGGTCTTGGAAGCGTTTCTCCTTGCGAACATGGTTCAGGGCGACCCTAATTGCGACGGCACGCAGCAAAGGTGTACAGGACGAGGCCGAGACCGTCGTTGACTTGGCGAATACAGTAATCCTGGCCTCCTGGGCGACGTCCTGTGCATCCTCTAAGGTCAGCTTAAATCGCCATGTCAGCCACGATTCAAGGTCCGCCGAATAGTTGCGACTTTGCCTAGGCATATCGGTCATAAAGTCCCTACCTAATGAACAATTCGACGCGGAGCATGATATTCCTTCCTGAAAATTCGAGATTTGCAAAGAGCCCGAGGCGCTGCATTAAGGAGGATCGGTCTGGGTCTCGCTCCAGATCTCCCTCAGAGCGAGATGATCGACCTCAGTTAGGTGAAGGTGATGATAAGGGGAGCAGCCACAGGGTCAGAAGGAACACGAGGTCGCGGCGTCGAAAGCCGGGAGATGAAACGAACAAGGCGAATCACCGCATTCATCCTCTCGGCATTCCTACTTGTCGGGTTGAACTCGGCGGCGTTTTCCGACGTCAGGATCACCCTTACGAATTCGTGGCTCGCCTACTACAGCGATCGGGTCCTGATCGGAACCCAGATGCGGGTTCAGTTTGTGCACAGCAAGCCGAAATGGACTACGAACAGCAGGCCTCAAGACGACTACGACATCCACATTGCCGGTACTACGACGACGATCCGCATGCCGATGATCGCAGAACTCATGAACTCGCAGGATCGCTACGATGCGATCCGATACTTGCAGCAACGTATTGCAGACGGTAAGCGCATCAAACTTGGCGGAGTCTGCAGACTCTGGTGCGAACATCCCGGCGGAAACGACCACGTGATTGGCGCGCCCATTCCTGCGATCACGAATACCAATCCGGATCACGTAATGGAAATCCATCCAGTAACGCGCATCGATGATCTCGATTTGCTCGACACAATCCGCACGATCAGCACCCGAACGCCCGTACATTCCAACTCCTACCCGCTACCGCCCGGCGCGATTCCGTATCAGCCGAAGACGGCGCAGAACGCCTTCACCCACTACAACGGCTTGCGCTGTGTCTTGACAAAAACGAGCACGACAACGACCATCTCAACCGGTACGGCGCACAGCAACTACGTTCGGTTCAAGCTGAGGAAGACCAGCCCAGCATTTCCCCTAAAGGATGGATTCGCATGCTACGGAAACGCGCTCAACATTTCGGAAACGACAACATACAAGCAGAATCTGCGAATGGTGTTGGTGCCGGGATCAGAGACAGAGGAGCGAATCAAACAACTGGTCGTCGGCCAGACGGCGGAAGTGTTAGGAATGCCGCGTGTCGATCTGACAGAGGTGCGAAACCAGGTGACGATCACCCCAGGCGAGCGCATACCGCTGCCTTATGAAATCGTAGTACTCGGGATCTATCCCTAAGTTCGCTGCGGCGTTGTTACTCCTCTTGCGCCGCCGGTTGAACTCGCTCTCGGTTCGAAGTTGATTCGCTTCGTCTGTTGACAGTGCGTCATGCCGATCAAGGAAACGAGCGCGCAGAGTGCGGTTGCCTTCTTACTGCCTTCTGTTTCCCAAAAGCAACTTCTTTTGCGCAATGCGCTGGCTCTTCTCAAATTGGGATGACACGCCAGGTCTTCGGACTTAGCGAGCACCAAGGAGGTTGAGCAATGTCTTCGATTACGAAAGGGCAACTTCCACCGCTTCGGACTGCCCCTTTTGACCAAGAGCCCGGTTTCTACGAAGAGGCGGGGCTGTGGCTCTACGGCAACGCGCGCATCCTGCGTTCCGAACTTGCTCTCGTGAAGGCGGCAATAGGTCCGAATGAGCATTCCACTGAGGAACTCAATGCCATTGAAGCTGAAGCCGAGGAGATCGTTCTCGGCGGAAAAGTCCTAGTCTGCGGCGTTCACAATGCGGCTCAAAGACGAGCTGCTGTCGTTCCGCTCCGCTGGGGAGCGCCGCGAATTGTTGTCTTCTCAGGTGGCTTCAAGTACCACTTGGGAGAAGACCTCGATAATGAGCCGTTCCGCGCAGCAAGACTTTGGCGCTGTTGGAAGCGCCGAGTTTCACTCTGGGTCCTCACGAGTGGACTCAGAATCCCCCCGCGCAGGAGCAGCAGAAGAAGGCGCCGCAAAAGCCCCACCCGGAAGTGCAGGCGCGCCTGGACCGGATCGAGGCGAGTTCCGCACCGTGGCAAGAGAAGCTCAAGATGGCCCGGGCGGCGCACGAGAAGGCGATTGAGTTAGAGGATGTTCCCGGCCAGGCGTGGTCTCTCTTCTGGTTGGGCAAGGCGTCAGGGATCCTTGGTGGCCAACGTCAGGAGATCGCGTTCTACGAGCAGGCACTGCCGCTATATCGGAAGGCCGAAGACATGATCGGAGAGGCGACGACGCTAATGGTCAAAGGACTAGTCCATTTTGAGTTGCGAGAGATCCAACGAGCGATCGAATGCATGCAACGGGCCGTGCAACTTTGGAAAACCCAAGAGGAGGTAGAAATGCAGGCTATCGTGCTTGGCGGTCTCGGACGCCTCTACTCCGATTTGGCCGAAAGACACAAAGCGATCGAATCATTTGAGGAGTCGTTGTTGCTTTGGAGGCTGGCGGAGAACTCAAAGATGGAGGCGGACATGTTGGGGACCCTCTCTGAGTTGTACTCCGATCTCGGCGAGGAGCGCCAAACTCTGCAGTACTGCCAGCAGGAGCTGGCAATCCGACGGAAGATCGGTGACATTTCCGGCGAGGCGGTCACGCTGAACCAGATCGGAGTGTCCTATTCTAAACTCGGCGAGAAGCGTAGAGCGCTGGAGTTTTTCGGGCAGGCACTCCCGCTATACAGAAGGACGTCAGACATTCGCGGAGAGGCGGTGGCACTGTACAACATGGGAGCAACCTATTCCGACTTGGGCGACCAACGTATGGCGCTGGAATATTACGAACAGACCCTACCACTACGACGCGAGAGCGGAGACATTTCCGGAGAGGCGACTGCGCTGAGCCAGATCGGGGCGTCCTATTCCCAACTCGGCGAAAAGACAAAGGCCCTGGAGTACTACGCTGAAGCGCTGCCGCTTTTCCGAAAAGTCAAGCACTTTCACGGAGAGGCGGACATTCTGAACAGTCTCGGGTTGGTTTATACGTACCTTGGCGAGAACCGCATGGCTTTAAACTACTTCGAATTGGCGCTACCACTCTTTAGGCTGGCCGGAAAGATGGGCGGGGAAGCTGCGACGCGCCTCAACATCGGGTGGGTCTATTCAGACTTGGGCGACAGACGCATGGCGTTGGAGCAGTATGAACATGCATTGCCACTGTATCGGAAGTCCGAAGATATCCGAGGAGAGGCGGCGGCGCTAACCAATATCGGAGCCGTCTACTTGCACCTCGGCGAGAAGCACAAAGCTCTGGAGTACTTCGGACACGCTGCGCGGCTCAGCAGGAAAGACGAGCACATCGAAGGAGAGGCGGCGGCGCTGTCCAACATCGGAACGGCCTATTCCTACATCGGCGAGAATCGCACAGCTCTGGAGTACTACGAGCGAGCCCTGCTGCTCTTCAGGCAAGCCGAAGACATGAGCCGAGAAGCGACGACGCTAAAAAACATCGGAACTGTCCATTCCGATCTTGGCGAGAAGCGCAAAGCTCTGGATCACTACGAGCAGGCGCTACCGCTGCATAGGAGGGTCGAAGACATTCGCGGAGAGGCGGCAACGCTACGTAACATGGGAACGATTTTTCTCGATCTCAATGCGGACCCGGCCTTCTTGATGATGGTGAAGCTAGCCTTAGTCCACACCCAGAGACTCCGCATGCTTTCGGAAGGAATCGATTCAAAGGTTACGAGGGCCCTGACTGAGTCTGTCTCGGATAAGTTTGATAGGTTGTCTTTGTGGTTGGTGGGTGAAATGAGGTTGGCAGAAGCGGCACAGATCATGGTATTGGGACAAGAACACGAGCTCTTCCAATATGAATCGAGTGCCGACGAACGCACATTCTCTAAACCGGAATTCACGAAGAGCGAGCAAGACTGGAGTGACCGTTTCGGAGCGGTCATGGATTCCATCGGAACGCTCGGCAAGAGAGAGGTCGAGCTGAGGAACATCCGTGAGCGGCTGCCGGATCAGCAGACCGAACTCGAGGATTTGCAAGCCAAACTGACGGGGTTATCGGAAGATCTTTCGCGCGTGCTACGAGAGATCGAAGCGGAGAGCAGGCAGATAGATCCGGAGACGAACCGGCTCGACAAAACACGCGAGTCCGAGGACCTTCAAGCCGCTCTTGCCCAAATGCCGCCGGGAACGACCGCGGTGTTCACGGCTCTTACAGACGATGCCCTCGCACTCCTGGTGGCGACTTCGAAAAATCTCTCGGGCGAAGTAGTAGAGCGTACCGAAGTGGACAAATGGAACGAGAAGATTGTGGCGTTCCTGCATGCACTCGAGAATCCACAGTTGGATCCCCGCCCACTAGGCAAGGAGTTTTACGACCTGCTCATCGCCCCGATCGAAGACGAACTTAAGAAGAACGACACGAAGACGATTCTCTGGTCGCTCTCAGGCAATCTCCGCCACATTCCGATCGGTGCGCTTTGGGATGGCGAGAAGTATCTTATAGAAAAGTACGGCACCGTCCTTTTCTCTCCTGCCGCGATGGCGAACCTGGCTGCCACACCCATTCAAGATTGGAAGGGAGTCGCGATGGGAACAAGCAAAGAGCACTCGGTCGAGGATCCGGTCATCCCTAACAAGATGCACAACTTTCCAGAATTGAAGTTTGTCCCATCAGAACTGGAAGGCATCGCAAAGGCCCTGCCAGGAACGAAGACTCTTCCCGACGATAAGTTCAGCAAGGAAGCGCTCATCCAGGCGCTAACCTCCCGACCGAAGGTCATTCACATCGCCAGCCACTTCCAATTCAATCCTGGGAACGACATAAGGTCATTCCTCCTTCTTGGAAATGGCGAGACATGGTCCGCATCCGAATTAAAGGCGCTTCCTGAAAAAGCTCTTGAAGGCGTAGCAGTGTTCGCGATGTCGGCCTGTAGCACGGCGCGCGAGCTTTCCAGCGACGCTGGCGGAGTCGTCGAAAGTTTTGCATCGCTGTTGTTGCTCAAAGGTGCGGAGTCGGTGCTTGCGACGCTGTGGCCAGTCGCAGATCCTACGACCGCGGCCGTGATGGCGGAGTTCTATCGGCTCAAGGTCGCGAACCCGACATGGACGAAGCTGAAAGCACTGCACGAAGCGCAGATGGGTTTGCTCTTCGGAAAACTAAAAGTTGAAGGTGCTGGCGATGCCAGGATGGAACCAGTCGGAAAGGCTCCTGATGGTCTCG
>JBGTLG010000007.1:0-18302 GCA_041744215.1 Fimbriimonadales bacterium | reverse complement strand
ACGGGGTCTACGCCACGGGCTATTCGTCGACGGACTCGCCCGACTATCAATTCGTTACGGCCAAGTGGGACGAAGACGGCGACAGCCCTGTTTGGTCGGACGCATTCGACACACATCCGACCCACGTTGACGAGTCGGTGCCAAGAGGTCTTGACATCGTAGTTGAATCGGAGGCAGACGGTACGCCGCTACATGTGTACGCGACAGGCGTGTTCACGCAACACACAACCGTCCGCGACTATGGGACGATAAAGTACGAGGCTGACTCGGGCGATTACTCGTTGTCTTGGGCCCAGGTCGGAAACGACCCGGCGGGGACGCGGAGATACAACGGCCCTGGCAACAGCGAGGACGTCGCGGTCGCCATCGCGGTCATAGGTCGCGGGAGTGTATACGTGACGGGTCGATCTGTTGGCGATGGGACTGGCTACGACTATGCGACGATCCGCTACAACGAAGACGGCGACGAAGTTTGGGTGCATCGGTTCGATCACGAGATCGAGGGCGATGACTTCGGGCGGGCGTTGGCGATGACGATTGCTGGCTCAGTGAGAGTCACTGGCAGTTCGGAGGATACGGGAGACGACTACCTGACGCTCCTCTTCGATGAGGCCGTCGTTGAAAATGCAACATCGGTCAGCGTGCTCTTCGGCATTCACGAAACAGGAAACCTCGCTTCGCTTGAGACGGACGACGGTGACCGCTACGAGGTGCGGGAGGCGACACCTCTTGGCCTTGGGCTACCGTCAGTCAACATCGAAATCGAGTTCGAGAGCAGCGTTTCGAATCCGTCCGAGTTGACGATCGTTGTCGAGGCAAACTCAAGCGCGATTCCTGCTGCGACGCAGGTCGTAGAGATACGCGATCATGTTGGTTCGCAGTGGGTCGTCCTCGACACGAGGCTGACGACTACGGCCGACCGTACGTTCTACCTGACGCCGCCGGGAGATCCGGCGCGATACCTCGACGGCAACGACGCCGCGCAAATCCGGATCAAGTTCTTCGACCCCGGCTCTCTGTTCACCTTCGGCTGGAGAGGCCGGATCGACATGGCGCTCATGCGAGTGCTTGAATAGCTCCGGACCCGATGTGGCGGCTCATCGAGCCGCCACATCGGCGGGCGTGGCCGGGTTGAGGTTGCGTGTTGTATGTTTTTCTTTTCTTTGCAGTCACTTGCATCACGTCGTTGTTTCACGGGTGGTGGGAAAGGCGGTTCATGTACGAAGTGCCGTTCAGAGGCGATCGGGCGAGTCGCAATTCGCCCACCACCCATGGCCCCAAGCAAGTTTCTGCCGATAGTCGCTTTCATTCTCTTGCATCGTTTCGCTCCGGCCACCCGGCCGTTTCACTTTCTCCGTTTTCTAAGCGTAAGCGCAAGAAGGCCGAAGGCTATGATGCTCAGTGTCGCGGGTTCGGGGACGGGCGTCCACATTACCGCGAAACGGCGAGTACGCAATTCGTTTTCGACTTCGCCGACGATTATTCCGCTTTCGTCGATGAAGTATGCAACCGAAATGCCGCCCACCAGATCAGGAGGAAGGTATTGATGGAGGTCGAACATGCTTTCTGCAGTTCCAGCCCACCTTGCTGCGCGCCCGAAACTACCCTTGAGGGCATAGGCGCCGACTTGGTAAGTGCCGTTCGTCCCTTGGAGGCTAGAGCTAATCGAACCATCGGGGTTCAGATCTTTAAACGATTCCGCCGTGCCGTGCCACAGCGCCGCTCGTCTCTGGGTCGGACCAGAAGGATCAATCCACCCGACTTGCTGATTGCCGTGAACGCCAAGCGCTTCCGCGTTCGTGATGCCGGGGGGGTTAAGGTTTACGAACGATTCTGCGGTTCCGTGCCACAAAGCAGCCGCCAGCGCCGTCGGTACCAGCGCGGCTCCAATCTGGGTTCCCGAATGCGCTGCACGAGCGGTTGACCAACTCGATCCTTCTGGGCGCAAATGGACGATGGATTCCGCGCTTCCTCGCCAAAGGACCGCATGGAAATCGTTGCCCCCGGGAGTGTCGTAGATTCCGTGGCCGACCTGCTCGTCTCCACCCATACCGAAAGCGATCGTGCTGTCGTATCCTCCGCCGTGAAGATTGATGTAATCTTCCGGGTCGTCGCTTCTCCAAAGCGCAGCGTGGGCGACAGGACTGAACTGGACGAAACCGGCGTGACGAGTTCCGTCCGTTCCGGTAAGGCCCGCGCCGGTCGAATTGAACGGCCTGACATAGACGGCGGATTCAGGGCTTCCGCGCCAAATCAATCCTCCCGCTCCAAAGATCGAGTGCATGCCGACCTGAGCACCGTTCGCAGCGCCATGGGCGAACGTCGAACCCCCGAGCCAGTCAGGGTGGAGGATGGTCGCCTTGTACTCGGTTTGACTGTTCGCGAGGGTTGCCAACACAAGCGTCATGAACGAGATCGTCAATCGATATCTCATCTTCTTATGCATTTCCTTCATGACGCGGGTTCGAAAAACGCTTCACTTTCTCCGTTTTCTGAGCGTAAGCGCAAGAAGGCCGAAGGCTATGATGCTCAGTGTCGCGGGTTCGGGGACGGGCGTCCACATTACCGCGAAACGGCGAGTGCGCAATGCGTTCTCGGCTTCGCCGACAATGACTCCGCTTTCGTCGATGAAGTTCGCGCGCGAGATACCCGGCAGTAGCTCTGTCGGAAGGAATTGATGCAGATCGAAAACGCTTTCCGCCGAGCCTGACCAACGAACGGCGCGGCCTGCACTAACAAAACCTGCGATACCAACTTGGTGCTTGCCGTTCGTTCCAAAGGCTTCCGACATCATTCCTTGTCCAGAAGGGTTCAGGTCGACGAAGGACTCAGCACTACCGAACCAAAGAGCCGCGCGTGACGGAATTCCACCTACTCGTCCAACTTGCTGTCCCCCAAACACGCCGTTGGCTTCCGCGTTCGTGATGCCGGGGGGGTTAAGGTTCACGAACGATTCTGCGGTTCCGCGCCAAAGCGCTGCTGCCTGCGCCGTCGGAACCAGCGCGACGCCAACTTGGCTGCCGGAATGTGCGGCTCGGGCAATCGACCATGTAGACCCTTCGGGACGGAGATGCACGATCGACTCCGCGCTTCCACGCCAAAGGACGGCGTGGAACTCTTCACCAGCCGGAACGCTGAAAATGCCGCGGCCGACCTGCTCGCCGCCACCCATGCCATGTGCGACCGTGCTGTCGTATCCTCCACCGTGAAGGTCGATGTAATCTTCCGGGTCGTCGCTTCGCCAAAGCGCCGCGTGGGCAACAGGACTGAACTGGACGAAACCGGCGTGACGAGTTCCGTCCGTTCCAGTAAGGCCCGCGCCGGTCGAATTGAACGGCCTGACATAGACGGCGGATTCAGGGCTTCCGCGCCAAATCAATCCTCCCGCTCCAAAGATCGAGTGCATGCCGACCTGCGCACCGTTCGCGGCGCCGTAGGCGAACGTCGAACCCCCGAGCCAGTCAGGGTGGAGGATGGTCGCCTTGTACTCGGTTTGACTGTTCGCGAGGGTTGCCAACACAAGCGTCATGAACGAGATCGTCATTCGGAATCTCATCTTCTTATCCACCTCCTTCATAGCTTGGATTCGGCATCATCTTCACATACTTCGCGAGCGATGGCTTTCTTGTTCCCTCTCGTATCAGGAACAGCATGTACCATCCTGGCGGGGCGATCCCGCCGTTTTGCGGGGCCGTACACCGCAAGATTTTGTACGGTTGGCTACACGGCCAGGTTCCAAGCGGTGTGGGGCGAGGTCAGAGAACGCTCTTCCTGAGAATGCGGCGGGTGGGCGGAGTCAGCCTCGAAAAAACAGAATACAAAAAGCTAACAGCAGGAACATCGTGGGTGATGGGTGAACTTCGAGACGTTTCTGGTTCGCAAGAATCCTTGCGATCATCTCGACGTTCCATCTTTCGTCAAAGCCGGTACTGACAGATGGGATCAGAGATCGATGTTTCTCGCCTTGAATGACTTAAGCGCCTCCTCATCCTCCTCGTCACAGATCTCCTCGATTGCATTTCCATCGGCATCAAGCAGCCAATAGCTCCATGTCCTGCCTTCATCACCTCTTGTCTGGCTTCGAAGGACGATTAACTTTCCTTCGTGTCGCCCTTCTCGAATCAGCTCGAATGAGTCTGCACCACTAATCACCGTCAGTGCTCTGGTTTTTGTATCAAGCCTTACCAGGGCATCTGAAACAGCCCACTTTTGAGTCATGAAGAAGATGAACTGACCACTTCGAGAAAGACAAAATCCGTGCACAAAGGGGAACCCGCTTGTTTCGTTCCACTCTTCGTGATGAATTTTATCCGCAAGCTTGCTTTCCCTCATGCTTGCAATATCAACTTGCATGATCGCCAGGTCCCCGGAGTCGTTCTCATTCGGGGGGCTTACTTTACGAACGAAGAAGACCGTTGTCTTGTCAGGGGAAATCAGCGGGCGGGAGTCCCTGCCTACGAACGTCAATTGAACCGTATCCCCGTCGCCGGTTGTGACATAGACGTTATCATCTTTAACATAAGCCTTCCACGGCTCCCGCTGGACTTCCGGTTCCTTTAAGCCCGCAGTTGAATTCGCGGCCAACTCGTTTGCCGCGTCGCGATCAGCAGCGTTGAGTTTAGCTTCGCAAGCCGAGCCAAGAAGAACGAGGCCAATAGACGTAACCAAGACAGCAATTCGCGCTTTCATCTTTACTGCAGAATCCAGTCTCTTATACCTCGGCCCGCGTTGCCTCTACCTGCGGTGAGTCAGATGGTGCAAAAAGGAATGAATCAAACAGCACCAATTCGCCTTAGACTCAGAAAGGTTCACCAGCTGATGCGGTCAAGTCCAGAAAAGCGACGTCCTCCCTTTTTCACCGCAAAGTACGATGACATCCAAACCGACAACCGGAGGGGCGTGTGGCAGCGATGCGAAGAGAAAGTAGCAACTTCGTGAAAAATGGTGCGAACTTTCACAAGCAGTTGATCTTCTGTATACCAAGGTGCTGACTCGGGGTCACTCGGGTCGTGCCCGAAAAAAGTGTCAAGGAGAAAATCATGAGGCTATTTGCAATTCTCGCGGCTTTCGGTATGGTCGTCTCGGCAATACCCGCCGCAGTGCTTAACGTCGGAGGAGCGGTTGCGCAACCGGGCGCGATCGAGGTCGCAGAACGGACTCGTCTTCGTGATGCGATCTCGTTGGCCGGGGGGGCGACGAACGATGCGAACCTCAAGCGTGTTCGAATCGTTCGCGCAAACGGACTTGAGAGTGTGCACGACTTGACGAAGCTCGGTCCCTCGCCTCTTGTCGAGCCTGGAGACTCGATCTTCGTCGAACCGATCGACCAAACGAAGCACATTGTCGTTAGGGGCGCGGTGCAATCGCCCGGCGCTATCGACCATCGGCAAGGAATGACCGCCGGTGACGCCTTGAAGGAGGCAGTTGTCTTCGAGAACCTTCAAACGGAGTCAATCACCATTGAGCGAATGATCGACGGAAAGCTTACGTCGGAAGTGATTCCTATGAAGGAGATCCATGCAGAGGCGCTGCGCCCGGGCGACACGGTCGTTGTGGCCTATCAGCGATCTTCTTTTTCCGACCGCGATCTGATCACTATCCTCGCAATCGCCATTTTGATTCTCATCCTCGTGAAGAGATAGTCAAAGCGGCACGCGCTCCGAGTTGAGAAACTCGGAGCGCGTTACTGTTGCCATTTTGCAGAACTTACGCCTGTCACTTCAGATATTAATAGTATCAAGTTTTCGGACTTTCCTCGGACCTCGATCGCGAGTTTCACGCCTGGTTCCGCTTTGTCAACGCGCACACCAATAACATGCGCGCCAGTCTTCTGTACGGCAGCAAGCACATCGATAACGTGTTCGCGTGAATCAAGCGAAACCAACAGCTCTCGCGGATGTAAACCCGGGAACATCCGCAATTCTATTTTGTTGACGACCGTCAGCGTGATGAGAATTAGGATCGTGGCTCCCACCGCAACCCAAATCATTGGCCCACCGGCAGCAATAGCCATGCCGACACCAGCCACTGCCCAGATGCTTGCCGATGTCGTCAGTCCCCGCACTTCGACTCCCATTCGAATGATTGTTCCGGCGCCCAGAAAGCCAATACCTGTTACGATGTTCGCGATTATCCGTGCTTCGCCGCCCTCCCAGAAGCGGCTGACTTCGGCGAATAGCACCACTCCAATGCAGACGAGCATGTGCGTTCTGACGCCAGCCGGCCTGCCATGCACCTCCCTCTCTGAGCCAACAATTCCGCCGAGAATCAATGCAAGTACGATCCGCAAAAGCACGTCGCCCGCGGTCGCGAAAGTTTCAGCGTCAAACAACCCCCAAAAAGTTGGCATCAGATTGTTGTAGTGACGTTCTGCGAGTCCGCAGTGATGCAGCTACTCGCGGCAGAGTTCGTAGATCGCTTCGAGCCTATCGCGAGCTTTAACTCTGTCGAATCGGTCTCGAACTCTCTCGATTGCACCGGATGACATCTCCTCATATGCGTCTTTGTTCGCCCACAACTGCTCTAAGCTGTCTGCAAGGTTTATCGATGAAACGCGGGTCTGCTCAACGTACGCTTCTGTGTATTCGGGGCTCTGCGTCTTGTGCAGCCACGTCCAGTCTCCGATCGGCGAGTTATCAAAGGGCAGCAAGACGCCCGACACTTTATCCTCGATGATTTCAGGCTGCGCGCACGTGTCGTGCGCGATCACCGGCGTACCACCTGCCATCGCCTCGATTGAAACGAATCCGAACGTATCGTGAAATGTAGGGAAAACGAGGTAATCAGAGTCCGACATAACGCGGAGTGTCGCTTCATTCGGCAGCCCTGTTTCCACTTTGACCCCTTCGGCGTCGACGAGACGCTTTTCGACGAGGTAAACAGTTTGTGACGGAGGGCCTATGTAGTCGTCGGCGGACCAAAGCAGCTTGGAAACAATCGTCGTATCGACCGGAACTCCGCGCCGTCGCAGCTCGGCATGCGCGCGCAATAGAATGGGTCCGCCCTTCCGCATAAAGTCTGCGCCAACAAAGCAAAGCCTAAGTCGATCTCCGGCGCGCTTCGGGTGTGTTTCTCGCAACGGTAGGGCGGGGTACAGCACTTCAACTTTTGCAAGCAACTTTTCTAAGTGTGCCCATCCTTCGTGCTGCGTCTTGCACACCCTAATCGCGTATTCGGACATCGCAAGGATCCGGACACAACTTTGATGGAGCAATCTGCGGCGCAGCAAAGGTTGCAGCCACGCATCGCCCCGTGGAGCGGGAGTCCTGGGGACATAGTCTTCAAACGTGATTACGTGTTTCTTTCGCGTCAGCAGCGGCACCGCGTTTATGGTGTGAATCAGATCCCAGCCGGGCCCTGGATAAAACCCAAATGCATCGGCGAAGCGAAAGTATCGGCGCAATGGCGTTTGGCTCTTTTTGGTGAAGATGGCGTTGCGTTGCCCGTGGTCGATGTTAAACTCGACTGGGTAGTGCTTTCCGGTCCGAACGCGCAGTTTGGGCCGATCCGCATCCATTGAGCCGAAATTATGGCAGGTATAATCGCGATCCGCAGTACCCCGGCTCGGTCGGAAGCAAAGCTCCGGCTTGGCCACGGGCCTAGCAAAAGGAATCCTCGACGGAATGCCTCTGCCAAAAGAACAAAAAGAAGAAGTGCTCAAGAAGCACGGACTGAAGGAAGCCGATACCGGTTCGCCCGAAGTGCAAATCGCTCTGCTCACTGCCCGGATCGTCCAGATCACCGACCACCTTAAAGTCAACAAGAAGGACGTCCATTCGCGGATGGGTCTCCTCAGAATGGTCGGCAGGCGACGGCGGCTCCAGGATTATCTCCGAAAGACTGACATAACCCGCTACCGGGCGATCATGCAGTCCCTCGGTCTCCGCGAGCAGAAGATCCAGTAATTCGCCGAGTCCCTCGGGTATCATTCCCCGCGACGACCTCCTCTGGGTGGCCGTTGTACGGAGCGGCCGTGAGGGGCCTTTGCGTAGAGCGGCAATCTTGGTGGGGTCAAATCAGAGAGGTTTCTGCTGCCCTATGCCGAATAGTCGGCACTCCACGCCATTAAGACGAACTACCCCTATGTTAGGCGCGATTCTGCGCGTCTGAGGGCCGTCCCAGCGAAAGGAAACCAGGCAGGAGCCTCGTTCGGAGGCAAAAGATGATACATTCGATTTCGTTCGAGATCGGCGGCAAGGAGCTGTCGATCGAGGTCGGACGGGTTGCGAAGCAGGCCAACGGCGCTGTCATCCTTGGGATGGGCGAGACGGTTGTCCTCGGCACCGCAACCATGGGCCGAGACCCTCGAGAAGGGCTCGATTTCTTTCCACTGACTTGCGATTATGAAGAGCGCAAGTACGCCGTAGGCAAAATTCCCGGCGGATTCATGAAGCGCGGCGGACGACCCAGCGAGAAGGCAATTCTTACTTGTCGGCTGATCGATCGTCCGATGCGGCCGCTGTTCCCGAAGGGTATGCGGCATGACGTGCAATGCATGGCGATGCCATTTGCAGTTGACCAGGAATGCCCGCCAGATGTTTTGGCTCTCAACGCTGTGTCTGCTGCGTTGACGATCAGCGACATACCTTGGGACGGTCCCGTTGGCGCCGTTCGCGTTGGACTTGGTGAAGACGACGAATTCATTCTCTTCCCTAATGTTCAGCAGACGGAGCATGGCCGACTCGACTTGGTTGTTGCAGGCACGAAAGATGCCGTCATGATGGTAGAGGCTGGCGCTTCGGAAGTTTCTGAAGAGACGATGTTGCGAGCGATGAAGTTTGCGCATGATCAGATCAAGCTGATTTGTGCAGAACTTGAGAAGCTCCGCAAACTTTGCGGTAAAGAAAAGAAGGACATTGCACTTTTCAAGGTCAATCCCGATTTGCTTGAAACGATCAGGAAAGAATGCGGCAAGGAGATACGAGAGTCAATCGTCAATCCAGATAAGGCCGCGAGAGAGAGCGCGCTAAACGACTTGCTCAAAGAGATCGTCGCACGATATCAAGACAAGTACGCCGACGACGATGCATCGCTAAAACAGCTTCCTGAAGCCGCAGATACGGTCATCAAGGAGACTGTTCGAGAGCTGATTATCACGGACAAGAAGCGACCCGACGGTAGAGGATGGACGGACATTCGGTTGATCACCGTCGATCCTGGGCTGCTGCCGAAGGTTCATGGTTCAGGGCTGTTTACACGTGGTCAGACCCAAGTCATGACCATCGTTACGCTGGGTGGCCCGACAGAAGGTCAAATGATCGACGGGCTGGAAGAGGTCGAAGACAAGCGCTACATGCACTTCTACAACTTCCCGCCGTACTCGGTCGGAGAAGCTCGCCCCATGCGCGGACCCGGTCGGCGTGAAATCGGACATGGCGCACTCGCCGAGCGAGCGCTCCGAGCAGTACTGCCCACCAAAGCGGATTTTCCTTACACGATGCTTCTCACGAGCGAAGTGCTTGAATCAAACGGTTCCACGTCAATGGCGAGCGTTTGCGGCAGCACGACAGCGATGTTGGATTGCGGCGTACCGTTGAAGGCTCCCGTCGCAGGAATTGCGATGGGCTTGATGACGGACGGAAAGACGTATGCAGTGCTTACCGACATCCAGGGAATGGAAGACTTCTCTGGTGATATGGACTTCAAGGTAGCTGGGACGCGCGATGGCATCACGGCCATGCAGCTGGACACGAAGTTGGGTGGTATTCCCGACAAAGTGTTGTCAGACGCGGTCGAACAGGCTAAAGTAGCGCGGCTCCACATCCTTGACAAGATCGACGAAGCGTTCCCCGAAGCTCGATCAGAGCTCAATCCAAATGCGCCGAGGATCGAGACCATTCAGATCGACCCATCTCGTATCGGCGAGTTGATTGGGCCTGGCGGAAAGACGATCAAGAAGATCGTTGCAGATACCGGAGCACAAGTCGACGTCGAACAGGACGGCAAGGTTTACGTACTCGCCACTGACAAATCGATGATGGATGCTGCGCGCAAGATGATCACCGGAATGATGATTTCACCTGAAGTGGGTGACGAGTTCACCGGGCCGGTCACGAGAATCTTTGGGCGTGGTGTTATGGTCGAGTATGCGCCAGGCAAAGAAGGAATGGTCACGCTTGAAGACCTGACGGTTAAGCGAATCCGCCGACCCGAAGAGGCAGTTCAAAGCGGCGACATTCTCAATGTCAAGGTGAAGGAAATCGACTCGATGGGTCGGATCAACTTGACTGCGCTCGGCGTGAAACAAGACTTGCCAGGGCTTGAGGAAAATGAATCGGCAACGCCTGCGCCAAGCGCTCCGCGCGGTGATCGCGGCGGATATGGCAGAGGTGGAGATCGTGACCGTGGCCGCGGTGGTGACCGAGGACGTGGAGGAGACCGCGACCGTGACCGCGGCGGCGATCGTGACCGAGGTGGCTATCGAGATCGTGGCGAGCGCCGCGACCGCGACGACCGCCCGAGAACCGAAGAACGCCCTGTCGAAGAACGACCGCGAGAGGAACAGACGGAGTTCCGTCCGCGGGAGGATGCAGGCTTTCCGAAGAAAGAGTCCAATGACGAAGGAAACGTCGGCGCACGGTTCAGACCCAAGCGGTAACTGAAACAGCAAGACCCTTGGATTGCATCGCAATCCAAGGGTCTTTTCTTTTGCTGCGATGTCCGACTCGCACATCAACAACAGCTAACGATATCCACGCTCAAATGCAGTCAAGCCTCAGTTGCTTCGCGGCGCAAGCGACAGAACTGGCTCGGCATCAGGTTCGCTCGAAGCAAGTTCCGGACGCCTCGATCGAAAAGGCACAACTGTCGATACGCCTGGCTCCTGCATCGTAACACCGAACCAAACGGGCGCAGCCTCAATCGTTGTCGGATTGTGTGTAATGACGATAAACTGCATATGCTCTGCAAATGATTTGAGAAGCTCAACGTAGCGCTCGACGTTGCGACCGTCAAGCGGTGCATCCAATTCGTCAAGGACGACGAGCGGCGATGGCTTGACCTTGAACAGCGCGAACAAGAAGGCGCAAGCAGAGAGCGCTCTCTCACCGCCAGAGAGTAGCTCCAACCGCTGCTTCTTTTTGCCAGGAATCAGTACTTCAATGTCAACGCCTGTCTCAAGAATCTTGTCCGGATCCGTCAAAATCAGCTTTGCTTCGCCTCCACCGAACAGCTTTCCGAACATCTCGTCGAAAGCAACGTTGACCTTTTCAAATGTTTCGGTAAACGCGCCGCGCGTCAGTCTGTCCAGTTCGGTGACGCTCTTGTCAAGCTCAGCCTTGCTGGATAGCACGTCGTCGCGCTCACGAGATAAGACATCATAACGCTCGGTCAAACGCTCGTATGCTTCTATCGCGCCAACATTGACGTCGCCAAGCGCTCTCAACTCCCGCCTCAGCTCGTTGGCGATTCTCTGTGCATCAGGTGGAACCTCGACGAGCGGCGCCTGGCGAATCGCGTCTGCTTCATCAGTGTTGTATTCTTCGAGCAGTCTCGCGAGAGTGCTGGCGCGCTTTGTTTCCCCGCGCGCCCGATTGATGTCGTCACGGTACGCCGCATCTTCTAGGTTCCTCGCAAGCTCGCGCTTCGTCTTCGCATGTTCAGATCGCGAATGAACCTCCTCCTGTAGCGCGCGCTTGGACTCGCGAGCAGCCATCAGTCTCTTGTCTGCCTCGGCACGAACATGTTCCGCTGTGGCGTACTCATCGCTCGCAGAGGCGACTTGGCTTGCTTGCACAGATCGCTCTTCTTCGATGTTTGACAGACGGCCGATTCGCTGCTCCATCGCCGCTTGCGCGTCTGCGAGCTCCAACTCGGCGTGCTGAAGCCGCTCTTTGGATGTTCGCACGCGGTCTTCGGCCTCGTCGAGGGCACGCTTTGCTTGCTCGGCATCCGCAGCTTTTCCAGCCGCCAGACTCAAGAGTTCGTTGCGTTCCGCTTCAAGTTGATCGGCATCCAACTCGCCCTCGATGCTCGCAGGGTTTGCCGAGATATCGAGTTGCAGTTGTTCAATCTCCAACTGAAGCTTGTGTTGTGCGCGCTCAGTCGCAAGCTTCTCTTCACGCACCGCCGTAAGCCATTGCAACGCCTCGCTCAATTCGAGATCAGCTGCAGTCGCCGCATCACGGCTCTCGCTTTCCTTGCGAGCTAAATCCTCTGCCGCTTTCTCCCCCTGACCTGCCTGCGCGCCGAGATCATTCGCTTCGCCAAGAATCGCTTCCAGTCGCCGCTCGGCGTCCTCCAACTCCGCCTGGCGACGAAGTGGGCCTGCGCTTTGCTTAGCGTGCCGACCCCCGGTGACCGCGCCACCCGCATAAAGAACTTCCCCATCAATCGTAACGATCTTGCGAAACCCTTCTCTCTTTGCCAGCTTCACCGCTGCATCGATGTTCTCTGCAACGAGTACGCCTCCCAAGTGAAGTTCGATGGCTTTCTTATCGGCGGCATCGAACCGAACCAAGTCCGCAGCAACACCTCGAATTCCCGCCTCGCTCGCGAGCGCGTCGATTCCGTGCGGACGGGGGCGTGGATTGATGAGATCTGCTGCGAGAAACGTCGCCCGACCAAGCCCTTCCCGCTTCAGATACTCAATGGCCGACTTCGCTGAATCTGCCTTCGGCGTTAAGAGATCGCCTGATGCCGCACCCAGCGCAGCTTCGATCGCAAGTGCGATTTCTGAAGGTGCTTGAATCGCGGATGCAAGCGGTCGAAACTCACCCTGCAGCTTCTTGGCTTTAGCCGCTTCGAGCACCGCCCTCGCGCCAGCTACCAAACCTTCTCCCGACTCAAGCGTCGCTCGAAGGCCCTGAATCCTGCCTTCGAGAGCAGCAGCTTCAGCCAACACCTTGCGCCGCTTCTCTTCAACACGGTGCAGTGTTTCGACGCACTGCGCCCGTTCCTTGTCCAGTTCCGCAAAATCGGCGCGCAGTGCGTCCAGAGCGCGCTTGGCATCCGCATGCCGTTTCTCGGCATCCGCAAGACCGGCTTCCAGTTCAGGAACTGCCTCGGCTGCACCTTCGAGCTCCCGACGAAGATGATCAAGGCGGTCCTTCGCGTGCGTGAGTCGAGCCTCATGCTGTATCCGTTCGACCTCCTGCATCCTCGCGGCAGATAGCCGCTTCTCAGCATCGGCGAGCCTCGCGGCAAAGTCCTTTGCCTCTTCGTCGGAACCAGAAATGACGCGCAACAGAACTGCGACAGACTGCTCCGCCTCCTTCAGTTCGAAGTCATAAGCTTTGACAAACTTCTCGGCGCGCTCTAACCGCGACTTCGCCGCACCCTCCTCGCGCTCACGATTCTGGTCAAGCTCGTCCAAGTTCTTGAGCCTTTGCTCCGCCAGTGCCTTTCTGGCAGCCGCCCGCTCTACCGCCGCCACCGCATCGTTGAGTCGATCGCCCAACCGTTCTAACTCCGTTTCGGCGTCACGCAGTTGCACAGACAGTCTTTCCGCTTCGCTATCGTCGGCTTCGGCCTCCGACCGCAGATTCTCCGATTGATCGCGCCGCTCTTTGATCGTCCCCTCAAGCTCATCGATCTTCGACTTCAGCTGCGCCGCCTCGACAATGAGCAGACCCGATTCGATCTCGCGCAAGCTGCCGAGCTTCTGCTTGTAAGACCGCGCCGCTTCGGCCTCCTCGCGCAGCGGTTCTCGCTGTCGCTCGATTTCGATGATCACATCGGTAACGCGAGTCAAGTGCTGGACCGCGCTGTCCAATCGCGTCAGTGCCTCCTTCTTCCTCGTCCGATACTTCTGCACCCCCGCCGCCTCATCCAGCCAAACGCGACGCATCTCTGGCGCTGCCGACAGCGCTTGATCAATGTCGCTCTGCGTGACGATCGCGTACCCAGTTCGCCCCAAACCGGTGTCCGCAAACAGCTCATAGATGTCTTTGAGTCGGCACGCCCGCCCGTTGATGCTGTACGCGCTCTCACCCGACCGGTCAACCTTCCGACCGACAGTCACCTCGGTCGACGAAATGGGCAGCAGCCCCTCCTCGTTGTCGAATGTAAGCACCACTTCAGCGTATCCAAGCTGCTTCCGCTTAGAAGAGCCGCCGAAGATGACATCCGTAGAAAGCTGGGCTCGAAGGTGCTTCGGGCTTAACTCCCCGAGCCCCCAAAGTATCGCGTCGACGAGATTGCTCTTTCCACACCCATTAGGGCCTACGACCGCAACCAAGTTGCCATCGACGTCAATGTCAGTCCTGTCTGCAAAGGACTTGAAACCGTAGATCTTTACGCTTTTTAGTCTCAACTTTCCGGATGGGTTGCGCGCTGGAACTCGGCTTACCGACGGGCAACTTCAATTAGGGACGATTCGCACCGTCAGATGGTCGCGGCATGGTGAAAAGTTCAGCCTCCGCAGTATCGATGTACCAGTCGCCGCCGAGGCGGCCGATAGTCCGAAGTTCTTCAGGCGACTCACCGAGCCCCGATCGCATGTGGAACCGTACCACTTCTCCGATCACATAGTTCGCCGAGCCCGGGCCGGACCCGTGCTCCACGATCTGAAACAGTCGGCACTCAAACTGAACTGGGCTCTCGGCCACGCGCGCTGGACGAACGATCTCAGACTCGATCCTGCTGAACGCCGCCAGAGTCCATTCACTCTCATCCATGGGCAAAGCCGAGCTCGAGATGTTCATCCCGCCTGCCATTTCCCTCGTCACCACATTGATGCAGTACTCACCCGTTTCGCGGATGTTACGAAGCGTATCTTTCTCGGCTCCGTCCAAGCGGGTCGCCGCCGAGAACACGAGGCTGGGTGGCGAGTTGCCGCCGATCTGGAAATAGCTGAACGGCGCGAGGTTCGGCGTGCCGGCACCAGATACCGTGCTGATCAGCGCGATGGGGCGGGGAGTGACGGCGTTCACAAGGATCCGGTAGCTCTCTGCGGGGGTGAGCGCACTCGGATCCAGAGAGACGAAATCCATCAAGGATATTATGGCGCGGTCCGATCCGCTAAAATGACAGCCTCGATGAAGTGGATTCCCCTCGTACTCCTGGTATCACTCTGCGGCTTTGCCTGTCGCCCAAAAACCGAAGATTCCAATCTGACGGTCGACCCAAGACAGATCGGGCAAGTTGACCCGCCCCCAGCAGCGGAGCTGATTCCGCCAGAACTCATCGAGCCTGAAGTCGATTACCCGGATGGCTTGGCGCTTAGGGTCGCCTATAAGCCAGGCGAGGTTCATGCCAGGAAGATCCGAGGCGAGATTCAGTATTCGCGGGACAACAATCCCCCGGAATCCAGGCTCTCCGGATCAACAACCATCACATTGGATTATTCGACGAAAGCTCTCGCTGTCGAAGATGGTATCGCGACTGTCGAGATCGAGACAAGCCGAGTCGAGGCCACTTCTGAAGAAGGCTCGAGCGCGCGCGATGCCGACCGATTCGAGCTGAACGTCAACGATCGCGGCCAGATCGTCCGCAATCTCGACGGAATCCTCAGGTCCGGAGTCAGCGTCGGATTCGTGCCGTTTCCGAAAAGCCGCGTAAAGCCCGGGAGCGAATGGGGCCTCGAGACCTATATGGACGTGCCCATTTTTGGCGCGATCGAATACGTCCAGAAGTTTATCTATCGCGGCGAGCGAACCGTGCGCGGGACGCGCGCTTGGCAAGTCGACACCAGCGCAGAGGGCGGCGACAAGATCTCGATCAAAGGCACCTATTACTTCGACCGACAGAATGGGCAGCTCATCGAGGCCTCGTTCACGCTGACTGGCAAGGGAACGATTCAGCGCGCTGACGGCGGCGAGGAACCTGCGACGGTCATCTTCAACGTCAACGTGACTCCCGCTAAGTAGCTACTTCGCGAAGAGCGCCTTCTCGCAGTTCTCGTGATCGAACATCTTCGCGTGGTCGTGAGCGACACCCTCTGCCTCGACAAGACTCCACTTAAACGGCCAGCCCTTCGCTTCCGCCAACGAGCGAGCCGCTTGGAAGCAGGCTTTTCCCCGCTGATAGCGGCCTTCCCCTTGCCGCATGGCGTTTGCGCTTGAATCGAAGTATTCGTCAGGTTTGTTGTCTGCGGTCCCAAGATAGATCGTCAGCGGAGCAGCAAGGTAGCGCTTAAGCACATCGTCGTTCGAAAGTTCGTCTGGCAGGTTGCCAAAACCGTAACCGAATGGCGCTTCACGATTTGGGAAAAGGTGCGAACCGGGATTCGCCGCGACCTGCCGCTCTGCGCCGGTGTGCTGGAATGCAGACATCCTCGCGACGAACTGACCGCCATCGGAGTGCCCGATGATCCAGAATCTCATTTCTGGCTTTGCTTCTCGCTTGCGGATTTCGGCGGCGAGTTTTGGGATAAGCGCATAAGTCCACTCCTCTGGCTTTGCCGCGCTTCGGTCCGCATTGAGTATTCCGCCAAACTGATACTTGCGGCTCGGGAAGCGCTCGTTATCGAACTTCGGCGCGATAATCAGCGCATTGAATCGGTCACCCATTCCCTTCGAGTTGTCGCGATAAGTGTCGGCGTTGCGATTGACTCCGTGGAACACCATGATCATCCGCTCGCCTTTGTAGGACTCTGGCTTGTAAGAATAGAGTTCAAGCTTAGTTCCGTCGAGATCGACCTCGATAGTGGCGGTCCCGACGGGTATGGACAAGGCCGCGAGGGCTGCTAACAGTGCGTTCATAGCTCCATTGTATGTCAAATCCGATTCTAGGCAACAAGCGCGCCCAGTAGCCCAGGGATCGCTGCATGATTACGGGAGTGCGCCCGAGATCGGAGTGCGGACCCGCAATCCAGACCTGGCACACGGCACCGAACGATTGGCTCACGCTGCTAACGAACAGCATCATCGCCGATCCAAGGCACAGTGCTCGGATCAAGCCTTTCATTTAGCTGTCACGTATCTGATCATATTCGTTTTCGCTTTTGCTCCCTAGCAAGTCACGCGGGCCACCTGCCGGCGAACCTTGAGAACTACTCTGTCCAACCACCAAACAGGTTAGTCGGTCCAAGGCTAGCGTCGGGAATAGGAGCGTAGTCATGGACGAGATCCAGTCTCAAATCGTACTTCGCCACATTGACCTGAGAGTCCGTTCTGTAGTCGTATCGAAACACATAAACGGAGTTGCCTGTAGAAGCGACAGCAAGGCCATGCGGAACAACAAGCTCTCGTGTCGCACCTTGCCGAACGGCAACGACTCTCATAGACGAATTCAATCCACCTATCGGGCTTGCCAATATTATCGTGCCATCTTCCGCAGGTGGTCCGCACGGCCCTCCAAAACCGACTCTTTCCGCCGTCTTTGCACGCATATCTACCAAGTAAGTATCGGCTTCGTATTCTTCGGTTCTGTCTGCGTACATGCGATCGGAAACAGTCGTCACCAGCAATTGTTCACCGGTATGGCCGAAGTGGATGCGCCAGTCTGCTACGTACTCACTCTTGGCAGGCAAAATCTCATCTATCTCTTTATCAACCAGGTCAAGAAGTATCTCACCTTTGGGCAACGACAGAATGACTAAGCGCGTCCATCTGCCCAATTTCGAGTATCCGATGGCTATTCGATCAGCTGCGTTGGAAATCGCTATCGCATCGAAGGGCGCGTTTGGTCCATTGCGATCCCTGCTAACATCCGGCGAAACCAGCAACTGTTGCGAGGATCCCTTCTTGATCGGCACTTTATAGATTCTGGTGTCTGTGGCGAACACAACGGCCCGTAAGCTCTTGGAATAGACGGGTGAAACCACGTCGTGAACAACGTCTATCGTGATGATCGCTTCAGGATCCCCCCCATGCCACGGCCGCAGCATCTTTAGCGTGTAGCCTATGTAAGATGCATTCGTTTCGGCAAAGAATATCGTGTCAGCGTGAGGTAGGATCGTATCCTTGGCTTTCGAGACAGGCGCACGCGGCGAGCAGGCGGCCGCAAGAATGCCGCCAATCAACATCGTTGATAGGGTCTCACGCAATCGACTTTGGCAAATGATCGATCTTAGTTGCTGCATGACAGTTCACCTCCGCTCAGTCCGCTCCTGGGCGAAACACTCTGGCTTTCCTTACTTTCCACCAATCATAGTCTTCAGATGTCTCAACTGGTCCTCCTGTTGAGACTACGTTCGCGTGAGACGAGAGCTCCATCCGAGTCGACTTCGCCATTCAGATACATCTTTGCACTCAACCATTCGTATTGCTCTGCTACGGCCCTCAACCCGCGCCTGACCGGGTTTTGGTGGATGTAGTTCAACTTCTGAAGAAACACCTCCTTCTTTACGATTTCGAACGCGCGAAAGCTGCGTTGCCAGAACTGCCGTTGATTCAGCCCGGCCTGCGATGAAAGGCGGTCGC
>JBGTLG010000006.1:0-229631 GCA_041744215.1 Fimbriimonadales bacterium | reverse complement strand
CGCCGCACCTCCCACGGAGTCACCGCCGCCGCCGCCGGCAAGCCCACCGCCTCCGGCTGCCCCGCCGCCAGCTCCTCCGGCAGCACGAGTAGTGCCTGGGATGGGTAGCGTCGTGTATTCCCAGATGATCGGGTTTTCGGTTCGGGCAGGATCGACTAGATACAAACCACCGTTCGTCGCGCGAGTGACTATGTTGTCTCCTATTACCTGAGGTGCGCCGCGAAGGTATCCCTTGAGTTGGATGGCCTGACCCCGCCACTGGCGAAGGTCAGATTCGAAGAGAAACATTTTATTGTCAGCGGTTAGTACTGCTCCACCCTTGGACGTAACCGCGACCCCCGCTTCGAGGCGCTCGGGGGCGATCAGCGGTCTGCCAACAGGCTGCCCGCTCCTCGGGTTCAACCTGACAACCTGCTGACCAGTTACCAGATAAACGTAGCCTCCATAGACGGCAGGGCTGCCATCGAGGCTCGCGGCCACCGGACCCCTCGACCACACTTCCTTTTGGGTCGTGGTGCTTACGCCAACAATCGTCCCCCTCCCCGAGAAGAAGACGAGATTGCCGTCCGCGATGACGGGGATCCCCGTGAACCCATCCCGGATCATATAGTCGGCGGACCAAACTTTCGCGCCAGTTTGGGTGTTGAGCGCAACGATACGGTCGTCCGTCATGAAGAGGTATGCGACTCCAGATTGCGTTAGCACCCTTCTCACGGTCGACGTATCGACGTGGGACCAAAGGCGGCTTCCATCGCTGGCTTTCACAGCATATACAAAACGGTTCCCATTGGGCAGGATCGCGACATCGCCGTCAATCCCGGGTGACGCAGTGAAATCTCCGTCAGGTTCGTCGCCAGGAGGAAACATCCAATTGACTGACCCGGACACAGCGTCAAGAGAGTAGACACGTCTGCCGATGGGCACTATGAGCGAGTCATTGGTCAGCGCGGGACTCGCTGTCGGCGCCGCTGAGGTCCTGGCCCAGAATCTCCAAGCCAGAGGCACCGGCCCTGAGATCGGGTACGTTGAGCTCGCGGCCATCACGGCGCAAGCAGCGGCAAAAAAGTGGCTTATTCGCATTTCGGCAATTGCCCTCCTCGATGGGATGTTTCAGTATATCTGCGCGTCGCGCAGGATTTCCGGGCTGTTCATTCTGACGCTCGTTGAGCCGAGCGGGTTTGCAGATTGTTGTGAGCCCCCTCGTCTACACTCGGCTATGACCACAATCCGAGGACTGCCCGAAAGCACACAGTTCCTCGATCCCACCCGCGGTGGCCGGCCAATTTTTGGCGCTGTCAACATCCCTCTCGCTGAGCTACCCGACCGCTTGCACGAGCTACCTGAGAAGTCTCGAACCATTTACGTGGTAGGCGAGGGCGACGATGTCGAGCAAGCGCTCCAGTATCTTCGAGGCGGTGGTCGACGGGCGGAACGAGGGGAGGATTGGAAGTATGCAGACGAGCCCCTGGCCCTAAGAATGTGGAGCCCCAACGAGTTCCTTTGCACTGTTCTCGCACAACTCAAACCACGGAGTG
Source organism: Fimbriimonadales bacterium (assembly GCA_041744215.1). GTDB lineage: Bacteria > Armatimonadota > Fimbriimonadia > Fimbriimonadales > ATM1 > JAHCHL01. The sequence goes on along the minus strand of JBGTLG010000006.1, from coordinate 228,096 downwards.
CTACAGACATTGCCTGCGGAGCGGGCCGAGAAGCAGTCGCCATGGCCGCCCTCGGATGGACCGTGAATGCCCTCGATTGGCAGGAGGAGGCTCTCATGCGAGGCCAGCAACTCGCCACGCGATATGCGCCGGAGGTAGCCAGTGAGATTCTCTGGCAACTTACTGACATCGAACGGCCATCGTATCAGCCACCTCCATCGGATCTTATCACCGCCTTCCGTTACTTGCATCGACCACTAATCCCAAAGCTGATAGATGCGCTCAACCCGGGAGGCAGCTTGGTGATGGAGACTTTCACGACGCTTCACCGCGAGAAGTACGGTAAACCCCGCTCCGATGGATATGTCCTGATTCCCGGTGAGTTCGTGCGCCTCGCTGGCGACTTGGACGTCGTTCACTATTCGGAAGATTGGCGCGAGGATTCGCATACTGCTCGGATCTGGCTCAGGAAGCGCTAGCCACGAATTCTTCAATCTGTCCTATGTGTCTCTCAGCGTGTTGAGCAATCGCTTCGAATGCGTCGGCCAAGTTCATCTTAAACAGCCGAACGTACGGATTTCGAAACGAAGTCCTCGATATGTCGATACCCTCGCATGTTCGCGAGATCTCTGCAATCCGGCGATGCTGATCGACGCATTCTTGCAAGATGCCTCTCGTGAATGGTCCGTTGCCAGGAGTCAACCACTTCGGCGCATTCGCCTTGCTGGTTGGGCCAGAAAGTCTGACCAGCGTCTTTCCAAACCAGCTATGGTTGAGCTCGCCTTCTCCTCGCTTCCCGTTTTGAATCGCGGCTTCGAGTACCGGAAGATAGCCGCGATTCGTGATCATCATGTGGTCGATGATCTGCGCAGGGCTCCACTCGAAACCTTCACCCTTAGAGTTGAATTGCTCATCGGACAGCCGCTCGCACGCGGAGGTCAGTCGCCCAATGAGGCGTTCGATGCGCGCGGGATACTCAGCGATGTACTTTGCTTGCGTCATGGTTCGAAATCACTTGACCTGCAACCAGTCAAACTGTCCGCCGCAGATCATCTCGATGCTGCCTCCGCCAGTCAGCAAGGCCGCAGAGTGGCTCTTTGAGCGACTCACCGAGATGAGTGCATTTGTATTCAACACGAGGCGGCACCTCTGGAAACGTGGAACGCTCAACGATACCCAGTCGCTCAAACGCCCGCAGTGTCTTCGTCAACTCTGTTTGAGTGAGTCTTCCTCGCGCGTCTCGAATCTGACAAAAACGCATCGGACCTTCCGCGCAGTGCAGTTGATACAGGACTGGAAGTATCCACTTCGCCGAGAGTGTGTGGAGCAAATCGGCGACGGGGCAAAAAGTATCAGCGCTATGGTGATTCGGACCTTCCTGTTCCAATGTCGTTTTCGATAGGATACCGTGGCAACGCTAGAACGATCTAGACAGACCGATGATGAGTCGAATCGGTGTGCGCTGTGAGGCCCCAGTGACGAAGACGTCGGTTTCGACTCCGACGTCTAACACATCGCGAATCCCGATTTGTCGGCGAAGCCCGACCCCCAGAGTCCCAGTCAAGCCGCCTTCCGCCTCACGGGATTGTCTTATAGAGATAGCCGACACAAACGTTTGGGAAAAGTCGTAAGGGAGGCCAATCGGCTGACTATAGCCAAGCCCCCCTGCGAACGTTACCAACCGGTCGCCCGATCGCCTGTTTACCGCAACGCTTCCTCCTAGATTCGTGTGCCATCGACCGAACCCACCTGCCTGGCCGCCAAAGATTCCCGTTACTGAAACATCAGTCGCACTACCTATACGACCGGTTGGGAGATGGGCCCGAACCGCTACGGCGCTCGCTGGCGTCGTCGGCGATTCCCGTGTCAGTCCGAAGAAGACACCAACGCTGGTTGGACCGAGATCCACGGCGCGATCCGTATTGCCTGCCCGAACACCAGCCGTCGGTTCGACACCGACTTCGATATGTGTATTGAGTGCAATCCCGTATGCGAATTCGACTTCGAAGCTGTACAAAGAGCGATTGTGATCCGACATCGCCACGCTTGCGCCGAGCTCGAGTTTCATTTCTCCAAGAGCGAGTGGGTGAGCATCTTCGATTTGAAGCGGCCGACCAAAGTCAAGTTTTGTATGATCGATAGACAAAGCAGCGACAGGAAGAAAAGCGATCGCTGTAAGCAGGCGTCTCAATTCCCGCCACCTTTGTGCCAGTTCTTGTATGGATTGTCGACCGGCCCTTGCTTGCGCTCATACGTGCCCGGCTTTCTTCCGGCCAACGCAGACCATTCTTCGAGGCTGTAGGGTTTGGCTTCTTGGTACTGAGGGTTCTCTGCGATGTACCTTCGAAATGCGCTTATCGATGTAAAAGCATACGACCAGCGGTTGCATTCAGGATGCTCCCCCTCCATTTCGAGAAAAACCACATCCTTCAATGACGATGCGTAATTGCCCATTTCATCTCCTACTAGCACCAACAATTGATTTGGGTCTTCGGTGGGGAGGCGAAGAATTGCCCGACCAAGATACTGCGCGGCCATATCGCGTGCACACAGGGGACACCGCACTTCCATCGTCCAACCGTCTACGCTGACCGTCGATCGCCGCCATCTCATGTTATGATCCGGCATAAACATGCTGCAGTGGTGACATTCCTCCATGCTCATCCATCCCATGCGCGGCATATACATAAGCTCAGGCGTACCGCCAACCATCATCCCCATTCCAGGCATTCCGTTCATGTGGCGATGATCATGCAAAGTCATCACTTCGCCTTCTCCTGGATCGCAGTTGGCGTGAGACGAGTGCAAAGTCATCAAGATCGCCATGCGGATCTCGCTATGTTTTTCCTTTGCATTCAGCGACTCGTCCGCAAGAATGTCGTTCACCATGTCGTGGAGCATGTGCAGATTGTCGAACACGTTCGCAAGTTCAGGGAATCTCGCCGCGAACCGCGGACTCTGCTCAGCGAACATCGGCATGAAGTCGCGATTTGTGTCCCACAACTCGCGCTCGAAGTACTGAGATCTTACGACGTCATAGGAGGGCTCCCACATCTCGCGCGGAACGCGGTACAGCATGTCATACATCGCGCCCTGGAGCCAGTGATATCCCCAAAAGAGCGCGTTTACCTTTGGATACTTGATTCTGAAGTGCCCGCTGTAGCGTTGGCTGTCGAGAAACTCCATGTTCATGGGCAGTCCGCTAATGGCGTACGGCGCGCGCGTTCGATAGAAAGTCCATAGTCTCTCGATTTCGGCTTCCATTTGCGAGTGGGTCAAGCCCGATAACAGTACGTCAATCGTCTGCGCGTGCAAGACGTGTGCCCAATCGAACACGAGGTGAAGTTCCCCGAACAACTTGGTAAACGTGGGCGAGATCGACTTCTCGTCTGGCTTAAAACTTGGAGGATTTTTTAGCGTATGGGCGATCTTTCCCCACACTTCTGTTTCAAGAACAGCCTCGCGGCCCGTCACCAGCGCTTCATAGGCCGTCGCATGTCCAACATCAACGGCATTGAGATCCCTTGCAAGCCTCGGCAAGTTGTAGACAGCGTCGTTGTGCGAAGCGCGCAACCGGAACACCTCCATAGGGCGCGGACTGTTCATCCACGCCGGGAATTGCGTCGCAACGAGAATCGCCGCGAGTATCACTTGCCGTCCTTCGGCTTGAGAATCGCTTCGACGAGTTGATCAAGCTTAAGCGCCTTCGGGTCCTCAATCTCATGTTTCGCAACGTAGGCGTCAAATGCTTCCTTCGTGTGGAAAGCACGGGAGAGCTCTGCGCACTGGGGATGCTCCTTAAACATGTTGATGAAGACTGCTTCTTCGGACCGCGTAGACCACTTGCCATCCCTGCGCAAGATAATGACCGGCTCTCCTACTTTCTCGCTTGGGGCATAAATCGTGATATCGACTTTGTAACGGGTCGAGTCCGCGATCGCGCAGTAGACGCATCGGTACTCGATCCTCTTGTTGCCGAACTGGAGGACGACTTCATTGTCTTGCGTGTCTGTGTTCTGAACAACCATCAGTTTGCAGTATTGACAAGGCACCTCGTGGAGCATTCCCAAACCCGTGCTTGTAAAAGTATTCGAAACGAGTGTTTGGCCGACGTCCAGCGTGAATGACAGCGTCTTGATCTCTCCGCCGCGTTTGAATTGCGTAAACGCTCGGTAGAGGCCAGCTTTGGGAAACCTGCCTGTGAAGTGAATGATCCCTTCGTTTAGCAGGCGATCAGTCTCTTCATTTTCCGCAGGATGGCTATGAACTACGGTCATGCCATCTTGTGAGAAGATCATCAGGTGCCCCCAGGCACCGAGCCACTGTTGCAAGTCGGTAATGGGCTGTCCCGTTCCTGAGTCGATTAGTTTCACCGAAAGTGTTGTCATTCTCCCAATAGGTGGTTCGCCGTCAACGAATCCAAGCGTGCCTACAGTTTGGCCATCCCTACTGGGTCCGAGTGTCGGCGCCCACGGCGCGGCTGCAGGAAATGGAGTACCCGCGACGTTGACCTCTGCAATCAGGATTTGCGACCCTTTTCCGACCGGCGCAACATCCCCGTAAATGAAGTACTTGCCGCCAGCAGGAAACGTGAGGTTTTGCGTCCAGACACCATCTTCGTTCATGGTCGGATGCTCATGAAGGAACCATCCGAAGTCTTCGGAGGCGATCAAAAGGTGAAAGCGCTCTTCATGCACGATCTCGAATTTCGTTACGACACCTGACGTCTTAGTTTCATGAACTTTCAGTCGCAAATCGAAAGGCGTCCCTGCTTGCGGCTTCGCCCCATCGATCACAGAGAGCGTAAACGGTTTCGGTCGCGGCTCGCCAGTTCGCGCTTCCGCATCCTTGACGTCGATCAAGAAGTGAATGTCGAATGACTGCTCGCCAGGAGGAGTTAGCGTCAAGTCGATGCGGTAGTCACCACCGTGCGGAAAGAAAAGTTCGATACCGTAGTATCCAGGAATCCCTTCGCGGTGAATGTTCGGCTTGGCTTCCGGCATACCAGGCATGCTGGGCATCGTAACGACTGCAGACGAGCGCAGGTTGGCGACACCAAGAAACCCGAGGTCAGGGTCTTCCTTTGTAGTGTCGACGATGACGAACTCAATGTCGATCTCCTCACCGGCGAAGACTCCGTCTTCGGGAACGAGGAGCTCGATCTTGTACTTGCCTGCAGTGACCGACGTAATCTCAGTAACTTCAGTGACAGGTTCCTCCGCTTTGCCGCTGACGCCCTGATGGGCGCCAACGGTCTTGACGTGTCGAGCTGCGTTCGGCGCATACTTCGACGGCTCCTTCGCAAGCGGCGCGTTGCATCCTGCACAGCAAGTGTAGTAGCGAACTCCACCGTGGTCAACGTAGCCTGCGGCCTTCGAAATGCTCGCGACTTTCGATTGCATCACAGGGCAAAAGAGCGCTTCCTTTCCGGGAACGGACGCATACCTCGCAGACGCAGCGCGAAACTTGTCGCGGTTTGCGGTCGATTCGAATGGGAATCGAATTCCATTGTGATCCAACGTCGCCTTGGCTTTTGCGATATCTAAGCGATTGCGAGAGACGGGATCAAACAGGAAGACTCCAACGGTCTCCTTCTTCTTGACGGCCTCAGCGATTGCTTTGGCAGGGTCCTTCTTGAATACCGCGTCACATCCGGGACAACAGAATTTGAACTGTGCTCCGGCGTATTCGACAACGGTTGAGTCAGCGGCGATAGAACCGCCCATGATGGGGCAACTTAGCTGCGCGGACTGCGCAACGAGTGCAAAAAGAATTGTGCTGAACACTAGAAATACCTCCGGTATCGTGGTGTGAAGAACTGCGATCCGCGCCTACCGGCGCGATTGAAACTTCACGAGACCGGAGGCGCGCGTTCGTGTTGGCTGAAGTGCGGGCGAAGTCCAGGTGGACCTGGGTCTCCCCCAAAGATGCCAGGTGTAAATGTGGCTGGGATCTGTTTAAGGTCGCGGGTTTCGCTCGGAGGCATGCCGGCAATCTCTAACGTTGGTTGCGGGATCGCAACGCTGTTTGGGGGCGCGATTTCCGGCGCGGAGATCGCACAGCTGCAGTCAGCCTCGTCATGTTGCTGCGTGGTCTCCGACTCACAGCAGCCAGACTGCTTGACCGCCATCGGGCACTTGCCGTCTTTGCAAGTCAAAGCACATGCGACGATGGGTCCTGCCTGAAGCAGACCGACCAGCATCGCTGTGAGAACGGCTATTTTCCGAAATCGCATGAGCTCAATTACTGTAACGTGATCCTGACGCCATCCGTTCCATTTCGGCCTACTGAGCAGGATTCGGGCCCGGCACCTCAGGTTTTGCCTCGGAGAAGCGCTCCCTTGACGCAGGCTCATAAACAATCACAACATCCTCTCGACGAAGCTTATGCGCCCTGGCTTCAATTGATGACAGCCTCCGGCCTCGTGTAACGATAGCAAGTACCAACTTCTCCGAAAGCGCCGTGACTTCGCCCGGCAGTTTGCCGACATCACCGGGCGTGACCACGTAATCGTAGATATCCGCCCCTTTCCCATGCTCAAAGAGTTCGGACAAGATCATCGCTGCGGAAGGCGACTGAGTCACCGCAGCCAGCAACCGACCACCGGAGGCCGCTGGCGCGAGCACCGTGTCGGCCCCGCTTCGATAGATCAGCCTGACATTTTCGTCCTCTCTGGCTGCCGCAACAATGTGCGCATTTGGCGCAAGGTCGCGCGCGGTGAGACAGATCAACACGCATGCCTGATCCGTGTTCGGAACGACAACGATGTGGGCAGCGGATTCGATGGCAGCTGCCCTGAGCGTGCTTTCGCTGCTAGCGTCTCCGCGCAGTCCGACTACACCGAGCAATGACGCGGACTCGAGCGCGGACGCATCAGAATCGATGACAATAATCTTCGCCGGGCTGACACCTCGCTCGATCAACTCCTTTGCGGCGGCTCGCCCTTTCACTCCAAAACCGCAGATGATTGTGTGTTGTTTCATGACGCGTTTTATCCTCTGAAGCGCAAAACTCTCGACTGATCTGCGTATGACGAGTTCATACGCAGTACTAAGAAGAATCAACCATACCGCTACTCGCAATGGATTGATTCCAAACGTTATCATCGCCCTTGCCTCATCGGTGACGGGAACGATATCTCCATAGCCGACAGTCGTAACCGTGACGATTGTGAAATACAACACATCCAAGAGCGAGAGATCGGTGCCTCGATTGTCAGCTAGGCCGTGCCGCTGCGTCCAAAGCAAAAAGCAAGCTAGCGCCAGGATGGCTAAGATCCAAAAGACGCGCACCAGAAGCCGCCGGAATGGATTAGCTTCTGGAAAAACGAGTTTGGGAACGTACGACACAGCGGGCACCGGCGAAAGATAGCACATGTCGCGTTGACCGAGGGGATAAACTGCGCCCGATGCCAACATCAATCACACTTCCCCGCGACTCGAACCAAGCTCTGGGCCTTGGGCGCTTCTCAATTAGCTATCTCGATGGCTCCTTGGCATCCCTGCCGAGCCCGGCCGCTTTAGAGCGAGTTCGTCGGTTTCACACGGACTCCGTTCTTTGTGGATTAAGCGCGCTTGCTCTTAGGACCAACGCGCCGACGGTGCTGAGGAATGAAGCGCTCGCCTACCCGCTTGAGTCTGGAGCAACGGTGTTCGGCGACGCAACGCGGGTGATGCCCGAAAAGGCAGTCGCGGCCAACAGCGCAGCAGTGCGCGAATGGGACAGCAACGGAACGAACTTCGGTTTTCGACCTGAGTTGGATCACACAGCGGGCGAGTTTGGTCACAACGACTTCTATCCGGTCGTCATAGCAGCTTGCCAGCAAAGAGGGTTAGACGGTGCGACGGCGCTTCGCGCGATGCTGCTACTCGATGAGATTCGCGGACGGCTTGCAGAGGTGTTTAGCTTAAAGACTCACAAGATCGACCATGTTGTGCACGGAGCGATCGGCTCAGCAGCGACGTATGGCGCGCTGATGGGCGCGACAGCAGAGCAGATCGAAAGCGCGATCGGGATGTTCGTCGCCCATTACATCCCTTGGAGGGCAATCCGAGCTGGAAAGCAACTGAGCGACAGCAAGGGGGCAAGCGCAGCTATCAGCACGGAGGCAGCGATTCTGTGCGTCAAGCGCTCAATGGCAGGATTCCGAGGGCCACAGGACATCTTCCGCAACCCTGAGGCAGTCTTTCGATTCTTCGAACCGACAACGGATGGGAAGGATCGCTGGGGCGAACAAGGTGACTCGCCATTCGATCTCGTGTTATCTCACAGCGGCGATGACTTCGCAGTCATGGGGATGCACTTCAAATTGGGTTTGTATGAACATCAGTCCGCGGGCGCCCTGCAGGCAGTAATCGATCTGATCGGCGCGAATCCGTCTCTGATCGAGAGCGGTGGTGAGAACATCGGGCGAATCACAATTCTTGCGTACGAACCTGCCTTCGGAATCATAGGAAACCCAATGAAAAAGGATCCCAAGACCAGGCAAAGCGCAGATCACTCGATGGCCTACATCGTCTCGACGTTACTGAGAAAGGCGATCGAGCGCGGCCTTCCAATGGGCGGCAGCGACGAGATTTGGAAGGAACTGATGCTGTCGCCGTACGATTATCGAGTCGATGACTCGGCAATCTTTCATCCGCTTACACGTTCCCTGATGGAGAGAATTGACTTTCGCCACGGAGGACCTGAGTACGATGCTAGGTACCCGGAAGGCATCCCCACCTCTGTCGTGATCGAGGACACTGCAAGGCGCAGATATGACTCAGGCCTTGTCATGTATCCTGCTGGGCACGCACGCAATACCACCGCTGACCTCGACACCATTCTCGGACAAAAATGGAGGATGCTCGGTGAGATCGCGGTAGAAGACGCGGTAGAGGCAGATAGTCTAATCCAGAGGCTTGAGAAGATTGGTGAACTCACCGCGACTGAACTGGCAAGTCTTTACTCGGTGGACATTGCTGCGAGGACAGACTTTGAGTAAAGTTCGACCACAAGCGTCGTAGGTAGATCAAGCAAGATAAAAGTCAATCCATGTGGCAACAAACCTTCGTCTTTGTCGTGCTCGGAGCGTGCCTCGTTCTGTTCTTCTGGGGCCGGTTTCGTTACGATCTCGTGGCTGCATTAGCGCTGATGGCGGTCGCGCTAACCGGAATAGTCTCGCCGACGGATGCGTTCGCGGGTTTCAGTCACCCAGCGGTCATTTCGGTCGCCGCTATCCTCATCGTGAGTCAGGGACTGGGGATATGCGGGGTCACCCGATTGATGGTCGCTCCGCTTTCGCGGATTTCAGACAGCCCCGGCCTTGCGCTCGCAGCAATGCTCGTCGTCGTAGTAATCGCTTCCGCATTCATGAACAACGTTGGGGCACTCGCACTAATGATGCCGGTAGCGATCAAGTATGCTCGTGATCACGAACTTCCCGTTGGGCGATTCCTAATGCCGTTGGCGTTCGGCTCATTGCTCGGCGGCTTAATGACCGTTTTGGGTACCCCGCCAAACCTTATCATATCGACCTTTCGTGCGACCAACGGCACAGCACCGTTCGGTATGTTTGACTACCTGCCGGTCGGTGGCGTCGTCGCGCTCGCAGGTGTACTGTATCTGATCTTCATCGGCCCGAGACTGATCCCGATTCGCAAGCAACTCTCATCGAGAGAAGGCCTCTATAACATCGGAGAGTACCTAACAGAAGTTTCTGTCCCAGAGGACGTCGAAAAGTTGCCGGGAACGCTCGCCGATATCGTGCCCGAGAATGGAGGACTAGTCCAGATTGTCGGCTTGATCAGAAATGGCTCTCGCTTGGCTGCTCCGCGCGCAACCGAACGTGTGCTGCCCGGCGACACACTTATTGTCGAGGCCTCCGCAGACGACATACAGGAGTTTGTGGAGCGAACAGGCTTCCACCTCGCCGAGGGCAAATCTCCCTCTGAGGAGGAGTTGTCATCAGACACGATTCAAGTGGAAGAAGCCGTCGTTACCCCACGATCTCCAATCATTGGAAAGACTGTAAAGAGCATACAGCTCCGATCCGTATACGGCGTAAACTTGCTCGCTCTCGCAAGACAGGGCGAATCAATGCGACGCCGGTTGGACAGCACCGGATTTCGACCTGGCGATGTGCTGTTGCTGCAGGGAAGCGAGAACTCCTTGACTGAAGTTTTTAACACGTTGGCGCTGTTGCCGCTCGCGACCCGAAAGCTAAGGTTCGGCGGAGCCCCTAGGCTCGCCCTGGGTATTGGGATCTTTATAGCAGCAGTGATTCTCGCGACTTTCGGTGTTCTGCCTGTTCAGTTGTCTTTCGCCGCAGCGGCGATTGCTATGTTGGTGTTCGGGCTTCTCAAGCTGCAGCAAGCGTATGAGAGCATCGATTGGCCAGTAATTGTTCTTCTCGGTTGCATGATGCCCGTTGGAGCGGCGCTCGAATCGACGGGCGGCGCACAGACAATCGCAAATCTAGTCACAGGCATTGCTGGCAATTCTGGGCCGGCCGTTGCACTCGCGGTGATAATGGTTGCGGCTATGACGCTAAGTGACGTGATCAACAATGCTGCGGCCGCCGTGCTATTGGCTCCAATCGGAATCAGCGTCGCCGCCAGCTTAGGAGTGTCCGCAGATCCCTTCCTCATCGCAATCGCGCTAGGTGCCTCATGCGCGTTCCTGACACCGATCGGGCACCAGTCAAACACCCTCGTCATGGGGCCAGGCGGATACCGATTTGGAGATTATTGGCGAGTTGGATTGCCCTTGCAGATTGTCGTGTTCGCGGTCGGATTTCCAATGATTCTGCGCGTTTGGCCTTTCTAATCACTTCTGAAAGATTTCGGGCATGGCGGCCCAAAGTCCATACTGGCTCAGATGTCCTTCACAAAAGAATACGATGCCATCGGCTGCCGAATCTGCAACGACATCCGCAACCGCATGCAGTTTTCCAGCATCCGCCGGGTTCCCCTTCTCATCCTCCTCACGGAACAGAAAGTTGATCGCTACGCCGATCAAAAGTGACTTAAAGTCGCGCGCCCATGATTTCTGGCTTCTGATGGTCTCATCGAGCAACGCAAGATACGTCTCGAATGATCCTGGAAAGTGGTCTCGATAGTCCATCGGAATCGCAACATCGACGTAAGGCGCGAACTCGCGCCAGTCCTGACCGATGAATCGTCCACTGTGGATTGGATTCTTGAACAAAGCCGCGCTGATTCCAACATTTGGGTTCACCTCAGCGCGAGCCATTCGAGCAAACTCCGTAATCCAATGGGTTCTGTAGAGGTAAAAGAAGTAGTCTAAATCTTGCCTGCCGCCTTGAAAGAAGGAGCCCTCGAGCAAGATTCGACTTTGAGTTTCGCGGCCAATTCTGCTCCAGTTCGCTGGTAACACCCTTGGGCTCTGCTCCCAATGCGACTCGAGGTATCCGCGATCATATAGCTCGTGATAGAACGCTTCATCCGGATACGCTTCGCTGTAGTAGCCCGCCCACTCCGGAAGTTGCTCTAAGCAGTAATCGCAGAAGCAGTACTGATCGGGCGCGACATCTCCGGGGTAACGGATGTAGTCATGGTGAATAGTGTCGACTTCGTATCGTTGACCAAACTCTTTCAGCAATGGCACGAGCCACTGGTCTGTGTAACCCGGCCGCCTGGCGGGACACATCCAAAGCCCGGTGAAGCGCGATCCGCGCAAGATTTCGGTGTTCGTAAGATATCCGCTCGCGTTCGTCATCGCCCACTCAGGATGATGCTGAATCGCCGCACCGTGCTCTCCTTCAAAGAAGTCAATCAGCCAGGCATGGAACTGCATGCCCCGCTTTCGGCACTCCTCCAAAGCGATTGCTGGGAGATCGAAAGACTCGTATCCCGGCGCGACCGCCTGCGGAAACTTGTGGCTCGGCCAGTACAGTAGCCCGTCACCGCCCTTAAGGTGCATGAAAACAGCATTGAAGCCGGCGCTATGCATCCGCTCAATGAACGCGGAGACTTCCGCTTGAGTCCGACCAGCCTCCGCAGATCCACACCAAACGCCACGAACGGGAAAGCGACTCATCGGAGATGAGGACGCAAGTATCTGACTGTTCGACTCAGGTTACAGAATGCGGTCGATGATTGCCCTGCTGCGCTCGTCCAGCGCGGAGACGTCTGGAATGTCGAATCGATTCCCATCTACGTCGATCAGCAAGAGATGCCTATCGCCGAGCCACTGGGCATTCTCTTGAAGGCTCTGCGTAACGAAGTCTCTCTCACCGCGATCTGTATCCACGTGCCAGTAAGTCGCGCCGAACTCCACTTTTGCGCTTTCGATACGTCTCACGTTAGCGGTCAGATAGCGCCGATGAAGTTCGCGCTCGATCGACTGCCGACTCGCTGGACTCAACTCTTCAGGATCATCAATCAGTACGATCTCGTCACCTTTGCCGTCCAAGAGGGCGAGGTATCGCCCAGGGTACGACAAAGGTGACGCCCATGCTGGCTTCACTGTGAGATAGCTACGATCTGCGACCGTCAGGCGCAGTCGATCTGTTGGGTGATAAAAGACATTAAGGTCGCTCGGTTGCATGATTACCCTTCCCTCTCGATACACTTGGTCATGTAGTACCAGCCAATCTCCGGCTCGAAGCCGAGTTTCTTGTTGATCGCCAGCATGGGTGCATTCTCGCTATGATTGTGCGTGCGAATCTTTGTGGCGCCACGAGCCTTCGCGTACTCTATCGCCTTCGTCTTGAGTAGCGTTGCCAAACCGCGCCCGCGATAGTCGCCCCGCACACCGGTGTTTAGCGTATAAAATCGACCTGGCGTCATCTCGCCCACTGCTGAAAGTGCTACGTACCTATCATCGACCTTTGCGACTATATGCCCAAACGCATCAAACCACTTCGCTTTGATGTAGACATCACAGAACTCTTCGAATGACATCGTCATTTCGAATCCGCCGGGCGCATCTTCATCCGCGATCTTACAGATCTCAAACAGCCGGCGAAAAGCGCTCGCATCGCTTCCGTCCGCGCCGACAGATGTAACCTCAATGTTGCCGATATCACCTGTGTCCCCGGCTCGATCGAAAGCAAATCTACTTACATCAAGAACTGACTCGAAGAAGTGATGGGTTCTAACGTAGCCACGCTTTTCGGCAAATGCAATCGACGGCGCATTGTCTTCACGAACCTCCGCGATCAGCTCCATGCCACCTCGATCCAGTGCGTACCCTTCACAAAGGTCCGCGAGGTGACGGCCCAATCCTCGGTTTCGATGATCCTCATCGACGATGACGGTTAGTACAAATCGTCCAGCCTTATCTGAGTGCATCCTCGTAGACTTCGCATACGCAATGACGAGCCCGTTGGCGTCAATGGCAACAAATCGTCCGAAGTGACCATGGTCCTTGAACCGAGAAAAGGTATCGATGATGTTTTCCGGCGTTACGGGTTCGCCCTCATACGCTGACATAAGTTGCGCAATCCGTACCGAGTCGGCAGCGGGATCAGCCGGGCGTATCGTTAAGTCCTTCGTGGTCGTCATAGATTGACCCCTATGATCTCATTGATCGCGCTTTGCGTCTGAACAAGGTTGAAAAAGACACCCTTTTTCTCCATCAGTTCTGCATGCGTTCCGATCTCGACAATCTCGCCTTTGTCAAGGACAATAAGGCGATCCGCATTTCGAAGCGTGGAGAGCCGGTGAGCGATGGCAAAGGTCGTTCGACCTTCCACTAGTCTGGAGATCGCTTCTTGAATCTGCTTTTCCGTTTCAACATCAACAGATGAAGTTGCCTCGTCCAAGATCAAGATACGCGGGTCGTGAAGAATTGCACGGGCGATCGAAACGCGTTGTCTCTCGCCACCAGACAGTTTCGCGCCTTTTTCTCCGACAAGCGAATCATAGCCATCTGGCTTGGACAGAATGAAGTTGTGGGCGTTGGCCGACTTCGCCGCACTCATGATCTCGTCCATAGTCGCCGATTGCTTGCCGTACGCGATGTTTTCCGCAATCGTCCCATTGAAAAGAAACGGCTCCTGCAGCACAATTCCGATTTGCTCACGCAAGTCTTGCAGTGCAATCTCTCGGTAGTCCTTTCCGTCAATCTTGACTGAGCCGGCGTCCGGCTCGTAAAAGCGGCAAATCAAGTTGATAGTTGTCGACTTACCTGCGCCAGATTTGCCAACAAGCCCGATCATCTCGCCAGGCTTAGCGACAAAGCTCAATCCCTTCAGTACTGGGTTCGACTTGTCATAGCCGAATCGCACGTTAGAGAATTCGACTTCACCGGTGATCGGGTGCTTAAGCAGAGTGTGGCCGTAAGCCTCGCGCTCCGTATCCATCACCTCGAAGATTCGATCCGCGCCTGCCATTGCACGGCTAAACCAATTGTTGACCATCGCGAACCACTGCAGCGGCCCATAGACGAGGCCCAGCAAAGCGTTCACTTTCCAGAACTCGCCCAACGTCAAAACTTCGGAATACACCATGTATCCTCCGACCGCCCAGTTGATAAGGACTCCGAGGCCGGTAAAGAACGTGAGGTAACCGAATATCGTGTACCACTTTGCGTCGGCAGCGATTCCGCTTTCACGCAACTCGGAGTTGCGCTGCTGAAACTTGGCGAACTCCAAGTCTTCCTTCGCGAAGGCCTTGATAACGCGAATTCCCGACAGCGACTCATTGAGTTGAGTGTGGAACCGCGCCCACTTCTGACCGACCTTGTGAAACATCTGTGACATCGGGCGCCAGAAAACAACACTGATGCCAACTACAATCGGTATCGGAGCCAAAATACACGCAGCAAGTACCGCGTTCGTCGTGAACAGAAAGATGACGATACCAAGCAAAAGCAATCCATTGATCAGGAAGTACGGGACGCCTTCGACCAGGAATCCCCAGACGCGGTCCGTGTCGCTCGTCACGCGACTTGCAATCGCACCTACCTGCTTCTTGTCGAAAAAGTAGAGCTGTAGGAACTCGATTGCGCGGTAAACAGACGCGCGAAGGTCTGATGCAATGCTCCCTGCGAGCCTTGCGATTAGCCGCCCAGTCAGGATCTGCACAAATGCTGCAAAAGCAAGTACCAACACCCACGCACCGACAAGCCAGAAGAGCAGCGACAAATTCTGCTTCGTCGTGAACACGGCATCCACGAGTTCACCCTGAATCAGAGGCGGTGCGAGGTTGAGTGCGGTTGCAACCAGCGAGAGAAGGGCGAGAATAACTGCCTGGCGCTTGTAGGGCTTCAAGTACTGAGCGACTCTCAGCAAAGTTTTTCCGCGGTTCACACACGCAGGGCAAACGCCATCCTTCTCCGGAAGGAGCCGATCGCACTTCGCGCAACGAAGCCGCTCCTTCTTCAAGTTTATGAGCAGTTCTTCACCCTTGGCCAGCTGCTCGATGCCTCGGGCTGCCTCTGAAAACTTGGCTGCTAACGTCAGCGAGTACGTGATCACGGGGACGATTTCGCCAGCCTTAGTGGTCAGTTCGAGGCGGCCACCGCCTACAAGCGGCTCATTCCGCGCCGACTTGATGTCCTCGATCCTGACGTCGAGAGAAATCGTCCCGTCTCGCTCTGATACGCGAACGGATTCGCCGCTAACCTCAAGGGTGCGGCGGCCAAACTTCCCATCAGCCGCAAAATCAGTCTCTAAGCTGATGAGTATCAGATTTTCTTCGCCGGATAGGATCTTCGGCGCGAGTAAAAGAGGCTCTTCGGCCTCACTCAAGAGTTTCAAGGGGACACCTCTCCCAAAATGGCAGTAGGACGCGCAAACATGAGTCGGGAGCCTGCTAGACGTCTTTGTCCGAGGCGCAAGTACGCAACAGGGCGCGTTAGCGCGAGATCGGGTTTACAGGGCCACGAAAAGTGGCAGAAGACGAGCTTGACGCCTGCTAAGGGTGGGCCGGTCACCAGCGTCGAAGTGCGCGCATTATACCTGCGGGCAAAACAATTGGCAACCGGTGGGATTAAACTCCGGGCGTGGTTTATCGATGCATTGACGCGCACGCCGCGGGCGAACCGCTCCGGCTCATTCTCGACGGGCTGCCGTCGATCCCTGGTGAAACGATGGCGTCGAAGAGGCGGTGGGCAAGGGAGCACATTGACCCGGTGCGTCGAGCTTTGCTATGGGAGCCACGCGGTCACGTCGATATGTATGGCGCGATCCTGACTGAGCCGGTTACTCGGGACGGCGACTATGGCGTCCTGTTCTTGCATAACGAGGGTTACAGCACCATGTGTGGCCACGGAGTCATCGCGCTCTCAACGATCCTGGTCGAAGAAGGGATGTTCAAAGGAAACGAGATTCGGTTCGATACCCCTATCGGCCGCGTGATGGCGAAAGTTAGCGTCGATGGATCCAGAGTATCGCGCGTCTCCTTCGAGAACGTCGCTTCGTACCCTTACGCAACGGGCCTTGAGGTTTACGTCCCCCACGTTGGAACGGTGCTCTATGACATCGCGTTCGGGGGCGCCTTTTACGCAATTGTCGACGCAGACAGGCTCCGACTGAATCTCGTTCCACAGGAGACAAGCCGGATCATCGAAGTCGCGACCGCAATCAAGTCTGCTATCGCGGATCAACAGGATATTCGGCATCCGGACGGTGATGACTTGGGATTCCTCTACGGCGTCATCTTTGTAGGGCCACCTCACGATCCATTGCACCACAGCCGCAATGTCTGTGTTTTTGCGGACGGGGAGGTTGACCGCTCTCCTACAGGAACTGGGATCTCCGCACGCGCTGCGCTTCACTACGTGCGCGGCGAACTATCCATGCATGAGGAAATCACGGTCGAGAGCATCATCGGCTCAACGTTCAGTGTGAAAGCGATTCGCGAGGAGTTCGCGGAGGAATTGCGAGGAATCGTGCCTGAGGTGTGTGGAAGCGCGTTCATCGTTGCAAGATCAGAGTTCATTATCTCCGACGATGATCTGATCGGCAGCGGCTTTCTACTCAAGTAGGGCTCTGAAGCGACCTGTAATCATCGAAAAGAATCAACTTTCATCTTGCGACTTGATCCCGCTTACTTGAGTGGAAGCTCCTGACTATGCTTCAAAATCGAAGGTGACTCCAATCCCCTGGTCGACAGCGCGCTCATAGATCAATTGAGCGCAAACTGCATCTTGGACCGCGACTCCCACGCTTTTGAAAACTGTAATCTCGTCCTCCGATGTCCTCCCCGTATCAATCCCTTCGATTACTCCTCCGAGCGTTCCAACAAGATTCTCCCATTTCCAACCAGCCGCCATCACAAACTCTCCCGCCAGCTTCGCTGCAGGGACGTGATCCACATACACACGCCCTTCACAAATCAGCTTGTCATCCAGCTCACGCCGATCTGGCCGGTAGCTGCCAATAGCATTGATGTGAGTTCCGGGCGTCACTCGAGTCGAGTCAAACAACGGCGTAGGCGAGTCTGTCGCCGTGCAAACAATGTCCGCAGCCGCGACCGCCTCATCCGCACCCAGAACTTCACCCCCAACCTCCGATGCCAACTGCACCGCTCGGGAGTGCGTGCGATTAACAATCAAGATGCGTTCGATGGGGCGAACACACCGAACCGCTTCAATCTGCGTCCTCGCCTGAGTCCCCGCACCAAACACCGTCAAAACATGCGCACCGTCTCTGGCAAGCAAATCTGTCGCGAGGCCGCTGGCTGCGCCTGTTCGGAGCGCTGTCACCGACTCCCCATCCATGATCGCGAGGAGTTCGCCGGTCTTGCTCGAGTGCAGCAGCACGAGCCCGCGAATAGCAGGGTCTGCTTCGGGGAACAAAGTGACCACCTTGATCGCGAGTTCGCCGGTCTCCAAGGAGCACGGCATAGACAGATGGGTAGCTCCGCCATCGAGGGGAAGTATCGTCCTCGGAGGCAGGCTAACCTCTCCGCGCGCCAGCGCTCCGAAGGCTTGCCGCATCGCGAGGATGGCCAAATCCATCGAAAGGATCGCTTCGACGTCATCGCGCGTCAGTAGGAGTGGCATGGGAGCCGATAATAACAGAGGAATGACGAATCTAGTCCGACTCGCCCTGTTCGCTGTGGCGCTGGGAGCCATAGTCCCAGCACAGGCGGTTTTCGCGACCGAGCCGACCGAAGTAGCGCCTTCACAGAGGGTTCAGCGATCCAGTGACGCCAAGTTGGCTCCAGTGTCAGCTTTCGCCGACTTGTTGATCCTTCCTCCGTCGACTCTCAGACAAGTGAGCGGCACGCACGAGAGTTTCCGATGGCGACTCGTGCGGCTCTCCGACAATCTTCCAACGTTCGTAGCCGGGAAGTTCTTTGCAAACTATGGGGCCACGATGGATGCACTCGGTGGGAACAACGCCCCTGTCGCGCGATGGCAGTTACAGGCGAACAGCGCATACGCGTCAGTCGCGTACTCCAGGTACGAACCTTCTGGCTACTCCGCGTGGACGGATCGCCTCGAGCCAAGCGCAGGCTTTGGAGAGGCGACGTTTCGACCGGAACCTTTCTCCAGCATTGGAGTCGCCGATCAGTTTAGATCGTCCGTCCAATCCTATTCGAGCTATCAGCACTCTGGCGGCTTCTAAATCCTCGTCATCAACGTTATTCAGTCTTTGTCTATATGAAGCTTCCAAATCTTTGCGCTGCCTGCGCAATAGCCGCAACAGCGGGCGCGTCTGATGGCGCGCTGTTTTACGCTGACATCGCCGTCCGCACTAAGTACGTTTGGCGTGGATTGGCCGTCACCGACAGCCTCGTGGTGCAGCCAACTATTGGCTTTGAGCGCGAATCGCTTAGCTTCGAGCTCTGGGCGTCAGTAGACTCCAATGGCCGACTCAATGAGTTGGATGCGATTCTCTCGTACACAAGCACGATCGGCCCTGCTTCGAGCACATTATCATTTTCTCGATATGAATTCCCTAACCCAAGAGAAGCCGGCTATTGGGAAGCGACGGCCTCCATTGGCTTGGATGGGAATGTCGCTCCGAATGTAGAGATCGCTTTCGACACGGCGTCAAGCGGACTCTACGCAAGAGCAAGTCTGTCATCGACGCTGCACGAGTTTTTGGTATGCGATTCGGCTGTTCCGCTCCGCATCGATGGCTGGATGGGATGGGGTTCGCGAAACCACAACCGCTATTGGTACGAGACTGCTCAGTCAGGTTTCTCCGATTGGGGCCTCGAGTTCTCTGCTCCAATCAGCCTCGCCCGCGGCGTCTTAACCCCGAGCATTTTGTACACCAGCAGACTCCAAAGCGGAATGGGCCCGAACACTGGCCAGCGCAGCAACCTCGTCTTTGGCATTGCATTTGCATTCGATTTCTAAGAGATCAGGATCGCCCGTCGGGCCGAATGCTAATCGAACTCAGACACAACAAACGTATGATCGCTAGGTCGTTCATATCCTCTTGGCTCTCGATCGATTACCGACGACGTGCACCGTTCGTACATCGACTGAGTCGCGTAGATGTGATCGATTCGCCAACCGAGGTTGCGTTCGAATGCCTTGGGAATCACAAACTCCCAGAACGTGTAATGCCCTGGACCTTGGGTGTGCTTTCGAAAAGTGTCTTGCCATCCCCACGAAGTCAACTCGGCTAGAAGCGCACGTTCATCCGGATGAAACCCAACTCCGTTCGCGTGCCGCTTGGCTTCGAAAAGGTCATCTTCTGTTGGAGCAATGTTTATGTCGCCAACCCAAAGCACGTTGTCAGTTGGATGATACCGATCCTTAACATACTGTCCAAACTTGGGCAACCATCTGAGTTTGTAATCCCACTTGTCCGAGCCTACTTGAGTTCCATTTGGGACGTAGGTGTTGATGATCGTGACGCCATCGATAACTCCGGTGATTAGGCGACAATCCTCCGGCCACGCACCGTCCTCAAAACCGCAATGGACGCTCAGAATCGGAGAACGCGAAACGAGCGCGACGCCCTGCCTCATCTTCATTCCGTGGATCGCAACGTTCCATCCTGCCTCTTCGAAGTCGGCAATTGGAAACTTGGCATCCTCGACCTTGGTCTCCTGAATAGCCAACACATCCGGCTCATGCCGCGCGAGCCAGTCAAGAACCGTGGATAGGCGGACGCGAATCGAGTTCGCATTGAACGTCGCAATCTTCATTTCGGGAAGTTTTGCACGAAGCACCTCGGCCCGGTACACTTCCGCCCACTTTGGCAGAATCTCCGACCCTGCTCTACAGATTCGTGCGCTTCGCCGTGCGGGTCCTCTTCTTTCGGATGCTCGGAGGTTTTCGCGTTCTAAACCACGACCGAGTGCCCAAGGAAGGCCCGGTCATCCTCGCGCCGAATCACGTTTCGTTTGCAGATCCGCCCGCGATCGCGTGCGCCTCACATCGGCCCTTGCGGTTCATGGCCCAGGCGGGACTGTTCGACGTTCCAATCTTTGGATGGCTCATCCGGAAGCTCGGCTCTTTTCCAGTACGCCGAGGAGAGGCCGACACTACTGCGATCCGGATCGCGATCGATGCGCTCGAAAAAGGCAGCGTCGTTCTCGTGTTCCCTGAAGGACGCAGAGGTGACGGCGTCAGGCTCCTCCCCTCAAACAAAGGAGTTACGCTGCTTGCATCGAGAAGCGGCGCAAAAATCGTCCCGATTGGGATTGCAGGAACGCTCAAGCGCCTGCCGAAGGGCGCAAAGCTCCCAAAGATGTGTCGCGTCACTGTCAACTTTGGAGAGCCCTTCACGTTCGCTGAATTAAGCAACGAAGTTGGGCGCGAAGAAGCAAAGCGACAGTTTCCGCTAGTTTTGATGGAGAAGATTGGCGCGCTGCTCGAGGAAGCAGGCCAACCTGCCCGAGACTAGAATAGGTTGCGAAACTGCAATCCTATCGCCGGCTGACCATCACGAAACACGAGTCGCACACCCACATCGCGTATCGCTTCAAAATCGAACCCAGCGGTGATTCGCCTTGTGTCGTACTCTCCAATAAAGGCAACGCGTCGAAACATTGGCAAATGCAATCCGACGAAAACCCCTTCTCCGATGCCGCCAAAACCCGCGCCAAGCGTAAGTGATATGCGCTCCATCTCCGCCCAATCGGAATACACGTTCGAAACAAATGTCAGCGCAACGTATGCAGATCGCCCGATGTCGCCATCGTTTGTTATGTCAAGCGCCCCGACGCTCACTCCAGGTATCAGATCTGGGAACGGCTGGAGAATTGAGTACTGCGCATTCAATGAGAATCGCTCCCTGTCGCCCGGCATTCGCAATCCGTACGCCTGGACCTCGACGAACGGAAGGACTTGAGCGTCAACCCTCAGCCAGCCGTAACGCAAACCCTCTCCGAATCCCATAAGTTCCACCTTCGCTTCACCTCGCTGAATCGTGTAGGCGGTGGGCATCGATATGATTCGATCGGCGGTCGCGGCGCCGACAAGAAAAAGCGCAAGGGTCGCGAAGATTGTCGGTCGGATCACACGCGAAAGCCTACCCGTAAGCCACAATCGCGCGGAATGTTCCATCGCAAGCCGAGCCCCATGACCGCGATCTTCTTTACGGTTCTGATTGACATGCTCAGCTTCGGGATCGTGATTCCAGACATCCAGATCCGCGCCGACCAACTCGGTGCGAAAGGCTGGCTCGCTGGCGCGGTGATAGCAAGCTTTTCCTTGGCTCAGTTCGTCGTCTCACCATTCGCCGGCAGGATCAGCGACTTCATTGGCCGGAAGCCGATCCTCCTCGGAGGCGCATTCCTGAACCTCCTCGGCTTTGTAGCCTACGCATTCGCAGCGACGCTGCCCCTTATGTTCCTTGCAAGAATTCTGGGCGGGATCGGATCGTCGAACATGGCGTCTGCATACGCGTACGTGGCCGACCACACCGAGCCAAAACTCCGCGCCAAGAGCATGGGCCTTATCGGCGCAGCCTTCGGACTTGGCTTCGTTTTTGGACCGCCGCTTGGTGGCCTGCTTGTTTACTACGGTGGACCGGTAACCCTGGGACTCGTCAGCGCGTCAATTGCGCTTCTCAACATGATCTGGATCCAGCTTTTTCTGTTCGAGCGTCGGGCGGAACAACCCGTCGACGCCGAAAGGAGAAGCTTCAGCCTGCGCGTGTTGTTCTCCGCACTCGCTATCCCGGGGCTCGCGGTCTTGTTAGTGATGTTCTTCGCTTACAATCTCGGATTCGCAAATCTCGAATCGACCTTCGTCATTTTCAGCAACTACAAGTTCGGATTTGAGCAGCGAGAGGCAGGAGTCTTCCTCGGCTTCATTGGCATCCAAATCGCAGTTTATCAAGGCCTGTTGGTGGGGCCGTTGACGAAACGATTCGGAGAAGCAAATCTCGCACGCCTCGGACTGCTCCTGGTCGCACCCGGACTTGCGATCATTCCTTTCGTTCCGAGTGTCCCGTGGCTGTATGCAGGGAGCTTTCTGCTCTGCTTCGGAGCAGCAATGACGACACCCACAACACAATCCCTGATTAGTCGGTCCGCGCCCGCAGCAATGCAGGGAGGCGTATTCGGAATCACGTCGGCACTCGGCTCTTGGGCGCGAATCCTCGGGCCCATGATCGGACAATCCGCCTTTGCTGTCTCGATACGACTGCCTTACATCATCGCCGGCGCACTTGCGCTAGTCGCGGGCATTATTGCTTGGACCCTCGTGTCGCAACCTCGTGAGCAGGAGCCGAATCCTGCGTCAAATCCCGAACCTTAACGCTTTCGGAACCCTGCCAATTGGGAGCAAGACGATCACGCACCTTCGGCGCCCACGCATCGCCTGCAACCGAATCTGGAACAACAACGACAAGTCGCGATTGTGCCCGAGTCATCGCGACATAAAGCAGTCGCTGTTCTTCGGCGAGTGCTGCTTCGCTCTCTCGATATTCAAGTAAGCGATATACCATCGGTTTCATATCGCCCACGGGAACGACAGGGGTGACAAGGGTTTCATGCGTCGCGGGCGGCTCCAGAGCTTTCTTCCTGCCCGCCCTGCCGCAGACCACTACGACATCCCACTCTAAACCCTTTGCCTGATGTACAGTCGTGATTCTGACCGCCGTTGCTGAGTCCGATTGGCTCGCAGCATCGCCCCAACGAACTCTCAACTGCTGCTGAGACTCGATCCAATCCGCGAACTCACGCGCTCCCATCTCACCTCGATCTGCAGCTACGCTCAGCAGCCTGCGTGTATTCGCAATCAACTGCGGACCGTCCGGCATTCGTGCTAAGCGAGCATCAATCTTTGTGGCCCCGAAGACTTCGGAAAGCACCTGCCACGCGGGCAATCGATCTGCCGATTTTGTCAAAGGCTCGAACCACTCTAAAAACACTTTTAACAACTCATCATCACTGGGTGAACCGGTCTGTGGCCCCGTGAGCAGAATCTGCCATACAGAATCCCCATTCTCTTGAGCGTCCAAGCCAAGCTTGGCAACGGAGTTAAGCGTAATGCCAACCAACGGAGATCTAAGCAAGGACAAGAGAGGCAAAGTATCGTAAGGATCACAGGCCGCGCGGAGTGCAGACGCCAGGTCGTAAATCTCTGCACGTAAAAAGTAGTTTCTGCCAACGTTTGGCGCGATCGAAAAAGGAACTCCTCGGCTCCTCATCGCAACCGCCAGTGAATCAACCTGCCAGTGTTCGCGAATCAACACCGTTATGCTGCCTGGATCAATTCCTTCCTCGATCAAACTCGACAGTCCGCGGGCCGTTCCATCATCCCACTTGTTCCGCTGCGTTCGCCAGATCTCTATGGGAACGCCGGTCCCCTCGACTGATTCGAATGGGTCACCATCGGTGGTCAGCACGTCATCAGGAGACCTCATTGCCACATAGTCTGTCGGCCATAACGGGGCAAACACAGTGTCGACCGCACGCAGGATCTTCGTGGTCGATCGCCAGTTCGTAGTAAGTCGAACAGTCGGAAGTGACTCCACCTTCTCGACAAACAAGCTTCGCACAGCTCCTCTAAATCTGAAGATCGACTGCTGGGGGTCACCCACGAACAACCTGCGCTCGACCGGCATCGCGTCGAGAATGCGATGTTGCATCGGATTGAGATCCTGGGCTTCGTCGCACATAAGCCGAAGATACTTGCCCTTCAATGCTTCGGGCCTCGCCTGTAGTAACGCACACGCTCGATACTCAAGTTCATTGAAATCGAGCGCGCGCAGTCGGTCAAACTCGGCCAAAAGTTCCCGCCACGCTATCGTTGAAAGCTCGCTCAGTCCGGCGGACAGTATCGCAGCGTCGTTCTCTGTCGGAGGATCGGCATCCGAATTGAACCATTTCGGAGCGGATCGTCCTGCTGCGCGATACACTGCCTTCAGCTGCTTCGTGTTCAGCTTCCAGTCTCTTGGTGGTCGCTCACCTAAATCTGTCTCAATCTGGCTGTCGAGAAAGTCGTCCCACCACGCCAGCACCGCTACTGGGTTGTCAGCAAATGGAGCGATGTCATCGGGTCGCAATCCCATGACGCGAGACTTATCTATCGTGCGGCCGACCCAATCGAGCAGACGCGCTGATGACCCTCCAAAAACACCTCTCTGTCGCTCGCCGCCAATCCTGTGGATCAGGGTCCTAGTCGATTCACCGAGTGTTTCCGACCGGACAAGCGCCCTTCGCACTGCCTGCCTCACGATCTCGCTCGACTCACCTTCAGGGAGTACTTCGAACTTAGGATCGATGCCCGCATCGAATGGATACTCGCGCAGCAATCGTTCACACAAACTGTGAATCGTTGAGATGGGACCGACCTGCGCGAGCCGCGCATCTTCGTTGCGTCCGAGCTCACGCAGCCTGCGAACGATTCGCGCCTTCATCTCAGCCGCAGCCTTCCTTGTGTAAGTGATAGCAAGAATCTGCTCTGGGCTGATGCCCTCATCCAAAACGTGTCCGAGATACCGCTCCACCAAGACACGTGTTTTCCCTGCGCCCGCTCCAGCGACCACTGCCAAACTTTCGTCAGGCGATTCAATCGCGCGCTGCTGCTCTTCAGTGAGTTTCATTCGATGGCCTCGGTTTGCTCGTTTGCGACTAGGCGCGCATTGCGCGCGCTTCGACACAGCGGGGCGAAGCGACATCGCTCGCAGTGCTCACCGGGAGTTGGCCGAAAGTCACCTTTCGTAGCGATATGAATCTGCTGCTTCAGGTGAGCGGCAATCCAATCGAGCGCCGACTTTGCAGATTCAATCGAAGTAGTTGAGCGTAAACCCCTGTGCGCTGCTGAGCGAAGGTCGGCCTCGCGCGATTGTTTTAGCCTCGCGATCGCCCTTCGAGTTCCCGTTTCAAGGCTATCGATGGCCGCCAATCTTTCCTTGTCAGCTGACGGGTTCATTGCGAACAGGAGCGAAACATCCTCGAAAAAGACTTCCTCTTCGGTAGAAGGCGAAACATATGCGAATCGAAGCGGCATCGAGTCGTCGCCTCGGCGATACAGAACATCGATAGTCTCATCGAACACCACCTCGCCAGCAGGCGTCGGAATTGTAGTGCGAAACCCCGCGTCTTGCAGCGAGACATTCTGCCGTGTAGGAATCGTCCCCCATACCTCCCGCGCAGCAAACTCGCGCTCCGCAAACTCATCGAGAGCGCGTGGTCCGGCCACACTTAGCACTACCAACTCATCCTCCTCAATCCGCCCACGCATTTCCTCGATCTGAGCTAGTAACGACTCCCTTAACTTCTGCTTTAGGATTTCGACATTCGGACAATCTCCAAGATTAGTTCTTCTCACTACTTCTGCAAGCTGACCCCAAGCCGCGGTGTTCCGATTCTGTCGCAAACCAAGCTTCGCGCCACAGAGGTACTGAAATGCACAGCGAGTGAGCGCACGAAGGTGTCTTGCAACGAGCGGACGGGGGAGCACGTGCAACCGAGAAGCGACGTCATCCGATTCGATTCGGTCGATTCGTGAGTTCTCAACTGCTACAGAGATCTGCTCGCGCTCAACTACGGCGACTGAGACATCGGGGTCGGTGCCATACCACGACTCCGCAGCGAGCAAATCGGCGGCGCACCGCGCATCGGCTGGCGTCGGAAACCTTCGTTCAAGTGTAACTGCCGACCGAACTCCGCCAATATCGTCGAGGAAGGACGACTCAACTTGCTCACCTTCGTCAAAAGTCTCCGGATAAGTGAGAATCAATCTTTCGGCTGAGCACGCCAAGCGGTGAAACTCCCGACTCTCCTCTTCAGCTTTTCGGTAGCTGTCCGGCAGCGAGAGCTGTCTTCGATCAACGTCAAGCAGCAAGGGATCTTCCGCCCGTCGCTTTGGGAACCGACCCTCGACCAAGCCGACGGCGGTGAGCACGTTTGCGTCACCTATCTCCCATGGTGATCGAACAACCTGCACGTCCCCGCGCTCCCGGGACCAGCAGTGGGCGCGACGCCACACTTCATCCAAGTGTCTTGCAAACTCGGAGAGGGACATCCTGCGCCGAGGGTCAGCGCTAATCTTGCTCACTTCCAAACTTCGGATCATCGAATCCTGCGCAGCAAGGTCTCGCTCCTTAGTCTCGGATTCCACAGCGACGCTTGCATCCAGCCACGGCATCCTTGACGTTAGCTGCTTCAATTGCAAAACCCAGTCAGTAAGTGTTTTGTCGGAGTCGAGAGCGTTTCGACGCCACTCCGCGAGCTGCGCGAACCACAACGGAACTCCGTCGATTCCCGATTCCAAATCCCCCCATGGGTCGCCGGAGCGAAGTGACATGCGAACCGTTGAGTAAACATCCTCTCGACGTTTATGGGGAATGCCTGAGTAACTGCTCAGTGCAAGTCTGGCTGTAGACTCGATCGAGCCCGCGGAAACTGCGGTTACGGCATCAAGGAAGTGTCGTGCGAATGCGTTGTCCAACAAGGGTTGCTGGATCTCAATGTTCATTCTCAGTCCAGCTCGGGTTGCCGCAGCATACAGGTACGGTGCATATTCCTGAACGCTGCGGGAGTAGATCGTACAGTCCAGCTCCATCGCATGAGATACCGCCCGTTCGCACTCCACTACAGCATCTGGCATGTGCACGATCTGCACGTTGGAAGGTTCAAGCCGACGGGCTCCAAAGACGCCAGCATGAGGAGTTGCCTCTTGAGCCAGCACCTCCACAGTCGCTTGAGGCAGTTGCGCCACCAGCTCTTTCGACCCAGCATAGAATGTGTCGTCAGTCGGATGCCGTTCGGCTAAGACGGTCACTCGGATGCCGGCCGCGGCGATCCATCGAACAAAATCGAACATCAGCGGCGGCCACTCCGTTTCACCAATCCAGAACACGTGCCGCAAACCGTTGGGACCAGCAGGGGCCGACGACACAATGTCCTCGAGGCGATGCGAAAGCGTCGTTAATCGATGATCACTGAGAGCACTTTCGAATGCGTCGACAAGCGACGCGACTGCTTCAGTCTTCGGCCCAACCTTCTCCAGCGCTCGCGACGAAATCCTGTAGCGACGTAATTCCTGCAATGTGCTTGTGAGTGCATCGTGAAAGCCTGCAAGTTCTCGCGAATCATAGAACGGACTGACTGGCGGCAGAGATGCGGATGCGACAGACGCTACTGCTGCTTGCACTTCCGAAGAAGCGACCGGGGCAACCTGAACATCGCAAAACTCGCAAAAGACGCGGGCGAGTTCGCCCAAGCCCTTGATCTCGATTTCACTGTCCTCGAACTTGAATCGGCCGTCAGCATGCTCAAGCACAAGACTGCGCGCGTGAACGAGCGCGGCATTGTTCGTCGACGTGAGGATTGACCCTCGCGACTCTGCAAAGCGCCCTGTAATCTGTCGGATCGAATCGTAGCCAGGCAGCCCCAGCACGATGGCCACCGGCGCCGGATTCGGCATAGGCGTAGTCTACTTCCTGTCCGGGTGTTCTTCCCGGCGATGGCGCAGCTCTTCGAGGTGCGGCTCCATGTGGAGAGAAATGGAGACATTGTCGAGCGCAGCCCTCACTTGGTCCTCGATCTCCTCCGTAATGTCGTGCGCGGCCACCAAGCTAAGCTCGTCGTCAAGCAATATGTGCGCGTCAATATGGCGATGCGAGCCGATCTTTCGCGTGCGCAATTGGTGAAATCCTTTCACGCGACGATCACCATTGAGAATCGTCTCGATCTTCTCAATCTCTTCCTGAGGCAATGCGATATCCATCAACTGATTGACAGCGCTGTATGCGATTCTGCAAGCAGTAAAGAGAATCCAGGCCGACAGAAGCAGCGCAATGAGCGGATCCCAATACAGTTCGCCAGTGAGCTTGACGAGCAGAAGCGCAACAACCACGCCCGCACTCGTCAAGACATCCGCTTTGATATGCGCGGCATCTGCGCGTAGCGCGTCGCTGTCCGTTTCTTCTGCTGTTTGTGACAGGTAGCGACCAACAAACACGTTGAGTAAAGCTGCCCCGACAATCACCCATAAGGCGATGTCCACCGCGATCGGCTCAGGGTTCGACAGACGTACGATTGCCTCGTATCCAACCCAGACTGCAGCGACAAGAAGCAGAAGCGCCTCTGTAAAACCGGCAAAAGGCTCTATCTTCCCGTGGCCAAACGGGTGGCTATCGTCCGCGGGCTTATCGGAGATGCGAACGCTGATCAATGCGAAAACACTCGCCAAGATATCGCCCACACTGTGAAGTGCCTCCGACAGCACCGATACGGAACCCGACAGGAACGCCGCCACTATCTTTGCCGCGGTGATGACTGTGTTCGAGAGCACCGAAACGGATGCAGCGCGGATTTTCTTTCGCGATGGCTCTGAACGCATTCTTGAAGCTTACCGGCTGAGTAGCACGCCAAGTTGCGCCACCCGGTAACCTAGGCGTATGCCAACCGCCATTCATCGCCGGGTGGAGCAATGCAAGTCCGGCGATTATCCTCAATTGATCGCTCAAATGCCCTCGGGATTTGCGATTCTCGCCGACAAGCAAGTCCTGCGCGGATACTGCCTCCTGCTGCCCGACCCGATTCCGCCACACCTCAACGCGTTACAAGGCGATCAACGCAAACAATTTCTTCACGACATGGCCGCACTCGGTGACGCGCTGCTGGCCGTTACCGGAGCGGCAAGGATCAACTACGAGATTTTAGGTAATCTCGATCCAGCGCTGCATGCACACGTCATCCCAAGATACTTAGACGAACCAGATCACTTAAGAACGAAGCCAATCTGGAGTTACGACTGGGACGCCGCGCCATCATTTTCAGAAGAATGTTACGGCGAATTGCGCGATTCGATTAGAGCTGTCTTCTTAGATAGTGCTTCGTGATGCAGATCGCCGAGAGACCACCCAATCCCTGCCATTCAATGCGACGCTCATTAGGAAGGCAGCGATGAAAACCCACATCGCGACGGTGTTGACAAGATCGATGGGCGGATCCCAACCGGAAACGGTTCGCACCAATAACACAATGAAAGTGTCCGCGTCCTCGACAATCCCCATGTTTTTGCGCACTTCCCAGTGCCAATCCGTGCAAACGCAGTAACCCATACCATAGCAAAAGCCCATACCCACCCAACTCGCAAGAGTAATGAAGAGCGCGAGCAGGTTCCACTTGCGCGTGCGTTTGGGAATCCATCCGAAAACGTTGAATAGAATCAACGCCGTATGGAACACAAAGAACACAATGTTCAGCAACGGAAACACTCGCGTAGTTTACGTCAAGCAGCCAAGCTAAGGGATCCGTGCAACGACCACCGTGCAGTTGTCCCGGCTGCCACTTCGAAGAGCGGCATCAACCAGCTCGCGCGCAGCGCTCCGAGGAGGCAGCGTCGACAAAATGCGATACATGCGATCTTCCCCAACTTTCTCACTCACTCCATCACTCACGAGCAAGATCGAATCATTGGGCTGCAAATCAAACTCGCTGATCGTTGGGCGAATTCCATCCTCGCTTCCCACAACCTGGCTCAGAACATTCCCCATGCGATGTGACTTTGCTTTGTTCTCAGGTATCCCAAGCGTATCGATGACGAACAAGTGATCGCGAGTCAAGCGCCGAACGACATCGCCCCGAAACTGCAAAGCTCGGCTGTCCCCAACGTGCGCGACGTACACAGTATTCGCCGTGATTATGGCCGCGACAACAGTCGTTCCCATACCTGCCTTCTTAGGATCCTTCTTCGCAGCTTCGACGATCGCGCTTTGAGCTATCTCCATCGCTTCGTCAAGCGATTCCGCGGGCGTACCAAAACCCACTTCCGCAAAAAACGTCTCGAAAACCGTCGTCGCGATTTTGCTCGCAGTCTCCCCATGAGCCTGTCCACCCATGCCGTCAGCGACGACGATCAGCGCAGCGGTTCCATCTCCCGCAATCAGAATCGACGTCGCATCCTCGTTCGTCTCGCGCAATCCCGGTTCGGTGTGCGCAGCAAACATGTCGGAATTGAGCAACGCCGCCCTTGTAGACATCTTAGTCTTCAAACCTCACCGTATCTGTACCCGATAGCTCATCCTGCGCGTCGCCATCGCGATCAACCAATGTAGTCTTGAAACTCACAGTTACATCGTTCGGCAAAAACTCCTTTGCCCCACGCAACGCAACGGAAACGTTTACTTTGCCACCTAACAGCACGCGACCATCGACCTCGCGCGTCACTTCAGGTTGTATGTACTTCTTCTGCGCCGGCACCACTTCCATGACATTCGCCCCGATCTTCGCGCTCAAAACCAGATTCGCACCCAATTCGTCGCCATCCAAACCAGCATCGATAAACTTCCCGTCCGGAACATCGATTACCAGCCGCCCTCGCAGAACCCCATCATCACCAAGCGACTTCGCCCCAAACACAAGCTCCGCACCGCTTGGTGCCGTTCGCTCGCAACCGCGAAACGCCATCACAGCCCACGCAACGAGCGCCAGCGTAACCAAAATGGCAATCCAAATCTTCGGCACACCCTTTCGAGCCGCCGGTGTAGCACTCGCTCCGAGACCACCAACCCAAACCCACTCGCCGTATCGCGGCGGGTCCTCAGGGTCGTAAGGTCTCGGGTGATCGCTCATCTGCTCCTCAAATAGTTAATCGCGCCGCTCGCGATCGCGTGCGCCATTAGGTTCTTGTTCGCTTCAATGCGAATCCAATCTGCATCTTTCTTGTTGTCGAGAAA
Source organism: Fimbriimonadales bacterium (assembly GCA_041744215.1). GTDB lineage: Bacteria > Armatimonadota > Fimbriimonadia > Fimbriimonadales > ATM1 > JAHCHL01. The sequence goes on along the minus strand of JBGTLG010000006.1, from coordinate 197,111 downwards.
ACACATCTCGATCAGCATCACCGGCACCTGACTAAAGATCGATCCGGTAAAAGCGCCTTGCTGCTGTCCAACATACGATTGCTCGTCGCCGCGCAAACCGTTATCCTTCAACTGTCCCTTCAAACGGTCGGCCATCGCAGCGTGCATATGCTTCGCGGCAACAGCAGACGTTTGCATCACAGCTTGCGAAGGGCCCTTCACGCCGTCCTTCGTTCCTTGCTTGCGCGGATAAAAAATCGTGAATCCTGTGCCGCCGCCTGCATCCGCATGAATCCGAAGCATCAAATGCGCCTTCGCGCCATTCGCAATCGCAGCGCGCTGCTTGTTCGTAACCTTCTCCTCCATCTTCGATTTCGTCATCACAACTTTCACACCGTTGTGCTCGAGAATCTTCTTGATCCGCAAAGACACATCCCAGTTAACTTCCGTCTCGCTCAAACCGTTCACTTTGTGCATCCCGTCGTTAACCTCGCTCGGATGCCCAGGATCCAGACAAACAATAAAACCAGTCGGAGCAGCAGGCGCAGGCTGCTGCGAGGCAGGCGCAGGCTGCTGCGAAGCAGCCGCGGCAGGCCGAGCAGGAGCCCCAACCGGCAGCGAAGCCGAAACCTCCCCCGCACCAGCAGCCACCGAAACTGAGCCCGGAGAGCCGATTACCGCACGCGTCACTACATACGCCAGCGAACCGGCGCACAAAAGCCCCAAACTGAACAAAACCGCCCGAAGCCCACCTGCCATCCCTAGATTCTGAACCGACATCGTCACTGATTGCACCCTCTTCCCTTCGGCAGACCCCGCCAAAACACCACCCCGCCGCAACAACACCGCCCAAAATCCACCATCAGAAAAAGTTGTAGCAGCACGCAGGCATCGGCGTCAGAAGCCGGCACGCAGCCTCCACATTCCCACCCGATACCAGCCCATGCGCCGCAAGACGATCAAGCGACGGCTGACCCAGCACCGCCTGAGAAAACGCCCCAATCCCAATCCGAAAATCAGCCGAATCCGTACGCTCAACAAAAACCCCATCCCCGCCAAACCGAACCAGCCAAGGACCCCGGTTCTCTGCAAGCCCATCATCCAAAACCTCCACCGAAAACTCCCCCTCCGCCTCCGCGCGCAAACCCCCAAGCGCCGCCGCAACATCCACAACACGAAACATGATCTGACGATCCAGCGAAACCGCAGCGCCATAGTCGAAAAACTGCGCCAGATAAGGGCTGTCCGAAGGCTCGAACCAAGTCATCCGCTTCCGATTCACACCCAAATTCTTCAAAACGCAAAGCGCAGCCCGATACCCCCCCGGCGTCGTCCAAACAACCTCGCGCGCAGATGTCTCACCCCAAAAGTCCCCAAGCTGAGGAACAGCAACATAACCCTCAGCAGGATCGCCAAGCAAGTAAGCAACGCCCGCAGGCGAACGCTCCTTCAAAAAATCCCGCCAATACATTTCCGACCGCGTCCACATACCCGAATAGCGCCGAGCGAAAACACCATAAACCTCAGCGAAAGCCTCCCAATCTCCAGCCCCCCCCGCGCGAATCGCCAACTCAGAAGAAACAGCAGGAAGACGATCAGCATCAACACTGATCCGAAACCGCTGGCCCGCAACCTCATACCCAAGCCGACGGTAATAACCCTCCTTAAAAGGATACAAAGAAGAAAGCGCATAACCATCCGAACGCATCCGTTCCAAACCAAACCGCATCATCTCGCGGCCAATCCCAGAAAAACGCGACTCAGGCAAAACCGCAACACCAGCAACACCGCCACAACGCAAAACCGCATCACCGCGAGTCGCGTCCATGTGCTCGATAGTGAAACCGCCGCAAACCTCCCCGTCAACCTCCGCAACGTAAACCGAATTCCCCTCGACAATCGGCTCGTCCGACTCACGAGGCTTGCCGCTCCGAAAAGCCAAAGACCAAAGCCGAGAAAGAGCCGAAGTGTCAGCCTCACGAAACTCGCGGATCGTCAAACCCATACGCCCCCGATTCTACGCCAATCCGCGATACCTGGCCCGGCGAACAGACCCCAGCCGTTCCCCGAGCTTAGTTCGGCACAGCCCAAACGCGAATCTTCATATCCATGCTGCCGGTGTGTGCAGTTCTGTCCCTCCACTCGCCATGAACGGGTAGAGGTACATTGAAAAGTCCGATGCTCGCATACCGACCGGTGGCCGGTAAATCACTTGACAATGAATGCCTGAAGGGAAAACACAGGCGATCTTTCAGAAACGTGGAATCTCGAGAAAGTAGATATTCCGCAGTTCCGTTTATCAGCGTATCAGGCACACTGATGCTCTTAGTTGGCATTGCGCTGTTGATAGCCGCTCCAATCAGATCAAAAGAAATAACCAGCATTAGAGATGGCGCGATACAGTCAGAGCAAGAGTTCTTTCGCCAGAATCCCGACGCAGATCAGTCCAAGTTCGCGGAAAAGCGAAGCACACTAAGAAAGCTCATGGACTTTTGCGTACGAGCTGGGTCAACTCAGTACTACACCGAAGGCATTGCTTCCCTTGTCGCGGGAGTCGTTCTCTTGCTGGTAAGACGGCGGATGTCGTTGCGATCCGTAGATGCGCTTGAAGCTCCGAGGCATCAGCGCAAGTGAAAGTGCATGCTTGCCCGAGATGCGGCTCATCGAAACTCCGTCGTCCCGGTCTCTTTGATCGATTCTGTTCGAGCCAACTGGCAGACCCTTGGGTCGCTGTTATGCTCCCTCCGGTAGGTGTGCTGATTCTTATCAAGTGGCGAGCGTCATTTCTTTGCGAGAATTGCGGGCTCTATCTTTGCACTAAGAGTTGGCTTGATTGGCTGTGATACTAACGAAGGGACGATTGCGATCTGTCATGACCGAACTGCAACACCGTCGATCCGCCAAACCCACCCCATCGCTCTTCGAAACACCTGCTCCCCTCCAGGTGTTATTCTTGAAACGCAATCTTCGCCGATTCGAGGAGTTAGCTCAAAATGAAATCGCTTAGACCGCTATTGACACTGTCCGTACTGACAATACTTGCGCAGTTTCCAGAAGCTGCCTCGATAACCACGCTGTACGCTGGAGAGGAGATCGGGAGTAACACAGGCGCCATATACTTCGATGTGACTGTTGGGAATAATCCTATCGCCGTTACGGGATTCGATGTTAACGCCCAATCGAATTGGCAGCAGTTCGGATTTCTTGCGTACACGATGGAAGGGTCCCATGTTGGCAACGAGCACACTGTATCTATGTGGACATTTCGCACAAGGGGAAGCGGAATTCTTGCCGGTCCAGATTCGCCCAGCCGAGTTGTTGTGAACACGCCCTTTCACTTAAAAGCGAATACAATCTTCGGATTCGCATTGACTCTGCGCACCTCGGAGACACCGCCTGCCAAACACTTTTTCACGGTCGGCGACGGAACAAATCAGATCTACTCCAATGAGGACATTTCACTGTCCTTAGGTTCGTACACTGACGACTTATTCACCGGCAACGTTGTCTCGCCTCGAGTATGGAATGGAACAGTTTACTATGAGGTTGTTCCAGAACCCGCTTCAGTGTTCGGGTTTTCTTTCTGCCTGGTCTATCTGCTCCGCCGCCGTCGGCGGGTGGCCTAGTTTCTATCCCTCCACTCGCCATGAACGGGTAGAGGTACATTGAAAAGTCTGATGTTCGCATACCTTAAACCAAAGACTGCTGAGACACCGCCGGATCCGGTCGCTGTCCAAACAATATGGGCGACTGTATGAACAGAAAAATCTCTATCGCAATTCTCGCTGCGCTCGTGCTTTGTGCAGCATGCGCAACGGGCACGCCCGAAAAAGCCGCAGATGTCCAAGCTCCTATAGCAGCAGATAACGAAGATCTCAGGCAAAAAGTGAATTCTGAGATTGAACGTATCCTCCAAGCCGGACACATGGACGAGAGCGCGAAGCAGTTTGTGAGCGAACTGCTCACAAATCCCGACGTTGGTGTTCAGGCCCGCGGCTTGGCTGTCTTGGCGCCGGCGTCCAAACTTGGCGACGCGGAACGACGATATGCCCAAGAACGGATGCGGGAAATGATCGAGACCGCAACCCGCGAGTGGAAGCCGTTCTGGATCGTGGCCTTCGGGAACGTTTCCGGCCTGTTCCAACTGACACAAGATGACGACAAACTAATCGCTCACGCCAATGCAAACACGCAAGCGGATGTTGCAATCAGCGATCTGAAGGCAGGCGACGCCTCGGCAGACCCACTGGGCCTTGCGCGCAAGCTGCTGCAGAGCGAGGATGCCTCAATCAGGTCGGTCACTGTGGGTCTGCTGTACGACGCAACCGAGCGCAGAGCGGAGTTGCGCGATGGCGCGATCAAGCTGTTGGATGAAGTAATCGCATCCACAAGCGATGCGGAGCAAGAAATGTGGACTCTCCTGCGCGATCAGCTTCCAAAAGCCAAGCCCGCGGCAGGTGGCCAAAGGAATCATTCGCACCGCACCGGTTAAAAAGATGGCAGCAGCAACAACGGCGGGCGTGGCCGGGCTGAGGTTTCCGTCGTGGGTGCCATGGATGAATTCGTTAGCATTCGACATCCCCAAATCAGCACAATCAGAATTCACCCGTGGTACGACCGAAACATCACCCCCCCCCCCTGACATCCGGCGTTTATGCGTTCCCAATGTTCCCTCCCTTGAGCGCCTCGACCACCGCTTCAAATCGAGTCTCGATTTCTGCGAGGTCCGATTCGATTCCCACTGTTCTGCGAGCCGTCTCCATCACGATCTCCGCATGGTGCAGGACCGTCTCGCACTGCGAATTGCGCGCGCATTTGGCTATGCGCTCCAGCACCTCAAGCAGCCGAATCAGAATGTCGGGTTTGCCAAGAGCCGCCTGGCGCACCTGATCGAAAGCGCCGTTCATCAGGCCCGCGAACGTATGGTAGCGGAGCACGAGCAGCAAACGACCCTTCTCGTCGGTCCGGAACGGCCCAGGAAGCCGCATCCCGCAGAGCCTGCACATCGCCGAGCCCAGGTAGTCGATGCAGGTCGTCGCCGTAAAAGGATCGTTGATGCCGGACGAGAGCGCACGCAGGGCCACCTCGACGAGCTGGTTAATGAGGAACTCAGCATCCTGCACATCGGTGCGGTTGATGCCGATGGCGAACTCCTCCAGGATGTCATTCAGCACGTCTTCGTCGTCCAAAACCGACGCAGGATAAACCATGGCGAGCGGAAGTTCTTTGGTCACGAATTCGCCCGGTTTGTACTCGAGCTGGACAAGCGCATTCTTCCGCCTGGCCAACTCAGCCAGATCATCAACGTCCACCGCCTGAAGATAGCCGTCCCGAGGAGCGGGCACCGCTCGCATTTCCTTCTGCGTGCCGTGCGAGACTTCGAACCCATCCATACGGTACGCGTCGTCCGGCAGGTCCTGTGGAAATGCCTTGGGCAGCCGAGACTCAATCCGGCGCCAGACCCTGGTGATGACTTCGTTCGCCTGAATCGAGAGCGCTGTGTGGTGGATGAAGAAGATGAGCACGCTGATGCCAGCGAACGCAAATCCGACGGCGGTCGTGGTAGAAATGTGCGGCACGAAATTCGCGTCTTCCACGCTGCGTATCGAGCGCAACACAAGCAGCGAATAGAGGAAGGCGCTAACAAATGTCCCCAGCACATAGTGGTTCGCCCGATCCTGCATGTACCCCCGCAAGAGCCTCGGGCCATATTGGGAGCTCGCAAGTGCGAGGGCCACTATCGTGATTGAGAACACGACGCCGGCGACAGTAATCATCGAGCCCGCAATCGTCGAGAGGATCAGTCGCGCGCCGGCCGGAGAGCCGGTAAACAGGATGGGAACGCTCTCTGCAGCAGCCTCGCCAAACGAGCGATCCATCGTCAGCGTCGCCCAGGCCGCACCCATTGAGCCAAGGAGCATGATGCCGGGCACGAACCAGAACGATGTGTACACGGCGTCAATCCACTGAGATAACCTGACAGGCACGAAAGCAGTATGGGCCAGGCAGCCAGACAGAGTTTCATGTGGCCAGTGGGCGGATACCACGAGCACCTGTCAGAACAATCGGGGTGAACAGTCAATTCTATCAGGTACAAAACTGGGTGCCATGGGTGACCGTCAAATCGCGTGACGACGCGTGAGCCCATTTACAACCGACAGCTCCATGCAGACGTAGTTTGGTTCACCTAAGGTTGCTAAATCGATGTGACGCTGGCTGCTGGGGAGAACTGCTCTGCCGGGGTGGCTGGGGCAAGAAGGCTGTCGCGCGGGGATGCTTGTTTGGGTGTGATTTCGTCTCTATTTCATGGCACGTCACAATCGAAGATCTGTCGCTGCTTTTTTGAGCGGTCCCGGATCAACTGCCGTTCAGCCGCTTCTGTTAGAACGCACGATGCAAGAGCGCTCACCCACTCTCGTGCGACTGAGGCATGTTGTTGAGGATTTGCTCGGTGCGCGGTTGCGCGAGATGGGCAGCAAACAGGGTGGATACAGTTACGATCCCTGCAGTTTGTTTCTCGTGTTGCTTTTCGGTTACATGCAGGGCGTGCGGAGTTCGCGGCGTTTGGAGGAGGCTTGCAGATTCGACCGACGTTACGAGTATCTTTCAGACGGGTTGGAGCCGGATCACGCGACCTTGGCGCGTTTTAGGCGCAAGACTCAGGGCGAACTCGAGGATTTATTCCTGCTCGTGTGCGAAGAAGCGAAAAGGCGAGGAATCTTGGAGCACAAAACGATGGTGGTGGACGGAACGAAGGTGGCTGCTGTCAGGTCGCAGTGGCAACGAGCGCTTCGGGAAGCGGAAGAGATAGATCTTTGGGAAGAAGAGGCCAAAACAATGCTAACGGGAAACCGTTGGGTGATCGGTTACAACCTTCAAGTGGCAGCCGATATGAAGTCGGGGATGATCGTGGGCTATGTGGCGACGAACTCGGAGAACGACATGAACCAGATGCCGGATGTCTTGGCCGCCGTCGAAAGGCAATCCGGCCAATTGCCTGAACAAGCTGTTGCCGACAGGGGTTACGACACTCCGCGAAACACTCAAGCCGTCTATGAGTCGGGTGTCAAGCCGTTCATTCCCAGATCGGATCGCAAGCGTCCGCCGTTTCGACTGAATGGAAACGGGCAGGTCGTTTGTCCCGCCGGTCACGTTGCAACGAAGATGAGCAAGCCGGACTCGCGCCGCTCTCCGGCGCAATTGTTTCGCGTGAAGAAATGCGCGAAGTGTGCGATGAAAACAGCTTGCGGAATCAAGGGAAAATCTAGGGACTTCCTCGTACCATTCGGAGTTTCGCTTGAGTCGCGATTCGCTGGAAACGAAAACTGTGAAACAGAAGAAGGAAGACGACTTGTTCGTCTTCGCGGCCCGACGATAGAGCGGATATTCGGGCAGCTAAAAGGAAACCAAGGATTCCGCCGATTTGTGTTGCGCGGAATGTCCGGCGCAGCCATCGAACTCGGAATCATCGCTCTCGGATACAACCTAAACGCGCTGATCTAAGGCGAAGACACTTCGCACGCGACGACTTGAGACACCGCCAATCCCTCCGAATTTCAACCCTCAAAGCAAGAGCCGCAGCCACAGCTCAGAAACAAACCCATTGCGACAGCCTTCAAGTCTCGTGGGATTAGCTCCGATGTACGGTTGCCCACGATCGCGGACTTGCCCCTGAGTCCTTCCAATTCGTAACGTAAGCGACGGGTGCCACGAACAGATTTTCAGCAAACTTCAAAAGCGCACTGCTCCCAAAGAATCTGTCCGTGAACGGCACGAAGTAGCACCGACGATCGGCCGGCGTGATTGGTTGCGCCGCAACAGGTTGACTTATCGCCCTCCCAAGACTTAACCCGCAGAGCTCTTGCATCAAAACGTCTAACGCGCCGACAAACCCTCCGCAGATTCCCTCCAGCGACTGAGTTCAACGAAACGTGTTAACAATAATAAACAGTGGTGAGTCCGATGAGTCTGGTGAGGGCGATGAGCCGTCAACACACCACCGTCAACCAAACCAGATGAAATCGCGGAGCGGGTAGCCGTGCATACTCTCCCCGTGACCGAACGCACCCCCCTCATCTGTTCGCCAACTCCGCTCCACCGCCTCGACCGCCTCTCCGACCAGCTCCGCGCCGACATCTGGATCAAACGAGACGACCTGACCGGATTCGCCGGCGGAGGAAACAAAGGCCGCAAACTCGAGTTCCTAATCGCCGAAGCCCTCCGCCAAGGCGCAAACACAATCGTCACGCGAGGCGCGTGGCAAAGCAACTGGATCCGCCAGTGCGCCGCCGCCGCCCGAATCCACGGAATCGAGTTCCACGCCGCCGCCGCGATGTGGCCGTATCCCGACGAAGCGCGCAAAACCCGCCCGCAAAACTGGCCCGATGCAAACCAGTGGACAGGAAACGCCGTGCTCAACAAATGGACGCAAGCGAAGGTTCACCTCCTGCCCGACATGACCTTCGATCAGGTCGAAGTCGAAGCCCAAAAGATCGCCGACGATCTGAGAGCAAAAGGCCGCAGCGTCTTCTCGATCCCTGGCGGCGGAAGCACGCCCGTCGGCGCGCAAGGTTTCATCGCCGCCCTCGATGAAATCGGCGAACAGCAACCCGAGTTCGACCAAATCGTTTTCGGCAGCGGTTCCGGCGGAACGCAAACCGGATTGACCTATGGCGGTCGATTGAAAAGATTGAAAACGCGAATGCTCGGCATCTGCACCGACGATGAACCAGAGATGGTCGACGACTTCGCCGCCCTCGCCAAGGGCCTCGACGATCTCCTCGGCGAATCGCTAGACCTTAAGCCCGAGGACTTTTGGCTGACGACCGACTACTGCGGCGGCGGATACCAAGTCCCGTCGAAAGAAACACAAGACGCGATGCAAACGCTGATCGACACCGAAGGAATCTTCCTCGATCCGGTTTACACCGGAAAAGCTTTCGCGGGCCTGCTGGGCTTGGCACGTGCCGGCGAACTGCCAGGCCGCACGCTTTTTTGGCACACCGGCGGTTTCCCGGTCTTGTTCGCAGAAGGAAGACTTCCGAGAGAATGGTGAGCCGGGAGGGGATCGAACCCTCGACCCACGGCTTAAAAGGCCGTTGCTCTACCGCTGAGCTACCGGCTCGAGAACGGGCGCAACTGTACCCGACGTCATAATCGGGCGTGGTATTGCAGCGCGTGTGGGAATTGCGGACTCCGACGGACCGCGCGCTCTCCGCAGCGCTGCTGCCCGTTTCCTACCTCTATGCGCTCGGCTGGCTCACATATTCGAGCGTTTACGCTCTCGGCCTGAAGAAGCGATTCTCCCCATCGATCCCTGTCATTGGGGTCGGAAACCTGGAGGTCGGCGGGCTCGGCAAAACCCCTTGTGCGATCGCGATCGCGCGCCTCTTCGAACGCGAAGGCGTTAGGGTCGGAGTCAGCGCCAGTGGCTACGGCAGCCCTGCTGCCCAAGCCGCGCAGCTTGCGCCCGCGGGCCCGCTCTCGCCCCGCGAGTGGGGAGACGAGCCCTCGCTGATCCGCTCGAAGCTCCCGGACCTTCCGCTGATCGTGGGCAGGAGGCGTGTGCTTGCCGCACAGATCGCGGAGAAAGAAGGGCTCGGCGCGCTTGTCCTGGATGACGGGTTCCAGCACCTGCCGCTCGGCAGAGTCGCCGACCTTCTGCTATGGGACCCCGACGGTCCAAATCGGCGGTGCCTTCCAGCCGGGCCGATGCGCGAGCCGACGCTCGGCGCGAAACGTGCAACCGCCGTGCTGATCGGCGACGACGGAGATCCGCCTTATGACATGGCGGCGTTCCGCTTGCGCCGGGTATTCACGGGTCTCGTGTCTCTAACCGGTGAACAGCTACCCGTAGAGTGGCTGGCAGGACGAGAATTGCGTGCGCTCTGCGCAATTGGCCGCCCGCGAGCGTTCTTCGAGACTTTGCGGAAACTCGGCGCTCGTTTGGTCGACGAGGTTGCGCTGGCAGACCACGATCCGCTCGATCGAGATCTGCCACCCGGCGCTCCTTGGATCGTCACAGAGAAGGATGCTGTTAAACTGCGTGGCCGCGCCCCCGCAAATCCCGAAATCTATGCGCTCCAAATGGACATTGAATTCACCGAAGAGGAGAAGCTCGCCGAATGGCTCAGAAAACTGGTAGGAGCCTAAAGCGACGTGCAACCTATCGCGCGGGCGGATGCGTCGTCGCGTTCGGTACGTGGCTTGCAGAGAAGTTTCCACAGCGCTGGACTGATCGCTGGGGGATGTGGCTCGGTCGATTAGGTCGCCTAATCAGCCGAAAGCACCGCGAGCGCACCGAGTCGAACTTGCGGATGTGCTACCCGGATTGGTCCGACGAGCAAGTCACGCGGACTGCAAAGCGAGTCTTCGAGCACTTTGGAAAGACCGCGATGCGCTTTCTGCGCGGTGTTCGTACTTCGGATGAGGAAGTGCTGTCTAGTATTGACCCGCACGGAATCGAGCATCTCGACGAAGCGCTCGCTCTTGGCAAGGGCGTCCTCATGGTTTCCGCCCACTTTGGAAACTGGGAGCGCGGTGTCCACTATCTGGCATTGAAGGGATACAAGGTAAGCGTCGTTGCTCGAGACGCGAACGACGCTGAGGCCAATGCACTCATCAATCGCAAACGGAACGCGCAGGGAGTAGAGGTTTTCTCGCGCGGAAGCGCCGCAAGAGAGATCATTACAAGGCTAAAGAACAACGAGTGTGTCGGAATACTGCCAGATCAAAACTCAAACGAAGTGTTTGTTCCATTCTTTGGAAAGCTTGCAGGCACCGTGACCGGGCCCGCTGTGTTTCACCTGCGAACCGGCGCGCCCATCATCGGAACTTTCTGCTCTGAAAAGCCGGACGGACGTTATCATGGAGAGATCGTCAAACTAGAGATTCCAGAGGCAACTGGGGATAAGGACGAGGATGTTCGACGCATTACAGCGGCAATCAATGAGATGATTGAGAATGCCGTTCGGAAGCATCCCGAGCAGTGGCTATGGATGCACGACAGATGGAAGGCCGCGCGAAATCAGGGGTTGCTGGACGCGTGATATATGCTTGAAGTCGTTTGCTTGAACGTCGGTGATCAGTTTCCGGACCTTTACGTAGAAAGGCTGTTCAACATGCTTTCAAGGCAGGTCGATGAGCCATTTCAGCTGACATGCTTTACAGATCGGAATCGTGACTTGCCTTCAGCAATCAAGCAGTCAGACTGTTCTTCATGGGGATACTCTGGTTGGTTCAACAAGGTGAAGCTTTTTGACATCGACGAAATGCCATCAAGCGAATTCCTGTACTTTGACGTGTCTCTTGTCATCAGGTCGAATCTTCGGCGGCTCATTGACTTCGCTGCAAAGGAGCCGGCAGACCTGATCGCCGTTCGTGATTGGCACTACGATGTTCTGAATTCATGCGTGATGCGGATCACGCGCAGCGAGACGTCGCAGACCATTTGGCAAGCGTATCGCGAAAATGAGTTTGCTGACGAGAAGTTTCCTGGAGATCAGAACTTTATCGACGCTGTGATCAAGCGCAAGGGTCTGACATCCCAGCTGCAGTTTTTCCCGAGTGATTTCATCCTGTCTTACAAGTCACTGCTCAAGCTGCATCGCAGGAAGCCGCAAGAAGCCGCCGAGATGTTGAAAGGGGGAATGATCCTGAAGTTTCACGGCAGACCGCGCATGCCCGATCTCCTCAGTCCGAGGGCGTTCCTGAAGAGCGTCACGCGCCGCTATCCCAATTGGGCGTTCAAGGACTGGATGTATCTTAGCGATGAGGTGCGAGAGCACTGGAGGTAGGCCCGCGGAAAGTTCTTCTCGTTCGTTTGTCAGCGATTGGCGATATTGTTCACACGATGCCAACTGCTGTCGCAATCAAGCGTGCGAATCCTGATTGGCAACTTGATTGGGTCGTTCAAAAGGAAATGGCAGGATTGCTGCGTGACCACCGAGCGATCGACTCGCTCATCGAGATATCGAGAAGGCCGCAACGCGCAGAATTGAGATCGATCAAAGACCGATTGCGGCAGAAGAAGTACGACGTCGCGCTGGATATGCAGGGCCTTTTCAAGAGCGGTCGCATCGTGGGAATGAGTGGAGCGAAACGCAAACTTGGCTATCACTGGCAGCGAGAACTCTCGTGGCTTTTTAGTGCAGCGGTCAGACCGACACCCGGATTGCACGTTGTGGAACAGTATCTGGCGGTTGCCGAGAAGCTCGGCTGCCCTGCGAAGCCAGTCGATTTCGGGCTGACTCCATCGACGAGTGCGTTGGAAGCTGCGGAATCGAAACTGTCCGAACTTCGTCTCGAAGGCAGACCGCTGGCGATGAATCTCGGCGCAGGGAAACCTGAGAAAAAGTGGCCGCTTGCGCGTTTCGCTGAGTTTGTATACCTCGCCCGCGAAGACGGATGGGCACCGTTCGTGATCGGCGGGCCAGGTGATGTCGGAGCCTATGCCGAGTTTCGCGGAACCTGTTCGGCGCCGCCTCCAAGCTTGGCGGGTCAAACGTCGCTCGAAGAACTCATCGCCGTTCTGAGCTTGTCCGACGCTCACGTGGGCGGCGACACGGGATCGACTCATATTGCCGTTGCCCTCGGCAAACCCGTCGGCTGCATGATGGGGCCGACGAAACCTGAGCGCTCCGGCCCTTACGGACAGGTCGAGCACGTTGTCTATCGAGGCGAGAAAGGGCTCGGCGACATCACGGCAACCGACGTTCTGGGCGCACTGACGAAGTCGGAAGCCTCCATTGCGCGGAGCGATTCCGTATAATGAAGTCATGCCACGCCCGGAAGACGTCGAGGCTACACGGATTGTCCGCAAGGAATTCGCACGCCGCCCCATCGATACTTCTCTGATGACGATCACAATCGTCCACGGAGTCGTCTACCTGCGCGGGAGCGTCCGACCTATGCGCGGGCACCACTTCGATATGCGCGAAGAGTTGGATACGATGTCAAAGATATTGCGTCAGAGGCAAGGCATCCGCGATGTCGTCGTCGACGTGACGATGAGGACTTAGAGTTCTTCGCCACCGCTGACTGACCTCAGCCAAATCATTGCCTCGCTTGAAAGTTTGTTCGCTCCACCGCACGCTTCTGCTATGAAGAGGATTCTTGCGACGCGCTCCAGCGTTTCCATACGCAAGTAAGCATCATCCAGCGTAGCCCCGATCGTGACCGCTCCGTGATTTTCGAGTAGAAACGCCTTATGGTCTTTGGCGAAGGGAGCAATCGCGTCGCCAACCCCAGGCGTACCTGGGATTGCGAAGGGAACAAAAGCGACCGGACCGAGATAGTAACGAGATTCCGGCAACACGTCATCGGGAATGGTCTTACCCGACGTTGCGAACGCTGTTGCGACGATCGGGTGCGCGTGAACAACAGCAGCGCACTGCGCCCGTTCAGCGTAGAGCCGCAAGTGAAGACCAATCTCTGATGACGCAGAGTGGCGATTCGCAATGTTCGCGGGTTTTGTGCCGTCTGCAGCGAGTTCCACAATGTCTTCTGGGCAGAGTCGCGCCTTATCGATCGCCCTTGGCGTGGCGAGGATCGCACCTGATTCTGTTTTGACGCTCACGTTGCCTTCTGCCGGTCCTATCAATCCACGATCATAGAGTCGCATTAGGACGTGGCAGATATTCTCTCGGTGCGTCATGTTTGTCCGTCTTACAGAGTGGTGCCCAGGGCGGGAATCGAACCCGCATGGGTTGCCCCGGGGGATTTTAAGTCCCCTGTGTCTACCGTTCCACCACCTGGGCCGAGTCGCCATTTTACGCGCTACGGGTACCTGCCGCGCCTCCGCACTACTCAGGTCGAGGCCGGGATGAGCCCATGGCAACTTTGTATTCGTCAACAAGCTGCCTCGACAAAGTGGCAGGGCTGAGGGCTCCAAATCCCAATTCCTCGACCGCTGCTTCAATGGACCTGCGGAGCGCAAAGTCTTCTAAAATCTTCAATGCGGCTTCGGCGAGCGCTTCGGGATCGTTTGGTGGGATCAGCAGCGCGGTTGCACCGTCCTTGAAGGTCTCGCTGATTCCTCCAACGCCTGACGCGACGCACGCACGACCGAACGCTATTGCGGCTGCGATCACGCCGCTCTGGGTCGCGCCTTTGTAAGGCAGCAGCACCGCGGTCGACTCCTTGAGCAAGCGGGCGGCAACTTCATTGGAAACGCGCTCATTGAGGATTTTCACCCTTTCGTCGTTCGCGAATCGACTGGCGTGCGCGTCGAGCGAGGGGCCGGATCCGGCGATCGTCAAGGTTGCTGCCGCGTTTCTCTTGCGAACGATGGGCCAAGCATCCGCGAGAACATCAATTCCCTTGTAGTCGATCATTCTTCCGAAGAACAGCAGATTTGCGTCTCGCTGAACAGCGTCTGCTGGCACGAATCGTCGATAGTATTCGAGCACGTGGTGCTGCACCACCCCGATCTTCTCCGGTTGCAAACCCTGATGCAGCGACAAGAGCCTGTGCTTGTTGGCTTCTGCAGTCGTAACGATGCGCGTTGCACGACTCCTTAGCGCGCTTTGCAGTCTGTGCCTCTTTGACCAGGACTGAATCATCTCCCCTTGGTGCGGAGTGGGATCGTGGACTGTAAGCACGAGTGGGCAGTTTATGTTTCTTAGGCAAAGCTGCCATGAAAGCACGCGGCGCGCATCGAACGATTCCTGAAGGTGCAAGACGTTTGGCTTGAATTCTCTGATCGCCCGTCTTAAGCTGCGAATTGCGCGCACATAGAATCCGGAGGAAAGCTGTGTGTTGTCCGGAAGGTCCCGTTCAATAAACGCGGTTACCGATTGCGGAATGATCGATCGCCAGTCCTTCAGGTCTAAGTAGCTCAGCTGGCGTTCTGTCGTGAAAAGGTGGACGGTATGTTCATCTGCAAGGCAGCGGAGAATGTCTGCCGAAAAAGGGAGATGGAGGTGTGCGCCATACAGCACTCTCATTTGCTTGTTCGATCCTCGTCCATGCGCATAGCGTCGGGCGATTGTGAACGATTCGAGCTATCGTTTTTGTTCAGGTTGGTAAAATTTGGCGATGCTCACGGCAATTGCGCTTGCGATTCTCGGTATGGAAACAACTCCAGTAACGTTCCGCGCGCTGACATTTAACATTTGGCGAGGAGGAACTCAAGCTCAGCCACTGGCGCAAGTTGTCGATGTTATCAAGGCATCGGGCGCAGACATTGTAGGAATCCAAGAGCCGGACGAGAATCTTGAAAAAATCGCGGAAGGGCTGCGCTGGAAGTGGAGCAAGAAAGCGTCGCTTGTAACCAGATTTGAGATTGTCGAGGACTGGGATGTTGAAGGCTCTCGCTGGGGCGGCGCAGTCGTGCGGCTTCCAAATGGTCGCGAGCTCGTGTTTCTCAACACGCATCTGAACCCGTATCCTTACGGGCCGTACGAGATTCGCGACAAGAAGGCTGCCGATGAGAAAGCAGCCACCGAGGTCGAGGAGCGATCTGGCCGCGTCTCCCAAATGAAAGCGATGCTCGATTCCCTCTCGTCACGTGCGACTGGGAGACCGGTCATTTTCACCGGAGACTTCAACACTCCTTCACACCTCGATTGGACGGTGGCGACGTCCGCCAGGAACTTCGGGCTCACGGTTCGCTGGCCTGTCACCGCTCTCGCTGAGGATGCCGGGCTTCGGGACGCCTTTCGGGCAATCCACCCCGACCCATTGCAAGTTCTCGGATTCACCTGGTCGCCGGGACACCCCGTCGGCAAGCTCGATGATGACGACGTCATGGATCGAATCGACTTCGTGCTCTACCGGGGCCTGACGGCGATTGGAGCTTGGGTTGTCGGGGAGAGCGGGCCTATCACGCACATCGCCATCGACCCGTGGCCTTCCGATCACCGGGCCGTCGTTGCCGAGTTTCGGCTCGAATAGGGGTGCCGCGAGTTGGGCCCATAATGGCCGCCATGTCGGAACGCCCTTCTTGGGACCATTACTTCATGAAGATCGCGCATACGGTTTCGAGCCGAGCCACGTGTCGCCGCAGGAGCGTCGGCGCAGTGATCGAGAAGGACAAGCGGATTCTGGCCACGGGATACAACGGCGCTCCCCGGGGGGTTCCGCACTGTGAGGAGTGGGGCTGCGACATCACCCAAAAGTGCCAACTTGCGGCGCACGCCGAGCAGAACGCGATCGCTCAGGCTGCCGCGAATGGCGTCTCCTGCGAGGGAGCGTCGATTTACGTCATGTGCCAGCCCTGCAACGTCTGCGCCAAAATGCTGATCAATGCAGGGATTCGGCGCGTCGTCTTTGAGGGTGACTATCCCGACGACCTCGCGCTGCAGCTGTTTGCGCACTCCGGCACCGAACTCGTTCGCATTACTGATGGCCGGTGCGAACTCGTTGAATTGATGAAATGACGTACGCCGCTGCCGCCCTCATCGCCCTGATCGTCGCGCTGGCGACGACTCCGCTGGTGATGAGAATAGCTAACAAGCTAGGCGCGGTAGACATGCCAGGAGAGGCACGGAGAATCCACACAACGCCAACTCCGCGGTGGGGCGGCCTTGCGATCTATCTCGCGGTCATTGTTGCTTGGCTGATCATTTATCCTCGATCCAATGTGGTGGCCGGCACGCCGATGATTGGGCCGTACACGCTCAAGTCAGTTTGGATCATGGGAATCGGCCTGGCGGTCGTGCTGTTTGGGATGCTTGACGATCGTTTCAATGTTCCTGCTGTTGTTCAAGCGGTATTCCTTGTTGGGTGTGGGATTGCGCTGGCGCATCCTACGCTCGGCGACGTACGAGTTGAAGGAATGTCGCGGCCGTTCTCACACGGCGAGCCCGGCACCTGGATTCAGTTCTCCGAACTCAACTCAGTTCTTTTCACCGCTGGGTTCGTGTTTGTCATCGCAAAGACGATGGATACTATCGATGGCATCGACGGTTTGGCAGCCGGGATAGCCGCGATCGGCTCAGCGACGATGTTGATCTTAGCCGTCGGCACGCAACCTTTGATCGGCGTGCTATCGGCGGCGGCAGTCGGCGCCTGCTTGGGATTCTTGCGCTACAACTATCACCCGGCCAAGATATTTATGGGCACGGGTGGTGCGCAGTTCTTAGGTTTTTACCTCGCTGCGGTCAGCATCAATGGCGTTATGAAAACAGCTGCGGCTGTCGCATTTCTTGTTCCGCTCACTATATTCGGGGTGCAAGTGTTGGATGCATTCATTGTGGTGATTCGCCGAATGCTCGGCCGCGTTCCGATCACTCAGGCCGACAAGAGGCACGTTCATCACACGCTCCTCGGTCGGGGACTATCGCAGCGACAAGCGGTATGGGTGCTGTACCTGCTTGCGATGGCGTTGTGTGGCACGGCGATCGTGGCGGTCAAGCTTGCCAGCTGATTTGCGCAAAGACGGGTATAAGGTAGGACGCGATGTCCAAAGAGCCTCTTAACGCGAAATCCACCCTCGGCGACAATACTTACTACAACCTCAACTCCTTAGGCGACGCAGTCAAGACTCTTCCCTATTCAATCCGTGTTCTTCTGGAAGCGTGTTTGCGCAACTTGGATGGGCGAGTGGTCACCGAAGACCATATACGTGCTATCGAAGGATATGATCCGAAGCGAGTTGGCGAAGTCGAGATCCCCTTTATGCCAGCCCGAGTAGTTTTACAGGATTTCACCGGCGTTCCTGCCGTCGTGGATTTGGCTGCGATGCGAAACGCAATGGTAATGCTTGGTGGCGATCCAAGAAAAGTAAATCCCCTCATACCGTGTGACCTGGTAATCGATCACTCGGTTCAGGTCGATGCGTTTCTTTCGGCGGATGCGCTGCGAATCAATTCAGAATTTGAGTTCGAGCGCAACAAGGAGCGATACGAATTTCTCAAGTGGGGACAGAGCGCTTTCGACAATTTTCGCGTCGTTCCCCCGGCCACAGGAATTGTTCACCAGGTCAATCTTGAGTACTTGGCGAAAGTGGTGTGGGAATCTGGGGGCACGCTGTTCCCTGATTCTCTTGTAGGAACTGACAGCCACACGACGATGATCAATGGTCTCGGAGTGTTGGGTTGGGGGGTCGGTGGGATTGAAGCGGAGGCGTGTATGTTGGGTCAACCAATCTACATGCTGCTTCCTGAAGTCGTCGGGTTCAAGTTGACCGGCAAGCTGCCAGATGGCGCGACCGCGACTGACTTGGTGCTAACTGTAACGCAAATGTTGCGAGAACATGGCGTTGTCGGGAAGTTTGTGGAGTTCTTCGGCGATGGCTTGGACTCGATGCCGGTTGCAAACCGCGCGACTATTGCGAACATGGCTCCGGAGTACGGCGCGACATGTGGATTCTTCCCTGTTGATTCGCGCACCATCGAATACTTAAGATTGACTGGCCGCGACGAATCACTGATTAAGCAAGTCGAAGAGTTTTACAAAGCGCAAGGTCTGTGGCGCGACGATTCTCTCGACATTCGATACACGCAGACATTGCACCTCGACATGAGCAGCGTAGAGCCGTCCTTGGCCGGTCCGAAGCGCCCTCAAGATCGTGTGGGCCTTGGCGGGATGAAGCACGAATGGCGAAGCAGGTTGCAAAAGGATTACGGAAAGGCGGTGCCTGGAAACTCGAACAGTCGATGGGAAGGCGAGGGAGGCGCAGCGGTTGCGGTTCCCGAAGAAGTCGATGCTGCCGCAGAGGGCGTTGCGGTCGAGTATGACGGAATGCGATTTAAGCTCGATCATGGAGACGTTGTCATAGCGGCGATAACGAGTTGCACGAACACGAGCAATCCTGAGGTTATGATTGGTGCAGGATTGCTGGCGCGAAACGCGCGTGAAAAAGGGCTGACCCGAAAACCGTGGGTGAAGACTTCGTTGGCCCCTGGCAGCAAAGTAGTCACCGACTATCTGCTAAAAGCTGGATTGATGGAGGATTTGGAGTCGGTCGGCTTCTACTTAGTGGGTTACGGTTGCACGACCTGCATCGGAAACAGCGGCCCGCTGCCTGAGTCGATCTCTGAAGCGATTCAAGAGGGCGACCTGGTCGCGGCAGCAGTGCTGAGCGGAAATCGAAACTTTGAGGGCCGCGTAAACCCCGATGTCAAAGCGAACTATCTTGCGTCACCTCCTCTTGTCGTTGCCTATGCGATCGCTGGCACAGTGGACATAGACTTGACAACCGACCCACTTGGTGTCGGGCGCGATGGCAAGCCTGTCTACTTGCGAGACGTTTGGCCGAGCGCTGTCGAGATCCAGAAAACGATCCTTTCGAGCGTAACCCGCGACCAATTCATTGATGGATACTCCAATGTTTTTGAAGGATCGGATGAATGGAAGAACATCGAGACCGCAACCGGGTTGATCTATCCATTTCCTCCGGAGAGCACGTACATTCAGGAGCCGCCCTTCTTCGAAGACTTGACGCCTACGCCGAAAGCGAGCGAGAGCATCGCCTCTGCCAGGTGCCTTGCGCTGCTCGGCGACTCGGTGACGACGGATCACATTAGCCCAGCAGGCGCGATCAAACAGGACAGCCCCGCGGGCCACTATCTAATGTCGATTGGCGTTCGTCCCCACCACTTTAATTCTTACGGGTCGCGCAGAGGCAATGACCGCGTCATGACGCGGGGGACGTTTGCAAACATACGCATCAGAAACAAACTTGCTCCGGACACGGAAGGCGGTTGGACAACGGACTTTCTCGATGGAGAAGTCAAGTCGATTTACGACGCTGCGATGTGTTACAGGGAAGCAGGCGTTGCGCTCATCGTGATCGCAGGAAAGGATTACGGAATGGGGTCGTCGCGCGATTGGGCTGCAAAGGGTACGTTGCTGCTCGGCGTTCGCGCCGTTATCGCGGAGTCCTTCGAGCGGATTCACCGCTCGAATCTCGTTGGGATGGGAGTGCTGCCACTGACGTTCCTGGACGGGCAAAACGCAGAGTCGCTGGGGATACGTGGCGACGAGTCGTTCGACATACCGGTAAGCGACTCGATACAAGCAAGACAACCTGTTACGGTTTCAGCGACAAGGCCGGACGGAAGTTCCTTCCAGTTCGAGACGGTCTGCAGAATCGACACGCCCGTCGAAGTCGACTACTACCGCAATGGCGGGATTCTACAGATGGTGTTGCGGAGAATGGCGAAACCGTAGCTACATTAACTCCCGGGGTACCGAATCCACCAATCGTTTGCGATCTGCTCCTCTGTTGGATACGTTTCATGAAATGCCGCCAGGTCGATCGCAACTTGTTCGACGACGTCTCGCAGTTCTACACCTTCTTTCCACCGCGTAGGGATCGCGTCGACGCCGTGCAGCGTTCCCATGATTTGCCCAGCCATGGAGCCTGTCGAGTCACTATCACCGTCATGATTGACTGCGATCACTACCGCTTCCTCGAGCGATTCTCCGCGCAAGCAGGCAAAGATTGCGATCGCGAGCGCATCCGGCGCAGTCCAACCCCCGCCCAGCGAATGAATCGCTTTTGAAGAGATCGCGTCCGACTCGGCCAAAGAAATCGCGTTGTCTATCAGATCGACCTGCTCGGGATACGCAGTTGCAGACTCCCGGGCTTCCGTTATCGCATCAGGCAGGTCCGCGCCGGTTATGATCGCGCGGATCAACACCGCGAGGCAGCCTGCTGGGATCTGGCCCATCGGGTGGCCATGCGTAATCGCAGCCGACTTGCAACCATAGTCGAACGGATTCTCCATCAAGAGACCGACGGGCGCGACTCGCATCACGCCACCGCAACCTTTGCTGTCATTTTGAGGTGGATCGCCTGGATGGTATCCGCCGTCGCGCAGCGCCGACAACACGGAGTTTCCCGGGGCGCGTCGGCGAAAGAGTGCACGCTGGGTAATCAGCCAGCCGTCCGCTCGAAACTCCACAGGTGAAACTTCCTTTTGCGTTATGAGCCAACGAAGATAGGCGCGCCGCATCACCTCATAGGGATCACAAATGCCCTTTACCGATCCCTTTACCAGTGCGCGAATGACTCCTTCTGCAGTGAAGAGAGTCATTTGCGTGTCATCGGTTATTGCGCCAGTCTTTCCGTATGCGGGCGCAAAATCACGAATGCCTCCGTCTCCGTGGGACCTCCGGATTTGCACAAAGTCCATGAACTCGACCGGTGCGCCGAGAGCATCTCCAACCGCACCGCCAAGAAGGCAACCGAGAAACTGCGACCGTGCATCCATGTGAAAGCGGTTAGTTTGACTCAAAGAACGAGATGCAGATTAGCAAGAATGCCTCGCCAGTCGCCGACGGGCAATGCCCACCAAGCTCGCTCGTAAGTCGCCGCCTCCAACTCTCGAAGCTCCCAGAGCATCGCCTCCATGCGGACGTGGACGGATCGCTGCTTGAAGTGCAGGTCGATCGTGCCTCCTGCCTCTGCATAGCCTTGTAGCATCGCGGGGACAGCGACCATCGGCATCCCCGCAAAATCGCGCGCCGGATCACCAAAAGATGCATCCCCCCAGTCGACGATCGCAGAAAGCGCATCACCATCGACGATGAGATTCCACGGATGAACGTCGTGATGGATCAGCACCGGGTTTGCGTCTTCGACCAAGGAACCCTCCAACTCGCGGATGAAGGCACTCATTTCTGATGCATCGTCTACGGATAACTTTCTGGCGGCGAGCGCCTTCTCTACATTTGCATTCGGGTCTGGTCGCTCGGCTTTTCGCAAAAGAGGAATCAGCTCGTTCGGAACAGCGATTTGGTGCAGCTTGTATAGTTCTCTCCCAACCTCGCGATAGGCATCGTCGAATTCCGCGGGATCCCGCTCGATGAATCCCAGTGGAACACCTCGGGCCTTCTGATAAATCGTGTAGGGACGCGGCGCGAGATCGCAGTCCGTGTTGCTTGCGATTAATCTTGGAGTTCGGATTCCGGCTTTGAGCGCAAGTTCCGTAACGGCCGCTTCGCGCTGCGGCTCATCGTCACACTCCTTATCACTCTCTTCTCGGACAATCCGCAAGACGAAATCGTCGCCTATCGACCAGGCATCGTTGACCATTCCGCCCTCTCGCATCGGCGAGGGGGTGCCCCGAAGTCCGTGACGTTTGGCAACGCGATCGATTAGGTCGACTGGGTAGGGCACGACGGGTGATTTTACGCGATGTCAGATCAAGCAAAACAATCTTGAGGCCTGAGGCGTCGTATGGTTAACTCTATGCGCACCCTCTTTGTAACAATCCTCTTGCTAACCGCCACGAGCGGGCACTCCGATATCGTCAAAAACCCGGTCACCTACATGGATGGCGAAGTGCCGATGGAAGGATATATCGTTTATGACGACTCAAAGTCGAAAGCTCCAGCCGTTATCATTTTCCATGATTGGAATGGGCTTGACGACTACGAAATGAAGCGCGCCGAACAAGTCGCAGCGCTGGGTTATGTCGCATTTTGCGCCGACGTTTACGGCAAAGGAGTCCGACCAAGAACTCTTCAACAGAATATGGACGAGAGTTCGAAGTACAAGAACGACAGAAAGCTGTTTCGCCAGCGCGCGAACGCCGCACTGTCCTTCATTAGGTCCCACCCGCGAGTCGATCCGACAAAGATCGCCGCGATCGGATACTGCTTCGGCGGTACGGCCGTGCTGGAACTTGCTCGGAGCGGCGCGGATGTTCGCGGTGTGGTGAGTTTCCACGGGGGACTCGACACACCGACTCCGCAAGACGCTAAAGACATCCGAGCGAAGATTCTGGTTTTGCATGGCGCGGACGATCCACTTGTTCCGCCGAAAGATGTCGAAGCTTTTCATCAGGAGATGCGGAGCAGCGGCATCGACTACGTGTTCATTGCGTACGGCGGAGCGGTTCACAGCTTCACGGAACCAAGCGCTGGCGCGAACCGAACAAGTGGTGTCGCATATGATCCTAAAGCAGATCGCAGGTCATGGGAGGCAATGAAACAGTTCCTAACAGAAGTGTTTGGTCCGTGAGGCTCGACCGCACACAAGACTTTCTATCCCAGCGACGAAGCGGTAGATACAAGCGACGGGACTCGCTGCCGAAGACCCTGCGCGGTTGTTACTCGACGTCAATCTTTCGCCCAGAACATTTCGCCAGCAGGCTCTGAGATAACGGCTTGCCGAAGCACTTCAAGGGCTTTTCGCAGGCCCTCCATCGGAGACATGAGTCCGTCTTCATGCTCAATTGACAGCACGTGATCGTATCCGACTGTCCGAAGCGTTGATACGAAGTCCTTCCACCATTCGACGCTGTGACCATATCCCACAGACCGAAACACCCACGAGCGATCAGCAATGCGAGCATAAGACTTTGCATCAAGATTGCCATTAAGGGCGCTGGTGTATGGGTCGATGCGCGCGTCCTTTGCGTGACAGTGGAATAGCGCGCGCTCTTCGCCAAGTTGACGAACAGCCGCGATTGGGTCAATACCTTGCCACCACAGATGAGACGGATCGAAGTTCGCACCGATCCATTCGCCATTCCTTCCGACGCCGTTGCGAAGCTTCAGCAGTGTATCGTTGGTGTAGCAAACAAAACCCGGGTGCATCTCAATAGCAAAACGGGTTTTGTGCTTCGATAGGTACGCGGCTTGCTCCGTCCAATACGGAATAACACGCTCTTCCCATTGCCATTCGAGTACTTCGCGAAACTCGTCTGGCCACGCGCAGGTCACCCAGTTTGGAAATCTGGAATTCGGGCCCTCTCCGGGGCATCCACTAAATCCATTGACGATGCGCACGTCGAGCGCATCGGCGAGTTGCACGGTTTTAACAAACGTATCGTGGTGCGCTTTCGCAATCTTTGATTGCGGGTGGAGCGCGTTTCCGTGGCAAGACAGCGCACTTAATGTAAGTCCGCGCGATTCGATCTGCTTTAGCAACTCTGTCCTTGCTTTTTTGTCTGCGAGAAGTTTGTCAACGTCCAGATGGGGGTTACCGGGGTAGTTGCCTGTTCCGATCTCGACGGCTTCGAGACCTTCTGCTGCGGCTGCGTCAAGAGCCTCGTCGAGCGATTTATCGCCGAACAAGGCGAGAAAGAGTCCGATTTTCATGGAATGGGCTGTTGTTCGATGGCAGGCGATAGCGATCCTGCATCAGGCTGCTCTCAAATCGGCCCAGACAGGGAAAAGGCACCACGCTGGGCGCGAAACGCAAAGCCAACGCCACCCCCCCAGGTCCTCAGAACGACAAGCCTTCGTAGTCGCGCAGCAGTCCCACGACTTTTCCAATGATGTGGGCGTCTTCGCCCTTCACCACGATCGGATCGTACGCCGGGTTGCTGGCGTGAAGCTTGACGTGCGTCTTTTCGAACTGAATACGTTTCACTGTCGCCTCGTCGTCGATCATCACGGCCACAAGATCGGAGTTTCTTGCAACCTTCTGCGGCTTGATCAAGACGAGGTCCCTGGGCATAATCCCCTCGCCGGTCATAGAGTCGCCTTTGACCCTGAGCAAGAACGCGCCTTCGATGTTTCTCACCATCTCAGCGGGAACCGGAACCACCGACTCGACGTTTTGTTCGGCGGTAATCGGCGAGCCAGCGGCGATTGTGCCGACGATCGGCACCATCCTCGAGCTTGGGCCCGGCCGGTAGGCAGGGTGCGTGATCTGAATCGAGCGCGGGTTTGACCCCCTCGCGATGAAGCCCTTTCTTTGCAGAGCGTCGAGGTGTACCGTCACCCCCCTTAGGCTTTGGATCTTGAATCGCTCACCGATCTCGCGGATCGAGGGCGGATAGCCATGGTCTTCAACGTAGTCGCAGATGCACTCGAGCACCTCTTCTTGCCGTTTCGTCAGTCCTCTCGTCATGGTAGTTCCTCTTCCTCCTGTGTCAAGTGTATACGCACGGACGTCTACTTGTCAATAGCCAGACGGAAGGGCCGCCCCCTCCGTGTCATAATTTTGGAATTCCCGTTCCGTTCGTAGGAGTTACACGCCTTGTCGATTACTAAGATCAGAAATCAATTCGCCGCCTGCGGGCTCATCGCGGCTGGCGTCCTGGGTGTCGCCCTCATCCTGGGCCTCGTCATGGTAGGTGGTAGTGGCGGTCAACAGATGGCCACCGGAGACTTTGGCCCAGTCGCGTTCAAGATGGACGGCGTTTCTATCTACCAGGTCACCATCGACTCGAACGCGCGCGCGACCCAGATGCGCATCATTGAAGAGAAACGCCAGGATCCTAACTCGACTGGCGAGGTGGGACCGGCCGAGATCGTCTCGTCGTTCTCACAGGCAGTAGACACATCGATCAACGCAGCGGCCCTGCTTAGCATCGCTGCAAAGGAAGGCATCGAGCTTGGCCCAGACGAGATAAACGACTGGGTGCCCGCAGCTGCCGATCGTATGGTCGAAGAACAGGTAGCGAACACTGCGCAAAACCGCGAGATCCAGGTGAGGATGGCAGACATCCAATTGGAGCAGCTTAAGAAGGAGAAGGGAGAAACGTCGGAGGAGTACCTGGCTGCTCAGCGCCGAATCGATGAGATGAAAGGGCTGTCGGATGTGAGGTTTTTCGAGACGGTCTCAGGGCAGAAAATTCCCGAACTGAAGCAGCAGATTTTGGCGCTTTACCGGCAGGCTATGAACGAGCGAGGTCAGTACCAGTCGCTTCAGGCCGAAATGGCGGCCGACCAGATCCGGCGAAAGTGGGAACGAGCGGTCGACACTTCGGATGCGGCGCTAAAGAAGAGTTACGACAAGGTCACTTACCAACAGATCTACTTCGAGGCCGGAACCTCCGGCGACGCAAAGGCTCGGGCAGCTGAAGCGCTCGAGAAGATCCGAGGAGGAATGGACTTCAAGGCGGCGATCGACGAGTACTCCGACATGCGCCCGTCGGATTCGAACATGAAGCCCTCCGAAGTGGCCGAGCAGACTTTGGATAGATATGCCATTGAAGCAGCCGGATCCTACAAAGTGGTCTTGGACCTCGAGCCCGGGGGAGTGTCCGATGTCGTCGAGCTTCCGACGGGAGCGGCCGTCTACAAACTCGTAAAAATCGAGCCGGGGGTTCCTGAAGACTTTGAGGCGCAGAAGGCTAAGCGAGCCAATGACATAAGAACGGCGGCCGTAGCAGGTCGAATCAACGATGGTATCGAGCAGACGCGCAAGACCGCGAAAATCGAGTGGGAAAGCGAAGCGTTCCGATTGCTGCACGAGTACGATCAGATCGTCAATCCGACCGGCGCGAGACATGCCGAGTTTGCCGGGGCAGAGAATCAAACCAAGCGGCTTATGGAGTTCCGAACGATCTTCGAGGCGCTGCGCGAAGCGGAGGCTAACAGTCCGGATCTGGTCGCCAGCCTGCGCTACGTCTGCTTCGAACAGATCGATTCGCTGACACCTGCGGGGCCCGACAAAGATCAGCTCAACGAGGAGAGGCTCCAGGTATACGCTGACGTCGCGAGCTTCATCTCGTCATCCGAGTTCAAATTCCAGTACTTGAACGTACTGCTGGCAGCGAAAATGGGAGATCAGGCGCTTGAGCAGCTGCTTGACATCGCCACAAATGCGACCCTTTACAATCCGTCCACCTTCCCTAACGTGGAGAAGGTCGAAGCGCTGCTGCCACGAGCGATCGAGGTTGCGACCCCGAATTCACCGGTCATCGACCAAGTTAAGGCGGAGATTGAACTCGCAAAGCAGAACGCTGAAGAGGCAAAGAAATTAGAAGAGGAAGAGAAGAGACTCCAAGAGGAAGCGGAACGCCAGGCGAACCCGACGGAGGGTCAAGAGACCCCGGAGACAGCACCGCCGGGCGGCTAATCGTCGTTTCGACCCCAATTGGCAACCTGGGAGACCTGTCCCCCCGGGCGCTCGAAGCACTGTCGAGTTGCGACCTCGTGGCGGCGGAGGACACGCGGGTCACCGGACGCCTCCTCTCGCTGAAGGGACTCAAAAAGCCACTTGCTCGGCTTGACGAGCACGCGCCAGACGCAGCACTGGAGAAGATCGTTGACCAGATCGCCTCAGGAAAGGTCGTGGTCTTCGCTTCAGATGCGGGAACACCCGCGGTGAGCGATCCAGGCGCCCGTCTCGTGGATCTGGCGTACGCATCCGGGGTCGAGGTCGACGCCATACCTGGAGCGTCGGCAGTCACGAACGCGCTGGCGCTCAGCGGCTTCTTCGCCCAGAGGTTTGCCTTCTTGGGGTTTTTGCCCAGAAAAACCGGAGCCCAGAGGGCAGAGTTCGAGGCATTCCGGGATTCGACCTACACTCTCGTGATCTTCGAATCAGCCGAGCGGACCCCCAAAATGCTGGAATCGGCCCTCGCCGTTCTTGGTGACCGCAGGGTGGCGATTTGCCGCGAGATGACGAAAATGCACCAAGGGGTACTGCGCGGGCGTCTATCCGTAGTGTTCGCCCAGGCCACGAACTTGAAAGGTGAAGTGAGCGTCGTAATTGAAGGAGTCCGTCGAAACATTGCTAAATCGCCGTGAATTTGCTACAATACGAGATTGGATGAGAGCAACCGGGCCAGATTCTGTTGAGGAACCGGGCCTAGGGTGTTCTCTTGGGCGTTCAATCGCCCAGCCCCACAGGAGAGTGGTGATGTCGAGATTCTGGGTATTCCTAGGGTTGCTCACATGGATGTTTGCAAGTGCGCTCGCCCAAACGACGGCCTTGCCCTATCGATTAGGGCCTGAGGACGTGATTTCCATTCGCGTGTACGGTGAGCCGGACATGGGCGTCGACGCGATCATCAGCCAGGACGGATCGATCAGCTACCCCTTCCTTGGGTTCATCAAGGTCGAGGGGATGACCCCGCTCGAGGTTGAGAACCTGATCACGAATCGACTGAAGCCCGACTACTTCAAAGACCCGAAGGTCTCGGTCAATATCATTCGATTTCGTCCAACCCGAGCCAGTGTGGTTGGCATTGTCCAGAAGCCAGGCCAGTATGATTTCCGCCCCGGCGATCGGGTTTTGTCCCTGATTGCCCAAGCGGGAGGTCAGATCCCGCAGAGATCTGACCTAAAGAAGGCCGTGTTGGTGCGGAAAGGGACTGTTGAGCAGATTCCCCTCGATCTCGAATCGATGCTGGAGAAGGGTGACCTGTCGCAGAACTACGAGTTGCGCGACGGCGACATTATCAACATTCCGGAGATCGAGCCTCAGCGCGTGAACGTCCTTGGGTACGTGGCGCGACCTGGCCAATTCCTGTGGACGAAAGGCATGATGCTGTCTGATGCGATTGCCCTGGCTAATGGGCCCATTCCTGACCGGAGCAAACTTTCGGAAGTGTCGATCCAGCGGCCTGTGCCAGGGCGACCGTTCGAGTACCGACAATTCGTCGTGGACTTTGTGAGGTTCACAGACCGAAACGACTACAGCCAGAATGTCGAGTTGCTCCCTGGCGACTTGATCTACGTACCGACGACAAAGAACCCGGACTTGGGGCGAGCTTCCGCCTACGCGAACTTGGCGTTCACGGTGGCAAGTCTGCTGAATCGGAACTTCAGCTTTTTCCCTCGGTTTTAACCTGGTAACGATTGGAGATTCATTGTGGGACGCGGAAAGTTTCTGAGATCACTAAAGCAGCGATGGTGGCTGCTAGCGCTAATCGTCGTGCCGATCACGGTCGGAACGATGCTGTACACGATTTTCTCGCCGCCGAAGTACGAAGGCTTCATGACACTCGCGGATCGAAGGAACCGCGACATGGGGCTTACCGACATCTACCTGTCTCAAGCGATGGGCGGAGCGGTGAACGAGCAAGAAATTCGTGTTACTAACCTCGCGAACACGATCACATCGTACTCCGTGCTGCGCGCAGCGTATGATCAGCTGACTTCCGAGCGTGTCGTCGAGGGCGGCTCCCCCGAAGCCGAGCGGAAGTTCTTCCGCTCCATCGACGTCCGCCCGCTCAGGGGTTCCGAATTCATCGCAGTTGCCTACGTCGGCGATAACCCAGAAAAGACCAAGCGCGTCGTCGAAGTCGTGCGTCACCACTTCTTAGCCCGTTACCGAAACCTCAACTCAGAAATGGCCGACCAGCAACTGCAGTTCATCAAGGATCAGCTGGCGGAACAGCAGCGCATCTACGACCAGCGACTGCAAGAGCAGAAAGAGTTCATGGAGCGTTACCCAGAGGCTATCGCATTCGATGTCAATACCTCGGGCCTCGTAACTCAGATGAACTTGACGAAGCAACGCATCTCTGAGGCCCAGAAAAACATGGCGGCTTCAAGAGCAACGCTGGACACAGCCCGGCGCTACGAAGACAGTCCGATCCTGGATCCCATCGCTGGCCGACAGCGGACGCTCAACCCCATTTACGACGAGGTGCGGCGGCGTATTGCAGGAACCGAATCGACACTGAGCGCGGCGCTCGAAACCTACGGCCCTCAGCACCCCAGAATCATCACGATTCGGCAGCAGCTTGAGGCAGACAAGGCTCACCTAAAGCACCTCGAAGACTCGGACCAGGTGTACTTCGAGAGCACCACCACGTCCGACGCAAGCGGACTTGAAGTGCAGCGCCTCAGCGACATCTACCTCGGCGACAAGGCGATACAAGCTTCAAGTGCGGAACTGCGCCAGGCGACGGCTGAACTGAGCAATCTTCAACAAAGATTTGATCGACTGCCCATCGTCCAGAAGGAACTCGGCAGCGCACAAGCTGCGATCGCGGCTCAAGCGGTCTCGGTCAACAACCTCGCACAGAAGGTGAGCGAGGCGCAGGTTCGCCAAAAGGAAAATGAAACGCGAGGCGTCTACTTCTTAGACCCGCCCAATGTCCAGCCGGTAGACCCCGCAATCATCCTAAAAACTTCAATTGCGTTCTTCTTGTCGCTAATCGTGGCAGTCTCCCTCGTCGCGAGCCTTGGCCAGATTGACCAGGCGGCGTACACGGCGAGCGACGCTGAGAATGCGCTTGGCTTCCCTGTGATTGCCGCGCTGCCGCGCAGCAGCCAGCAGCGGCTGAATCCGGACGTCGAGCAACCGAGCCCGCTCGCAGCGAGTTATCAGATTCTGAGTACTCAGATCATGGCGATCAAGGAGAAACTCCAGGGGCCAGGAATTCTTGTTGCTGCTGCGGAGCCGAGAGTCGGCCGGAGCACCATCGCCGCGAATCTCGCGATCAGCCTTGCACGCGATGGCGCACGCGTTCTGCTAATCGACGCAGATATGCGGAAGCCGTCACTCCACGAACACTTTGGTCTGCAGAATCGTGCTGGCCTTTCCGAAATCCTCGGAGGCACGGCAGGAATCGAAGACGTCGTGCAGCCGACAGGCGTTGAAGGATTGCTGTTCATCGCCGCTGGCGAACCGCCCGTAAACCCAGTGCGCTTCCTCGGCAGCAATGCGATGGATGAGTTTGTCGAGCAGATCAGCAAGGGCGCGGACTTCATCGTCTTCGACAGCCCTGCTGGCAGCACTTTCGGCGATCCCGTAGTCCTCGCAGAGAACGTACAGAACGTCGTGCTGATCCACGAAGCGGGAACATCCGCGAGCGAAGCCGAGTACGAATTCCACAAGAGCCTTGAAAGGCTCGGAGTGAACGTAATCGGAATGGTTCTCAACAAGACCCGCCCGAACGATTGTCCGTCGTACCAAAACTATCGAAGGAGCTACGAGTCTTCGATTAGCCGGCACCACTCGTCAAGCGGCAGAGCCGCGCTGGGCCCAGGTCAGTCTGCCTCAGGACAAAAACCGCAACAGTACGGGTCAACAAAAGAGGAAGACGAAGAGTAGTATGGGTTAGGAAGTGCAAAGTGCGCTCCCTAACCAACTATGAACGCGACAAATCAACCCGAATCGACGTTCTCAGCGCGCATCCCGCGCGTGAGGGTGAACTACGCGTTCTGGAAGCGGATCCTTGACTTCACCGGCAGCCTCACGCTGATCCTCCTGTTGTCACCCATCCTCCTGGCAATCGCGCTAAGCGTCAAGCTCAGTAGCCCAGGGCCCATCATCTACAAGCAAAAGCGCGTCGGACGATATGGCGTAACATTCGAGTTTCTCAAGTTCAGGTCAATGTACCGGGACGCTGACCAACGACTGGCCGAACTTCTCAAGGATGGCAACGAAAAAGACGGGCCGATCTTCAAGATGAAGAACGATCCGCGGGTGACGCGAGTGGGACGTTTTTTGCGCAAGTACAGCCTCGACGAACTTCCCCAGTTGTTCAATGTTCTGAGGGGAGACATGAGCCTCGTGGGACCTCGCCCTCCGCTCCCAAGAGAGGTCGAGCAGTACGACGATGCCGCCTTCAAACGGCTGAGCATCCCACCGGGCATCACCTGCCTCTGGCAGATCTGCGGGCGCAGCGATACGTCCTTCGATGAGTGGATGGCCCTCGACTCTTTCTATGTGGAACACATGTCTTTCTGGCTCGACTTGAAGATACTGATGAAGACGCCAACGGCAGTGCTGCGGGGCGACGGCGCATACTGAGGAGCGGTTTCGGCACATAATTTGCACCTTCACAAGGCGACATAGTCTGCCCAGTGAACGTATCGGAGTTGAGGATGGCCAAGACGAATCTGCCAGAAAATGCCCCAGAAGACATAAACGAGCCACACCCGGACGTGGTGGCCGAGGTAGGCGGTCAGCCCGACGAGGAAGTCATTGAGATTCCTCTGATCGGGGTGAAGCTGCCGAAAGTGGCTGTCCCCTGGATACTGGGCGGGATCATCGCAGCGCTTATTCTCGGCTGGTCGTTCCTAAGTGGACTGCCGGGAGTGTGGTTCGAAGACGAAGGCTACTACTCTCACGGCGTCCTCGTGCCTTTCATGACCCTCGCCATCTTATACATGCGACGCGACCAGATTCGCAAGCAGCCCATAGGCATGTCGATTATGGGAATGCTCGTTTTGATGGTTGGGCTTTTCATCGTTATTGCAGCACGAAGAATTGACAACCTGTCGATGGCATCAGGCGGGTTTATACTTGCGCTCATAGGAGGCGTCTACTTTGCGTTCGGTCCCCGAATTGGGCGACTCTCATTGGGACCACTGCTGTTCCTCGTGTTCATGATGCCGGTGTTGGGAATGTTGATTGACAACACGACTAACCCGCTTCAGCTCCTTTCGACAAAAGTCGCGAATTCGATACTCGCTGTCTTTGGATACGGACCGTACATTTCGCCCGCGTATCCTACGATGATTCACCTCGACAACTATGTCCTGAACGTTGGTGGCCCATGTAGCGGCTTTAAGCTGATTCTATCGCTCACTGCGTTCACGACGTTCTTCATCATGATTTCCAATCTGGGGCTTTGGAAGAACCTATTGCTCTTGCTTGTCATCAACCCTGCTCTTGCGTTGTTCATAAATGGCCTTCGCATTATGCTGATCGGCGTCGTCGGCGAAGGAGCAGTCAACAATCCAGACGCCGCGTGGGTTTCATACCTGCTCAGATACGGAGATGATGTTGGCATGGTGTTCCATGATTGGAGCGGCTACATCACTCTCATCGTATGTTTCATCATCCTACATTTCATAGTCCGCGGCCTTGAAGGGAGAAAAGTTGATGCAGTCACGAATTAAGATCGTTCTCGCGTTGTTCGTAATAGCCGGAATCGGTGCACTCATGGTTCCGAAGGTTGTGTACAAGGATCGCACCGAAGAGTGGATGGAGGCACAGATCCCGAAGGAAGTTCCTGGCTACCGTTTCATTCAAACGGTGAAAATGGACAAACAAACCTACGACATCCTCGTACCGTTTGGTATTGTCGGCAGGCTGTTTCAGGGTCCCGACGGACGGCAATACGAGTTTCTTGTCATCGCTGGCAACAGCCGCAAATCATTCCATGACCCACAAGTGTGCTTCAGCGCGCAAGGGTGGATTTTCAAAGACAACTACGAGCGCACTGTCGACATCCCAGTAATGGGCGGAAAGATTCCGGCAACAATCTTAAACCTCGAGAAGCCCGGCGCACGCGCCGTCGCCATGTACTTCTACCGAACTCCTCTGTCAATGCGAGGCTCACCAATCCTTATGCCAGTCGACCTGACTTTCGCGAAACTCACAGGCCGTGAAAATGTCGATGGCCAGTTCTACAGGTTCTTGCTCGCCCCGTCGGGTCCAGACTTCGACAAGGATCTAAAGGCGTTGGAAGAGTTTGCGCAGGTGATGCTGACGCAGGTCGCAGCTGGCGAGGAAGGCGATTACTTCATCGCCTCTCGATAAGTTTCGCGTAAACTCTCGATAGTATGGTTCTCATCCTCGCAACGGATGGTTCCGAGAACGCCCGCTTCGCAACCGAGTTCCTTGCGCGCTACCCCGCGTATGCGGGCGCGAAGGTCATTTGTTGTAGCGTCTTCTCGCCCATCTCGGCAGTTACGGCCACAGCCAACCCGCTCTTGAGCGGCGTTTTTGGTGAGCGAATGGCCGTGGCGATCCAAGATGCGCAGAGCCGCGCGGAAATCGCTGCGGCGGAGGCGGCATCCACCCTCTCCTCAGTAGGGTTCGACACAGAAACGGTCGTGCTCGAAGGCGATCCCGCGTCCAAACTGGCGGAGCTCAGCGAGTCAAGGAATGCTGACCTCGTTGTGTTTGGCGCGATCGGCCATTCCGGTCTCGACGAGTTCTTGGTCGGAAGCGTTGGCAGATCGCTTGTGCACGGGGCGAAGTCAAGCATCCTAATGGTGCGATCTAAGCCATTCGTCCTCCCAGCGGGCCTGCGGGCGTTTTATGCGACGGACCTTGGGGAGCTCTCTGCCAAGGCAAGAAAGCACCTAACCCACCTCGTCCGAGGAAAGTTTTCGGAATTGGAAGTGGTGACTGTTGCGACCGATCTGCAAGCCCTCCGTGCAGTCGAAGCGCATAAAACCGAAGTTGAGGATGTCGCCAGCGAGGAATTGGATGAACGTCAGCAAGTCATCAACTGGTACGAGACGCGGCTCAAGGTCGCCCAGAAAGACCTCGCCCTGATCGCCGATCAAGTTTCCTTGCGTGTCTTGGAAGGCGACCCTCGGAAGGCACTCTTGAGCCACGCGACGACCTCGGAAGCAGATCTTCTCATCGTCGGCGCGAAGAGTCACTCAATGATTAGTCGGTTACTCCTTGGTAGCGTTTCCGAATTCCTCGTCGACCGCGCGCCTTGCAGCGTGATGGTGGTTCGGCCTTGATCTCGGCGGTTGCCGTCTGCCTGGTTGCCTCGATGCCTGCGCCAGACATCAAAGTCCTCGGCAACGGCATGATCGTGATGGTGCAGCCGATGCCTGAAGCGAGAGCGTACGCAGCGCAACTGTTCGTGCGCGGAGGGTCCGCCTATGAGACCCCCCAAACAGAAGGCGCTTTTCACCTCATCGAGCACCTCGCGTTCCTCACCGGCCCAGGAACGTACAGTCATGAAGCCGAGAGTAGTGGCTCGTGGATGAACGCGACCACGTTTAGAGAGTTCACGAGGTACGTCGTCTCGGGGCCTGCAGCCGGTTGGGAGAAGGGCCTCCGGAGCCTGGTCTCTTTAGCCTTGCGGACCGGCGTCCCCGACGCGCAGTTCGACCGGGAGAAGCGAGTCGTCTTGGAGGAGATCGCGCTCCAGGACCTGGACCCAGACACCTCCGCAGACAGAGCTGTATGGGCTGCCGCATTTCCTGGTTCGGGATGGGGGCATCGCACCTCCGGCGGCGCCAGAGGTGTCCAAGGTCTGTCCGCTGATTCTCTCGAGCAAATCCGCCAGCAGCACTATACGGGAACGAACATGGTGCTCGTGGTCACTGGCAACGTTAGCCCGGAGAGAGTCCACGCCGAATGTGTTCCGCTCGGCAAGCTTCCCCAAGGGAACCGCATGGTTCTTCCACCGCTCCCCCGACCTGAAGCCACTCGGATCACAGCTGATGCGCCAGTTGGAGGCGCGAGAATTGGGATCGGGTTCAGCGCCGGTGGAATCCGCGCTGACGACTACAGCGCAACCCTGCTGGCCGCGGAAGTACTTGCCGGCAAGCACGGTCTCCTTGCGAATCAAGGCTTGAACGCCAGGGTTTTCTTCGGCCCGTCGGAAGCCGGCTCGCTCCTGACGATCGTCGTTTCGGGCCCAGAAGATCATCTCGATCTCGAGAGGTTGGTGCTGCAGACCGTTCGGTCTGCACCCGATGCTCTCGAAGAGCTTGTCTTGAGCAATGCCCGAGCTGTGCTGCGAGCGCAACTCTTAGCCAGAGCTCGAAGCCCGGCCAGTCACGGCTTCCAACTCGGCGTCGGAGCCCTGATGCGAGAAGTGCAGTTCGCCTCGCAAGAACTTGCTCATCTTGAGAAAGTGACTTACTGCGAAGTCGTGGGCGCTCTAAAGCGACTTGACCCTACGAATGCGATCGTGGCGGTCTGGAGAAAGCCGTGACGGGCCTCTTAGCAGCGCTTGCCGTTAGCCCCGAACTCATACGGCTTGCGAACGGAATCCCGCTGATCGTGGACTTTCGAGAGGACTCAAGCCTCGTTACCTTGGTCGCCCTCGCGCGGTGCGACGATCAACCCGCCGACCGTCTCGCAGCGCTCGAGGTTGCCTGTCGAGCGGTGATGCGAGAGACACAGACGTTCTCGACCCAGCGCCTTCGATATCTCTCGTGGCTCGTTGGGGGGCGGGTGGAAGTTGAGCTTGCGAACGACACCGTCCGATTCGAGGTCACGACGGCCCCGAGCCACTTCTCTCTGGCGGCTACGCTGCTCTCAGAGGTGACGCAGCGAGTTTCGTTTGGATATGCGTCCCTCGAGAAAGCGTCTGCTGATGTCGCTCGTGACCAAGATTCACGAGCAACAATGCCCTGGTACCCAGGCGTGCGCGAGTTTCGCGGGGAACTCGGAATTGGACCGCGCGGTCCAGTTGGGCTCACGCCAGCCGTCGCGAGCGCGCTATGGCAGGAAGTAGTGAGGCCGGAACGGATGTCTCTCGCAGTCGTGGGGGCAATGCCGACCGAAGCCGTGGTAAGCCGATTATCGGCTTCATTCGGGCTCTGGGAGCCCGTGCCCGCACCAGGCTTCCGAGTCCCTCGAGGCCGCCACCAGGCCGAACAAGCCCGACCGCATGCTTCGATAATGGCGGCGGTTAGGGGGCCGAACGTCGAATCGGACCGGTTCGCTGCCTGGCTCGTCT
The DNA here is from genome assembly GCA_041744215.1 of Fimbriimonadales bacterium. Taxonomy (GTDB): domain Bacteria; phylum Armatimonadota; class Fimbriimonadia; order Fimbriimonadales; family ATM1; genus JAHCHL01. The sequence continues at coordinate 161,151 of JBGTLG010000006.1, read as the reverse complement.
ACTGCACTTCGATCGGATGGGGGGCTGGCAGCGTGCTGCATTCGACCATTCGGAACCAACAGGGGTGGGCATATCAGACTGGATGTGCGCTTACTCTGAGGAAAACCGAATCCCACGCGATTTTCTACTTTACGTATCTGAAGGGACCTGACCCTGCCGAGCGGCGCGATGAACTCAACCGCTTGTTAAGGGCTGCGACTGAAACTCTCGACCAGGCGTCAGTCAACCGAGCCAAAGCGCTCTTGGCTGGCCAGTATGAAGTCAGCCTCGGCGGGCCAGAGGGGATAGTCCCATTCGGGCAAGGCCACGTCGCGGAGTGGGATTCCGCCTTTTGGCTCGCGTGGTGGGAGCTTCGGGGCGGGCATTCCAGGGATACCAAATTTGTCGAGGAGATTCGCGCGGTAACGCTTGAGCAGGTTCAATTCGAGGCCGAGAGCGCTGCGAGAACGCTTCGCCTGAAGGTGGGCTAACGTAACGGTCGATCCATCCGAGCCGTCATAGAGGTGGCATGAGCCGCAGGGGATTTACGCTCGCCGAACTCTTGATTTCGATCGCGATCATCGCGATCCTTACTGCTATTCTGGTCCCCGTTTTGGGGAGCGCAAAGCGGAAGGGCAAAGACACCGTTTGTCTTAGCAATATGCGGCAGCTTGGGCTTGCCTTCCAGCTGTATGTAGAGCGATATGACGACCGGATGCCAGACCGCTGGTCGAGAATCCACCCGGCCTTCACAGGAGACGCTCGGATCTTCCTTTGTCCGCTAGACAGAGGAAAGGGGCAATATGAAGACACGGGCCGCCTCGAGGGTAGCGCGTTTCTTCCTTCGGGTGTCAGCTACACGTGGACGCCAAACTGGGAAAAGGCACTTGAGTGGGGCTGGTGGCAACCGTGGCCAGATGTTGGCGGCGGGAAATGGCTTGAACTGACTCCGATCAGCGAATGCCACTGGCAGTGGGCGAGCCGCTACGGGCAGATCGAGGGCGGCGATCAGATAAGAACTGCTCGCTATCCAGCGCATCTTCTTCTCTACAATGGAAGCGTCGTCAAATGGCCCGGTAGGATGAGCGTCGAACACTACTCGCCTGATCCATAGCCGCGCCATAATCGGCGAGTGTTTAGGAGGAAGCCGAAGGTCCAGATTGATCCCGAGTGGCTGCTTGTCGGATTGGGAAATCCAGGCGGTGAATACGACGGCACTCGGCATAACGTCGGCTTCGAGGTGATTCGGGAACTTGCGGCAAACCACAAGATAAAACTCGACCAAAGGCGGTTCCGAGCACACTATGGGATCGGCAGCATGGGTGAAGTGCCTGTGGCGTTGATCCGCCCCATGACATACATGAACCTAAGTGGAGAATCTACCAAAACTTTGATGCGACACTTCAACGTGCCGGTCGAACGAATCGTCGTCATCTACGACGACATGGACTTAGAACTAGGGCGCGTTCGGATCAAGCCGAAGGGTGGCGGAGGAAGCCACAACGGCATGAAGAGCATCCTCTCGTCAGTCGGGTCGGAGGAGTTTCCTCGCGTTCGAATTGGAATTGGCAGCCCTCTCGTTGCTGGCACAGATCACGTTCTGTCGCGATTCCATCCGGACGAAGTCCCTCTGATCCGAGACGCGATTGCGCGTGCTGCGGAAGCATGCGAACTAATCGTGTCGAATGGGATCGACATCGCGATGAATCGCATCAACCCGCAGAGCGAAAATACGTAATGGACGGTGTCGCGCTCGCAGAACACGCGCAAGCATTCGGATTAGCTCTCACTCGAACGCAATTGGAAGCGTTCGCTGTTTTCGAGCGACATCTCTACGAAGCCAACGCAGTTATGAACCTAACACGCGTTCCGCAGAGCGAGTGCTGGTCTCGTCACTTTCTTGATTCGCTCGCGCTTTCGCCTTTGATACCAAACGGTTCGAGCGTGATTGACATCGGGTCAGGACCTGGATTCCCCGGCGCATGCCTCGCGATCGCGCGCGCTGATCTTCGAGTTACTTGTCTGGATTCTTCCAACAAAGCAGTGGCTTTCATGTCGCGCCTATTCGCGCCCTCTGGGTTGTTGCCCGTGCTCTTTCAGATTGTTGGCGCGCGCGCGGAGATAGCGGCGCATGACCGAGCGCTTCGAGAGTCGTTCGACGTAGTGACAGGTCGCGCGATAGCGCCCTTTCCCATTCACACCGAGATTAGCGCGGGCTTTGCGAAAGTTGGCGGGAGATTTGTTCCGATGCGAACTCCAAAAGAAAGAGACGAGATAACGCAGTTTCCTGCCGCGAAGTTGGGCTTACAGTTAGCGGAACTGAAGACCGTTCGCATCAGTCCCCTTGGTGCGGAACGTCTGTTTCCCGTCCTTCTGAAAAAAGGCAAAACCCCGGGAGAGTTCCCCCGGGGTTGGTCGCAGATCAAATCGAAGCCGTTGAGTTAGGCTCTCTTGAACTGCATCTTCATTTCGTCCGCGCCCTCCGACTCGAGCATTGTCTTGTCGGCGGACCAGACGATCACGACGTCTTCCAATTCCGCTTCCGGATCAGGCTTGCCGTTCTTCAGCACCTCGGACTGCTTGATGGTGATCTTCTCGCCATCCACCGTGTAGGTGCCTTTCGCAGCAAACTCGTCCCCCATGAACTTCGCACCCATCGTAGCGACCCCGTCCGGGCTGAGTGTGAAAGTCATTTCAGGAAGCGCAGCATCCTTTGGCAGGAGCCCAGATGCTTTCTGGTCGGCAAACTGCTTCTTCAGCTCGTCGCTGTGAACCAACGTCCACGATCCGACGTGACTGCCTGAAGATGCGACAGGCGTGTCTGGCTTCTTCTCGCCGCCTTCAGGCTGAGTGACTTCGGGAACATCTGTTGCGTCTTCGGTTCCGGCGGCTTTGCCACACCCAAGCAGCGCGCCGAGCCCGAGGACCAGCGCGAAAAAGAACGCGTACCTAAACATGATTGGGGATACCTCCTGGTGCGCGTTCGGTAGTTGCCGCGCGGTGTTCATTTTACCGTGCCGGAGTCGGCCACAATCGGGGGTAGATGCCAATTCGAGTTCGGATTGCCCACGATTTCACCTGCGCCTGGTGCTGGGTCGGGATGTTTCAGGCGCGGCGGATGCGCGAACGTTTTGGGGTCGATGTCGAGTGGGTCGGGTATGAGATGCATCCCGGCGGCCGCGACAAGCCAAGTCAGCTGGCGTTCGCTGAGGAGGGGCTTGAGTATGTCCGGCCTGCCGCCGGGAGGGTGGATGGACACGGCGCGCTCGAGGCTGTCGAGTATGCGAAACAGTTTGGACAAGTGGACAGTTTTGTCGAGCGGATTTACTACGCTTACTGGCGGGCTGGAAAGGACATCTCGCAAACAGAGGTTCTGATGGAACTGGCTCGCGGCGTTGTCGAGGATTTAGGAGGATTGGAATCCGCGATCAACGAGCGACGATACTCAGATCAGATCATTCCTTTCGATCAACCCGCACACCAAACTGGCATTTGGCACTTGCCCACCTTCTGGATCGGCGAACAGGTGTTCGCAGAACAGCCGTGGCTCGCGATTGAGAAAGCGCTTCGCGAGCAACAGGACCCTGTCGATTCGGTTTCGGTTGTGTATCACGCTCTCGACTTTCCGATTGATCGGGCGCCGGATGAGCGTCCGTACACTTTCATAAACATGGTCACGACGATCGACGGCAAGATCGTAACTGGTGAACGTGGCGAAGACGTTCAAGACTTGGGCAGCAAAGTCGATCACGCGACCATGCGGACCATCGAACACGCTGCCGATGCAGTGATGATCGGCGCAGGTTCTCAGCGCAGTTCCGCGAAGATTACATACCCGCCGCACTTGCTTCGCTTCGTCGTTACCAGATCGGGCAAGTTGCTTTATGAAAGCAAGTTCTTCAACGACGATCCTTCAAAAGCAATCGTCGTTTGTCCCGTGAGCGCAGTTGTGCCGGAAGGCGTTCGAACGCTGCGCGTTGGAGAGACAGACGTCGACCTGAAAGTCGCTTTCGAAAAAATTCGCGCCGAGTTTGGCGTTCAAAGGCTGCTCGTCGAAGGCGGCAGCGACTTGAACACGCAGGTCTTGACATTAGAGTTGATTGACGAGCTGTTCTTGACCATCGCTCCAAAAATCAAGCTCGGCAAAAACACTCCTACTTATGCGGACGGCGAGCCGCTATCGAGGGCGGAAGTTCAGAGTTACGAACTCCTGGAAACGCATCGTATCGATCATGAAGTCTTCTTGCGATATCGGAGAAAGCAGGTTGACTCGCCTTAGATTGCGGGAGTCCCACCTCATAGGACTCATCGGACTCATCACGCTTAACTTTGTTAACGCGGTTATCGCAAGTTCAAGAGTAGCATCTTCGTGCGGGGCTCGTCTGTCGACGCCGTACTCGCTCGGGCACCACATCTCCGTCGCTTAAGTCCTTGGGAACGCTAAATGTCAACCAGAGCGCGCGGCAGGGCGGAATCGAAAGGTTACGAATCGCCACCGCCGCTGTCGCTGTGTTACCACACAACATCCGCCTCGCGCCCTAAACCTTCCGCATACTAACCGTCTCTTTCCCAAACCCCAGCTTCTCATAGAAGCCATGCTGGTAAGTGAAGAGGAATACCCACGCGCCGGGCGACTCGGTGCGAACCGCTTCCAGCGCTTCCTCCATGAGCCGCTGGCCGATGCGCTGACCCTGCCATTCCGGCAGCACCGCCACGTCCCAGATGCTGAACCAGCCTGGCGCGTCTTGCATGATTCGAAGCACGCCGATCGGCTCGCCGGCAGGAGAAAGCGCGACGACGCCATCCCATGTTCGCTCGAGGATGTCGCCGGCGACCCGCTCCTGGTTGAACGCTTTTCCCGCGACGGCTTCATATTCGTGGACGGCCGGCAGCCTGCGCACGATTATCACGCCTTCCGGAAACGCCACCGACGGCTTTACCTCACTCGATGGCGGTCCAGCGAACCTCAGGTGATAACCGCTGGGATCCTCGACTGTGTACTCGCGACCGCCCCAGGGTTTGTCTTCAGGCGGTGAGAGAATCTTTGCGCCTCTTTCCAAGTGGAGCGCGTACATCGCGTCCGCGTCGTCGACCTTAATCCAATGCTGGTGACCGGCGATTTTGTCCGCGAGGTCGGGCTGCAGGAGGAACATGATCGAGACGTCGCCAAACGAAACGGCGGCGGCATCTGGCGGCTCGCCATAGGCCCAGGCGAAATCGAATCCCAGGACTTCCTGATAGAACTTGAGGCTGGCCTGGATGTCTCGGGAGGCAAGTATCGGCATCGAGCTGATGACCATTTCGGCAATCTACCAGGCCGGGGGCAGAGGGCTGGGTTGGTGCGGGATACACGCGGCCGGCAGAGGGCGGCCACGCCAGCGGCGGGGCAACTCTTCGCCGTAACCCAGGAGCGTAGAAGAGCGTAACATGAGATGGCGTCCCCGGCCGGACAGATGTCCCGACTCCGTTCTATCTTGACCGCAATCGTCTTTCTGACGGCGTTTGCTGCAGGTGGGCTTTCGTTGGCGCTCTTCGGCCCGCGAGAACACGAAGCGATTAAAAGTTACAACCAGGTTCCATGGCTTAGCGCGCTGCTGTTGGCCTACTGCTTTGGCACTGTGGTTGTGCCGTTAGCCCTGGCGGACATTCAGGAGCCCATCATTCGGATCCTGAACATTTGGGTGGAGCTCTTTGTGATTTCGGCGACCATTTGGCTAGTCCCTTTGCTTCTTGCCCCGTACTTCGGCTGGAGCTGGGGCGGCTGCTTTTCGGCCTCAATGATCATCATCGTACTTGCATCGCTCCTAGAGCCGCTGGTTGAACTCGGGCTAAAGATGCGCAAAAAGCGCTTGCACGCTGATCCCTAGGCGCCGTGGCTTGTTGTTGAGGCAGCGAACGGCGTTTTTGCAGCGCCAGCGCAGGCATTTTCGGTGCGAGGAGAGCGGCGCGCACTTCCAGTTGACGGCTGACTCCGCCCCTGGTGGCTCGTAGGAAAGGTGCCACGTTCAGGTCTCCGAGAGCGGGACGGTTGTGCGCAGTCGCTACAGACCAGTATCTGAGAGCAAAACACTTGTGCGCGGTTGCTGCAGACAAGTATGTGAGAGCAAAACACGGGTGCGCAGTCGCTACAGACGAGTATCTGAGAGCAAAACACTTGTGCGCAGCGACTAAACACGAGTGTTTTAACGCAAAACACTTGTGCGCGGTCGCTAAATCCTAGCAAAAAAACGGGGGATGCGCCCTTGAGTCACTGAACCTTGTTGAGATTGGCCGGTGCCCGGTCGCTGCGATGACCCGCTCCCCGGGTGATCGTGTTGCCGGGCTTGCGAGTGGTGGGACTAATCATGAAGCGATCACCCGGCCACCCGGCGAACTGTATCTTTAACGGACACAAATGGGCGGACTTGTGATTGAGGCTCATGTCCGTTATCCTGAGCGAAAGGAGTCCTCACAATGAACGAAACACAAACAGCGGAGTTGACCGTCGCGAAGAAGAGCCTGTATGATCGGGTTGGCGGTGTCTACGCCATATCTGCGGTAGTCGACCACTTTAGCGACGCCCTCATCGACAATCCGATGGTCGGAAGAACTTCCAAGAATCCGGCCCTTAAAAAGTGGAGCACTGAGAGCTTGGACAGGTTACCGGGCCTCAAATTTATGCGCACCTTGTGGGTTTGCGACATTACTGGTGGTCCTTATACATACACGCCAACGGTTCCCGGAGCAACGAATCTGGGCCTCGAGAATGCGCATCACAAATTGGCGATTTCCTCGGAGGAGTTCGACGAAGTTGCAGCGCAGCTTGGGCGCACTCTCGATCGCTTTAAAGTGCCGACAGAAGAGAAGGCAGAGATTCTTGCCGCGTTTGCAGCGCACAAGAATGAGGTCGTTAGCGGACTGTCTACGAAGTGATTCCGCGGCTGCATAGCCGAAACTGACAAAGATCGGCAGCGAGATGAGCTTGCTGACGCGCTTTCGACCATCTGCGCGAAGGCGATCAGTTGGATGTTGAGAGAATTGTCAGCTCGTAAACCAATGCTGATCCGCGATGATGATCAGAATCTGCACCTTGTTGAGATTGCCACTCTCCTGATTCTGCGATGACGCTTTTCCCGGGTGATCCTGTTGTGGGAATTGCCATTTGGGTGGTGCGAGTGATCATGACTTGATCACCTTGCCATCGCCGAGCCGTAAGAAAGCACATGAACGAACGCAACGACATCGAAGAGCAGGAGCTCGAGAAGGAGCGATACGAACTTCTGCGGCGGGTGCAGGATTGGTTGGAGGTTCCGCTGCTGGTTCTTGCCTTTGTTTGGCTGGCGCTCCTGATCGGCGAGTTTGTTTGGGGAGAAAGCGGGCCGCTCAATCTCCTAGCCACCATCATCTGGATCATCTTCATACTCGGCTTCTTGGTAGAGTTCACCCTCGCGCCAAAGAAAATCGCACATGTGAGGACGAACTGGCTCGTTGTTTTGTCGCTGGTTTTGCCAGCGCTTCGAGTCTTCCGGATTTTTCATGCATTTCGGCTGTTGCGCCTGGCCAGAGTGGGCCGAAGCCTACGCCTTGTGCGCGTTATCACATCGCTCAATCGTGGCATGGGCGCGCTCGGGGCAAGCCTGGGACGGCGCGGTTTTGGGTATGTCGTCGCTCTTACCATTCTTGTTGTATTCGCGGGCGCAGCCGGGATCTTTGCGTTTGAGCGCAACGTGGTGGGTGGGCCGCAGAGTTATGGCGAGGCGCTGTGGTGGACCGCAATGATTGTTACGACAATGGGCTCGCAGTACTGGCCGGAAACTCCTGAAGGGCGCATTCTTTGCATTATTCTTTCGCTTTATGCTTTGGCGATGTTCGGATATCTGACTGCTGCGCTGGCAACTTTCTTCGTGGGTCGGGATGCGGAAAGTGAAGAGGCGGAGTTAGTGGGCGCAACCGCGTTTGAAGAACTTCGCAAAGAGGTGCTTGCATTGCGAGAAGACCTTCGCAGTTTGCCACCGCAATCACCTCCCGGCTCCGCATGAAAGTTGTGATTGAATGCAGATGGGTCCCTTGTTATTGGTGGGTTGATACCGCTGTGCTGAAGAGAATGTCGGAGCTGAGAAAGGAGTTTTGTAGGTAGATAGCATGGTCAACACTTGAGACCTATCAATCAAGTCTTGCAACAGTTCCCTTTTGGAAATCCAAGCGCACTGTCCGTGATTAGACGATGTTGATGTCAGACGCTTTGACATCTTGCGCTTCGATCACTTCAACTCCGCTGCCATACACGCCCATCACAGCCGTGGTGGTACAGTGCCATCAAGAGATGCGATCGTTTTTGAACGTTGAACCCGAAGCCTTCAATCTAAGGCAGTCTCTGTCGAATGATCTACGCGTGTTCGACCTTGCGCTTGGGACTGTTCTTGGGGAGCAACAAGGACCGGAGTTTCTTGCTATTGCGAGAAGGTTGTTGACGGATGGTGCTGTAGACAGCATGCAGGTCTTCACCCTTTATCCGGAATTGCGCAACCCACAGGTTTTTCGCAGCTTAGCGCGAGCGTTCACGTTGCACTTTCAACTTGCAAACATTGCAGAACAGAAAGAGATCGTTCGTGTAAATCGCGAGCGGCGCTCTGAGCGCAGCGAGTCTATTCGCGACGCCATTCTTAAGCTCAAAGACTCAGGTTATGACGCGGACTCGATGCAAAACCTTCTAAGCCGCATCGAGATTACGCCGACATTGACCGCACATCCGACAGAGGCGAAGCGCAAAGCGGTGCTTGACAAGCTTCGCAACCTTGCAAAGTGTCTAACTGAGATCGGCAGCGAGCCGACTCTCGACGACCCTCTCGAAACGGCGGGAAGGGCAGAAGAGTCCATTTACAGAACGATTACGACTCTTTGGCAGACGGACGAGATGAGATCCGTGCAGCTCTCGGTCGACGAAGAAGTGCGCAATGCGCTTTACTTTTTTGAAAGTACTATCGCAGAGGTCGTGCCTTGGCTACACGATGACTTGCTCAAGGCCCTGAATGAGGCTTATCCAAACGAAGACTTTGTGCTCCCTGCATTCATCAAGTATCGCTCATGGGTAGGAGGCGACAGAGATGGCAACCCAAATGTTACGCCGGATGTAACTTGGAGGACGGTACTTGCTCACAAGAATCAAGCGATCGAGATCTATCTTAGAAAAGTTGTTTCATTGAGACAAGAGCTAACCCAGAGCCTGAAGCTTGTAGACGCCAGTGAACCTCTTCTTGAAAGGACCGAGTCGTTCAAGATTCAGAAACTCTTAAAGAGTGAGCATCAGAAGCGGTACTCGCAAGAACCTTATGTGCTTGCTTTGCTGGCCATTGAAGAGCGCCTTAAGCGGACGATCAATCGAGACGAGGGGTCGTATGCCTCTGCAGCGGAGCTGCTGGCTGATCTTCGAGAGATTCAATCTAGCTTGCAAGACAATCGCGCCGAGAGGATCAGCAAGAGCGGCGAGCTAGCTCATTTGATTAGGCAAGTGGAGGCCTTTGGAATTCACTTGGCTTCTCTCGACATTAGGCAACACAGTGAGCGTCATGAGGAAGTTGTGACAGAGATGTTGCGTGCAGCCGGTGTTGTTGAGGACTATTCCAGTTTGGAAGAGCGCAAAAAGATCGACTTGTTAACACGAGAGTTGAAGAATCCGCGGCCAATCATGCCAGTAACCTATGAACTGAGCGAGCGAGCGCGTTCTGTTTTAGAAGTTTTCTTTGTTGTTCGCAGAGCTCAGGAGGAGTTGAACAAAGAGTCTGTCGCCTCCTACGTTATCTCAATGACCCACGGAGTTAGCGATCTTCTTGAGGTCTTGCTTTTATGTAAAGAGGCTGGGGTCACTCGAGTTTCTCCAGAGGGGTTGATTGAAAGTGATATCGATATCGTTCCACTGTTTGAGACGATAAGCGACTTACATAACTCGGCGGATCTCATGCTGCAGCTGTTTGAGAATGTGACTTATCGCGAGCACTTGCGAAGTAGAAACGATCGGCAAGAAGTCATGCTTGGCTACAGCGACTCAAGCAAAGATGGAGGATACCTAGCGGCGAATTGGGCTCTTCAATCCACAATCGCTTCATTGGCTGAAGTTAGCCAGACAACTCAGATTGCTATCGATCTCTTCCATGGACGAGGGGGAACTGTGGGTCGCGGGGGAGGTCGAGCTAACCGCGCGATTCTCGCGCAACCCGCAGGTTCATTTAGCGGCAAAATAAGGTTCACCGAGCAGGGTGAAGTAGTTTCGTTTCGCTATTCGCTCGCGCCGATCGCGCACCGCCATCTTGAGCAGATCGTCAATGCTGTTTTGCTTGCAGCAGCGGGAGTTGGCGCGCGAGGTGCAGAGGAAAAGTACTCAAGGGTTATGACCGAACTCGAGAGTGAATCACGGCAAAAGTACCGTGATCTTGTCTATGAAGATGGAGAGTTTTGGAGCTTCTACTCTCAGGCAACACCGATCGACCACATTAGCGCCTTGCCTATAGCGTCGCGACCTGTGTTTAGGCCAGGCAATGCGCTACAGAGCATTGAGGGACTGCGAGCGATCCCTTGGAATTTTGCGTGGGTTCAAAGCAGAACGACATTAGTCGGATGGTACGGGATGGGTACAGCTATCGCAAAGTTGCGAAGCAGCCCTGAAGGCTTAGCGACTCTTCGGGAGATGTATTTGGAGTGGCCGTTTTTTCGATCCGTCATTGATAACGCGCAGCTCGAACTAACGCGAGCACACATTCCCACTTCTCAGCTCTATGCGAAGCGCGTAAAGCCAAAGGAACTTGGCGTGCGAGTACAAGCTCAGATCGAAGACGAGTATCGGAAAACGCGAGACTCGATATTGGCGATAACTGGAGAGTCGGAGATTCTTGAATCCGCGAAGGTCATTCGCAATACTGTAGAGTTCCGGAATCCTGCAGTTATGCCGCTTAGCGTTTTGCAGGTCGCCCTCATGGATGATTGGACTGAACTTTCCGAAGGCGATCCGGCATGGAAGGAAGCGATGCTGCAAACTATTGCGGGAATTGCCGCCGCGATGCAAAGCACCGGATGATGTTGCGGTAGGCCGAAGCATGGACCGCTAAGGCATGGGCAGACTCGCCTCACCAAGAAAAAGGCCTCCTCGCCAAGCCGCGGGCGGTCCAACATGTTGCAACCGGCCATTGTTGCTCAACCGGGGCAGACGAAGACATACTGATTGGATGGCATTGCCTCAGTTGTTCGTGGTTGCCCGGGAAGGGCGTACCGACGAGGTGCGCGAATTGCTGCTCGCTGGTGCGGACCCCGACGAGCGGTGCGACCCGGCGGGTGACCACGGCGCGTTCCTTTCCTCGGTGACCGCGCTCATGGCGGCGGCGGCGAGTCCTCGATCCAACGCCGCGACGGTGGCGGCCGTGTTGGAGGGAGGCGCCGATCCTCGCGCGGTTTCGGCGGGCGGAGTCACCGCTCTTTGGTATGCGTCGGGCGGTGGGACGGGGTACCCCGACACCGGCGACTTGGATGAGTATCACCCGTATCGGGATTGGGGCGGGGGCGACGTGGATCGCCTGCGGCTTTTGCTGGATGCAGGCTTGGACGCAAGCGAGGTGGCCGACAACGGGCGGACTGCGCTGGGCGAGGCCTGTACCGTCGGCGACCCGGCGAGGGTTGCGCTGCTCATCGAACGCGGAGCGTCGGTATGGCCCGCAAAGGTGACGCGGTTCGCACATGGACTGCCATCCCCTGTGCCAAAGATTCTCGAATCGATGCCGGAGTTTCAGCAAGACCCGAGTGGCTACGAGCCCTCCCTTGTGCCGCTGTTTCTCGCCGCGCAGTCGGGGAGCCTCGAGTGCGTCAGGCTCGTCCTATCGCAAGGATTTCCGGCTGATTTTGCCTGTGGCCGAGAGAACGCGCTGAACCATGCTAAGACCGATGAGATCGCCGAGTTGTTTTTTGGCCTCGGCCTTCAGAGAGTCGACGACAGGCTTGCGCGCGACCCGATCGACGATGCGTTCGAAGCTAATCGGCTTTCGGCTGCGATGGCAATGATCCGCCAAATCGCGGACCCAGCAGAGCGCCAAGCGGTGCTGCAGCAGAAGCTGATCAACTGCTCCGGACTGTGTATGAATCCATCCGCAGTTCGGTTGCTGATCGCGGAAGGGGCCGACGTGAACTTTCCCGACAAAGATCTCGGCAGCGCGCTCCATTGGTCGTGCTGGCAAGGTGACGGCAATGGCGGCCGGGAGAATTCGGACGTTGAGGAGACGCTGCGTGTGTTGCTCGACGCTGGCGCCGATCCGAACGCTGAGGCAAGGGGGGGTACCCGCTGCATGAGGCGGTGAGCGGTGACTGGGGATCGCCGACTTCGGTGCGGGTGTTGCTCGAGTACGGGGCCGAGGTGGATGTTCGCGACAAGCACGGCAGGACCCCGCTCATGGCGGCCGCGGAGATGGGCGAAACCGACTGCATCCGGCTTTTACTTGCGGCTGGCGCGGACCCGCGTCGCGCCATTTCAGCCGCCAAGAGGCACTTGAAGACTTGGGAGGAGATCGCTTCAGAGAAACCCGAGGAAGTGGATCGATTTCTCAAGACGCACGGATTGGATCATTTCAACGCTGTGGACGACACCATTGATCGGCACGCCAAGGTTTTGTCTGAGGCGCGGGCCGCGCTTGCATTGCTCGAAGAGGCCGCGCGCGGATTTGCAAACTGACACGCGGCGCGTTTGTTTGTAGTCGTCCTAACGTTTCGGAACTGACGGCATTCCCATGAGCGCTTTTTCAATCTTCTCGCCGTTGCTTGTCAGCCATGCGCTCATCGCGTCGCCGACCTTGCTTCCGTAGATTCGATGCGAATAGACCAGCGATGCGCCGACGCCTTTGTCAATCACGAAGCGAGTGAAAGAGGCCTCCATAAACTCAGGTCTCGGGAAGACGACGACGATGAGGTGCTCGGCCGGTTTGGTCTCGGTTCTCGGGACGGAGGCTGTGCGGACCACTATGGCTTGGTGGGCTTTGTAGGTTTCGAGAACTGAGTTCGCCGCTGCCGCAAGCGCTTCGCCGTCCTTGATGGTCGGGTAGTCGTTGATCGTGAACATGTCGGTCCATTTCTTTAGATCCGATTGTCCCTTGGGCGTGAACTCGCGAAGGTTGTCCTTGGTGTAGCGGTGGAAGTACTCGACTTTGTTAAATGTGAAGTCGGCGTTCTCGTCGGGCTTTTGCGGAGTGGGCGCTGTGAGAATGACGAGCGGAAGGAGAACTTGGGCGAGAACTTCAAAGACAGGAGGCATAGGTCGGGTGATTTTACACGACGGGGACTGGGGCTGGCACTAATGGATGATGCGGGCGGTTGCCACCTCCAGGACTTCGTATGGAGTCATTCCGCTTTCGCGCAACTGGCGAAGACTTACCGAATGGTCGCGCTTGGAGAGACGGTTTCCGTGCGCGTCGCCGACCAAGGGGTGATGCTCGTACTCGGGCACCGCGAGACCTAACAACTCTTGGAGGATCCGGTGGATGGGGGTCGCATCGACGAGGTCTTCACCGCGAGTCACCAGCGAGATTCCGTGGTCGGCATCGTCGACGACCGAGCTAAGGTGGTAACTCGTCGGGGCGTCCTTTCTGCCGACGATAGGATCGCCGATGTCGCCGCTATGCACAGTTTGTACGCCGCGCTTTCGATCGTTCCAGGTCAGCGGCCCAATGCGTTCGAGGGCGAGCGAGACGTCGAGTCGCCACGCGAAACTGGCGCTTTCGTCGATGCGTTGGGCAGCCTCTTTTTTCGAAAGCAGGCGACACGTTCCCGGGTACTGATCGAAAGTTTTATGGGGGGCTTGGAGCGCTTCGGCGATGTCTTTGCGCGAGCAGAAGCAAGGGTAGACGCATCCTTGCTCAATGAGGCGTGCGAGCGCGCTCTCGTAAAGTTGCAGCCGTTTGGATTGGAAAGTGGGTGGCTGTTCCCATTCAATTCCCAACCACTGCAAGTCCTCGAATATGGCGTCAATGAACTCGTCCCTCGATCTGCCCTGATCGATGTCTTCGATTCGGAGAATGTAGCGACCGCCTCGCGCGGCGTCCTTTGCGAAGGCGGCTGAGTAGGCGTGCCCGATATGCAGCCATCCCGTTGGGCTTGGGGCGAAGCGAACGGTCTCCACAACTCAGTATGAACCGCCGCCTGAGGTTGGCGAGGCTCCGGCCATAGCGTTCCCGGCGATGCAATCGGGCGAGGTGCAAGAGCCAGATTAAGGAAACTTTCAACGGTTTCCGTTACCTTGGTTCGGGGTGCAGTCACGAGTATCATCACCTCGAAGCCACAATGAAGGTCGTTCTCGCTGGAGGCACTGGGCATATCGGCGCGCTGCTGAAGCGGCACTTCGCCACCCGCGGCGACGAGGTGATCGTCCTCAGTCGGTCTGAGAGACCGGGCGTCAGCCGGTGGGATGGCGAAAACCTCGGACCATGGGTTGACGCTATTGATGGTGCGGACGTGCTCATCAACCTCGCTGGTCAGAGCGTGAACTGCCGCTACACGGCTAAGAACCTCGACGCCATGATGCAGAGCCGCGTGCGATCGGTACGCGTACTTGGCCAGGCACTCCTTCAAACAACGCCTCCGAGGGTGTGGCTCCAAGCTGCCACGGCGACCATCTACACCCACCGTTTCGACGCGCCGAACGACGAACTCACCGGCATCATCGGCGGCGACGAGGTCGGCGCACCGCGCACATGGAATGCGAGCATTGCAATTGCAAAGGCGTGGGAGGCGGAGCTCGATGCCGCAGAAACACCGGGCGTTCGCAAGGTGGCGATGCGCAGCGCAATGACGATGTCGCCCGATCGCGGCAGCATCTTCGACGTGTTGGCAACCCTCGCTCGGCGCGGCCTCGGCGGTCGGCAAGGCTCGGGGCGGCAGTACGTCTCATGGATTCACGAGCACGACTTCGCGCACGCAGTCCAGTTCCTCATCGATCACGAATCGCTCGACGGACCGGTCAATGTCTGCTCGCCGAATCCGCTGCCGCAGGTGGAGTTTGCAGCTACACTTCGGCAGGCGCTAGGTGTGCGCATCGGCGTGCCGGCGACGGCGTGGATGATCGAGATCGGGACGCGGATCATGCGTACCGAGAGCGAACTTGTGTTGAAGAGTCGACGTGTCGTCCCGACTCGGTTGCTTCAGGCTGGTTTTGAGTTCAGGTTCCCGGACTGGCCATCCGCCGCGCGGGACCTGGCGTCCAAACTGCACAAGAACCTGTAAGGGTAAAAGACTTCACAGTATGCGGCTTAACCTGCAGAAACGCTCTATTCCAATCGCCATCGTTGCATTCCTGGCCCGCGCCTTTGGTCGATCCTTCGGTATCTATAAGGATCCACAGTTTGGGAAAGGCATCGAAAAGCGTGCCAAGGACTACGTGGTTTTTCTCAGCAAAGACGAGAAGAGCTTCCTCTTCCGGATTGCGCTTGAGAATTTGCGCAGAGAATCCGATCTACTCTCTGAAGAAGTAGCGCTGGTACCCGAAGGGCTGGAACTGCACCGTAGAGTCGTGGAACTGGCGAACCGCTACGAAGTCGCGGATCGGCTCGCGACGGAGATGCTCACGGAGCCTCCGCTCGTCAAGCTGTTCAACGGCATCCTGGCACAAGCGCTGCAGGACGGTGCGAACGAGGTCCATATCAACTTCAACACAACTCGGGATACCTTTCCCGTGATGCTGAAGGTCGAGGGAACCTGGACTGAGGCGATGCGAATCCCCGCGTGTCTTGAGGCGCCCTTACGCGGCGTCATCGCACGGGTCGAAGGAATCGGCTTTCCCGTCCTCGCCCCGCGACTCAGCGCGAGAGTGCCCCTGCCTCAAGATCTGGCCTTTCGGTGGCTGGATCGCCAACGGCTGGAGATAGTTATCAATCCTTCATCGAGCGGTTCGGCTTGAGGTGATGCCGCGCTTCGCGAATGGCCCTTCCGGGCGGGCCCAAGCCTTGTCGGCCTGTCGCCCTATTGCAGCGCAAAGCAGTGCGGCTCCGCGAAAACCGAGAACAAGTTGCTAATCTAGAGCATCCTTGTCGGCAGCCGCGGACCGTAACTCAGCGAGCCTCGGAATGCGGAGCAACTTGGGGCGTCGGCAATAGAAGCACCCGCAGAAAGTGTGGTGGGTGGCAACGCGGCCAACTTCCCTCCGACCCTTTGGCGACTCAGGATCCAGGTAACGGCTCACGATGCTGCGTGCCCAGTCCTTGCGCCGCTGTTGTTGGGAGCGTCGGAATGTCGAGCTTCGCATCTGTCCAGATTATGGCGCAACGAGTTTCCTGGCTGGGACGACAATTGCTCCCTCGCAACGGTGAAAGTCCTCCTTAAAAGCTAACCTGTGAAAGCACCTCTTTTTAGAGTCGTCTCCCCCGCCGATGATCCTCGTTCACGGACAACTTCAGTTTGTGATTCTCGTCTGTCCCTTACTTAACAGACGCAAAGAATCTGTCAGACACCATCAAGACAGCTCATTTTCAGTTCTTAGGGAATGAAACGTTGGAGAAGTCGTTTAAGAGCTATTCAGGAAATCCCTGAGAGGAGTTATGCGATGTACTTTTCTGTTCCCAACCTAATCAATGAAATCGTTCCCGACGAACCGGATCCAGCGGCGGCAAACGCTTTGCAGGAGGGACTTGGCGGTCAGTTTGGCGAAATGCGGACGATGATGCAGTATCTGTTTCAGTCGTTCAATTTTCGAGGTGACGCAAAGCCGTATCGAGACCTCATTCACGGCGTAGGCGTTGAAGAGATTTCACACTTTGAGCTCATCGCGACCACAATAGCGACCCTTCTCGATGGATCGCCCCGCTACAAAGGCAAACCAGAGAAGGTGCCGGGTGAAGGCGGAACTACACCACTGGAAATTGCCCTTACTGCACCGAACATTCACCACTTCCTTGTCGGTGCGCAGGGAGCTCTTCCTGTAGATTCCGTTGGTAACCCCTGGTCAGGCTCTTATGTTTACAACAGCGGAAATTTGACGCTAGACCTTTTGTATAACTTGATGCTGGAATCCACGGGTCGTTTGCAAAAGTGCCGAATCTATGAAATGACCGCGAACAAAACGGCCAGAGCTACAGTTTCTTACCTCATCGTGCGAGACCATGCGCACGAAATGGTCTTCGCTAAGGCGCTCGAATCGCTTGGAGTTGACTGGGGGAAAGTGCTCCCAATACCAGATTTTGACGCAACCAGATATCCAGAAGTTGACGATCTGATGAGCCGGGGTCTTCATCTGAGACAGCATCACTTCAGTCTCGTGGAATCGGAAATGGCGAAAGTGTTCAAAGGATCGTCACCTGCAAACGACGGAACAAGCGTGGAAACGCAGGAAGAACCACCGGAAGGCGCCCCCAATCCCGGACCTGCTCCAGAAAGACCCGAAGAGTTCTCGCCGGGATTAACCCCTGAGATAAAAGAGATCATTGAAGAATCACTTGCCCTCCAGCCGAAGGATTAGTTGACGTCAGAACTCGGAGGATTTCCTGCCCTGATCTGATTACTTGCATTTGATTCTGGGACGCTGGTGAGGACGCGGCGCACGACCGTGCCCTGCTTCCTCACTTGCCCGGCTTTTCATCCGGAAGCACGACTGAGCCCCATTCACCCCTTTGCCCTTCACGCTGATCACCGTGATTTTGAGGTTCTGGCATCGAGCGGTCTCTGGGCCGCCTTCACATCAGCCAATTCGAGAAGTCCGCTTTGGCCGTTTTCTGGGCGATTTCTCGCAGCACGTCCAGATCCGCGTCTTCGAACTTGCGGAAATTGATGCAGCTACGGCCGACATCGGCTTTGGGCAGCTTCGGGGCATAAACTTCGGCGAGGTTTTTGCCGTCCACCACTGCGCAGGTCGCGAACATGATCGTGTTCTTGTTGCTGGCGAGACCGAGCTTAAACCACTCGCCCGCGCACTTTTTGCTCTTGCCTTGATACATCAACTTGCCAAATCCGATTTTTCCGGCGACCATCCAGGGCTCTAGCTCCGGCGCTGCTTCTCTAACTAAGTCGTAGATCGCCTGGATGTGCGAGCGTCTGGGCTCATCGAGCTGTGCGATGTATTCCTCTGGAGTCGCGGGCGCTTGGGTCTTGGCCATGCGTACACTCTACCACCGAGCTTGTTGCGCTGTGAGCGTGCACTTTTCATTGTCGCGGTTGCCGCCAAAACTTTGGGACTCGAACGGCCGGGATTGCCACTGTGGGCGACAGGCTCAGACTGAGCTTGGATCCAGCATCGTGTCCGCGGTTTGCTTAGCGTCGAGAAGACGTGATGCGATTTCAGCCGGCGAGGTTGTCGCTCCGGCTGCGAGTGAATCCTGGTATGCCGGCTGTCCCAAAGTGTCCTTGAGCTTATCTGCCAGCGCATCGAATCGAAGCTTCAGGTCCACGTGCAGATACTCGGCCCAACTGTCTGAGATTGCTTGCGCTGCGCCTTGGAGTTCTGCGGTCAAAGTATGTTTCCCAGTGGCGAGAGCTAGATGCGCGGCGGCGTCGAAGAAGAGATATTGAGACATAGGCTGATGCATGTTGGGTAAAGAGCGGTGCGCGTAGGCGAAGGTTGCTTTCGCCTCTTCCACTCGGCCCAGGCTGGCGAGCGTGCGAACTCTCACGGCCTGACACTCCAGATCGTATCCGCCAACGTCTTGCGCTTCCCAAACGGCGTTGGCATCATCGAGCACCTCGAGTGCTTGTTGTGCCCCCCCCATTGCAAGCAAAGCGTCGGCATTTGCCACCAGCGCGTCGTATAGGCGAACAAGAAATCCACCGTGCCGCGCGTCGGCTATAACCTGATCGAACAACTGGTGCGCCTCCTCGAAGTTGCCTCGGTGCATCTGGACGAGGCCCAGCGCGAATCGTGTTGTGAGGAGCGACTCCGTCAGTTCATGCTGTATGCATACTCTCATACCCTCCTCTAGCTTCTCCTCGGCGCGGTCGTATTCTCCCATGCGCATGAGTGTGTCACCCATGTTCATCAGCGGAATCGACGGAGTCCTTCCAACAGTATGGGCCACGCGCAGCGTTTCTTCGAAGTGCTCAAGCGCCAACGAATACTCTTGACGATGCTGGGAGCAAACGAGACCGAGACCGTTGCGAGCAGCTGCGACCATTTCTGGTTCATGGCCGACCGCCAACCCCATGAGGTCTGTCCAGAAAGATTCGGCCAGTTCTGTGTTGTTGGCGGTATGTGCGAGCCATCCTCCAACGTTATGTGCCGACAATCGCGGCTTGATGTGGGGGGTGTCGGCCGAGTGAGTGATGGCACGCTGCATCACATCGATGCCTTCGGTTATGAGCCCACGGTGGTAGAAGTACGTTCCAAAGTCTCCTGCAATCTTGCAAGCGTTCTCGCCGCCTTTTGGGTCGGCAAGGCAGTGATGGAATGCCGATCGAATGTTGTCGATATCGTCGTCGTAACGCACCCGCCATATCGAGCAGTCCGGTCCCTCGAGCTTAGTTCGGCCGTCGCAGACGAATTCAATGAAGTACTCGATGTGCCGCCGGATCATGTCATCTCTTTCGCTGCCGCGCTCGAGGCACTCGCTCGCATACTGTCTGATCGTCTCGAGAAACCTGAACCGCGTGCCCGTGGGGCGGGGCAGAGCGACGACCAAGCTTTTGTCCACGAGAGCCGAGAGGAGATCGACGACACCGATGTCGGCCACAGCGCGATCGCCACAGATCGCCTCTGCCGCTTCCATTGACCAGCTTCCAGAAAAGCATGACAATCGGGCGAAGAGTATTTTTTCCGGTTCGCTGAGCAAGTCGTACGACCAGTCGATCAGTGAACGCAGCGTCTGCTGCCGAGGCAGCGCCGTCCGACTTCCGCCGGTCAACAGTTTGAAGCTGTCATTTAGGCGGGCCCTAATCTCCTCCAACGAAAAGGAGCGAATGCGAGCGGCGGCCAGCTCGATGGCGAGCGGGATGCCATCGAGGCGGAAGCAGATATCGGCAAGTGACGGCGCGTTGTCATTGGTCACAGCAAAGCTAGGGTCGATTGCCAATGCCCTGTCGATAAAGAGTTGCACCGACGCGTACTGTCCGAGGTTCTCTTCAGTGGCGAGGAAGGGCTGACTCGGCACGGACAGCGATGGAACGCGGTATGTCACCTCGCCACTTATGGTAAGCGGTTCGCGGCTGGTGCAGAGAATCCTCAGAGACTTGCACGAACGCAGCAATGCATCGGCGATTCTTGCGCAGTCAGCAATGACGTGCTCGCAGTTGTCCAGAACCAGCAGGGTTTCCTTGGACTTAAGGTTTGTGCAGAGCACATCGAGCACGTTCTGCCCCTGTCCCACACTTAGCTTGAGAACTCCAGCGATGGTTTGTGCGACGAGGTCTCCGTCTTGGAGTGGGGCGATCTCGACGAACCAAATCCCGTCGGAGAACCTTGCGGTTAGTTCTGCTGCAGTTTGCAGTGCAAGTCTCGACTTGCCGCAGCCGCCCGCACCTGTCAATGTCAGCAAGTGAGTACGCTCCATCAGATTGAGCACTTGCTCAAGTTCTTGCTCTCTGCCAACGAAACTTGTAGTTTGGACAGGAAGGTTGTTTGGAAACTCGTCGCTATCGAGTGAGCGAAGGGGCGGAAAGTCCTGTGCGTCGCTGTTCCAATCCACCTGGAACACCGTTTCCGGGTTCTCAAGATCCTTCAGCCGGTGCAGGCCCATGGGTCTGACATTGAAGTTCGCTGAGTCACCCTTTAGGAGAACCTGAGTGCTCTCCGAGATCAGGCATTGGCCTCCGTGTCCGATGGCAAGGAGTCGGGCCAAACGGTTGAGAGTTCTGCCGAAATAGTCGCCGTCGCGAAAATCAACCACACCGGTATGAAGCGCCATTCGCACCTTAATCTCCATTGAGTCCGGCCAACGCTCTGCGGCAAGAGACTGTTGAGCTTCGACCATCGCCCCGACCGCGTCTGGCGCCGTCCAAAAGGCAGCGCAGAATGCATCGCCGACAGTTTTGAAGACAACGCCTTTTTGCGCCACGATCGCCGATCTTATGATTTCGTCATGACGCCTTAGCGCAAACTGCATATTCGCGCTTTGGTTTTCCCAAAGCTTCGTGCTCCCCTCTATGTCGGTAAAGAGGAAAGTAACCGTTCCAGTTGGATAGTCCAGTTGAATACCTTCGAGGCGATGGTACCTAACGAGGGAAGAGGGTCTGTGCGCCGAAATCGCCTTTCGTGCAAGTCAGCGACATGCTGCGCCCGAACACCGCCGACGTGCTTCTTAGCCTGAATCGGATTGTCGATATGCTCTGTTTCATCCGCACTTGTCCGCTGTTCGGCGTTTGACAACATGGGACCGCGACGAGAACGGTACGAAGCAGTTCCAGCGCAGAGCGGCGGGTAGCGTTCGAGGGTATCACAAAAGGGATACAATTGGATGACAATCTGATCCGGACTCCACCCATGACCGCACAACAGATCATCTCAGAGATTGAGCCTCTCGGTACCGAGGGCTACCGCCGTGTCTTACGCAACCACGGTGTCACAGGGCCGCTCTTCGGCGTGAAGGTCGAGGAGCTTAAGAAGTACCAGAAGGCGATCAAGAAGGACTACCAACTCGCGCTCGACCTGTTCGACACCGGGGTGTACGACGCGATGTACCTGGCCGGGCTGATCGCCGACGAAAAGAAGATGTCGAAGGATGATCTGCGCGGCTGGCTCGGGAAAGCCGATAGCGACGTGGTCGCCGAGTTCGCAGTAGCCTGGGTTGCGGCAGACGGCCCGCACGGTTGGGACCTCGGGCTCGAGTGGATCGACTCCTCAGAGGAGAAGGTCGCGGTCGTAGGCTGGGGGACGCTGTCTAGCGTGGTCGCGGTGAGAGACGACGCCGACCTGGACATCCCAGCGCTGAGGAGGTTGTTGGGGCGCGTTTCTTCGACCATCCACGACCAGCCGGACCGAGTGCGCTACAAAATGAATAGCTTCGTGATCGCACTCGGAACCTATGTTCTTGATCTAGCCGACGAGGCTCTGCGCGCTGGAGAGAAGATTGGCAAGGTGAAGGTGGATATGGGGGATACGGCGTGCAAGGTCCCCTTCGCGCCGGAGTACATCCGCAAAGTCGCCTCAATGGGCCGCGTCGGCAAGAAGCGCAAAACTGCGAGGTGTTGATGGCGAGGCAAGCGCTCACCATCCTCGTATCTGTTGCTTGTTGGCAGCAGCTACCCGCGCACATTTCATTGTAGTTAGCGCGCGTTTGAGAGTTTGGTTGTTCGGATCTGTGAGCCGCGAGGGTTCAATCAAGAAATACTCAACTGATACGACCAGAACGCGAAGACCGCTATCAGCGCACAATGCGGGCTCCACATTGGAGATCACTCTTCCGCTTCAGTCTCGTCACACTTCCTTAGTTAGGAATCAGTGTGGGACTGGTACCCCGGACGGGATTCGAACCCGCGACCTTCGCCGTGAAAGGGCGATGTCCTAACCGCTAGACGACCGGGGCGATTACGCGCCCATTGTGGGGCATTCGGTCCTCTGAATTCAACCTGAGCTCGGGCAATCGCTATTCGCCGTCGCCTGAACCGAAGTCTGACGGGGGATCGGGGTCGGCCTTGGTCTCGGCTGGCTTCGACTCGGGCTTGGGCTCTGGCTTCTGCTCGGGATTGCTTTCGGCAGGCTTAGGCGCCGTTGAGGAGCCTCCGCCGGCCTTTTTGAGCGTCGACTTGACTCGTCGGATAGCCGCGAGACGCGTTTTGTAGTAGCCTCCGTCGCAACTGCCGATGACGACTCTGCCCGCGGAACTGCTCGAGTGGATGAACTTTCCACCGCCGATATAGATGCCGACGTGGTTGATGCGGGAGCTGCCCCTCGTGTGGAAGAAGAGGAGATCACCGGGGCTCACGTTCTCTCTCGAGACTGCGACACCGTAGCTCGCCATGTCTCGCGAGGTGCGTGGCAATGTGACGCCTTCGAAGGTTCGATACAGGTAGTACGCGAGGCCCGAGCAATCGACGCCGCGCGTGGTGTGGCTTGCAAAAACGTAGGGTGTGCCGAGCATTCGCTTGGCTTCAGCCACCACGAGGACGTCGTTGGGGTTGACCGCGATCTTCGGCGCGCTCTTGGCAGCGACGTAGGCGCTGGAGGCGGTGCGTGAGCCGGAGCCCGTTCGGGTGAACGGATTGAGGAGATCCCCTCGGACGAATCCCACGGTTCCGTGCTCGAACTTCACGCGGTACCAGGCGCCCTGGCGGTCGAGGATTGTAGCGACTGTGCCTCGATCGACTTGGGTCACTCGCTGGGAAGTGGTGCTGGCCTCTCTGCGAACAGAGACGTTGTTCGCGTTGATCTTTACGAGGGATGTCGAAATGTGGTTGATTTTCTCGCCCGAAACGGCATGGGTCGGTTTACCGTTGGGCGGCGCAGAGGCGAGGAGGTCGCGCCGGACATAGCCGACCGTCCCGCCTTGGAATCTGAGTTTTGTCCATTCGCCATCCCTGGAGAGGACCGTGGCGACGGTGTCACGGGCGACTTTCGCCACCTGCCGGGTGGAGGTGCTCGGTCCACTTCGAACGATGACGTTCGGCACTCGCGTGACTACCATTTGGGGACCCGACGCGGTGCTGGAGATGTTGCTCGTGAGCAGATCGCGGCGCACCCATCCGACGGTTCCGCCGGAGAACTGAAGCTTGGCCCATTCGCCTTGAGTGCTCACGATCGTGGCGACTGTCCCTTGGGTGACGGTCGTCATGACGGCGGAGCTGGTTCCTGCGCCGCGACGGACGTTCGCGGCGGCGGCCTTGATGGCGACTTTGGCTGGTGCCGGGCTGGCGGCCGTGGTAGAGACGTTGCTAGTCAGCAGGTCTCTTCGGACGTACCCGACTTTGCCGTCGGAAAATTTGAGTTTTGCCCACTCGCCTTCGCGGGCCATGAGGGTGGCCACGGTCCCCTGCGCCGCTGTGCGGACGACGGAGCTGGTCGTGTTCGGCTTAGAGCGGACATTGACGGTCGAGCCCTTGATCGCGACTCGGCTTGATCCGGAGTTCGACGCCTGGGTCGTGCTGGAGCCTGTGTGGGCCTGAAGGAGGTCTCTGCGGACATATCCGACCTTTCCATCGGAGAATTTCAGTTTCGCCCACGCGCCTTCGCGGCTGACGACGGTTGCCGTCGCTCCGCGGGATACGGTGGTTACGACTCTGCTGGATGTGTTTGGAGCTTGGCGAACGTTAACAGTTTCGCCCTTAACTTGTACTTTTGATGATTGCGCGCTTGCGTGTGATGCCATTGTCCCAATTCCGACAAGGCAGGCAATCGTGATGGTTGTTAGCTTTCTCAGCACTTTCCCTCCGACGCCGAAGGCCTACGCGAGCCTCAAGCGAGTATTAGCGTACCCGGTGCTCGGACACGATAGCAATTCAGCGCTCAAATCCTCCGTGCGTACGCTGTGGCTTCAGGTGTATACGGCAGATGATCGGCTAAGATTCCCAAAACCCGAGTTTTCGCCATGCTCAGCATCCTCATCGTAAACTGGAACACGCGCGAGCATCTGCGAAGATGTCTTGAATCCATCCAACGATTTGCTCCCGTAGAGAACTATGAGATTCTCGTAGTGGACAATGCGAGCACAGATGGCTCGGCGCAAATGGTGTCTCAAGAATTTCCATTTGTTCGATTGTTCTCCCAAACGAAAAACATGGGATATGCAGCTGGCAACAATCTCGCGTTTCGAGAGGCAAAGGGAGACGCATTGCTAACGCTCAATGCAGACACAGAGTTTGTCGACAACTCTTTGGATCTGGCTTTGAGCGAGTTTCGAACACATCCAAAAGTTGGCGCGCTCACAGGAAAGTTTCTCAATCCTGACATGACCGTGCAACCGAGTATCCGGGGATTCCCGCGTCCGCTTTCTGTTTTGTGGGACATTGTCGGGCTTTCTCGAGTCTTTCCAATGAGCCAAGTATTCGGCGCCTATCGAATGCGGTTTTTCGATTACGAAACAGAAGCAGATATCGAGCAGCCCATGGGAACATTTATCGTTTATCGAAAAGCCGCGCTTGATGAGATTGGCCTCATGGACGAACGATTCCCGATTTTCTTCAATGAAGTCGATTTGCTTTACCGTTTACATCGAGCAGGCTGGGTTATCCGTTACACACCTGCGGTGCGTTTGATTCACTACGGCGGCGCCAGCACGCGCCAGGTACGGAAGTCTATGATCTGGGAATCGCACCGCAGCCTTATACGCTACTATCGCAAGTGGCATGTGCGTTTATGGAACTTCCCGTTCTTTTGGGTGTTCTTCCTGCTGATACAGACTGGAGCGTTCGTACGTGCGCGAGGGTGGGATGCAGGCTTTAGAGCTTAGTGTAACCATTTGCAGCTGGAACACTTGCGCCGAGTTGCGCGAGTGTCTCTGCAGCTTGGACGCGGTGAAGGGAGAAGTCTCGCTGGAGGTGATTGTTTGGGACAATGCGAGTCACGATGACAGCCCAGACATGGTCGAACGCGAGTTTCCTTGGGTTCGGCTGTTTCGATCAGAGGTGAACCTTGGTTTTGGCGGCGGGCACAATGCGGCATTGCGCGGAGCTACCGGCGAGTTTCTGATGCCCCTTAACAGCGACGCGATTGTTCATGAAGGGGCATTGGCGAAGATCGTTCAGTACCTGAAGCAAAACAAGGAT
Source organism: Fimbriimonadales bacterium (assembly GCA_041744215.1). Taxonomy (GTDB): domain Bacteria; phylum Armatimonadota; class Fimbriimonadia; order Fimbriimonadales; family ATM1; genus JAHCHL01. The sequence goes on along the minus strand of JBGTLG010000006.1, from coordinate 135,558 downwards.
GTCGGGATTGTCGGCCCAAAGTTGCTCAACCCAGACGGGTCTTTGCAATACTCATGCAGGCGATTTCCCACACCGCTCGCCGCGGTTTTTCGCAACACACCATTAGGAAAAATCTTTCCAAAGAATCGTTACAGTCGCGAGTATCTCATGCAAGACTGGCCGCATGATTGTCCGCGCGATGTAGACTGGGTGAGCGGTGCCGCATTCTGCATGACGCGAGAGTGCTTTGAAGCGACATCAGGATTCGACGAGCAATTCTTTATGTACATGGAGGACGTAGATCTTTGTTATCGCGCGCACGAGCACGGGTTTCGTGTGACCTACCTGCCCGATGCCATCGTCACTCATGCAATCGGCCGCAGCACTGATTTGGTTGCGAACAAAATGATTGTGCAGTTTCACAAAAGCATGATGCAGTTCTATAGGAAGCACTACCTTCCAAAGACCCCGCCCGTTTTTCGGCCCTTTGCAGTCGTGGCGGCACGAGGGTTTTTGTGGCTTCGAAGGCTGGTGCTTGTTACTAAGAATCGAATTGATGACTACAAGCGCAGGACGGGCCGGCTGTGAAGCTGCCGGCGCCACCGCTGCTGCTATTGATGGTCGCGATGTTCTTCGCACCGGTCTTTGGCGGTAGGCTTTCGCTGGATGCAGCAACGGACACGGGAGCGATTCCTGTTATGCTCGAGCACTTGCTTATCGCGGTGCCCATTGTCGCTGCTGTCTTGCTTGTCGCATTTCGCAACACCGTCATCATGTTGCCAGCGCCTCGGCTACTCGTGCCGTTAACGCTCTTTTGGCTCGCGCTGTTTGTATCGGTGATCGGGAGCGAGTTTCGGCACGACACCATTCTTGAGTTTTGCAGGTGGACCGTTTACTGTTTAGCAATCGGTGTCTGTGTATCAGCAGTTGGCCGTTCCGATGGACCACGGCTTATGGTCGCCGCCTGGTTCGCAGGTTGCTGTGTGATGGCGATGTTTGGAGCATGGGAGTACCTCCAAAACTCGGCAACAGCGCCCAACTGGCGCATCTTTGCAGGATGGCAAAATCCAAACGCGGCAGCGAGCCTTTTATCAATGGCGCTTCCCGCAGGGGTTGCGCTCAGTATGAGTTTTGCGCGAAGCAGGGCGCTCGGAACGACAGTTGCCGTTGGGTGTGCGCTGATCCTCGCCGCCCTCTGGTTAACCGCAAGCAAGGGAGGTCTCGCTTCGGCGCTTGTTGGGGTAGTGGCGTTCGTAGGGGCCTCGATGATTCAAAAGCGTTCGCGACCGACTGCGGAAGAGTGCACGCCGTTGGTCGTGCTTGGCGTAGCGACTGCTGCGATTCTTTTGCTGCTGTACGCTCCCGCTCGATCCGCAGAACCTGGGAGTTCGAGCCGCGTGTTCGCCGCCGGCGCAGAAGCGGAGCAGTCTGTCGGTTTTCGGCGACAGTTGTGGATCGACACCGCGAAGATGGCCGGCGAGAATCCGGTGGCCGGAGTTGGTATTGGCGCATTTAGCCCAGCGTTTCCGAGGTACTCGACCACGCAGGGCTCCGCGCTCGCGCACAATTCCTATCTCCAGCTGGCTGCCGAGACTGGCGCGTTCGGCGTGTTGTCGCTATTCGCGTTCATCGGCGTGTGGATTACATTCGCGTGGAGACAGAATCCTGGAGTTCCTTCGAGTGAAAACATTCTGCGCAATGGGATCGTTGCCAGCGTTGTCGCCGGTGGAGCAAACGCTTTCGTCGAGTCGTCGTTCAGTTACTTCGGATTTGGAGTTTCGGTATTCGCACTGATCGGCCTTGCACTGTTGCTTGCACCGGACGGCGCACGGCCGGAGAGGTCTACGATGGGGGCGCGATTGCTGCCGGCTTCGCTTCTTTCGTTCATCGTGATCGGGTACATGGCAATGACGGCAGCGAACGATCGTGGTCTGTTCCACGCGACGGTGCTCATTCGCAACGGTGAGTACGATCGCGCACTCAATCAACTTCGCGATGTGTCGCGGCAACCGCTCGATCCGACGGGAAGGACCTTGCTTTCAAGGCTTTTGCTCTCCCGCGCAGAGACCCTTGAATCCGCTGGCCGGCACGGCGAGGCGCGTGGGGATCGAGATGAGGCGAAGCAGCTACTCGAAGAAGCCCTCCGGCTCCGCCCAACGGCTGCGAACCACGCGCTCTATGCCGATGCTCTGGCTGCGCTAAAGTTGGGCTCCCAAGCGGAAGCGAGTTATGGAAGAGCCGCATCGCTCGCGCCTGCAAGTCCGCTTTACAAAAGAAAGTTATTCCAGTTTTTCGTATCTATCGGAGATGTGCCGCGAGCTACCACCGTTGCGAGCGAGTTGGTAGAAATGGAGTCGTCGAACTACTTCACTATCCGCGCTCTTCCCTGGTTGATTAGCACTGACACCATTGAAGCAAGAATGTTTTTGGCAGATTTGGCGAAAGAGGCGAGCGACCGAACCGAGGAGATTGCATCTCTGGAAGGCGCATACAATATTTTGGTCGATTACCGCAAGAAGACCTACGGTGAAATCAAACGCATGACCGGCGGCGTTGCGGAGTTATACGAATTTGAGTTGGGCGGCCAGTCTTTGCGAATCGCGTCGATTCGATTTGACGAACTAAAGCAGGTTGCTCGCAGGCTGACGTCCCTTTATCGCGTCAGCGGCAGAGACGCCGATGCAATACGAATCGACGATGAAGTAATTGCGCTCGAGGAGCTTTAGTTTGCGGGGGTTGGTCGCTTTAGATACTGGGAAACGACCGACCGAGCCACGGGAGCAGCCTCCTCGCCTCCGCGGCCCGCAGCCTCAAGCAGAACTGCGATGGCGATTCTCGGTTTGTCGGTGGGAGCAAATCCGATGAACCACGCATGCGACCTCTCGGTTTGGCGGGTATCAGCGCTTCCCGTCTTCCCAGCAAAAGAGATGCCCTCGATTGCAGCAGCCGAACCCGTTCCCGTCGACACAACCCTGCGCATCGCGCCGAAGATTCTGTCCCACCAAAGCGGGTCAACATTCACCTGGTACTTCATCGTTGGCTTGATGTACCGAGGCTTTGCATCTGCGCCAAAATGAGAGATGCTTTGCACAATGTGCGGCTGGAAAGCGTATCCTCGATTGGCGAGTATCGCAGCGAAGTTCGCCATTTGCAGTGGTGTCGCTTCGAGATAGCCTTGGCCGATTCCCAGATTCACTGTGTCGCCAAGATACCAAGTCAGCTTGCGATCCTTTACCCAGGCTTGCGTCGGCACGAGCCCACGTCTTTCGGAAACCAAGTCGATTCCGGTTGGGCTTCCTAGTCCAAAGTCTTCCGCGACATCGACAATCTGTTCCGACTTCAAGCGCTTAGCAACTTCAGCAAAGAAGACGTTGCAAGACTTCTCTATCGCGACTTCATAATTGATTCGGCCATGAACACTCAAGCATCGAAACGTGCGGTCGTAGATTCGAACAGATCCTTCGCACACATGCGTGGTGCCCGGGCTAACGACACCAGCGCGCACAGCAGCGATCAGCACAGCGAGTTTGAATGTCGAACCAGGGGCGTAAGCCGCTGCGACAGCACGATTCAGCATCGGCTTACTTTCGCCTTCGAGAAGCGACTTCAGTTGTTTGGATGGAATCCTCCCAACGAAAAGATTCGGATCGTAATCAGGGCTACTCACCATACAGAGGATTTGGCCTGTTGCCGGGTCGATCGCCACGACTGTTCCTCGACGTCCCCCTAACGCGCTGCGCGCGGCTTTCTGCAAGTCTACGTCGATACCTAAAACAAGCTTCTCTCCAGGTAGCGGCGGGGACGTTTCTGGCTCGGCTAGCTGTCGACCTCGCCGATCCACTTGCACGCGAACCGATCCGGCGGTTCCAATCAGCCCGACGTCGTAGCTTCTCTCGACACCGACCTTGCCGCTAAAGTTGGGTAGGGCATCGATGCCTGCATCCTTCAGTCGAGTCTGGTCAGCTTCAGTCAGACCGCCGACGTAGCCCACCACGTGCGCCCCGGCTGCACCATTCGGATACACGCGAACAGTCGCTTGTCGGACGGAAACGCCAGGAAGAAACGGCTTATGTTCTTCAACCGCGATGGCCTGTGCTGGTGTAACGCCGGTTTTGATAACGAACGGGAGCGTCCCGCGGTAGTTGTTCTCGGCAACCGCATCCTTAACATCAGCAACTTCCATATCGAGCACTTTCGCGAGCCGCTCAATCGCGTCGTGGTTGCCTTTGATTTCAACTGGGCGCACCATAACAGCGAGTGTTGACTTGACGCCAGCGAGCACCCGTCCTTGTCGATCCAATATCTGCCCTCGCGGCGCAGTGATCGGGGCGGAGATGGTGGTGCGACGGATCGCAAGTTTGCTGAGTTCCTCTCCTCGCACGACCTGCAAGAACCAAAGTCGAACGAGCAGCGCAACGAGGCCAAAGGCCACGATGCTGGGAAGGATGACTAGTCCTGGATCAACGCTGCGCCGCGGTTTGCGTACGTCGACCGCCATAGTGCCTCCGGCGTATGAATCTTGCACGATCCCTTGGGCGCATCGGTTGCTCGAAACATTTCAATCCTGCGTACGGGACAGTACTGGGTTGCACGCAACAGCGAGTCAATGCAAATCTCGAACTCAACAGTCTCATTGTTGATCGGCGGGTTGCGAGTGATTGGCGGCGTATCGACGGGTTGCCCGGGATCAATCATCGGTGCCTCTCGCTCTATCGGTCCGTGTACTCCACACGAGGCTATCTCACGCGCTTTTGTGATGTCGAGCACTTGCGTTTCGGTGCGTGGACAGTGCCCAGGCGCGGCGCGACTTCCAGTCTCCAAGCAGATTAGGACGGTGGTCTGCGTTGCTCCGCCGCCACCGAAGTGCGTGGGTCTGCGTCCGCTGGACTTTTCGCCGATGAGCTCCTGAATCGGTTTGATCGTCTGCGCCCATAGGTATGTGGGTGCATCGCCACCAAAGATTCGGCTCATGCTTCCATATTTCCACGCTGGCTTCCGATTGGGATCGTACGTCGCATTGGAAACCCATGCGATCGCTACGAGCCTGTCTGTGAACCCACAGAACCAGGCATCGAGATAGTCATCATTCGTTCCGGTTTTTCCCGATGCGTTCGGAATCCCTGACGCCTTCGTAGCCGTGCCTTCCAATACAACGCGTCTCAACATATCTCGTATTGGCAGCGCGGTGCTTTCACTCAAAACATTGCCGATGATCCGGGGCGTGAAGTCCTTAATGACTCCACCGCTTGGGCCGACAACTCGCTTGATTCCAAACATCTTCACCCGATTTCCGCCCGTCATGAAAACTGAGTACGCTTCAGCCATCTCCATGGGTGAGACTGCGCTTGTTCCAAGTGCAATCGGTAGCACTGGATCGAGTTTTGATCGAATCCCAAAGACCTCTCGGGCGAATCTTGTCACATCCGAAGCGCCCACAAGTTTGGCGGTATGCACTGCTGGGACGTTTATAGATTTCACTAACGCTGTTTGAACGGAGACCATTCCTCCTCCGCCGCCACCCTTAGGCTTCCATGTCTTTCTCGTGCTCGGGTCGACATAAACAAAAGGCTCGTTCGACACCATGCTCGTCGGCTTAAGCAGGCCCCGCTCCATCGCTGCGGCGTACACGAATGGCTTGAACGCAGAACCCGGCTGCCGCTTGCCTTGAGTCACGTTGTTGTACTGAGAGCGCTTGAAGTCTGCTCCACCAACCATCGCCATCACTTGACCGTTGGTGTCCGCAACAACGATTGCCCCTTCGGTCACCTTCTGGCCCTTGTACTGCTTGAGTGTGTTTTGCAACGCACGCTCTGCGGCTCGCTGTGCATCCATGTTCAGCGTGGTGTAGATCTTGTAGCCGCCGCGCGCAAAGTCGTCGTTAGGGAATTCTTCCCTTAACTGCGCGAGAATCCACGTTGCGAAGTACGGCGCTTGCGTGATGCCGGTTGTTTGAATCGGTTTCGGCATCAGCTTCACTTTCTCTTTCGTCGCCTTCGCGTACTGTTCGCCGGTGATCACTCCCTCCTCTTGCATGACCCCAAGGACATAGTCACGGTTCTTTGTCGCAACGTCAAGGTTTGCGTAAGGATTTTCACTCGATGGCCTGCGGGGGAGGCGCGCCAAGAGAGCGACTTCTCCGAGGGAGAGATCGTGGATATCTTTTCCGAAATAAGTTTCGGCCGCTGCCTTGATGCCATATGAGCCAGTCCCGTAAAAGACCTGGTTCACGTACATCGTGAGAATCTGCTCTTTGGTGTACTCGCGCTCGATCAGCACAGCGAGACATGCGTCTTCGATCTTGCGGGTGATCGTGCGTTCACCGCTGGTGAGAAGCCGCTTGGCCAACTGTTGCGTGATCGTGGATCCCCCCTGACGTGTGGATCCTGCCTGAAAGTTTGCCCAGAGCGCACGCACTATGGCAGTGTGGTCGACGCCTTTGTGTACCCAGAATCTGCGGTCTTCAGCCGCCACTGTCGCGTCGATGACCACCTGCGGTAACTCTGGCCAGGTCACAGGATCGCGACGCTCCTGGGCCATGCGACAGATCTCAACGCCATCTGCCGAATAAATGATCGTGGGATCACGGTGAAGATCCGCTCCGAACTGCTGCAGCTTCGCAACCCTCGGTTGGAGGGCGATCATCTCGGAGTACACGTAGAAGCCGACACCCAGAACGGTGAGGCATAGGGTGCCAACCGCCGTCGCCAGGACACGCTTGGTCCAAACCCACCATCGAGGACTCGGTCTACGCTGCTTCCGATCCCGGCTACCCCGCGAACGGAACATACGCGTCATTATGGACTTAATACGCCTCAATCAGAGGCGCGTAACGACTTCAGGACCGCATCAACGGCCCGTGCCTCGAGATCGGAGAGAACAGCGACCCAGACATCTCCAACGCGGCCGGACATTAGGACTTTGCCTTGGCTCGCCTCTCGGGGCGGAACCACGCCTTCGCGACGGCCCTGGGACTGAAACACTGTGATATGCCGACGCCCGTCGCTAAAATGGACCACCAGGACAGGCTGATCGCCTGCCTGACGAACGTTGCGCGAAGTCTCGCGGAAGCCCGGCGGCAGCCACGTGGGCAAGACCACTTTCCATGGGACCTGAGGACCCGCCGGCTCGTCGATCACCTTTGCGCCTTGGCGCACAATGTCGAATGCGCCTTCCGGGAAGGTTGGGGAGTAGCTGATCCGGGTGTACTCGTAGTACCCACGGCGTTCGCCTCCTCGACCGTATTGGACAGCGGCGAGAATGATGCCTTTCTCCCGGTCGATCCAGAATTTCTGGGCTATGTTCCCCTCGCGATCGCCCACGGCAATCCCTAGCGTCTTCCTGCCAGCGATCTCGGCGCTCTCAAACTCAGTCAGTCGGATTTCTCCCCGTGAGAAGGCGGTGCGAATTCTTGCCAACATGAAGTCAGCGCCGCCGGGATCGCCGCGACGGCGTCGAATCTCATTCCGTCTTGGGTCATATTCGAGCCGCTCGCCCTGTTTCTCTACGATGATGAATCCTCGCCTGGGGGAGTTTTCGGGGTACTCGGTGCGTGAGCGCAGTCCGTCCTTCCAAACGAACTCGACGAGTTGGACAGGACGCCCTTCGAGGATCAGCTCCACGGTCCTCTGCCCGCTAAACCGCTGCTTTGGAGCGGACTCAATCACCCATAGCAGGATGCGGCCAGGGCCGTCCTGCGGGGTTCGACCCTGTGGCTCAGGCGCACCTGGGCCAGGCCGTTGGGCGTAAACGGAGCCCAAAATCACTGAGGCTACGAGGATCCCGATCCAGCGCGTCATAGGGTGTCGATAATGCTCCTTCCGTAAAGCAGTTCATCAATCTCGTCGGAGTGCGGAGTGCGTGGCTTTCTCAAAAAGCCTTCCAAGTCGGTTCCTCCGTCAGGGAGGATCACGGCCGCGGCTGCTTCCTCGTGCCACTCGAACAGGTAGCTCGTGATGTTGGGCTCAACCTCCGGTTGCGTCGGCTTCCAAGCGTAAAGCGCGACGAGAGCGGTCGCGGCCACTGACGCCGTGCCGAGTATGGGCAGGCCCCACCGCAGCCGGAAGGCTGACCTGCGAGAAGCTCTGGTTGCGATCCGCTCGTTTAGCTGAGATCTCCAGGCGAGACTTGGAGATGGAGCGGGGAGATCACGCAACGCCAAAGCGGCGCCAGCCTCAGAATCCTCGGCCAGGTAAGTTTCGAGGAGAGCCGACTCCATCGGGGTCAGCGCCCCGCCGCTTTCGAGCTTGATCCGCAATTCTTGTCTTGTCATAGCCATGATTCCCCGTCGATGTATCCCTTGAGCGCGCTTTGCAGGTGGCCGCGCGCGAGGAACAGTCGGGATTTTACAGTCCCTACTGGAATTCCAACAATCTGTGAGATCTCGTCATAGCTAAGCTCCTCGACATCGTGGAGAAGCAGCACGCCGCGAAGTTTGGGGGATAGCTTCCCGATCGCGATCTCGATTGTCTCAGCCATTTCTCCTGCTACCACCGATCCCTCCGGATCAGAGCGGAAGTCGATGAAGTGACCGGGCGAGCTAACTTCGGGACTGCCAAAGAAGAGCGGCACTTCCTCGGGTCTTCGCCCCTTCCTTCGAGCCCTATCGATGCAGAGATTCGACGCGATTTTGAAGAGCCAAGTTGACAGCGACGCCCGGCCGTCGAATCTGTGCATATTCTCGAACGCCCTAACGAACACCTCTTGAGTGACGTCTTCGGCGTCCTCGTTACTGCGGAGCATTCGGCGCGCGAAGCCAAACACCCGCGATTGATAGCGGTCGACGATCAGCGAGAAGGCCTCGGCGTCACGATTCTTGCATCGGCTGATTAGTGAGCCATCCAAAGCCGGGTCCCCTGCGGTTGTGCGCGTCAAGCGCGCCGTATCGAGGAAAAGATCCATCGATTGCGACTCCATAAGGGCATACGCTGGGCAGCGGCGGAAGTTCACCGAGATACCCCCGTTATTGTTCGGGTTTGAGTCTCTCCGGCTTTGTTAGAGCCGGACACCGATCGAGAGGGCGATGCCGTCGAAGAAGTTGCTCGTGTCAACGACTCCGAAGTACCTCGCTTCAATCACCACCGGCATAGGCCCCTTTAAGACATCGTAGCCAATCGATGCCTGGTAAGCAAGGCGTGTCCGGTTTTCGAAGCCCGATCTTCTTACGAAGCTTGCGCCAACACCTGCGCTGTAGCGAATTCGATCACTCCTGACGGACAGGTTCGCGAGGAGCGGTACGCTCGAAGAGCCGCCCCGGCCGTAGGTGTCAAGTGACAGCGACAAAGCAGTCGCGAGGTCGGTCGCCGGGAGCCGCAGCTTGAACAGCTCGTACTCAGCCCCCGCCTGATACCAGCGCTCGGCGCCTGCCGAGGCGGCTGCCGTGGTCGGGAAAAACACTCCGGCCCGAACAGTGAGGCCGACTGAGGGAAACTGCGCTACGGCAGATCCCGCCAACCCGGCTGCTACGACCAAAACAAGAAACTTTCGCATCCTTACGATCCTCCTGAAGGCATTCTATCTGCCCTGTAGACGTTCCGCCCCCGGGATTTGGTCCCTTGTGGAGGCTTTTTTTCGTCTGGGGTGGCATTTTGGCGCACGATTTGATACACTGGCAGTGTCTAAGAGGTTAGAGACATGCTTACCGTCCTCGTCGCAGCTACTGCACTCGCACTCCCAACCGAGATGCCGCTTGACGCAGCGACTGCTCACCGCGGGATCGCAATCTTCAAACCCGCTCCCTGCGAAGGATATGTTGTGCTTCTCAAGGACGCAGGCGAGGAGTGGATGCCGGATGCTCAGTTTGGGTTGCTTTCGGCCGAGGACGTCTTACAGAGCGCAATCCTTGTCTATCTGGGCTTCGATAATCACAGCTACAGCGTCTCGTTCGACCGGTCCTCGCAGCGCGTCCGGGGCGGCGAGAGCCAAAGCTTCGACACGGTCGTCAATCAGCGGTTCGACGAGACATTCTCCGCATTGAACGGCTTCGGGCTCCACGAAGCCTACTAAGCGTGGACCGAGACATCCGCCGATAATTAAGGACGGCATGCCGTCTCGCGGATCGATCGCCGAACTCCTGCCCCTGTTTTCCATCCAGGGCTCGCTTGAGGACTATCTCGTGCGGGTCACCGACTATTGTCGCGACGCGTTCTCAGCGGACGGCGTATCGCTGTTCCTGCGTATCGAAGGAACCGACACACTTGTCCTGGCTGCACAGGCTGGAACGTCAGCGAAGCTCCCATGGTCCGCTGCGATCACGATCGGGAGTGGATTGGCTGGAGCCTCCGCCGCCGACGGGATCCCACGCTCCCACAAGGGACCCATCGAAGCAAGTGCGCACCCGCTCAAGGAAGCGATCGAGGCGTCCATGATCGTGCCCCTGATTACTCTGGAGGCAGAGACCGTCGGAGTTCTCAATGTGTTTCGACTGTGCGCACGGGAGGCATTTACGCACCACGAGCTTCAGCGGGCTGAGGCAATCGCGCGGCACCTCGCGCTGGCAGTAGACAACGCATCTCTGATCGCGAGGCACCGCGCAGACGCCGAGCGGTACGCGTCGCTCGCCGACCAGAATCAGCGAATTCTTGAAAGTTTGCCATCGGGCGTGGTCGCTCTCGATCGCGCTGGCAGGATCCTGCAGGCCAACGACAGCGCGCTTCGGCTGCTGCGACGGAACTCCAAGAGGGCTCCGCGAGACTGGCCGGAGTTGGCGCGCAAGCTATCTCCCGAGGGGAGGGCCGAAGTGGATCGCAGTCTAGCAAGCGCAGCCGAAGGCCGTGAATCGAGGGTTGCGATTTCTGAGCCCGACGGACGGCACTTGCTCGTAAAGGCAACCCCTGGCGCCCAGAATGGGGTCACGCTCGTCATCGAGGATGTGACTCACGATGTCGAGCGGGAGCGGGAGCTTCAGCGCACGAAGACGCTCGCAGAGATCGGGCAGATGACATCCGCGATCGCACACGAAATCAGGAACCCGCTGACCAGCATCCGGGGAGCCGCACAGATGATGCGTGACGAGCCAAGCGTCGACGGGGCCAGGAACTGGGCGAAAATCGTGGAGCAGGAGGCGCTCGAACTCAATGAGCTTTGCGACGCCTTCCTGGACTTCGCACGAAATGTCGCACTCAACCTTGGAGAGGTGGACATCGAACGGTTGGTTCGAGACCTGTTGGCTCAAATGAAGGGCGAGATGACGAAAGCGAAGGTGACCGCGCAATTCACCGGCTCGGGCGTCTCTACGCCGATTTTGGCGGACGGCTTCAAGCTCGGGCAAGCCCTAAGGAACCTGTTCAAGAACGCGGTCGAAGCGATGCCGAACGGCGGGAAAGTGTTGGTTCGCGTGGAAGCCCGCAAGAAGTACGTGGAGATTGAGGTGGCAGATCAGGGAATTGGAATATCGGAAGACAACCTGGCGCGGCTTTTCACGCCGTTCTTCACGACGAAGAGCAGAGGTACGGGCTTGGGGCTCTGCAATGTCCAGCGAGTGGTAGCTGCCCACGGTGGAACAGTAACAGTGGAGTCGCAGTTGGGCGCGGGATCCACTTTTGCGCTTCGGCTTCCGACACGGTCTCAATCATGAAACGGAAAGCACGAATTCTCATCGTCGACGACGAGCCGAACATTCGGAAGATCCTGCAGGCCGCTTTCGATCGAGCGGGAGTGTTCACCGCCACGGCCGACTCGGGTGAGCAGGCACTCGAGAAGTTCTCCAGCGACGCTTTCGACGTCGTGCTCACCGATGTGTTTATGCCAGGGATTTCGGGAGTGGATCTGCTTGAAAAGATCAAAGAATCGAGCCCGAGCACGCCCGTCCTCATCATGACGGCGTTCGGCACGATCCCACAGGCAGTAGAGGCCATGCGGCTCGGTGCGGCAGATTACATCACGAAGCCATTCGACTTGGAGCATCTAAAGAAGGTCGTCGGCTTTTGGCTCAAGGCGTCGGCCGACAAGGCCAAGCCGGCAAAGTCACCCTCAAAGTCCGCATTAGACGGGGTTGTATACGCATCAGAAAAGATGGCGGAAGTGTACGACTTCGTACAGAAAGTAGCGGATTCGCGAGCGTCCGTTTTGATCACTGGTGAGAGTGGAACGGGCAAAGAAGTGGTTGCGAAATCCGTTCATCGGCTGAGTGGCCGAGCTACGGCTCCGTTCGTTGCGATCAACTGCGCTGCTATTCCCGAGACATTGCTTGAGAGCGAGCTGTTTGGACACGAGAAGGGCGCATTTACTGGCGCGGACTCCGCTCGCATGGGCCGTTTCGAGGCAGCGGACGGCGGCACCCTGTTCCTCGACGAGATTGGAGAGTTGCCGCCAGCCCTCCAGGTCAAGCTACTGCGGGTTCTCCAGGAGCGCGAGTTTGAGAGGCTCGGCGCAACCACGCCGACCAAGGTTGATGTGCGCTTGATCGCAGCAACAAACCGCGACCTGGCTCGAGCGGTCGACGAGGGACGATTCCGCCAGGACCTTCTGTATCGGCTCGAAGTCATCCGCCTTGAGCTGCCTCCACTGAGAGAGCGAACAGAGGACATTGAGCCGCTGGCAAGGCTGTTCTTGGCGCGATTCGCTGAGGCGAACGGCAGCAGCTTGATCGACCTCGACGAAAGCGCTTTAAAAATGCTGCAAGCTCACCGGTGGCCAGGAAATGTCCGGGAGCTGGAGAACGTGATTGAGCGCGCAGTCGTGCTGGCAACGAAGTCTATGACGACGCTTACCCCCGACCTCCTACCGCCAACACTCCGATCCGCTGCGTAGGGGCGGCCGGCTCAGGGCTCAGTAACTTCCGAGGGTAAGCTACCGTTCGTGGCAAAGAAGTCGAAGCCCAAGTTCGAACTGACTCCTCAGCTGATTGGTCTCGCGGTGGCGCTCTTGATCGCGGGATTAGCTGCCGCTTGGTACTTCGCGGGTGACGCGCAAGGGCCGGATACCGGCGAAGTCCCGGACATTAGGGACACCAAGAAGACAATATAGCTCAAGACGGAAGCGCGATCGGCAAGGAGCCGACGGCGCTTCCCGTCTCAGCGAATCGGCCCTGTTACGAGACCTCTTTGACGTTGGCGGAGTTGAACGTGGCTTCGTTGACGAACTTGTAGAGTTTGCTGCCCTCATAGTCCGCTATCAGCGCGTATCGGGTTTGGGTCCCGTTCTTTGTTTTCCGAATCATCCGCTTCTTGGTCATCGCGCTGTCAGGCACGTCCACCTTTGACTTGGTCCTTACGTTGTAGAATTCCATCGATTTTCCTCCCTGCGTCCTTCACCCGGTTGTCCCGGCTGATCGGACAGGTTCAAGCTTAGTCTATCACCGAATCCCCACGAATGTGGTGGTTTTTTTGAACTTGTTTGAACTCGGCTATTAGGAGGAGACGTGCGTTTCATGCCAAAAGTGTTGGCGACAGGCTCTCTGGAGTGCACAATTTCAGGGGGATTGACCGGGCATAATTGGCCTGAGGCTTACTCAATGGACTCCCCTACGACCACCTGCAACGCCGTTACCGAAGCCGAGATCGACCGCTTTGAGCGGGTCGCGGTCGCTCGCTTGAAGTCGCTTGGGATGCGTATAACCGGCCCACGCAAGGCGGTTGTGCGCGCGTTGGCGGCCTCCAGGAGGCCATTGGGAGCCTATCAGATTCGCGATAAGGTCAAGGGCGACGGGGGCCGAGTGGACGTTGTAAGTGTTTACAGGATCCTGGCGGCGCTCGTAGAGGCTGGTCTCGCCCATCACATCGGCTCTCTTGACGGCTACCTGGCCTGTAGCGGCCATCATTCGGGCGCACATGGGACGGAACACCTGATTTGCCAGAAATGCGGCTGCGTCGAAGAACTGCCGATCCCGAGTAGCGCCCTCTCGGAGATCGGAGTTGCGGCCTCGCGGATGGGCTTCCTGAGCGAGGAGACCCGCGTCGAGGTGCTCGGCACCTGCGAACACTGCCGCTGAACTCTATCGGGGGCGAGTCCGGTACTTGTCCCAGAGGATCGTCTGGCGGTTCGTCATGTTGCATTCCCTTCCCATGATCCAAGCGCCGAGGATTCGCGTCCGAGTTTCGAGGAGGTCGCCGTCGGTGAGCAGCAACGTGCCTTCCTTCCCAGGCTCAATCGACCCCAGCCTGTGCCCAAGGCCGAGTATCTGTGCTGGCCAGAGAGTTATTGCTCGGACTCCGTCCTCGCGGTCAAGCCCGCCACGCACGGCGTAGCCGGCGATATCTTTGAGCTGCCGAGCGTTATGCTCACTGTTCGCGCAAAGCGCGATTCGAACACCCTTTTCGATCAGACGTGCCGGGAGAGACTCCACATCGTCGTGCGGACGCTCGGGACCGGAAGGCACACCGAAGATAGGCGTGAGGATCACCGGGACATCTTTGGCGGCGAGCAAATCTGCGACGGACAGCGCGTCCCTACCGCCAACGATCGTCACCGGCACCCCAGTCTTCTCGCTCCACTCGACAACGGTGCGTATGACCGCCCCTGAGTCCGCGGCAAGAATCAGCGGCATCTCGCCGTTAGCCAGCTTTTGCAAAGCGTCGAGCCGACGGTCGAACAGAATGACCGGGCCCTGCCCAGAGGCAGACGCCTCTTTCGCTTTCGCGTAGGCGCGCGCCTCTGCGAGGAATCCGTCGAGTTGCCTCAGCCGCGACTCGGCGACGCCTGCGCCAGCGGTTGCGCCTCCGCCGACTTCGAGAACCATGGTGAAGCCACCCTGAATCGTCATATCCTCCCAGGTATAGCCGTCGAGGCTTAGCAGAGCCGCTTGACCCGGAATCACGCCGCCACTGGGGCGAGTGAGGGCGGTCAGAATGCCGCCCGCCCGGGCGACGCCGATGATTTCGCTTTCGGGATTGATGGCGCGCTCGGGACGCAAGTCTGGATTGAAATCCCCGCGCTCGCTGGAATCGACGCTAACCGGAATGCGCGGGATCTCGACGAGTCCAATCTGCGAGTAAGACTCGATCATGCCGGGGTAAACGTGCTTTCCGCGGCCGTCGACGCGGACAGCGTCCCTCGGTGCGGAAACGCGCCCTGTTGCAGCAATGATTCCGTCGGAGCCCACTAGAACGTCGCCGACGAAGGGATCGCCAGTCATCGGGTGTACCGTCGCTCCCGTTATCAACAGAGGCTTTCGCGGATACTTCGCGTTCCCAGGCATTCCTGTAACCGCTGGCATGCGCGGCGGCTTGGAAGTGGCGAGTGATTCGGGGGCGGGGCTCGGCGCTGGGTCCGCAAATTTTTCACGCGCCAATTCGATGAATTGGTCGCGCTCAAAGCGTTGACGGATGTCGTCGTCGATGTCGTAGAGCTTGACTCCGTCTACGTAGGTTTGCTCAGCCTTCGCGTAAATGCTGAGTGGATCCGCCGACCACACGACGAGATCAGCGTCTTTCCCAGGCACAAGCGATCCTGTGGTTTTGTCAATGCCGAGTTGCTTCGCGGGCCCAATCGTACAGAAGCTGAGCGCAACTTCTGGCGAAACGCCACCGTAGCGAATTGCCTTTGCCGCTTCGTGTGTCAGTCGTCGCGCGTGCTCGTTACTGTCGCTGTTAACGCTCACAGTCACTCCTCGATCGAACATCAACGCCATGTTGTGAGGAATTGCATCATAGGCTTCGAGTTTATAGCCCCACCAGTCCGCAAACGTTGAGCCACCCACTCCAGCCGCGGCCATTTCGTCGGCGATCTTAAATCCTTCAAGTACATGCTGGAGCGTTTGAAGGCGAACTCCGTATTGCTGACATACGCGGATGAGCGTCAGCATTTCGTCTTGCCTGTAGCCGTGACTGTGCACCCAGCGTTGCCGATTGAGCAATTCCGCGATAGCTTCCAAGCGCAGATCACGGCGCGGCTCGATTTTCGTGCGACCTGCTCGATAACCTTCCCACTCGCTGATGTAGTTTTTTGCTTGGTCGAATGCTTCGCGATAGTTCGCTTCAACACCCATTCGCGTGCGAGGTCGCTCATTCGCCAAGTTGACGATTTGCGCGGCGGCGGGATCTTGTCCTCGCCCGCCTGTCGGCTGGTCTTCTCGGCATGGATTCTCGCCTAAGGCAAACTTGACTCCCTCCGGCGCACCCTGTACCAAAAAGGCGTCCGGGCGCTGCCCCCATCTCCATTTGCTTGTCGCGGATTGGCCACCAATTGGATTCGCAGAACCGTGCAATTGGAGCGCGCCGATTGTCCCTCCGGCGAGTTGCCTATAGATGTTTACATCCCGGTGGTTGATGACATCCGCGATGCGACACTCAATCGTTACGCGATTGGAGCCTTCGTTGACACCGCCGGTGATCGCGGTATGACTGTGACAGTCCCAAACTCCTGGCGAGATGTGTTTGCCTGTCGCATCAATGACTTCACAGCCAGGCGGCGTATTAAGCCGTTTTCCGATTTGCACGATCTTTCCGTTACGAATCAAGATGTCCGCGTTCTTAAGTGTGCCCTGACGATCCATCGTCCAAATCGTTGCGTTCCGGAACAGCCTGAATGCAGACTCGGTTTCCGCGGGTCGTGGATACACCTCGTAGTTTGGTGGCAACATTGGGAGCGGTGCATCGGCGACCAACTCCTTCGTCGTTGCTGGTCGATGGACAGAGCGCTTTCCCTCGTGAAACACTGCGACTATCTCAGAGGAAGTTTCGAGCAGATCTCCTCGCACGAGAAGGACGCTTCCAATTTTGCCTTTCTCAACAGTTCCTGCAATTCGCTCGAGGCCGAGCATCTTAGCGGGCCGAGTTGTTGCACTCGCAAGGGCAGCGGTTTTGCTTAATCCCGCGCGGACCATCTGGCGCAATCCTTCAATTGGAGACGTGCCAGAGGTTGGCGCATAGAGAAACTCGATTCCTTCGGCTTCAAGTTCAGCACCGACCTGGTGCTCGTTAAAGTACGCCCTCAGGTTTGCGAGCAGATTCCCGCTATCTGTGTTTAGGTTTGGTCGGCTTGGCAGTCCGTCCTTAATGATCGTGTATGCACGAAGCTCCTTCAGAACGTCTTTTAGGTAGCCAGCATCCCGCCGGAAAGCCATGATCGGCTTCAAGTTAAACTCGCGAACAATCTTGAGCGCTTGCAATCCAGATAGCTCGGTTAGGTCATCGAATGCCGCCCACATCTCACCGCGCACGACCCTGTTGACGGCATCAAGATCCGCGTCGAATGATTGCCTTGGGCGACCTGTCGGGTCAGCCTCGAATGATCGCATGAGGCGACCGTGGCGACCGCCGTCGAGCAGCGTTTGCCGCACGAAGGCGATTCCGCCCATCGTCGAACCGGGATAGCCGCCGAATCCGGCTCCGCTGAATGCGACCGGAACCGCGAGATCGCTCTTGATGAGTGTCGCTGGTTCGATCTTCCCGCTTGAAGTGCTGAAGACGGATGACTTTGCGCCGAGCAGCCCGCCTTGGCTGTATGCGTGAATGACCGCGTAGCCGCTCGTCGCGAGCGCGCCAAATGTGGAATGTTCTGCTCTCACACTCGAGATTGAATGGCGTGAGAGCAGATTCTTCCATCGTTCGATGGCGTCTTCAGGGGTCTTGTCGGCTTGGTTTGCGCCGATTCCCTCAACGGCGACCCTTAGGAGCGGGTGAACTAGACCAGGATAGATCGTGAGCCCCGCGCAGTCCATAACTTCGACGTTAGGGGGCGCAGTGAGACCTGTTCCGACCTCTGCGATCACACCGTTCATCAGGAGGACGTCCGTGTTTTCTAGCGTCCTCTCAGGGGACACTACGACGCGGGCGCCCTTCAACAGGTAAGCATCGGGGCGCTGAAAAGTCTGGGCGAGGGCGAATACGGGCAAGGCAAGCGCGGCAACAAGCGCCACCCATCGATGAGATCGCATCCCAATCGTTTCGACGCTCGCTCGGCTTATTCCTTCGGAGGCAGGCCCACGGCGACACGCATCGCGTTCTTCGGGACGCGCCGCTCTGACCACCAACCCAGACTCAGCGCGCCTTGGGCCACTAGCATCTCACGGCCATCAACAGTCCGTGCGCCGAGACTTTCTGCGAGCTTCAGCAGATCCGTCGGTTCGCTGCGGTACGCCAGGTCGAAGACAACACAGCCAGGTTGCAGGTTGCGCCATTCGCCGGGAGGAAGTTCGCCAGGATTGAGGCCGAGCGGAGTCGCATTGACAACCAGGCCGCAACCGGCAGGATTTGGGAAAGGAGTTGCGCTGACATTCTTCCAAGCGCACGCCGCCAGGGAGTTCGCGTAAGTTCTTGACCAGACCTTCACCTTCCAGCCCGCATTCGATAGTGCCCAGATAGCCGCGCGAGCCGATCCTCCTGCCCCGATGATCAGCGCAACTCCTGGCTCCTCTTCCCCCAACGCCTCGAGAAATCCGGGAGCGTCGGTGTTCTTGCACGCAATCGCCGGCCCGAACCGAAGCGTGTTGGCGACACCGAGTACTCGCGACGCGTCATCAGCCTTTGCAGCAAGGCGACGCGCGAGGGCCTTGTGTGGAATAGTGACGTTTGCCCCGGCAAACTCCTGTTGCCGAAGCTCATGAAGTTTCTCCTCGAATTCGTCAGCTGAAACGCTCATCGCGATGTAGTCTCCATCGATTCCCATGGCGCGCATCGCCGCCATGTGCATTGCGGGTGAGAGGGAGTGTGATACTGGGTCACCTAAGAGTGCGAGTCTGAGCATCTACGGTTCACTCGTGGGGTCAGGTTTTTGGCGGAACGTCCAAAACTTATGCCCTGAGAAGTTCCAAAACATCGTAATGAATGTTGCTGCTGCGAGTGCGAGAATGTAGTTCGCTGTGTCTCCGTCCGGCTTGTGAATCTGACTCGCGACGAGCGTGTTAATCAGGAGCCCAATAATGTTCACCGCGAAGAACCTCGCGAGTTGAGAGCCGCGCTGCTCCTTTCCTTTTATACGCCAAGTCCATCTTCGATTCCAGTAGAAGCCATTCAGAGTTGCGATACCGAATGAAACAGCCTTAAAGAGCGTAAACGCGCCGTCAAAGTCCGGGCTGCTTTGATACAACGCGGGCATTACGCCATGCAGCCACACGTTGACACTATGTTCCAGTGCACCACCGAAGCCTTTGTAGAGCACTGCGTGCACTCCCCAGTCGATTGCAGTGCTGCTGACTCCAACGATTCCGAACTTGACAAACTGTCGCGCAGTCTTGTGGGTCTTGATTTTCTCAAGTTTTGAGGTCATCGGTTCCCACCCTGTGTCATCGCGAAAATACTAAGCGCGCCCCATGCAAGCACTGTTCCCCATATCCAAGGGTCCCGGAGTAACACCAAGTCGGGGCTTCCGCTGTCGTTGTCGCGAAAAGTGATCTGCAGGTAACGGAAGATTCCGAACACCGGGAACGGGATTGTGAGCGCAAGAAGCGGGTGGCTTTGCGCTGTCGACGACTGTATCGCGTACAGACTGTAAGAAATCACTGATGATGCTGCTGTTATCGAGATGAGGTGATCGAGCAGAGTTCGAGAGTAACCACCAAGGCTGCTCCGAGACTCCGCAGCGATGAGGAATTCGTTTCTGCGCTTTGCGAATCCTAAGAACAGCGCGAGAAACAGCGTACAAAGAAACAGCCATTGACTAATCGTTACGCTAAGAACTACCGCGCCCGCGATTGCTCGAATGAGAAATCCGATTGCAATAACGAATACATCGAGGATCGCAACGCGTCTGGCAATTGTCGAGTAAAAGAACTGATTGATCAGATACGCGGAGACGCAGACTGTCGCAATTGGAAAGTTTGAATCAAGGAGGGGCAGTCGGTTCGTTCTTGCAGAATCATAAATCGACTCGGCAAGCGGAAGGACGCTGAAATCGAGCACCAGTGCAACTGCATAGGCTGCGATAAGCAAGCCAATCGCATAAACCGACGCCGCGCCTTTGGCTACTGCGCCAGAGGCAATCGGCCTTGATCGCTTGACGGGGTGAAGCTGGTCGGCCTCGACGTCCGCAACATCATTCCAGACGTATCCTGCGCTCGAAGCCAAACAGAACGCGGCGAACAGCAAAAGCGCGGCGGTCGCCGCTTCGGAGCACACGAACAGCCCGGTGAAGATGAGACCAGCGAAAACAAGGAGGTTCTTTGTCCATTGTCTCGGCCTCGCAAGCCGGATGTACTGATTCATGGGCTATGGCTCCGCAGCATTCGAACAATCATTCGCTCGGCAAGCCTACTAAACTTTGTGCCAAAAAACTCACGCTTCGCCATGGGCGTCACCCAAATGGACGCGATACCGAGTCGATTCGCGCCCCAGACGTCGGTGAACAGTTGGTCGCCGATCATGATCGTCTCTGTTGCAGGTACGCCAGTGATTCGCATTGCATCGAGGAAGGCCGCACGCCCTGGCTTCATGGGGCCCTCAGCGTGCGGAACGCCAAGCTTCTCGCTGAGGAGCTTCAGTCGAGGTTTGTTCCGAGTGTTGCTCACGATACAAAGGGCAATTCCCTCTTTTCGGCACGCTTCGATCCACGCGAGCGTTTTCTCTGGAAACTTCATTCCCTTCCACGGTATCAGCGTATTGTCTACGTCGAGAAGTACCGCACGGAAGCCCAGCTTCGTTAACGCTGATGGATCAATGTCCTCGATGGCGTTCGCTCGATACGTAGGACAGAATCGCCGCAATGGAGCAAACGTCCGACTTCGGTCGAACTTAACCGCCTCTTTCAGAGCCGCCTCCCGCTCTTGCGAATGCTCGACGTGAGACTTCGATGTTTGCCAAATGTTCCTCGTACGTCTTTCCAAACAGATGTGACCCATCAGGCAGAGCGACATAGAAGAGATATTCGTGTTGCTCCGGGTTCGCCGCAGCGATCACGGACGCTGCGCCTGGCGAACAGATCGGCCCGGGCGGGAGTCCCTGGATCTTGTAAGTGTTGTAAGGATGGTCAATCTCGTAGTCCTTGAAAAACAATCGCCCCATGACACCCTTAGCGTAGGCGACGGTCGCATCGATCTGAAGTCTCATTCCGATCTCAAGTCGGTTGTAAATCACGCCAGCGATTTTTGGTCGCTCGTCGGCTTTCTCCGCTTCTAACTCGATCATCGAGCCGACGATCACCCATTCGTGCAACTTTTGTGGGTCGGGCGACTGGAGGGGTTCATACACCTTCTTTCGGAACGCATCGAGCATCTTTCGCACAGCGCGCTCGGGCCCAAAAAGTGGCGGCAAATCGTACGTATCTGGGAAAAGATAGCCTTCGAGGCTCTCTGCTGGCAATGGGAACCCGGCGGTTACTTCAAACCTCTCCGGATCTTGGAATGCTTCGATAGCCTCGGATTTCTCGCAAACGTTGTTCTCTTCCAAAACTGTTGCGACTCTGTCCATCCACAACCCTTCACGGATCAGAACATTTTGCCTGATCGGCTTCTGGGAGAGGAGCACTTTCGCGATGTCAGTCCCGCGCATTGCGGTGTTGATTTCGTAGGTTCCTTCCGCGACTTCTCCGCGACCCCCGAACACTCTCGCATAGAGCTGCGTTCCCTTTTTGCTGCGAAGCGCTCCGATACGTTCTGCTTTCGAAAGGGCATCCGAGATCGTTTCGCCGCGATCGATACGAAGGTATCTTGTCTCACCCACTATCGACACGGGAGCGAGAGAGCGCATCAATATCCAATACGAAACGCCAGCCATGGCGCCGAGTATCGCGAGAGCAATGACTGCGCGTGCGAAAAACTTATGCATTGCGTTCTGACAGGTATTGGATCAACAAGATCCGGGCGGCTTCGCTATCTGCAACGAGCTTCCGCTTCTTAGGTTTCACATGCTCGAGTGACACGTTAGCGAGCGCCGTAGTGTACCGCTCGTCGGCATAGTGAACGGTCATTCCCGCCGCCGCAAGCGCCTCGCCGAAGTCCCGGCTGATCTGGGCCTGTTCGCCCTCGTCCCCGCTCGGGGTCAGCGGGAGCCCAACTACCACGAGGGCGCACTCCTCATCAGCTGCAAGCTTGGCGACTGCCGCAGCGTCCTT
Source organism: Fimbriimonadales bacterium (assembly GCA_041744215.1). Classification (GTDB taxonomy): domain Bacteria; phylum Armatimonadota; class Fimbriimonadia; order Fimbriimonadales; family ATM1; genus JAHCHL01. Next base: position 113,658 of record JBGTLG010000006.1, on the reverse strand, counting down.
CTCGACGCTGCCTTCCGATTGAACCACAGGGCGTGCAAATGCGAGCCCGAATTGCGTCTCGGCAATAGCAATGCCGATCCGCTTGAGTCCGTAGTCGATTCCAAGGATTCTCATTTGCTGAATGCGGCCACGACTTCCGCTCCGCATGCTGAGTTGGCGCTTACCGCTTCACCGAAGCCGAACCCGTCGGCTCCGTCGAAGTTTGTAAAGCTCCCGCCGGCCTCGGTAACGATGGCGTAGACAGCGCAAGTGTCCCAGACGTTGACCACCGGGTCGATCATCGCCACCGCCCTACCGTCCGCGACCATGCAGTGGCCGTATGCATCGCCCCAGGTCCTTGCGACGAAAGCCTGCTCTGCGAGTTTGGAGTAGCCGTCGAGCCGACCCTGGGCGACCATCGATTGGAAGCTCCCGGAGACCAGGAGGCCTTCGTTAAGCTTGGCTTCGCTCGCCCGAATAGGCTCGCCATTGCGATGGGCGCCTGAGCCCATCTCCGCCCAGTACGTCTCCTGCTGAGCCGGAAAGTCGGCAACGCCGAGGACGGACTTCCCATAGACTTGCAATCCGATCAGCACACCGAAGAGGGGCACCCCATAGATGAAGGACTTGGTTCCATCGATGGGATCGAGGATCCAGATTCGGTCTGCTCCGCCGGCAGTCGCGCCGAACTCCTCGCCGAGAATCCCGTCATCGGGAAATCTTTGGTGGATCTGCTGCCTGATGAACTGCTCCGCCTCGCGGTCGGCAGCGGTGACCGGCGAGTTGTCGGGTTTGCGATCGAAACTCGCGCCTTTGCGGAAGTGGCGAAGCGTCAGTTCACCAGCTTGGCGGGCAACCTGGATAGCAAAGTCCAATTCGGGCGACATGCGCGCCGAGTTTACTTGGGTGGGCGTCAGCCCCTCGTCTTTCGCCTAGCCTGGACGCGGAGGTAAGCAGCGAGGAGGTTGAAGACTATGATCACGGTCATCAGGATAATGATCGCTGCGGCAGCGTTTTCGATGAACCCCCGCTTTGGCATGTCAGACCAGTTAAAGATCTGGATCGGCATGACGGTGAATCCTTCCTCTACCGGAGATTTGGGCACATTCGAGACAAAGGTCGCCGCGCCAACAGCAATTAGGGGCGCAGCTTCTCCGAGAGCGCGCGAAAGACCAAGAATGATTCCAGTGAGAATGCCCGAGAATGCGCTGGGCAGGACAGAATGCCGCACAGTTTCCCAGCGAGTGGCGCCGAGCGCGAGCGAGCCTTCTCGATAGCTTTGTGGGACGGCGCGAATCGCCTCTTGCGCTGCTGTTATGACCATCGGCAGAATGAGGAGGCTCATTGTGAGCGCCGCAGCAACAAGGCTTTTTCCGAGAGACATCGTCCTGACGAAAATGGCCAACCCTAGGAGTCCGTAGACGATGCTCGGAACGCCCGCGAGGTTTGCGATGTTCACTTGTATCAAGCGGTTGAGCCAGTTCTTCTGAGCGAACTCTTCGAGATAGATCGCGCTGCCAACTCCAAGAGGGACAGTAAAGCAGGTGGTCAGCAGAAGCAACCAGAGCGTTCCAACGAGAGCAGGCAGTATCCCGGCTTTCTCTGGATGGCGTGACGGCATCGCCCATAGAAAATCCCAACTTAGGCGCTGTGCGCCGTCTACGAAGATCTGGTAGGAGAGCAGCAGAAGGGCTATCACTCCGAAGAGAGTGCCAATGATACAGAGGACCACAAACAGCCGCTCTTTGAAGATTCGGAAGATCGGCAACCTCGCGGAAAGGTCTTGTTTGGGAACAGTTACGTTATCCATACTTGAGCCTGTACTTAGCGACCAACTTTTGCGCGAGCATATTCATCGTTAGCGTGATCACGAAGAGCGCAAGCCCCACGGCGAAGATTGTTTGATACTCGACTGAGCCCGCTGGCGCCTCACCTCGCGCAATCGTAACGATGTAAGCAGACATCGTCTGCATACTTTGTGTAATGTCCCACGTCAAGTTTGGCAGCTGACCAGCGGCAAGCGTTACAGCCATCGTCTCTCCGGCTGCGCGCGCAAGCCCCAATAGGAATGCGGACATGATCCCAGAAAGCGCGCCTGGAATGACAATGCCACGAATCACTTCCCCCTTCGTTGCCCCAAGCGCCAAGCCGCCTTCGCGGAGGCTTCGAGGAACCGCGTTTAGAGCCTCTTCAGACAGTGACGCCACAATTGGCAGGATCATGATCCCGACGACAATGCCTCCGCTGAGCGCGTTGTACGCAGGCAAATCCGGGAGGATCTTCTTCAACTGCGGCGTCACGAAAGTGACGGCGAAGAAGCCATACACGATCGTCGGAATTCCTGCAAGCAATTCGAGAACTGGTTTTACAACGTTGCGAAGCTTTTCGCTTGCGTACTCACTGAGATAAACGGCACCCAGCAGTCCAAGTGGGATCGCAATGCACCCTGCGAGAATGGCGATGATCATCGTTCCTGAGACTAATGGCAGAACACCGTAATCATTTGGAGGACCCCATTTTGTTCCCGTAACAAAGCTGAGTACGGACACCTCCTTGAAGAAGCCGAGCGACTCGGATACCAAGACGTAGATGATGCCAAGTGTCGTTAAGATGCTGATCGCGGCGCATAGAAACGTACCGGCGCGAACGATCCATTCGCGCCGGTAGCGATTCGATAACGAGCGGTCTACCGCCATATGCGCCTTACTTGCCGGATTCAGCCTTCAGGAGATCTTCGAGCTTCAGACCGACGGCTTCCTTGCCCCCGAAAAGCGTACCGGTCTTCATCGCATCGAACTTTTCTCGAGCGATATTATAGACCGCGTCAGGCAGAGGCACGAAGCCCTCTTCTTTCATGATGTCGCGGTTCGCCGGGTCAAGGATGAAGTGAACGAACGCCTGGACTTCTGGGCGCGCCGCAGCTTTCTTGTTTACATAGATGAGGAGGGGGCGGCTCAGCGGCTGATACGTGCCGTTCTCGACGCTTTCAAAACTCGGACCAACACCGCCATTGTTCATGTCGATCTTTAGCGCTTTTAGCGTCTCTCGATTCTGGTCGTAGTAGCTGAACCCAAAGTAACCAAGCGCCCATTCGCTGCCCTGGACGCCTCGAACTAACTCGTTGTCACTCTCGCTGGCCTGGAAGTCGGTTCGACTGCTTTTTGCCTTGCCAACGATCGCCTCTGTGAAGTAGTCGAATGTGCCGGAGGCCTGCCCAGGTCCGAACAGGAGAATCTTCTCGGCGGGCCACGCAGGGTTGAGGTCGCGCCAGGTCTGGACTGAGCTGTCAGGTTCCCAGAGGCGCTTCAGATCGGCGACCGTGATTGTGTCGAGGAGCGTGTTTTTGGGATGGACTACGACAGTCAGCGCGTCATAGGCGACTGGGATTTCGATGTACTCCACGCCGTTCTCCAGGCAAAGGTCCATCTCTTCTTGCTTAATCGGTCGAGAGGCGTTGCTGATGTCGGTCTCACCTCGGCAAAACCGTTTGAATCCGCCGCCAGTTCCGCTCTCGCCCACGGTGATCGAGACTCCACCATTCTCCGCCCGAAACTCTTCAGCGTAGGCTGCTGTGAATGGGTGGACGGTGCTGGATCCATCTGCTTGGATTCGCCCCCCGAGGGTATCGCCTGAGCCCGTGGCGCCTTTGTCGCCGCAGCCAAGCGCGACCATCGCCGCGATTCCTAAAACCGCTATTGAAATCTGCTTCATTGCTAACCTCCTGAGTTGGCACTATCCCACGGACTGTTCCGTAGAGCCCTGAATATACCGACCTGTCCTCTCCATTTCGTTAACAATTGGCATCGCTACCCCTGTTGTTAACGATGCCTTAAGAAAACTCGAGCGCTCCGGGGTTGCAACGGATTCACTTTCCTATGCAGAAGTCGCGGAAGACCCGGTCGAGGACCTCGTCGGTTGCAGTCGTCCCCGTGATTCGGCCAACCGCCTGCAAGGCACCTCGGAGGTCGACGCACGCCACATCGGTGGGCAGGTCGCTGGAAAGGGTTTCGGCGGCGAAGTGGAGAGACTGCTTCGCAAGTTCAAGGTCTTCGTGGTGGCGCTCATTTGTAAGCGGGAGTTCGTCTCCGGCGGCAAATCGCTCGAGCACGTGCCTCTCCAGCGATTCCAGGCCTTCGCCTGTGATTGCGGAAACGACGATCTGGCCACTCACCTGCGAGCCGAGATCCGCCTTGTTCGCGACCATGACCACTTCGCGTCCGATCGCGTCAAGCAACGCTTGGTCCTCCGTCGTTATTCCTTTTGGCGCTTCAATCAAAAACCAAACTTCGTCTGCGAGTTGTACTGCGCGCCGCGACCGCTCAACACCAATCTGCTCTATGGGATCGTCCGTTGATCGGAGACCTGCTGTGTCGGTCAACACGACAGGAAAGCCACCAATGGAAAGCGTTTCTTCGATCGTGTCTCGAGTGGTTCCCGGAATCTCCGTCACAATGGCGCGGTCAAGTCCGAGCATGGCGTTCATCAGCGACGATTTCCCAACGTTAGGTCGCCCGACGAGGGCAACACGGAGCCCTTCGCGAATGAGTCGCGCCGTTTGTCGTCGTGCCAATAGCTTGTCCATCTTGCGAATCGTGTTTTGAATCGAGTGGATCGCAGCATCTCGATCTAACTCGCCAATCTCTTCAGAGAAGTCAACCGTTGCTTCCGCTTGAGCGAGTACGGTTGCAATGTCGCTCTCTATCTCGCCCACGGTTTTGGCCAATTGACCCTGACGGATTAGATTCGCGCGTCGCGCTTGCGCATCAGTTGCAGAATCGATCGCTTCGCGGATTGCCTCGGCTTGTGTCAGATCGATGCGACCGTTCAGGAATGCGCGCTCAGTGAACTCGCCTGGGCGCGCGAACCTCCCCCCCAGGCGTGCGATTTCAGCCAACACAGCGCGTACGATTTGAGGGCTCCCGTGGCAGCTGATCTCGAATGATTCCTCCTCGGTATAACTTTGCCCTTGCTCGAAGAGCACAAGCAGTCCGTCGTCGTAGCGCTCGCCTTCAATGAGTATATCGCCATAGTAAGCGTTGCGCGGTATTGGTTTGCTAGGCAATGGTGTGAAGATGCTCGTGGCGATCTTCCAACTGCCTCCACCCGATACCCGAATCAGCGCGACCGGCGCGCGGAACGGACCCGTTATTGGCGCGCAGATAATGTCATCGAAACCCGTCACGAGAGTATTGTGCTACATCGTGTGCTTGATTTTGCGCACGAGAATTGTCGAAGTGAAGTAGGCGACCGAAGCGACGAGAAAGATTAGCGTGTAGCCGACTCCGGCCCCGTACGTGCGATTCCCCCAATCCACGCCCATCCCCAATAAGCCCACGACGATCTGCGGCATGGCGATGCTTGACTGCCATATACCCATATCTTTGGCAAGGTCATTTTGGCTTGGCAGAACATCCGAGACGAGCGCCCAATTCGCGCTAACGAACGCGCCATACGCCAAGCCGAACACGACCGCAAGACAAACCGTGAGCGTGAAGGAATGAAACAGCGCGAACGGGACGAGCAGGACACCCATCGTTGTTCCTGCAACATAAATGACACGTTTACGCCCGAACTTGTCGGCAGAACGGCCACCGATGACGGAGCCGGCAGCGCCGCACAATGCAATGAGCAATGCCAACACCAGCACTGCTGTCGTCGCGGCTTGCGTGGGAGTTGTCTCCTGGTCTACCTTCGCGACTTCAAAGCCGAAGATCGAGAACTCCGTGAACGTGGTTGCTAAGAAGAGTGCGAGATAGGTCAACACCAAGTAGAAGCCCAGAGCGTTCAAGAACCTAGTTGCCCAAGCCCACGCGAAGTCCCTCGATTTCCACGGTGCAGTAATCGCTTTCCATATTGGCGTCTTTTCGGAATCAACGAGAGCTGGGTCTTCCTTTACTGTGAAGATCGTGATCGAAGCGCAGACCACATTAACGCCCGCTATCACGATAAAGGAGAGTTGGATGTCGCGCAACGTCAACGCAATGCCTACTGCCACAAGTTGCGCTGCAAACTCCACGAGACCAATGATTCCGCTGGCTCGGCCACGCTGCTCTTTCGGGACGAGACCAGGAACAAGCTGACTGTACGGCCCTGTGGCGAGATCGTCTGCGACCTGCAGCATGAAGTAACCCGCGACAATCACCCAGTACTGATCAGCTTTCGCGAGTACAAGAAGCGCGACAACAGTGAGTCCTGAACCAACAACGACAAAAGGTCGCCAACGGCCATATCTCGAGCGAGTTCGATCGCTGAGGTATCCAAAGATCGCAGGCCCGATCGCCGCCCAACAGGCTCCAGCAAAGACTACGCGACCCCATAGCGTTCCTTCTTCGCCACCTGGAACCAGTTCCTTGACGACCAAGCCAAGGAGCAAAAACATCGTGAACCACTTCATCGAAGTGGCAAACCAATATGCGGCCATGCCGAGTTGCCAACCGAGGGAGCGGGTCTTGTGTGTCACAAGTTGGGGAGATTCGATGAACGGGACGCAGTTTCCTTTGGCACCAACCCAACCACGATGCGGGGTCGCGCATGGCGAACCGTGTGCATCCGTTTACTTCCAAATGGAGTGCATGGTGGCTGACGGGTGAGGTTCAGGATCGGACCATCAGGCCGTCAAGATGGATCGTCGCGTGTCGCAGTCTCGCGCAGAGGGTCTTGCAAATGTTCCTAAGTATCCCAGCTTCGAGAGCAGGATCCGAGCTCATCAATTCGCGAAGGCTTGCTGCGGGCACGAACGCTACTTTGGTGCCGCGCACACTCACCACCGTCGCGGACCTGGGCTGATCGTCAATCAGGGAAATCTCACCGACGACGCTTCCCACTCCGAGTTCTGCGATCTCTTCACCTTGGAAAGTTTTGACTCGCGCAGAGCCGTCGAGAATGAGCGCGAGGTCTGAGCCGCCATCGAATTGACGGACGATGGTGTCCCCGCCCATAAAGTCCTTCACTTCAGCGAGATCGGCGATCCTCGCAATCTGCTCTTCAGTCAGACCTTTTCCGAAACTCGCTGTAATTGCACTGCTGACATCCATTCGTCTCTCTCCTTGCGCGCCTCGCGGCGGCGGGTCGAGACTACCCCACCGGACCTTACACCGGCACGTCAATCGCAGTGAGCGACTCCCGGCGAATGAGACCCATCACTCGGAGAGGAAGCGTGCGGAGAGTTCCTCGGTCGGAACCATGCACGCTTCTCTCTTTCCAAACCAGCGATATCGATTTCGCGCGATCCAACGATACGCGAAGTCTCGAATGGGACGAGGTATGACAATGAGCGCAGAGAGGATCGGCCACGGAAATCGCAAGTTCTTACAGATGCGAAGCGCGGCGGTCGATTCTCTATGAGTTTTCCCGTTCTCGATGAGCAGCATCGAGCCAGCGCTTTCTGTGCGTTCGGTCAGCTGTTTTGCTATCGCCCATTGTAACGGCGCAAACTTAAACCTTCCCCGGCGATCTCGGCGAATGATGAACTGCACACTGCGATTGCACAAGTTGCATTCGCCATCGAATAAAACGATCAGTTCGCGTCGCGGAGCTGTCATCGGGAACGAGTTTGACTTACTCCGGTGTCCCAACGCATTCCGAACTGGTCAGCAGTCGGCCGCCGCAGGGCAGGCGGGCGATGCATCACTTCCGATAAAAAAGAGGTATCCGATCTTCGGCTTTTGGCAGCTCAGGCAGCCTCGCTGAGACCGGTGTTTGATACCAATACGCGACCGAGGAATAGTTGTTCTGCTGCAAGTTCGCGTGGCCGTGCTCAATCGCGACCTTTATTCTCTTCTCAAAGAGGATGGGGTCGAGCACATGCAGTCGATAGCTCGTACATGCCTTTCGATTCGGGTGTTTCTTGCTATGTTCATGAATGGTTGTGCCTCCGTAGAGACATGCATCTTCGTGCATTCCCCATGCGTGGGTCAAGTAGTCCTCGCTACCTGTGCCATGCAGACTTGGCGGCCACGTATCGTCGTCGATCCAAATCATGTCATCGCCTTCCCCCCACCAAGTCAGTTCCGGAACAACCATCTCGACATCGCCAAACGCGCGTTTCGGCATCATCGGGTCGATGTTCTCCACCGAAAGGACGCAACCGGCGAAGTGCCCTGCGCCTTGTGTTTCCATGATCAGGTAGTTGCCATCACCTGTGATGTTAGGTTCTGCCATCTTGTCCCAATAATGTTCACCCTTCGATGCGAGAGTGCCACCGTCGACGGTTGTCGGAAACTCTTGACGATAGTGCGCGTGAAATCGCAGAACCTCATCTCCAAGCGACGGCAGTTCATCGTAGTCGACATAGTAGTAGAAGGAATCGCAAAGTTCGTCGCTTTCGTTCTCAATCTCGATTCGCATTCCTTGTGCAAATGGCATTTGGAAGTAGCAGTTTAGGGCAACGCCTCCTCCAACTTCGCCATGCAAATCCTGATGCGCCACAGCGTTAAACGCAGCATTTTCAAAGCTGTTGTTGATGCCGTGCCCAAGACAGAAGAAGTCTCCGACCGGCGATAAAATGCTTGGATCATCGCTGCCGTCCCAGTACGCCTTCAAAACCATGTTGCGAAGGTACATCCTGTCGCGATGGTTAATCGTAAACCATATGTGCCGAATCACTCCTGCGCCTTCCACTTCTGCAAGGACCTTGCTTTCGCGAGGCTCAAACTTAACCCAGTCGTGGTTGCCCCCGGTTTGATCCCAACTGGAAACCCGACGAGTGCGGCCCTGGCGGCGAAGCATGAGGTTTGAGAGCGAAGAAGCCGACGCAAAGTCATTCATAACTTGAATGCTTTCGACGCGTCGCATGCCGAATCCTTCGGGCAGACTAAACCAAAGAAAGGACTCCGGCGCCTGAGAGGAGAGGGAGGAGTAAGGCGCCGGAGTTATTGGAGGAGAGGAGGATGAGGATGAAAACTGTTACTTATATTTCCCTTCCCGTTGCTCCGCTGACAGCCTATTCAACAGTCGGCCGGGGAAAGTGGTTCCCTCCGGGACTTTTGGTCAGTAGGAAAAAAATCGCTCCGGCCGAGAGGAGAATTCCGGCCGGAGCGTTGAGGAGAGGATGCGTTGAAAAAGCGAGCTTTCCTGCTTATTCCGACTATTCCAACATGGCAGGCACACCGAAAGTTCCCGGCTCGCCCAAGAACCGAGCCCCGGGCGGCGTCCACCCGGGGCTCTTCAATCGATATCCGGTGTTATCTACTCGTCCGACGGCTCTGCAGCAGGTCCGCCAGTCGCAGGCGCGGGGGTCGGAGTCTCAGAGCTTGGAGTGCCGAGGATATCCGCAGATCTCTCCTTCACTGCCGTCTGGAAAGTCTCCCACGCTTGGCGAAGGTAGTTGATGTTCACCTTTACGTCCGCCTTGGAGAGTTTTTCGACGATGAGCTTTTGAACGTCGTTCTGGACTTGGCCTTCTCGCGCCATCAGCTCGCGGCGCAATCTTTCCTTCTGTGCGTTGCTAAGGGTGGTCTTGGTTTCCGGTGCCTTCGCCTCGACAAAGATCTTTATCCGCTGCTGGTCAACGACGACCCACTCGCTGATCTTCCCTTCGGCGGTTTCGTTTAGTGCCTTTTGCATTTCGGGCCGCAGGCCTTGGACTGCCATGGGTCTCGGCTGAGCAGAGTTGTCGGGGAAAGAACCATTGTTCATCCTTGCGTTCGGCATTTTGCTCCGCATCGAAGCGACAGAACCGAAGGGCAGCCCTCCGCGGAGATCCGCATCAACTGCCTGCTGCTCGGCTGCGGATTCGACAACTATGACTCTGAATGTCGCCGTAGCGGGGACTCGAGTGATGTTGGGGTTGTCGGTGATGTACTTGTCGACATCGTCCATCGTCTTCTCGGGAACGCCTCGTGTCGTCAACCTCTCCTGAGCCAGTTCCAGCATGATTTGCCGATCGATGTCCGCCATGCTCAGGCCCATCTTTTTCAATTCGTTGACGTAGCCTTGTTGCAGCTCTTCGCGGAATTTACGCTCCTTCTCGATGTCGTCTGACGAGGGCAAGACCTTCTCGTCTCGCGCGGCCTGAATGATGGCCTGCTCAATCATCAGCATCTGAAGCGCTTGGCTGCTCATCGGCTCTGCAACCCGCGCCTGAACTACGTTTCCGTTACCATCAACAACGCGAACGACTTGCATCGTCTCGAGGCGCTTGTTGTAGTCTTCGCGAGAAATTGGGGCTTCGTTGAAGGTCGCGATTGACGAGCTGCCGCTCGCCTTTGCGCCGCCACATCCAGCCATCGCGGCGGTGGCCGCCGCACAGATAACTGCAGGAATGAATCGATTCAGGTTGATCAATTTGATAAATCTCCGTTGGAATTCGGGGCTGAGGATACCCCCCACGTTATGACGCCGACTTGCGGGGCTGCGTCCCGCCGCTCAGTGAAGATGGGTCGCAAGAAGCATGCCAAGGCGGAGTTACGCGGACAGATCTAAATGGTCGTCCTCGGCTCCGTACACCTTCACGTCGTCCTGACCCGCCGCATCGCCTTCTTCTTCCTCATGAAGGTCCAAGACGTCTTCGGGCTCGTCCGGGGATTGCTTCCGGTCGCGCTTGCCCTTCCTCTCCTGCTGGGAGTCGGCAGCGTTTACCCTCGGGTTGATGCTGTGATAGGGGCTGATTCGTTCAATGTCTGGGCCAAAGGGCATGGGCACCCTCCTTGCCTAATAGGCAGCGTAAATGCCTCCCTGGGCTTGCATATGGGTTCGAATTCGGGTCATCGCTTGTGTGTGGAGTTGATAGACTCGGCTTTCGGAGACGCTCAGAACTTGACCAATCTCCTTGAAAGTGAGCCCTTCATAGTAGTAGAGCGCGACAACGAGCCTTTCGCGGTCCGGCAGCCGATCCACGCCCGAACTGAGGATGCGTCGCAGTTCGCGGCCTTCCGCCTCGGCTTCGGGGGATGCATTCTCGTCTACCAGAAGATCGATGAAGTGAGAGTGTTCTTCGCCTTCGCCGCCTGAGGTAGCGCCCTCCAGAGATAGTACGCCGGTACGCCCAGCTTGCTGCATGATCTCGCGGAGATCTTCCTCCGATATCCCCATCGCCGCGGCGATTTCCGCTTCGGTCGGGGGACGTCCGGCCTGCCCCTCCAGCGACGTCAGGGTGCGCTCGAATGCCTTCAATTTTTCTCGGACTGAGCGGGGCACCCAATCTTCGCTCCGCAACATCTCGAGAATCGCGCCCCGAATCAATGCGATGGCATAAGTCTCAAATTTCACCTCGCGGCCTGGATCAAACTGATCGACGGCCTTGAGCAGGCCAATGGTGCCGGCGCTTGCGAGGTCGTCCCGATCCATTCCAGCCGGGACGGTACCGACCACCCTCCCAGCGGTGATCTTTACTAAGTGCGCGAAGTTCTGAATGATCTCCGCGCGCGCTTCCTGGTTCCCCTGCACCTTGAATTGTTCCCAGAGCGCGGCGAGACGTTGCTTATCAAGATGGGCCATACGCTGTTCCTCTCTCCTATGCTGCTTTCCTCTCCTCATCTTCCGACGCGGAATCGTCGGTTAAATGCGGCAGCTGATCGACGGTAGTGACGCGTGTCGCGATGAAAACGTACCAAGCCTGTGTCAGAAGGGACCCGGCGATGAAGGCGATCCCGGCTCTCAGGAGCGCGGTTCCGGGCTCGACTTGACCGAGCACGGAGGCCGCCAACGAAATCAAGGCGCAAAGCAAACCGATCAGCTTAGGCAAAGCTGAGCCTCCTGCCGGGCGCCGTCGGGCGACACTGTTGCCATCTCTTACCATTACCGAGCCAACGGGGAGTGTGAAAGTCCCTCTGCCACTCTTCCAGTATCAATTTACGGCAGATTATGAGGTTTTCCTTAGGGAATTGTTAGAGTCATTCATCAGAATTTGCCATTTCGATCGGAATTCGGAGCCCATCATAAGATAGTGCTATCCCCTCGGGAAGGTCGGCTTGGACTGCGTCGTAGTCGTAATCGTGCGAAAGATGCGTCAGGTATGTCTGCCGAGCGCCGACTTCTTGCGCAACCTCGATTGCGCGCTGAAAGTGGAAGTGGGTCGGGTGAGGAGCGTACCGCGTGGCGTCCACGATCAGCGTGTCTAACGAGTTCAGCCGAGCTCGCGCAAGAGGGGGAATCTCGCTAACATCCGTTAGGTAGGCAAGGCCGCCCATGCGCAATCCAAGCACCGGAAGCCGACCATGCTGCACCTCGAACGCCTGGACCCGAACATCGCCAATGTCTAGCCAGTCTGGCATGGGCGCAAGCTCAAACCGGGGCAGCCCACCGCCTTTCTGAGCGTTCGCATCGAAGGCATACCGGAAGACCCGGCGAACATCTTCCAAGACGGAAGGCTGGGCAAAGAGCGTGACTTGTTTGCCTGAAATCTCATTGAACCTTCGCAAGTCATCGAGGCCCATGATGTGATCGGCATGAGAGTGCGTTATGATGACTGCGTCGAGGCGGGAGACATTCTCGCGTGTGAGTTGAAGTCGCAACTCTGGTGGCGCATCAATCAGGATCCTAGTGGAGTGCGACTCAAGCAGCAAGCCAGACCTGGTCCGGTTGTTCTTAGGGCTGTCGCTCGTGCAAACCGCACATCCGCACCCAATAACTGGAACGCCGTGGCTTGTACCGCAACCGAGGACAACGGCCTCGATCATCGGGTCAGATTTGCCCGGCTTTCTCGAGGATTCGGAGGGCGATCCAAGGGGCGGGCACCTCGCTGTACTGGCTGATGCGTTCAAGGCACCGGGCGAGATTCCTCTCGCCAAACTCGTCCAACTCGCGTGAACTCACCTGGCGCGCAACGAGGTCAATCGCCTGCGCCATGAACCGTGCTCGCTGCTGTGGCAAGTTCTTATTGTTGATCGACGAGTAGATTCGGCTGAGGTTGTCATAGACTCCGTCCCACTGTCGCGCCTCCTCGTTGTCCCGTCGAGTTCGCTCTACTTCCTTCGACCTGGTCTTTTGCGCCTCTTCCTTGATTCTCTTGTAGGCTTCCCAGTCGTTGATCGTAACGCCATTAAGCAGGAAGACTTTCACCTTATCTTTGAGGCGACGACTCATCTCCTCTTCGATGATTCGCTGGGTCCCGGCCATCTTCAGGTGGCCGATCAGGTCCTGGTCTTGCGTTCGGAAGCCGATGACGAGTTGCCCGTCTTCAACGGTGATCGGAATCGCGACGTTGAGCGCCGTCCAAACACCCACACCGGTCACCCGCTTCTTTATGTCCTCGAGCCCCGCGTTCCACGCGTCGATAATGTCCACTGCCATGGGGGCAGGATTATGCCCGATGATCGGACTCGAGCGACCGCCCGGTGACAAAATCGAAACTCCCTGTCTCCAGGACTCGCCTCAAGGGAACCAAACGCGACGCCGAGGAGTTCAAGGAGAACAGGATCATGACCATTGCTTGGACACTCATTGCTTCTCTGGCGGCAATCATGGTTTGCGCTTGCTTTTCAGCTGGCCAGACCGGCGGTGGCGGTGAGCAATCGACCCCGCCCCTACCCCCTGAAATGAAACACGGCTACCTGAATGAAAGCCCAAAGCGCGAGGACAAGGTTGTCAAGTCGGACGAAGCGTGGAAGGAATCGCTGACCGCGGAGCAATACCGGATCCTCCGCAATCACGGAACCGAAACGCCGTTCTGCAGCCCACTCACGGATGTGAAAGAGGCGGGTTCTTTCCATTGCGTGGGTTGCGACCTAGAACTTTTCAGAACGGGCGCAAAATTCAATTCTGGTACCGGTTGGCCGTCGTTCTTCCAACCTGCGACGAAAGAGTCCATCTGGCTGCGCGCAGACTATTCCTACGGAATGTCGCGAGCAGAAGTGCTCTGTTCACGATGCGATGGACACTTAGGACACCTGTTCGGAGATGGGCCTCCGCCAACGAACCTGCGGTTCTGCATCAATGGCGAGGTGCTCCAATTCAAGAAGCGAGTCGAAGACAGTTAGTCCGACTTGATCGTGTGCCGACTCGTGTTGCCCTGACGGTCAATCGCAAGTACCGTACGTTCTCCTGAGTCGCCAACTCTCGAAGAAAGCGCCTCAGTGGATATCGTGAATCGGGTTGGCGCGCCGACGGTCAATTCGTGGTGGCTCTTTGTCACAGGATCGCCGATCTGATAACCAACAAACGCGAGCCCATGAGGGGATTCAATCACTACCTCCGCGCCCTCAACACTGATTTTGGGTCGGTTAGAACTGTCGTAAGTTCTTGAGTCCGCAACAAACCATCGACTTACTGACAACTGCGCGGCAAAGTAAGGAGACCAGCGAGCGTTCTGAGACTCATCCGAGAAAACGATCGGCTCGGAGTTGCGCGCGGACTTCGGTTCGACTAAAGTGAAAACTCGATTGAATCGGTCGAACCCTCGAGACATGATGCATGTTGGGTCTGCGGTGTGTGGCAAGCCAAGCGTGTGTCCAAGCTCGTGCAGGCATGCGCCAATCGTCGTCGAGGCAAGCGCCCAGCGAGTCGATCTGCCAGCACTGTCATCAAGCGCATGAGCGGGGTCGATGGATGTATCGTCTGCGAACACAGACTGCGCGTCGCGAATGGTCGCTGGCCATGACCATACAGTCGCTCCGCCGAACAACGCTAACGCGCCTCCGCCGAGTGCTGTGTGCGCTCGAGCAGTTCGCTCCTTAGCGTCGTATTCTGTGAAGCTCATCAATACGAGATTCTTCTGGAGGTCGGTCATCTTTCGCGAGACGAGCCAACTGTTGATCATCCCCCAAAGCTCGCCGCCTTCTTTCGCAACCAGTTCGCTGCGCTTGTGTGGAAAGACGAGCGTCTGCACCCGAACCCGGCCTTTTTCGTCCAAGTTCAGCGCGAACGTTTTCCTTCCAAAGCCGTGCTCGTGGAGCGATTCTGCGGTCATTGTTTGCATCAGCTTAGCGACGGTGTCGAGTTTTGCTTCGTAGTTTTGCGGGTCTCGAAGAAATGGCGACGCATAAGTCGTCCGTTCGTCTTCTGGGACGAGCCAGATAACTTCGACGACGTGTTCAGACTTGGCGGGGGCGTACTCAATTGTCAGCGATTCTCGCTTCCCACCCGACGTCACGTTGATCTGATTCCTGCCGGGTAACAACTCGACAAGCCCAACGAATCTGCCGTTTACAGATTTTGTCTCGTATCTGCCATCCGGTCCCCTATTTGTAGCGCTCGAGATTACAACCTCGCCATCGGGGTTCGCCTTTCCGCGAAGCAGAACTACGGGGTAACGAACAACGTCGCCATTAGAGTGGTTCTCTATGGCGAGCGTGGGTTGACTTGCGAAGAGGGCGACAGCTGCGAGGAACATCGATGCGGAAGCATACACCGATTACTCTCCGAGGAGTTCCTTCGGTAGACTTAGGTGCGATTCAACTATGAGAAGCTCAATCTTCATCGCGGCACTTCTTGCCATATTGATCGTCGCAGGTTGCGGCAAGTCGGAAGAGCCTATCCAAGCTTCCGAGGCACCGGCGGATGTCAAGCCGCCTGCATCGAACACCCATGTAGTAGCTACAGGCGACGGCTGGAGCGGAGAACTCACTTCTGCAGAGACGATCCAAGCGTATGGGACAGGCAAGTCAATCATCCTCAGAAACTACGATGCAGAAAAGGATGGCGGTAACCCTTATGAGCGGATAAGGGAAAGGGGCGATATCAAGGTGCAGATCGCGTTGTTCGACGGAGACAACGAGTTGACACCTGGGAACTACACGTACGCGATGAATCCGCAGGATAAGTTTGCAGCCATTACGATCTTCACAAGTGAAGGGACTGTAGCTATCAAGGTGTTCGAGGACTCAGATCCGGGTGGTGTGATGGTCACGAGCATTGTGGGCGACAAGATCGAAGCAACAGTGGACATCAAAGATGATCGCACGACAGTTCAGGGCAGTTTTTCCAGCGACAAACCGTCATCGCGATGAGCACGGCGCACTATCTCCCAGCCGCCTCATGATAGGCAGATAGAATTGCGTCGTTCATTGC
The DNA here is from genome assembly GCA_041744215.1 of Fimbriimonadales bacterium. Taxonomy (GTDB): domain Bacteria; phylum Armatimonadota; class Fimbriimonadia; order Fimbriimonadales; family ATM1; genus JAHCHL01. The sequence continues at coordinate 97,734 of JBGTLG010000006.1, read as the reverse complement.
GTCTGGCGAGAAGTACTTTTCAACCCTTTGCCGCGCGGCGAGGCCCATGCTCTCCCTTTCGTCAGGGCGAGATGCGAGTCGATCGATCGCGCTGATTAGCGACTCCGCGTTTCTCTCAATCACAATTCCCGTCTTCCCGTCCATCAGCGCTTCGCACACGCCTCCGACATTGGTCGCGATCACCGGCTTCGCGAGTGCCATCGCCTCAAGTATGGAAATCGGGAACGCCTCGTGCGCGCTTGGGAGGACAAGTACGTCGGAGTTCCGAATCAAGTCGGGTCCGTCGGCTCGTGGCCCCAACAACGTGACGTGATCCTGCACCCCAGCCTCTTCGACGGCACACGTCACGCGAGCGTCCCACCCTGGATCGCTAGGGCCCGCGAAGAGAAAGTGAATTCGAGATCGAAGCTCGGGCTCCATGCCTGCCAGCGCGGCGACGGCCACGAGTTGGCCCTTGTCCTCGCAGTACCTGGCGACCATTGAGAACAGAACCCTGTCAGTTGGCACACCTAACTCGGTTCGCTTGCCAGGGTCGACTGGTCGAACAGGTTCCCGCACCATAGAGGTGCTGTTGTGCACGAGCCTGATTCGGTCACCCGGAACGCCCGCTTCGACAAGCATGTTTCGCAAGATGTCAGCGACAATGATGACGATGCCGCCGTTGTTGACTGTTTGAATGTAAATGGGGTGAAAACGGGGCATATGGACGGTAGCCAAGACGGGCGTTCTCCGTGGCCAGGTGACGAAAGGAGCCAGGCCGGCGGCACGCTCTGAGTGAGCGTGGATGACGGTCGGGGCAAACTCGAGAATTCTGCTTCGAATTCGAAGCAGAGACATGGGATCGCGACGCTTCACTGGCGATTGGACCGTACGGAGGCCGGCGCTTTCCAAGGCAGACGGCAACCAGCCACCAGGCGGACACACCACAAGCACGTCGAATCCTCGCTGTGCCTGCGCCTCCGCCACTTCGAGGAGGTGTCGCTCCGTCCCCTGCGGGTCTGTCGAATCAACAAAATGGACGATCCTCATCGCCGAACCCAACTAATGACTTAAACATTACCCAAAAGCTGGTGGCAAAAGGAAAGGACGCCCGCTCAGCCTGAGCTAAGCGGGCGTGGTGTGCTTGCTCACGCATGGAGGGACTGATGGACGCGCGAGCAATCGATTAAGGGCCTTCGGAGGTGTGAATTGGCCTCAGTTCGCAGACCGGTTTTGGTGCGAGATTGTTCCGGCTCAGGCAGCTTCGTCGGACTGAACGTCGACGTGAACCGCCGGTTCCGCGCTGGAGTAGTCCCAGTTGTCGCAATCGAGGCGGCGGCAGTAAAGCATCTTTTGGAACGAGCCGTCTACGGTTTCCACGTCTGCTTGCTGCGCAAACCTACACTCCACGCATAAATCTGGCTCGATTAGTCTAACTACCCTCAGTTCACGCCGCGCCATCGCTGTTTCACTCACCCACACACCTGTATGCCGTGAGCAGTGACCTGACAGCCGAGCGAAGTTACTGGGATTGCGGGACGCAGAGGCACGGGTTGTGTACAATCCGACCGAAGATGGCGCTCGAGTTGGCCGACTCACTCATTAAGTCCCTCCCATTGGCGGAGGGAGAAAAAGTTATGGTCGCGATTGAGTCGGACATTTTGCCGAGCGGGCGTTACGGCGAGAACTGGCTCCTTGCGTCTCGAGATCGCCTTTGGCGCCTCGAACCTGCCAACGGAGAAATCTCCGTTGGCACAACGGCACGCATCGCGGGGTCATGGTCTCTCGAAGATCTGAGCAACTTTCGGTACGAGGAACTAGTTGACGCTGGCTGCCTGATCGCAACAATCGGTGGCCGAACTATTGAGCTCATTCGAAGCACCTCAGCGCACGCAGGTCACATCGCGACGACCGCGAAGAAACTCAATCAGGTTCGCCAAAGCGAATCGGCAGACACCTACATCGAAACAAAGCGGCTCTGCCCAAAGTGTAAGCGGCCGCTGCCAAAGGACTCCGACATTTGCGAAGCCTGTCTGAATCGCGGTCAAACGCTTATAAGGCTTGGCGGATTTCTCAAACCCTACAAGTACTGGGTGATCTTAAGCATCTTCTTGGTTTTTTGCGATCGGATGACTGCTCTCGCGTGGCCGTATCTCGTGGGAATCCTGACAGACCGAGTTCTTCAGCCAAAGACGAACATGCATCTGTTCTTCATTCTGATTGGAGCACTCGTGGGGACTCGACTGTTGCTTACCGGAATCCAAATGGCAAGGCTGTGGCTCAATGCCTGGCTTGGCAACAAGGTGACGGTGGACGTTCGCACACAGCTGTTCAATCACATGCAGCGACTCTCACTGTCGTTCTACGACAAGCGCACTATTGGGAGCGTCATGTCGCGAGTCACGAACGATACGGGCGCGCTTTATGAAGTACTCGTCGATGGGATTCCAATGCTGCTCACTCAGGGCCTGTTGCTCATCGGAATTCCCGTAGCGCTTCTACTCATTAACTGGCAGGTTGCGATATGGACTCTCTTGCCAATCCCGATCATCTTGTTTTTGGTTCGCCGATTCAGGAAGCGTCTCGAACGAGTTTGGCGTCGGTTTTGGCACAGTTGGTCGCGTGTGTCCGGTGCGCTCACAGGTGTTCTGAGTGGCATGCGCGTAGTGAAGGCGTTTCGTGGCGAAGATCGCGAAGAGGCTCGATTCCGACGACGGATCAAGGACCTGGCAGACACGGGTTACACCGCAGAAACAACGTGGGCGATCTTCTTCCCCGTCATTACGCTCTTGGTTAGTGTGGGCACCATTCTCGTATGGTACGCAGGCGGGTTCGCAGTTCTCGACGATCGAATGACAATCGGCCAGTTAATGGCGTTTAGCATTTACCTCGGGATGCTTGAAGGTCCACTGCAGATGCTCACACGGCTCATCGATTGGACTAGCAGGGGCTTGACGGCAGCGGAGCGAGTGTTCGAAGTGATCGATACGATTCCAGACATACAGGAGACGGCAAATCCTGTGAAGCTGGATAACTACCAAGGCAAGATTGCGTTCGAAAACGTTCACTTCGGATATGACAAAACGCATGAGGTGCTTCACGGCCTAACGTTTGAAGTAGAGCCTGGCGAGATGATTGGCATCGTCGGACCCAGCGGCAGCGGCAAGTCGACCGCGATGAGTTTGCTGCTCCGGTTTTATGATCCGACCGAGGGGCGGATTTTGATGGATGGCGTGGATCTGCGCGACCTGGAGTTGACAGAGTTTCGCTCGAATGTTGGCGTGGTGCTTCAAGAGTCGTATCTGTTTCCCGGCAGCATTCGCGACAACATCGCGTATGGCCGTCCCGACGCGACAACGGAGGAAATCATTGAGGCGGCGCGGGCCGCAAACGCTCATATGTTTATCTCCCACTTTCCAGATGGGTATGACACTTACGTCGGCGAACGTGGACAGCGACTCTCGGGTGGAGAGAGGCAACGCATCTCCATCGCCCGTGCGATCCTTCACAACCCAAAGGTGCTGATTCTTGATGAAGCGACTTCGAGCGTCGACACCGAAACGGAGCGCATGATCCAAGAAGCGCTCGATAATCTCGTCGAGGGAAGAACCGTTTTCGCGATCGCCCACCGCCTCAGCACTTTGCGCAATGCAGACCGAATCCTCGTCTTGGAGGACGGCAAGATCACCGAAACGGGCTCGCACGATGAACTGATGAAAGTCGCTGGCACCTATCACAAGCTGGTGACGCTGCAACAAGAGATGGCGCGAGTCAGAGCGCAGTATCTCGATTTGACGGACGACGAGGAATCCGCTTAGGGATTCCTCGCGGTCACTCTCTTCTCGGGACCGCCGAGTGGCTTCAAGGCGAGTTGCGCATCTCCGTCTCTTTGCAAGCTGACGCCTGCGCTTTGTTCGTTCCCACTTTTGAGCATTAGGCCGAAGTATTCGGCCATGTTAGATCTGAGTGAGACTTCGGCTAGACCTTGCGCAGCAGGCCGAGTCATTGTCAATCTCGAATTGCCCTCGCCATCAAAGCCAAAGTGCACATCGTGTCCTTCCGTAGCGCGCATGGAAAGCGTCGGATTCGACCCGGCGCCAGACGTCATGAGTAAGAACTTGCTTGGCGCGGCAGGTTCTTCGAGTGAGACGAATCCTTTGCCGTCTGACTTGACACCGATTGCCGCAAGTGACCGGTTTCGAGGATCTCTAAGCATAACGGTAGCTGTATTGTCCGGTTTCGCGGTGAGCGAAACACCAGCGCTTCCGTCAGCAAAACTGAGCGTCAGTCCAGGCCCCTGTTCGAAGACAGACAGCTGAGCAGCGACATCGCCGGATGGTCCGAAAATCGAGAGAGCGGTTCCCGTGGGAGCGACCCCTATGCCAAACCGTGGCCTTCCTTCAAGGTCGGTCATTGTAAGCGCTGGGCCGCTCCGAGTCATGCCAAATCTCGCACGAACATTTCCAGCGTTGTCAACCAGATCGAACGATTGAGCCTGAATGTTTCCCTGAATCTGTGGCTGTTGGCCCCCGACTGCCAAGTAGCCTCCAAGTGTCCCGAAAACAGCGGCGATAATGGGCGTAACGAGCTTGTTCATGTTTGTCACCTAGGTATCAGACGGCTCACTGGATGATAGAGTATGCCGTTCGCGGTAACTTCCTGCAATGGAGACTCTCATCGAACACTCGATCCGGGAATGGCGGCGCACACCCGAGATGCGCATTCAAGATGCGTACAAATGGCTGTTCCACGCAACTCTTGGCGGTGAACACGCGGTCACAGATGAGTCGTTCGTGCGCGCGTGGCTCGAACAAGAGTGGGATGAGATCGGCGCCCCGATTGAGGGTGAAGAAGAGATCCAACGACTGACTCCCTCCGGTGATTTGGTACGAGTCAACCTCCGGCCTTACAAAGCGCGCGGAGGCGATAGAGATGCGATGCTGAACGCGTTTATCTGCTCAGCTCACGAGTTTCGAGGAGACCGCGCTGACTTTCTCGCGGAGTGGCATTCGCTCGGATCGATTCTGCGAAGTGGAGAAACCCAGAAACTGACGTACTCCGCGTGGGAGACCCTAAACGAAGAAATGCAGCTGCACGGTTATCCCACTGTACATCATTCCCCTGAGTATGAGAACGTCTATCAGCCTGCGTATCGCGTCCTGTTGCGAAGGCTGTGGCCGTTCACCGGGAGCTGACCCGCTCGGACTGCGGACTATCATCGATCACCCCCGGTCACCGGGCTAATGCGCGAGGATAATCCGAAACAGAACGGCGCCTCGGTGGCGTCGCTGAACGATGTTGAGGATTGCGAGCGATTCGCCTGCATAATCGATCGTGTCCACGACGCTTGTTGTGTCGTTATCTGGGACGATGATCAGCCAAAGCGGTCGATTTGAAGAATCGACGGCCGCCTGATCCGCGTACTTCGCCGCAACCTCCGAAGTCGCAATTGAGAACACTCCCCGATGCGCGACAGAAGCGACCTCAAACGACTCTCCCACCAAACGGATTGCTTTTCGAACTCGGTCGGTGATGCCTAACACTTTTCGACGTCCCCCTCTTGGAGTCGAGGTTCGCTCGCGCGAATTGAACTCCTTGTTGAGTGTTGATGCGCACTCGTGGGCTTGAGAAACGGCGACAGCCGCGCCCAGCCTTGCTTCTTCAACCCGTAGGGATCGGCAGGATCTTCGGCGACTCGCGGACCGACGGCAAAGTCGCCAAACTCCAACTTTTCGGTTGCGCCTGGTTCTCGCCAGAGCTGCGCCAGGAACTCGCCTGCAATGACCTCTGCCGCTCCCAGATTGAGCGTGTTCTCTAACTGTGAGTCTGCAACATGAACTTGAAGAATCGCAAACTCGATCACGGGGAGCTGCTCGTCGATTGTGTCGTCGATTTCGTCATCGAAGTCAGTTCCAGTGATTCTGCACTTTCGTTTGATCGTAGCCCTACTGACGCTCAGAGCCATCTTTTACCTCCAACAATCTCGCCGTCAAGGCAGTATTGCGACGCACAGCGCTCGCCAACGCGCGAATTGCCGCACGGTGCTTCTCGCCGTCGCGTCGGCTCTCCGCAACGAGCGCCTCTAAGTGCCGGATGAAGCGCTCCGCCATGTTGCGTTGCTGAGTCATGCTGTAGCGCATCATCCAAACCGAGCAAGCGACGAAGGCGCCCGCTATTGCGAGCGCCTCCATACCCGGGTTCATCGCCGCCTAAGCGCACGGCGCAGCCGCTCGAGCGCGCTTCCAGCAGAGCGCATCGTTTCGTCAAAGTCGTCGAAGTCAGCGCGCAGTTCTTGACTCGCAGGATCATTGCGTCCCTGCATGAAAGAGAGGAATCTCTCGCGATAGTGTGCGAACGCCTCTTGTGTCGCGACACCCGTCACCGAGACGGCGGCGACAGCGCCGACAATTCCGCCAACTCCAAGCGAGAGAAGCACCCATAGCAAATCGAATCCTTCCATCTGTTCCCCCTTATCCAGTCGATCCGAACGCGGTTTGCCAAAGACCGTAACCAACGTTGTATCGACCACGCACACCATAGAAATAGCGGTCATGCCACCAAGCAGATTCGCTTGAGTTGCCGCTATCCATCGCGGTGAATTCGACTGGAACGTCGCTCCTTTGCTGGAGAATGATCCCGCGCATCGCTCGCGACGTGTCCATCAGGAACCAGTAGTCTTCGAAGTCCTCGCGCAGGTACGGTGAAACGACCAACTTCAGCTTGCCTTGAAACGCGTTCTTGTAGGGTGTGCTCGGGACCGAGTCTACGCCGTTGCCTTTGTAGACAACGACAGGGCTCTCGATCAATTCAATCGCGCTCCACTGCAGTTTCGGTCCGACGAGCAGTGTGTCTGGGACGACGCCGAGAGGCTCGCCTCGGTCGTCCGGGACGAGCATCATGCTGCTGACAGCCGATGAGATCGTGGTCGCATCCAACGCGGTGCTAGTTTGGTTCGAGTAGGTGCCGCCCGGAAAAGTCGGATGCGCGGAGTTGAAGAACGAAAGCCCGTCGTACCCCTCGTCGGTAAAACCGTTTGCGAGAGCCTCCACGCACAGCTTATGCTGATGTTCCGCTACGCGATCCGCGAGTTCTCGTACGCGGAGCCTTATCAGATCATATTGGTCGTCTTCGACTGCCTTGCGATCCACGGCGATGCTGGCCTCGAAGGTTTTGTCTTCGATTGCGTAGCTGTATTCGGTCATCCCGCTGGGTTTTCGCTCGTCGACGAACTCATTCATCGTCGGCGTGCTGCCGAGCCAAGCGTATCTCTGTTGGGGAATTGTCGTGTTGATAACTGACGCAATTTGCTGTGCTACACCAGTTTCAGACCGCTTTCGATACGCGAGATCGAACTCCGTGCGAAGTCCAGGCAGAAGCAGATTGGGAATGTCGCTTTTTGTGATTGGCATGAGTTTCTTCCTCCTAAGTTGTGTGTCTGTCGATCCGAATTCGCAGTCCCGCGACTCCGGTGGATGTTTGTTCGAGCGCGACGATCGTGCCCACTTTGTATTCGTTCGTCAGCCCAGTCGTGTCGATCTGAAGCTCATTGTCCGTCTTCGCATAAACCTCGGCTCCGATGCTCGCCTGAGTCGTTGTGGAAAGGTCAACAAAGACTCCGCCTCCAGATTTTGAGACGCGACAGCTTTTGTCGCCGTTGGCTCCGCCGTTCTCAACTGTTTCCTCTGCAATGCCGACAAACTTTAGATTTGCGACGGCATGACTGATTGGAACGAGATAGCCGGTTGCGCTCACACCGACAAGCGCCCCCTTATAGATAGTTGTGGATGCTGCGATCTTGTAATTGACAATGATCGTCGGCTTCGGAAATGCCTCGAATGCATTGGCTAATGCTGCCATTCGTTACCTCCTCTTCGCGATGTCGCGTGGATCGATGCCTGGAAAGTGCTCTGCGTAGAAATGCGCTTCCTCGGCGGTTAGGTCGTGTGAAGTAGCTGGTCCAGATGGCGCAAGTTCACCAAAGTGGAGGAGTTTCGGAAGCGCCGATAGCAGAGCAAGCGTGCGTTCTTTAATCGAGGCTTCTGATGCCGCTTCGAGCAATGCGATGGCTTTAGACTTGACTGCGGGCGGCAATCCGAACGATGCGACGCACTTCTCGGTTTCCTCTTTGTCAATGCGTTGGCGCAGTTGGAGCGCTTCGAGTTTCCACCGGTTCGAGGTCGTTTCATCTCGAAAGTTCTCACAAAACAGCCTCGCGCTTTCCACTCGAGGATTGCCTACGATACTGACTTCGTAGATTTTGTCGAGCGAGTTTGCGACGCTGATGCTGAGCGACTTCGAGCCGGATGTCTCGATGAGATCGTTCGCCTCTTTCGTCAGCGAGAGTGTTCCAAACAGCTCCGGTCCAAGCGCTTCGACGTCGGTGAGATATCCGAGCCTGAACGGCGACTCGGTGTGTTCGATCAACACCGGCACCGGCGCGTCAAAGTTCATTGCCATCTTTTGAAGGTGGTCAGGCGAAACGTTGAGTCCTCGGTCGGAATACTCACCGCACTCGAACAGCTTTGCTCGGCGTTCGACCCATTCGGTGTTTTCACCGCTCGCGGCTTGGTCGAGGATCGCACGCGGGTCGCCAGGGGTCATATCCGATTTGTCGATGACGCTCTTTGCTCTGGTCCGCCGTTCGGATGCCGGCGTCTCTTCCTTCGCTCCTGGAATGTCCTGCCCAGGTTTCGTGGCGGCTCCCAGCCGCCTTTTGGTTTCGATTGAAGTTGACATGATTCGCGACTAAGGCCGCTTGTATGGCAAAAGTCAACCATCCAGTTCGATCGCATCATCCCGGTGGCCGTCGAATAAACCTGGTATTAATACGGGTGTTCACTTTTTGTTTCAGGTTTGTACTGTTACTGTCCGAGGTAGGAAACCGGATGGAGGTGTAGGATATGTGGAAACTGATGAGCGTAGTCGCGGCCTGCTGGCTGGCGGCTGTCGCCGGAGCTCAACCAGGCGGGTTCGGCATTCACGTTCCGGCGGGCGGTGGGCCGATGCCGAACTATTTTTCAGGCACCAACTGCCGGGCGAGCGGGAGCGCACAGATCGGCGAGCCGATCTTGCACGCAGAGCTCAGACTAAATGGCGAACTGGTTGCAGAATATCACTACGGGTGGGAACCGGAGGAGCCGTTCGTCATGTCCACGACGCTCGCGGTGATGTTTGACAGCAGCCATTGGCCGTCGGTATCAGAGTTGGAGGTTAGGTTCTGGGTTTACGGCTTGTATACTCAGCAATGGTACTCTGCATCCCGATCACGGATGCTGTGGAATCAGGCGATGGTGTACGAGCATCCAGACACCGGGATTTCGCCTGACCCTTCGCTTCTCGTACTTGATCAGATGTCGGGCAAGAACTACTGGTTGTCAGTACAGAATGGAGGTCAATGGACACCAGAGCAGTACTTCGCAAACATGAACGGAGTGAATGTTGCCTTCTGCGCCACCCATGGCGCTCCGTCAATTCACAATGCGGGGGATGACACCGGCATTGGTGGTAACGATTACCATTCGACGCGAATCGATCAAATCGGACAAGGGCTTCCTCCGTTCAACACAGGTGCACCTTCTATCAATTTCTTTCACCTCATGGCATGCAATTGCGGTGTTGATGATACGTTCATGAAAAGTCTTTTTCCGTACGAAATGGGCTGGGGAGGTCTATTGCTTGAAAACCAGGCAATGTTTGCTTACAAAGTTTACATTCTTCTCAATGAATATGCCTCTTTGGCGGAAGTTGTATGGCCGAGAATGGTGTCTGGATGGACCGCTAAGAAAACGCAAGAGTGGTTCAATTACATGCTTGACCAAGGGATCCTCTCCTATTGGGCAATGGACATTGGCGGTGCCCCGCGGCAAATGGTTCCAGGCGACTTAGTTCTGTTTCATGGGCCCGACATGGGAGCCTGCCGCATTAAGTCTGTCTATACTGGAACAAACACCCCGCCAATGGGTTGGTATCGACAGATATAGTGAAGAGGTGAAGCACATGAAGGTCGTTTACTCGATTATCCTTTTGGCCTTCCTTGCAACGCTCGGAATCGCGCAAATCGACGATGAAACTGCAAAATCGCGAGCCTTGCTCTACGCAGAGAGAGTTGGGTCGTCGGTTGAAGGGCTTAACATCGTCGTCTATAGACATACGGATCTGCCGGCGATTTCCGTGACGCTTGATGGAATGGTCAACATCATCATGGGAACGGACGGCACTTTCGCGAGCTACGATGACTCCCGAAGGCGAATCAGCAACTCTCGGCAACAAGATAAACTGTTTGATGACGAATCCGCCTGGGTAGCGGCTGAATCGATACTGGCCAGATTCGATACACCCAGTGGAATTGCGCGAGCTCGTTTGGTTCGAGAGGCATCGAAGGCTTATAGTCCTGCGGTCGTTTACTGCTACTTCAACGTCAGGCCACACGGCTATGAATCCTCGGCTGGAAACACAGCAAACGTCTGCCTAGACCAAAACGACGGAACCCCGGTGCGGGTCAGCATCTCCTCTGGGTGGGCCTACGAGCCGCCAAACATTCGAGTAACTCATGAGCAAGCCGTCTCGAAAGCTCGGGAAATCTATGGCGGCTCAATCGAAGAGTGGCATTCTAAGCTCGTTTACTTGGTCGGGTCAAACCACAGTATGCCGTCCTATATGCGCGAAATGGCTGCAAACAAGATCCAGCGCCTTTGTTACTCGCTGTGGCGAGAGACGCAAAGCAGAGTCTATTCCGTTCAAATCGACAGCGTAACGGGTCAGGTGCTGACCTATGGAGAAACCGGATCGACTTCGATGTATGACACTGCGCGAAGTCGTAATCAAGTTGAGCCGCATGGAGGTGGCGGTCCAGATGCAGGCTCGGGGAGCGCGTCACATACGCCTTCGCAAGATCGCGCGGGCGACGTGCTGTATCTGGCTTATGCCTCAATAGCCGCGTTCATAGCAGGCACCGCCTTCTGGTTCTTCCGTCGACGCAGCAGCTAACCCGGAGGTAAACCCACCTCCTGAAAGACGGTTGGCTAACTCACTTTCATGTCCAGAAACAGGGGGCAGACCAAAAGGCGGTTGGCTAACTCACTTTCATGTCCAGAAACAGGGGGCAGACCAATGGGGAAAAGACTACTCTCAAAACGTCGTCAGATTTGGGGAGCAGACCACCTGCCTGTGTACACTTATACTGTTAGGAGCCGCACGGAAAGTAGCCCGATCCGGGCAGACATGGACACTCGACTGCCGAATCAAGACTGTCTATACTGGAACTAATGTGTTGCCTGTCGGCTGGAATCGGCCATTGTGAGGAAAAACTGATGAAATGGAATGTTCTTCTTGCTGCCTTATTGCTGACAAGCGCGAACGCAGTTGCACAGATCAGTGACGAGCAAGCATTCGAGCTTGCGCGAGAGTTCGCCTCGAGAATCCCAGGCTCGCCAATCGTTGAGCGACCAGTCCAAGTCGCGCGGATTGGCGAACCCCCAAAACAAGCATCGAAGTGTTCTTGGACGGCAATGTCTGGGTGTCGCTGTATCCGGATGGCAGGTTTCGTTACTATACAGATGCGCGGCGCAGTCCGGATCGATCCGGGACAGGGCACTTTCCAAGCGAAGAGGATGCTTGGCAAGCAGCAGAGGCGCTCCTGGCTCGATTCGAGACCCCTGAGGGGCTGCTACGCTATCAAATCAAAGAGGGTACTGACGCGGTACCAGTAACTCGCTGTTACTTCCGCCCGCGCCCGCATGGCTACCCAGCAGACACCGGCAACACCGCAACCGTCACCTTTCAAAAGCGGGATGGCGCCGTGCTCGACCTCAGCATTTCATCTGGCTGGACGTTTGAGCCGCCTAACATCCAGATATCTGAATCGCAAGCGAAAGTCATCGCATCCGAACGGATGGGAGGAGCGCCGGAAGATTGGAGAGGGTCGCTTGTGTACTGGGCTGGATCAAGCCCGCGACACTCGCAGGCCATCCGCCAGCTTGCAGGACAGAAGATCCAGCGGCTTGTGTATTCGTTTGTCAGAAGAGGGGACAGGGCCGGAATCTTCATCGACAGTGTTACGGGCGACGTGATCAACCAACTAACCGGACCCTCGGAGCATCGACAGTCGCAGGTCGAACAGCAACCGAACAAAGGCGTGCCGCCACCACGTGAAACCGCTGCGGAAACCGCCGAGAACAGCAGGTCGTTCATACCCTTTGCGATCGCAGTTTTAGGGCTCGCAGCGCTCGTTTTTGTCAGCATCCGCATGTGGAGGAAGTAGCTCGATTCGAGCAAACACGGACACTTGAACCTGCAAATCTTACGCTGGATCGCAAGGATCTAACACTGCGAAGCCTTTGACCATCCACCTTTTTGGTTGAGCATCGATGAAGCCGTACTTGCGATACAGTCCGTGCGCATCTCGCGTAGCCAACACCCACCGCGTCGTAGGCGCGAACGCCGGGTGAGAGAAAAGCACATCCATCATCCATTTGCTCAGCCCTCGTCCGCGCGCTTGGTCTTCTATGAACACGTCGCACAGCCAGGCAAAGGTGCAGTAGTCGGAGATTGCTCGCGCCATGCCCACCATTTCACTGCCTCGATAGAGGCTCAGCACGAACGAAGCGTTGAGAGATTGCTCGATGACATTGCGCTCCCGAGTGCTTGCCCAGTACGACTTGCGGAGCATTCGCTCGACCGCGTCGATGTCAATGCGAGAAGCGTCGTCGGTAAGAGTGAATTCGTCAAGGGTCCATTCGGCCACGCGAGCATTACACCCTATGCGCGGTCGGGGGCTAGCCCAGCAACGGCATCCGTCGAGACTCTGCTCGTCGGGCCGGGTTGCCCCCTTCCGCCCTGTCGGTCAGGCAGGTGATAGTGGGACGCGCCGGGGCGGGCTTAGTTCCGCAACGCGCCCAGAGTTCGCACAGACCGCTAATCGAGCACAAACTCTTCGCCGTAGCGCGGGATGACCGTGTGCCAGGTCAGCTCCGAATCGATGCGGTCTTTAAGCGCTTCGGCTGCAGGCGGCTCGCCGTGAACGATAAACGTTTTCTTTGGTGGGGACTCGAATGCGGTAAGCCATGACATGATTTCGTTTGAGTCGGCGTGTGCTGAGAGGGATGCGAGCATTTCGACGCGCGCTTTGACGTCAACAGTTTGACCAAGTATCTTGACCGGCAACTCGCGATCGACCAACTTGCGCCCCAATGTGCCTTCAGCCTGAAAGCCGACGAATAGGACAACGTTTCTTTCATCGGGCAAGCGATTCAGCAGGTGATGCGTTATGCGTCCTCCCGAGGCCATCCCGCTCGCCGAGATTATGATCCCCGGGCCGTGTCGCTTGTTTAGCGCTTTCGATTGATCGCGACCTCTGACGAAGGTGACATTCTTCGCCCTCAGCGGATTGCGGCCTTCGTCGACCAGCGCTTCCATATCGAGATCGTGATCGTCTTGGTTGCGCACATAAATCGACGTTGCGTCAATTGCCATCGGGCTATCAACCCAGACGGGTATTGATTCGCAATGACCGTGCTCTTCCAAGTCGCGCAGATAATACAGAACGTCTTGAGTTCGACCGATTGCGAACGCGGGAATAACGAGCATTCCACCGGTCTCGCAGACATGCTTCACCAGTTTTGAAATCGCGTGCTCCGCAGGATCCGTTGGGTGAACTCGGTCACCGTATGTGCTTTCGATCAGCAGATAGTCGGCGTGAGTGAGTAGTTCCGGATCTCGAATAATCGGTTGGTTGGGACGACCGAGATCGCCACTGAACACAATGAGTCGTCCGTCAGGCAGAAAGAACTCGACGAAAGCGGATCCAAGAATATGTCCCGCCCGCCGGAAGCGAATGACACAGCCACCGCCCAAGGAGATCTCTTTGTCGTAGCCGTGTGCTTCAAGCAGTTTGCCCGCGGCGACCGCGTCGCGCTCGTCATAGAGTGGCAACGCAGGTTTATGTTTTGTCAGTTGCTTGCGATTGACGTAGTCTGCAAATTCTTCTTGAAGTCTGCCGCTGTCTGGCAGGCTAAGCCGCGTAATCTCTGCAGTCCCTGGTGTGCAAAGTGCAGGCCCGGAAAAGCCATCCTTGTGCAGCTTCGGAAGGTAGCCGATGTGATCAATGTGCGCATGCGTGAGGATGACCTTCTCAATCTCGCGCGGCTCAACCGGCAACGGCTGCCAATTGCGCTCCCTAAGTTCATCTTGTCCTTGAAACAGCCCGCAGTCGATCATGAACTTTCGGCGACCGACTGAGAGCAGAAACTTCGAGCCCGTTACGCTCCCTGCCGCACCAAGAAACTGAAGGGTGACGGTCACTCCTTCGCCTCGGGTCGACGAGAGGGCACCAGCAATAGAAGTGTGACGCCCAAGACAACGATGGCAATCGACGTCATTTGCGCGAGCGTCATGTTCGCGGCTTTCCAAACAACCTCTGAGCTTGATCCTGCGCGAAACAGTTCATAGATGTATCGCGTAACGCCCAACAGAATCAGGCCGAGTGCAAACAGCTTTCCGCGAGCAGGACCTTCGGGTGTTTTTGCGAAGGAGCTGCGCTCAACGAGGAGCAAGACTGCCATCGTGAACAGCGCAAGCATTGAATCGTAAAGCTGTGCTGGGTGTACACGACCGACCGCATCCGGAAAGCTAACCGCCCACGGCAGATTCGTTGGGGCGCCAAAACAGCACCCGTTAAAGAAGCAGCCTACGCGACCGATAGCGATCAGCAGAAAAGAGGGAGCGATGGAGAGATCAAGGGTGCGCAGAAGCGATACCCTATTCACTCGCGACCAAATCACTAATACGATAAAGCCAAAGATGTATCCACCGAAGGACGTCATTCCTCCTTGCGTCACATCCCAGATTTGATTGAGGTTTTGCGAGTAGTGATTCCACTCAAGGAGGACAAACACGACGCGACTGCCGACGATGCCTGCGAGCATCGAGTAGAGAACCAGGTCGATCACCTTGTCTCGCGGGATCCCGAACTTCTCGGCACGCGCTCGAACCATGATGTACGCGGCGACGAAGCCCAAGAGCAACATCAAGCCCCAAGTTGTGACTGGGTAGCCAAAGATGCGAAAAAGTTCTGGGTACATAACGAGTGCCTAACTGGTGAAGATTACTTGAGACCGCATCCGGAGATGCCGTTTTTCTCGAAGTATCGCTGGTGATACTCCTCTGCTGGCCAAAACTCCGACGCGGAGGTTACTTCAGTGACGATCGGTTTCGAAAAGTTCGCTCGCCAGCGGTCGATGGCCTCTTTTGCTTTGGTAGCCTGTTCCTGCGAAAGAAAGAAGACCGCGGATCGATACTGGTGGCCGACGTCCGGGCCCTGTCGATTGAGTGTCGTCGGGTCGTGAATCGAGAAGAAGACGTCAAGAAGCTGATCGAACGTCACGCGCGTTGGATCGAAGGTGACGCGGACCGCCTCCGCGTGCCCCGTGTTTTCGTAGCAAACTTCCTTGTACGTTGGGTTGAGCGTGCTGCCTCCGATGTACCCGCTGATTGCGTCGAGGACGCCATCGGTCTCCCTGAACCGGTGTTCCACTCCCCAGAAGCAGCCAGCAGCAAAGATCGCCGTTTCAGAATTCGCTTGTGCCATCACGTTTGGAAACCGATTGTTGCACAGTGCAGTTCCCTTCCTGCGGATTACTGCATGATCCGTAGGACGAGAGCCTCTGGCAACTCCTCGATGAAGCGAACGCCGTTCTTTGGGAGATGACCCGGAGACTGAGCGAACGATGCGCGGGTTCCCCGGCGGCCGTTAGGCTGGACGACGGACACTGGACCCCCCACGAAGATCTGGGGGCCCTCCGGCCGCCGTACGAGTTGGCGCGCTCCGTACCCCGTTCGCGGGTCCGGCCAAGGGTAGCGAACAAGACCCGACAAAGTCGCGCGCCCTCCACTGAATCGCTGCTGTGCGGGATCAGGCTTTGCCCTTCCAACCAGCACCACGAGCCGACGGTTGGGCGAGATCGGCACCCTGATAAAAAGCCAGTCCCTTTCCGGTTGGGCGTCGGTGTGCCAATCAATCTCCACGAAACCAACCCGGACGTGTCCACGCTGGATCGTCCCGGCGTCCCTGTTTCTCTCGATTTCAGCCGTTGCTCCGGGACCTGGCACAAAGACAATCGCTGTTTCCGGGGCGCCCAGTTCGCGAGTAGCGTTCGGGAACAGTTTTGCGGCAAGTCGGTGAAGATCGTGGGGCTGCCATCCGAACGTCGCTGTTTGAGTTGTCCACTCGTCGGCTGTCCGCTCGATGCGAACTCGCTTTTCTCCTCCTCGAATCAGCCTCTTGCGGTGGATGATCGAGCAGGCCTGGAGAGCGCAGAGGGCTGCCGGATCGGTGTGCAGCTCGAAGTTTGTCAGCGGCGCGCGTGAGGAGAGGTGCTCGCGCTTTCCCGAGTGCTCGCCATAAATGCCTCGATACATTTGGTGAAATGCAATTCCTGCAAACCCACCGACTCCTGCCCTTACGGTGATCTCGGCGATGAGCCGAGCATTGCCTCCCGGAGACAGTTTCTCGCCAGCCTCGGTGATGATGGTTGGCTTTCCCCCCAGGCGTGCCTGCATTCGATCGAGGTTCTGCTCCGGCCGCAAATCGCCGGCCTTGATAGGGCCGTTTACGTCCGCATGGTCGCCGATTTCCGGATAGATGTTCAGGCCGTAAGCGTCGCATGACGCGAACGCGGCGAACGCTGCTCCGCCAGCATAGGGGCCCATGTCCGCAACGAGAAGTGGGCGGCTGTCGCCTAACTCGGAAACAATCGCGCTCTTCACGGAAGAGTAGGCGTCGTTCGTCGCGCGGGCGAGAGTGCGGAAGCGCTCGGCCGGGGCAGAGGCGCGCAGTGCATTGGGTCCGCCGAGCGCGCCAACGATCGCAGGGCGAGCAGATGCGAGTCGGGTCCACAGGCGGGAGTTGGCTACCTCGAGATCACTCACAAACCACATCACCTCGTTTACCGGCTGAATCGCGAAGAGCGACGGCGATGCTCCGAAAGCACGGCTCGTGTGCGGATTCGTCGTTCGTAGTAGCCGCCGGATACGCTCGATGACGGCTGCGCGAACTTCTGGATGCCATAAGCCGAGGGGAGAAGAGTCCGCAGCGAAGCCTTGGAACGCCCGAGAATCCACATCGGTCACCCGATCTCGGCCGATTCCACGATTGAAGTCGGTGATCATCATGTAGATGCCGTGCTTCTCGCAGAGGGACTGCATTTTGTTCAGTGCTTCCAGGTCGCTTTGGGGCGGGTCGAGCGGAGTGCGATCGAACACCCGGACATTTCCCTCCTGCGTCCACTCGCGGTACGGGGCCGTGATTCGGACGAAGTTGACCCCCATACCAGCCAAGAACTCGAACGCTCCCTCGTCGGTTAAGATCACCCCGAGATTCACCCCAAAGAGCGGGACGTCGCGACCTCCCGCGACGAGTCGATCACCGGACGCCCGAAGCCGGTCTACCGCCCTGAGCGGAGAGTTTAGTTTAGGATGGCAAAACGCGTCCTGAGTCGCCACGGTTGGGATCGGGTAGTCGATGATCTCCACTCAGTGTTTGACGACTGGAGACTCCAACATTTTCGATCATGGTGGGTGAACTTTCGAATCTTGGCCACGTATTCCTTCCACAAGTGCCGTTAGGCACCGGAGGTAAACATAGTGAACACTCGAATTCTATCGACGATCGTTGTTGCTGTTGCCTGCTTCTCGATCGCGTTCGCCCAAGGTGGGCAGGGCGGTCAGCGGCAGGGTGGCGGTGGCCAAGGCGGTTTCGGCCAGCGAATGGGTGGCGGAATGGGCGGCCCTCAAATGCTCTCACTGCCTGCAGTTCAAACTGAACTCAAGCTCATCGACTCCCAGAAGATTCAGATCCAGGCGCTCCTTGAAGCGAACCGGTCTCAGATGGGCGGACGCGGCGGTGCAGGCGGCGGACAGGCCTTCGACCCTGAAGCTGCGCGGGCCCAGCGCGAAAAGCTTGAAGCTGAAATCAAAAGGGTTCTCAACGAAGAGCAATACACCAGGTATCAGCAGTTGGTCCTGCAGCAGCAAGGCCCGTCTGCCTTAGCCCGACCTGAGATCGCTGAAAAAGTTGGCCTCAGCGAGGCTCAAATCCAGCAGATCCGCCAGATCCAGCAAGCTCAGCAAGAAGCGATGCGCGGAATGATGCAGGGTGGCGGCGGTGGCGGCGATCGCGCTGCGATGCAACAACAGATGCAAGCCATGCGAGCCGAGACCGACAAGAAGGTCCTTGGCGTGCTGAACGCCGACCAGAAAGCCACATGGGAAGCCATGCTTGGCAAGCCATTCACGTTCCCGCAGCAAGGGCGAGGCGGCGGCATCGGCTAAGCCAGCGGCACATCCAATCTCGAAACGAAAAGGCTCTTTGCCATTGGCAAAGAGCCTTTTTCTATCTGCCCAAGAGGTGCCGGCGGCCCCGTGCTCCATTGCGTGGAGCCGCCGAGAAGTGAGCCACGCCCCTCAGCTTGATGACTGAGATTTGGGTGGCCCTGCCGCGTCTGGTCCGGAAGACCTATCGTCGGTTCCGGACAGGATCCTTCTCGCTCGGTCCATGACCTCGCGATTGAGGTCCAAGAGCTTCTGAACGGCGCGACGGACACGGCCGGCCTCTTCGTCCTTGCAGTCTTGCGCAAGGATTTCCGCGCCTTGCCTGAGCATCCGCGCTTCTCGGCGTGCCTGGCGCGCAATGTTCACCAAACGACGCGCCTTGCGAAGCGGATGCATCGCTGCGCGCTCAATGGCACTCATTTCTCGCCTAACGTCGAATTCAGTCAGCATTGTCAGACCTCCACGTTACTAGTTTTGGACTGTTTAGTCCAGTATAGGCCACGTATTTCTACCAGCCTCTGTCATGGAGCGCCTTCAACAGCACGGCGTTGTGCTTGTATCGACACTCTCGATTCGCCTACGGGGTTAGCTGTCGGGTTAGGGCCAAGAGCTACCCTTCCGTTTCCGGATTCACCCCATTTTGTGGGTCCCCCGCCCAGGCCGAGCGGCCTGATTCGGCTAGACAACCATTATACTGGATACCTAATCCGGATCAATCGCCTGTCATGAAAAATCTCTTGAAAGAACCTATCTCGATACTCATTTCGCTTGGAGCTGCTCTGCCTGCTGTCGCTGCGCCCATCACGACTGAGTCGCTACTCGGGGAGCTGTATGATCTGCGCAGGCTCTCAACCATAGGTGGCCCGAGATACACGGCCAGTCAGGCAAGCAGCTTCGACCGGGCTTCAAAGTCACCGGGAGAAAACTGGTTCGCAAACAGCGACTTCGGCCAGTACATTCGAAAGGAAGTAACGGACGGGCGCAGCGAGTGGGTCATGGCCGACCTCACAGGGCCGGGCGCGGTGGTTCGGATCTGGAGCGCAAACCCGCAAGGAGTAATTCGATTCTATTTCGATGGCGAGGCAGAAGCGAGAGTAGCTGTCGCGCTCAACGAACTTGTAACCGGGGAGTCTTCTTTGCTGCCCCAAGAGCTCAGCTATGTCGCGGCGTCTGGTGCAAACCTCTACTTTCCGTTTCCCTACTCAAGGAGCTTGAAAATCACGGTTGACGATTCAAGCGGTGGAAATCCCGACAGGCTCTACTACCACATCAACTTCCGAACCTACGAACCGGGAACAGAAGTACGGACGTTTTCAGCTCAAGACTTTCTGAGTTTGCCGCTTGAACGCCTTCGCAGAATGCTGTTTGATCCCGAAGAGCAGGTCGACCGGCTGTCGCAGACTTTTGGGGCGACGTTTTTCATAGAGCCAGGCGAGCGCTTTGATTACAAGCTGCCCGAAGGAAATGGTTCGGTCGTCGAGTTGCGCATGAAGGTGCGAGGGCCTGCACGCAGCGACGAGGAAACGTTGCGCATGGTGCTGTTTGAAGCGACCTTTGACGAAAGGAAGACCATCTCGTGTCCCGTGGGAGACTACTTTGGCAGCGCGCCAGGGTTGTCGGGCTACAAGACGCTGCCGCTCGGAATGGATACAGAACTTGAAGAGATGCGGTCTTATTGGAGAATGCCGCAACGCGAATCTGGACAATTTACTTTCACCAATCATGCCGAGCACAGTGTCCGGATCGAGATCAACCTGCGATGGATGTCGGAACCTTGGACTGACACGTCCTTGCACTTCCATGCAAAGTGGCGCAGAGAGACGATGCGCACCCGTCCTATGAAGGACTGGAGCATTTTGTCTGTGGCTGGTGAAGGCCGGTTCGTTGGATGCGCCCTCTACGTTGTGAACCCGACAAGAATCTGGTGGGGCGAAGGCGATGAGAAGATCTATGTCGACGGCGAGTCGTTTCCGTCGACATTCGGAACGGGTACGGAAGACTACTTCGGCTATGCATGGGGATCGAATGAAACGTTTTCGCAGCCGTTTCACGCTCAACCGCGAGCAGACGGACCCGCGAATCGCGGGTACACATCGAACAATCGCTTCCACATCATTGACGACATACCGTTTCGATCTTCACTGCGATTTGACATGGAGATTTGGCACTGGGCGGACGTGACCGCAGATTTTGCTTCTGTTGCTTATTGGTACGCGAGGCCAGGATCGACTGATCGTTTCGAAGCAATTGGGGAAAAGGACTTGGCGATTCACCAGCTGCCGAGCTATGGCGTGAAAGGTGCGATCGAAGGCGAAAGCTTGCGCCTAATCGATCATTCAGGAGGAACCATTCAACGGCAAGCGCTCGATGATAAATGGTCTTGCGAAGAACAGGTGTGGTGGCGTGACGCTTCACCAGGCGATAGCGCAATGTGGGAAGTCTTGAGCGAGAAGTCCGGAGCGTTGCGCTTGATTGGCAACTTCACGGAAGCCGCGGACTACGGAATCGTTCAACTATTCTGGAATGGAGAGAAGTTGGGCGAAACGATCGACTTCTTTTCTCCGGTGCTCGGCCTACGCAAGATCGATTTCGGGATCGTAGAGATCAAGTCGACGAACACGCTGGAGGCGCGGGTCGTGGGCGCGAACGAACGAGCGGAGCGAAGGCATATGTTCGGAATCGATTACTTCCTTATTGGTGAATCTCAGTGAGAGACAACATCAGCGGGTCCTCCCCATTCGAGAAGTCAGTTGGGTTTTCGCGAGCCGTGCGCGTCAATGATCGCGTCTATGTCTCCGGTACCGCGCCCCTTTCCGAAGATGGATCGACTGCCTATTCCGGAGATTCGTATCGCCAGGCAAAGCAATGTCTCGAGATCATCGAGCGCGCGCTGCAGGCGGCCGGAGCGAAGCTGACAGACGTCGTTCGGACGCGCGTTTACATCTCCGATCCTTCCGCTTATGAGGGCGTCGCAAGAGCGCACGGCGAGGTCTTTAGTGAGATTCGCCCCGCCTCGACAATGGTCGTATGCAAGTTGCTCCGCGACGACTGGCTCGTCGAGATCGAGGCAGATGCCGTCGTCACGTAGTAAACTGCGATTCTGATGTCGGAGAAGTTGACCGCGCCCAAGATACGCGCTATGAAGGGCAAGCAAAGGATCGTTTGCCTGACCGCTTACGATCAGCCAAGCGCGCGAATTGCCGACGCCGCTGGAGTCGATCTCATCTTGGTAGGCGATTCTGTCGGCAATGTCGTTTTGGGATACGACAACACGCTGCCAGTTTCATTGGAGGAAATGGTTCATCACACACGCGCAGCATCAACTGGGTGCGAACATGCACTTTTGGTCGCAGATATGCCTTTCGGTTCTTATCAAGCCAGCGTCGAAGACGCGGTGCGTTCGGGAATCGCGCTCGTCAAATCTGGCGCGGAAGCGGTCAAGCTGGAGGGCGCGCATCTCGATGCAATCGCTGCCCTTGTCAAAGCCGGCATACCGGTAATGGGGCACGTTGGCATGACTCCGCAAAGCGTCAACGCTTTTGGAGGATTTCGCGTTCAGGGTCGCGGGAAACAGGCAGACGAAGTTTTGGAATCCGCGCAACGAATTGCGGACTCCGGCGCATTCTCGATTGTCTTGGAGATGGTTCCCGCCGTTGTCGCCGACCGAATCACGAGAGAGGTGCCCATTCCCACGATCGGAATCGGCGCTGGACCGGATTGCGACGGAGAGGTGCAAGTCTTTCACGACATTATGGGATTGCATCCGGGCGAACCGTACAAACATTCGCGCAGATTCTTGAACGCCTACGAGGCGATGACTCTCGCCGCCGTCGAGTACGCGAAGGAAGTGCGCGATGGCACGTTTCCGACGAAGGACAACAGCTTCTAAATGAATGTCGTCAGAACGGCGGACGACCTTTCAAAGGCTGTGCTTAGAAACAAGGGGCCCGTCTTTCTCGTGCCGACGATGGGCTTTTTGCACGAGGGGCACGCAAGCTTGATCCGTATGGCGGCGAAAGACCGTGACTCGGACAAGCCGACTGGAACCGTCGTCATGTCGCTCTTTGTCAATCCGACACAATTCAACGATCCGAGTGATTTGGAAAAGTATCCGCGCGACGAAGTGCGCGACAAGAAGATCGCGAAGCAAGCGGGATGCGATGTAGTTTTCGCTCCACCGCTGGAAGTCGTCTATCCGGAAGGACTGAATGCGACGCGCATCCATGTGCCTGGCGTTTCGGAGCGATGGGAGGGTGAGCATAGACCGGGGCATTTCGACGGAGTTGCGACTGTCGTCGCGAAGTTGTTTCACATGGTCATCCCTGATTACGCCTATTTCGGAGAGAAGGATTGGCAACAATGCCGCGTTGTTGCGAAGATGGTGGACGATTTAGATTTTCCGGTTTATCTGAAGTTCGGCGAGACTCTCCGCGAAGAAGACGGTGTGGCGATGTCGTCGCGAAACGCGCTATTGCGGCCCGAAGTTCGACTGAAGGTACCTGCGTTGTATCGCGCCATTTCGCAGGCTGCCGTTTCGTTTAAGGACGGACGCCCTGCGAGGATTTGCGAAACCGACGCGGCGCAAGCGATGCTCGACGCGGGGTTTGCAAAAGTGGATTACGTGGCGATCGTTGACGGCGCGACACTGGACCCTCTGGACGAGTTTTTGCCTGGGGCGCGGGTTTTGGCTGCGGCGCATATCGGCGGAATTCGGCTAATCGACAACGTTGCGGTGTAGTATCTAAGCGTGAAATCACAGACCGAGTATCTCTGGTTCGAAACGAAGAAGCGCGAAGAGTTCGTGCGCATTACCGACGAAGTCGAAAGCGCCGTTGCGAAAAGCGGCGTGAAAGAGGGCATTTGTTTGGTCTCAGCGATGCACATCACTGCTGCTGTGTATGTGAACGATTGGGAAAGCGGTTTGATCGAGGATATCAAGGAGTGGCTCGATGGGCTCGCGCCGAAGAAAGATTACCGGCATCATCGCACGGGCGAAGACAACGGCGAAGCGCACCTGAAAAACCTGATCATGCATCACCAAGTGATTCTTCCGATTACGAATGGAAAGCTCGATTTGGGCCCTTGGCAGCAGGTGTTTTACGCGGAGTTCGACGGCAAGCGCAGGAAGCGGGTGGTTGTGAAGGTGATTGGGGATTAGCCACGCTGCCAACACTTCTGCCACCGGCTTCCGCTCGAAGTCGTAACTGCATTACCAGTCGTGAAGTTCACACGAACCTCTGCGCTTTGGGTGCTCGCGGCATCTTTCGGTCTAACATCTTTATTCGCCGCCGTGGTCGGGTGGCCAGATGTTTTGGCGATCGGATTCCTGAGCGCGTGCTTTCAAGCGATAATGATCGTGTGCGTGCTTGCTTTTTTGGCGATCTCCGGACCTCTCGATGAGGATGAGCATGCCCGGCGGCACTATCCGATCCTTACTATCGGCTTCTGGATTAGCGCTGGGGCGGCGACGGCTTTCGGAGTTGCGGTCTGGTCACTGACGAACGTTAGCGAACAATTCGAAATCATGACCGATTACTTTGCACTTGCGATTTGCCTCTTAACACCATAGTTAACGTTCTCCTTATGGATTTACGATGACGTCTGAAACTGCACTCGCGGTCGCACATCTCGTAGAAACCTACAGAGAGTGTACGCCTTTGCCGTGGGCGGCCTGTTCGTATGCTTCGAGAATCGGCTCCGCGAGCGTCGGGTGCGCGTGAATCATGTCGCACATATAGTCGAGCGTGCCCTCGAGCTTGATCGCCGCGACGCCCTCGTGGATTAAATCCGTCGCATGCGGGCCGATGATGTGCATTCCCAAGACTTCGCCGTATCTTTTTTCTGCGACGACTTTGACGAAGCCGTCCTGCTCAGCGATGGCCATCGCTTTTCCGTTTGCGCGGAACATGTATTTGCCTGTCGTCACTTCGTATCCGGCGGACTCGGCTTCGCGCTGCGTCATGCCGACACTCGCGACTTCTGGAACAGTGTAAACGCAGTTCGGGACTGCTTTGTAATCCATCAGCTTGTTTCCGTTTTGAACCGCGTTGTGCGCCGCGACGATTCCCTCCATGCTCGCGACGTGTGCGAGTTGAATCTTGCCGATCACGTCGCCGACTGCAAAGATGTGTTTGGTATGAGTGCGCATCTCGCTGCGGCCATCCGCTTCTGCAAGCACTTCGATTCCCCGTTTGTGCGTTTTGACGCCCGCTTTGTCGAGCTTCAAGCCATCGACGTTCGCTTTTCGACCGACACCGACGAGCACAATCTCTGCCTCAATTTCTTGCGATCCTGCGGGCGTTTTGACGGTGCACTTCCATCCCTTTTTCGTTCTCTCTGCTTTCTCCATCATCGCGCCAGTCAAAACGTCGACCCCGAGCTTCTTGAAAGATTTAGCGAGCTCAACTCCCAACTCTTCCTCAAACATAGGGATGAGGTGCGGCATCATCTCTACAACTGTGGTTTTGGCTCCTAACCCGCCGAGAACATAAGCGAACTCGACACCGACTGCGCCACCACCGATTACCAAAACGCTTTCTGGAACGCGCGGCATAAACACCGCGTCATCGCTGGTCCAAACATTGTTTTCCTTCCCGTACTTAAGACCAGGAATGTCGAGCTCCATGACGCTCGATCCGCCAGCGACAATAAATGTCTTCCCCGTGATCTTCTCTTTCTTGCCGTCCTTTTCGACTTCGATGGTGTGCGCGTCAACAAACGACGCAAATCCAGAGACGTGCTTGACGCCGTTCTTTTTGAATAGCATATCCACGCCGCCGCGCTGCGTTTTGACAATCTTTTCGACGCGCGCAAGCATCGCTTCGTGATCGGGCTTGACTTTGCCTTCGACGACTACGCCAAGGTCTTTCGCATGCAAGACGTGCTGATATCTCTCGACGCTGGCGAGCCAGACCTTCGAAGGAATACAGCCGACGTTGAGACAAGTGCCGCCGAGATATTCTTTCTCGACACAAATCACGCTCGCACCAAGTTGTGCCGCCTTGATGGCCGCTACATACCCGCCAGGTCCAGCGCCAATCACAACTACATCCGCATCGAACTTGCCATTCGCCATAGTTTGGGGATCCTCCTCCGGAGCCATGCCCTCAATAGCCTTGATGAGTGACTGTGCGCCGGTGTTCATCTTTGGAACCGTTCTCGTGGCCGCCATTCTCGCAAAAGAAACTGGTGGATTTTCCATCGAATAACGCCGTTCCAGAAGGTTCAAGAACCGGAGGAAGTATACCCATGAAGGAATTCGAACGGATCGCATCGAACCATACGTCCAACATTGTTCTTCTCAGAGCCCATGCGTGTGGGCAGCGATATGCCATTCGGAGAGGGACGGAGGACGAAAATGCGAAAAGGAACGGTAGTGCGGGCGATGCTTTTGCCCGCCTTTGTGGGTCTGGTGGGCGTTGCCGCAGCTCAGCAGATCCCTGCAACGGAACAGACAGCGGCGTTGAACACTCTCCTTACCGAGCAGCCGAAAGCCTTCACGGCGCCCGACCCCGAAACTGGCCGACTCGGGCGGCTC
This sequence comes from Fimbriimonadales bacterium, assembly GCA_041744215.1. Lineage (GTDB taxonomy): Bacteria > Armatimonadota > Fimbriimonadia > Fimbriimonadales > ATM1 > JAHCHL01. The sequence goes on along the minus strand of JBGTLG010000006.1, from coordinate 71,894 downwards.
TACGGCAACATTCCCGTCGAGGGCACCAGCCCAGCAGCCTCAGCGATCCAGTTTGTCGAGCAGTACGCTAATGCCTTCGGGGTGCGCCCCACAGACCTTCGCCTTGAGAAATTCACGTCGATCGGCGAGAAGTTCGAAGTGTTCTGGTTCCATCAGTACGCGTTCGGCGTCAAGATCGACCAGGCGGGCTTGACCGTCCTTGTCAAACCAGGATCACCGCATTCGGTCGTCCTGGCAGGGCCGATCATCCGCGAAACACCTTACTCCCCGCCAAGTGGCCTGATCAGTCACCTTCTGGCACTCCAAATCGTTCGCAAGCACATGCCGCACGCGGACAACATTCTGGAGCCGGAGTTCGTGATTTGGTCCGAGGGCTCGGTCGCGCGATACGCTTACAAGATAGAGGCGAGCACCAACAACCTGGCTCAGCCTGAGCGGTGGATTTACTTCATCGATGCCGTGACGGGCGAAGTTCTTGAGCGGCGCGACGGTATCTACTATGTCGATATCAACGGTTCGATCAAGGGGTGGGCGACACCCGGGATGGATCCCGATACCGCTGGCAATCCGCCTACGCTTCACGACCTCCCCGCCCAAGCGCTTGTGCAGGGCGGAAACTCCGCCTATGCCGGAATGAACGGCTTGTTCACGATTTCGCACCCAGGCTCCACGCAGGTTGCGGTTGACGCACGGCTTCACAGCCCTTGGACACGCAGCGTGAACCAAGCAGGAAGCAACGAGGTCTTGACGATGAACGTCACGCCGCCTGGGCCCGCGGACTTCATTTTCAATGCAACACCGACCGAGTTCGTAACGTCGCAGGTGAACGCGCTTCTCCATACGACGATCGTCCACGATTTCACCAAGGCAATCAACCCGGCATATCCGGGCGTCGATATTCAATTGCCGGCAAACGTGAACATCAACAACCAGTGCAACGCGTTCTACAACGGCTCGTCAATCAACTTCTATCGGCAGGGCGGAAGCTGCGTGAATACGGCCTATACATCGGTCGTCTATCACGAGTACGGGCACCACATCGTCAATACGGGCCATAACAATCCCACAGGCGCATTCCATGAAGGCTTCGCCGATATCACGTCGATGCTCCTCGCAGACGACCCGATCATTGGCCGTGGCTTCAGCGGACCTGGCACAAACGTTCGCAACCCTCTCAACGCAAACGTCCAGTATCCCTGCGTTGGCGGCGTCCATCATTGCGGACAGGTCGTAGGTGGCGCTTTCTGGCGGCTGAACGTTCTGCTTCAAGCGAAGCACGGTGCACAGGCAGGCCTCGATCATGCCCGGTATCTGTATCTCAACGTGATCCTGCTGAGCCCTCCGATCAATCCAAACATCACGATCGACGTTCTCACTTTGGACGACGACGACGGAGATATCACCAACGGGACGCCGAACTACGACGAAATCGACGAGGCGTTCACAGCGCACAATCTCCCGGCACCGCCGCTCAGCACGGTCAGCGTGATCGCTCTCGATCCGCCAGTGGTCATCAGCGGTGGTAGCAGCCTTGGCGAAGTTACGCTCCGCTCTGCGGCTCCCACAGGCGGCGCAGAAGTGACCCTTGAATCGGATACGCCATCGGTTGCACAAGTTCCTGTGAGCGTAACTGTTCCTGAAGGTGCTACCTCTGCCACGTTCCCAATCTCAACGGTTGCGGGCAGCGCTGCCCAGAGCGTGATTATCAGCGCAACCCGGTCTGGAGATACCAAGACGGCAATGCTGGAGATCGTCGAACCGCAGGTCACTGGAATCACCGTTGCCCCAGCGCAAGTCACGGGTGGCCACCAGGCTCTCGCTACGATTGAGCTGAATGGCGGCGCGCCGGATGGTGGATTGATGGTTGACCTCTGGACCAACCACTCAGCGGCGTCGATGCCGACGTCGGTTAACATTCCTGAGGGCAATACCTCGTTCAGCGTTGTCGTTTCGACTTCGCCAGTCGTCGTCTCTCAGGACGCAACTCTGTTCGCGCAGATCCCAGGGACAAACGTTCGGTCGACTCGATTGACGATCGCGACGCCCACTGCGAGCGCGATAACGCTTGCACCGACTCAGGTGAGCGGCGGGACGAGCTCGATGGGGACGGTGACGATCAGCGGTCCAGCTCCGACAGGTGGCGCGACGGTGTTCCTCACCACGGGCAGCTCTGTTGCGACGGTTCCCAGTACAGTAGTCGTTCCGGAAGGACAAACATCGACGACGTTCAACATCCAAACGATTGCGGTCATCAACCCCGCACTCGTTCCGATAAGAGCGTCTCGATGGACGACGGTCGCAGCGCCGCTATCCGTTCTGCCCGCAAGCATCAGTTCGTTCACTATCACGCCAGCAAGCGTGAAGGGCGGCAAGAATGCAACGGGCAAGATCGTGATCAGTTCGCCAGCGCCACAGGGCTTCTCGGTCCAGGTGTCTGCGAACAGTCCGCTGGTGACTGTACCAAGCGTGGTTAACTTCTCCGCTGGCGCGACGCAAGCGACGTTCGTGATCAAGACGAAGAAAGTGAGTCAAAACACAAATGTCTCGATCACGGCGACGAGTAACTTCGTGCCTACGAGTACCGTTCTGACACTACTCAAGTAGTTTCGGGATACCGGCCGAGGCGGGAGCATCTCCTGCCTCGGCCATTCTTTTTGGCTACACTGTTTTTCGTGAGCGACAAGACCCCGTTCGGACAGCTGGACACCGATGAACCGCGACGCGGTTCTTTGAGCGAGCGCTGGCGGAAAGACCGTGACGCGAAAGCTGCAGTGGGCTGCCTTCTGTTTTCCTTTGCCGCAATCGCACAAGGAGTCGGAGCAACCGCGGCAATCGCAATCACCGATCCGCGCACGATCGAATCTCTGAGCACCTTGATCACGATCATCGCTGGGCTCTCGCTTGCTGCCGGGTTGATCTCGGTGCTCATCGAGCCAATCGCGGGCTACTTCGGCTCCCTTGCTGGCCATCTATGCGGGAGCGTGTTCTTGTTCATTCGGCTCCGCGAGAACGCGCTTGGATATCGAGGAATCGAAGGGCTTGAAAAGGCAGAGTACAGCGTCGATGCTGCGATCCTCGTTCCCTTCACCCTTTGGATGGGACTTGCGGTCTCGCTGGCAATGGTCGTTTGGCTCAGGTCGTGGGTTTCCAAGCGATTGCTAGACGATCGCGACCGCTAAGGTCAGGAACTAACTCCACTCGTTCGAACCGATGCAGGAGTTCCACGACTTCAAGACTTTGCCCCAATCCAAACTCCAAGATCAGCACGCCTCCCGGACGCAGCGCACGATCCGATTCGATCACCAATCGAGAAATGAACCCTAACCCGCCGTCAGAGAACAGCGCAACGGCGGGTTCAAAACGACGCACGGAATCTTCGAGCAACGGATCGCCAGGCTTTACATAAGGGGGATTCGAGACAACCGCGCCGAGACTACCGTCGCGCGCCGCCGTCAAGCCATCCGCACGAACAAGCTGCACACACGCGCCAAGCGAGATCGCGTTCTCATGGGCCACCTCCAGAGCATTGAGGCTAACGTCGCTTGCGATCACGCGAATGTCGCTCCGTTCGATTGCAAGTGATATCGCAATCGAACCACTGCCGACACCAACGTCCCAGACCGTAGCGCCTTCCGGGATCGACTTCACAGAATGTTCAACCAACACCTCGGTTTCAGGGCGGGGGATTAAGACTCGCTTGTCAACCGCAAATCGTCTTCCGTAGAACTCTCGATAACCCAGGATGTATGCGATTGGCTCGCCGGCAATGCGTCTTTCCAGCAATACAGTCGCTTCGGCATTGACTTGCCACTCTGGATGCGCGAACACCTCGCTTCTCGTTTTTCCGAGGACATGCGCCGCAATAATCTCAGCGTCGGCGTTTGCAGACTCAACGCCGGTCGAAGCAAGCTTGTCGGTGGCTAAAGCCAGCCACTCCCCAACCGTCACGACGCAATTTGTGCCTTGATGCGGGCCGCCATTTCACCGACCAACTCTGCGCGAACGTGAATCCCATCTTCCTTATGATCGACACTGAGCACGCGCCCAAAATCGTAACACTCTTGGACAAGCCGACTCTTTGCATACGGAATGATCGCCTCGACAGGTACAAGCAATGAACGGATCATTCTTAGGAGGGCATCCTGGAAATCGTCCATCCCGATGGCCTTCGTTGCAGAGATCGCGACAGACATCGGCACGCTCGCCACAAGTTCTCGAAGAATCGTGCGATCGGACAACAGATCCACCTTGTTGAAGACGGTCATCATAGGGAGATCCCCAGCACCCAACTCAGAAACCGTTTCGATTACTGCATCGCGCTGCAACTCCCAGCTTTCATGACTGACGTCGATGATGTGGATCAGAAAATCGGCCTCGCCGACCTCCTCCAATGTTGCGCGAAAAGCGGCGACAAGGTTTGTAGGAAGATTGCGGACAAATCCGACGGTATCTGTCAGAAACACGCTGTACCCATCCCGCAACTCAATCTTCCGGGTTGTTGGATCGAGCGTGGCAAACAGCATCGGATCTGCGAACACCGTGCTACCGGATAGCCGGTTCATCAACGTGCTCTTTCCGGCGCTTGTGTACCCAACTAAGCACGCAAACGGGAACGGCGTTTTCCTTCTCCCGGCGCGCTGCCGGCCACGTTGCGCACGCACATCTTCCAAGTCGCGCGACAAGTGAACGATACGATCTTTGATCCGACGACGATCAGCTTCTAACTTCTGCTCACCGGGTCCCCTCATTCCTATGCCGCCCTTCTGTCGTTCGAACTGGGTGTACAGAGAGGATATCTTCGGCAAAAGGTAGGAATACTGAGCAAGCTCTACTTGCAATACACCCTCACGAGTGTGTGCGCGCTGAGCAAAGATGTCGAGGATCAACTGCGTCCTATCAATAACCTTTACTTTAAGGCTTTCTGATAGATTCCGTTGCTGAACCGCGCTGAGCTCGCAGTCAAACACTGCGACGTCTGCCTCTTCATCTTTTATCGCGGCGTGAAGCTCCTCGACTTTTCCTTTGCCGATATAGGTTCTGCTTTGCGGTTTGTCAACTCGCTGTCGCAAAAACGCAGCAACCTCGATTCCGGCAGCTTCAGCGAGTGACGTCAGTTCTTGTTCGACGTAAAAGTCGTCTTCAGTATCCGAGTTCACTAAGACCAGCAAGGCTCGCTCGGCTGGCGGCTTAGTGTCTGTCGGACCCTTTGACATACGTTCGAACTATAAGCGTAGATCGAAAAGCTTGATTCCAGCTGACAAGAAGAATCCGTTGAAGTTCAGGCCTTCAAGTTTGCTGAAGTAGTCGTAGCGTGCCTCGACATAAAAACCGTTTCCGAACAGCAGTCCAACAGCTACGTTTGTGTCGAGTCCGACGCGCGACTTATTCACGCCCAAGATCGGTGAATTGACGCTTCCCCAATACGGTCCGGCACGGAGCGCAGCATACGGACGCACGTTGGTGCCTTGCCCAAAAGCACGCGTCACGCCGAAAGTGAGCGGAAGCAGAGACACGCTGTTGCCGCTTCGCGAACTGCGCAAGTAGGCAACGTCCATCGTGAACTTCCAGTTGTCAGGCGATTGGAGACTCAAGGGCGTAATGCCAACGCGAAACCAAGCGCTGCCAAAGACGTCGCGCACAGTTTGATCTTGTGGCAAGAAGACGCCACCGTCGACGCCGATCGGGATGGACGTGCCTCCCTGGGCGTATCCTGTTCCCAACGCCAAGATGGCGGCTGCGCCGACAAAGAACTGTTTCATGCTTCGGAAACCTCCAAGATTGGAAACGATACCCGCCTTTGCGCAGGGTATACCAAGTCAATGCCAAACCGCGTCGAGGTTGAAATCACCGCAGTGACCCCGGAATCCGTACCCAACTACGCGACTCCCCTATCAGCGGGCATGGACTTGCGGGCAAATGAGACGACGACGATCGGGCCAGGGGAGCGGACAGCAGTCGCTACCGGCATTCGAGTCGCGATCCCCGAAGGTTATGAGGCACAGGTGCGCCCGAGGTCGGGTCTAGCGCTAAACAAAGGGATTTCAATCCCGAATGCACCCGGTACGATTGACGCTGATTACAGGGGAGAGATCAAGGTTATCCTGATCAATTTGAGTTCAGAACCCGTCACGATTAACAGTGGCGATCGGATCGCCCAACTGGTCGTCGCGAGGGTGGAGCGCGTAGTATGGAAAGTGTGCGACGAGTTGCCGGATACCCATCGAGGGACCGGCGGATTCGGAAGCACAGGAACCCAATAGATGAAAATTTGTGATCGTTGCTACACCGAGGTTGCTGTCGACGCCGAGTTCTGCACAGAGTGCGGCGCGCCCGTTAACGGAGGAACCGCGGATGCCGCGGACGCAGCGGTTTATCCGCAACTCGCGAAAGCAAACCTGTTACGAATGCGGGGGGATTACGAAGAAGCTGAGAAGGATTGTCTCGCAGTACTCAAGCAGTTTCCCTACAATTCAACCGCCCACATTCTTCTCGGAGACATCCATCTTGATAAGGGCGACTCGTCGGTGGCGCTCGACTGGTACGAGCTTGCTGCCGATTTGGAGCCGACGAATCCAAGTCTGGCCGCTAAGCGAGACAGACTTCGCGGTGCGCGCGAAAAGACCGTGTCGAAGCAAACGCTCGCAGGGCTCGAGGTGCCGCCTTCCGGAGCGCGGACGGCTGTAATGTACGGAGGAATCGCAGTCATCGTGATTGGGATCGCCATCGGGGCATTTTTTATGGGCCAAGCGCGAGCAGATGGCGGTGATGTCAACGTCGACGACTTGATCCGTCCCATATCTATCGGAGAGGAAGCGCCTCCCGACCCGAGAGTCGCCCTGCCAGGAGACGATCCGGAGCCTGCAGCTACGACGACGGCTCCGCCTGCGAGCCAATCTACCGCGCCACAAGCGATGACCGCCGAAGAGATTCGAATCATGAGGGATGCTGCCGCCCGACTGGGAACGCTTGGACCAAGACTCATCCACATCGATTTCGACCCGAGGACGAGTTCCTCGAGGGCTACAGTTACCGCGAGCGGAGACGCAGACTTCATTGATGCGGCGCGAGTGGCGGTCGCGGTCTTCCAGGCGAGCCCGCAGACCAGTCGCGTGCACCTCCGAGTCATCGACACCTCGGCAGGGTTCGCTAAGCTCATTGCAACTGTGTCACAAGAAAGCTTGAGCGAAGCATCGCGGCATGAGGAAGGTTCTGCAGAGTGGGCGACCGCACTCCTCACGAACGTGTCTCAGCGGTAGTCTCTTTGGAGACGAGGGAGGCCGCGAGCAGAGCCCAACCCATCGCCCAAAACAAGTCTGGGAAGTATCGAACATTGCCCGCCTTGTTGTACACAACATGGTAAAGGGGAAGCCCGAGCGCTATCCCACAGAGAATGACCATCAGAGTTTGCCTCGGTCGTCGAAGCACCACGAACAGGACAGCCCCGCCAAACGCAGCCGCAGTTAGGACCGAAAGACTCGTTTGCGGAAGAAGCCAGTACCCCGGATCGTCGAGCAAGAAGGTAATCGCAACGAACGCCGCTGCGCCGACAGAAAAGCCGAGCACCAGCCGCTTCCGGCCCGCAATCCATGCGGCCACGCCGCCGACCGCTGCGGCCCACGCCGCCTGCCATCCGATCTGCGAGAGTGGCGTCATCACAGCAGGAAGCCAGAATCCCAGGAGGTTTCTTAAGACACCGGCAGGTCGTACCCCGGCTGCGCGTCCAGAATCGCCGACAGCCTGACCGGGCAGGAACCCGATGCCGCCAAGCGCCAACGCTCTGACCGCCAGGATGCAGATCGTCAGGCCCGCACACGTCGCGACGATCCACGCCTTCGACCGATTCGAAACCCCGTCCTCGAACAGCGCGATCACCGCCGCGACCGCCGGCAGAACCAGCGCGACCTCCTTCGACCCGGCCGCCAGCAGCGCCACAATCGCCGAAAGCCCCAACAGCAACGCGCTCTGCCTGCGAATTCCTCTCACGAACGCCAGGAGCGCAGCGAAGCCAAGAACCCCTGCAAACAGATCGGTCTGCGCCGGAGTCCACTCCAGCGTCTCGAACACGCGACCACGAAACCCCCAAACCGCCGCGCCAAGTAGCGCAGGGATCGCCAGGCGAAACAGATTGAAGAGCAGAAGCGACACAAGTGCGACCGCGGCCAGATGGCACCCAAGGGAGACCGCCTGCCAACCGGCCTGAGTTTCACCGAACGCGCGGTGCTGCACCCACATCGCGATCGAGGTGACCGGGCGGTAGTAGTCGAACATCCGCTTGCCGACCCAGGTCCCCGAAACCCAATCCATCGGCGCGCCCTCTCGCAGTTCCGGAAGGATATGCGCCATGTCGTCGCCCGACGCGAACCAATCGCCCCCGACCACGCTGCGATAAGTGAACCCAACCGTAGCCAAAAGCGCGGCGAGCAGCGCGGCGAAAACCCAACGCCGCGACGCGAACTGCTCTAACCGGGAAAGCACGCTCAGATTCTACAGGACATAGACGGTCAGCAAGATCGCGCCGAGGTTGTTCAGCGCGTGCATCACGATCGCGGGCACCAGGCTGCCCGTTTGGCGGAACAGCATCGCACCCATGCCACCGATCCACCCCAAAACCAGCCACGCCTGCATCCCCTGTGGATGCAGCGACGCGAACGCCACCGACGAGAGCACAACCGGCCACACCCAACTCCGAGACCTTGCCGCAAGCCCTTGGTAAAGGCACCCGCGAAAGAAGATCTCCTCAATGATCGGGGCCATGATCACCGCGCCTATGATCGCCTTGAACAGCCCAAACTCCATGAAAACCTGCTGCTGCACCGGATGATCACCCGAAGGCAGCGCCTTCAACAGCGTCTCAGTCAGAGCGAGAAGCCCAGCCAGAACCGGGATGTTCGCGAGGAAGCCGCCGACGCCCCAAGCCACCTGTCCCCAAAGTCCATCGAATCGAACGCCAAGCCGCCGAAGCGACATTCGAACTCCGGCTAACTCGGTAGATAAGATCAACCCGGTCGCCGCCAGCATCACGAGCAGGATTGCAACGTCCTGGGCGCCGGGCAGATCCACGCGAGATGCGGCCACCGCCGCAAACGTAGGCAAGAACGCAAAGGCCCCGATGAAGAGAAGGAAGCGCAAAGCAAGGTTGTCCGAGACCTCAAGAGTGTCGTTCTCCCGTGGCAAACCCTTCGGCTTCATCCCGCTCATGGTCAGGACGAAGTAAGCGATCCACGCCCCCAACCCTCCAAGCAACAGCACCCCCATCAGCATTCCCAGCCCAACGTTCTCCTCCGGCTGGCGCTTCGTCCCCGACCGTTCCGCGAGCCGGTCGAGCGCGAGATCGTAGGGCCAACCGGGACCGGTGGTAGAGAGGATCGTGCGCCGCATCTCCTCCGACTCCGCCCTGCTGATGGGCTCCGATGAGTAGATCTTCGCGAGCGCGTCGTTCAGCTTCTGCCTCAGCTCGGCGGCCTCCTCGCGGGTCTCGTCGCCCTCGAAATCGTCGACCTCGGCATTCGGGAGCGGCCCAAAGGGAGGGCCATAGACGCCAAGCTCGCCAGAAAGGATCAAAACGACCCGGCCCGCGCTGCCTTCTGCCCCGGCGGTCTCAAACTCCATCTCGGAGATGGCGTGCAGCGCGGCGCGCAGCACCTCGTCCTGCTCGTCGGCAGTGGCCGCCTCCCCGTGCTTCACGCCGAACTCCTGGCGCATCGCCTCCAGGGCGCGGCGATCCTCGGGCACGCCCGGCTTAGCCACAAGCGCGTAGAACTCAGTGCCCGCGATGAGCGCGAGAAGCAGCCACACCGCGATCCACGCGAACGGCAGCCTCCTCCCCTGTGGTCGGCGGAGGATCGGCGGCTCTATCGGCTTCCCCCAGTCCCCGCTGACGCCCTGGCCGCGCCGCGATCCAGCGCGCCTATGTGGGAACGGCGAGAGCGAAGCGAGTAGGGCCGAGGGTGGTTAACGGGATGAGCCCCGGAATCACGTGTTTGAGCTCCGTGATGATGTAACGACGGAGCTCGATGATGTAATGACCGAGCTCGATGATGTAATGAAGGAGCTCGATGATGCAATGAAGGAGCTCGATGATGCAATGACGGAGCGCGATGATGCAATGACGGAGCGTGATGACGCAATGACGGAGCGTGATGACGCCATGCAGCCGCTGCAACGCGTGGTTTTGCCCCGTGGATGCGCGCGCGGGCCGCTCGGAGCGCGGCAGCGGGCATCGCGGCTTGGATCATTGGGTTCCCAGGCCCCGCTCGTTGAAGCCGATGGTGTAGGTGCTTTGCCGGGTGGCGAGAGCGTAAGCCGCCCAAATCAACTCCGCGCCGTACTCGGCGATCATCACGCCGAAGGCCACGTTTCGGAGTTGGCGGTAGCCGCGCAGCCCGTAGTAGCGCTGGACCAGCGTCTTCACGGCCAAGGCGATCACGAGCCCGAACCAGTAGTAGTCCACGCCGAAGTTCATGCTGAGCGCGTATCCGACCGGGTGGAGCTTGAAGGCAGGGAAGTTGAAGCGGACGACATCGAGAACCGTGACGACGGCGAAGCCGAAGAACACCATCATCATGCCGATGACGTTCGGGCCAGTCGGTTTGTCGGTCACCCCCCGGAAAACGGAGACCGGGTCCCCCCAGCCCGGCGACGCGCCCTTGACGTAACTCGCCTGGACGAAGAACATGCTCCCGACGAAAATGCCGACGACAAGGCCGAGCGCAATCAGCCCGAAAACCGCGCCTTGGTGGACACGCTGGCCGTCCGCCATCTTCATCGCTTCGAGCTGAACGGGCATGCAGTGGGAGCGGGAGAGTCGGTTGATGCCGAGGAGCGGCGTGCCGAGGAAGACCGCGTTTTTGGGCGTGAGGTTTCGCGTCCCGTAGAAGTTCATGAGGAGCTGGTTCGGCCCCATGAACGCGAATTCGTGGGTGGGTGGGCCGAGTTGTGCTCGCATCCGCGTTATGACAATGCTGAACATGATGAACGCGGCGAAGTACGGGATCATGACGAGGATCGGAAGTTCGCCGAGCGAGACGAACCATAGGAGTCCGGCGAAGCAGACGACGAGCAGGCTGAACGCCCAGCGGTGCGGAATGCCTCCATCCGATTCTCGCGCTCCCGACTTGATGTCTGCCCATACCTGGCGCAGGTGCGAGCGTGCGACCCACATCGCGGTGGCGAACAGCCCGATGATCGCGCCCCAAGTCTGTTCGGTGAAGTATGGGGCTTCGGGCCTCAGGAATCCGCCCGCGAAGGTTCCGCCTTCGAGTCCGTAGAGCGCGAAGACGACCAGCGTGAGTTTCCTGACGATGAAGAAGAAGATGACGGAGAAGAGGAGGTCACTGGGAACGAGGAGAGCCATCGCGGCGAGGAAGGGATAGATCGCGACGGGGGTGCTGCCCATCGCCCTCCAGGGGAGGTCGGTGAAGATCGTGTCGAAGTTGAAGATCTGTTTGACGGGAACGCTTGGAAGGTTCGGGTAGAGGTAGGCGAACCCGTTGAGCATGTCGATGGCAAACATGACGCCGAATGCCATCCACATCGGCTTGCTTTTCCAGAGCGGCCCGCGCCCCGCGTTCTCCATCATCGCGACGGGGAGTTGGATGATCGGGTAGCTAAGCCTCTCCTTGCGCAGCCACGCGTCGCGCATGAGGCTGTTGACACACAGGAGCGCGACGGTGATCATTCCGTACAAAAGCGTCCACATCGCGATCTTCGGCGCCCAGATGTCGAGACGGGAGAGGAAGTGGAGGCGGTCGTTCCCGCCTGCGAGGTAGTCGGCAAGCTGGCTGGAGTCGTGGAAGTACATGCTCTCGGGGAGAGCCTTGAGGAACTGCTGCTCGTACAGGGGCTCCAGGTGCGAGTATCCGGCGAACGTGTGGACGTACTGCATGTTGAGGAACGTCCATTCGCCGCTGATGGCCGATGCAACGGAGACGATCGCGAACACGACGACCATGTCCGCCGTGGTGAAGGCGAGCCGTGGCGCGACCCGATGAAGAACTGCGTTGGCGGCAACCAGGACGATTAGCGCGGCCATCGTGCTGAACAGCAGCGAGTAGATGGTGCCCGTGGGTTGCCAGGCGTTCCAATAGCAGACGGGCAGGCAAAGCGCGAGCCCCCACAGGATGGCGCTTAAGCGCACAGCCTTCGGCCTTTCAGGGATTGGCTCGGCAGGAGCCTCTTGCAGGACGTCCGCCATCGGTGCGATTATGCTTCGCCGGAGGCGGGTCGATTACCTGCGCGGCTAGTCTGTGCCGAACATGTCGCTCAAATCCTGGAACGGGTTTTCGACTTGCGCTGGTAGCGCGCCGGGCGGGGGCGTGCCACGGCGGAAGGTCTGCAGCGCGGGTCTTGCGATCTGCATGAGCGGCACATTGGTCCCAGTCGCCGTGAACCGGAAGGTGTAAACGTCGCGCTCATCGACGAGAACGATCCAGATTTCATGGATTTCGTCACCGCCGATCGTCTTGCGAAGCGTCACGAACTCGTGTGCTGGGCCGACGGGCAGTTCGAGGGGCGATTCTGAAACGATGGACGGCACCTTCTTCCTGAGCGCCTCAACCTCGATGCCGAGGTTCGTCTTTCCGCCTCGCTCCTTCTTCACAACAAGTTGCGTCCGCGCCTCTCCGATCGTTTGCCGAGAGCTGGTATCGACGATGAAGACCGAGGCGCCTTCGCGGCTGGACTCGGCCGGACGCGCCATCCCGTGCGACACAGCGGGATTGCTCAGGTTCTTTAGTGCGTCCGGGTCATCAAAGTCGCTGACTGCCGCAGGAAGCATCCAATTGTCTGTCGCGAAGAAGTAAAAGCCGTCGCCTACGTGGACGTGCCATCCCTCCGGAACCTCCGGTGGCGCATCGTGCAAGACGGTAACTTCGCTCGGGCCACATCCAAACACCGTGAGCGCAAAGCCTGTTGATAACAGATAACGCGTGACTCTCATTTGAGCGCACCTCCCTGCTTACGTCGGAATTGGTGCGCGGAAGAGGACTCGAACCTCCACGCCCGTTAGGGCACATGCACCTCAAGCATGCGTGTCTACCAATTCCACCATCCGCGCGATGGGAGGCGAATTATACCTTCGGCCATTTTTGCCCCCGACCCCTGCGCCAAAGGACGGGGTTGGGTAAAATAGACCATCGGCAGTTCCATGCCGGGATTGTTTACGCAAGCGAATCAAGCCGCAGCCTTGGAGGCTCGGTCGAGCGATCGAGACTTAAGGGCTAGGATTCCCAAGCCGTAACAAAGGGGACTCAATTGGCATACAGGCCGGATCGATACGAACAAGTAATGAGAGCCTCGGAGGGCCTTGACGCTCGCGCCAGGAAGATGTTTGGCGGGATGGGCGTCTACACGGGCGAGAAGATGTTCGCAATTTTGCTGGACGATATCGTGAGTCTGAAGCTCTCTCCCGAAGATCGGCAAGAAGCGCTTCTGATCGACGGAGCTCGCACGTTTCGGACGATTCCCGACGATGTTGAGAAGCCTGAGTACATTGTTATGCCGCAGGCAGTCCTCGATGACCAAGACTCCTTCCGAGCGTGGCTGCTGCGGAGCGCGGATTATGTGCGGAGCAAAGCCAAGCCTAACGGCGTAATCTCATAGCCGATTTCTCTCACTTCCGACGCCGGACGGCGTTTTAGAGCGTCAGTATAGAGAATCGCCGCTGCGGCGAAGGCAGATTCCTGTACGATGCGAAGAGTCAACTACGGAACCGTCGGAATCGTCGGGTTGGGCCCGATCGGAGGATCAATTGGCCTACGCCTTCGCGAGATCGCGGCTGCCAAACGCATCATCGGATTTGACCAATCGGGGGACGCTCGTAAAGTGGCGAGCGACATCGGGTGCGTTGACCAAACGTTTGAGACCCTAAATCATCTTGGGGATGCTGACATTCTGATTCTTGCAGTACCGCCCAACCAAGTCGTCCCTTGCCTCGTTGAGGCTGATGTGTTTTGCAAGGTAAACACCATCGTCACCGACACAGGAAGTGTCAAAACGCAGGTCGTCAACTGGACGCTGACCTATCCATTGAGATTCAAGCCGCGCTTCGTCGGCGGGCACCCGTTTATTGTCGAAGATGGCGAGGGGATCGAATCCGCCCGTGCGGATCTTTTTGACGGCGTGCCTTGGGTCCTCACCCCAACCGAGCGCACGGACAAGGGAGCGCTGCAAGCGATTGAAGCGCTGACAAGGACACTCGGCGCGAAGCCCGTGATCTTGAGTCCGGAAGAGCATGACCGCCACGCAGGGGTCATGGATCACTTGCCGCGAGCGATCGCGGGGATACTCGCCCAAATGGGCCAAAACTTGGTTCATTCTGAGTTGGCAGGGAGAGCGTGGCACGTCCTCACAGAATACGCGGGAGCTGAATCGGATACGATGACTCACGTATTCTTGAACAATCGCGACGAAGTCGTTTCCGCGCTGGACGACCTGATCTACCACTTGACTAAGTTGAGAGGCACTGTGGAGGCTGAACAATACGAGGAACTACTGGATTTCTTCGAGGCGTCTCGGAAGGCGAAGGCCGCCCGCGAACGCTGAGGATCACGCCTGCTAAGCGCTTTTGGGGCGAAGTCCGTCCTCCGAGCGATAAAAGCCTGACGCACCGCGCGTACTTACTCGCGTCGATTTCAGATGAGGGTGGTGTCATTCGTGCGCCTTTGCGCGGACAAGACTGCGAAGATACGCTACAAATTTTGCGAGAGCTTGGTGTTCTTGTCGATGATGCGACATGGGGCGTCCAGATACGACCCTCTCAGTTTCGCAGCGCATCGTCGCCGCTTTGGTGCGGAAACTCGGGAACGACGATGAGGCTCATATGCGGACTGCTTGCAGGCGTCGGAATTGAAGCGGAGTTGGTCGGTGACGAAACTCTCACGCGCCGACCGATGCGACGTGTTGTCGAGCCGCTTCGATCCATGGGGGCGAACATAGAAGGCGAAACAGCGCCGATTTGCATCCATCCTGCAATCCTGCACGGCATCGACTATCTCTCTCCCATCGCCAGCGCACAGGTCAAATCTGCAGTTCTTCTCGCCGGGCTCTTTGCGGAGGGGACTACGAGCGTAACCGAACCGATGCTGAGCCGCGACCACACCGAAAGGATGCTGAAAGCCGCAGGTTGCCAAATCAATCAGGCCGGACTGACTGTTCGTGTCGAACCTGGGCTTCCGAAACAGATCGACATGAATGTTCCTGGTGATATCTCCTCTGCTGCGTTCTTCCTCGTTGCTGCAGCCTTGCTCGGCGGTCCGCTAACGGTAAAGGACGTCGGTATCAATCCCACTCGGTCAGGAGTTCTGGACTGCTTGCGCGCAGCAGGAGTGCCCGTCGGCGAAATCCCTCACAAGCTTGAACAAGGCGAGCCGGTTGCAGATCTGTTCATCGATCCCTTACCTGAGCGGTTCCGCGCGTTTGCAATCGCGGGTTCGCTCGTTCCAAGGCTGATCGATGAGATTCCCATTCTCGCAGTCTTTGCGACGCAGTGCGAAGGAACATCCATTTTTCGAGACGCCAAAGAACTTCGGGTTAAAGAAAGCGATCGGATCGAACAGGTCGCAGCAGGACTGCGCGCAATGGGTGCAAACATAGACACTTTTGAGGACGGAATGACAATATCGGGACCCACAAAACTGAACTCCGCGAAGATACAGGCGAACGGTGACCATAGGATCGCCATGGCATTCGCGGTCGCCGGATTGATTGCCGACGGTGAAACAGAGATTCACGGCGCGGAAGCTATCGCTACGTCGTTCCCAGACTTCATTGATGAAATCGCGCGGCTATCGCATGCTTAGAGATGTAGTCGCTATCGACGGCCCTGCGGGTGCCGGAAAGAGCACGGTCGCCAAAGCCGTGGCGAAAGAGCTTGGTTTTACTTACCTCGATACTGGAGCGATGTACCGCTGCATTGCGCTGCTTGCGACACGCAGGGGCCTCGGGCCGGAGGACGGAGACGCCGCTGCAGCGCTCGCAACTGATGCTCGGATCGAATTCCAGCCTGGCGAACCGCAAACCGTATTGCTCGATGGAGAGGATGTGACAAGCCTGATCCGGACAATGGAGATTGGCGAGCTTGCCTCAGCGCTTTCTGCCAATTCGCACGTACGGAAGGAGCTCGTCAAGCGACAGAAGCTGCTGTGCGATCAAGGTCGAATCGTTTTAGAGGGGCGGGACACAACCACAGTGGTGTGTCCAGACGCGAGGTTAAAGATCTACATGACTGCAAGTGTTGAGGAGCGATCCCGCCGCAGGTGGAAAGAACTCCAGGCAAAAGGCGACACGACACCGATTGACGACATCAGGCAACAGATCGCGCTCCGTGATGAACGAGATACCACTCGCGCTGATAGCCCTCTGAAAGTCGCAGACGACGCCGTCACAATCGACACGGATGCCATGTCAGCTGACGAAGTTATCGCGCGCGTCCTTTCTGAGTGGAACTCTCGGCTACTTGCTTCTTGATCCTGCCCACCCTCGGGTCACGCAAGCATCGGCCACTCTTTCGACCGCGACTAAGTATGCTGCGAGCCGAGTGTGAACATCTTCTCTCGTTCTTCGGAGGTAGACCGCGTGAAACGCACGAGTCATTATCTCGTCGAGTCGGTGATGGACTTCTGCCTCCTTCCATCGATCATTGGCTGCGTTTTGAACCTGTTCGAAGTACGAAACAGTAACGCCGCCCGCATTGCATAGGAAGTCTGGAATGACGAACACCCCATTCTTGTGAAGTATCTCGTCTGCTTCGGGTGTCGTGGGTCCGTTTGCGAGCTCTGCGACAATCTTTGCTTTGACATTCGCCGCGTTATCGCGCGTGATCACGCCTTCCAACGCAGACGGAATCAGCACGTCCACTTCTAATTCAAGGAGTTCCTTATTGGTCACAGCTTCTGATCCGGGGTAGCCAACCACAGACCCATTGCGTTCCTTGAATTCAATCACATGGTGGCATTCCAGTCCCTGCGGGAAGAATATGCCTCCCTTTGAATCGCTAACTGCAACGACTGTGCAACCGAACATCTCATTGCAAAGTTGGTGCGCATGCGCTCCCGCATTTCCGTAGCCCTGGATGGCAACCGTGGCACCCTTTAAGTTCACGCCCAAAGCCTCGGCAGCCTCGCGCAAACACATCATTCCTCCTCGCGCGGTCGCGTCACCTCTGCCAAACGATCCACCGATATTGACGGGCTTTCCAGTAATGACTCCTGGGGCATGCCTTTCTGCGATGACTTCGTACTCGTCCATCATCCACGCCATGATCTGAGGGGTTGTGTAGACATCCGGTGCCGGCACGTCGACTTCTGGTCCAATGTTTCTAGCAATCGCGCGAATGTATCCCCGGCTCAGCCGCTCCAATTCTCCCTCTGACATCTCTTTCGGATTGCAGATTACGCCTCCCTTGCCTCCCCCAAGAGGTATATCGACGACCGCCGTCTTCCAGGTCATCCACGCAGCGAGTGCGCGCACAGTGTCGACCGTTTCCTCAGGGTGGAAGCGAATGCCGCCCTTGCAAGGTCCGCGCGACCAGTTGTATTGGACGCGAAAACCGCTGAAGACCTTGACTGCGCCAGAATCCATCCTGATTGGGATGCGGACCCAATGCTCGGCCATCGGTTCTCGGAGGAGTTGGTGCAGGTCGGCATCTAAGCTAAGCTTCTTTGCTGCCTCGTCAAGCTGCAACTGGGCGATCTCGAACGCGTTGGACATGGACGGCGAGTTTACGCGATTTCTTCGGCAGGCAGGATTTGCCCTACGCATTCGCCGAAGCCGACCCGGTAGCCCTCCCCTTGGCACCAACCCGTCATCGCCACCACGTCCCCGTCCTCCAGGAAAGACCGAGCTTCTCCCGTCTCGCTCATCTCGATCGGCTTCTCCCCGCGCCAAGCAAGCTCAAGCATAGACCCGTAGCTGTCCGGAGTATCGCCTGAGACAGTGCCACTTGCATACAAATCGCCCACCTGTATGTTGGTTCCGTTGACGGATTGGTGTGCGAGCTGCTGAGCCATGTTCCAATACATGTTCTTGAAGGTTGTTTTGCAGATGCTCTGTGGCGACGTCATTTTCTGTGTTTGCAGCCACACCTCAAGTTGGATATCAAAGCGCCACTTGCCACGATACTTAAGATACGGCAGAACGGGGGGGGACTGCTTGGGTCCGGCGATTCGCCATGGCCCGAGTGCATCTAGCGTGACAACCCAAGGGCTAACACTCGTTCCAAACGACTTCGACAAGAACGGCCCAAGAGGTTGATACTCCCACCGCTGAATGTCGCGCGCGGACCAATCGTTAACAAGCGTGATTCCAAAGATGTAGTCTTCCGCCTCGCTCGTCGGCACCCTGCTTCCAAGCTCGGTTGACTTGCCGGTGTAGAAGCCGACTTCGAGTTCGAAGTCGAGCGCGTTGGAGGCCGACTGGATCGGCTGCTCGCTGTTCGGCGGGAGAATCTGTCCGCACGGTCTTCGAATCGCCGCGCCGGACAGCACTATGCTCGACGCTCGGCCGTTATAGCCGACTGGAAGATGCTTCCAATTGGGCATGAGCGGGTTGTCCGGGCGAAACATGCTGCCGACGTTCGTCGCGTGCTGTTCTGACGAATAGAAATCGACGTAGTCACCTATAAACACGGGTAGGTGCATCTGCACATCGGCCATCGGAATCAACGCACGTCGCTGCACCATCACGTTATCGCGCAAGTCTGGAGTTTTCTCCTCCAGAAGTTGAAACAGCCGTTTGCGAGTCGACGTCCACGCCGACCTCCCGCACGCCATGAACTCATTCAGCCTGTCGAGCGCAAAAACGTTGAACGGAATCTGTCCTTGCGATAAAAGTCCTTCATCGTAAAGAATCGCGAGATCCAGCACATGGTCACCAATCGCGATGCAAGCGCGCTTGCTTTCGTGCTTTCGAGAGAAGATGCCGTAAGGCATGTTTTGTATTGGAAAGTGCGACTCTGGATCAACATGGATCCATGATCGGGCCTTTGGATTAGTGGTCGGATCGATAGCCATATCTGTTATTCGAGTGTGTATCCGAGTGCGACGAGGCCTTCGACCGGCTCGAGGACGGAGCATGATCCAAAGCCGACCGCGAAGGTCCTTCCCGTTTCGATCTGTGACATAGTCGCCGAAATGCTCCCTACGCGAAGGCCAGCGTCATCGAAAACAAACTGTGCTGGATCCGACTCCATTAGAATCGCCTCGATGGTCTGACGCTCGAGCCGATGCGCGCACGCGAGCACCGACGCGCAGAACACATTTAGGAATCCATGCATTCGGGCACCGAGAGCCGGGTCCGCCTGGCAAAGGGGTTGGTGTAGCCCTGCGGTGAACTTTACCGTCGTTTCGCTCCAGGCAAGCCGCTCAATAGCGAAGGCCAACAATTCCGTACTTGGTATTGCATCAGCGGAAGCTCCGCCGAGGCGAAGCTTTGTCGCGCAGCCTTCAACCGCGGCGATCGCATCAATTGCACCTGCGGTCGTGTCGTCGGTCAATTCGAGGATGGGAATCTCGCAAAAAACTACATCCGCTGGGCTTGCGTGAACGACGGCTTCAACGGCGGATGCGAGGTCCTTTTCGCGGGCCAGCTCCGGCCCGATGCGGAACTCGTAGGAAATGGGTCTCCAATTGCTTTCGGTAAATTTTGTGAACTCGTCAAAGTCTGATTGACAGTTCGACGATAACTCACTCAAGGTCGTTGCAGGACTCCCAATCAGTGCAAGCGGAAGATCGCTCCAGTGTGAATACAGCGCATCCAGCGCTCGCAGTTCAGAGAGCTTGGTGATCGGACAAACAAATTGACCCACCATCCAGCTATACGGGCGGGAGTCATACTCGACGTAATTCTTCAGCGCCTCTTCAAATGGCAGCTGGGCCGGAGGGTACATCCCGGCATAGTCGATTATCCCGGAAAGAAGCGAGCGAAGCGAACGCGGCAACATCGCCCCCCAATATTAGCAGATGGCAAGGTGCGACCATAATTGAGAGGTGACCGCGATCGAACGCATCGCAACCGCGACGCTGGGAACCGAGTGGGAAGGCCGCCTTTATCTCGTTGGCGGTGCCGTACGCGACTCTCTGCTCAACCTGCCGACAACTGAGGAGTTTGACATTGTCGTCGAAGGGAGCGCGCTTGACGTGGTGCAGTTGCTGTGGGAACAGGGTGTCAGCGCCCTGCATCCAGTGTGCTACCCAAGATTCGGTACCGCGCTGATAAGAGTCAGCAACAGCAATGTAGAGTTCGTATCGGCTCGGAAAGAGTCCTATTCGCCTGAAACAAGAAAGCCAAACGTTGCTCCTGCAACGCTATTGGACGACGCACTTCGGCGAGACTTCACGGTCAACGCTCTAATGAAGAACATTCACTCTGGCGAAGTTCTCGATCTGTTGGATAAAGGACTTGATGACCTGGGTGCGCGGCTGTTGCGCACGCCACTGGAACCGAGGCTAACGTTTCGCGACGATCCGCTTAGAATGCTGCGAGCGGTCAGGCTCAAGAACCGGCTTGACTTTGAACTTGCTCCAGGGCTCGCCGACGCGATTCGCTCGGAGGGGGATCGATTACGCATCGTCAGCGCAGAACGTGTGCGCGACGAGTTGATCAAGATGCTTGTGGATCCCTCTGCTTCCAAGAGCATGCATGACTTGATGTCGCTTGGATTGTTTGACATCATTGCTCCTGAGTTGGTTGAGGGGGTCGGAGTGGAGCAGGGGGACTATCACTCGAAGGATGTGTGGGGCCACACGCTCGACGTTGTGGAGGTGGCAGCTGCCGCTGAATACGACGATCACCAGCAGCGTCTGCTGGTCGTCTTGGCCGCGCTGTTTCACGACATCGGCAAACCCAGAACGCGGTCCGTAGACCCTCAAGGCCGCGTTCGCTTCTTCCGCCATGAGGAGGTAGGCGCGCAAATGACGCAAGAGACGCTGAGAAGGCTCCGTTTCCCGAAGCGCCTGTGTCGAGCGGTTGCGAGATTAGTTGGCAATCATATGCGGCTCGGTTCTGCGTCGAAGTTCTCCAAATCAGCAGTCAGGCGACTGCTGCGCGATATGGGGCGACTCACCGAGCCTCTCCTGCAGCTCTGTGAAGCGGACGCGGCCGCTATCGGACGTATTCCAAAGCCGATTCCGTTTGACGAAATCAGACGGCAGCTTCACGAGGTGATGACGAAAACAGAAACCGCCCCGCTTGGGTCGCCCCTCAACGGCCGGGAAATCATGGAAGAACTGGGAATCGCACCTGGGCCAGAGGTTGCGCGCTGGAAGAAGCTCCTAACTGAGGCGGTACTCGATGGGGATGTTCCGCAGGGAGACCGTGAGGCCGCACTCGCCTTCATCCGCAAGCGCTCGAATCACGGTTAGCGTGCAGTGAATTGCTATTGGTCAGTGAACTTGTGGACTGCTGCTCCGTCTCAGCGAGTATCTCACTCAAAGGAGAATAGATATGAACAAGCACAAGTGGATTGGAGCGGCTGGCGTCGCGATCGCGGCACTCTCAGTACCCGTCACCTATTCGATCGCTCAGGGACCGGGGCCCGGCCAAGGACCCGGGCAGGGACAGCCGCCTCGGGGTCAATTTCAAGCGCCGATGCAAATGGGTGGCCCGGGCGGTGCAACGATGGTTGCCGACAGCGACTTTCTTTACATTCTTCAGGGCAATCGACTCTTCAAAGTTGATAAGAGGGAGTTAGGGGTTCGCGTGACCGGTAGCCTCCCGATGCCTCAGCGAGACGGACAGCGACCGGCAGGTTCGCCACCCCCGACAGACGACGAGTAACCGTACTGAGAACGGTCGCCGCTCACTCGGCGGCCGTTTTTGTTTCAGAATCTGCGGATGCCCATAGGAATCGCGCTCCAGCTTTACACCATTCGCGAGGAGACTGCTCAGGACTTCTTGGGAGCGTGCGCAAGCGTCAAAGCGTTTGGCTGCGACAAAGTCGAGCTGGCTGGCTTCGGCGGGATGAACGCCGAGGATCTCCGCCAGAAGCTTGATGACATTGGACTTCAAGTCATCGGGTCACACATAGGTCTCGAATCGGCAATCGATTCCGCTGACACGATTCGAGACCACCTAGCGTTAGGATGCAAGTTTGTCACCGTCCCCTGGTTGGCTGACGAGCACCGATCATCCGTCGAAGCATGGCGGGCTACGGCGAGAGTCTTGGACGACGCCGCGAAGCGGTTTCAAGACGCTGGCCTTCGTCTTGGCTACCACAATCACGCTATCGAGTTTGCAGCCACCGACGGGAACGCATGTGGCTGGGAGATTCTTTTTGAGGAGGCGCAAAACCTTGACGCGCAGGTCGATGTTTTCTGGGTAGCGAAGGCTGGTCATGACCCTGGGGCAGTCATTGAGGCCTTGGCGGGCCGAGTTCCAACCATTCACGCCAAGGATCTTGCCGAGGATGGAGAAGATGTGGAAATCGGACGAGGCGTTCTGGACTGGTCAGCAATCCGAGCCGCCGCTGAAAGAAGCGGTGTCCAAATCGCGATTGCAGAGATGGATAACCCGCGGCTTGAGCCTCTGAAGAGCGCCGAGGAGTGCGTGGCTGGCCTCCGGGCTGTTCTCCACCGACGATGAAAAATGTGCAAATCGTTGGAAAAGTCGTGGAAAACCCTCGTATAATAACTGTGGTCGCGGTTTCCATCCGACCAAGTTTACGATAGCACCGACGTTCACCACCCGTGCGTGTCTACCGATTCAGCCCTCGCAGGGTGAGGCTGAAGCAGGCAGCCAGGCACGAGCAGGACAAAGGAGAGAGCGCGGCGGATTTAGCCCATCCGCCGCGCAACAGTTTATGTGGCCGGAGGCGCTTTTACTCTGGCTTCTTGGCGTACTTTGCCGGGTCTGCGGCGAACTTCTCTGGGCATCCATCGCAGCAGAAGTAGTACCGGACACCTTCGTGGTCCTGGAACTTCTTGCCTTCGACGCTGGACATTGAGACTCCAGCCATGACAACACAGGTCGGCTTCCCTTTCTCCGTGTAGACCACGGGCTCGGTCGTCCCCGGACCGGTTGAGGTTGCCGAATTGGCGGCCCCTCCTGGAGCAGGCTCTACGGCGGGGTTCTTGTCTGCGCCATGGTTGTGGCCATCGTCGCTGGAGTGGACGTCGGCCGGGCCGTGCCCATCATCTGCGGTCTCGCTGCTACTACAGCCATAGCCAATCATGGCTATGGCAGCAGCGGCGATCACAGCTGGGAAGAAAGTCTTAAGCATTGTTTACCTCCTGGATAGGGGGCGAAAGGCGCCCCTACAAATCAATACGAGCGGCGAACCCTGTCGGGTCCGCCGCTCGAGCCTGTGCCTCAGTTAGAGGCAAACGACGGAATTAGTCTCCGCTCGCTGCGCCACCGGGCGCCGTGGGTGTTGCTCCGCCCGGAGCTGCTGGCTTTTCAGCCTCACCTTCGCCGGTCGGGGCCGTTGCCGGGGCATCACCTGCAGGGGCTCCTGCGGGTGCCGTGCCGGCATCGTCAGTTACGGGAGTCTGGGGCTTGCCAGCGCCAGGGCCGTCGCCAGACGTGCTGGGCGCCGGAGTGTCTCCGCCACCACCATCATCGGTGGGTTCGCCACAGCCGACGATGAAAGCCGAGCCGATGAGCACAGCGCTTGCGAGCAGTGCAAAGATCTTCTTGTTCACTTGTATACACCTCCTGAGTGTATGCCCTGGGCTTGAGCCCAAGACGGGTTGTTTTACCTCAGACGGCACCAAAACCTCGCTCCTGCACCCCCGGGGGTAGCCCCAAAGGCTCTTGACGCAGTTCGCTGGTCAAGGCGACGCCTAGTACTCTGGATACGCCTCTGCAGGCAGATACGATGCAGTTCAAAGCAATGATTGTGCGGCTAGGTCCTAATCCTTAGGCCGAGAATGGATCAGCGCAGCTGCGAGGAGGAACCCTTCGGAGGGTGTGTGTTCAGCGAGGACTGCCAGCCGGGCGTCACCCGTGGAACTCGCCAGGAGCTCGACACCCTTCTGCTCGTCCCCCGCATGGAAGCGGGACATGGCGGTTCTCAGGCCTTTCACATAGCGTGAGCGGACCAACTCCATCATAAACTGGTCCCGTTTCACCTGGTCCATCATCAGCAGGCGGTAAAGGCTGTCTTCGACCCCAAACAACCTTGCGGCTGCAAGAAGCGCACGCCTGCGCCCGACGTCGGACTCCATCTTTGAAGCCGCATCGAGGATGGCTGCAGCGTCCTCCACCGTTCCGGCTGCAGCCAACGCATAGACTACTTCGGCAGACGTGTCATCAAGGTTGCCTCGGACGAGGTCGCGAAGCACTGATACAGCGCCAGCGAACTCGAACTCGGCGCATGCCTCAGCCGCAGCGACGCGAACGGACGGAAACTGATCGGTCAACGCCGTGATTACAACTCCTTCGCATTTGGGGTCGCCGATGATGCGCAGCGCCTGGATTGCCGCGCGGCGCAACTCCGGGTCTTCCGGATGTGCAGCGGCAGCGATGAGAGGGTCGATCGCTTCGTTCGCTGCGAGCCGCCCCAACGCACGCGCGGTCGCCCTCCGAATCGACGATGACGGACTCACCAGCAATTTGATCAATGGCGTTACCGCACTGGAATCTCCTATCACCGCGATAGTCTCGATCATCTCATCTTCCACGAAAGATGGGTTCTCCTTGATGAGCACTATCAGCGCGCGCAGCGCCTCGTCACTGCCAATGTGTCTCAATGCGAGGGCGGCCTCACGACGAACTCGTGGCGATGGATCCGTGAGCAACCGCGAGATCTCACTCTCCGCCATAACCATTCGAGACTCGGCAACCTTCCGGATGGCGTTTTGCTTGGCAACAGTATCTCCTGCTGAGGTCAACTTTCTCATCGCGAGTACGCCTTTGGGTCGCACGCCGGCGACCTGGCGCAAGAAGTCCCGAATCCCACGCGACGAACTGTCGACAATGCCAAAGAGAAGGAACACAGACAAGAATCGGACTGCTGCGTTGATACTAAACAGCCATTCGTACGCCGGAACTTCACCCACGATGGCTCGGAGTTGATGTAGAAGAACACCAGCACCAAGTGGCGCAAATCCAGAAACTACGGCCATCACCGCTTGCGCGACGCCGATCGCCGGTCCGCGAATCGAGTTGGGAGCCACTGCTAGGATGAAATTGAATTGTCCAACACCGACACCGGTCCAGGCGAACCCCGCTGCAATGTGTCCAATGCAAAGCACGATGTAGTTCCAAACGGGTCGATTTGGCTCAGCGAAAACCCAAGCCAAAGGCCCCAATGTGAGCAGAATTCCGGCAACGAACAGCACTGGTTTGTTCCCGTACTTATCGCTGAGATATCCCCACATCCCCGCCGACAACAGCGCTGATACTGCCGTGAAGGCGGCAAAAACCTGCAGGTCAATAAAGCTCAGGCCCAAGACTTCACGCCCGTAGTAAAAGAAGAAAGGACCTGCAAGGATTTGGCCGATGACGAACACGATCAGAAACAGCAAGAGCCGTCTGAACGGCTTTTGGCGCAGCGGCTCGCCGAAAGATGCGAGTGTTTCCAAGAATCCTTTGCGCTTCACTTCTTCGCGGCGCGTATCCGGCATGCGAAGATAGAAGAGAAGACTGACAAGGCCGAAGGCGACTCCAACGCCAAAGATAATGGAGAGGCCTATGTTGGTGTCGCCATCGGCTCGAATCCAATCCATCAAAGCTGAAGCCGGAAACCCGATAACCGCACCAACCAGGATAGCAAGTGCGTGACGCCGTGAAAAGTACCAACCTCGATGCGATTCCGGCACCAAGACGCTCAGCCACTGGTTGTATGTCGCCTGAATGAAGTGTATGGAGGCCGCCTGCATCGCGATACAGAAAATGAGTATCTCAAGTCGCGGCCACGACGCAGGAGCCAGGGGCAAGAACACCACAGGGACCCACCACAGTCTCCACAGCAACCCACCTAAGAACACGAATCGCTTGAAGCTTGCGTATCGTTCGCCGATAACGCTGCCGGGAATCTGAAGAATCCCGATGATCGCCGGAAGAGCGCCGATCCAACCGCGAATTCGGTCGTCGGTCGTTAGCTCTCGCGTGAATTCAGCAAGAAAGTTTCCTGCGACAAGCGCGCCAAAGGCCGTCGCGAATGCCATGTCCAAGTTGGCTGTTCGCAACGCGCGGAGATTGTCGAGACGGGAACCTGACGACACAGCGAGAGATCCAGAATGTTACCGTCCAAAATCGCGTCAGAACTGATCCGACAGAAACATCTTCGGAACATAATCGAATTCCCGCCCCATGAGGTACGTATCGTAGGTGGGGTTAGACACCGGAATGCCTAACTCCTCAGCCATCGACGCAAGGCCGTAGAACTCTAAGGGATCGGAAATCGGAATTGGATTGTAGGTTGGCACGAGTTCCCGAACGCGACCCAACTCAACGCAAACGTATCCGTTGGGCATGGCGAATGCCGTCTTAGCGTTCCATTGCCAGAACTTCCATCGACGATCATCTCTTCGAAGTGATCGCTGGTCGGCGCTCGCCCAGTCTTCGTAGTGGCGCTTCACCTCGTCGATGCCGACAAGCTTCCGGTCGGTAAGGGCAAACCCTTGCGGCAACGATTGCAAGATAACGCGATCAAGGGTGCGAAATCCGTGTCGTGAGTAGAGTGCTTCATCGCGCGCGAAAAGCAGCCCACGGCCCTCACCGTTCTTGCACGCAACGCAGAACACTTCATCAAGGAGCCTTCCGGCAAGCCCCTGACCTCGCAATGCGGGCAATGTCGCAACGCCTGCGATTCCGATCGCCTTACCATCCCCAAACTCTATCGGAACCGTAGTTAACACAGACGATATGCGACCGTTCACGAACAATGCCCATTTCCGGTCCAGCTCAAAGAAGGGCTCTCGTTGGAAGATCGATCTGGCTCGTGAAAAATCTAACTCAAAGACCTCGCACAACACATGGAGAAACTCGTCCGCCTCCTGGGCGGATACTGGCCTGATCTCGATCATCCGTTTCCGTCCACTTGTGAGCCGTCCTTCACGACTCGGACACGCACGCGGATTACTTCTGGAGAGGTGGGGTCGCGCGTGACTCCAGGCGGGAGCACGTACTTGACGGAAAACGACCTGTCTTCACGCAACCCGGTCAAGTCGATCGGCTCAGTCTCGATCGTGCTCAGGGAGGCGAGCAACGCTGAATCGCCGCGTCCTCGGATTTGATTTGGCGTCATCTCGTACGATTCGATGCGGTAGCCAGGCTCGAGTGAGCCTTCAAACACCGGGGCGATCAGCAGAACGCGGAAAAGTTGGGCTTCCAGATTTGGCCTGAACTCGACCGTCTCCGGATCCACAGCCACACGGGTCAGTGGCACCGGATTACCTTCAGCGTCGAGAATCTCGACCTTTCGCTCGTAAACTGCGGCGTTCTCCATCCGCGAGAGATCGACAGTTATCTGGGCTCGCACTGCAGCGTTTACGTGGCGCTCCGCCCCACGAATTCTCACACTCGGCGGATCCGTCGAGAATCCCGACAACTTGAACCCGTCCCTCAAAGAAGTGAACTTGACGTCCTGGGTCCGGATGGGAAGCTCTTTCGCAACCAGTAAGTCCATTTCGACGATAACGTCATCGGTCATGGTAACCAGCAGAACGTCCGCTTTGATACGATCCGCGGCGATAACCTCGACTGGATACTCATTCTTGCCCGGCTGCGCATCCTTCAGGCTAACTCGTACAGTTATGTCGGTCGGAGAAACCTGGACTGGCGTCTGCGTTAGATATCTGACCTCGACGGACAGGTTCTCGGGCTCTTGCACAACTACCAAGTCTGAAGGTCTATCGACGTACTCGATCGGGACAAGAAAGGTCTGTCCGCGTTCCGGGTTTTCGACGATCAGAACCATCTGCCAAAGTAACAGCGCGATAAGCACTGCCACGATCTTCTGCGGGATATTGCTAAACAGAAACTTCTTCATCGCTCTTCTTGTTGCTGCCGATGATACGGCGTCGGCCAGTGGTCAAGGTCTTGAGAGATTGGCGCAGCAGATCGCGCAATTCACCGGCTCCCAGGGCTTCGCGTATCCTGCCGTCCATGGCCACCGAGATCGTTCCTCTCTCTTCTGAAACAACGATCACGATGGCGTCGGTGTGTTCGGTTACGCCGACGGCGGCACGATGGCGCAAGTGAAGGTGCCCAGGTAATCGCTGTTCTGTAAGCGGGAGTTGGCAAGCTACCGCGACAATTCGATCGCCTCGGATGATTGCTGCCCCATCATGGAACGGCGACTTGTTGAAGAACACCTGGTTGATGGTGGGCGCTGAGACGATCGCGTCAAATGAGTACCCCGAGTTCTCGATTTCTGCAAGCTTCTTACTGCGTTCGATGACAATCAGCGCTCCCAGGCTGCTCGCGCTCAGCTCAGCGACTCCGGCGACGACCTCTTCGATGGTTCGCGCTCGAGTTCGCTCTCTTCCGCCGCCCAAGTCGGGTAAGAAGCCAAGCTTGCCAACGCCCTCAAGCGCTTGCCGGAGTTCTGGCAGCAATAAAATGACGAGAGCGACGGGGCCAAGAATGAGGGCTCGGTCGAGGATGAAATGGAGAGTCTTCAGCCCCAGCACCCCGCTCACGAGCCAGACGACTACGTAGATGAAGGTGCCGATCAAGATTCTCCATGCCCGCGATCCCCTCACCAATAGGAGCAGCCTGTAGGCTAGGTAGGCGACCAGCAGGACATCGAAGATCTGGATCAGCTGCGCGTTGGGGTCTTCAGCGAATTTCGTCCAGAAAGGTTCCACGTGTTGGCCAGCGTCGACTGATGGGGACAGTCTACCTACGCGCGATTGAAGCAGTTCGCTTCATCAGGGCATAATGATGCACACTGGGTCCTACGGCCATGCGGTTACTTCTCGAACACCTTCCCTTCATCATCCCTGCGGTTCGCGCCAACATCTTTCGGATGCGGCTTCAGATCTATCGGATGCCGGCATGGAAGGTTCGACAGCTTAGCGGCGACGCCATATTCGTGTTTACAAACGATACGGGCTTCATGGGAGCAGGAGCGGCGAAGTACATTCGCGACAAAGCGGATTACCGGCTTGACGATGCAATCACCGCAGCAGCGCCGCTCGCGTTTAGATCCGCTACCCTCTTCCCAGTAAAGCGGCTACCTGTGAAGCAGCTCATTATCTGCAACATCTATGACGAGCAGCGACTTGTGACACGCGAATCGTTTATTGAAGCGTTCTGTGCTGGTTTTGAGTTAGCTGGCGCGCAAGGCTATGAGTCATTCGTCGTGCCAGATCCATCTGATGATTGGAACTACTTCACACACAGAGCTGATCCTGCTGTGGCAGCAAAATGGGTTATCGAAGGAATCTCCAGGTCGAGGAACAGAATCAGTGCGGTGAAAATCCTCACAACGACGGACGAATCTCTAGCGGCCTACAAAGACGAAGTCGATCAGCTCAAGCAGTACGCACCATCGATCAATGACTTCCTGGAGCCAACACCGTAAGTTAAGGAATATGCGTGTGCTATGCCAGATGCAAAACTACCTCGCGTTGTCATTGTGGGCCGTCCAAACGTTGGAAAGTCTTCGCTATTCAATCGGATCATCGGTCGTCGAGTCGCAGTCGTAGAGTCCCGCCCTGGAGTCACTCGCGACCGTCTTTATCAAGAGGCCGAATGGAATGGCAAACGCTTTGATATTGTCGATACAGGAGGGATCCTCTTTTCGGATGACGACCCGCTCGTTGAGCAAATCCGAATCCAAGCTGAAGTCGCGCTTGCCGAAGCAGATGTAGTCGTGTTCCTTGTGGATGCGACGGATGGCGTTTTGCCGGCCGACAAAGAGCTCGCTAACGAATTGAGGGGGATTAGCAAACCTGTTCTCGTCGCAGTTAACAAGGCAGACAACCCGGACAGGGACACTTGGGCTACGGACTTCTATGCGTTGGGAATGGGAGAGGTGCTCTCCATCTCAGCCCTTCATGGTCGCGGCGTAGCTGACCTGCTCGACCGAATTGCAGATCTGTTCCCGGATGCCGGACAGGCCCCGGCGATCGAAGATGAGAGGGTTCGAATCGCCATCATTGGTAGACCCAATGTCGGAAAGTCCTCACTCCTCAATTCGCTGTCAGGCGAGAGTCGAGCTATTGTGAGCGATATACCTGGGACGACACGCGATGCGATTGACACGGAGATAGAGCATAGGGGCGAGATGCTGGTACTCGTTGACACAGCTGGAATAAGACGGCGCGGAAAAATCCAGGGTTCGGTTGAATACTACATGGTGATGCGCGCTGAAGTGGCGATGTCACGAGCCGACGTTGCGATGATCGTCGTGGATGGAAGCGAAGGTCTTACTGACGGTGACAAACGCATTGGCAAGTCTGCGCATGTAGCAGGACGAGCATGCGTCATTGTGGTCAACAAGTGGGACCTGGTCGAGCCGCCAGATGGCCGCCCAAAGAAGCGTGGGAAGCTTAAAACTGAGTTTGCGCAGCTTGTTCGGGATGAGTTCCCGGACCTTTCCTATGCGCCGATTGCGTTCACGAGCGCTTCTTGCGGAACAGGTCTTGAGGCGGCGCTCGATACTGCGCTGGAGGCTGAGCAGAATCACAACTTTCGAGTCCCTACCGGATCACTCAACAGAATCATTCGGGATGCTGTCTACGAGCGACCATACTCGCGTAAGGGCAAGGCGCTTAAGATCTACTATGTTACGCAGGCAACGACTGCGCCTCCGCGGTTCATTCTGTTTGTCAACAACCCTGACCTCGTGCATTTCTCCTACAAGCGTTATCTTGAGAACCGCATTCGTAAGGAGTTCCCACTCGAAGGCACACCGATTCGTATCGAGTTTCGTTCAAGTCACGAGCGAAAGAGTTAGATCGTCCAGCAAGTTCGACGCACCGATACGGAACGTCGATGAGTTGATCCACTCGGCGCCAAGAGTTCTTCGCGCAAGCGTAATGTAACGCAGCGCATCGTCCGCCTTCCGAATGCCGCCGGAAAGCTTGATTCCGATCTTCTTTTGGGATTGGACATGAAAGTCGCTGATCGCTTCCATGATGCAAAGCGCAGACAGTGGAGTGGCGCCATTCGCAATCTTTCCGGTGCTGGTTTTTATGAAGTCTGCACCCGCATACATCGCGAGGAAGCAAGCGTTACGAACTGAATTCAAATCCGGGAGGTCCCCAGTTTCGAGGATGACCTTCATCGTTTTTGAGTGGCACTCATTTCGCATCGCTGCGAACTCTTCATAAACGACTTGATGCTCGCCCGATAAAAACGCGCTCCGGTTCATCACGATGTCAATCTCATCTGCGCCCTGCTCGACT
The DNA here is from genome assembly GCA_041744215.1 of Fimbriimonadales bacterium. Taxonomy (GTDB): domain Bacteria; phylum Armatimonadota; class Fimbriimonadia; order Fimbriimonadales; family ATM1; genus JAHCHL01. The sequence goes on along the minus strand of JBGTLG010000006.1, from coordinate 40,599 downwards.
GCGAAACGTATCTCTGCCAACCGTGATTCGATCGGATAGAGACCTGACGGAAACCCGCCCGCAACGCTGCAAGTCTTCACGTTTGATCCGCGCAACGATTCCGCCACGACAGGCACGAGTAAGGGGTAGACGCAAACGGCGGAGACGCTGTGCTTGATCGCCTTGCTGCACAACTGGCGGATCTTCTCGGGAGTATCCGTTCCTTCGAGGCTCGTTAGGTCGCAACATGAGACCGCAAACGCGAGGTCGGCGACATCGCCTTCGACTGCGCAACGCGACTGAAGCTCAACTTCGTTCACGCTTCCCCATGGGTGTGGATTACTCTCGATAGGTAGGATCGGCACGAACATCGACACCATTCTGGCATCGGAGTGTTTAGGCGGCTTTCTCATCGCCTGCTGAGATCATGCATGTGGACACTTCTTGATACAGCGTCGTCCAAGCCTCACGATCCGCGTCCGTCCACGTGTCAGAGAGTACGTCGGCTAGCACCGCGGACAGCACCTCGCCGACGACTTCGAAGTGCTCTGGTCTGACGCCGTACTTGCGATGCCGTACCCCAAGCGGAGTAACCGCCTCCTGGATCCACTCCCAATCATCGATGTGCGAAACAAGCTCATGCAGCATCAGCGTGAACTTGATCCTCTGCCGCATTTCGCCCTTCACGAACAATGACCGAGTATCGGGCCTCACCTCGAACAGCCTGTCATAGAATTTGCCCACCAAATCGAGTCCCCGCTCCCGGAGGACCGGAAGACTGGCCTTGATTCGCTCTCTCTGATGGTAAGCAATCGGATGATGCATTCGGAACTATAGTTTATTGTCGGTGCATCTGCCCAGACCTGCACTCTGGGGCCGTAGACCCATTCGGAGAACTACCTTGGTCAAAATTCGTCCCATCTGAGAATGAAGCTGTTTGCCGCCATCTTGGCCCTCTCCGCCGGCTGCGCTGACGCTCCTCTTCAAGATGGCGTACTTGCCCCCGGCACCCACGAACTCACCCTCAGGCATCAGGGCTTCGATTGGACGTATCACGTCCACATACCAAGAGTCGCCACAGATCCGATGCCTCTCGTCATCGTTTTGCACGGAGCAGGTGGGGACGGGATACGCTACTTGTCCAACAACGGGTGGAGCGAGCTTTCGGATAAGGAAGGTTTCGCCGTTTTAGCCCCGACCGGACTGCCTTCCCGGCCGCGGCTTAGCCCAAACTTCCTGACAAACCCACGTGTCTGGAATTCCGGACAACTTAATGCCAATTCGCCACGAACGCAACTCGACGACGTGGCGGCGATTTCTGCGATGATCGACGAGACGATCAAAAAGAGCAAGATCGACGAGAATCGCATCTATGTTTGCGGACATTCGAATGGCGCAGGGATGACTTTCAAGCTCGCGGCGGAGATACCCGAGCGGTTTGCCGCGATCGCGCCGGTCGCCGGACAGCTCGCCATCGAGACTCCGAAGCCAAAGCAGCCGCTGCCGACACTCTATGTCATTGGAACAAGCGACCCGCTAGTGCCGCTCGAGGGTGGAGAGTCAACGTTGCCTTGGGGAAAGCGAACCACCGGACCGGTGAAGGATTGGCTGGAGACGTGGGCAAAGGCAATCGGTGCGCCTACGGAGCCTAGACTCATTGAATCGAAGCCGGGGTTGAAGGTGGAGGAATATTCACCGGGCAAGGAGGGGACATTTCTCCGTGTCGTATACATCGAGGGCCATGGCCATGGATGGCCCGGTGGTGACGAAGCAGGTTTGCCGGAGAACCTGATTGGGAGAAAGATCAAGACGTTCGATGCGACAGTTGAACTATGGAGTTTCTTTAAACAGTTTAGTAGGAAATGAGTGGTGTCTCTTTCACTTCGTCTGGCCCAACGATCCGCGCGTGATCTTCAACATCGAGCGCAATGATCTGTCCGCCTCGGTTCCAAAACAGTCGTGAGGTGATCGATCCTGGACCTGTGACGTATCCGTGTTGCGCAAGACTTGAGAGTCTCTGAACAGTCAGCGATGACACGCGGCCTTCGATAGGCTCATAGAAAAATGTGTGGCGATTGGGGATTGCAAGCAGCGCGCCCCACTCTGGCTCGGGGAACAGATAGCGATTCAGCTGCAGCACATGCGACGCAACAAAGTAGTTCTGATGATCCGTAACAGCGTAGGTCACACCTTCGCTGTGAGGATAAGTCACCGGATCAAATCTTGGACTCCTCCAAAGATTCTCGAGCGCGATTGCGTAGAGATCGTCGGGCGATTGTCCCCATCGCTCGGCCGCGTCAGGCTTGAGCCCGACTATTGCCTGCGGTAGATCCACGAAGACGATTGCGGAAAGTCCTTGGCAAACGGCGACCGCGACGGTTTGGTCGCCAGTCGGATTGTGAGGAAGCAGTTTGGGCAAGAGTAAATGCCTCGCGTCTTCGAAGTCGTCCGGAAGTGAAGCCGAAATCGAATCCCACTTCAGTAGGCGCGTTACATGTTCGTCAATAATCTCAACCCAATCGCGCCCCCCGTTGCGCGCGCAGATTTGCGCGAGGTCTTGCAAACTGAACCGTTGCTCTGGATCGTCAACCGGATAAACGCATCCTGCATGAGGTTGAATGACATACTTTCGCTCCTCTCGTTCCAGGCGTCGGCGCAAGATGGCGAGAAAGCGTAGGCACCCTTCGCGGCCGAGCGTTAACGACCATTCGGGGCTTGGTTCGCGGTTACCGAATAGCGACCGAAGAATGTCCATCCTTACCCCACGAGTATTGCTGATTAGTCGATCGGAAAACGCAACTCATGACGCCCCGGGGGCAACACTTGCCCAGTCCTCTCAATGATCGCGGTCGAGTTCGGCGGAACCACAACGCTCATCCGATACTCAGCACCGTCGACTGTCCACTCAATCTTTATGCGGCCAAACGGAGTCTCAAGTGAGCCCCTCGCCCACGTCAAGTTTCCTCCGGGCTTTGTCGTGATATGGAACCGCTTGTAACCGACTTCATCTTCATCAGGGCTGATTCCAATGATTGTCTTCATCATCCACTCGCCGACCGCGCCGAACGCCCAGTGATTGAGGGAGTTCATTCCCGGATCCTGAAATCCGCGACCTTTGACATATCCGTCCCACCTCTCCCAGATTGTCGTCGCTCCATTGTCAACGCTGTAAAGCCAGCCCGGGAACTCGCGATTGAGAATCAGCTGGTAAGCAAGATCACTCCTGCCGAACTCAGAGAGCACCATCATTGCTGGCAATGTCGAAAGAAACCCAGTTGTCAACTTAGTACCTGCGCGTTCAATCGCGTCCACCAAGCGACCGAACACCTTCTCGCTCAGCTCTTCTGGAATCAGCCCGTAATAGAGAGCAAGTGCGTAGCCAGCTTGAGTGTCCCCCGGCATCGCGCCATCGCTGCCAACAAACTGAGATTGGAAAGCAGACTTGATACGGTCCGCAAGATCTCCAGATGGCTTTCCTAATATGCCGGACATCCGTTCCACGATCTGAGCGGATCGCGCGAACATGATTGTGGCGAACACTTCCTTCGGAACTTCCCCTCCCGTACGTGGCCAACCCTCAAAGATTAGGGTGTCGCCATTCAGCCAATCTCCATAGTCGTTTCCCCTGCTCTTCCTCCAGATTAGGTCTGAATTCTCGGAAGTAATGTGGTCGACCCAACGCTTTGCTGCTTCGTACTGCTTCTCTATGTGTGTGCGGTCGGCAGTATTGACCCAAGCGGTCCACGGTACTCCGACGCCAGCGTCGCCCCATCCCGGCGCGCCCGTAAATCGCTCGTTTCGACCGTAGGGATGAGGAGATATGTCTGCGAATCGACCATCGTCCGCCTGTGCGTCTCGCACGTCCTGCAGCCACTTGCGCATGAAAGGACCGAGATCCATGTTGAAGAAGGCAGTCTGACCAAACGACAAGATGTCGCCCATCCACCCGAGTCGCTCGTCGCGCTGGGGGCAGTCGGTTGGGATGCTCATCAGGTTGGCTCGTTGCGTCCACAGCACGTTTTGCCAAAGCTTGTTGAGCGATTCGTCCGAACACTCAAAGCTGCCGATCACCTTGCTGTCTGAATGTACGACGACCGCTGCCAGGTCTTGGCTCAACGGTTTGTAGTCGAGGCCCGTCACCTCCACATATCGGAAACCATGCTGCGTGAATGTTGGTTCAAACGTTTCTTCATTAACTCCGGCTGCAATGAATGTATCTGTTTGCGGCGCGCCCCGGAGATTCGCAGTGTAGAGCGTTCCGTCGTCGTTCACTGCTTCTGCGTGCCTTAAAACTACCTTCGCCCCTCGTGCTGCACGAAGTTTCAGCCGGCACCAACCGACGAGGTTCTGACCCAGGTCGAAAACGTAAACACCCGGTCGCGGCTCCGAAACTGCTACCGCAGCAACCTCCACTGTTTTTCTGATGGGTTCGTTAGGCTGCGGCTCGCAAGCTACAGATACGTTCTTCACGCTGACGGTTTGCCAGCCCCGATCATCGAATCCGATCTGATCCCACCCGACAACCACTTTTCGCGCGTCGTAAACCTCACCGTCGAGCAGATCGGACGACCGAACTGGCCCGTCGAGGTTGGAACGCCACGTTTCGTCCGAGACAACGCGAGTCAGCGATCCGTCGCTCCGTTCGATGTCAAGTTGTAGGCGCAACAGGGGCAGTCGTCCGTAGATGCCTCGAGGCGGCCCACCTGGCACTACGTGCGCGGCCATTCCCAGGCGCCCTGCGTACCATCCGTCGCCGAGTACGACGCCGATCGCATTCGATCCCTCGCGCAAAAGCGGGGTCACATCATACATCTGGACGAGTACGCGCTTGTTGTAGTCTGTCCAATCTGGCGACAGACCAGAGATATTGACACGAGCGCCGTTGATTACTGCCTTATAAAATCCCAGAGCTGTGATATGCAACGTCGCTCGAGAAAAAGCGCTCGCAACAAACTCTTTGCGAAACATCGGTGCGGGGAGCGCTTCGTAGCCGAATACAGGATGGCTTGTTGTGTCTCCATCGGTTAGATTCTGTGGCGACCACCCTCCTTCATGCAGGAAGTCGGATGCTGAGACAGAAGCGTTGATCGCGACATTCGTGGCCCCGGATAAGACTTCCAGCTCGGCAAGCGCGAGCCCAAACTCGCCGTCGTTCCGCTGGGACAATCGAGTCACAACTAAGCGAACATATCTCGCTTCGGCTGCCGAAAAGCGGTGCTCTGCAGGAAGCGTTCCCGGATTGCTGACATCTGAAAGCGTGTGATCGAAGACGACGGATGCATCTGCAAAATCCTCTCGCTTCGCAACCTCAATTCGGTATCGCAAGGGGAACAAGAATCCTGGCTCGTCCCTGATCCAGTCATACGGACGTGCCGGCCAAAGCCTGACTCCATCTACGGAGCATATCGATCCGAGGTCGATGGCGACCCACTTGGTATCGTTCGGACCACGAGTCATTCGCGAATGAAATCCGTTGTGCGCGCGTCCGTGCTGTGGCGCAGGCGTGGAATCTCCAACCCACTTTGCCGACCAATCCGTTTCTTTCAGCAATCCGACGCCAAACTCGCCTATCTCACTCCAGGGCGACTCTTCATTTGTCGCGGTCCAGACCATGACTCGCCAGAATGCGCGCGTTCCACTAACAAGCGGAGCTCCCTCGTAGCGAACCCAAACTGACTCTTCGCGAGGTACTTTCCCCGAATCCCATAGAAGCTCGCTGCCGAAACTCTTCGATTTTGAGACCTGAATACGGTAAGCAGACTGCCGGGCACCGTTCCTCGCATCGCTGAGCCACCACGAAAACTGTGGCTGCCGGCTCACAACACCAAGCGGATCATCGAGCCCGTCCACAAGCAATCGGTACGGCGCGCCGAGGACCCCGGGATTCATAACTATTAGTGCCGCAAGCCACACAGGCCGGCTAATCCTCCTCCGGAGAAACGATCTGCCATTCGTGAATGCCAACCGACCAACTCTCCTGTTGATTCACGATGAGGCGTATTGCCGAAGTATTGATCTCTGCGAATTTCACCTCGCACCACTCGTCGAGCGCGACAGAGTAATTCGCTGGAATTGACTTCCACTCGCCCTCTTCTAGATACTCGAGCCGCCATGAGTCGGGTGGTCGACATTCACCACGACCTGTGTCATCAAACCAATACACACGCGCTCCAACCGCGCTTATCGGCGTCTTCCAAGAGTACTGGACCCACTCGGTTCCGCCTTTGTTCGGCCAAAAGTGGCAGAGTTCCCCAGGATGATCTGCGGATTTCTTTGGAGTCTTGCCGTCGTTGACGCCTATTGGATTTGCCCAATCGCTGTGGAACGAGACCGCGACTTGAGCGCGCAGCTCCGGCCCGCCGACAATTGGCGAAGGCGGAGAGGTTGGTATCCAAACTTGCATCTCGCTTTGGTCACGATTCGCCCACAGGTGATAAGGAACTGCACGGATGTCAATTCGGTCAGGAATGTCTGCAGTGCGATAGAGACCGCCTCCCCAATCCAGCTGAGGACTTGCGAATCCAATTGTCCTCACTTCGACAAAGCCACCAAGTTCACTCGACCAACCAGTCTCAAACGTTGGGTTGGCAGGAATCGAAATCCTCGATAGATGCTTCTCGTGATCGACACCTTCGAGGCAATAGATAATGGGGCCGCGAGCAATCGCTAACTTTCCTACATTGTCTGTGACAAGGGGATGCGCTTCGACCTGACGTACTTCGAGAGGTAATGACAAGGTAACGATGTCGCCACTGCTCCACTCTCTCTCGAGGACAAGGTATCCGTTCGCTTCAGAAACCTTTGAGATAGGATTGCCGTTCACCGAGTAGCGATATCCCGCTCCCCAACTCGGAATCCTCAGCCGCAACGCGAACGACGCCGGACTCTGCAACTCAAGAGTCAGCTTCACTTCGCCCTCCCACGGGTATTCAGTCTCGCACTTGAGATTTACAGGCACATCTCCAACATTGCACTGTGCTTGACCGGCTATGTAAAGGTTCACCCACAGGCCATCCGCTGAGGATGCGTAGGCGTATCCGCCGATTTGCGCCAGCGTCCTCGCAATGTTTGGCGGGCAGCACGCGCACGAATACCATTCGGGCCTGCGGTGCTGGCCCCTGCTTTCGAGCGGGTTTGCGTAGAAAAAGTGCTCTCCATCCAGAGAGATTCCTGAGAGTGCAGCATTGTAAAGAGCAGTTTCGACAACATCAAGATACTTCGCATCACCGTAAAGTAGCCCCATGCGATGATTCCACATCGCCATTGCAATCGATGCGCATGTCTCCTGATATGCGGTCGCGTTCGGCAAATCGTAATCGGTTGTAAACCCCTCATTGCTTCCTGATGATCCGATTCCGCCAGTAACGTAGGTGCGGCGCAGCGCCGCGCTCCTCCACACTCGCTGCAACATCGCTTCGAGATCCGCGTCAAACTCTTTTCTTACGACATCTACGATAGCGGAAAGCAGATAAGTCGCACGCACGGCGTGACCTTCGATAACGTCCCACTCCTTGATGGGCACACGATCTTGCCAGTACGATCCTTCGTAACGATCGAGAGGTGTGTTATGTTCCGCAGCGAAGAATGTCGTTCCCCGTTGAACAATAAAGTGCCTTGCTAAGTCGAAATACTTCTTCTCACCAGTCACGTCGTACAGTTTTATGAGAGCGAGCTCGAGCTCCGGATGTCCGGGATAGCCATCGGTCTTGCCTGCCCCAAAGCGAGAGTCTATCAGATCAGCGAATCGAATGCCGATATCGAGAAGCGATCTCTTTCCAGTAGCGCGAAAGTGCGCAACAGCGGCCTCGATCAGATGTCCAGCGCAATAAAGCTCGTGTTGATCTCGAAGATTCTTCCAGCGTTGGTCAATCTTGCCTATCTGAAAATGCGTATTCACGTAGCCATCTGACATCTGAGCGCGACCGATGACCTCGATCCACTTGTCGATCTCTGCCTCTACGTCAGGCTCACGCACTGTCGCGAGCGACAGGGAGGCTGCTTCAAGAACCTTGTAAACGTCGGAGTCGTGAAACACAAACCCATGAAAGCCTTCGGTCGCGCCGGAGATCGCAAGATTGAAGTTGCGCTCGTAATGATGCTTTTCAAGCATCTCGAACTGATGTGGAAGAGTCTTCTTACGCAAAGTCGCAAGCCTGGGCGACCAAAACTTGTCGGCGATCACGACGCGCTCGAAGGAGACTGGATCAAGATTTGGCATGGCGCGGGTTTGTCCAGATTCGCAGGGCTGGAGCATGAGCATCGGAGCAAAGATCGTGGCGAGCACGGTGATCCATGCTACCTGCGAGTTAACCTAATCAGAGTGGCTGGCGGACTAGGATTCGAACCTAGATTCCCAGAGCCAAAACCTGGTGTCCTGCCCTTGGACGATCCGCCAGCGGAACTCCGATTATACTTCGCCGTCCTTCACTTCCTACGAACTTCTGGTTTTCGCTTGTCTGGCCATGCAGGCCGAGTGTGTTTAGGAAGCGGATTTCTAGCCAGCGCATCCATCACTTCTTTGACAGCACGCTCAAGTTGAGGATCGCGACCACGCCGCCAAAGTGCGGGATCCATCTCCACTTCAATGTCCGGCGCGGTGCCATAGTTTTCGATGTCCCACGTACCATCTGGATTCCAGAAGCCAAAGCTGGGAGACGTAACCATTCCACCGTCGATGATGTTCGGCGTTCCTCCGATCCCAACCAGACCGCCCCAAGTTCGCTTTCCGACGAGTGGGCCGACCTTATGTTCTCGGAACAGCCACGGAAGGTAGTCGCCGCCCGAGCCGGCATACTCGTTTGCGATCATCGCCTTGGGGCCAAAGACCGACTGCGCTGGGGAAGTGAAGTCAACGCCGTCTCGCCCCGTCCAATAGCTCTTCAGAGGTCGGCGCATCATGTCGACAATCCAATCGGCAACAAGCCCGCCGCCATTGAAGCGCTCGTCAACAACCATCCCGCCTTTGCCGACCTGGGCAAAGTAGTACCGATTGAAGCTGGTGAACCCGCCGAGCGCAGTGTCTGGAAGGTGAACATAGCCAACCTTGCCTCCACTTAGCTCTTCGACTTTTCTTCGATTTCCTTCGACCCAAGCAATCGAGCGCAGACCCGCTTCGCTTGCGACTGGGACGACCACGACTTCACGAGCATCCGATCCATCGGGACGCCAGCCGACTTTGATTTTTGTTTGGCGATTTGCCGTGTTCTCAAACACAGCGTAGATGTTGTCGGACGACGTAACGTTCTTTCCGTTCACGGAAATGAGATATTCGCCGACTTTCACGTTGACCCCTGGCTGAGTCAAAGGCGCGCGGAGATTTGGATTCCAACTTTCTCCGTTGTAAACAGTCTTGAATCGATACCGGCCTTCCGTTACCTCATAGTCTGCACCTAGCAATCCACCCGGCACACCTTGGATCCCAGGAATGTCACCGCCACCAATGTACATGTGGCCTATGGACAACTCTCCGAGCATATCAATCAGCAGGTAGTTCAGGTCTGCGCGACTCATGATTCCATCGAGCGCGGGTTCGTACTTTGCTTCCAGAGCATTGAGATTGACGCCGTGGTGATTCGGAGCGTAGAAGAAATCCCGCTGAAGCCGGAGCGCTTCGCGGAAGATTTGTCGCCACTCTGCGCGCGGATCAATCCGCATCTGCATGCGCGTCAAACTGACCGCACCTTGACCAGGTTGCGGCGGTGCTGCGGTTGGCACGACCGACAAGGTAGGCCCTTGGGCCAGCAGCATCTTTTGTCCGTTCGGAGTGAGTGTGTAACCCGTTATGGACCTGGCGAACGGAGTCACCTGGCGACTGCCGAGGTCGAACTTCGATAGGCTGACGCCGCCACCACCGAAAGACGTCAGGCTCAGGATCGGGTCCACTTCCGCGATGAATATCGTTCCTGCCGTCGCCGCCGCGAGCGAGACGAAGTTCCTGGCAGGTATGGGGAGGGCAATCGTTCTCTGATCGATGCCATCGAAATCAATTCGTACGTCAGCAGGCTCGGTCTTGGGTGCCTCTGGCTTTGCGAATGCGCCTTCACCCTCGTCTTCCGGCAATAGTGGAGAAGGCAAGTCGTTTCTCAATACTGCCAGATACACGCTGCTTGTCGAGTTGACGTTCGCTATGCTGGTCATGTCGAGGAAGCCTGCGTTCCGGCCAGAGTCAGTGCTTGCAAGGAAGTAAAGGTACTTCCCACTCGCATCAAATGCTGGGTACGACGCATCGCTCATTCCGTCCGTTATCTGGACAAACTTCCGATTCTCCACCGAGTAGATGCATATCCCACCCAGCATGTTTTGCAATTGCTTCGCATATGCGATCCACTTGCTGTCTGGTGACCAAGTCGGCGACATCGGATAGAACGTTCCAACCACGTAATACTGTCGATCGACTTGCGTCGATTGCCCGTTCTCGACATCCATCACCCACAGAATGCCTCTCTTGTCGGTGTAAGCAATCTTCTTGCTGTCGGGGGACCATATCGCGTGATAGTAGAACGAGGGCGGATCGCCCAGCTTTAAGAATCGCTTCGTGTTGCCATCCACGTCATGGAGAACTAACTCGTTGTCCCCGTTTTCATCCGAGAGGTATGCGATCGTCTTACCGTCAGGTGACCAAGATCCGAATCGTTGGTGCGATCCCGAGGATTGCGTTAGGTTGACTGTCTCGCCTTTCGTCGCTGGCACATTAAACACTTCGCCCCTAGCGGTGACCGCCACTCGTGCACCAGACGGCGACAAGCTGAACGACGTCATCAAGTTGACTGGACTAACGAATCTTGGGCGCACTTCTGGAAAGTCAGCAGAAACTTCGATCGGAACTCGTTCGAGTCGGTTTGTCCGGAGATCGAACAGATGGATCGATCCAAACCGCTCGATCACAATTCCTCCAGGCCCAGCTGACGCCGACTTGAAGTCAAAGCCATCGTTGCTAACGAGCTTGCGCACCGCCTTAGTATTCGTGTCGTACGAGTAAAGTTCGTTCCTGCCATCTCGATCTGACAAGAAGTAGATCTTGTCGCCCACCCACATCGGATTCCAATCATTTGAATTGTCTCGTGGAATCTCTGTTACGACAGAGTCACTCAGCCGCCCAATCCAAATCGGATAAGTTTGTCCGCCTCGATACCGCTTCCACGCTGCCTGAAACTGAAACTTCGGAACGTATGCGATGTGAGTTCCGTCTGCCGCGAACGAGCCTTGGTGCCCTTCGGGAAACGGCAGCTGCTGCGGCAGCCCGCCGTCTTTCGATACCGTGTAGAGCATCGGAATGCCGTTCGGCGACCGAAGCGGAGACATATACAGAACCGATCGGCCGTCAGGCGTCCACCCTCTTACGTAATCCGGCTCTGGATTGAACGTGAGCCGTTTTGGCTCACCACCTGTAGCAGGAACGACGTACACATCTGTGTTGCCGTCGTATTGACCTGTGAAGGCAACCCATTTACCATCCGGCGAGAATGAAGGGTCTGCTTCGATGCCGTTGCCGGCGGTTAGCCGGACAGCGCTGCCCCCACTCTTCGGCACCCGCCAAAGATCTCCAGCCATCGAGAAAACAATCTCGGTGCCGTTAAAGGTCGGCTTTTGCATGGGAAGCAGGGTGTCTGCGCCCAAGTTGACCGCCACGGGCGAGATCAGGAGTGGAGCGAGAAAAACGGAAATGGACATGCGCGATAGTTCCTCCGATTGGAATTCTGGTGAATGAGGCAATATGGCACGTTCTCGCAGCGCCGAGGGTTGCACCGGGACGTCCGGCCTAAGCCGTATAATGCCACGCAATGGCGAAACTCAGCCGAGAGCGTTTGGACAGGTTTAGGACGCTCCTCTCCCAGAATGGACTCGATTGCTATATCTGCTGCACTCCGATTTCGATGGGCTATCTCGCCTCATTCTTCGAATCAGGCGGAGAGCGCATGCTGATCATGCTCGTTAGGCCCACAGGTGAACCTGCAATGATCGTTCCCGCGCTCACGGCCACGCACGCTTCTCACACAGGAATTGCGGACATTCGAACTTGGAAAGACGGCGAGAACCCTGCAGGCCTTTTTCAATCGCTTGCGAAAGAGTGGCACCTGGATGCCGCAGTAATCGCTGTTGATGACGAGATGCCGGCTGGATTTCTATTGCCGATGCAAACGGTGCTGCCTGCTGCCCTGTTCCGCTGCGGGGGTGAAGTGATGGCTCAGCTGCGAAAGAGCAAAGACGCTGACGAACTTGCGAGCATGCGGAAGGCCGCTGAGATCGCCGAAGCGGCGTTTGAGGACCTTCGATCCGCGTTGAAGCCAGGATTGACAGAGAGGCAGGCAGTCGGCATTCTGTTCGAGGGAATGATGAAGCGCGGCGGACCCCCAACTTTTGCGATCGCTGCAGCTGGCAGGAACGGGGCTGAGCCACACCACGACTCGGACTCGACACAGATCGCGAGCGGGGACGTGATCGTCATCGATTGGGGTTGCCAGGTAGACCGCTACTTAAGCGACATCACCCGTACTGTGGCGGTCGGCGAGCCTGACCCTGAGGCAAAAGCTGTGTACAAAGTCGTTTACGACGCCCACATGGCCGCTCGAGCCGCAATCCGTCCGGGAGTCCCGTGTGAGGATATTGATGCCGCGGCGCGGCGAGTGATTGAAGAAGCAGGCTACGGAGAGTTCTTTGTCCACCGGACCGGTCACGGAATCGGGATGATGGGGCATGAGCCTCCTCACATCGTCAGCGGCAGCCAGTCGCCACTTGAAGTCGGACAGTGCTTCAGCGTGGAACCCGGTATCTATCTTCCTGGCCGATTCGGGGTTAGGATTGAAAACATCGTGACCGTTACAGAGTCCGGTCACGAATCGCTCAACTCAGAGCCCCCGGCGGACCTTCCCGTGATAGGGTAGGTCGGAGGGCACAAAAACAAACAAGAGACTCTGCCAACGCAGGGTCTCTTGTAAAAACCGGCCTACCGCGAGTTACTTTCGCTTTCGGCGTCGCAAGGCGAGCAACCCGAGGCCCGCCGAGAGCGCCGCGATGGTCGCTGGTTCCGGGATCGGAGTCCCGCCTCCGCCGAAGCCGATCAGCGCTGTCGGCAGAAAGAGAAGTGCGCCCGCAAACGGTGCTCCGTCTCGACCTGTGGTAGTGACTTCGGTGATTGTCGGGGGGATTTCAAACTCGACGTTCGGGGCAATCGGCTCCATCGGCTCAATCGGATGGATCGCCATTACCGGCTCCACGATGCCGCCTTTCGGAAGCTCAAGCTCCTTGCTCCCAACTGGCTGCGACAGTTGCGGGCGTACCATTGGCTCTTGGGCTTCGTCCGTGCGGGTCAGTGGGTTGGCGCAACTCGCCTTCAGTACTGGAGTGCCCGAGCTGTCAGCCCAGACCTCAGTACCCCGCTTGAGGAGCAGCTTCTTGGATCGGATCACACCCGTCTGGGAGGGAACATTGAAAATCTCGACCTCAGTGTCTCGCTCCAATTTGATGAGCCGCAGGCTTCGAACCATCTGAGAAACCTCGCCCGGTGCCATCTGAAAGTGCCTGACGAACCGATCCATGTAGACAGGGTTCGCCTGAATCTGTTTTGCAAGCGCATCCGGAGTTCGGGCTGGCTTAGGGATAAAGGGGTGTGGGCCAGCGTCCTGCGCTAAACACGCGGTGACCGCCAGCGACACAAAGGCGCAGATTATTCCTCGTTTCATCTCAAAACAACTCCAATGTTCCTTATTATAGACCGAGTGCCAACGGCGGATAGTTCCCCCGCGTCATCGTCCCAATTGCCAGGATTACTCAAGTTTCGTGCCAAAAGCCGCTCAATCCTCGTGTTCTCGTACCGCCCGAAGCGCTTCGACCCTCTGAATCAACTCAAGGGCTTCCTTCGCTGCAGACTGTTCAGCTTCCTTTTTGTTTCTCCCCCAGCCGACCCCCATCACCTCATCATCTAGGAGCACTTCCATCTGGAATGCTTTCTCATGCGCATCGCCCCGCTCGGTCACGACTCGGTACGCAGGAGTGCTGCGCCACCTAGCCTGCGCGACTTCTTGAAGGCGCGACTTGTAGTCGTGCGTGCCAACCTCGCCCCTTGCGACCCCCTCCAGATTCGGGTGGAGGTGCTCGAGCACAAACCACCGGGTGATCGCCATCCCTTGCTCCAGGTAGAGCGCGCCAATCACCGCCTCGAACACGTCGGCAAGTACCGAGGGTCGGGCATGTCCACCCGCCACCCTCTCCGCGCCAGAAACCTCAATATGATTCTCAAGGCCCAGACGACCCGCCGCCTCCGCCAATGGGCCCTCTTGAACGATCGTTGCCTTGGCTTTACTCAGCATCCCCTGGTCCCAGTGGGGAAAGTGTTCGTAAAGGTGCTGGGCGATAATCATCCCCAGCACTGAGTCTCCAAAAAACTCGAGCCGCTCGTAAGAGTCCGTCACGGGATTCTCAGTCCCCGACCGGTGCCGAAGGGCCAACCTTAGAAGGCCTTCGTCTCGTATCGGAACGTTGGGTCGACTGTCTACATTAGGGATCTGACACCCTCCCCTATGCGGCGGAGACCTTCTTCAATCTCCGCCCGGCTAAGAGCATAGGTGAGACGAAGGTGCCCCGGTCCGCCAAACACGGACCCGGGCACAGTCGCCACATGGTGCTCTTCAAGCAAGTACGTTGCCAACTCCACGTCATCTCGGACGCGCCCACCGATGACCTCCCCGAAGTCGGCGAACAGGTAGAAGGCCCCGCGAGGCGCTGGAACAGATTTGCCAATGAGTTGCGCCGCCCCTTCGACGGCGACCTTGCGCCGGGAATCGAACTCCTGCACCATCCTCCGTACCTCGCCATCCGCTAAGGTCAGCGCCGCCAGCGCCGCCATTTGCGAAATGCTCGACGCGTTGCTCGTCACCTGGTCTTGAATCGTGGACATTGCCACAGCAAGCTCGCGGCTGGAAGCTGTGTAGCCAATCCGCCATCCGGTCATCGCGTATGCCTTGCTAACCCCCGCGACCGTGATGGTCCTGCCGGAGACCTCGGACGACACGGACGCGATGCTGACGTGCTCAGCACCGTCATAAAGGTGCTTCTCGTAAATCTCATCGCTGATAATAAACAGATTCGAATCGCACGCTAACGCTGCAATTCCCTCCACCGTCTCACGCGGGTAAACCGCTCCGGTCGGATTGCTCGGGCTGTTGATGATAATCGCTTTGG
Source organism: Fimbriimonadales bacterium (assembly GCA_041744215.1). Classification (GTDB taxonomy): domain Bacteria; phylum Armatimonadota; class Fimbriimonadia; order Fimbriimonadales; family ATM1; genus JAHCHL01. The sequence continues at coordinate 25,443 of JBGTLG010000006.1, read as the reverse complement.
TACGAGTCGTTATTGCCTCGCGAATCGCATCCAAACTTGGGACGAACCCTGGCTGTTTGCGAGCATCTACGACAACTGGCGTAGCGCCAGCCAGCATGATCTGATCCCGGTAGGTCATCCAGTAAGGCGCAATGATGATCACCTCATCGCCTGGATCACAAATCGCCATGAGCGAGTTGTACACGCTTTGCTTCGCCCCCGCGGACACTACAATCTGATCCGCTGAGACTGTGAGTCCATTCTCACGCGCGAACTTCTCAGCGACCGCCGAACGCAGGATTGGCATACCTGCTCCTGCCGTGTACCTCGTGTGGCCGTCACATATCGCCTTGATCGCCGCTTCGCGAATGATCTCTGGAGTGTCGAAGTCGGGCTCGCCCGCGCCAAAGCTGACAACGTCGAGCCCTGCTGCGCGTAACTCGCGTACTTTGCCGGTGATAGCCAGCGTCGGGGAAGGCGCGACGCAGTCGAGCCTCTTGGCCAACATTGGTGGGATTATACGCGACAGACCATAATGGGGCGTGCAGCGACGGAGCCAAGCAGTTGTCTTTGTCGGGCTATCGCTTGTGGCGCTCACTGCGCTGCTTCTTCACCTCATGCTCGGCAGCGTGTTTATATACTCGCCCTCCGAGATCTTTGCGCACCTGCTCGCAGGCAGGAGCGACAATCCCAGCTCCCAAGCAGAGCTGATTCTGTGGGAATTCAGGCTGCCACGCGCCGCCGCCGCAGCCTTGGTTGGTGCGAGCCTCGCGATGACGGGGGCCTGCTTCCAGTCACTTTTCCGAAACCCTCTGGCCGACCCTTACATCGTTGGCGTCAGCAGCGGGGCAGCCGTCGGTGGCGTTCTCGCCATCACGCTCGGAATCTCCTGGGGGATTGGATCTGTTGCTCTCGCATTTGCGACTGCGGTCGCTGGGCTCGCTGCCGTCGTGATGCTGGCTCGTGTTGGCGGCGCGCTGTCGCTCGCGACGCTGCTTATGGCAGGCGTCGGCGTCGGATCTTTTCTCTGGGCGCTGATCACGTTCATTCTCGTGTCATCTGGTCAGGATTCCGGCAAAGTGCTGTTCTGGCTTCTCGGCAGTTTTGTTGGCTCCGATTGGAGCCGCGTGGCGGTTCTTGCAGCATCCACCGCAGTTTTTGGCGGAGCGCTGTTCAGCATCTCGCGACCCTTGACAGTATTCAGCGTTGGGGAGGAGTCCTCCTCGAGGCTCGGTGTTGAAACAGAACGGCTAAAATGGATCGTCCTTCTTGCTGGCTCCGCGCTTGCAGCGACGGCAGTCGCTTGCGTCGGCATCATCGGTTTCGTCGGATTGTTTGTGCCCCACATCGCACGTCGCTACATCGGTCCGGATTTGCGAGCATTGATGCCTGCCTGCGCGTTGCTTGGCGCTGCAGCCGTCATCACGGCGGACCTCATCGCGCAGCGCGCACTTTACGGGCGCGAGATCAATGTCGGAATTGTAACGGCGATCATCGGAGCGCCGTTCCTGATTCTTGCCATGAGACGAAAGCAATGAAACTGTCTAAAGCGTACCGGCTCGCTCCGGAAGATGCGCACCGAGTGCGAATGAAAATGGGCAAAGGATGCTTTGTCCTCGGTTGCCTCATTCCCGTCGGCATTATTGCGTCGCTCTTCGCACGCGGCTTCTTTCCTCCGGCAGGAAGGTGGATGATCGATCTTGCGATCGTCCTCGTGATTCTAATGATCTTCCAACTCTTCCTAAAAGAAGGCGCGCATGTTCGACTCGAAATTGGTCGCGAACACGCATCGAGTGGGAACAATGCCGGAGTCGTCGCAGCATTGGAACCGTTTGCGTACGCTGGCAGCAGAATGTTCGACCGAACCGGCGAGGCAAACTACTTGCTCGGTCACGCCGCGAAGCAACTCGGAGAGGAGAACTTTGCCGAGCACTGCCTTCGATACGCAGCGAAAGCAAAGCAAAGTGAGTGGGCCGATAAGGCGCGTGAACTCCTATCATGAAAGCTGTCACTTCCATCGACCTGCACGGGCTGTCACCTGTTCGATCTGGCAAAGTACGCGAAATCTTCGACCTTGGCGACCACTACCTAATGGTCGCAACAGATCGGATAAGCGCTTTCGATGTCGTCTTGCCAAACGGCATTCCCGACAAGGGAAAGATTCTCAATCAACTGAGCAGATTCTGGTTTGACGCCCTGCAGGACATCTCCCCCAACCACTTAGTCACAACTGACGACGAAGACGTCGCGCGCGCACTCGGGGACAGTTACGATCCCATTCAGCTCTCAGGAAGATGCATGATCGTCGAGAAGTGCGAACCGTTGCTGCTCGAGTGTGTTGCCCGTCGATACATCGCGGGATCGCTTTACAATGAGTATCTTTCGCTCGGAGGCCAGCATTCCGAAGTCGACGTACACGGCATCGTGCTTCCACCAGGGCTTAGACTAAGCCAACGCTTGGAATCAACGATCTTCACGCCCGCAACCAAAGCGCAGTCGGGGCACGACGAGAACATTGACTTCGATTCCGCAAAGGAAATCGTGGGAGAGCAGTGCGCACACTTACTCAAGGATACGACGATCAATATCTTTGAGCGAGCAACAAGCATTTGTGAACGATCCGGCATCATTCTTGCGGATACAAAGTTCGAATTCGGACTTAAGGACGGCCAACTTCTGCTTATCGACGAAGTTCTAACACCCGACAGCTCGCGATTTTGGCCGATGGACACTTATAGGCTCGGAGAGCATCAGGAAAGCCTTGACAAGCAGTTTATTCGCAACTACTTAGAGACACTTGACTGGGATAAGACATCGCCTGGGCCTACGCTTCCCGAAGACGTGGTGCTCGAATCGCGAGAGCGATACGTCGACATTTATCGTCGGATCACCGGATCTAATCCCGAGTTATAGGCTCGGCGATTAGTTCAAACTCGATTCTCGCCTCAAAGGCGCGCGGCCAAGGCAGCCACGCTCTGATGTTGCGAATCGCAGTCAACTCGTATTCAACATCTCCGGCCCGAAACGTATGGCCCATATAGTAGTTTGTGAAGTACCTGTCGATCACCTTTACTGTATTAGTCGAAACCCAGTCTTGGATCATTGTCAGCGCTTCGCCTGTGGACTCTTCTCGGCTGCCTTGTGGGTGCGACTCTGCCATCGCATTGGCCGCTGGCCGAATCACGCGGCAGTATGCGTAATCGTTCACGAGCCGATGAAAAAGAAACTCTCGCTGCCTCAACTCTCGGTCGAACGCATTTCGATTGGTTTGTTTCGCAAGCAGGTACAGATTGGCGTGCGGAATGGCGGTACCAATCGTGTTCCCTGCTGTGTTCCACGCAGCGAATGCCAGCATCTCCTCAATGTTCTTCTGTTGCCAAATCGCGTCGATCAGCCTGGAGTCGCCAACTCCAGAACGATCGAAGTTTATGTCGGCTATTGCGGTGGGCTTACCTGAATCCAGAGACTGGGTCAACAACTCGCGAAACATGCCGAATTTGAAATCGTCCACGCCGCGCGTGTTCAGGTAAAGCACATACTCCGCAGTGGTAGGGTTGTCGGTTGGCCTCGCGCCACTGGCAATAATCTGATCTCGGACGCTCACGCGCAAAGGCAGCGACTCGTAGTTCGCCGGACGCTCGCCAGCTTCTTCATCCGACAGAATGAAGTGAATTCGAGGCATATAATTGTAGTGACGAAGAGCCGCCCGGCTGAGCAATATCATCGCGTGCTGATCGACACCGTCACAGATATAAACGAGCCCATCGATTTCACGCTCGCGCACGTACTTTCTAAGCTCTTTAGTTTCTCGGTAGTGCGGACCGAACTCCTGCGAATCGTCTGCGCCGATCACCAAGTAACTGATCGCCTTATCTTTGACCATCTGAATCAACGCCTTGTAAACATCCATGTTACGCTTGCGAGATTCGTAGTAACGCCTAAACTCGCGATCCGGGATCTGCCCCTTTAGCGACCGCAAATGATCGGGAATGTGCGACTCGCGCGTCCGCTCCAACTTCTCTTCGAGCTCAGCATATCGCGCCATTTGCATACGCCAGGACCTTGTCTCAGGAGTCGCAGTCGGAGCCGTTCTCATCAATGCGCAGTACGCATAAACGCTCAGTCCTGGATTGCGATTGCGAAGAGTCTTGATCACCTCAAGCCGGCGCAGCGCCACATCCGCACTCACCGTCGGAATGCGAGATTCGATCAAGCCGCCATATGCGATCATGTCGGTCGCAATCACAACGGCAATAACGTCGGAATAGTCTTGCGATAAGAGCCAACTCGCAATCGAGTCCGGCAAGCCGGGACGCGTGTAGTTGCCCAACATCGAGTCCGGGGGCAGCGACACCTCAATGCCCGCGATGCGCCCGATCATCTGCGGAAACTGACCCGTCACCGGGCGAGAGTCAATGGGAACGACGATGATCCTCGCCGCATGCGAAGAGAGGCATGCGACGAGCAGTGAAAGACTGAAAAGTAGGCGAACGGTCAGCATCAGGTAGAAGTTCGCCCAACGGAACCTCGCATGGGCAACGTCTCTATAGACGACTGAGAAGTGTGAAGATGGCCAGTCTTAGCGCAGAAATGACAGAAAGATTCCTGATTGCACTCGGAATCGCGCTCCCGATGATTGTTTGGGTCATCGCCGTCGTCCACTGGCTCATCGATGGACTGATCGAAATCGCCCATGGCGCCGCCGCGATCTTGCTCGCGCTTTGCCTCATGGCGATCGCCATCTGGGTCCCAGTCGCAGAAGTAAGGGTCGCCATCTTCGTGTCGGTCCTCGCGACGCTCGCGGTGTTCCCATTCGCCTACTCACAGTATGCGCGGCTTCAGTTTCTTGAGGTCGATGAGGATGATCTTGCGCGGGCGCACGAGGCGTTCGCGCTGAATCCTGGCAACGCCGCCGCAAGATTTGAGATTGCCCGCCTGCTGTGGCTATACGGCCTGCGGGGCCAAGCCATCACGATCGCCGAAGTCGCCGCGGGTGCGCTGCCCGACGTGCGCGACGAAATCTTGAACAGATCGGTCAAAGACCTGTTTCATGCCGAGATAAGAAAACTCGAAAGTTGGAAACGAGAAGCCGACAAAGCGAAAGACTTTCATCCCGCCGAGTGCGTGCGGTGCAAGGCGCGCAACCCACTCGACGCGATCGCGTGCGTTCGATGCGGCGCGCCCTATCTCCTGGACCTTGCGCGAAAACGAACGGTGAAATCCAAACTGGTGGGCAAGCTTGTTGTAACGTGGATCATCGCGGCGACTGTGTTCGCGATCGTGCCCTATCTCGCTTTGCGGCTCGGATTCGGCATCGCGCTCGCGATCGTGTGCGCATTTCTAATCGCAGCAATTGGCGCGGTAGCATACTTCTTCCGCGAAAGATCGCTGGCGAAATGAGCTACTCCAGGTGCGTTCCATTAACCGAAAGCACAAACCGATAGCCCAACGTCTCCGCAGAGTTTCGACACATAATCATTCGCGTCAGAAAGATCTCGAAGTATTCCATTACAGTCGCCACCCGCGTGTCGATCTCCAAAGTTAGCGCAATCTCGCGCTTGTCATTGTCCATCTCAATCCGACTCTTCTGCACAGCGTAGTTCACGCGGTCATGAATGTCGAAAGACTCGAGCACCGGATTCTGAACGCGACTGAAATGCACGTCACCCTTGTCCGCTATGATCAGCGCGGCAGACATGTGGCTGATCGGCTGCCCGGCAAGCTCCTCGTGATTGCCGATCGCGCCCATGATCGGAGCGATCTCCTCCGCAGGCATACCCATCGACCAAAGAATGTCCTGTGAGATCACGGCGCCGATCATCGGATGATTCAGTCGATTCACAACATTGCCGATGTCGTGCATATAAGCCGCGATCGAGCCCAGCTCTTGCTCGCGCTCGCTCGCGCCGATGTGGCTCAAAACATACTTCGTCACCGTCGAAACAATGCCGGCGTGTCGATGACCGTGCTCCGTATAGCCCATCGCATTCAAAAGATCGTTCGCGCCGCTGATGTACGTTTTCACGCGAACATCGGACTTCACGTCTTTCAAGGTAATCGGGGCAGAAGAGACAACGCGCTGAGCCATGCCCCTATTATGCGGCGATCAGCGACCGCTCGGCAGGTGAGCCTCGTTGCCGGGTCGACGCCCGCCCCACGGCCCGCTCAGGTGGTAAGGCGACTCAAGCAGCCGGCTTCCTCGCCCTCGCCCTCCAAATCCGGGTCGCCGTAACCTCATCGCTCGGTACCAGAACGATGCGGCATAACACTGAACCTGGACGCATTGTACAAACTTTTCCGGCGATTGCCAACACCTCACTCCGCGCGACGAGCTTCCCCAACGTCCACCTGCCAAATCGAAACGCTCCGATCCAAACCCCCAACAGCAAACAGCTTCCCATTCGGAGAAAACACCGCCGCCTTGATCGGCGACTTGTGTCCACCCAAAACCTCCACCGCCTTGCCGCCCATCGCATTCCAAATCCGCGTCTGGCCCTTCCGATCGCAACTCGCCAAAAGCCAGCCGTTCGGATGAAAAGCCAAAGTCTCGATCCCGGCTTCATGACCCCAAAACGCCTTCCGCGGCATACCCGTCCGAACCTCATAAATCCGAACGCTCCGATCAACAAGCGCAGCAGCAAGCAAACTGTCATCCGGAGAAAAAGCCAATCGCGCAGCCTCAGCGCCAATCGACTCCAAGCGGCTAAGCGGAATCCCCTCGCCCGACTCCATCAACACAATCCGGTGATCATTGCCGCCGCTCGCAATCAGCCGACCATCAGAACTGAACGCAACCGCGACAACAGAAGACTCGTGCCAACGATTGCTGAAACGAACCTTCCCCGAACGACGATCCATCACCGCAACCGTGCTGTCCACGCCGCCCATCGCCAAACGCCGACCATCCGGGCTGATCGCAACCTGAGAAACCCACTCGATACGCCGAGTCCGAGACTCCGCAAGCTCGCGCCGACGAATCAGCCAAGAAGAAACCGTCTTGTCGCTCGCACCAGCAGCAACCAAACGGTCGCGCGACAACCAGCGAAGCTCCGAAACAACACCGCCAGAAAGCGCAACCTCCCAAGAATCGCCCCCAGTCCGAACGTCCACACAGCGAACAGAATTGTCGAAACAAGCAACCGCCAACTGACGAGACGAAGGACTGAAGCAAGCCGCATAAACAGGCGAAGGCAAGTCCACGACCGAAAGATGGTGCGTGATCAAAACCTCGCCCGATGCGCGGGCCCTCGGAGGAGGAGCGTCAGGAATCCCACGGCGCAAACGCGCGTCATACGCCCCGCGAAGCGTCGCGCTCGAAAGAGTCCGATAAGCCTCGTTCACCTCAACCATCTTGTGCGCAGCGTCTGCCGAAGGGTTGACGTCCGGGTGATATCTGCGCGCCAGCTTCCGATACGCCCGCTTGATAACGGCGACGTCGGCGTCGCGCTCGATCCCAAGCGTGCGGTAATGGTCGCGTCTCAAACCGGCATCTTGATACCCTAACCGACGAACACGGGCACGATGACGAGGAAAAGAGTGGTGTTCAGAGCAGTGGTCAATACGCCAAAGCACGCGCCGAGGCTCGCGTGCCGAAGCCCAGGCCTCCCCGGTTCGAGCAGCGCACCCACCAGACCGCTCATGCCGAAAACCAACGCCAGCGGCCCCAGCATCAAGCCAATTCCCGGAATCAGCGACGCCCAGCCAGTGTAATACGACCAGACCGCCGCCCGGTTCGGGTGCTTCGCAGGCGGCTCGATAAACCGCAGCATCCAACGCTCCCGCTCCGCACGGCTCAAAGGCGGAACCGACCAGTCGTGCTTCTTCCTTTCCGGCATCGAGAAAGTATGGCGCGACGCGCCGGGTCAGAGGCCCCTCGCCTAAGCGCCCGTTGCCTGTGCAGGCCGACATCTCACGCGGCGCAATCGCAAATCGCACGGCTCACCGCTGGATCCGATCAAAGCCAACTGCCCGTGACGGACATGACTGAGACAAAGTAGGCCCAAAACGAAAACCACGCGCTTGCCGCTGCGATAAGCGCGGACGCGAGCCTGTTTTTTCCAGATAGAGCGACACCTACCACCATGATCGCAAGCAGAGTCATCGCGACTGCGTTGAGTATGTTGCGTCCGACATCGCTCGCAGGAATCTCATCGAACGTCGCGCGCCACGACACGCCAACATAAAGCAAGGCGAACGGAGACGCGATGGCGATCAACACGACGCTCCAAACTGCCCAATTCGGCCGCTCGCCGTTTAGCAACCTCAGTATCGCAACCCCGACGCCGAAAAGCAGTGCGATGGTGACAGGAAACAACCCTATCACGCCTGACAGCGCTTGCTTCAATAACCAAAGGCCATACGGGTCCATAACGCCGAAGACTGTACCCATGGCCAGCAGATCAAGAAGCAAAACTCAAGGGCGGCGCGCGGCGCCCTGCGCTACCGCGACAGCGAAGGCGAAATGTCGAGTCCCGCCATCACTGTCAGATTCGTTTCGCTCGGCTCGCCGATCTTCTTGCGCATGATCTCGAAGTTCCCCGATTGATTCTGATACCAAAACAGAGTCTCATTGTCGCTTCCCAGTTTCGGCCTGAAGTCGTTGAACGCATTCATGGTCACGCGCGTTTTGTTCGAGCCGTTCGCATTCATGATCCAGATTTCGATCCCACCCACGTCGCCGCTCGAATAAACAACCCGCTCGCCGTCAGGAGACCAAGAAGGCCCCGAATTCGAAAGCCCCGAAGTCGTCAGCGCGGCGCCGCCGGTGCCGTCGCTGTTCACAACGCGAATGTCGTTGTTGCGTTTGAAAACGATCACATTCCTCGCGCCCCAATTCGGCTGCTCGTCTGGATCCGCCGTGTTCGTAAGAATCTGCACTCCGCTGCCGTCGATCGCAATCGTCCACAGATTCCCCCCCGACGAAAACACGACGTGCGTTCCTGCGGGATTGATCGACGGGTGCGCCTTGTTCGCGATCCCGGTGGTGATCGGCGTGATGCCGGTGCCGTCGGAGTTCATCCGAAAGATCTGCGGGTCGGTCAGCGAATCGAAAACAACGGTCCGGCCCAGCCGGTCGATGTCGAAGCTGTTGATAGAAAGCCCGTTCGTGATCTGCGTAACGTCCGCTCCGTTGGTGAGCATTCGATAGAGGTCGCGGTTGCCGTTTCGGTCCGAGATAAACCACACGAAGACGAGCCCGCCTCCGGTTTGGCAACTCGAGATAAGGAGAGAGCCTGCGCAAAGCAGCGCCAGGCTAAGCAGCTTAATCCATCTCATTCCCATGCGAAAAGCCTACCCCCAACAGCCCAGCCCGAAGCCCTGGCCCCGCGCGTAGACGGAAAGAGGTGCGGGCACAAAAGAATCACAAGTCCTCACTTTGTGCGGAGTGGGAGTCCCAGTACTCCTGAATACGAGATGAGACGATGTCGCGAGGCCCAATAAAAGCCCCAATGGCATCGAGGTCTGTGATTTGCGGTGAGTTTGCAACTATCAAAATCAGAAGCACTTGCAGCGTGCACACCTTGTACATGGGATATCGATCAATCAGTTCAGCTCCGATCTGCTCCAACCACTCTCCGAGATTGCTCCCTTGTTGGAACACAGCGTTCACCGCAGTGCGCAATGCGTCTATGCTGCTGATGCCCATCCATCCCAGCAATTCGAGCAATATTGGAGCGAAGTCTGCATTCTCGCCCCCATCATTGTCGCGGCTAACCAGCGGCATGCCGAGAGACTCCACGACATCGTAGAAGCGCGGCAGATCAAAGTGGTTTTCGAGAAACATAATCAGCGAATCCCAGTTGAGTTCTTGGGCAAAGTTTCCGGACTGAAACTCAGCATCGTAGTCCTCACGGGCTTTGTTCACAGAGTCTCGAATCTTGATGAATTGGTCATCCGCTATCTCCAACAGGGCGGATAATCGATTGAGTTGCCGTTCTACGGCCGGAGCACGGTTGCCCGTTTTGTACGTCAACTTATGACTTATCGCAGCCCAAGCATGTTGGCAGACGGTTCGAATCTGAACCTCGACTCTCTTGTCACCGCACGGCCGATTCTCAGGTTGTTGTCGCCTCATCCAATCTAATGTCAGAACTAAATGGATGGATTCATAGCCGAACTGTCCCGGCTCGTCATCGTGCGAACTATGGTCTACAACTTCAATTAGCTCCAGCTCGGCTTTTAGGATCTCGGCGATGGCCCGTGCGCTGTCTTGATAGTAAGTAATGACGCGCACACCGCATAGATCAGAGACATTGTCGAGGTTCTCGTACTTAAACTCCTTTCGCTCAATCTTTTCTTCTAGCTTCTCCACGTCCTTGCATCTGTCTTCGATGTGATGAATTTCATCCTTCCGGTCGCTGAGGATCCCTTCTATCAGTTTGCGAAAGCTAGTTGTAGCCGCCTCATACTCGTGTCTCGTGTTCCTATACTCTTCTATCAGACTCATGTCGCATCTTCCCTCGCGCCGCCAAACTTTCGGCCTGATTCACAAAACTAGCTGTTTCCCGCCGGGGCGTTGTCGCCCCGGCGGTGTTTAGTTTACGCCCTTACCGTCGCGCCATCGGTTTGGAATCCGGGCCTGCCTGGTCATCAGCGTTTACAGTCTGGGTCATATTTACGACCGCGGTAAATATGAGCAATCGAGTAAACGCCGGGGCGTTGCCGCCCCGGCGATGTTTACTTTACGCCACCACCGTCGCGCTGGCGGTTTCCGATATCGGGCCGGTTTCGCCGCGTGTATTCACCCAGCGACCGACCCAACCCGACCCCAAACCTCAAAAAACCTGGTAATTAGGCCTTGACATCGCCCGCCAGTTTTTGTAGACTTTCCCCAACGTCGCGAGAGGGTCGCGGACCGGGGGGCCTGAGGCGGCAAGGAGAGAGGGAATGAAGAGAGGATTGTGGCTTTCGGCGGCCGTCGCCGCGACCGCGTCGCACGCGCAGGTCGCCGAGGAGTGGGGGCACCGATACATAGGAACCGGCGGCGTGGACATAGCCTACGCAATCGCGCGCGATCATCAAGGAAACATCCTGGTCACAGGCGAATCGTTCGGGAACAACTCCGACTTTGCAACGCTAAAGCTCTCCCCTTCTGGCGCGCTGCTTTGGGAAGCGCGCTACCACGGCGGCGCAGGCGCAGATCGAGCCCGCGCGCTCGCCGTCGATGCAAGCGGCAACGTTTTTGTAACCGGCGAATCGATAACGGCGACGACAGGGTTCGATTACGCAACGGTCAAATACGATCCGAATGGCAGCCAAGTGTGGGTGAGAAGGTTTACAACCGCAGGAAGCGCCCACGACCTCTCGCGCGCAATCTGCGTCGATGCAAGCGGCAACGTCTATGTCACCGGCGGATCAAACGGCGCCACCCTCAACACCGCAAACATTACGACGATCAAGTATGACAACGATGGCAACGAACTGTGGACGCGACACTTCAATGGACCGGCGTCCAGCCGAGACGAAGGCTTTGCCATGGCGCTCGACGAGAGCGGAAACGTCTATGTGTGCGGCATTGGCAGAATCGGAACAAACGACGACATCGTGCTTATCAAATATGATTCAGCAGGAACGCTTCAGTGGTCGAAGTTTTACAACGGGCCCGGAAACTCTGCTGATGGTGCGACGGCCATGGCCTACCGAGATGGATTCGTCTACGTAACTGGATTTTCGCGATCGACAAGTTCGAACGTTGACTACACAACCATCAAGTACGCAGCGGGTGACGGTACGCAGGTTTGGGTCGCGCGTTATGACGGCCCAAGCCTCGGAGAGGATGTTGCGAACGCAATCGTGGTCACTGCCGATGGTTCCGTGATTGTCACAGGAAACTCCCATAGGTCTGGATTCGGCGCAGACTACGCGACGATAAAATACGATTCGGCGGGCACTCAACTTTGGGTGGCCAGATACGACGGCGTGGGCGGAACCGACATCGCAAAAGCCACCGCGCTGGGTCCCGACGACGAGGTTTACGTAACGGGAGGCTCTGCTGCGGCGAATGGCCACATGGACTACGCCACGATTCGATACGACTCGAACGGTGGGCTCGAATGGGTCATGCGCTACAACGGCCCGAGCAATACACTCGACGAAGCGAATGCGATCTGCATCGACGACACCGGAGGAGTCTACGTCACCGGTCGTTCGGTCGCGACGAACGCAGACTATTACACGATCAAGTATCAGCAGCCGCAATCGCCGCGTTTCGAGTTGACAATCCAGCTGATTGGCGCGTCACACACCTCATCATTCACGCGCGGAATGGAGATTCATATGGGCGGCACGCAAAGCGGATCGCCGGTGTTTATCGAACGCGATGTTTTGTTTGCGCCAAATGGAACCGGCACCATCGTTTTGACCGATGCCGACGGGGTGCCCGCGAACAACGCGAACTTCACGCTGGTTTCTGTCAAGGATCCGCTGCACACCGTTCGCACAACGGCGGCCGTCGCGCATTTGGGAGGCAGCAAGTATGATGCCAGCGTCGCCCTCTTTGGCGGGGACGCGAACGGCGACAACGTGATCGACATCGTTGATTTCGCCATCTTCGCCGCGCAGTTTGGAACCGAATGGCCGACACCCGACACCCCGATCGGAACGCCACCGCCCCATTGCGACTTTAGCGCCGACGGCAAAGCCGCCACCGCCGACTACACCTTCTTCGTCGCCAACTTCCTTCTGGCCGGCGATCCGCCCCCCGGCGCGTTTCTCTTCGATCCCCCTTTGCCCAAGAAAGCCGAAACCGTAAAGGCGCTCCTGCGCGCCGGAATCGCCAACGCAAAGAAGATGGACCTCGACGGCGACGGGTGGGTGACCTTCGACGAAATCACGCGGTTTTTGGGGAGGGGATAGATGACGCTTCCGCACGGGCAGTAGACTGGGCGTCGAAGATGGATGCCTCGTCGGCTTCGCTCGTTTTGCAACTGCTCGAATGGGTTCGGGAGCGGCCGCGCACCTATGCCGAGACGATGGACGCCTGGAAAAGCCATTGCCCCCGATTCACGCCTTGGGAGGACGCGGTCGCGGACGGCTTGCTGCGTTTGGAGGCGGGCGGTTCGCGGGTCTCGCTGACCGAAGAGGGCGAGGCGCTTTTGGAGAGATAGCACCCCGGGCTTTTAAGATCAGCGCGCTCATTTTTTGATATGAAGCGCTACGGACCGAGAGATATCAATCCCCTGACGGAGGCTTGCGGCGCAGTGCGCGTGAGATGCGCACCTGAAAAGCATATTCTTCGAGTGAGAACTGTCAGAAGCGCGCCGGGCGCAGCAGGCTCGCGCTTCAATCAAATCGCAGGCAGAGCAACGAACACGAACCGCGCGAGAACGAACACCGCAGTCGCGATGAGCACGACGCAAACGACCTTGCGAAACGAGGTCTGCGGAACTTTGTCGAGCGTTCGCTTGCCGACCACCGTGCCGATCAGACATCCTGCCGTCGCTATCGCAATAAGCGGCCATTGCTCCATAAGTTGCCGCCAATACAGCGCACCATAGACCGGCATCCGCGCGAGGTCCACGATCACGCCGCTCGCCGTCGCGGTCGCGACGAACGCCTGTTTGTTTAGGTCGAACCCCAGCAGCGCGGCGGAGCGCACGCCGCCTTGGTTGCCAACCAGACCGCCGAACAGGCCCGACGCCAGCCCCGCGACCCAGCGCGCCTTCCCGTGGAACTGTAGCCGATCGAGAAGGCCGGTCAGCCCGCCAATCCCGACGAAGAGAAGCAGCGCGGCGAGCAGCGCGCCAAGCCCTGCGTTTCCCCAGATCGCGCCGAGGAATGCCCCACAAAGCGAACCGACCGCGCTCGTTAGCCCGAAGCTCTTGAACACATCTTTGTTGATCGCGTCTCTCACCAGCCAGAGGCGATAGGCTGTTGCGATGAGGTGCGGGACGGAGACCGCGGCGACCGCGATCTTCATGTCCATCTGCGTTGCCAGCGTGGGCGTTAGCAGGGACCCGATGCCGAACCCGACCACGCTCGCCACCATCCCTGCCACAACGGCGACCAGCGCGACGAGGGCTTCGAGCATGGGCGCAGTTTACGCGCTACACTTCATAGCATAGTCGTTTGCGACTATGCAGAAGATCGCAAGGCCCACAATCATGAAGGTACTGGATCGGCGCGACCACGACGTACGTCCACGGCCGGTCGCTGATTGCACGTTTGGCCGGTTGACAAAATGCGATGGACCTTCATGGCCGCCTCTTATCTGCGAAAGCGTCTCTGAGCTTCTCGACGGACGGGACCCCGCCCGGATAGAGCCGTCAGTTAGGCGGGAGCGTAAGGTCGCGCCTAGGCACGGAGCCGAACGCGTCCACACCGTCTAGGAGCAGCGTTGGCGTGTCGTAACCTCGGCGGACGTCGTCCAACGGCAACTGCGCGACGTCTACGACTTCGAACCCATCTGCTCCCAGAACCTCGACAACCCGGGGATACATCACCTCGGACGGTTCGCACTTCGGCTTGGTCAAAAACTCGATCCTCATCGCGACTCAGAAGTTGAAAAAAACCGCGAGAGGTTCCAGGACAAGGGGAGAGCAAATCCCTGGGTAGTCGCGGCCTGGTGATAGTAGTAGTCCTCAACGCTTTTGTTGTTTACGGCACCGAGTCGTGAGGAGTTCATTGGCCTAGAACTGGGCGGGATTCCCGCTGGTCCGACCATGCCGGAAGCACTGGCTGAGTACGTACCCATAGACCGAGTTTACCGTTCCAACACTCACAACCTCAGTGACGACGCCACCGGGTCCGGGCCGAAGCGCCGCGCTCCACAATCTATCCAAAAAGATCGCCAGCCGCAGTCTCGCTCGCGACGTAGCCCGCCGAGAACTTGACCCGGAGGTTGTAGTTGGCGATGTTGAGCGCGCCCAACTCTTCCATGACTTTCGAGCCTCATCTTACGCCACAAAGCATCGGTTCTGGCCTCCGCATCGGCAGGCGTCTCGATCAACTTGGGCAAGTCGCATCGAGTAGCCTTTCCGCGCCCGGCCACGTCTAACCCGGTGGCCCGAAACAACCCGGGCCGAGGAGATTGAACGATGCACAAACTCTTGTCGATCCTTTCACTCATCGCCATAGCCGCGAACGCAGCCGCCCAAATCGCCGGCGGCAGCGCCGCCTTCTCGAGCCGCGCGGTATCGGGCGTGCTCGCTGCGCGAGCGAACGAACTCGCAAAGCGCAACTTTCCTTTTGAAGACGGTCGGTTTCTCGACGCGAGCGTGCTGATGAACGTTGCGCCGGACGAATACGTCGCGGTGTTTGGCATAAGCCAGGAAGGGAGCACGCTCGACGATGCGCAGCAGCGAATGGATGCGCGCGTCAAGTCGTTTTCCGAAAGCCTGGGGCAGCTCAACATCGCGGCGAGCGATTACTTTGTTGATTTCATTGCGCAAAACCGAATCTATGGCTACGACGTTTCGCAAGCGAACGTCGCTATCGAGCAGCTTGTTGGATTCGAGGTGAAGAAGAACGTCTCGATTCGCTTTCGCGACAAGTCGATGCTGGATAAGCTGATTGCTTCCGCGTCGAAGTCGGGGATTTTCGATTTAGTAAAGGTGGACTATGTGATCGCGGATATCGCGCCGATTCGCAAGCGGTTGATGGAAGCTGCGTCGAGCGTGATCAAGGCGAAAGCGGAGGAACAGGAGTTGCTGCTCGGCGTTAAGGTTGGGCAATTGACGCATGTTCTTCCTGTTCGGGTCAGCCTGTATTTTCCTGTTGATATGTATGACGCATATGTTGCGGAAGAGTCGGAGAACGTTGCGGGTTATCGTCAAGGCATGACGATTCAGCGCGCGCGCAAGCCGAGAACGTTTTATTACAATGCGCTAAGTGCGCAGGATTTCGATCATGTGATCAACCCGGTTGTGATCGAACCCGCCGTGCAGGCGACGATCTATGTGCGCGTGAAGTACTGATTCTTGGCCGAGGTGCGCTTGGGTTGCCCCTCTTACTGATGCCGCATGGCGAGGAGGGGGGCGAGCGCGCTCCACGCATCATCAAGCAGCGCATCGGGCGCTTGGGCGGCATCAAGCACGTGCCAGCGCTCGGGGTGCCTGTGCGCCTCGGTGAGGAATCCCTTTCGCACCCTTTGATGAAACTCCAGCGGCTCTTTGTCGAGCCGGTTCTTGTCTTTTAGGCGCGCGAGGCCGACTTCGGGTTGGAGATCGAGGAGCAGCGTCGCGTCGGGATGCACGCCGTGGGTCGCGAGGATGTTCAGGTGATAAAGCTCGGGGAGCGGCAGGCCGCGCGCGTGTCCTTGGTAGACGTTTGTGGAGTCGGAGAACCGGTCGCAGACGACCCACTTGCCGTCTTCGAGCGCGGGTTTGATGACGTTTAGAACGTGCTGGCTTCGGTCGGCGAGGAAGAGGAAGAGTTCTGTCCAGGAGTCGAGGCTGTCGCCATCGAGGATTGCTTCGCGGATTTTGGGGCCGATGGCTCCGTCTCCTGGTTCTCGCGTTGTGAGGACTTCTATGTTGTGTTGCCGGAGTTTTTCTGCGATGGCTTTTGCGAGAGTGGATTTGCCCGCGCCATCGGGTCCTTCGAGCGTTATGAATCGGCCTTTCATGCTCCGACTGGAAGAATCCGCACGCGGCGGTTTGGATCGCGCCCGACCGCTTCGCTTCGCAGTCGGTGCGTTTCAATCAGGTGATGCTGCATTTTGCGAATCGTCGGGCCAGCTGGGTTAAGTTCAAACGCTTTTCCTTTTGTTCTTACGAACTCGATTGCTTCGAGCACTTCTTCGCGCGTGATCTCTTCGGCTTCGGGATCGCTCGCCGCGCCTCGCAGCAGATCGTCGAGCGCGCTTGCGATCTGCGCAAGTGTGTTGCTCTTGATTGCGATGGTTGGGATCGATCTTCCAAGTCTCTCGCGCAGTTTCGCGGGTTTGCGCTGAAGCGACGAGCGCATTGCGATCACTGCGTCGGCATCGGAAAGATCGTTGCTTATGACAACGGGCGCTTTCTTTTCTCGTATCGCACGTTCGAGTCTTGTTCGCGCGATTCCATACGGATAAATGCGCATGACGCGCGCGAGCGGTTTCGTGTCGCCGTTTGTGTGACCGGCGCGCGTCACGCTGGGAACTGCGGGGATGGGCTGTTCGGGCGGTTTCGAACCTTGTCTGCGAACGGGCTCCATCGGTTCTGGCACGCGCGATTTCGCGACGACTTCATAATCCCCCGATTCTGTTCGTACGCGAATTTCTGGCTGCGGCTGCATACCGCGCAGTATCGCGTCGACGGTTCGCTGCACGTCGTGATGGACGGCGAGTTTGTCGTAATCGATCAGTTCGATGATGACGTCGAATGTTGGCGGCGCTTTGCGTTCAAGAACGGACTTCTGCGTTCCGCGCCGTTTCGCTTCGTCGTCGGATAGCGTAACGGTTTGAATTCCACCGATGAGATCAGAAAGCGTCGGGTTGAGCATCAAGTTTTCAAGCGTGCGGCCGTGCGCCGTGCCGACGAGTTGCACCCCACGCTCTGCGATAGTTCGCGCTGCATACGCTTCCATCTCGGTTCCGATCTCGTCGATGACGACGACTTCGGGCATATGGTTTTCGACTGCTTCGATCATCACTTGATGTTGCGCAGACGGATCGCTCACTTGCATTCGTCGCGCTGCACCGATCGCGGGATGCGGTATGTCGCCATCGCCGGCTATTTCATTTGATGTATCAACAATGACGACGCGCTTGTTAAAATCATCTGCGAGCGTTCGCGCGACCTCGCGCAGCTTCGTCGTTTTTCCGACGCCAGGTTTCCCGAGGAAGAGGATCGACTTGTTCGTTTCGACTATGTCGTGGATCATGTCGATCGTTCCATGAATGGCGCGACCGACGCGGCAAGTTAATCCGACGATGCGCCCGGTGCGGTTTCGAATCGCGCTGATGCGGTGCAGCGT
Source organism: Fimbriimonadales bacterium (assembly GCA_041744215.1). Lineage (GTDB taxonomy): Bacteria > Armatimonadota > Fimbriimonadia > Fimbriimonadales > ATM1 > JAHCHL01. Next base: position 7,569 of record JBGTLG010000006.1, on the reverse strand, counting down.
GCGTTCGATTCCGGCCCGGTTGTCTCCTCCAAACTCCCCCACCCGCTCGGTGATGAACCGAATGTCGTCCTCGTCAACGACGTATTCGGTCAGCCGTTCAAAACGGTCCGTATAGCGAATCTCCGCGGGGCGACCGTAGTCGATAACGATCTCGATGACGCGGTCGCGATCCGGGCTTTTGAGGATGGTGTCGCGGACGACGGGGGGCAAGGCGTTGAGGATTTCAAGAAGTTCTGCGTTGACTCTTTCCAACTATAGTTCCTGACGTTTGAACGTCCTTTATGATTGCATCTCCTCGAGGGGTATTTGCACGGTTTTAACCTGGCCCTTTTGCCAGAACTTGACGCTGACAGTCTGGCCGATCTCCGACTTAAGGAGGAATGTCAGATAGTCGTCAAGCGTCGCCATCGGCTTGCCATCAATATCGATGAGTACGTCGAGCTTGCCAATCCCAGCCTTTTCGAGCGGAGAGCCAGGGACGACCGCCCAGATCACAAGCCCCTGTTGCGGCGGATTCGGTCCGATCTCATCGGCGAAACCGGGGTCCCTCAGCCATTCGGATCGCCCAAATCTAAGTACGCCGAGGTCGCTGTGTCTCGGTCGACCGAACTTGCGGATGTCGTCGACAAACCGCTTGACGCTGTTCGCCGGGATAGCGAATCCGATGCCGATGCTGCCGCCAGTTGTGCTGGCGATCTGCGTGTTAATGCCAACCACCTGACCGTGGATGTTCGCCAGCGCGCCGCCGGAGTTTCCTTGATTGATCGCGGCGTCGGTTTGGATCGCTCCGATGAGCGGTGCGCGTCCACGTTCTCCTGGCAGGTCTCGGTTCTTTGCGCTGACGACTCCTATGCTGAGCGTGCTTTCGTACCCGAGGGGGCTTCCGACTGCCAAAACCCACTCGCCGATGACGAGTTGGTCGCTGTCGGCAAGCTCCGCAGCGGGCAATCCTGTGGCTTCAACCTTTAGGAGCGCTAGATCGCTGATTGGGTCTTCGCCGACGAGCTGTGCCTGGAGCACCCGGCCATCGCTCAGTTTGACGTCGACCGACTGGGCCTCTGCGACAACGTGGTGGTTGGAAATGATGTAGCCGTCCGCTGTGAGGATGACCCCCGAGCCCTGCCCGCTGACTTGCAGTTCGTCGCTGAAGTAGGTCTGCTGCCTCCGGTAGACGGACACCACCGATGGCAACAGCCGGGCGGCTGTCCCCTCGAACGCGATCTGCCCCGGTTCCCTGGGCAGATTGACCGGGGTTGAGTTGACGAATGCCGAGAGCGAATCGGCCGGCTTAGGTGTTGGGTGGACAAATCGGTCGTAGACGAACATTCCCCCGATAACCCCGCCAAACACCGCCAAGAAGAGAAAGATGTACGGAACGGCTTTAGTCATAGTGAGCCCAGTTCATTTTACGGCGTAAACGCTGGCAGACGCTCAAGTTTCGACACACTGGGCCTCAAGTCCGACTCAAAATTCGAGAATAATGCTCCCAAACTAACTGTGTACACCGATCCAACCCTTCAGATTGGGCGGAAGCGCCGCCCGTTCAAGCTTGCATGCGGGATCATCGGCTGCCTGATCGCTGTGGTCGTTATCCCCCTCGCACTCATCATTTCTTGCCAGCCGGGAATGTGGCTTATGGAGATGATCAACACAGCGATCATGAACGAAGAGACGTTCCCGGTACCGGGTGACGCGGAGCGCTTCGAGCCGTTCGCTGCTCTCGACGGGATTCGAGAGCGAGTTGGAGCTGACGCGCGCCTCGTCAGTATCACCATCAGCTTCGTCGACTCGAATGGGCGCGTCGATCTGTCAGCCGATTACAAGCCCCCGCCAAGAGTCGAGTACACGTTTGTCCGCACGCCGAAAAATCCTCCAGAGGAGATGCCTCCGCTTGGCGCCGGGCGAGGCCCCGATGACGTTTGGATAGAGCGGGTGAAAGTTGAGTGCTACCGGCCAGGTCAAGTGCGACACGTGGTATCGCGAGGCGGGGACATCAACAAGGAATATCGTTTCAAGAACAAGGGGATGGTCATAACGAAGGGTTCGCCGACGATCGGAAAACTTCCCGGAGGGATCGGCGAGCCAAAGTTGTCGATCGAGTCGATGTGGGCTGCTGCGATCGAGAGGGGCGCGCCGCGAGAAGCGGTCGCGGTGATAGATGTCGACGAGGATGGCTACCGATTTAGAATCAACGGGTGGGATGGCACCCTGCGATGGAAGCTAGATGGGGAGCCGCGCTAACCAGCATTGACCATCTCGGTCAGCATTTCACTGACAACAGCCGGGCCACGATAGACAAGCGCAGTGTATATCTGCACTGCGTTCGCACCGGCGGCAAGTCTAGTTTGTGCATCCTCGCCCGTGAAAATGCCGCCCACACCGATCACGTTCGCTCGATCACCAATACTCGCCCTCACAATTTTGCAAACATCGGTTGCGCGATCGCAAAGCGGCATTCCAGATAACCCGCCTGCTTCATTCCGATTGTCCGATTGGAGCCCGTCTCGGGAAAGGGTGGTATTAGTCGCAACGATCCCTTGCGCTCCGGCGTTGACCGCGGCCTCCGCAATCTGAGCAAGCTCGTCATCATGGGCATCGGGACTGAGTTTGATCGCGATCGGCATGGACGGAGCGATTCGAGTCATCGCGTCTAGAATTCTTGATATCGATTCGACGGACTGGAGATCCCGCAAGCCTGGTGTGTTTGGCGAGCTGACGTTTACGACAACGTAATCGCAAACACTTCGCACTGCCTTCAAGCAGTTTTCATAATCGGACACCGCGAATTCATTCGGCGTCCACTTGTTCTTGCCAATGTTAACACCGACAAGAATCCGCGACTGCCGAGCTTCGAGCCGATTGGCGACAACCTGAACCCCATCGTTGTTAAATCCCATTCGATTGATGATCGCGTTGTCTTCTGGCAATCGAAACAGTCGCGGCTTGGGGTTACCTTCTTGCGGCAAAGGCGTGACCGTGCCTACTTCTACGAAAGAGAATCCCAACGATTCCCACTCGTCGATAGCGAGAGCATTCTTGTCGAATCCCGCCGCCAAACCAATCGGGTGTGGAATCAAGCGACCGAACAACACACAGCTGCACGGCACTGCAACAGGGCGGCCTCCTGAAACCAAACCCGTTGCAATCGACCACATCGCCAAATCATGCGCGCGCTCCGCATCGAGTGAGAAAAGCACGCGCCGGATGAAATCGTAACTCACAAGTAGGCGCCTCTGAGCCCAAGGTTGTTTACGATTTCGTTATCGCTCGAGTCGTCGAGCCGAACGCCTGCCTCGACATTGTTCCGAATTCGGTTTTCGCGTAAAACATTCCGACTGGTTCGCACGAATTCTACGCCAACTCGATTATCCTGTATGTCGTTCTTGATGATCCTGTGTGAGTGCGGCCGACTCTCGTCCGGGCCCCGCACTTCCTGGTCTCGAATTCCGTGGTCTTGGTCGGCGGCGATTCGAACACCGATCCCGTTGTTTAGAAAGCGATTGTCCTCTATCTCCCATTCCCGACTGGTATCCCTGTCTGGATATGCCTTCAGAAACTCCTCGACGTAGTGACTCCATAACAAGATGCCGTGCCCGTTTGACTGGAAGTGATTTCCGCTAACGCGAAAGCCGACTCCGTTTTCAACTGCTATACCCGCTTGTCGATTCCACAAAATCCTGTTATTCTCGATCACAAAGTCTTTGCTGTATCCACACCAAAAGCCGAAGTTGCACCGGTCTGCTACATTTCCGCGAAAGACATTACGCTCACAGAACGTAGATTCAAAGGCAATGTTTGGGCTAAGGGAGGCGTCGTTCTCTTCAAACACGTTTTCATTACATCCGCATGGGGTTCCGTTCGGTGAGAGGCCAGCAAGAAAGAAGCCGTCTCCACCGAGCCTCGCCGTGTTTCGCAAGAACAGGTTGCGCGATGAATTCATGACCGCAAGGAATCCTGTTGCATCGGCACCCATGTGTCCGAAGTGAAGTCCACCCTCTCTCGGCTCGAATCGGCAGCAGTAGTCACAAGAATTCGCTTCAAACACCGAGTCGACGGTTTGATAAAGATGGATTCCAAAACCGCTGTTGTAGTTGCTCTGGTTTCTCCGAACAGCGAGGTTTTTGCATCCGTAAGTCAGCAATCCGTTCATTTGGTGCTGGAGATCGTTCTCCACAACCTCACTATCGGCACACGATACTAAGCAGATCGCTCCGCCGTATGAGCTGCTCGCATCGAGCCAAATGTCGAGAAACACCGAATTCGGCGCGATCTCGGAAGTCGACGTGATCCGGCAATCTGATATGACGAGCCCCGAGCAATTCTCAGCACGCAGCCCGTGATAAAAGTCGCGCAGTTGGATGCCACGGACTTCGACGCCATCAACCCCAGAGAGCGAGACTCCCACTCCTTCCTTGTTTGCACCGACCAAGGTGACCCCTTCGCCTTCCACTCGAATTCCCGGTCTTCCAATCGATATGCCCCGAGGCACAAAGTAAACGCCCGGCTCAAACCGGACGCTTTCCGTAAGGGTCGCGCCGTCTATAGGCGTCACGCTTTTCATCTTTTAGGAACCTACCCTAAAGAGGTATTCTTCGGCTTCCCCATGTCCTTTAAGCAACGAACTCACTCGTGCGGTCAGATCCGTGCAGAACACGTCGGTCAAACCGTCGTTCTCAATGGCTGGTGCCACCGCATCCGGGATTTGGGCGGGCTCTTCTTTGTCGATCTTCGCGACCGAACAGGCGTTTGCCAACTCAACTGCGATGTCCAGAAGGTTCAAGGCCTCGACAGCCTTCGCAGCGAGTTTGTGCTGTCCGTTACAGGAACCGTTGCGAAGCGAACGCCGGAGGCCGTGAATTCGCGGATTCCTACCGGGGAGGTTGAAGTGCTGGTCGAAGAACTCGAAGTATTAAACGACTGCGACGTTCTTCCATTCCCGGTCTCTGATGAAGAGCAGATGCAAAAGGTGACCGAGGAATTGCGCATCAAGTACCGCTATCTCGATTTGCGCAGACCCTCGATGCATAAGAAACTCGCAGTGCGCGCTGCACTGGTTTCAGGCATTCGCAAGTACCTCGACGAGCGCGATTTTCTAGAGGTCGAAACCCCAATCTTCACGAAAAGCACACCCGAGGGCGCGCGCGATTATCTCGTTCCTTACCGATTGGATCCCGGCAAGTTTTACGCCCTGCCACAGAGCCCTCAGCAATACAAACAGCTGCTGATGGTCGGCGGTATTGAGCGCTATTATCAAATTGCAAAGTGTTTTCGCGACGAAGCTCAACGAGCCGACAGGCAGCCAGAGTTCACGCAGCTTGATCTCGAAGTCTCCTTCCCAACGCAGGAAGACATCTTGAGTTTGGCAGAAGGTCTCACCCGCGAAGTTTGCAACTCAGTCATCGAAAAGTTCGACTTAGATAAAGATCCGGTCAGTGAGTTTCCCCGCCTGACCTACGATGAGTCGATGCGAAAGTACGCAACCGACAAACCAGACCTTCGATTCGACCTTGAGATCTTTGATATCACCGACATTGCAAAGCGATGCGGTTTTGGGGTCTTCCAGACCATAGCTGAAGGCGGCGGCATTGTGCGGGGCATCCGCTATCCTGGCGGCGCAGAACTCTCTCGTGGGCAGATCGGCGAACTCGAAACGTTTGCAAAAGAGTTCGGGGCAAAAGGACTCGCAAACCTGCCGGTTGTAGGCGAGAATCCGCTGGACGCGAAAGGGATTGCGAAGTTCTTCACTCCGGAAGAGCTGTCCGCAATACTTGATCGAGCTCACGCGATGCACAATGACCTGCTGCTTTTCGTCGCAGATCAGGAAGCTCAAGCGCTAAACGTCCTCGGCAGACTTCGAAACTTGATTGGCGAAAAGTGCGGACTGCGCGACCCCCGAAAGCTGGCGTTCTGTTGGGTTCTTGACTTTCCCCTCGTGCTATGGGATCAGGATTCGAAACGGTGGGAAGCTTCGCATCATCCGTTTACCAGTCCGAAATCTGCCGATCTTGAATTCTTGGAGTCCGACCCTGGCCGCGTTCGGGCTGACTGCTATGACATCGTTTGCAACGGAGTCGAATGGGCAAGTGGCAGCATTCGTATCCACCGGCCTGAAATCCAGGCGCGCGTCTTTCAACTGCTTGGCGTTGACGAGGCCACACAGCAGGCACGATTTGGCCACATCCTCGAAGCATTCCGGATGGGCGCGCCTCCCCACGGCGGCATTGCTCCAGGCATCGACCGGCTTGCGATGTTCCTTCTCGGCGAAGAAAACATTCGCGAGGTGATGGCATTCCCCAAAATTGGCGGAGGCTACGACCCACTCATGGATTCGCCAAGCGAAATTGACGAAAGCCAGTGGGATGAGATTGGGCTCGCACTTCGCAAAAAGCCGTCAACTTAATGCCTGATCAAGATCTTCAATAAGATCGTCAGCATCCTCGATCCCAATACTCAGTCGAAGAAGACCAGGCAGAATGCCACGTTCGATGCGTTGAGATTCGGTAAGCATTGCGTGCGACATCACCGGAGGATATCCCACAAGCGATTCGACGCCACCGAGCGACGCAGCTATTGTGAACAGCTCAAGTTTGTTCGAAAGAGCACGGGCACTTTCGGCTCCGCCTTTCACGACAAAGGCGAGCATCCCACCGAATCCGCTCATCTGACCCTTTGCCAGATGGTGACCCGGATCGCTCGGCAGTCCTGGATAGTTCACAGCCTCGATCTTGGGATGATCAGCCAAAAACTCAGCAACCCTTTGTGCATTCAGCGATTGCCGACGCACTCGCAATTCGAGCGTCTTCAGGCCACGGCGCAATAGCCAGCTATCAAATGGGCTTGGGTTGCTCCCAGTTGTCATAAGATAATCGCGGAACGCAACGTAGGGATCGTCTCTCCACATCAGCGCGCCGCCCACGACGTCGCTGTGCCCATTGAGGTACTTGGTTGCCGAGTGCATCACGACGTCGCAACCCATATCCAGCGGATTCTGCAGAACAGGCGTCGCGAAGGTGTTGTCGACGACCACAATGGCACCAGCATCGTGAGCGATCTTCGTGCACGCTTGAAGATCCACGACTCGAAGGACAGGGTTCGTGGGAGACTCAAGCCAGACGATTTTCGTGTTCGGTCGAATCCCGGATGCAAACTCGTCGAGATTGCAAGCATCAACGAAAGAGACATCAATTCCTTGCGCCGTTAAGTACTTCGTGAGCAGCTTGTAAGTGCCGCCGTATACGTCTCGGATACAAAGGATATGATCACCGGGTCGCAAAAGACTACAAACTGCGGCAACCGCAGCCATCCCTGACGAAAGGTGTAGCGCGTCGCTCGCATTCTCTATCGATGCGAGAGCGCTTTCGGTGACCGTCCGCGACGGATTTCCATACCGCGTATACATAGGATCGGCTTCGGTATCGAAGTCCTCCCAGGTAAAAGTCGCCGATTGGTAGATTGGGTTAACCAGCGGATAGTGTGGGGTTTCACGCTCAGTTCCAGCGTGAACCGCGCGGGTCGCAAATCTCATCATTCGAGCATACCGGTGTAACGAGCAAGAAAAGCGGGGGGGCC
>JBGTLG010000005.1:0-91712 GCA_041744215.1 Fimbriimonadales bacterium | reverse complement strand
TTCTCGTTCATGAGTGCCACTACGGAGCCGCCCGGATCAGGAACGTAGGTTATCCGCTGACCGTTAGTCGTCTCGGCAAGAACCTCTCCATCTACGACCGTGTAACGTTTCGTAGCCATGAAATCACGCTCCGGACAGCCTGCCTTTGCTTGTCGCGCCAAGCTGTCACAGCTATTATACGATACTTAGGGCTGAAACACCTCGTGCATTTGACACAAAACTAACTCTGCGGATGGGTAGCTGCGGCAACAAGTTTCGCGGAGCGGTTCTGGCGCAGAGTGGCTGTGCTATCGCAGGCTTGCCGCTGAAGCGCCCGAGAAGATCGACGCAAAACAGTCAGACCTTCCGAAGCGAATGTACTCCTGCCAACTCCAGATTCCCGAGTCTGGCATTCTAAAATGCAGAGTCTATCTCTGGCATGTCAACAAGTGTAAGTTTGACATCTATGTTGCATGCATACTCCGATTGACTGGAAACAACGACGATTCCGCTGAACTTACAAATCATAAGTGGATTCGGGATTATGCGATGGCAAACGACCCTGCGCCAGCCGGGCTTTGTCTTGCTAAAGCAATACTCCTTGAATCTCTCGACAACTTCAACCCAACAAGTGCAACTCTGGATAAGGACATCGATCTCGTTCTGCCATCGGCCGGTTCTTCCGTGCAAGAGGATCGAGTTATCGGAGTGGTGCATGAGTTTACGATTGAGGGAACGCCAGGAGACCTACTGTCAATTCGGACCGTCGCTAGCGCGACGACAAACTTTGGTGGACCTAACGTCGGTATCTTCAGTCAATTCGAACCAGGTTCCACGACGATTTTTCACCAAAGGGGCTGTTGGCCCTACTCACAAATCCTGGTTACCGTGGACGGCATCGCATTTGACGCGGCAGACTATACGAACCCTATCAAAGATGCAAGATCATGTGCAGACAGGTACTCCATATCTACGCGAGACGACGACGGCCCAGACATCTCGATGTATCACTGGCGGGGCGAGACTTTAGATCCGCATGGCAGTCGCGATCTTAGTAATCCTGACGGACCCAACGGAAACAAGGGCCTTCGCGGAGTCGTATGTCGGTATAGAGTGACTGCCCAGAACACAGATGAAACTGCCGGCAGGGAGATCGCCGCCTTCTTGCGGGCTCGTGATACGAACAACTACTGGCAAGGGGCCGCCTGGGCGTTTGAGGAAACCCCGCCCAATCCCGCAAAGATGGGCGTGTTGCCTATCAGAGAAAATGATAATCCTGCATATGAACATGAACAAGGTGTCAAACTGAATCAGTGTCAGATCGGCACCGGGCCTACTAGTAGAGACATTACCGTTCGAATCGTCCACGGGTCGACGGGGAGTTGCCCGGTCGATCTGCAATACTGGGCCGGACCGGTCGGGCAACCGATCGATCCGCCCCAAACATAAGGAGTGAGTTTCATGACAGTGCTAACTGCGTTGATGTTTGGCATTTTGACCACAGGAACCGCCGCACAGAACCAGTGGGTCGAAAAGCTCGCTCCAGTTGAAGTCATCGAAATTCCAGGCGGCTGGTTTGACACTTTCTCAAGGTCGAGGCGCTGGGAGCCATCGAGTCTGATCAGCGAGGACGGCGAGCGACTCTACGTAATCAGAGCTGAAGCTGATCCACCATACATCGGCATAACACAGATTGGACTTAGAATCAGATTCCTCCGATCTTTTGAAGTCTATGAGTCGGCGCTTATTCCAGGGTTCCCCCTGATCGGAGGTTGGCAACATGAGATCAACGACTCTCGATGGGGAGGTCCGCACGAACACCTTCACTCTCTGGAAAACATCAAAATTCTGTCTGAACCAACTCCCAACAACATCGTTATCTATCACAGAACTCGCTACCACGTAGTCGGAGCGGATCGACCGATCTCAACGGTTACAACCGGATTGTCACAGGTCGCGCTCGATTCGGATTCCGCCCACGATAACTTATCGCTTCTGCGATTTACGCGACCCGTAAACGAAGACAACGGCTTCCGACACGAAATGATAGTCCAGGCGATTGATGTGTCAGAAGACCAATACTTCCTTAAGATGCGAGGAAGCGACAGCGGATTCATGTTTCGCCAGGGAGCAATCAGTCCGGCGCCTCCAGTCAAGCTAAGGGACAGGACCGTGCTGGCTTTGGACTCGCGGCAAAGCATTCTTGCCATAGACCCCGGTGTAACCAAACAGTCTCTCCAATTTCTAGTTCTAGCCTGGCCAAACGTCGCGATGCCCCGGCTTGAAGCCTACATCCCTCACGCCTATGGCGACACGTCGGCAAGAGCGCAAGTAAACATCATCACTGGACGCAGGCTGCTCGTTTCTATTTGGCAGGAAATGCGGCCCAGGGAAAGCCAAGTCTGTTACGTCGTAAACGCCTCAACAGGTGGCAGGCAAGAACTCGGGGCATTTTCCGTCCTTGCAACATCTCGATCGGGAAAATGGGTCTTATTCGGTTCATGGAATTCGGACGATCCTGCTTATCTGCTGCGATTCTGAGCTTCAAAGACTTCGTTGCCCGCTAGATGCACAAGCGAAGAATATGAACCATGCGCAATCAATGTTGGAGTTGCGCGTTCGCAACCTCCACCATCCCCAATTCAGCCAACTCCGTCGCTTGCCCGGTCGCTTCGTTCACAAACCGATACGCGGCCGCATAAAAGCCCGGCGAAGCCGCAACCACAACAGGCTCTTCATCGAATGCAACAAACCCCTGCGTGCGATACTTCGAAGGATACGCGGGGGAGCCGGGGAGGCGGAGCGGCTGCAAAAGAAGCTCTGTAACAATGCCCGTCCGGTTTGGCGCGTCGGCTTCAAAAACGACCCCCCCCTCGGCCTCCTGCAATGCGCTAACGATCACCGAGTCGCCGAAGAAGCGGCCAGGGGGGGGATAAAGCGGAATCGGAGCGCCGGGGCTAACCTGCCGCAGCTTGATCGCCAGGCGCGTGAAAACGTCCCTGGCCCTGGGCGCGCGGACTGCGCCGGTGCCGGGCTCGCGGGTCGAGAGGGTCATGGCGAAGTTGCGCCAGGCCTGCGCCTGGTCGGGGGTCAGGGTGTTCCAAGTCGCGACCGCCCAGGTAAACGCGGTGCGCGCGCGGGATTGAAGCTCGGTGCCGGGGTTATCGGGGATGGTGTAATCGCGAAAAACAACGCCGCCCGGCCCGCGATAAAAGACGGTGTTCCCTGCCTTGCCGATAACGGTCTGGGCGAATGCGCCAAGCTTGAGAGTGGCCATACCGCCATCGTCGGCAGTCCCGCTCGATTTCCTCAGGCCCTCCGCGCGACTTCCCTGCTCCGTCCACGCTCCGTCCCCCCTGCCTCCTCCGTTCCCGTAGGGCGGCGATAGGGCGCGCATAGCGTGGCGATAGGGCGGAGAAGGTGCGATCTGCCCGAGTTCGGCTAACGCCGAACTCGGGCAGATCGCAGTTACCTCTCGGGCTCGTTCCTGGGCAAAGGCGACCACTCTCACAAATGCGGTAAATTGCAAAAAGTAGTAGACATTTGAGTCTTTTATTGCACGCGGTTCGTCTAACAGGCATCTGTTAGACGAACCGCGTGCAATACGGAACGAAATGGGAAGGTAAGAATGAATAAGAAGCACCTGGCTGTCGCAGCTATGTTGAATGAGTTGGGAGTGAAAATCGATCCAGAAGAGCACAACCAGAGACTCGCAATGCAGAAAGCAGTGTACTTGGCCCAAGTCTCTGGTTTTGACCTTGGGTATAGGTTCAATTGGTATGTTAGAGGGCCATACTGTTCGGCGGTCGCGGATGCCTATTACTCGCTCGCGGAGAACCCAGACAAGGGAGAATACACGCTGTCAGCTCAGCTAAAGAAAGAAGTTGCTAAGGCAAAGACAGTTGTTGACAACAATCCAGCCGATGTACCCCAGCACAGGTGGTTGGAAGCCGTCGCAAGCCTTGACTATATGAGAAGAGTGCGGAAAGTCGACGATAGTGCGCTGAAGGAAACGTTCGAGACGGAGAAGGAATGGCTAAAGGACTTGTACGATCAAGCTCGAGATGCTATTCGCAAGCTCGATTAAGATGCCCACCGAGTTCGAGTTTGTCACTTGGATCAGCGATCCGCTCTACGGGTCGATCCCGCTGACGAAGATTGAGACGGATGTCATCAATACTCAGGCCTTCCAGCGATTAAGGCGCGTATCGCAATTGGGAGTCGTCAGTTTGGTGTTCCCGAGTGCGACGTATTCGCGCTTCACCCACTCACTTGGAGCGTGCCACATCTTCGGCCAGATCCTGGAACAGCTTGGACACGGCCGTCAAGGTTGCGAAGAACAGGCGAAGAATTGGCAAAAACATCGGCTTGCGATGGTACTCCATGACGTCGGCCACTACTTTGGCGCGCATGCGGTGGAGAGTGCAGCGGAGGACCACTACAGCAGTCTGTTGAAAGTGACGCCGAAAAAGGAGATTGGGCTTGTTGGCAAAGAGAGGCCGGCATTCTTGAGGCACGAAGACGTCGGGCGTCAAGTCCTTCGCAACGATGAGGAGCTACGCACGGTCATTGAGGGAGGAGGGTATGACCCCGAGACGATTGCGCGAGTATTCAGCAGCGATGAGTCCACGATCTTTTCAAACTTGGTTTCATCGGACCTCGACGCGGATCGCTTAGACTATCTGATGCGCTCGTCCCAAGCGACGGGTATACCATACGGGTTTCTTGACAGGGATTTTCTTATCCGCAAGCTACATCTGATGGACAACCCAAAGGAGAAGGAGGATGGGCAGCCCGCGCAAATCGTCGCGCTCAAACGGTCTGCTGTTCGTGCTGCCGACCACTTCTTGCTGTCTAGGATGTTCGACTACCTTCAAGTGATCTTTCAACACGATGTTGTCGGCTTTGAGATTATGCTTAAGCAATGTGTCATTGCGCTTCTCCGACTCGGTGAAATCAAACTTGACAAGGACACCGTGATAGCTAACATCAAGGAGAACAAGTGGCGCACGATGGATGACCAGTTCTTGTGGTCGAGGTTTAGAAGCGTTATGGAAGAGAGGGAAGGGGAATTGACGACACTCGAACAGCATTGTTTCGAGCGTCTACTCACGCGCAGCCCGGCACACCGACTCTACTCGCTTGAGCGAATTGTCGACGATAAGCGCGGTCAGGACTTCGCTGAGAAGGAGGCCGCGATACAAGGTGCGATCATGGAGAATGCAACAAGCAAAGACAATTGCATTCTGTGGTCAAAGACGTTTAGGCCGCTCGCAAGACCGAACAACCCAAGCTCCAAGGCAAGCGATGACGACACGGGCTTCGAGAAAGCAATCAGGATAGAATGCGGCGACACGGTCAAACCGATCTACGACATGCAAGAAAGCATTGCAAGCCAGCTTGCAAAGAGCGAGTATCAGATGCTTCGTGTATATGTCTTCGGAGACCAGGATTGCGTGAGCAAAGTCGAGAACGAATTGAGAAAATGTGCTTCGGACCATGGCCTCGACTGTCACTCGTAACAGCCTGCGGGTTCATGCCCGACCCTGAGGACCAGTTCGACACTTGGCGGCGCCTGACGACCGACACGCGCACTTCATCGGGCGCCGGATGAGCACGCGCGACGAGGCGGGGCATTTGAGCAAGACGGTGAGCGCCGTGGTTCCCGGCTAAGCGAGCAATTCGGTGAAGTTGAATAGGTTGTGGTGGATTTGCCTACGCAAATGTAAGCGCGGAGCAGTTTCAGAAGGGATTGGCGCCGGACACGCACCTCGCCGTCCTGTCCACTCGGCTCACCAGCCAAATGCTTTGGTACTCGGGGGGATTTTCCGCTATCAACATCTTTACATCGGCCTCGAAAACGTCGCATGATGGTATCAGGAAACCGCAGTCCAACAACAAGTGAACTCCTGACGAGGATTGCATTCGCTTGCGTTCAAGAGCATTACGAACAAGAGCGAGCAAGGTTGCCCGATCATACGTTAGGCTTATCTTCTCTCCTCTGGCCAAGCTTGAATACACCTCGGGGGGTTCAAGCGTTGTAACTTGCATACCTATTTCATGTCCACAGGTCTCGAGTTGATACCACAGGTCGATCGGGCTACTCTGTACGGATTGCTCGCGAACGTTTTTAATAACTCTGGCGTCCTTGTTAAGGATTAACGCAAGGACTTGGCCCGTCGATATTTCTCTCGCTGACTTCCATTTCTTGGTTCCAATGCCTTCAAAACCCTCGTCGGTTCGGATGTGAACACAATAATCGAGCTTTGAAGCACTGGTGTGAATTTCAAGCTGAATAGAAGCATTGTGGCCGCTCGGTAAGCGGGAGTGGAAGTTGTATCTTTCCTCGCGATTGATACTTCGTTCAATAATCTCTTGGGTGGCGGGACTGTCTCCTCGCGGGACTGCCACAACCGACATGCTCGAGACCTTCTTGTGGCTAGTTTGCGCCCGTATGCCGATGAACTTGGAGTCCTCCATTAGGCAGTACTCTCGTGTAGGTACGAACTCGATATCAGGATACAGGTATTCAGGACCGATGACGTGCCAAGTATGCTCCCATCCGCACATGATCGGCCAGCAGAACGAAGGTGTTCCAAAGAAGGCGTTGTTGAAATGCTCATTGCTGCCTTCCAGGGCAGCAACTGGCCCTCCATACAGCCCGCGATGCGCAGAAAGTAGTTCCAATGCGAACTTCATCGGATCCACCTTTACGGGGCGGCATCGATTCCTCTGCAGGATTAAGTTGTAAACCACGGCTCTGGTCAAGTTCGGATTATCCGGAGATCGCTTCAACGTCCCAGTTGGATGATCCGCGAGCTTGTCCGCGATCCGGGAAATGTCGCTGCAGAATGCCTCAGCTTCTGTCCAATCTGCCTGTCTAAACTCCATCCGCTCTGACTCTACCCCCAGTAAACCGAATCGTCGCCGAACCCCGTCTCCTTGTCGTTTATCGTAGCGATGGGGAGGTTAAACGGCCCGTCATAGAGAGGTCTGCGCTGGAACAACTCTGTAGGAGGCCAAAACGATGCTTTGCCCATGATGAATTGGCGCAAGCACATCCATGAAGCTCGAACTCAAGAACATCACCTTCCATGATTTGGTCGATGGTTACTTCCACGAAGCTAGGGCAGGCGTTGGCGGGTAACCGTACAAAGAGTGGCAGATGGGCTTCTGTCGGTGGATAAGTCTTAAGAACTCAATATCTCATGCCGACAATGTTGCTGGGATGAGTTGGCTCGCTTGTGGCGCTGACCGTCTACACCATAGGAAGGAGGTCATCTGAACAATGGCCCTTTTTAAGCTCGGCGCATTCGCCGACTACATCTCTGGAAAGGCCGGTAACACGGTCTTCGTAAAGACCAAGAGCGGCACGGTGATCAGGGATCGCGTGATACCTACGAACCCCAACACCGGCGCACAGCAGTTTGTGAGAGGCAACATGCGGGACGCGACTCAGAAGTTCCCCACCCTCACTTCGCTGCAGATTCAGGCGTGGAACAACTATGCCGAGCGCTTCGTAACGCGGAGCAAGGGCGGCAGGCTGCGCAAGAAGAACGGCATCAACGTGTATACCGCTCTTTCGACCAAGTTCCTGCAGGTGAATCCCGGCGGGACGATCCCCGTTGACCCCCCCCAGAGCAACTTCTTGGGCGACGACATCACCCTTTCGGCGACAGCCGGTACCGGGCAGATCACGTTTGAATCGAGCGGCGATAACACCGCGAACGTGAAGACCGAGATCCTGCTTCAGTCGCTGGCTTCGGCGGACAGAAAGCCCCAGAAGGGCGCGTATCGCTCGCATGGGTTCTTTTCTATGGAGAGCGAGGGGCCGACGACGGTCCCCGTTCCGACGGGCTTCTATGCGGCCGCGTACCGGTTTGTGAATACGCTGACCGGTCAGGCGACTCATCCGCAGACGCTTCCTGTTCAGACAGTTGCGTTCTCTGTTGTGCAGGGCGCTCCTGCTACGAAGAAGGTGAAGGTCGGCAAGAAGGCCGCCTGATCCCCCTTTCCCCGCTGCCCCGTGTTTACGGGGCGGCCCCTTCTCCATAGCATGGGAGGTGTCTGATGGCACTTTTCAAATTGGGCGCTTTTGCGGATTACCTTTCCGGCAAGAGCGGCAACACCGTTTTCGCACGCACGAAGAGCGGCACGGTGGTTAGGGACCGCGTGATTCCCACGAATTCCAACTACCGGCGCGCACCGGTTCGCGCGCGGCGGGTGTCCGAAGTGTGAGTCAGAATCTTAGGGCGTTCGCTCGGATTGAATCTGCTGCTGTTTGGGAGCAGGCTCGCCACCACGCAGAGGCAAGGTCCGCTGGATCGAGCAGATGACCCAGTCTTCGTCCGCGACGTGAACTGTCGACAGCGCTGCGGATATGAAGACCTCGGTGCCGTCTTTCTTCCGAGCAAGCGTCGCCTTGTGCTCGCCCATTCATCGTGAGGTAGGTTTCCGGCGGTACTCGGCCACATGCTTCTTGTGGATCCCATGGTAGCGCTCCGGCAAGAGTGTTTGAAGAGCAAGCCCAATGAACTCATCTTCCGAGTACCCCAAAAAGTGCTGGGCCGCGTGATTGGCGAACGCGATTCTGTTATCGCTGTCCACCACGAGCACGACATCCGGCGACTCTTCGAGGAGGGCGCGGAAGAAGCCGACTTCTTGCGGCCCCTCGTCGCCGATATGTTCAACCGTTCCTTTGAGCCGCTGGATCTCTGCGTTCAGTTCAGCGATCACAGATTCTTCATGCGCTTGCAGGAACCTTGCAACAAGCTCTACGCGGTTATGCGGCCCCATCTTTGCGCGGATCCGGGTCCAATACGTGGCGATGGTTCCCCTGGCTATGCCGATTTTGTGGGCAATGCCATCGTCGGTCTCGCCCTGCGCCGCCAGGGTCATCAACTGTCTCTCACGACTCGATAGCGGTTTTCCAGTTCCATCCACTGCACTTCCCTCCTGCTCTGTGGCCAGGCTCGCCATCGTGAGCGGCCGGACAACGGTCAACTTAACCCGAATACCTCGGATTCCCAAATGTTCCATCGCTGCCGAGAGATTCCCTTCCGGCGTTCCTGGCTGCCACTCAGCCCAGCGACGCTTTGCAGTTAGAGCACCCTCGACAGTCAGCCCCCGCGATGGCTCTCAGGCCGAGCCTGGAGCCGCCGATAGGGCCGCTTTTGCTCCTGAACTCTTCCATACGTAGAATTGCCTGGCGAAGTGCCGGATGTGCTGCTACGTGGGGGGCACCGGTGGCCTCGCTAACTCCTTCCATGTGTGGTGTTACACAGTTACAGTGCCTCGACGGGGCGGCACCGACAAACTCTTAAGCAAACTTCGTATGCGGACCGCGCCCAAAGAAACTGTCCGTGAACGGCATTGGGCCGCATCCCATCTCAGCCAACACGGCCGATCTGGCTCGCAATCTTATAACAGGTTGACTTCTGCCCTCCCCGAGGACTTAACCGACGGTGGCCCTGTACGGGAACGAATGCGTCCTAACTGATCGCAACACCGGACGCGACCCATCCCGTGAACTCAAGAAACCGCGTTAACAATATTAAAACGTGATGAGTTCGATGAGTCCAGTGCGGCCGGTGAGGCGTGAACATTTCTTCGTCAACCCACGAAACAGCACATTAGCCCCTAACATCAGTCGGGCAGCTCGCCGGAGGCTGGGCGGAGAGCCAAAGCCTACTGGCAGTTTGAACGCGCAAGGTTGCCGCGCGGGGCGGTTGGGTAAAATGCCGTCCAAGGTCACGCCAAGCGATGCTGTTGAGCGACTACACCGCGAATCGATTGCGACGACGAGCCCGATAAGGGGCGCGTCGCTTTTCGCCGGTTAGCGCGCTCCAAACGGGCATCCCGCTTGGCGTGGCTTTCTTGTTTTGACACTGCAAAACACTGAACGAGGAACGAACATGGCAACCACCGCAAAAACAATCTGGCAAGACATTCTCGAAAACGGCGTCCGCAAAGTCGTCGAAGACCTGTCCGACGCGCAAGCGATCGAGATGACGGAGCGATTTGGCACGCACAACTACCACCCGCTTCCGGTCAACGTGGTGCGAGCCAAGGGCGCATACGCGTATGACGGCGACGGCAAAGAGTACATCGACTGCATCGGATGCTATTCGGCAGTCGCGCATGGACACCTGAGCGAGTTCATTACGAAGTCGGTGGTCGAACAGCTCGACAAAGTGACGCTGGTCTCGCGCGCGATGTACACGTCGGAGTTAGCGCTGTTTTTGAAGGGGATTTGTGAATACACCGACATGGATCTCGCGTGTCCGATGAACACCGGCGCGGAAGCGGTGGAGACTGCGATAAAACTCGCACGCAAATGGGCATACACCGTGAAGGGAGTTCCGAAAGACAAAGCGGAGATCATCGTCGCGCAAGACAACTTTCATGGGCGAACAACGACGATCGTTTCTTTCAGCACCGAGAAGCAATACAACGAGCAGTTCGGTCCCTTTGGACCCGGCTTCAAGATCGTTCCATTCGGCGATATCGATGCAGTGAAGGCTGCGATTACGCCGAACACGTGCGCCGTTTTGATGGAGCCGGTGCAGGCGGAGGGGGGGATCATCTTTCCACCGCCCGGATACATGGCGGAGCTGCGCAAGGTTTGCACAGCGAACAACGTGCTGTTGATTTGGGATGAGATTCAAACGGGCTTTGCGCGCACAGGCAAGAAGTTCGCGTGGATGCATGAAGACGCCAAGCCGGACATGATGTGTTTGGGCAAAGCGCTCGGCGGCGGCATCTTCCCTGTCGCGGCGGTTGTCGGCTTGGAGCCTGTAATGAAGGTGTTTGTGCCCGGCGATCATGGCAGCACGTTCGGTGGCAATCCTGTCGGTTGCGTTGTCGCGCTTGCGGCGATGGCCGAGATGGAGCAGAAGGATTTTTGCGCGAACAGCGAAAAGATGGGCGCGTTGTTGCTTTCCAAGTTGAAGGCGCTCCCGCACAAGTGCATTGAAGACGTGCGCGGCCAAGGGCTGCTCATTGGTTTGGAAGTGCTGGAAGGCACGGACACGAAGAAGCTGTCGAAAGCTTTTGTCGAGCAGGGGATACTGACGAAGGAGACTCGCAACCGGACATTTCGCTTCGCTCCGCCTCTGATCGTCGACGAGAAGCTCATCGATCAGATCGTCGCGAAGACGTCGAAGGCGCTGGACGCGGTCTCGTAGTTTCGCTTGCTTCGGCCGCGATGTGCTTGAGCGGGGCATAATCCTGCCTCGATGACGATTGTCGAAGCGATCGAGCGCGTGGCGAATCGCCAGTCTCTGCGAGAGGGCGAGGCTCGGCTGGTCATGAACTCGATCATGGACGGCGACGCCACACCTGCGCAGATTGCCGGCCTGCTTGTCGCGTTGCGGATGAAAGGGGAAACGGGAAGCGAGATTACGGGATTCGCGCGCGTTATGCGAGAACGCGTTTTGCCTGTGCGCTCGAGACACGAGAATGTCGTCGACACGTGTGGAACTGGCGGCGACACTGTGAAGACGTTTAATCTCAGCACTGCCGCGGCGATCGTCGCATCTGCCGCCGGCGCGCCGATTGCAAAGCACGGCAATCGCGCGGTGACGAGCAAGTGTGGCAGCGCAGACGTACTCGAGTCGCTCGGCGTCAATCTCACGATGTCCGCGGACGGAGCGGGGAGGCTCTTGGACGAGATCGGGCTGGCGTTTCTTTTCGCGCCAAACTATCATCCTGCGATGAAGCACGCAGCCGGGCCGCGAAAGGAAATGAAGCTGCGCACGGTATTCAATCTGCTTGGACCGCTCACGAATCCTGCCGGAGCTGACAGGCAGTTGATCGGCGTTTTCGCGCCAAACTTGACTTTGAAGATCGCTCAGGTTTTGCGAAGGCTCGGTTGCAAACGCGCTGTCGTCGCTCACGGCATGATCGGCCTCGACGAGGTGTCGCCGATTGGCGCGACAAAGCTCGCAACAGTTGATGGCGGCTTGGTTACCGAATCGCACATGCTGGCGGAGGAATTCGGCATCGAGCCACCGGAGCTTGCCGAGATCGCAGGCGGCGAAACCGTGCAAGCGAACGCTGAGAAGCTGCGTGTTGCGATTTCGGATGCTGGATCGCCGGAATGCCGCGCCGTGTTGCCGGGAGCAGGCGTCGCGCTGTGGCTAGCTGAGGTTTCGCCAGATCTGCAGACGGGCGTTGTGATGGCGCGCGATGCGGTTGCGAGCGGAAAGGCTGCAGAAAAGCTTTCGGAGCTGATAAGGAAAAGCCATGAAGCGTGAGGCAACGATGCTTGATCAGATCTTGGATCGAAAGCGGGAACATGTCGCAAACCGAGAGCGCACCGCTTCACTCGATGCGCTGAAAGACACGGTGGCCTACAGCGAGCCGCGCAGAGGCTTTGTTAGTGCGTTGATCGCCGGCGCGAATCCTGTCGCACTTATCGCCGAGGTGAAAAAGGCGAGTCCGAGCCGAGGACTGATTTGCAGCAACTTCGACCCCGCGCAGATCGCCTCTCAGTATGAACAAGCAGGCGCGTCATGCCTGAGCGTTTTGACTGACGAGCCGTTTTTTCACGGCAGCGACCAAGACTTGATCGCTGCGCGAGCTACAACTTCGCTGCCGACGCTTCGCAAAGATTTCATCATCGACACGTATCAGCTGCATGAAAGCAAGGCGTTCGGCGCCGATTGCATCCTTTTAATCGTCGCGGCATTTGAAAGCGCCACGATGCTGCACGACCTCCATGAAGAAGCGCGAAGCATCGCCCTCGACGTTCTGGTCGAAGTCCACGACGAGCATGAGCTGCTCATCGCCGAGAATCTCAAACCTAATCTGCTCGGCATCAATAATCGCAACTTGCGGACCTTCGAGACTGACATCGCAACTACTGAACGCCTTATGCCGCTCGCGCCAAAAGACTGCGTCGTCGTGAGCGAGAGCGCCATCAGAGATCATGCCGATGTCTGCCGCGTCGCGAGTGCCGGAGCGAAAGCGATTCTTGTCGGCGAAAGTCTTTTGAGTCAGGGCGACTTAGTTAACGCGGTGAGGTCGCTACTCGGGAAATGACCAGAGTTAAGATCTGTGGTCTCACACGGCCCGAAGATGTCGAGTGCGCTATCGATTCGGGCGCCAGCGCAGTCGGATTTGTTTTCGAGCCGAGCAGTCCGCGTTTTATCATCGCCGCCTCGGACGCCGAAGCCGCGCTCGCGGTTCCGGCGGTGTACTTGATGCGTGTCGCAGTGTTTGGACACTATCCGCTGC
This sequence comes from Fimbriimonadales bacterium, assembly GCA_041744215.1. Taxonomy (GTDB): domain Bacteria; phylum Armatimonadota; class Fimbriimonadia; order Fimbriimonadales; family ATM1; genus JAHCHL01. The sequence continues at coordinate 78,494 of JBGTLG010000005.1, read as the reverse complement.
GAAATGCTGCTGACGTTGATATGTCCCGATTCGTTTCGCTTCTTGCAGAGTGCAACGCTGTTCAATCTCTGGATGCTCCCGAGATGTTTCATGGTTCACGATATCAAGTGGTGCGACTGCCGTCAGATGTGTCCGTCGACCCAAACTCGGTCGAAGCCGTTGTCCTCGATGCATTCGATCCTGCTTCATATGGGGGAACAGGAAAGACCTTGGACTGGGATCTTGCTGCGGAGTTTGTTCGAGGTTTTTCCAAGCCCACCATTTTGGCCGGTGGATTGACGCCTGACAACGTTTACGATGCCATCCGAATCGTACGACCGTATGGCGTCGACGTGAGCAGCGGTGTCGAAGACGCACCTGGCATCAAAGACCACGGGCGCATTCGCTCGTTCCTCGCCGCCGTCGCGGCGGCAGATCGTGAGCAGGAGCGCACGGTCCCGACGTAGAATGAGTTCTTACACAATGAAACACTGGATCCCAATCGCACTGTTCGCCCTCGCGTGTGGCTGTACTGGCAGCAATAAAACGCCCACCCCGACTGGTTCGCCGGAAGAATCAGGCGCGCAGCCCCCCGTTGAGGGGACGCTGAAGGTGGCGTTGCTGACTCCAAGCGCCGTCAATGACAGTGGGTGGAGCGCATTGGCATACAACGGGCTCCAGGCGATCAAGACTGAGCTCGGTGCCGAAACGAAGAACGCAGTTGCGTCGACGCCCCAAGAAATCAAAGACCTGATGCGATCATACGGTCAGCAAAACTTTCACCTTGTGATCGGCCATGGCTACGAATACAACCAGCACGGGATCGACATCGGCAAGGACTTCCCTGGAACGATCTTTGTAAGCAGCAGCGGAGACAACATTGCAGCTAACGTAGGATGCTTCCGGTTTTACTTGGAGCAGGGCATGTATGTGTTAGGTGCAGTCGCAGCCAAGCTGAGCAAGACCGGAGTCGTTGCCATGATCGGCGGCCCTGAAGTTCCAAGTATCGCTTCGACATTCGATGGATTTGAGCAAGGCGCAAAGGACACACGTAAAGACATCAAAGTGCTGCGGACATTCACGGGATCCAATGATGATGTTGGCAAGGCTAAGGCACAAACGCTCGCCGCCATTGACCAAGGCGCTGACTTTGTCATTCACCAGGCAAACGCGGCGGCGCAGGGTGTCTTTGAAGCTTGCCGCGAACGCGGCGTTCTTGCATTCGGAACCAACAGCGATCAGGCTGCTGCTGCACCCGATGTCGTCCTTGCAAGCGCAGTTATCGTAGCGGAGCCAGTCTTTGTTCGCCTTGCGAAAGCGGTCAAAGAGGGCACGTATGTACCGGAAGTCGAACTGGTTGGGATGACGGAAGGCGCGGTCACGGTCATTTGGAACCCTGCGCTTCTGACGCGCGTTCCGGAAGATGTTAGGGGTATCGCTCATCAGCTATCCCAGAGCATCCTCGCAGGCGAGACGAAAGTTACAAAACGGGAATTCTGAGCGACCGCCACAACCCAACGATAGAGGTTCGGCGTCTAACCAAGCGGTTCGGCGCGACCGTCGCACTTGACAAAGTCGACGCACAGTTTCGGGCGGGCGAGATTCACGCCGTTCTTGGCGAAAACGGTGCAGGCAAGTCGACTTTGGTTTCCGTTCTGAGTGGGATCATGCAACCGGACAAGGGCGATATCGTCGTCTCGGGGCGCACGGTTGCGTTGCGCTCAGCGGCAGACGCCTCTCGCTCAGGCATCTCGTTGGTCCACCAGCACTTCACGCTTGTTCGCGCATTCACAGTCGCAGAAAACCTTGCGCTGCAACAAGCAAGGCTGGGCGGAGTCCTGCTCAACGTTGACGCGATGGCGGCGAGCGCACTCGATCTTGCAAAGAGCTTGGGGTGGTCAATCGATCCTCGAAAACGAGTGGAGAGTCTCAGCGTCGGAGAGCAGCAACGCGTCGAGATTTTGAAAGCACTCGCTAGCGGTAGAAGGGTCGTGATGTTTGATGAGCCCACTTCGACTCTCGTACGAGAGGAGATCGATGATCTGTTTCACCTCATGCGCAAGTTGCGCGATGCCGGGACCACGATTGTTCTCATCGCACACAAGCTTGCTGAGGTGCTGGAGGTCTCCGACCGCGTAACGATCTTGCGGAGGGGCCAGATCGTGGCGAGTGATCTCGCTACTTCAGAGTGTTCTGCCGAAGACCTTGCGGAACTGATGGTCGGCCATGCGCCCCCGATGCCGTCTCGTGAACGACGAGTTCACGGCAAGACAGAATCTCTCCGGGCTGAACGTGTCGAAGTCCTGAATGATCGAGGACAAATCGCAGTGCGAGCCGTCTCGTTTGAAGTTGGTGAGGGCGAGATTCTCGGCATAGGCGGCGTTGACGGGAATGGACAAGCAGAGCTTGCAGAGGCGCTCGCAGGAGTGCGTTCTATATCCAGCGGAGAGCTATATCTTCCGTGTGCATCCCATCTCGTTGCGTACCTCCCGCAGGACAGAAGACGCGACGGCCTCGCTCTACACATGAGCATCCGCGAGAACTTGCTGATTGAGGGACATCGCCAACCGAATCCGAAGACTTGGGGACTCCTTCTTCCCATGCGCGTGCGCGCATGGTGTGAAGAGATTGTTCGAAACTATGATATTCGGACAACGGACATCGATGCCCCCGCTGCAAGCCTAAGTGGCGGAAACCAGCAGAAGGTCGTTGTTGCGCGTGTCATGTCGGGAGAGCCCCGCGTAATCATCGCGGTTAGCCCGACCCGTGGGCTAGATCTCCGCGCTACGCAGTACGTTCGCAACGTGCTTCGCAGTGCGCGCGATCAAGGCGCATTTGTCGTTCTCTTCACAACTGATCTGGATGAACTCGCAGAACTCTCCGACCGGGTACTGATTATGAGTGGTGGCCGACTACTGGAAGGTCAGGATATGGGTCTATTGCTTGGCGGTGTTGAATGATTCGCATGGGCACTTTACTGCTCGTACCGTTTGGGCTTGTTGCAATCCTTGTTCTCACACTCTTGGTGTTTGGGTTGCCCCTTGGTGAATCTGTCGCCCTCCTCTACGATGGCGCAATCGGCGATAAGTTTGGAGTTCACCGCACCGTCGTGAAGTCGTCGCCGCTGATCCTTGTTGCGCTTGGACTGATGCTCGCGTGGCGCGCTGGGATGTACAACATTGGCGGAGAGGGACAATTGATAACAGGAGCCATCGCGGGAGCCACAACGTTTCGACTGCTTCCATCAATGGATGGCTTCGCGGCGAATCTGCTGATCCTCACGTTTAGCGCTGCCGGTGGGGCGGCGTTCGCCGGCATCGCGGCGTTTATGTACGCAAAGCGGGGCGTAAATGTCGTGATCAGCACCATACTTTTGAATTTCGTCGCGCTGAGTCTGCTTAGCTTCGTTGTACGCGGACCACTGCAAGAATCTTCGAAGTCAATTCCGCAGTCAGACACTCTTCCCGGCACGATCATGTTCCTCCGTTTCGACTCACAGTCAGATTTGCATGCCGGAGTGCTTTTCTCCATCACCGTTAGTCTCATTTTGTGGCTATGGCTGAGCTACACACCCGGTGGCTTCAGGCTACGTTTGGTAGGGAGTAACCCAAATGCTGCCCGGGCAGCGCGAATCGACGCGACCTCTGTTCAGGTTCGTTCGCTTCTTTGGAGCGGTGCGCTGTGTGGGCTGGCAGGAGGGGTTGAATACGTTGGTGTCAGCGGCTACCTATTCGACGGATTCTCTCCCGGCTGGGGCTTTCTTGCAATCCCTGTTGCGCTGATAGGTGGCCTACACCCCATCGGAATCCTCGGTTCGGGTTTGTACTTCGGCGCGCTCGTCGCAGGCTCCAAAAATCTCGAGGCATTCGGAGGAGGCAAGGCTTCGCTAATCTACGCGATGCAGGGGATTGGCGTGCTCGCGTTTGTTGCGCTGCACGAGTGGCTGCGAAGGAATCGTGAAAAGGTGAGCGCAGGATGATCGAGGTTGTTGGCGTGTTGGCTGCAATGCTTTCGCTTGGCACGCCACTGGCCATCGCGGCCGCAGGTGAAGCAGTTTTGGAGCGGACCGGCGTACTCAACATCGGTCTCGAGGGGATGATGCTTGCTGGCGCATTCGCTGGGTTCGTAGTTTGCCACTCGACCGGGGACCCTTGGATGGGCATAGGCGCCGGGATCGTCGTCTCAACACTTCTTGCGATCCTGTCTTCTGCTCTAGTTCTCGCCTATGCAGTCGACCAAGTAGTAGTTGGCACCGGGATTAATTTGCTTTCTCTGGGGGCAACAGGCTCGTTGTTTGTCTCCCAGTTCGGCACGACTGGCGAACTCGTCGCTGTGCGCACTGTGCCGAAGTTCGGTGGTAACTGGGCGCTAAACCCGATCATGCTTATCGGGGTTGCGATCGTCACTTTCGCCTGGTTCAGCCTGGCGAGGACGCGATGGGGGCTCGCGGCGCGTGCTTGCGGCGAGTCTCCGGAAGCCGCGGTCGCAGCGGGCTTTTCGCCTCTTCGTGTTCGCTTTCAGGCGATGTTGTTCGCTGGCGCGACGGCGGGGCTGGCAGGGGCGTACTTGAGTTTGGCGCAAACTAACTCGTTTGCTGAAAACATGACCGCAGGACGTGGGTTCGTCGTAATCGCTGCCGTGACATTTGGCAGGTGGATGCCCCTGGGGGCATCGTTTGCGTGCCTTTTTATCGCACTTGCTTATGGCGTTCAGTTCCTGTCAAAGGCGAAAGACCTGCCAATCCCGTATCAATTGTTCGATGCGCTGCCGTACATACTTGCGCTCGTAGTGCTGTGGGGAGTCGGGAGAGGCTCCGCTGCGCCTGCAAAACTAGGTATTCCTTATCGACGGAGCGAAGGATGAAGTTAACAAGGCAAGTGACATTTTCCAGCGGCCATCGATATTGGATCGATACTCTTTCGGAGCATGAGAACAGGGCGCGATTTGGTCGCTGGGCATCTCCTTACAATCATGGGCACAACTACGTGCTCGAGGCATCGATTCGAGGTCGCATCGACGACGAGACGGGGATGGTCGTAAACATCAAGGACCTCGATGAGATCCTACAAGATCGCGTTGTCTCTCGGTTCGATCAGAAGAGCATCAACGATGAAGTGGATGGAATGATCGGTTTGCCGCCAACCCTGGAGCTCATCGGCACACACATCTTCGAATCTCTGCGCATGTTGTCGGAGGAGGCTGAGCTCTGCGGAGTCCGGCTGTATGAAACACCAACTTTGTTTGTCGATGTTAGCCAAAATGGAGAAGATATGAACGTGACACTCACTCGAGTCTACGAGTTTTGCGCCTCGCACCGGCTCCACTTAGCCGATGCGACCGAGGATGAGAACCTGCAACTGTTTGGAAAGTGCAACAATCCGAACGGGCACGGACACAACTACATCCTGGAGGTCTCAGTATCAGGCCCGGTGAACCCGCAAACCGGCATGATAGCTAACCTGCAGGATATTGACGACATTGTAAACAGAGAGGTTGTGGATCGTTATGACCACAAACACTTGAACGTAGACATTCCCGAGTTCCGTGAAACGAATCCGACTTCCGAGGTCATTGTCAGGACGATTTGGCACCGGCTTGACAATAAGCTGCCTGCCAAGTTAGACAAGGTTCTCCTTCGAGAAACTGCACGAAACATCTTTGAATACTCTGGTGACGATGAATGACACTTGATGAACTGTATAGAAACCTATTGTGCGAAATCGGCGAGGACGTTGATCGAGAGGGGTTGCTAAAGACACCTCAGCGTGCGGCAGATGCATTTGGGTATCTGACGAGCGGATACCATATGGACCTCACTGACGTCGTCAACGGAGCGCTGTTCTCCGAAGATGCCGACGACATCGTTGTCATCCGCGATATCGAGTTTTTTAGCCTTTGTGAACACCATTTGCTCCCTTTCTTTGGGTACGCACACGTGGCCTACATCCCAAACGGCAAGATTATTGGCATCAGCAAGATAGCGCGGATTGTCGATATGTTTGCGCGAAGACTTCAGGTACAGGAGCGCCTTACGCAACAGATTGCGCTCGCGATGGAGGAGGTGCTGATGCCACAGGGTGTCGCATGCGTTCTGGAAGGTAAACACCTGTGCATGATGGCGCGAGGCGTTGAGAAGCAGGCATCGAATGTATCGACGAGTTATCTCACCGGTGTCTTCCGAGAAAACCCAAGTACACGGGGTGAGTTTTACGATTTGATCCGAGATCGCAAATCGTATGCATGAGCCGCGATGAGAAGAGTTTGCGTAGTGACTGGGGCAAGCAGCGGCATCGGCCGCGCAACCGCGATTGAACTTGCGGAGCGAGGCGTTTCGCTCGTTCTCGCTGGCCGGCATGAGGGTCGGCTCGAGGACACGGCTGGAGCCTGTCGAGGGTTCGGGGTGGAGGCACGCGCGGTTGCCGGCGATATCGCTAAGTCCGAGTTTTGCAACCGGTTGTTTACGTCTGCGAAAGACCTCGCGCAGTCGCACGGTGATGCTACTCAGATTGTTGCGGTGTTCGCGGCAGGCACGGCCGCTTTCGGGCCAACGGCGGACTTCCCTGACCTCGCATGGGACAACATGATCGAGGCAAATCTAACCGGACTTTTTTTCTGTTGCCGCGCTGCGGTTCGCGCAATGCTTGAGATCGGTGGTGGCAGGATTGTTAATGTGATCAGTATTGCCGCTAAACAACCGTTCCCCCAAGCAGCGGCCTATGTCGCATCGAAACAGGGCGCGCTCGGTTTGACTCACAGCATGGCTAACGAATATCGCGCTGAAAACATTTTCCTTACAGCTTTCGTTCCTGGAAGCGTTGACACGCCCCTTTGGAACGGAATGGACTGGACGCCAGAGAGAACGGATATGCTCAGTGCCAAGGACGTCGCGTCTGCGATCGCCGACATCGTAACATCCACGCTGTCGGGCGTGTTCGACGAAGTCGTATTCATGCCCAACAAGGGCATACTCTAAGCTGCGAGGATCGCAAGTGCGGTCGTAACGCCGACCAAAACCAGGAGCAACACGCAGGCGACGATGAGGGCACGAATCTTGCGCCATAGCCAGAGGAGTTGACTTGCGGTCGCCCACGCGCTCGCCAAAGGGTAAATCCACAATGCCCACTCCGGCGCAGGCTGAAACTCCCTCCGGAGCGCGACGTTCATCAGTACCTCGAAGCTGAATCCACTCGCTCCCTGACCTGAAAGGTATGCAAGGGGGACGCCGACTGCAATCGACGGCGCATAGGCGATCCAGAGCCGGGAGAGCTTCCACGGGTTGAGCCGACCACCGATCGACAGGCCGAATCCCCACAAGAGGAACGTGGTGGCAAAAGCACCAAGCCACACCAAAGCCTGGGTTGCCTCTGGGAGAGTTGGGCCTCCTCCAATGTAGTACGTGGTCGCAGCCGCGAGGGCTACCGGATCTAACGGCAGCATTGAGTCTGATCCGCCGAATGGAAAGAGCGTGAAGTAAAGCCCGGAACTGACGCCGAGCAACGGCCCGATAACGACTGCGCTGATTCCCGAGATTCTTCTAAGCACTCAGATATCTGACGACCCGAGGCTGTAGAATGTCGGCGCAGATGACTACGATTGGAATTCTTGGGCTTGGAGGGATGGGGCGCACCCACGCGAGGCATTGGGCAAGAATGCCTGACGTCAAACTCGCCGTCTCTGATGTCGACTCTGAAAGGGTGAGGGCCTTTGAGTCGGAGTTCGAGGCGCGGGGCGTATCCTCGTATGAAAAGCTACTGGAATCTGCCGACGCCATTGATGTTTGTCTTCCAACGCATTTGCATCTCGAATCAACGCTCGCAGCGATTGAGGCGCGCAAGCCTGTTTTGTGTGAGAAGCCGCTTTGCCTTTCAGTTTCCGATTGCGCGAAAATCGTAGAAGCCGCAGAGTCCCGCTCAGTAACTGTCATGACCGCACAAGTCGTTCGATACTTTCCAGAGTATCGACGTGCGAACAAGCTTGTGAAAGATGGAGCGATTGGCACTCCGGCTGCGATCCGAACGCGGCGGGGAGGGGCTGCTCCTAAAGGCGCGGGCGGCTGGTTCTCAGATCCCGCGCTGTCTGGCGGCGTAATCGTGGATCTCATGATTCACGACTTCGATTGGATTCGCTGGACATTTGGTGAGGTCGAGCGGGTGTTCGCGCAGTCGCTAACGTACTCGGGAGTCCAGGGCATGGACTACGCACTCGCGACGCTTACGCTCGAATCTGGCGCGTTAGCGCACGTGGAGGGCACTTGGGCCGACCCATCGGGATTCCGGGTCACGTTTGAAGCCTGTGGCAGTGAAGGAATCATTGAGCATGACAGCAAGCTCAGTCCTGCACTTCGCACATCAACGCAAGGTGGGAGTTGGAATGAGAGCCCGCTCGCTCCTTACGACGACCCTTACTACATGGAGCTGCGAGCGTTTCTCGATGTCGTCGCTCACGGCGCCGATGCGACAGTTACCGCCCTGGACGGACTTCGCGCGGTCGCCATCGCTGAAGCGGCTCTCTCGAGCGTCAAAACCGGCAAGTCGACTTCTCCTTCAAAGGCGTAGCTTTCAACCCTTCTGGTAGTCTGATATCACGTGTTCTCTGCGGCGATCCTCCTCGTTTCGACTGCCTTTGCCTCGCCTCCCAGTGGGGATTTTCAAGGCGCTTCCTGGTCGATCAATCAACAAAGAGCGCTGATTTGGAACGGGCAGCCCTACATTCCAGTCGGTTGGCGATTGCCAGCCATCCCGGAAGCGATCCGCACGGCCTCCGAAACTGGAGTCAACGATCTGCTCCTCGAAATGCCGCTTGGCACTGAGTGGACGCATCTCGTGGCGGCTGCCGAGCAGGCCGAGGTGCGCTACTTAGTTACACCTGACGCCGACGCTCCTAAGGCGCCAGCATTTCTTGTCCAGCCGGAGGTTTATCGGATTGACCGTGTTCCTGCGCGCGGACTCTTCAGAGTCCCCTTACAAAACGCGCGCAGCGCATACTACTTGCTCATCACATCGAAGGGCTTTTTCATAGAGGACAAAGGCTGGGTCGATGTCATTGGTGGGTTTGTTACCATCGAGGTGAGCCAGAGGGTGGTCGCCGAAGCGTACACGCTACTCATCTACCCGCGTGTGGACGCGAGCGGATTGAACGATTACTGGGAGTTGTTTGACCAGCGCCGAGACGCGGTACTCAGCCGTCTTCAGACCGCACAATTCGGGCCCGGGCTTCGAGGAGTCGTATCACCGACCGGACGCGTCGACCGCTACACCGCATACGAAGGTGGCATCGTGCCCGATTCCGAGCTCTTCAGGCTCGAGTTCCAAGCATATCTCGAAGAGAAGTACCGAGGCAACATTGATGCACTGGTGCGCGGGTGGAGGTTGAGAGCTCCTGAGATCGACACTTTTCCTGAGGCTGCAAGGATGGTTCCGCTTTTCTCGCGCACGCGGGGGGTCGATAAGCTTTGGGACCCGCAGGAGGGTCGCCACGTCAGTGTGGACATCTTCAATACCGCCTACTGGACAGATTTGCAGACGGTGATCGACAACGCTGCCGTTCGCAGATTGTCTCGATTTGCGCAAGCTGTTCGGCGCGTAGTCAATGTTCCTGTGATTTACGAATGGAGCGGCTGGTCACCCGTATACGACACGCGTGACGCGGCAGGAAACGGCATCGGCGTGCGCGCATATGGAACCGGACTATCGGTCATCGAGGACTTCGCAGCGCGCGCAGTCAGCAGCGCAGTTGCCTGGAACAACCCCGGTTGGCTGATCGCAACAGAGCTGCGCGGGAGCGCCGGACAGGATCCCTATCCGGATCAGCGCGCGCTCACCGGCGTTGTGTCCGATCTCGCTGAACTTGGGGTTAAAGGATGGTTCGTGAGGTGGACGGGCGGCCCGGAGGCAGCGTGGCTGGGCTCGATAGTTGCGGCGGTCCGCGCTGATACTTCGATTCCGGCACGGGCACTGCGGGCAGCCTTTTATCCTGAGAACGCCCGCTATCCGGCGAACACCATGCGACTGCCGGGCGGCGTATGGTGGCTCCCGACACCCGCTGCTGGCAATCGCATCGACTTGGGACCCGGATATGAGGCGTACAGGCACAATGCGCCCTACGCAACATTTACCGCGATCTGGCGCGCGGACGAACCCAAGAAAACAAAGCTGCTCTTCAACGACCCGTCAAAACTCACGTTTCTGACAGCTGACGGACGGCCGGTCGATGTGCGTGTGCTGCGCGATGGAGTTGAGCTGACTCTGGATACGGTGCCAATTCTTATCTATGGAGCGGAAGATGTGCCCGTGCCGCAAGACACCGTTGACGCAATACAGGCCGAGTACAAAGCGATTACTGCGTCTCCCAGCGGACGCGTTCTCGGCACTGGCGACTATCGCTTCTTGTTCGAAGACGCTGTAAAGCGACTTCGCCAGAATCCGAGTGGCGCGTACCTGTCAATGCTCGATAGCATCCGCAAGATTCAGCAGGTCGTCGGAGTGTTTGAGTGGATCGAAGGTGAATCCGTAGAGGAGACTACGTTTGGTCACGTTTACTCATCGCCCGCTTGCTCGGGTGAGCGTGCTCTGGGGGTTGACACGCCATTCGCGCCGGGGCCCGACGGCTACACAGCAACCTATACTGTGCGCTTGGATGAAGGCGAGCGAGAATTTTGGATTGCCGCACGTATTGACGCCGACGTGCTGCCTTTCGTAGAAGTTGAGTTTGGCGGAGCAAAGCATGAGCTGAGCGCAGTAGGGACTGGCGGTTATGGGCCGGGGTTCGCTTGGTACTCGCTCGGGAAGGTTGTTCCCAAGCCGGGCGCCTATAAGATCGTTGTCCGCTTGCGACACGGGGCACCTCGATACTCGATGAGCATCGATGCGCTGCTACTTACAAAGAAGCCGTTTAGACCCAGCGGTCCACGAATGCCGAGCGTCTTTTAGCCTTCGCCCTGATTTCGCCGGTACTCCCTGATGAACGTCGGAATGTCGAGTTCATCGTCGTCGACGGCCCCGAGACCAGGAGGGGGTGACCCTGTCTCCTTCGTCGTCTCAGCTGGGCGCGGGACACCCGTGGCAGATCCGGCTCCAGGAGGCAAAGTCGTGTCCTTGTCCGTTGCTGGCGGAGGCGGGATTGGCGAGACACCGGGGTCTACGGCAGCCTTCGCCCGATTCGGATCGGGGTACACAGGCTTGTTTGGGATCGTCGGCTGCGATTGCTGTGGGTTCTGGGGTTGTTGCGCCGGCTGGCCATACGTTTGCCGTTGCTGGGCTGGTCGCGTTGGCTGTACTGGCACTCCGGTAACGGGCTCCGGCCTGTTGCTGCCGAGGACAGCTTGCGCGGCACGCCGCCCAGCCTGAGAACTCTGGTCGAATCCGGAAGCGAGAACTGTGATCCGGACTTCGCTTGTGAGATTTCCGTCGATCACTGTTCCGAAGATTATGTTCGCATCTTCGCTCGCGGTCAAACTCTGAATAAACGTCATTGCTTCATTCGCTTCGGACAATGTGATGTCGTCAGATGCGGTGATGTTGACGAGTAGTCTTGTTGCGCCTTCGATCGTCGTTTCGAGCAGCGGGTTGCTGACCGCGCTTTGCGCAGCTTGCTGCGCGCGATGCTCACCCGCTCCATATCCGATTCCCATCAACGCGGGACCCGAGCTACTCATGATCGCGCGCACGTCTGCGAAGTCAACGTTTATTGTTCCGGGAACAGTGATGATGTCAGAAATTGCCTGTACACCCTGGCGAAGCACGTCGTCGGCAACTCTAAAGGACTCTACCAACGTTGTTCTACGGTCGACGACTGGCAGGAGTCGATCATTGGGAATACAGATGATCGTATCGACGATCTCTCCCAAGGTACCCATTCCCTCTTCGGCGAGTCGCCGGCGCTTTGCGCCTTCCCAGGTGAACGGTTTGGTTACGACTGCGATAGTCAAGGCACCGACCTCTCGGGCTAACTCGGCAACGACTGGGGCCGCGCCTGTACCCGTCCCGCCACCCATCCCGGCCGTGATGAACACCATATCGGCGCCGTCGAGCAACTCGCGAATCTGATTTCTGCTTTCTTCGGCAGCGTTCTTCCCGGTCTCAGGATCTCCCCCTGCGCCCAATCCGCGCGTCAGGTTCATCCCAAGTTGCATCTTGTTGGTCGCCTTCGCAAGATCGAGAACTTGGACGTCGGTATTCATGGCGACGAATTCGACGCCAAGAATTCCTGCCTCAATCATGCGGTTGACGGCGTTAGAACCGCCACCACCTACGCCGATCACTTTGATCACCGCCTGTGGCGGTTTGCCGCTGTTATTGACCTTCATTGCATGTCTCTCCTGTTTACCTTTCTTGAGTCTTTTGTGTTTGTCCGACACCGATCTTGTCGGTGATCTTGTCCCACCACTTGCGCACTTTTCCCGCTTCCGCGGTGACGGTCTCTTCTTCTCGCATTCGTTGGCTGTACTTGACGAGCCCAACCACGGTTGCATGCTCCGGGCCCGCGATCATGTCGCTTAATCCACCAAGACGGGCTGGAGCGGCAGCTCGAACCGGAACATCACCAAGCACACGATTCGCGAGGCTTGTCAGTCCCGTTAGGTTTGCACCACCACCAGTAAAGACGTATCCGCCAGCGATTTGACCTATGAATCCGCTTGACTCGACAGCCTGCTGCGCCATCGTCAGTGTTTCCCGCATTCTCGCTTCTACGATTTCTGCAATGACGCACAGTTTGCAGTGCATCGGCTTTTCCTCGCCAATTCTAAGTATCGGCACGCTGGCTTCGCGAGAGACTGCCTCTGGATCGCACGTCCCATGCTCCCGCTTGATTCGCTCGGCCTCTTCGAGTGTCGTGCGAAGCAACTTGCTCAGATCAGACGTAACGTGCATCGCCCCGACTTTGAGGACATGAGTATAGGCGATGCTTCCACCAACAAACACCGCGATGTCTGTTGTTCCTCCACCTATGTCGAGGACGACAGTGCCGGCATCCATCTCATTCTTGTTGAGGACTGCGAGCCCGCTGGCAATAGGGGAGTGTACGACCCCTTCGACTTCGATTTGCGCTCGATTCACACATCGCTCTAGATTCTCAATGTGATTCAACTGGCCACTGACGAGAAAAGTGCTGACTTCCAATCGTTCCCCACTCATGCCGAAGGGCCGCATTACACCATCTTGTCCATCGACTGTAAACACGCGCGGGATCGCGTGAATCAGTCCTCTGTCATCTGCGATTGGTATCTGTTTGCTATGCTCGATGACGCGATTCACATCCTCGCGAGTGATCTGTCGACCTGGCGGCACGATGGGGACGAGTCCTTTGGTGTTTGCTCCCGAGATATGCTCTCCAGTGACGCTGATCATCACCTCGGCAATCTTTCGATTAGCCATTTGTTCTGCGCGCCGAACCGATTGAACTACCGATTGCGCCGTATCTTCAAGATCGACTACCGATCCACCTTTGAGTCCGCTGCAGGGAGCTGATCCAACTGCAACAACTCGAGCGACCATTCGCTCATCTAAATCAGCAATGACTGTTATCGTTTTTGTGCTGCCGATATCAACCGTCGCGATTGAATCCATCTAGCTATTCGCCTCCATACGTTTTCGCTCCTTCGCGTCAGCAAGACGTGTAATGTAATGCCTTCGAATCAGCGAGAGGTTTAGAAACAGGCGGCTACCAAAGGTGATTACAGCAGCCAGATAAAGCTCACCCACGCCTATCGCAAAGCCAAGCGCGACCAATGCGACGGCGAGCACGATGTTGAGGAAAAAGCCCGTCACGAACAGATCGTTTCGGAACCTACCCTCCAAAGCGGCCCGCATGCCACCGAAGACGGTGTCGATCCCGGCAAGCGCAGCAACCCCCACAAACTCTCTGGGAACGACCGCTCCAGACCCACTCGCGAAGAATGCGATTAGGCCGCCGATTACGAGCGCTAGGAGGGGGATTAGAATCATTCGCTAGCGTCGCTGACCTTAGCGTAGCTGAACTCTGTCGAGCCACTGTACGCCGGTAGCAACATCCTCTCCATCTTTCGGACCTCGACCATTGAAGCGTCATTTCCGCGAATCTCATCCAGATACCGACCCTGCATCGTCACTGCACCGTGCAATGTGTCGGGGTCCCCGATCGCTCGAATAACGACGGGTGATGCGATGGGAGTTCTGCCAATGTAGATCACTGGACCCTCGCACCGAAATGATGTAGCCAACGAAATGCGCCTCTTGTTAATGCTGATTGCTTCGGCACCGCTTGCCCACAATTCGTTAACGGTTCGCAGCACGTCGACATCATGAATCACAAGCTGTTCTCGAATGAATGGGTCGTCCGTCCGGCGATCTGAGTCGCGCAGTATGATCTCGATGCCGGGCCCCTCAGCTTTTGTCAGTCCAGCGAGGAGCTTCGCCTCCTGAAGACTGTCATTCAGCACCTTCGACTGACGCGACTGATCGGCCAGCGCGTTCTGCATCTTCGTGATGTCGTCGCGCAGCTTTGCAATCTCAGAATCTTTTTCATCAAGTGATTGCGCGATGCTTGGTGATGCTTCTCTCGATCCATAGAAGCCGTCCGAGGTGCGCGCACCCATACTTTGACCTTTTGATTGCGCTGCAAAGACAATAAGGAATCCACAAAGAAGGGCAACCATCGTCACCGGCACAATCCATGCGGGCGTTTTAACAGGAGATCGATCGATCATTCGCCTAACCTTTTAATCATCGGGGCACTCGGTTCCACCAAGTTCACAATGGCATCACTCTTTGCAAGTTCGGGATCTGCAGCCAAGACAGTCCCGAGCACGGCCATCTTTTCCTCGAGGCGATCCGGGCTACCAAACACAACTTCGAATCCATCCACAACGTTAAAGCATAGCCGACCATTCGAATCGAAGGCAACAATACCTCCAAGTTTTTTCAGTTCAACTTGGAGTTTCTTGACGACCTGAAGAAGTTCGTGGAGCCCGCTTGAGTCGGCTAGGGTGAGGTTTGGAGTCAAATCATGCACATTTATGCGAAGCCGGACCACGGCAGCCTGGCGCCCCGCAACCGGAAAGATGAATCCGGTTTCGTCGACGCCCCAACCGGGATCCGAGTCGACCAGGGCGAGCGGCGTTCTGTACGCAACGGCGAGGCGGGCCCGTCCGAAGAGATTCGCGGAGAACGTTGAGTGGGCTACCCGGGGGTTTGATTCCACGAGGCGTTCGACGTTGTAGGAAGAGATCGTCAGCACCGGCTTCTCGTTTAAAGACGACAGTATTCCGCGCAACCTATCCCAGTCGTCTGATTCTGGCGCAGTCACGCGTACATAAGCGATTTGCGTCAAAGAACTTTGAGTAAGTCCGATCACGACGACAGAAGTTAGTGCGAGCAACCAAAACACCAACCAGAATCTTCTCCCTAATGGCTTGCGCTGCCTTTTACGACTTCGCTTTGTTGATGCCATGGCGATCCAACGCAATCTGCAGAATCTGCTCGCATAACGAGTCGAAGGACATGCCAACACTTTCCGCGCTGCGTGGCAAGAGTGAAGTCGGCGTGAGCCCCGGAATAGTGTTAACTTCGAGGACGATGATTTCATCACCTCGCACGATCATGTCTGATCGGCTGTAATCCTCCAGTTCAAGCATCTCATGTACCGCCAACGCGGTTGCTCTTGCCGATTCTTCCAATGCAGAAGTGATTCGAGCGGGCACCAATTCTTGGGTTGCCCCTGGGGTGTACTTGGCGGCGAAATCGTAAGCACCGTCCATTGGCACAATTTCAACGGCCGGGAGTGCTTGATCACCTACGATAGGGACGCTAATCTCGACACCCTGCAGCCACTCCTCGACAAGAACCGCGTCGTCGTATCTGAGCGCTTTTTCAATCGCGTTTGCGAGGTCGGCAGGATTCTCGACAAAGCTCAACCCAATCGTAGATCCCTGCGCATTTGGCTTTACGACAGCCGGCACCTGCGGCGAGCCGAGGGGGTCTCCGCGTCGGAGCAAGATCCCTTGGGGCACCCGAATGCCTCGAGCTGACAAAAACTGCTTCGTACGCTCTTTATCCATGCAAAGCGCGCTGGCCACGACTCCGGAACCAACGTACGGAAGGTGTAAGAGATCCAGGAGAGCCTGTACAGAACCGTCCTCGTCACGCGGACCGTGGAGGACCGGGAACACGATGTCTGGCCGAGAATAACCGACGAGCGGGTGCAAATCGGACCAGTACAACAACACCTCGTTGGGATCGTGAACGGTCACTTGGTATCCCCGCCTCTCGAGCGCTTCAGAGACCATCAGTCCGCTAAGGAGCGAGATTTCTCGCTCGGTCGATTCTCCTCCAAAAAGAACTGCGACTCGCAACGGCTCGCGTTCACGTCGCAATTCCTTTAAGAAGTCCGGTGCAAACGATGAAATGTTTCCCGCTCCAAATGCGGTAACGACGTCTCCCGACCGAACAATCTTTGGGACTTCGCGCGGCGCGAGATGCCGCGAAGGAACATAGTGAACTTCCTTCCCAAGAGCTTCCAGATCTTCGACGTAGAGCGCAGTCGAGATACCCGGAATCGGCCGCTCGCGCGCTGGGCAGATGTCTGTAAGCACTACCACATCTGCAGTCGCCAACACATCAACGAACTCGGCGCGCATATCTCGTGTGCGTGTGTAGGTGTGCGGCTGGTGCACAGCTACGAGCCGACGTCCCGGGTATGTCTCGCGGAGAGCTTGAAAGGAAGCTTTGATCGCGGTCGGATGGTGCGCGTAGTCGTTGATTACTAAGACTCCGCGCTCTTCACCAAGTACCTCCAGGCGCTGCTGGCATCCTGCAGCACTCCCGAGGGAGTGAATCGCTGCCTCGGGAGTGATCCCCAACTGAATCGCTGCAGTGGCGGCCCCAATTGCATTCAAAGCCATGTGCCGCCCCGGCACCTTTAGCCGAACACTGCCGAACTCCGTATGCAACTCACCCTCGGCGTAAGCTGCGTTGAAAGGAGGTAAACCAAATCCATACGGGACACCGCTGCCAATCCTGCGTGCCACCTCGAGAGCCCCGCGATCTTCGGCACAGTATATCAATCCGGGATTCATCTGGGCCCTTTGGCAAAACCGAGTGATGCTGTCGAGCAGATCCTCGATTGAGCCATGAAACTCGAGATGATCCGCCTCGACGTTGGTGAGGATCACCAACTGCGGATCAATGTCGTGAAATCCGTCAAACGCCTCGCATGCCTCAACAACCGCAAAGTCTCCTTGACCCAATCTCACATTCCCGTCCCAAGTAGCTACCGCAGGGCCAGCGACCGCGAACGGATCCATCCCCTCTGAAACTAGAATTGCCGTTAGCAACGCGGTCGTCGTGCTCTTTCCGTGTGTTCCGGTGATCGCAATCGGCTTGCGTTTGTTTACGATTTCTCCAAGCGCCTGCGAGCGACGAAGCAACGTAATGCCTCGAGCGCGGGCTTCGCGTGTTTCTGGGTTGAGGTCAAGGTCTACTGCATCGCTAACAATGACTGCGCTGGCACCGTCGATGTTCTCAGCCCGATGACCTACGTAAACGACTGCTCCGCGTTCTCGGAGATCTGCGAGGGTAGGGGAAAGCTCTCGATCCGAGCCGCTCACTTCTCGGCCTTGATGCAGGAGGATGCGAACAATCGCGCTCATGCCGCTGCCGCCGATTCCGATAAAGTGGATGCGCCCGGATTCAGGCAGACGTTGGTTTGCTCCGAACCAACTTTCGATCTCCGACTTAAGGCGCAACCGCAACCTCCTGAATCACCTTCCATACTCGTTCCGTTGCGTCCGGATATGCCCATTCGCGAAGACGTCGGCCAGCCTGGGCCCTCTTGCCCGGGTCGTGAGCCCACCTGGCCCATGCGTCAGCAAGATTTTGAGGAGTCATTTCGGTTTGTCGCATTACGATTGAGCCGTCGATCTTCTCGATTGCTTTCGCATTATGGAACTGGTGGTCAGCCTGAGCATAGGGAAACGGAATGAACACGGCTGGCACACCAAAAAGCGCAAGTTCGGATACGGTGCCGGCTCCAGATCTGCAGATAGCAATCGAGGCTTCAGACAGGGCATCAGCCATCTCTACGCCGTCCAGGTATCCCTTGATCCGATAGTTCGGGGCGGACACAAGTCGCTCCGCAGTTTTCGCTACCTCCTCGTAGAGCTTGGGCCCGGTGAGGTGGAGCCAGCTGCCTTCTGAGCCGTGTTGCATCACGAGAGTCAGAACCGCTTCGTTGATGGCCGCCGCGCCTTGAGAGCCGCCAAAGATGAGAGTTGAGATACGCGAATCCTTCGACGAACGGGCGGCCGCTTCAATGAGATCCTTTCGTATTGGCATTCCTGTGCGCACTGTTTTGCAGCTGAACATTCCTGCCGCCTCATCAAAAACGACACAAGCTGTCCGCGCGAATCTCGCGGCGAGTCGATGCGTTCGCCCTGGGATCGTGTTTTGCTCATGGATAACGAACGGGATGCCGATCGTTCTTGCTGCGGAAAGTACTGGACCTGCCGCGTAGCCACCAGTTGAAAGGACGACATCGGGTCTGTTGGCTAACAGGTGTTTTCTCGCGACGGTCACTGCGCGGAGGGTTCCTGCAAGTGCGACCCAACCCCGCGGTGTAAGGAGGTGCCAGAGTGGCCCTGTGTTCAACCCGACGAACGGCATATCGCGCTTGCGACACTCGTCACCCTCAATGCCGCGAAGACTTCCTAAGTAGCTAACCGTTGCGCCACAAGATCGCGCATGCTCGGCCACCTCAAGCGCGGGATAAACGTGTCCGCCGGTTCCCCCGCCTGTGACGAGTAACTGCACGCCTTTCCTCCTGGGCAAATCGGCCTCGAATCGCCGCCTGAGCGATACCCAACGTTGCCGCCAAAGCCAGAAGGCTACTCCCTCCATAGCTAAAGAAAGGCAACGGGATGCCAACAGTAGGCAGCGCTGCACCGGCCATCAACATGTTTAACACGCTTTGAACGCCAAGCCACCAACCGACGGCGCCGACGATCATTCTTCTAAACGGATCATCGATCGTGCCTGCCTGCAGAATCAACCGCAACGAAATCGCAGCCAACAGCAAGATGATCGTGACTGAACCCAAATAGCCCAACTCTTCTACCGCGGTTGTGTAGATGAAATCCGTGGTTGCCGCAGGCATGATGTGCTTGGACCGACCTTGCCCGACGCCTACGCCCGTGGTGCCCCCGGTTGCCATCGCCAACTCGGAGTGAGTTGGCTGAAATCCGATGTCTTTAGCGATGACGGGATCCCAACGCGCGCCGTGGTTTATCAGCCGCTCAAACCTGTACCTTTCAAAACCAGACACTATCACTACACCGACAATCAGAACCGCAACCCCGCTCCACAGAATCAGCTTTTTCAGCGGCACATGGCTGAATAACAACACACCAAACCCAGCAGCGCCTACCATGAGTGCTGTCCCGAGATCCGGTTCTCGCTCGATTAGCACCAGTACGATACATACGATGAAGTACGGCCACGCGCGAACAAGGAGGGGCACGACGCGATTGTCTAAGTTTGAAATCAAATCTTTCGACTTGGCCCCATACTTCATTGGGGTTCGACTGAGTACAACGGCAAGGAAGAGGATGATCGCGGCCTTCATGAACTCTGCTGGCTGAATCGTCTGCCCATAGAATCCAATCCATCGGTTCGCGTCATTTATCTTAACCCCGAACGGCGGCACAAAAACGAGAATGAGCCCAAGCAAACAGAGATAGAACGCGGGTTTAGCCAGTTTTTGTAACGTCTCCACTGGCAATCTCGCAACCAAGAAGTAAACCACTACCGCGCCCACCACAAAGCCGAGGTGCTTGATCCAATCTTTGAACACTACACTCTCGCCCTACACGATGGCCTGAGGATAGCCCGCGTCGAGAATGAAAATGCACCCGAGCAGCGTAGCCACGCCAATCAGAATCGTCAAGGTCCTATCCATCGGGCGAACGTCCTTGTTTACCCCTCTATCCATTGCTTTGCTAACCTCCTAAAGTGATTGCCGCGGTCGATAAAGTCTTCAAACTGGTCGAAGCTTGCGCATCCCGGAGAGAGCACAACGGTATCGCCACTTCTCGCAAAACTCATAGCCTCATTGAATGCGTCATCAACAGAGTTATGCACCGTCGTGGATGCGCCACCCTCGGCCACCTTGGATCGGATCATCTCTGCGTCACGCCCAAACAAGAACGCACGCGCCACCCTGCGCCCGACCTCCGCAAATGCGCTGAGGTCCTCGACTTTTGAAACGCCGCCCATAAGGAGCAAGGGCCTGCCGCTCACTCCGTCGAGCGAGTACAGAACTGCCGCCGGGTTGGTGCACATGCTGTTGTTCACAACTCGCACGCCGTCACGCTCACCGACCAGCTCAAGCCGATTTTCAAGTCCTGGAAACGTGTGCACATGAGGAAGGACGTCTGAAGGAGTCAATCCGAACTGCCCACAAAGCAAAACCGCATGAGCAAGGTTTGTCAAACTATGCCTAGCGGGCACCCAAAGACTCTCTTGGTCGACGGAAACGTCCGCGAATCTCACTGTTCGCCCTTGGATCACCGCATCCTGACCGATAACCGCGAGTTTTGCACCCGTTGAAACCCTCGGCATCGTCTCCGGGAATTCCTGATTGGCTACGATGAGGTCGCCCACGCCAGAGTTGTCGTAGATTCGATGCTTGGTGTTCCCATACTCTTCAAATGAATCGTAGCGATCGAGGTGATCTTGCGTGATGTTCGTAATCGTTGCTGCGCGTGGACGAAATCTATCCACCCATTCCAGCTGGAAGGAGGACACCTCGGCCACGAGAGTTGTATTGTCATCAGCGCTTTCTGCAGCGGACGTAATCGTTGCCTCGCTGAAACCAGATCCCGCGATGTTTCCGCATAGTATTGCCTTCTGTCCTGCGTTGATCAACAGATGATAAGTTAGTGCGGTGACGGTACTCTTGCCATTCGTTCCAGTGATTGCGATGATCGGAGCTTTCGCAATGCGATAGGCAACTTCGACCTCACTGAAGATCGGGATGCCTAGAGTCTGTGCTTGATGGAGCGCAGGATGCTTTTTCGGAACCCCGGGCGAAGCCGCGACAAAGTCGATCTCCAACCCATCCAACGTTCCTGTCCAACTCGTGATGACTTCTATGTCGCCGCCGCTCAGTTCGTCAAGAGAATTGAAGAGCGAGCGTGAATCCGGACTCTTTTGGTCGACGATGGTCACCTTTGTGCCAGCGTTCCGCAGCGCTTTGGCCATTCCCGAACCCGCTCGCGCCAATCCTATCACGAGAGCTCGTTTTCCTGAGAACTCGCTCATCTCAGAATCTCCGTAAGCGCTGCGGATGCGAGTACGCATTGCGCAACGATGAACGTCCACAGCACTTTCGATTCGGGCCAGCCGCTTTTCTCAAAACCGTGGTGAATCGGTGTTGCTGGAAAGATGCGCCGCTCGATGGTTTTAACGGCCACGATCTGCATCGGCACCATAACCAGTTCGAGAATGAGAACGACCGACACAATCCATGGAAACAAGCTTGTTTCCCAAGGAGAAGCAGCAAACAGATGACCATAAAGCCCACCAATTGCGAGTGCGCCGACGTCGCCCATAAACATCTTTGCTGGCGGTGAGTTCAAAACCAAGAATGGTAGCAGCGCCCCTATGATGATGACACCGATAATCGCGCTCGATAGCTGCTGTGTTAGCGTCGCAGCCACTACAAACGGAATCAGTGCGAGGATCACTAGCGAGCTTGCCAATGCATCCAGGCCATCTGCAAAATTGACGGCATTCACGAAGAACAGAATGAAAAACGCTGCCCATAGTGAGGACATCGAGAAACCGAACCACGCGCTGTAGCCTGCAACGGTGACAACCTGAAGAGAAAGCTTGGGAATCCAACCGAGGCCGCGCTTCCCTGTGTAGCGTGGCATGACAAAATCGTCTACAAACCCGATCAGACCAAAGCCAACCATGATGGTAAGAAGCGGCAGCAAGTTGACATCAGAGTGAGCGAATGCCAGAGCAATTGCGATTGCAACGAGTACGAATATCCCGCCCATGTTTGGAGTCCCTTGCTTGAGCATGTGGCTCTCCGGCGCATACGGACTGATGGTGGATTCACTGCGGATCTTACGAAGGAGTAGCAGCGCTGGCCACGCAAGTATGGCGGAGACGCCGAATGCTATCCAAAATGATTGCAGGACAGGGCTAAGCGACAACAACATCGGCCTCCGCGAGCGCATCCTCGAGCTGTAGCGTGCGCGATCCCTTGATAAGAATGACGTCTCCCGGCTCAGCCGACTTCAAAACGGCTACGGCTGCGTCTATTGATGAATAGGCACGTGCATCGAATGAAGCATCCGCTTCCTTCGCCCCTGCAACGACGGCTTCGGCAAAATCACCTATTGCGACAACTTTGTCGCATGAGCTTGCTGCCGCCAGCCCAACTTCAGAATGAAGTTGGTGCGAGAACGCGCCAAGTTCCTTCATATCACCGAGAACGGCTATTCGCTTGCCAGTTGCGGGCGAGCACGTGAGAACGTGAAGTGCCTCCATGCAAGATTCAGGGCTTGAATTGTAGACATCGACAAGAACAATTGCCTTATTGTATGGAACGCTTCGGAGGCGGTCTCGCGGAACTTCTGCTGCCGCCATGCGCGATACTGCTTTTTTGAGATCCACGCCCGCCGCTTGGCACGCAGCAACCGCGGCTGCCGCATTTGCGGCCTGATGTCGGCCGAGCGCAGGGATCTCAAGCTTTACGAACTCACCGAATACAGACATTCCTGCGATAGTCGTGTTGTTTAGAACATTGAACTCTACGGAAGTTACAGACACATCAGCGCCTGGCTGCAAACCGAATGTGAACATTTCGCACTTTGCATAGCCAGAAAGCTCTTCGGCAACTGTGCCGTGTGGGGCTATTGCTGCGCCATTCTCCGGGAGCGATTCGAACAGTTCTGCCTTCGCTTGCAGAATGCCAGCTCGACTGCCGAGCTCGCCTATATGCGCTGTGCCAATGGAGGTAATGATTCCTATTGACGGCTGGCTCATCTCACAAAGATGTCGAATGTGTCCGATGCCTCTTGCGCCCATTTCAATGACAGCAAACTCATGCGCTGGTTGCAGGTCCATCCACGTCATTGGGACTCCATACTCGGTGTTCAGGTTTCCCTTCGACTTTAGCACTGAGCCTTCATCGCCTAAAGCAGTTGCAAGTAGTTCTTTTGTAGAAGTCTTGCCGACACTTCCAGTGATTCCAAATGGTGCACCGAGAAACTCACGGCGAATTGACTTTGCCAGCAATTCCAAAGCGGACTCTACTGAGTCGACGATCACTAATGGGGCTGTCGTCGCGATCTTTCGAGTGACCAATGCAGCGACGGATCCCGACCGCATGGCATCCTCGATAAAGTCGTGCCCGTCTGCCCGCGCGCCGACGACTGCACAGAACAGACTTGACTCGGTTGTCGCCCGACTGTCGATGGAAAGCGACGAAATCTCGCGATCTTCACCGAACAGATTTCCGCCCACTCGCGACGCAATCTCGCTTAGCTTCAAGCGCAAGCGACCTTCTCCTTCACTGCTTCAAGAGCGACCTCGCGGTCGTCGAAGTGAATCTTCCCAGATGCAAGAATCTGATAGTCTTCATGGCCTTTGCCCGCTATGACCACGATATCGTCTTCGTCTGCCTCCGCAATTGCTTGATGGATGGCTGCCCGCCGATCAGGCTCCACTCGAATGTGCGCGCCATCGACGGTTCCTTCCAGAATTCCCGCGATAATGACATTCGGATCTTCGGACCGCGGATTATCGCTGGTAACGAACGTCAAATCAGACCACTTAGTGGCCGCGAACGCCATCTTCGGCCGCTTGCCCGTATCACGATCACCTCCGCATCCGAACACAGTGAGAATACGTCGTGGCTTTAGTTCCCGAACAGCCGCAAGCAACTTTTCAAGTGCGTCAGGGGTGTGAGCATAGTCGACGATCACTCCGAAACTCGAGCCAGTTGGTACGGCTTCGAATCTTCCGGGCGCAGAGTGAACACCTCGCATTGCTTTTGCAATGCTCTGTGGAGGATGTCCGAGTGCCACGAGGCAGCTGACCGCGGCTACAAGGTTCATGACATTGAACCGACCGCCTACTTTTGCACTCATTCGAACCGGCTCATCGCCTATCGACACTATCAGCGAAATGTTGTCCACGCTGACACCACTCTCTACAACACGTATGTCCCCGCAGTGTTCGCCAAAGGACACGTCGATGATCCCTTTCTCAACCAGTTTTTGGCCCCAAGGATCATCACAATTGGCGACGCCAACGAGCCGCTTTGTTGATTCTAACTCCCCGAAAAGCCTCTGCTTCGCGGCAAAGTAGGCATTCATGTCGGGATGAAAGTCCAAGTGATCTTGAGATAGATTCGTAAACACCGCTACATCGAATTCAACGCCGTCGACTCGCCGCTGCTCGAGCGCATGGGACGACACCTCCATCACGATCGTCGTCGCACCGCGATCACGCAATCGACGGAGCATTGAAAACAAGTCTGGAGGGAAAGGTGTTGTAAACTCTACACTTTCGTTGAGGTCGCGATGAATCACCCCAAGGGTGCCGATGTAGGCCGTATCAATCCCCAATGCGTTCAGAGCTTGCGCAGCAATCCACGCAGTGGTTGTTTTCCCGTTGGTTCCAGTTATACCGACCATGGTCAGTTCCGCGGAAGGATCGCCATAGAGTTTCTTACTCATCCGCCATAGCGAATCTTGCGTGTCAACAACTCGCGCGGAGGGCACGCTCAGTTCCGTGTCGGACGAGTGGATTACTGCAGCCGCTCCAGACCTGATCGCGTCTGAGATGAAGTTATGCCCATCTGCTTTCGAACCAGCCAATGCTACGAACAACGACCCGGCGACGCAGGCTCTTGAGTCGCAGACTATGCTCGTAAATTCTCCGTCTCCATCTACTGAGATGACACCCGGCATTCCCGATACAATGTCACTGAGCAGCATCGACGGCCTCCGTGGGCCGATCAGGCGGCACTTTCCACTTTCTGATCAAAAATTGCACGATTTCTTGGTACACCGGTCCCGCGACTTTGCCACCGTAATAATGTCCACCCTTGGGGTTATCGATCATTACAAGCACAACGGCTCTCGGGTTCTTTGCAGGAAAGTACCCGACAAACGAGCTGATGTACATTCCGCTTCTGACTAAGCCTGTTTTGGGGTCGCGTTTCTGTGCCGTACCGGTCTTTCCTGCCAACGTGTAACCGGGAATCCTCAGCGCGTACCCAGTGCCCGTCGGTGACTCAATGACTCGCTCCGACATCTCCAACAATTGGTTGGCAACTTCGCGGCTGAACACACGCGCTGAACCGCTCGCTGGTTGCTCTGTCTCGCCTATCCGCTTGACAAGGCGCGGGGCAACTCGCACTCCATCATTCGCAAAGCAAGTAAACGCGCTAGCCAATCCGATCGGGGTGCCGGTTACCGACTGACCGAAACCAACATTGGCCATTTGAATCGTCCTGTTCGCGTCGTTCTTCCTCATGATTCCCCGAGACTCCGGGCTCAGCGAAATGCCAGACGCTTGGAGAAGGCCCAGCTTCTCGACTGTCGCGTAGTATCGGTCGAATCCAATTCTAACACCCCAGGTCGCTGCTGAAATGTTGCAGCTCACCTCCAGACTTTTTTCTATTCCAACGATTCCATGAGCCTTCGGTCCGGAGTCACCTGCACAACTCATTGTCTTCACTGAAAAGTCCTTGCTCCCTGTGCACCTGATCGTCTCACCATTCCTAATCACTCCCGCTTCGAGACCAAGTGCGATCGTAAACATCTTGAAAATCGAACCCGGTTCGAACATGAAGCTGACTGCTGGATTGATTTCTGGACTCGAACGCTTGCCGGACGCAAATTCTGCAAACGCCGGGAAGGGGTCCTCTGGATCAAACGAAGGTGCTGTAGCGATGGCAAGCACGTCTCCTGTGTGCGGGTCCATCACAATTGCGACGCCGTGATCTGCGCGATGCGTCTCAGTCGCACGGGCCAAGCTCTCCATCGCTGCTACCTGCAAGTCTGGATCAATGGTGAGTACAACGTCATCCCCATCGAGAACCGGTCGCGAATTCGTCTTTCGCATTAGCCAGGGGAGGAATCTGCCGTCACCATCTTTTACGCCAGCGATCAAGCCCTCGCGTCCTTGCAATGCGTGATTCAACCACTTCTCAATGCCCGTTCTACCTTCGCCCTTTTCTACGAATCCCACAACCGGAGCGAAGTACTCACCTAACGCGTACTCCCTTTCTTTCGCTGGACGAGTCCAGACAAAGTCAGCGGAGTATCTTGATCGGATCCGATTCACTTCCGCGGCCTGAGCCGAATCGATCAGTGTTCCCCAGTCATCAGCTGACTTGCTTCTCGACACAAAATCCAAAAGCTCAGCGGCTGGGATCCCCGTTGCCAAGCTCAGCTCATGAGTCAGCGCAGGACTCAAGGATGTAGCGCCAGGGTCGATACCCAATCGAAACTTCGATGCAGACGCAGCTATCAGCCGACCATCCGCTGAAAGAATCCTGCCCCTTCTCGCAGCGATCCTGTCGGACTGAACCATGCGCCCGAGTTCATCTGCCTTCCGAAAGATCTCGTCCCTCGCGAAAGTTTGAACACGCAACTGGTTCGCAAAGACAACACAAAACGCGGCAAGAACAACACCAGCGATGAATATCGCTCGTGTGGCCTCGCGAGGGACGCTAGAACGTCGGCGCTTCATGCTCCGCTCTATAGGACGGAATCAGGTCGTGAACAGCTGCCCATCGTTGCACGGAATGGGCACTCCTCAAACGCTCGATCTCAGCCCGCAGCTCGGCAATAGAGATTTCGGCCAGCGCTGCGCGCCGATCTGCCTGGATTGCTTGGGCTCGTGCGTCTTCGAGAAGCATAAACCCTCCAAGCGAGAATGCCGATGAGAACAAAAACGCGAGGGCAGACACACAGCAGACAAAAACGATGACCCCCGTAACCGATACTCCTTTCCGTTTCGGTACAGCGCGAGGTTTCGCGCGAGGGATAGGTCTTACAGATCCAGGATGCAGTACTGCGCTCATGTTGTTGTCTCCTGTTTGCTTATTCTTGTTATCGTGCGCAACTTTGCGCTGCGGCTACTTGGGTTGTCATAAACTTCCCGCGCCGTCGGTCGGAGCGGCGTCTTCGTCAAAACTTGAAACTCCCCTCGCTTTTGCAGATTTCGGAAGGCTCTTTTGGCCGCACCGTCCTCGCCCGAGTGATAGGACAGCGTGACCATGCGCCCGGCTGTTCCCAAACAATCTGCGATTTCCTCAATCGACGTCTGCAAATCGTCCAGTTCATGATTGATTTGGATTCGAATCGCCTGGAAAGTCCGGGTCGCTGGGTGAATGCGCTTCTCTCGCAAGCGCGGCGGAACCGCCGCTTCGACTGCTGCGACCAAATCGGAGGTCGTCTTCAATCGGCCTTCCTTCCGCATTCGCAGAATCGATCGTGCGATGAGGCCCGCGTGCCGTTCTCCGCCCAACTCGCGCAATGCTCGGACTATCTCCTGCTCGCTCGCCCGGCCCAGCCATGCAGCAGCCGTTTCTTTTGACGAGCGATCCATTCGCATGTCTAGAGGGGCATCGGATTGGAACGAAAATCCGCGAGAGGCATCCTCGAAATGCTCCAGATTTACACCAAAATCAAGGAGGATCGCGTCGACGTCAACAATTGTGAGGGTTTGCAGGTACTGAGGAATCTGCCGGTAATCAGCATGAATGAAGTTTTTGCCGCCTGGTGTCTCCGCGAGCGTGTCCGATGCGCGAGAGATCATCGTCTCGTCCCAGTCAAACGCTATCAATCGACCCCTAGGGCCAGCCGCACGCAGCATCGCAAGCGCATGGCCTCCATGCCCGACTGTGCCGTCGATGATTGTGGCTCCTTGATTGATTTGTAGCATGCTCATCACTTCTTCTTGCATCACGGGCTCGTGGCGACGACTCATCGACCCCTCGCGAGCTCAACGACTTCCTGAAAAATCTTCTTCGAGTTTCCTCTCGCGACCGACTCCGGATTCGCAAGATATGTTTGTCGATCGGCCGGTGACCAGATTTCGAGATAATCGATGCACCCGATCACCATAATGTCATTGGACTTGAGGCCTGCCAAATCACGAAATGGACGCGAGACGACAAATCGCCCTTGCGCGTCGGCAGATATCGGCATCGAGTTTTCTCCCAGATAACCCATCGCCTTTTGGTGCTGCTCCGACCACTCCGGCAAAGCGCGCACGGCCCTGACCAAGGAATTCCAACGATGAACCGGGTAGGCGGTGATGCACCCTGACGGATGCACGAAAAGGACGAATGGATTCCCCAGCGCGTCCTGCATCTTCTTGGGCAATCGAACTCGGCCCTTATCGTCAATGGACGTGACCTCGGTTCCCGTTATCTGGGCCTCGAGTTCTTCGATCTCGTGTGACCACTGGGCCTTGTCCATGTATAATCCGCCTGAGATGCCGAAGGCCAGCGCTGCGTCCATGCGCGCCGGCCCTCGCAAAAAAAGAGATCCCAATGGGTTCTCCTCGTTGGCTCGGTGTTCCGTCCTTGGAACTATCGGCAATATACAGGGTGATCTTGGGAATTAGTGGGAAATCTGGCCACAAAATTGGCTTTTTTATCTAGATGTGCAATACGTCTACTATGTATTGCGGACGCGTGTCTACTAATTTGGCGGAAAGCATTTCTTACGGTCGTTTGTTATGCGGCTAACCGGTGGGCTTAACCAGCGGGTTTGCGCTGTTTGGGTCCCTAAAGAACCTGTAGATCTCGTACTCACCGACCACTCGTTCTCGGCTGACGCTCAAGCCAAGGCTCCGCAGCGCGTCGAGATGGCCCAGGGTCAGCCTGGACCTTCGAGTTAGTATTCGGCCTTGGGCTGGCAACTGGTCAACCAGTTCGTCAAACCAGTAGGTCGATGCCCTCGGCCGACCGAAGTACCAGTAAGTGCTTGGATGCGACGTGACCATCCTGCCGCCGAGCCCTTCCACCCGAAACTCCACGACCTGTTCCCCACCGTCAGCATACGCGGCCTCCGCCGCCTTCACGGCGTCTGCATGTGAGACTTGCCAGTATGCCGGGACACCAAGAACCAGCCCAGCGACAGCAACCGGCCATGCGGCTCCTGCCCCAGCGGCGCCGAGCCGTGCTCCTCGCATGACTGCACGAAGAGAGAGCAGCACTCCAAGACTGGCCCCGCCGGCCAGAGGCATGACGGCCTGGCGATACTCCTCTAAGAACCCCCATGCTGTCCACACACCGGCAGCAGCTACGATCGCCCAGCCGACTGCCCACCAACCCGACGGAGGATCCTCTGCCAGTTGCGCCGCGAGCAAAATCGCCAACGGAGGCAAGCACGGCAGGATGTAGTGTGGCAGTTTCGAACCAGCCGCGCTGAAAATCACGAAGACCAGAATCGCCCACGCCCAAAGAAAGCGCTCGATAGGTTTTGACCGGAGACCGATGAATGCTCTCTTGATTGCGAAGATGAACGGGGCGAGAGCGACGAAGATGATGGGAACGTAGATGTAGAAGTCCCCACGATGAGCTTCGTCCTCCCCAGCCAATCGTCCAAGATTCTGAAAAAGGATGAACTCTTTGACGAACTCTGGACCCTTGTCCAACATGATCGGCACATACCAGAGAGCGACAACACTGATGAACGCGAGCGTCCCCACGACCCATCCCCCCCGCAGACCGTGTCGAATTGTTGGCAGTCTGAAAAGTGCATAGATCACAAGCAGAAGGAAGATTGCCGGAGCGACGGGCCCCTTTGCCAGGGCAGCCGCTGCCAACAAAACCGCTGAGAGGATACGCAAACCTCGACGTTCCAGAGACTCCCAAAAGACGAGGAGAGAAGCAGTAAGAAAGAACACAAAGAGGGCATCCGGAATAAACATCCTTGCCACGATCATGAAGAGGGGCGAACAGGCGAGGATCAGCAACGTCCACGCTCCAGCGTGTTCCCCAAATCGTCGCCTTGCGAACGCTGTACAGATCGCCAGTGTGCCAATGGCGGCAAGGACTGACCCAAGCCGCAAGCCGAACTCCCCCGTAAAACCCAATAAGTCGAATCCCCAGGCCACCCAGTAAACGAGAATTGGCTTTTCAAGAAATGGCGCACCGTCGAACATGATGACGAACGCGTCCCCCCGCGCCATCATCTCACGGAGTGACGCAGCATAGATTCCTTCGTCAAGGTCGAACAAACCGTATGCCCAAAAGCCAAGCAAAGGAGTGAGTGCGATAATCCAAGCCAATATCCACGCTCTGCCGGGCACGCCCGCAGGATACCGCCGTCGCTGGGCGTAGAATGAGGCGTGGCGGAAGGAATGAACCGCATATTCGGAGTAGAAACCGAGTTTGGCTGTCTCGTTGAACCCGGCGAGCCCTACACTTACGAGGCGGTCGTAGAGGCTGTGAAGGACCACGTCTTCGAAACGCAGAAGCTCGGGGTATACGACTTGCACCCGCGGGACGAGGCCTTCGAACCGGCATACAGTGGCGGGTTTCTCATTAACGGCGGCAGGCTCTACGTGGACGCAGTGGGGTCCCATGAAGAGTATGCGACACCGGAGTGCAGACGCCTGTTCGATCTCATTGCTTCAGACCGCGCCGGTCAACGAATCATCGTAA
The DNA here is from genome assembly GCA_041744215.1 of Fimbriimonadales bacterium. Classification (GTDB taxonomy): domain Bacteria; phylum Armatimonadota; class Fimbriimonadia; order Fimbriimonadales; family ATM1; genus JAHCHL01. Next base: position 47,837 of record JBGTLG010000005.1, on the reverse strand, counting down.
GGGCCCTCGACGAGATAGGACTCAGCGAGGTCGCAGCGTTCTACAACAATAGTGTCGATCATTTCGGCGGGCACACTTTCGGCTGCCACGAAAACTATCTCGTGAAGTCCGAGGATCGGTTCCTCACGGAGTCTGTCAACTACCTCTACCCATTCTTGGTGACGCGGCAGATATACGCGGGGGTCGGGCGGGTCGGTGGGCATCGCATCGACTACACCGGCACACGAACGAACTCGACGATGTTTTCGAACCCAGTCGATTACATTTGGGTCTCGAATGTCTATGGCGTGCAACCCGACGAAGATGTAGATTTTCAGCTCAGCCAACGTGCGGACCACATCATCAAGCTCACTGCCAGCCGCGTTCGATTCAACCGCGCGCTCATCAATCCGAAGTGGGAGTCGTTCTATAGCTATGGAGCCTCTACCCGTCTGCACGTCTTGTTCGGTGAAGCGAATCAGATGCAGTTTGCATACGCCCTCAAAGTTGGGACGACATGCCTGATGCTTGACCTCGTCGAAAATCACCTGATTCCCGACGACCTGCTCATGCCAGATCCGCTTACTGCGTTAAGAGAGGTGAGCCGCGACCCATCGTACCGGTGGATCGTGCATCTGGATGGTGGCCGCACTATGTCCGCAATCGACCTCCATCGTGAGTATCTCGGAATCGCCCAACAGTTCCGAGGAAGGGATGAGGACACGGATTGGACGCTTACGAATTGGGAGGAGACCCTTGACGCGCTTGAACGGGACCCTATGTCACTCTCGAAGAAGCTTGACTGGGTAGCGAAGAAGCAAGTTGTGGAGACCTACATGCGTGAGGCAGATGCAAGGTGGGATGATGACGCGCTTCACTCGGTGGACCTGGAGTATCACAACATCGACCCAAGAAGGAGCCTTCATCAGGGGCTCGTCGAGATGGACGCTGCGGTTGAAGTAGTTGACGATCTGAGAATTGTCGACGCGATGACCGAGCCACCAGATAACACGAGAGCTAAGGGTCGCGCAGCTTTGATCAGAAAGCTGATCGCCAGCAAGCGACCAACTTATTGGGTTGACTGGGACGCCGTTCACCTCGATCGTCAAACCGTCGTTGAGCTGAGTGATCCGTTCAACACATACGAGCGAGAAGCCGGTGGAACTGGTAAGTAAACGATTTCGGACTAAGTCTCGTATAATCGACTAGCAACCTAGCGGAGGTATTCGAGTGTTCACAGCCATAGCAGCAGTCGCGACGATTGGAGTCACCGGAATCTACTTCGAAACCCGAACGTGCTCCATTTACGCGGGACCCTGTCACTACAACAGCGAGATCATGACGGACGGCCGGGGCGCAATTGTCGCTTTAGGCTTCGAGTCTGGCCAAGGGCTCGACGGGCTCGCCGCAGCGGCAGTCGTGTTGGGAGACGTCAACCTCAACTTGAGCGCAAACCGCCAAGCAGTTATCTACATTGACTCGGCAGCCACCGAGGAGCAAGGGCAGAGGATGACGGATTATCTAAAACCGCGGGCAGGCCTCGGATCCGTGGTTTCAGTTCAACCTGCGCAGATCCAGCTGGAGGTTTCTGGGCTCGACTCAGAGTTGAGAGTCTCGGCGGGCGGAATCACGGTGATAGCAGCCGAAACCAATTCTTCTGAATGTCACACCTGCTCTATGGCGGGCGTCCTGTGGTTCAAGCCCCTGGTTCTCGGCACCAAAGTCGATGTGGCTACTGTCCAACGGCAGTCATTTTGCGATCCACTTCTTGGTGAAACGTGGAGCCGAGGCGAGGAATCTGCTGCGTTTGTCGGGACTTTCGCCTGGTAGCGGCAACCCAACTCATAACCCACAAGTACCGACTACAACCCACAATCAGGAGGACACCATGATACTGCCCACATTGGCCTTGCTAACACTCTCAGCCCCCGCACAAGCGTGGGAGCTTGCTCCGCCCTTTCAGAAGGGAGAAACTACCGCATGGAACACGAACGTCGCGGTGAATGTTCAAGGCACAGACCTTAGCGTCCGGCTAACGTACGTGTTTCGAGTGACAGAAGTCTCGGAAAAGGAGACGCGAGGGAATGTCGTCTTCGCTGACCTGGAAGTTGAAGGCATGGCGCAAGATAGCGACGGAGAGTTTGATCTCCGGCTCAGTCCCCGCGGCAACGCACTCGCGAGTCAAAGCGAACACGGGGACGCGTTCCGACGGATGTCTGCTCCGATCTTTCTCGTCTATCCAGACAAGCCAGTATCAATCGGCGACAAGTGGACGCTAGAACACAGAGGCTCCGAGGGCGGAACTTTCACCTTTAAGTGTGAAGCCCGAGGCGAAGAGAAGGTCGGCGACAAAGAGGCTCTCAAAATACACATGACCACCTCGGAGGATGCCGGTGATCGGACGAGTTCCGACGGAATGTACTGGGTCAGTCGAGACGGCAAGGTGTTGAAGTTTGAAATCAAGATCAAGAATTGGATCGTCCCGATGGCAGACGGTCAGCCCGTCGATGCGACAGTGACCGGCGTTCTCAAGTAAAACAAGCAATGTGCGCCTATTCGGAATTGAAACCGAGTACGGCCTGAGTATCGAAGGCCGCGGGGCCGCCGAGCAAATCGACGACTCGGCGGCCTTCGTGGAACATTGCCCCTTCCCCGCTTTCGTCGGCTGGGATTACGGCTTCGAGTCACCGCGTCAGGACATTAGAGGTTTCCAAGTCAAGGACCTCGCTTATGATCCTGTCGACGCGGAGTTCGACACCGGCAAAACGCGAACGATGGATCGCGATCTTCATGCGAACCGTGTACTGACCAACGGCGCACGACTTTACAACGATCATGGACATCCGGAGTACGCAACTCCGGAATGCTCTCACATCTCTGACATCGTAGCGCACGATCTCGCGGGTGAACGTGTGCTTCTTGCGACGGCAACTGCGTTCGAACGGTCAACCGGCCAGCGCACACGGGTTTTCAAGAACAACACCGATTTTCACGGCGCGAGCTATGGGACTCACGAAAACTACCTATTCCCCCGCAAAGCCTCGCCGGATCAACTGATTCGCGACTTGCTTCCATTTCTCGTGACGCGCATTGTTATGTTTGGTGCGGGAAAAGTCGGCGCCGAGGCAGGACGAGCGTGTCGCTACCAAATCAGCCAACGCGCGGACTTCTTTCATGAAGTCGCGAACATCGAGACGCTCTACCGTCGGCCCATTTTCAATACTCGCGACGAACCGCATGCAGACCCAAACAAGTGGCGTAGAGTCCACGTTATCTGTGGCGATGCCAACAGGATGCCGTGGGCGACGGCAATGAAAGTCGCTACGACTCAGCTCGCTCTGGATCTGATATCCATTGGCGAGGCTCCTCGTTTTGAGATCTGTAATCCTCCTCGTGCAGCGGAAGCTCTCAGCAAGGACGAAGGCCTCCAATGGCGGCTGGAGCTCGAAGGCTCGTCGTGGACGACTGCGATCGATGTTCTGGATGGGTATCTCTCGGCCGCTGAGCGGCACTTCCTCCATCGCGATGCCGAAACCGATTGGGCGCTGGCGGAATGGCGACTTGCACAAACTGATGCAGCACTCGATCCACACAAGCTGTCAGACCGGGTCGATTGGGCAGCGAAGCTTGCAATGCTCGAAGAGTTTTCTCAGGCGGAGGGCAAGTGGGACCTCGCGCATATGCAGTCACTGGACATGGAGTATCACAACCTTGATCCACAGGAGTCGCTATTCACCGCATGGATCGAAATGGGCCGCGGCCAGACGATCATCCCCGAGAGTCGCGTTATCGAGGCGACGACAACGCCGCCACAGGACACCCGCGCTAAGCAACGCGGAGATCTCGTTACTCACATGCGCGAAGGTCTAGAGACAATTGGGTGGCGAAGGGCAAAGTTGAAAAGTGGCGAAGAATACGAGTTCCTGATCGGGGAGTAGTTTAGAAACTCAGTTCAACTCATAGTCATTACCACTGCTATCAGCGCGACCACGGCACCGGCGGCTCCCAGAACAGCGACGAAGGTGATTCCAAGTAACAGCCCGATATCAATAGGACCCATCTTCGCTAGATCTGGCCTACCCGTTTCCGCCTGCTTTGGCGCGCTCCGCCACTGGTGACGCACAGACCGCCATGCGAAGTAAGCAATGACAACGACAGTGAGAAACCACCCGACTGATGTTCCCCAGAAAAAGGAATTCGACGACGCGATTGAACTCCCCGTTATGGCAAGCAGAGGTGCGGTGATCAGCGCCACACAGAACTGAACGGTGGGATCGCGAAAGGTACGCATGAAGCCTTAGTCGCCCATCATACGGCGGTCACCTGGCACTTCGCTGGCAGCATCGTTTCCCTTTGTCAGCAGTCCGGGCACTCTCAGCGCGTATAGCCCCAGCAGGTGGCAACGTGGTACATTCGACTATCGGCTCTTTAGACCCAGGGTTGGCGCCCGAGGAGGGAAAACGGATAGGCCGATAGGGAGCGGGTGTGATGCAGGAAGTTCAGTTTGATGTAGCCATAATTGGTGGTGGACCGGCGGGAAGCTGTTGTGGCAGCTTGTTGAAAAAGTATATGCCCGACTGCCGAGTTGTGATCCTCGAGCGCGAAAAGTTCCCTCGTGACCATATTGGCGAGAGCCTCTTGCCAATAGTGCCTCAAGTTATCCATGAGATGGGGGCGTGGGACAAAGTAGAGGCCGCAGAGTTCCCGATTAAGATTGGCGCGACCTGCCGATGGGGAAAGAAGCGCGACCTCTGGGATTTCGAGTTCCTTCCCACACATCTGTTCCGCGAGGATCAGAGGCCCGGCACCTTTGAAGGCCAGCGAGTCCACACTACATGGCAAGTCTACCGCCCGGTGTTCGACGAGATCTTACTTGATCATGCAGCTGAACTTGGTTGTGACGTGCGGGAGGAGACGAAAGTTGTCGAAGTAAAATCAACCGGTGATCACGTCGACGGGTTGGTGCTCCAATCGGGCGAGACAATTCGCGCAAAACAGTATGTCGACGCTTCGGGCGTTTCGAGCATTCTGCGCAAGGCGCTGGGCGTCGAAGCCGACTATCCTACTTCACTCCGAAACATCGCGATTTGGGACTACTGGGACAACGCTGATTGGGCAGTGAAGGTCGGCGCTGGAGGGACACGCATTTTGGTTGTCTCGATTGATTGGGGCTGGCTCTGGTTCATTCCCATCGCCCCAACGAAGACGAGCTTGGGCTTAGTACTTCCGCTCGAGCACTACAAGAAGTCTGGAGAGCGACCTGAGGATTTGTATGCGAAGGCTGTGAAGCAGGATCCGCTTATCGCTGAGCTCATTCGCAAGGCCACTCGCGAGAATGTGATTCGGACGACCAACGACTGGTCGTACATCGCCGACCGCCTCGCCGGAGAGAACTGGTACCTTGCTGGCGATAGCTGCGGATTTGCCGATCCGATACTCTCCGCAGGGCTCACACTCGCAATGTTCGGCGCCCGCCAGGTCGCTTACTCGATCATCGCCGAGATGCAAGGCTCTCACGATGGCGAGTGGCTCAAATCCTATTACTCTGATAAACAGCGCAGCCAAATCCTGCAGCACATCAAGTTCGCAGACTTTTGGTACAGCTCGAACGGCGCGTTTACCGACTTGGTTGACTATTGCAAGACTATCGCGAAGGAGTCTGGGCACGATATGAGTTCGAACGCCGCGTTCGGCTGGATGGCCACTGGCGGGTTCACCAACGATGACCCCGTCGTTCCAATGTTGGGCGGTTTCGCTATTCAAGCTGTTAAAATTCAACTTGCTCGGATCAGCCAAACGCGTGCGACGTGGAAAGTCAGCGAATACAACGTCTTCAAGCTCGACTTAGAGGGTGCAGAAGAATCTACGTTTCCGGTGTTCTCCGAAGGAAAGGTGTGGACGACGCCATGTTATAAGCGCAACGGAAAGCTGCTACCGAACTACGGGATGTTCGGGCTCGTGATTAAAATGCTCCAAGAAGACCACCGTATCGTGCGCGCGCTCCAATGGCTCGAAAACTACTTCTATGAGAATCCGAAGTATCCGACAATTGCGATGGGCATGGACTATGCCATTGCCACCTTAGAGGCGATGATCGACGACGGATGGGTGACCTGCGATAAGAATAAACGAGAAGAGTTCATTGTCTACGACACACCCGCAGAATCCGCCACGTTCCACACGAATCAGGACATCGTAAAAGCCTTCGGCTTGTAGGATGGCTTGCGATGGAGAAGCAAGCTGACATCGTGTCGACGCCGTGGACCTGTAGCGTGCCCTTTCCTTCGCCCGAAGAGTGATCAGCAGTTCAATAAGCCTGCAGGAAGTATGACTCGGGCGTCGCGCAACTCACAGCGGTTCCTTAACACAATAGATCGACACTTCTTCGAATCCGCACCGCCGATACAAATCTCGCGCCGGGTTTGTCGGGTGGACTTCTAAACTGACCTTGCAACAGCCCAATTCTCGCGCGAGTTCTTCCACTGCAATGAGCAACTTTCGCCCGATACCCAGGTTGCGATAGTCCGGGCGCACCGCAAGATCATGCAGGTTGAGAATTGGCTTTGCTGAGAAACTGGAGAAAGATAGCACACAAGTCGCAATGCCAATTGCCTGATCCTGGATGTAGGCAATCAACGCCTCGATCGATGGATGCGCTCGCAACGCCTCGGGTAAATTGTTGAGCACTGCTGGGTCAAGTGGCTCGCCTGTCGCATTGAAGGCGTACATGTTCGTGAGCTCGCAAATCGCACTCACGTGCGCGTCATTTTCCAGGTCGGCACGGACGATCCTGATCGAGTCCATTGGGAGAGATTACCGCTCCGATGCCACGTTTTCTGTCGAAAGGACGGTATAAGTCCTATGATGCGAATCCATGCGGAACGCCGAGAACGAGATATCCCCACTCCCGAGCGGAAACCGGGCGACGACAGCGGACCGCCCAAGCGCGACATAAAGAAACCTGGCGGCGACAATGAACTGTTGCGCCGAATGCGAAAAGTTGATCCTGACCAAGCTAAGAAGTATCGCCAGAGAAGCGGCGAGTAACTACTCCCCCTCGGTGTAGCCGCCCAGAGACCCCTGCCCGGCCTTTGCAGCCGCCGACTTTGCCCGGTCCTTTGCGACCTGACCCTGCGCGCCGCCACCCCCACCGCCGAGTTCGGTGTAAGGATCAACCGGAGCGATCGGCCCGGCGCCCGGTGAGGTGACCATTCCGCCCCCGGCTCCGCCCCCACCACCATCGCCTTGGGCCTGGTCAGGCGCAGGTTCGGCCCCGCAGCCGAGCACCGCAACAGCCAAGCAAATCAAACCAAGCCATCTGATTCTCATTCGGTCATTGTATCAGCACTCCTGTAAACTCGCAACGTGAGAACGCGACTGCTCCCACCCACCGCGGAGACGATCCGCGAAGCTGCTGAGGTCATCCTTGCAGGCGGCCTTGTCGCGTTTCCGACTGAGACTGTTTACGGGCTGGGCGGAAACGCTCTGGACGAATCTGCAGTGCGCCGCATCTTCGAGGCGAAGCACCGCGAACAGGCCAACCCCCTGATCGTCCACGTATCAGGTTTTGAAATGGCATCGCAACTCGGGAAAGTGCCCCGAGAGCTTGCAGACAGTTTTTGGCCTGGCGCACTAACTTTGGTTGTTTGGAAATCCGGCGTTGTCCCAGGCCCAGTGACAGCTGGCGGGCCAACGGTCGGTTTGCGCTGCCCGTCCCATCCGATTGCTTCAGCGTTGATCTTGGCCGCAGGTGTGCCGATCGCCGCCCCGAGCGCGAATAGATCAACGGGAGTCTCAGCGGTAACCGCTCGCCACGTGCTGGATGATCTCGAAGGAAGTGTAGAAATCGTCATTGATGGCGGACAGAGCCCCAAGGGGATCGAGAGCACGGTTTTGGACGTAACCACCTCGCCCCCGAGAATCCTCCGGCCAGGATCCGTCTCGCGTGCTCAAATCGAGTTGATCGTCGGGCAAGTCGAGACTGGGCCGGAGACCGGACCTTCACGGTCGCCAGGTCAAGGCGAGCGGCACTACGCGACGCGCACGCGGCTGCACCTGGCCGAAGGGAACGGATCGGCGCTCGTGGAGTCGTTGACCCAGTCGGGAATGAAGGTCGGCTGGATGCCTATCGGCGTAACGGGCATTGATGGGGCGGAGGTCAGGAGCATGCCGACTGGGCCCGACGAATATGGCGCGGCACTGTACTCCACTTTGCGCGAACTGGACCAGCTGGAGCTGGACGCCATCGTCGTGGAAAAGCCTCCGCCGCAGCCAGAGTGGGCGGCGATCCTTGATCGATTGCGACGTGCCAGCGTTTTCCATTAAAAACCGTTAATCTCGCACCTCTCTGCCGCCGCATCTCGTCTAAATCTTTGCCGCTAAGGACATGCCACAGGAGGCTTCACTCCTGGGGGACTTTGTCGCGCCATACTGATCAGTCGAGCCCCATGAGCAAGCCATTCGTCCACCTCCACAACCACACCGAATACTCCCTTCTCGACGGAGCCCAGCGCATTCCGCAGATGGTCTCCCGAGCAAAAGAATTGGGGATGCCAGCGGTGGCGATCACCGATCACGGAGCCATGTATGGAGTGATGGAGTTTTATGCCGAGTGCAAGAAACAGGGTGTGAAGCCGATCATCGGTATGGAAGCGTATGTTGCACCGCAGGGTCGACACGTTCGCACCGGGCGAAAAGAGGGCAATTCGTATCACCTGCTGCTGTTAGCACGAAATCGCACGGGCTACCTCAACCTTTGCAAGCTTTCTACCTTGGCAAGCCTCGAGGGTTTCTATCACTATCCCCGCGTCGATCACACGGCGCTACGAGAATACGCAGAGGGGTTGATCAGCTCGACGACTTGCTTGGGAAGTGAAGTCAATCAGTATCTCCTTGCCGGAGACTTTTCGCGGGCGCTCGATACTGCAGCGATGTACAAGGACATCTTCGGTCCGGAAAACTACTTCGTTGAGCTGCAAGATCACCGATTGAAAGAGCAAGCTGCCATTCGTGGCGGGTTGTTAGAGATCGCATCCAAACTCCAATTGCCCCTCATCTGCACTAACGATGCGCACTACCTTTGCAAAACGGACCACCAAGCGCACGACGTACTCCTCTGCATACAGACCAACTCGAAGGTTGCAGACCGAGACCGAATGCGATTTGAAACAGAAGAGTTCTACTTGAAATCGCGAGAGGAAATGGAGGAGCTGTTTCACGAAACTCCCGATGCGATCGAAAACACTCTGATGGTTGCAGAAAGGTGCAACGTTGATCTGGGTGAAGAACGCGCCGAGTTGCCTGATCCGCTGATCCCCTCAAACGTTTCGCCAGACGACTACCTCGCAGAACTGAGTGAGAAGTCCCTGCCGGAACTGATTCCTGGCGATCTAACTGCTGCACGCGAGCGACTCGCTTATGAACTCGACGTGATCAAGCAAACCGGTTTCGCAAAGTACTTCCTTTTGGTAAGGGAGTTCGCCCAGTTCTCAAGAGACAAGGGAATCTTTTTTGGAGTTAGAGGTTCAGCGGCGGGATCGCTTGTAACCTACTGTATCGGAATCACCGACGTAGATCCTTTGCACTACGGCCTGACGTTTGAGAGGTTTCTCAATCCGGAGCGCATCCAGATGCCGGACATCGATATGGACTTCGAGGACGCGCGGCGCGACGAAGTGATTGACTATGTCAAGGCTCGTTTTGGCGACGACCATGTCGCGCAGATCATAACGTTCGGAACGATGGGTGCGAAGGCAGCGCTCCGAGACGCGGGCCGCGCGTTGGCGCTCGCGCCGGTTGAGGTTGACCGCCTCTGCAAGATGGTGCCGAGCTTGCCAGTCGGAATAACTCTCGAGCAAGCACTCGAAGCATCGGCTGAGCTTAGAAGTGCACACACGAACGACCCCACAGCCAGCAACTTAATCGAGACTGCAAAGCGAATTGAGGGGATCGCCCGACACGCCGGAGTCCACGCCGCCGGAATCGTGATTTCTAAGGAGCCACTACGTGAGCGCGTTCCCCTCGCGAGAGGGTCTGGCGACCAGATCATCACTCAGTTCCCGATGGGTGACTTGGAAAAGATTGGCCTCCTGAAAATGGACTTTCTGGGATTGAGCAACCTCACGGTGCTTGCGAACGCGACGCGAAACATTCGCGACAGCGGGAAGGGAGATATCGACGTAAAGACGATGCCGCTTGACGACGAGCGGACGTATGAGATGCTCGGACGAGGGGAGACTGCCGGTGTATTCCAGCTTGAATCTGAGGGAATGCGCAGAGCGGTCGCGCAGCTAAAGCCTGACTCTATTCAAGACATTACCGCGCTTGTCGCGCTATATCGGCCTGGGCCAATGGAACACATTGCCACGTACGCCGCGGGAAAACATAAACGAACCAAACCCAGCTACCTGCACCCATTAATGGAGCCGATCTTAGAAGAGACGCACGGAGTGATCGTGTACCAAGACCAAGTGCTGATGCTCGTGCGCGCACTAGCTGGATTCAGCCTCGGGAAAGCGGATATCCTCCGCCGCGCAATGGGCAAGAAGGACAAACAACTTCTGGCCTCAATGGAAAGAGAGTTTGTGGAAGGGGCAGCGAAGAATGGAATCGACGCAGCCGCGTGCAAGAAGATCTGGGCTCTGCTTGAGCCGTTTGCAGGCTACGCATTCAATAAAGCACACGCGGTCTGTTATGCGCTGATCGCTTATCAAACCGCTTACCTTAAGGCGAACTACCCCGTCGAATACATGGCCGCGCTACTCGGGGCGTTTCGCGGAAAGGAAGATCGCGTCGTTGGACTTGTCGAAGAGTGCAGACGTATGGGGATTCAGGTGCTTCCTCCTGATATCAATCGTTCCGCTGTCGACTTTACAATAGAGGAGGGCAAGATTCGATTTGGGCTTGGAGCAATAAAAGGAATCGGAGACTCCGCGATTCAGTCAATCCTGAATGCGCGCAGTGAAGATGGAAGCGGTTTTACCCACCTTTTCGATGTCGCTTCCCGTGTCAAGGCGCAGGGGGGATTGAACCGAACTGGATTGGATGCGCTCATAAAAGCCGGAGCGCTCGACTCGATTGACTCGAACCGGAACAAACTACTCTCCGTAGTGGACACTGCGCTCGCCTACGCAGATAAGCAGGCGCGTGAACGAGAGGCCGGGCAAGCGGCATTGTTTGCTGAAGCCGAAGACGCAGACGCAAATGGGCGACACTATCCGATTCTGCCTGACGTTGCACTGCCCACACGTCAGGAAGCGCTTTCGATGGAAAAGGAAGTCCTCGGGCTCTACGTGAGCGATCATCCTCTTCGGGGTCACGAGCGAGAAGTGATGGCGTCGGCATCGCACACCGCCGCTCTCATTCAAGAGCTCGCCGATGGTGAACGCGTTTCGCTCGCAGGTGTTATTGCTCGCGTCCAAAACAAGACTGTCGGCGAAAGTAAAGAGCCGATGGCAATCCTAACGCTCGAGGATCTGACGGGGCAATGCGACGTCGCTGTCTACGGCAAGTCATATCAAACGTATAAGCCGATCCTCGCAAAAGACCGCCTCATTGTAGTCCGAGGAAAAGTAAAACAGCGTGAACTACGCACCGGCCAGCGAATGGTCGGCATCGCTGCATTTGAAGTTGACGAACTCGATACCGGAAACGCTGAAAAGCCCATCTCGCAAGACGATTTCACTCTACAGGGCGTGATCAGCGTCAAACTCCTGAAGGCTACACGTGACGAGCTTGCCATCGTTCGGAATCTGGTAAAGGACAATCCCGGTGACTTTGCAATCACACTCGAAGTTGCACAGATGAACGGAAATGGTCATCCCAAAGCCATCAAAGCTTATCACCTGCTCGAAAGGGTTAGCGACGGTGCATGGGTGCAGCAACTTCGCCGCTCGCTATCTCAGTGCTTTGTCATTGTTCAACGCCGACCTGGTCTTATCGCCGAGGCGGGCAATTCAGTAGCCGGCTAAGCGACGGTTTCGGCTTTTCGTTCGCTCACTCGGCGCTGACTATGATCGAGCACATGCTTCCTAAACCGAAGCATCTTTGGCGTCACTTCTAACAACTCGTCATCCCGCAGCCATGACAGTGATTCCTCCAAAGAAAAGTCCCGATACGGATCAAGTGCCGTCGTCGCCTCGGAAGTGGACGATCGTATGTTGTTGGCCGCTTTCGTCTTCGTGATGTTCACGACCATATCTTCATCTCGCGAGCATTCGCCTACGATCATGCCACCATACACTTCTGTTCCGACCTCATGGAACAGTTGTCCGCGCTCTTGAATGTCCTCATATGCGTAGCGAGTTATCTTGCCAGGGTCTTTTGCAATCAAGGAGCCGCGCGTGCGCGCATCGACGTCACCGCGATACGGATAGTATCCGTCAAAAAGCTGCGCAAGGATTCCGAGGCCACGGGTGATCGTTAGGTAGTTGGATCGAAACCCGATTAATCCCCGAGTCGGAATTGAATACTCGATTTGCAATCGGCCGCGCTCGTCCTTCGTCATGCTGCGCAGCTCGCCTCTGCGTCGGCTCATCTCCTCCATAACCGGCCCCATCGATTCCTCAGGAAACTCGAGAGTGACCGTCTCGATCGGCTCTAAAGTCTCGCCCGAATCTCCCTTTTTCAATATGACCCGAGGTCGGCTCAACGCCATCTCGTACCCTTCTCTGCGCATCGTCTCAATCAAAACGGCAAGCTGCAGCTCTCCACGCGCAAACACCTTTACGGTATCCATCGGCGCGTCAGGATCGATTCTCATCGCGACGTTGATACTCTGCTCCTTTTCCAGTCGCTCACGGATCTTCTGTATCGTCAGAAACTTTCCACCGTCTTTGCCGGCAAGAGGCGATTGGTTCGCATAGAACTCCATGCTTAGAGTCGGCGGCTCGATCCGTATTGGAATCAACTCCTCGGGCTGCACGGCGTCAGCAATCGTGTCGCTGACCAAAACGTCATCGAGCCCAGAAATCATCACAATCTCTCCAACGTGGGCTTCGTCGACTTCTTTCAGCGACAGGCCTTCATAAACCCAAACTTTTGTTGCAGTGAATGGTGTCCGAGTTCCCTCGCGGGATTGGACGAGCCGGTCTCCGGCTTTCACTTTGCCACGCAATGCTTTCCCGCCAAAGATTCTGCCCAGATAATCAGAATAATCAAGATTGTTTACTTGTAACAGGAAAGGTCCCTCCGCGCTTTTCGGCGGCGGAACGGCGTTGACGATCATCTCGAACAACTCGCGCATGTCTTGCTCACCGCCACCCGGATGCATGCGAGCAAATCCAGACGCTCCGCTAGTGTAAAGATGAGGAAAAAACAAGTCCTCTTCATTTGCGCCGAGATCGATGAACAGGTCGAGCGTTTTGTCATAAGCTTCGAGCGGCCGCGCACCCTCGCGATCGATCTTGTTTATGCAGACGATCGGCGTTAATCTGTTTTCAAAAGCCTTCTTGAGGACAAACCTCGTTTGTGGCATGGGGCCCTCGCATGCGTCGACGACTAACAGCACACCGTCTACCATCGACAGCACTCGTTCAACTTCGCCGCCAAAATCGGCGTGTCCCGGCGTGTCCACAATGTTGATTTTGTATTCCTTGTAGTGAACACTCGCGACTTTGCTGAGAATGGTAATCCCTTTCTCGCGCTCTAAGTCATTGCGATCCATAACTCGATCGACCATCGTCTGATTTGCTCGGAACAAGCCGGCCTGACGAAAGATCGCGTCAACCAAGGTTGTTTTGCCATGGTCGACGTGAGCGATGATTCCGATGTTCCTAATGTGAGAGGTCAAGAGGCTTAAAGGATACCTTGCGCAAGCCTGTCAAGTGCCCCACTCCAGTACTTCCTCATTCCATCAACCTGCCCTTTTCGGGATAACTTCTCGTGCTGAACAGTCACGGAAGACTTACCAGGTCCCTTGTCTGTGAACCTAACACTCACAGCCGACTTGTCGTCCGTCCATTTCATCCGGAGGGATTTGCACTCTGCTCGGGACGTGACCTTCGGGGTTTCGTCGCCAAGCCATTTCGACCGTTCTCTGTCGTCGTTCCACGCCAGATAAAGCCTATCTATTGAAACCGGAAATGTCTTCGTCACAGACACGGCATAATCACCGGAGCTCTTCTGGTTGACGGTTCGCCTTCCGTGCGCACGCTCATAACCAATTGCGACGGTTTGGGACCACCAGGCTCCGAGTTGATACTTGTTGGCAAGGTATTCGGCGATTTCCTTGTGCGGCGTTTCGCTGCAGCCGTCCCTATCTAATGTGCTTATCCACTGCTCCCACGTCCTTCCCGTCTTCTTTTGAACTGCTTCGGAACTCATTCCCAACGATTGTCGCACTGATTCAACCTCCTACCCGGTAACGAATCTCGTACACCTTTTGATCGCCGTTGTACCCACCGATGACCGCTAGCCGATCCACGATTGCATCAGGGTTGGGATCAGTTGCAAACATCACAGGCTTACCGTCGACGAGCAGCCATATTCCGTTCGCACGACGCGAAAGCTGCAACCGAGTCCGTGCGCCAGGCCTCATCATGACCTCCGCGTCTGACTGTTCCGCACCGAAAAGACGGAAGCGTGTCACTGTGTTCCCATATCCACCGACGAACACGATGTAGTCTTTGCCCGCAGTCATGCCTTCAGTCGCAGGCAGGAAGGCCCCAAGAATGCCATCTTGGCGCGCTTCGATATCAATCCAAAGATCGAACTCCTTAGTTTGCAAGCCATCGATGTATGCCGCGGCTTCGTCTCCACCATTGTGAACGAGTGCACCGCCAATGGAACTCCAACCGGCCCCCTGAAAGCGAACTCGCTCATCATTTGGAAGCAGCACTACAGCGTCTGAGGCACTTAACTCTGCCGGCGCGCCGGACGGAAGCGGGGGTTTCCCGTAAGGGCCGACCATCCTCGCGTAGAAGAACCGATACGTCTCGTACATTGCATAGGCGCGTCCGCTGGGCTCGTACACGTTTAACTGCGTTCCTATCTCGCGTCCTCCGCGGTTCCAAAACCAAACACTATCTCCGCGATTCGAAAGGCTCATCTCGATAGTGATCGCATCGCCATCACTTTTGGCAGCCCACGTCAGTCCCTTAACCTCTTCCCACAATCGTACAACTTCCGCGCCGGATGCAGTCTTATTGATGCGCAGCCCAACCACACCGTTTCGCGAAAACAATCCCAATCCTTCGCCATCAAGTACAAGCTCGATGTTGCGCCAGTTTCCTAAAATGCGGATAAAACCGTACCAAGCGTGATCGTCGTGCGACTGCTTGTATTCGAGATCGATCCCGCCCGCCTTGATTGCGCCCGATAGCGGCGCGTGTTCCCACTCAGTTCCAATTCCATCTACTTCTGGCGTCATTGCGATGATGAGCGGAGTGTATGGAAAGAGCGGATAAGGGTCTACAAGATCATTCAACCCGTCTCCGTCTGAATCTTTCGCTCGTGGATCAAACTTGAAGTATTGAGGATTCCCCTTTACCCAGCTTGATTGAAGCGGATTTGGCGACCAGGTGCTGAGCATGACTTTCTGAAGGTCAGTCATTTGACCATCCGTTGTTGGGTTCGTTGGATCAGACCCAAATCGCCGCTCATCGAGTGGCAATCGCGAATCGTCGTCCGGAAAGCCATCTCCATCCCGATCGGCAACCGTTATCGCCTCTCCGAAACAGAGCCGCAGCCACTGAATGTCGGTAAGAGTTCGGTCCCAGAACGCCATTCCATCCCAATGTTCGCCATGCCTGCCACTTGTAGACCATGCCGTCTCATCAAAGCCGCCATCCGGTCGTGCAACTCGCCGTCTCGGCTCGTAGTGATTGAAAACAATGCGGTCGTCTTCGCGAAAAGAGAGCGCAAATGCGCTGTAGCTTTCGAGTTGATGGTGGAACTCGTGGCACGTCAGCCATGCATCGTCGCCCCCGCCCAAGTATTGACTTCTAGCAGGGAACCCTCGCGGAAAGTTGTCGATCCCGAACGTCCCGCCGCCCGAGTTGTAGTAGACCCACTTCTTCGCACTAGCGTCCCATCTGCGAACAAACGTTATCTCGATCTGACCCGCATACAGATCTTTCTCCTGCAATGGATCTTTGTTAGCGCGGAGCGGATCTTTGGTGTCAACAATGTTGAATGCCCCACCACCTGGGCCAGCGAAGTCCACGCCTGCGTATCCCCGAGAGACTGGCCATCCGCGATGGAAGGTGTGCGCATTCTCCGGCTCACTACCCCAGCGCTGCCACCGATCGTCGACGAAGTACTCGAAATCGATCCAAAGGCGCATTCCGCTGTTGACCCAAAAGAAGAGAGCCGCCTTCTCCATCTCCTGCTTCATCATCTCGATCTCTTCGGGTTTCATTTTCGCAGGAAGTTCTCCAATCATGCCGGTATCGCTGTGTGCAGATTCGACATTCACCGCGTTTGTCATCAACAGCACCTTGACGGGAATCCTCACGATCGTCTTTCGACCTGCGGGCGCAAGAGTCGCTACGGCGTACTCTCTTCTCCATGGTGGGGCCGCACCCCAAGATCGCTCCAGCGCGGTCGGTGTTGCACCGGGGTCATACACTCTGTAAAAGTATCTCGTACCCGGAGTCAACCCTTCAATGCGTATCTGATGGAAGTTCGTCGTTTCGCTCCTGCGGATCTCGCGCGCTCCGGCCCATACGTCAGCTTGCTCCTGAAACGAAAGCTTGTTGCCTTCACGGACCTGCACGATGGTCTCGGTCGGTGTCGATGTCGAATACTGCAATACGAAGTGATTCGCCGACAGTTCGCTCACCGGGCGTATTGGGTCGTAGAGCGTAGCCGAGTCTGCTTGATGGAGCAGCGGCGGTGTCTGGATAACCAGCGCAACAACGAAAGGAAGCATCCGGTTATTCTACTTGGCAAAGCCTCTGGGAATTGACATTCGCAGCGTTTTCGTCAGGAACGCGTACTTGTCAGCGACCTCGTCGATGACCATGGACATCGGCTTGCCCGCCCCATGCCCAGCGCGCGTTTCGATCCGGATCAGGATTGGAGATTCGCCGCCCTGTGCCGCTTGTAGCGCAGCTGCATATTTGAAGCTGTGTCCAGGCACGACCCGATCGTCATGGTCGCCGGTCGTGACGAGAACAGCTGGATACTTCTCACCACTTCGAATGTTGTGCAGAGGTGAATATGCGAACAGTGTCTGAAAATCATCCTCGTTTTCTGAGCTGCCGTACTCGGGAACCCAAGCCCACCCTATAGTGAACTTGTGGTATCGCAGCATGTCCATAACGCCAACTGCCGGCAGGGCTGCACCAAACAGTTCAGGGCGCTGATTGATAACAGCGCCAACGAGCAACCCTCCATTGCTGCCTCCTTCGATAGCAAGGCCGTCGGGGTTCGTGTATCTCTTCTCGATAAGCCATTCAGCACAAGCTATGAAGTCATCGAAAACGTTTTGCTTCTTCTCGCGCATTCCCGCCTGGTGCCACTCTTCTCCGTACTCTGCGCCGCCTCGCAAGTTAGCGACTGCGAATACGCCACCCATCTCCAGCCACACAAGGTTTGCGACTGAAAACCAAGGCGTGAGACTAACCGAGAATCCGCCGTATCCGTAAAGAATTGTGGGATGAGTACCGTCAAGTTCGATGCCTCGCTTGTGGGTGATAAACATCGGCACCTTCGTGCCATCCTTGCTTGGTACAAACACTTGACGCGACTGGTACTCGGTCGGACGAAACTCGACTTTAGGCGCCCTAAACGTCATTGACTTGCCCGTTGTAAAGTCGTACCTAAAAACAGTGTTCGGTGTTGAAAAGCTTGAGAAAGAATAAAACGTCTCTGTGTCCTTCCCTCGCCCGCCGAACCCACCAGCGGATCCAAGCCCCGGCAGCTTGAGAGTCGATTCAAGCTTCCCTGTCATATCGAAAACTCGCACAAGCGAAGTGGCGTCCCGCAAATAGTGCGCAATAAACCTGCCACCAACATGAGTTACGTATTGGAGCGCATGTGCCCCTTCAGGGATCACTTCCTTCCAGTTTTCCGGGCTTGGGTTCTCGATGTCGATTGCGATGACTCGACCCTTAGGGGCATCCAGCGTGGTCTGAATGAAGAACGTGGTGCCTTCGTTCGCAATGTAGGAGTACTCCGCATCAAAGTTCGGCAGCAATTCAACTACTTCCGATTCACCGGCCCGAAGCCGTCTGTAAAAGAGTCCGTTCTTGGGATCAGTTCCCCGCCAAACAAAGATCACCAAGTAATCTCCGTCTTCAGTCGCCCAGCCTCCGAAACCCCACTCCTTCTCATCCTTCCGCTCGTAAACAAGGATGTCAGCTGACTGAGGACTACCGACTTGGTGGTAGTAAAGCTTTTGATGATAGTTCACTCCAAGAAGTGCTTCGCCAGGCTTTGGCTCTTCATATCGCGAGTAAAAGAACCCCTTCGAATCCATCGTCCACGCAGCGCCAGAAAACTTGCTCCACTTGAGTTCCTCCGGGAGGTCAAGACCCGACTCCACGTCGCGGATCTTCCACTCTAGCCAATCTGATCCACCACTCTGTGTCGCGTAAGCCAAGTATTTCCCGTCCGGGCTCGGCGACCAGGATCCCAAAGCGATGGTGCCGTCTTTGCTCAGGGTGTTCGGGTCAAGCAGAATCCGTGGTTCCGCGTCAAGCGAACTCGCAACGTACAACACCGCTTGGTTTTGGAGGCCACTATTGCGCGTGAAAAAGTACAGCCCACCTTCTTTGGCCGGAATTCCGAATCGCTCATAGTTCCACAGCTTAGTGAGCCGCTTTTTTATCGATTCGCGCTCGCGGACTGTTGCTAAAAAACCAAACGTGAGTTTGTTTTGCGCTTCGATCCAAGCACGGGTCTCCGCGGAATCCGTATCCTCCAACCAGCGATAGGGATCCGAAACGGGATTTCCGAAGTAGTCGTCGACGACATCGGCTTTCCGCGTCTGAGGGTAGGTAAGGCGATCAATCATGGCAAATGCGGTTATGGAGGCAAGTGCAGTTATGAGGGCGAACATGGTGCGGTTCATTGCGGCTCCTGAATACTATTAGTCTTTTACCCGGACGGCATGGTATTCTTCCGGCGTGACCGGAGGGGAATGCCGAATTGGCTTTGCGGCCTTGCTGTTCGTCGTTGGATTTTTGCCTCACATCGGGGGGTGCTCACGCTCGGAAGCAACGCCGCCCAGGCCAGCACCTGTCAACATCGCCATCACTTTTTCGAATCCTAAGCCAGTCGCGGCGGGACTCGCCGCCTTTGAGCCGGAAACGGGGTGCATGATCGGGGCATACATAGACAAGGACCCCTTGCTAACTACGTATCGCACCGTCGACGGCCGAGAGCACGCAGATCCGCTGGAGTTCGATGCGATCACCGGGAAGAAGCACGCCATGTATTTCTTCTATCAGGGCTATGGCCGGCCGCTACCGAAGAACTGGGTCGCAGAGCTAAAGGCGAGAGCGAAAGTCGTCCACATCGCCCTGGAGCCTAACAACGGGCTTGAGTATGTGCGAGATGACGAGTACCTGAACAACCTGGCGAAGGACATGGCGCAGACGGGCGCGACGATTTTCCTCAGATACGCCTCCGAGATGAACGGCGCTTGGGTTGCGTACGGTGGAAACCCGCGCAAGTACATTGAAAAGTGGCGCATCGTGCACCGAGTGATGAAGCGCCATGCGCCAAACGTCGTGCTCGTCTGGTGCCCCTATACAACACCAAGAGAAAGCATCAACGATTACTACCCGGGTGACGAATATGTAGATTGGGTCGGGGTTAACATGTACAACGTCACCTACTTCAATCAGAACCCACGCACACCAGCAATGCATGTCAAGCCTACCGATATGCTGGACCAGGTCTATAGAACGTATTCAAGTCGAAAGCCGATCATGATCTGCGAGTACGGCGTTACTAACTTCTCAGCTCTCGAAAACCGACCGGTCATCGACTATGCCGTAAAGTGCATTACCGATCTATACGCTGCGCTGCCCGTCAAGTATCCAAGAGTCAAGTGCATCAACTACTTCAACGCGAACGCGCTGCTAATCTCGCATAGAAGAAACAACGACTATAGTGTAACGTCTCATCCAAGGGTGTTGGAAGCGTATCGAAAGGCAATCTCAAACCCCCACTTCCTGTCTAAGCTTCCCAGCAGTGACGATACGACACCACCTGCGCCGATAGGCTCCACAACGATTGTCCACACCGAGTCTGTGCTTAGAGTGACCGGCGCACCAGTCGATGCTCGCCTAGTCGTTTGGGCAGCCGACCGGAAGGTTTTCGATGGTACACCTGATCCGAGTTGGTCGATCACTGCGGCAAAAGCAGGTCTATCGCCCGGCCTAGCCGAGCTTCGTATTGAGGCTTTCGATACAAACGGCCTCTGCGTCGCAAACCAGAGTTGGCAGCTCCGGATAGCTAACTAATGCGTTTTCACATTCATCCCGATATCTCGCTCGCAGAGACGATGCCCGCGCGATTCTATGTGGACAGCTCAATATACGAAGAGTCGCTCGATCTGGTTTTTGCTCGGTCGTGGCAGTGGATTGGCGACACCGAAATGGTCAAGGTGCCCGGGCAAACCCATCCCTTTACTCTGTTGGATGGCTGCCTTGACGAACCTTTGCTGCTGACAAGGGACATGGACGACAACGTCCGTTGCCTTTCGAACGTCTGCACGCATCGTGGCAACATTGTTTGTGAGGCAGCTGGAAATGAGCGGTATCTCCGATGCCGCTATCACGGCAGGCGCTTCGGACTAGATGGCAAGTTTCAATTCATGCCTGAGTTCGAAGACGTAGCAGGATTCCCAAGCGAGCGCGACGATCTCCCGAAGGTCCCCTTCGGCGTTTGGGATCAGTTCTATTTTGCATCTCTGAACCCACAGATAACAATCGAGAACTACTTGCAGCCGATGACGGAGCGAATCGGATGGATGCCGATCCGCGAGTTTATGTACGATCCTTCACGGCGGCGCGACTACCTGATCAACGCTCACTGGGCACTTTACATTGACAACTACTTGGAGGGATTCCACATCCCATTCATACACGCGGCGCTAAATGCAACTCTCGATTACGGCACCTATCGATCGGAGCTATTCGAAACCGGGAATGTTCAGATTGGAGCCGCTTCAGACGGAGAACACACCTTCGACTTGCCATCTGATTCGCCTGACTTCGGTCAAAGAATCGCTGCTTACTATTTCTGGCTTTATCCAAACACGATGTTTAACTTCTATCCCTGGGGGCTTTCGATCAACATCGTCAAGCCGGTATCACATGACCGAACAAGGGTGTCCTTCATTCCATACGTTTGGGATGAATCAAAGATTGGCAGCGGTGCTGGAGCCGCTTTGGATAGAGTCGAGCGAGAAGATGAAGTCGTAGTCGAGCTTGTGCAGCGAGGATTGCGCTCGCGGCTATATGATCGTGGGCGATACTCACCGCAGCGCGAGAACGGCGTCCACCAGTTCCACCGATTTCTCGCAGACTGCATGGGTTAGCGGAGTCCTGCGATTCCCAGACGGATTCGATAAAGGCTCTTGCGCGCAGTTATATAGAGTGTCTTGCCGTCGGCTCCTCCAAACGTGCAGTTTGTCGCAATCTCCGGAGTTTCAATGGTCCCGAGACGCTTGCCCGAAGGTGTGTACACCTGTACTCCGCCGCTGCCCGTGCAATAAATGTTGCCTCGCTCATCGATTGCCATACCGTCCGGGACACCAGGCTTCGTTCCCTTCATATCTGCGAACACCCGCCCTCCATCAAGGGTCCCATCGGCTCTCACTTCGTAAACCCGCATGTGCATCCGAGAGGAGTCGGATACATAAAGCCGCTTCTGGTCTGGAGAGAAAGCAATTCCGTTTGGCCGCAGCATGTCTTTGGCAAGCAAATCCACGCTTCCGTTCGCTTTGATTCGAAAGATGCCGTAGTAGCCAAGCTCTTCTTGGCTCTTTTCTATCCCATAGGGCGGATCCGTAAAGTAAATCTCGCCGTTTGCGCGAATCGCTACATCGTTGGGAGCATTGAACCTCTTGCCTTGATATCGGTCGGCCAAAACGGAGACGCTGCCATCGATCGCAGTTCGAGTAACTCTTCGCGTGGCTTGCTCACAAGTCACGAGGCGCCCCAAAGCGTCGACTGCGTTGCCGTTGGCCCGATTGGATGGGCGCCGCCAAGGTCGAAGTGATCTGTCTTCGCCAAAAATGTACAGAGTGTCTCCATCAATGTCGCTGAACACGAGCAGCCCAGCGCGAGTCCAAACCGGGCCTTCAATGAACTTGAAGCCGCTCCCAACCTGTTCCACCTTCGACCCTTGCGCGACAATCTCCGCCCACGGTGTCTCAGCGATAACGAAGTGAAGCAAAAGCGCGATCATGTTCCCATTTTGGTCGAACTTGCGAGATCGTCCTCCGCAGCGTAATCCGCAACAAAGTTCCCAGGCGGGTTTGCGAGCTCATACTCCGCAGTCGCGCGAATAGCCGCCTTAGGGTCCGTGCGGGAGTCCCAATTGAGTATCCGCCTTATCTTTGATGAATCGACCGTCAGGTGTTGCCGCGGGTCAAACTGAACTCGCATAGGCGCAGGAAGCGCCTCCTCAGGCAGCTCAATGATCTCACCGCTCCAGCCAAGGGCGTCGCCTATCAGCCGAATCCACTCGGCCTCTCGATAAAACGTCGGGTCCGCGATGTTGAATACTTGACCCGCTGCACGATCATCGACTACAGCCCGAAAAATTCCGTCCGCGACGTCCTCTACATATCCTCTCGTCGTTCGCCACGAAGCGAAACTGTTTTGAATGACGATGAAACTGCGCCCATCGCGCATGCGCTTTACATATTCATAGAGTCGGTGCTGATAATCGCCTGGCCCGTACACCATGGGCAAACGGAGCACCGTCCCGGGGAGGTCGGGATCGCCAAGGACGAACCGCTCCATCGGAATCTTATCGTAGTCGTCAAGCACCTTTTGAGGATCGTCGTCCGCGCGAGGCACTTCACCGCGATAGGGATACCACTTTGTTCGCAATGGCGACTCCTCAGTTACAATCTCATCAGTCGCTCCCCCGGGCTCAGAGCCAAGCATGCGCCCAAACACTTGGTAGACGTCCATTGAGCTGATCACGACCACTCGCTTCGCGATTCCGCGGAACGCGTCCATCATCTGTCGGCCATCCTCTTCAGTGAGAGCGATCATATCGAGCACGACATCGGGCGCTTCCTCTCTCAACAAGTCAATATGCGGTGTCAGTGGCCTCCGATCACCCAGGATTGTCCTACTTCCGGTGTCGCCAGCTCCTGGTGTTTTGCCGCGATGAAAACGCGTCACCTCGCATCCAACTGCGAGAAGGCGCCTGACTACGGGAGGGCCGATGAATCGAGTTCCACCGAGCACCAACACCTTCATAGACGAGAACATACCCGTTTGTTTGGGCTATATTTGAGTACATGATTAGCAAACAGCTTGCAAAGATGCTCAACGAGCAGATCGGCCACGAACTTCAGGCGAGCCAACAGTATCTCGCGATCTCGATCCATTTCCACCTGAAGCAACTTGACGGATGGGGCGCGTTTTTCCGACGGCAATCCGACGAAGAGAGATTCCACGCCATGAAGATCGTCGACTTCTTGGTCTCCGTAGACTCCCGGCCCATAGTTCCCCCGACAGAAGCAGCAACGAGCGATTTCAAGAACGATCTTGACCCGGTCAAAGCATCGCTCGACTGGGAGCGGGAGGTCACTAAGCAGATCCACGACATGGCAGATCAGGCATTCAAAGACAAAGACCACACGTCGCTGCAGTTTCTGCAATGGTTCATTAGCGAGCAGATTGAGGAAGAGAACCTGATGGAAAAGCTGGTCGCCCTGGTCAAAAGCGGCATCAATATGTTCCAGGCAGAGCCGTTGCTCCCTACGCCGGAAGGAGAGCACGGAGCCTAACGAGCGCTCAGTCTGCGAAGAGCGTTTCGAGCGGCCTCTGAAATCACTGGGTCGAGATCTGCTATCACGGACTTGATGGCTTGAATGGCAGCATCTCCGCCGATTTCAGCGAGCGCGTTGACGGCTCTAAAGCGTAAAGCGCGCTCATCGCTCGATAAACTCTTTGAAATCGCTTCGACCGCAGACTCGGCTCTCATCATGCCAAGTGCCCAGATCGCATTCTCTCGCACAACCTTGTCGCGATCCGACATCGCACGAATGAGATTCGGAGCAGCAGCTGCATCACGAATGAACCCGAGCGCGACTGTTGCATGCCTCCGAACGAGCGCATCAGTGTCCGAAAGCAATTGCGTCAGCGCATTGAGCGCTCGTCGTTCCGCCATTCTTCCAAGGATCGCCGCCGCGCGATAGCGCACGTTGCGATCTTTGTGAGTCAAAGCGCCGATCAGAAACGCTCCTGCGGGTTGCCCGAGTTCCTCGACAGCCCGCGCCGCGACCCAATCTCTAGCGGGATCAAATGCCATCAGTTCGACCAGTGCCCAGCTTGCAGCGGATCGAACCGGGGATGCCGGATCCGCAGCAAGTCGCTGCAATGGCTCAACCGCACGGAGGCTGCCCAACTTTGCCAACGACTTGATAGCCGCTTCGCGTATCGACATTGGCGATTCGAGCGAGAGACGAATCAGCCTCTCAACGCCAGCCTCGCCCAGAGCAGACAACTGTTCCACCAGCGACGAACTCCCTTGAGGGCGCGGTCCAGGGAAAAGCGGCGACGTACACAACAGGAAAACACAAACACAGATTATGCGCACAGACAACTCACCCTCTCTTAACTTGGGACCACCGCGAGCCACAGTAAGCCAGATAGAGCACGTTAATGAGAATCACAACGGCCCCCATTGCAAACATTGAGGTAGTCATAATGCCGACAAAGTTATCAGGCATCGGCTGCCCACTTTTAGTCGATTGTTGGGCCGCCTGATCCATCGCCAGTTTCGCCTGCATCGGTATCTGCGTCATTGAATACACGTTAATGGCGAGAGATGCGATCATTGCGGCTGCACCGAGCAGAAATCCTCTCGCTTTACTCATGATCACCATAATGCCGGACGCAAGCGCAGCGAGGGCAACAACGAGGCTTGCGACAAGCAATGCATATTGAGTAGGAGTTACTTCGGGAGCCGCTTGACCGCCGCTCGCAGCAGCGCCGAACGCCAAGCCGACCCCTTGCATGACACAGCAGATTCCATAAACTACAGTCGCTAGGATCCCAACGATCTTGTCGGAGGCCGGATTGACCGGCTTTTCACTATTGGCGGGCGCAGGCGATTCTTCCCAATTCATATGTTTGTTCTTCCGTCGCGAAGGCTACCCAACTTTTTGCACCCCAGGACGTTTGGCCCATTATCGAATGTTGAAGTACTTGGCCTCCGGATGGTGGCAGATGATAGCGCTAGTCGATTGCTCGGGCACCAGCATGTACTCTTCTGTTAGCTCAACCCCAATCTGCTCGGGCCGCAAGAAGTCGAACAGCAGTTTCTGATCTTCCAGATTGGGACATGCAGGGTAACCGAACGAGTAGCGGCAGCCTCGATACTTAGTACTGAACAAAAGCCGAATCTCTGCGGCGTCGTCATCTGCAACGCCCAGTTCCTCTCGAATCTTCTTGTGCCAATACTCAGCGAGAGCTTCCGCCGACTCGACCCCCATGCCATGAATGTACAAGTAATCTTGGAACTCTCCGAGTTCAAACTTATTGCGTTCTAGCTCGGAGATTTTCTCGCCGACGGTCACCAAGTGAAACGCGACGACATCCATACGTCCGCTGTCTGTTGATGCGAAGAAATCAGCGATGCATAGCCTTCGTCCGTCTGATTGCCGCGGGAACCTCAATCTTCCCAACTCGCGCCCACCACCCTCAGAATACACGATCAGATCGTTTCCGCACGACTGTGCCGGGAAGTATCCATAAACTACCTTTGGTTTCAATACTTCGCGGAGTTCTGCTTTCATGCGATCAAACGCAGGACGCGCCATCTCTTCCAAATAGTCGTTGAATGCAAGGTTGTCCATATCCTTAGGACGCTTGAACCCCCACTGGCCCCGGAACAGCGCAATCTCGTTGATGTACGGATAGATTTCGTCCGGCGAGATATCGGCAACCGATTTGCAACCGAAAAATGGCGGGCGTGGAATCTCAATATCTGTCGCGACGTCGCTTTTCTCACCGGTGAACCTATACAATTCTGGATCTGAATCCGGTAAGCGGTGGCTGGAAACCCTGCGCGGCATGGCGCTATCGTCTAAATCAGCGACAACAGTCGTGCCTGCAGCGATATCACCCATCAGCTTGAGACCTTCAAAGGCATCCTGAGCATAGAAAAGCTGCCCGTTGTAAACTCTTCTCAAGTCTTCCTCAACATAGGCACGAGTCAACGCGGCACCGCCTAAAATCACCGGAAACTTCTCGAGATTCCGATCATTCATCTCAATCAAGTTTTCCTTCATGATCACCGTACTCTTCACGAGCAGCCCACTCATCCCAATCACCTCGCACTTATGCTCCTCAGCCTGTGAGAGTATGTTTCCGATCGGTTGCTTAATGCCTATATTGACAACACGATATCCATTGTTAGAGAGGATGATGTCAACAAGATTCTTCCCGATATCATGCACGTCTCCGGCCACAGTCGCAAGTAGAATCGAGCCACGTTCATCGCCCTCGACTCTGTCCATCATCGGTTCCAGATAGCGTACTGCTGCCTTCATCACCTCGGCGCTTTGCAACACGAACGGTAACTGCATCTTTCCCGCACCAAACAGCTCGCCGACTACTTTCATTCCGTCGAGCAATACATTGTTTATGATGTCGATTGGGGCGTGGTGCGCCAGCGCGAGATCCAAGTTTTTCGTCAAGTCGATCTTGATACCGTCAATGATATGCCGCTTCAGCCGATCCTCAACCGAAAGTGCATCCATTTCGCTCTCGGATGCTTTCGTCGCCGTTATGTTCTCAAACTGAGACATGAACGAAATGAGCGGGTCATATCCTTCGCCACGTTCATCAAAGACCAGCTGACGGGCAATCTCCCAAACTTCGGGATCCACACGGCTCTCCGGCATGATTCGCCCCGCGTGGACAATTGCGCTCGATAAACCAGCGTCACGTGCGTAGTGCAGAAAAACAGAGTTCAGCACATGTCGCGCTGCAGGCTTTAGACCAAAAGATATGTTGCTGATCCCGAGAATTGTGTTTGCCCTCGGTGCAATCTGCTTCAAACCGCGTATGGCCTCAATTGTTTCGATCCCAGCCTTACGGAACTCCTCGTCCCCTGACCCAAGCGTGAAAGTGAGACAATCGAAAAAGACGTCTTCATCTGCCACTCCGTACGCCCTCGTTTCCTGGAGGATTCTCTCGGCGATGGCGAGCTTCCCGTCTCTCGATTTCGCCATACCCTCTTCATCGATTGTCAGCGCGACGACGCCTGCGCCGTACTTGCGCGCAAGACTGAGGACGCGGTGCAAGCGCTCGCCGCCATCTTCAAAGTGAATCGAGTTAATCAGAGCCTTTCCAGGAACTCGCTTCAACGCAGACTCCGCAACCTGCCACTCGGTAGTGTCGATCATCAATGGAATCGTCACCTGCTGCGCGTACTGAAAAAGCAATGCGTCCATGTCTGCAACTTCGTCGCGTCCAACGTAAGCCGCACAAACATCCAATACATGCGACCCTTCTCGCTCCTGCTCTCGCGCGACGCCGACCAACAAGTCCATGTCTTGTGCCGCCAGCGCGTCACGGAATGCGCGGCTCCCATTAGCGTTCGTCTTCTCGCCAACAATGAGGAAAGACGGCGACTGGTCGTACGGTTGAAACTGATAGAGGGATGAGCACCCGATGAGCTTCTCAGGCGACCTCTCTGCCCGAGTGACCCCCTTGATTGCAGCAGACACCGCGCGAATATGATCGGGAGTGGTTCCGCAACAACCGCCCACTATCGAAACGCCAAACTCTTCAACGAACTTTTTGTGATAACTCGCCAGCTCAGTAGGCGTGAGTTTGTAAACACCAACTCCTCCTTCCATCACCGGCAACCCCGCGTTCGGCATCACACTAATCTCTCGAGTCGAATACTGCGACAAAAATCGGACATGCGGCTGCATCTCCTCGGGCCCGGTCGCGCAGTTGATGCCAATGCCCGCGATCTTAGAAAAGCACTCCAGATAGTTGACAGCAGCGCCAATCTCGCTCCCCAAAAGCATCGTGCCAGTCTGTTCCATCGTTACCTGAACAAACAAAGGCACATCAATCCCCGTCTCCTCCATCGCACGGTGCGCCCCAACCACGCCAGCCTTCATGTTGAGCATGTCTTGCTGCGTTTCGAGCAATAGCGCGTCGGAACCGCCTAAGAGCAATCCCTTGAATGACTCGCAGTAGCCAGACTCCACCGAGTCGAATGAAATCTGCCCCAGCAAGCCGAGCTTGGTCCCGGGCCCAATTGCGCCGAACACGAATGCGCCGCTCTCATCCGCGACTTCCCTCGCGATCTTTGCTGCTGCGAGACTCAACTCATGCGTGCATTCTCCAATCTCGTACTCGTCCAACACCCAAGGAATCGATCCAAACGTGTTTGTCTCGATGATGTCCGCACCAGCTTCAACATAAGCCTGGTGTATTCGACGGATAACATCCGGACGCGTAACATTGAGGATCTCATTGCAGCCGTCAAGGCCGTTGAAATCTTCTAAAGAAAGCTCTGCCGCTTGAATCTGAGTCCCGACTGCTCCGTCGCAAACTAAGACCCGCTCGGCGAGGGCATCGAGAAACGCGCGTCCGTTGTTCAAAGCGAACGCCAATTATGGCAGACGTCTAAGCCAAAGCAATCTTCAGCACCTCGTCAATCTTCCGAGCGAAGTGGATCGTTAGCTCATCCACAGCCTGCTTAGGCACATCCACCAGGTCACGCTTGTTCTCAGAAGGGATGATCACGTTCGCGATTCCCGCTCGGTGTGCAGCCAATATCTTTTCGCGCAAGCCCCCAATCGGCAGCACCTTCCCCCGAAGCGTGATTTCACCCGTCATCGCGACATCCGCCCTAACCGGCCTCCCCGTCAGAGCCGACGCATACGCGGTCGCCATAGTGATTCCGGCGCTCGGACCGTCTTTCGGGACTGCCCCCGCGGGAACGTGGATGTGCACGTCCGTAGGGCCGCTTTGCGGAAACCTGCTCCGAATACACGTGAGAGCCGCCTGTGCGGACTCCTTCATAACTTCGCCTAGCTGCCCCGTCAGGATCAATTGGCTGTCCGGGTTCTGAGATGGCATCAGGCTCACCTCAATCGTCACAACATCCCCCCCAAACTCTGTGTAAACCAAGCCGGTTGCAGCGCCCACCTCATTCCGCTGCTCCTTTGACCCCCATGTGTGCCTTGGTGTCCCGAGAAACTCTCCGAGGGTCTTCCTGGTTATCGACACTCTTCCTTTGTTCCCTTCCGCAAACTTCCGCGCTGTCTTGCGACAGAGAGTCGCTATCTCCCTTTCCAAGTTTCTAACACCGGCTTCCCGAGTGTATTCGCGAACGATTTCGCGCAAAACACTCGCCGGAATCGAAACCTGTCGCTGCTTCAATCCATGTTCTAGCAGCTTCTTGGAAATCAGATACTTTTCCGCGATCGCAATCTTCTCTTCTTCTGTATAGCTCGGAAACTGAATGATCTCCATGCGATCGCGCAGCGGCCACGGAATGTTTTCTAGAAGATTTGCTGTGCAAATGAACATCACAGCGGAAAGGTCGAACGGCGCCTCGATGTAATGGTCTGTGAATTTATCGTTCTGCTCAGGATCAAGCGCCTCGAGTAGCGCGCTGGTCGGATCGCCACGAAAATCGAACGTCATCTTGTCGATCTCATCGAGCATAAACACCGGATTCCGAGTTCCACAATTCTTGACACCTTGAATAATCCGCCCCGGCATCGAACCGATGTAAGTTCGCCGATGTCCGCGGATCTCCGCCTCGTCACGCACCCCCCCCAGCGACATTCGTGCGAATTGGCGCCCCAAAGCCTCAGCGATCGACTTCCCGATGCTCGTCTTCCCCACGCCCGGCGGCCCAACAAAACAAAGGATCGAGCCGCGCAGCGAGCCGCTCAACTGCCTAACAGCAAGGAAGTCCAAGATTCGGTCCTTAACTTTATCTAAACCGAAGTGATCTCGATCCAAAATCTCCTTGGCATGGCGAACGTCCAGCGAGTCGTCACTGAGCACGCTCCACGGCAGCGCTGTCAGCCAATCGAGATACGTGCGAATCACCATGCTCTCCGGGCTCGCGCTCGGCGCACGCTCCAATCGCCTCAGTTCATGCTCCGCTTTTTCGCGAACCTCCGGAGGCATCATGGCTCGAGCGATTTTATCGTCGTACTCCGAAACTTCGTCGCCGCGTTCGTCCCGCTCATCCAACTCCTGCTGAATAATCTTGAGTTGCTCACGCAAGTAGTACTCGCGCTGTGTCTGCCCCAATTCCTCCTCAACGCGACCACGGATGTCCGCTTGGAGATTGAGAACATCGCGCTCGCGCGATAACAAGCCCAGCACTGTCGTAAGCCGTTCAACGGAATCGAAAGTCTCCAATATCGCTTGCTTCTGTTGGGGTCGTATCGGCAAATGGTGCGCGACGACATCCGCAAGCGCGCCTGGCTGCTCGATGTGCGCCGCCATCTGCAAAGCTTCAAAAGGAATCTGCTTGCCGAGCTGAGTAACCTCCTCAAACAAACGCATCGCCTCACGAATCGTCGCATCAACAGACGCCCCAGAAATCTCTTTCTCTTTGACAACAGCGCCCTTCGCCCGAATGAAGCCCTGACTAAAGGCGATCGACTCAACGCGAAACCGCGAGATTCCGCGAAGAACAACGCGCATAGTGCCGTCGGGCATAGGAAGCACCTGAACCACCTCGCTCAGAACGCCCACGCGATAGAGATCGGCGGGCGTTGGCTCCTCCACCGACATATCGGTTTGGGTCAAAACCAGCACCTTCCGCTCACCATCCAGCGCGGCATGGAGCGCCCGAAGCGACAGCTCTCGGCCCACGAGCAGGGTGTTTATAAGCCCTGGATAATGGACAGCGTCGCGAACCGGCAGCACCGGAAGCTGGTCTTCGGTCGTGCGGGTGCGTTTGCGTCGGGTGGATGCGGGCGCGGCCATGAGGTTCAACTTACCCAATGAGAGTTTTCTACAGACGAAACGACCCTGCCTACCGTCTATTTGCCGGAAAAACCCATATGAATTCGAAAACCCTTACTCGTGCCTGGGTCACAGCCGCCGTTTTGGCGACTGGATCCACAGCCCTCCTCTTCTCGAGCCCGACCCTCCAGGACCAATTGGACGCCGCGAAACTCAGGGCCATGATCGAAGGGCTTGGCTACACAACCAAAGACCTGGACAGCGACCCCGGCAAGGAAAAGTATGAGTTCAAGGTCGTGCACGATGGCCTCGACATTTTCATAGCCGCCGAGGTCAGCCCGAGCAAAAACTACGTTTGGCTCACGGTTTTCCTCGGCGAAGCTCCAAAAGCCACCGCGCCGGCTTCTGAGTTTCGAGAGATGCTGAAATGGAATGGCAAGATCCAGCCCACCCAGTTTTACATCACAGCGAGCGAAAGATTGATGCTCGGATTCGCGATGGAAAATCGGTCCATCACGCCCGCAGTCCTCAGGCGCACGATCGACAAGCTCACCAAAGACGTCGCCGACTCCGAAGACGCTTGGAACAAATAGCACACGCGCGCTGAGTTGTTGATTGCCCGGCGACGGCTTGACCCGGCCGTCCCGCACAGGTCGGGTTGCGTTGCCTCGCCACCGTCGTCACTCATCGAAAGAGCTAAGGGATCGGCTCTAGGGGGCGACTCGAAACGCCCCCTCATTCTCGGCACCCAAAAGCGGCAGTGGAACGTATTCTTCTTAGAGCGACGTGCTCGGGAATGCGACATGGAGGGACGATCGGCGGTCATACAAGCCATCCCCGCTACAAATGAGCTGCTGCCAAAAGCAGCTATCGATGCGGGCATGTCGACTCCGATTAATGCTCGATCAACACGAGTCATTGTTGGATATGCCGCCTTTATCCACGGCCACCTCCCTGTACCTAGAAGAAGATGACTCACCTTTCACTTATTGACTCGATGTTAGATGTTGCTTTCATCGTCTTTGTGATTGTAGTGATTGCCTACTTCGCGCTTTCCTATGCGTCCAAAAGAAGCGACATTCGCATGGCTACCGAAACAGTTGAAAACGCTCTCAAAGAGTCCAAGTTTAACAAGGCAGTTGTTATTGCGATTGTGCGTGCGAATAGCGGCCTGTTCATTTGGGATCCTTATGATTTCGTCAGAATACATTCAGCGTTAAAAGCAAACATCGAACGACTCGAATCGGTGAGTGCTGTGCTGCCACAAGTTGACGAGGAGCTAGTGCCTGTTCACGCCGAGACCCTGGGGGATTTGAGAGAGTTACTTAGCCTCTGGCGAGATGTAAAACGTCGTGATCGCGAGTTTCACAAAGAGTGGAATAGAATGTTGGACAGACTGAGCGAACATTGGGCCTCGGCGCTTTCAATTGACCGAAAGAAGCGTCTGAGTTCGATGGGAGGGCGGTGCCGAGAATAGGGTATCCATAGTCTGCTCATGGCATGGGCCAGAATCAGGCGAACAGTCACTTGGGAAGTAGGACAAATGCTAGGCGAAAGGAGACTCGATAGTCAGGTCGAACAGGCGGAGTTTTTGAGCGAGATGCAAAATCGCATCCGCCGGCATGCAGCCATAACTGAAAGAGTATTGGCTGAGCTTGGTTTGGCGTTCCACGCCGAACTTGAGACTCGATCTACATCTCTCGCTGGCAAAACGGCAGTTAGCGCGCAATGCGCAGTTCGGGGGCTTACCATCTACGGTGAGTTGTTGCACACTGACTCACTCGAAATCTGCAGTAGTGACCTGGCGACAGCTACAGTCCATAGCCTTGACGAGTTCTTAAACTTAAGCACCCATAAGCTGCTGGATATGCTTCGCACCTCCCGTTGCAAGACCCGAAGGAGTTTACACAATGTCTGCGAGTAATCGGTCAGAGGTGACCTCAGACAATGCCGCCGAGCATCTACTTGCGTTAGAGGGGTGCTGCAAGGCCTTCATTGGCACGATCGGAGGACCCTTGGCCGAGCTCGGCATAAGATTAAACATTGAGATTAGAGCCGCAAGCTCAGACGACTTGCTGGCAGGAGCCCCGTATACTGCTGTCTGCAAAGTGTGTGGGACGACGACTATGGGCGCGATTGTGCTTGAGGACGAGATTATCACCGTGGACGCAGGCGACACACTGGCCTCCTGCGACGAGGTCGAGGTCTTCCTTCTTTCAACTGTGGATCGGATGCTGGAGTGGAGACGATCGCCCGCGGGGAGATGAATAAATGGGCATACCAATGAGTAAAGAAGATGATGAACTTGAGGCTGCTTACGAGAGAGTCCGTAGAGCTTCCCTCATTGGACCATTAATTGTGATGTGGCTTCGTCTCTTTTGGTTCATAGTCGAAGCGACGCTTATCGCACTCCTGATTACCGTCATAAATCTTCTCCCGTTACACGATGAATGGGAACCCAATGTGCAAGCCGTTGTCTTAGGATGCGTAGGACTCATAAGGGCGGCGATGGAGTATCGCCGGGGTCGATCCCAGTGTGTTCGACAGCTATTGCTTTTCGCCACTGCAATTGCAATGGTATTGGTTGGAAATCAACTATGGTGAAATGAGGAAGTCGATGAGCTTGGTAAGGCATCGCACGTGTGGCCGTGAGATCGCGGGTTGCGGTACGGCAGTGCTAGGTTTGATGTATGAAAGGCGCCGACGCATCCGCAGTCGCAGAAGCCCGCCGCAATCGGAGGCAAAGCGGAGGTGATCACGTGCCCTATGTGCAATTCTCCAAACTGTGGCATCTGGATTTCCCACCGCGGTCTCTTCCATGACAATTTCCTGATTATCCTTTCTGTCTGTACCGTCGTGGGGGCACTCCTATTGCTCTCAATAAGATTGATCCGTGACAGGAAGTGCCATGATTGCGGGTTTGTTTGGACGAGATGATAGGGGGGATGGTCGCCCGCCCAGATGATAACATACAGAACGATGCGACCCATTGATGGAAAAGGAAGTATGGGAACTACATCACTTGAAACGGGAGCTAGCTGATGCAGAGCGGATCTTGAAAATTGTGGCGCACGACATTGAGTGCCATATGCCACCGCTCAATCCGTTTGATCTGACTTTCCGTCGAAAGCACGACCAGGGAATGGCTGTGACTCATGTGAGGATCAGAGTCCATCTTCTTGAACTCTTGCTTGAGCAATTGATGAAGCGAAATGCGTCAGAACTGTCCAAGATTGATGACAATCTGGTACTTGATTGCATCGATGGAATGGGCAAGGGAAGAAGTGCCTACTATGTTCAGCAATTGCTGATAGATCTCGCGAAGCCTTCGCTACTGATGGAAGACGCACTGGAGTTGTTCCGCGCCCATG
Organism: Fimbriimonadales bacterium; assembly: GCA_041744215.1. Taxonomy (GTDB): domain Bacteria; phylum Armatimonadota; class Fimbriimonadia; order Fimbriimonadales; family ATM1; genus JAHCHL01. Next base: position 13,384 of record JBGTLG010000005.1, on the reverse strand, counting down.
GGTCGGCAAACCACGATAAAACTCAAGATGCATGAATCCAGCTTGCACGGCGAGACGCGGAGGGATCAATGACATGAAGTTCCAACTCACGATGTTTGAAGTTGCCTTCCTGCTCTTTATCTTAGCGTTGGGGACGCTCGATCTAACGCTGCTCCTGTTTGGTCTCGGTCCGGAACCACTTGCCATTGCTGCAGTATCGGCTCTAATTTTTGTTGGCTTTGCGGTCTTCGATCCCTACAGCGAATTGGGTTGCTGTTTGGGGTTGCTCCTTTCTCTTGTGGGTTTTCCAGTCCCTCTTGCGATTGCTATCATAGTGACAGCCAACGATTTTGGCAGCGTCGCAACGTATCTTTTGCTTTCACTCGCTTTGTGCATACGGACTGCTTGCTTGGTGCTTGGTATTATCTACTATCTCAGGGATGACCACGTCGACGCAGCCGCTACTGGTTCCCGGCTTGGTGGCGAAAAAGAGGACAAGAATGAGTAAGCTTATGCCTCCGCTCCTTTGCGGCGATCCTGTGAATGGTACAAGACGAACGGCGGGAACCCCGCCCGGATGATAACATGCAAAACAACGTAGTGAAAATGAAGTTGAGTCGGCAGGGGAACGGTTACGTCTTTACTAGGGGGTTCGTGGATGGCTTCCTTTGAATGGATAGTGGAGCAAGCACAACTGGATTGGCAGAAAGTGCCTTGCGCTCCCGAGCCAATACAGGTCCATAAAATCGAAGCTCAGCAGTGCTACCGAATACGAGCGACTCCCAGTCTTGACACTTCGCATGGCGACGAGTCGGAACCGGAATTTAGAGAAGCCGTTTCCGAAATCGCACATGCAGTCCAGGTCAGCTTGGGCATAGAGCAGTGGTCTATGCTGGCGGTTGTAGATATAGAAGACTTGGGCGAGTGGCTAATGGCGATACGAGGACAGGTGAGTGATTCTACAATTCGCATCTACTCCTCGGAGGTGGAATCGTTCATTGTAAAGTACAAGGGAGCACTACCTTCCATTCCCAACCTGATAGAGTGTCTTGCGTTAGAGTTAGGGCGGTTTTGCATCCAGGGGTATCGCCGTTTGGCTGTCGGTAGCGATTGCCTCGTCTTCAATGAAGTCGAAGAGGCTGATCACATGCAATTCGGTAGGGCGCCCATACTACTTCAGAGGCAACCGATCGTTTTCGGTTGCCCAGATGTCTCAATTCAGCTTTGGGGAGAGCACCACATCGACGAAATCATCTGTTCAACGTTCTTTGAGGAGTTAGTGAGCCCGCTAGCGAGAGCGTTGGACAACTGGAGCGAAGGAAGATAATGTGAGGTGTTGCCATGAAAGAAGCAGTAAAAAGCGAACAGATCAAAGAGCCGTCAGAGCGGCTAGCGGCATGGTGGCCATGACTTGCGCGAAAGGGAGCTCAAATGGACATTGCCAGCCGCTAAAGGGTTTAATCGTTCGTAGGGGAACGATCATTGGTTGACATTATCTACGGGGTACCTGGCTGGGCAGCCGTGAGTGTTGCCCTCTAAGAAATCGCGCAGGAGTGATCTCATGCAGCGCAAAATGACTATTCTGCTTCGCGAGCCAACTGTGGTCATACCATTTGCCGTGGTACTAGCTTCTGGAGTGCTTGCGATTACGGGAGTGACGACGTACCTTTATGCCCTCCAGCTGAGCTTCGCTTGTGGCCTCGTGCTCCACTCGCTACTTCTGATGACGAGAGTCCGCTCTCTCGAAGTGCCAATGCTCAAGACGCAGATGCGATATGTTGTCGCCTTGGTGTTTGCGCATAACATCGCGCTGGTGGGGATGTCGCTAACAATATCCAAATGGCCGGAAGTAACCACCGTGATTGCATTTGTGGCCGTCCCCATAGTCTATTGCATTCTCACTATAGCGGCGATAAGGAGCCAACGAGCAACAATTGGCGGGAGTGAAGGATGACGAGAACGGATAGGATTGATGTGCGTGAAATCGGGTCGTACGGACAGATGCCGATGGAGGAGGATTGCAAAGCTATCGGGCAGGGTGGCCTGGTTTACCCCATCGAGCCCGGGCGAAAGCTCTTCTTTCACACCCCGGCCATTCGCCGTTCACTGACAGATTCGCACGAAGCAGAATTCAGATCGGTGGTTTCGGGCGAATCAGTCAGTGGAACACGGGGGCACCCGGCGCTCAGTCAAGAGATGGTAGCCCATTGTTCGGCGATATCAGTTCTAGCAGTGCGATCAATTCTGTCCAAAATGCGCGTTCGGAATCGGCGGTCGCTCGGGTCAGCGCACGTCGGGCCATGCTTAGCGCGTATGCCTTTCCTTCAGTGCTGCCCGCCGTAGCTCTCAACAGGAACCGCCCGGCGATGGCGCGGTGCTTCCAGTCAGAAGCGCGCAATATGCGCTCGACGAACTGCTTCGCGGCAGCGTCCATCATCCCGTCCCATTCGACTGATCTGAGTCGGTGCCATGCCTCTTCTCGAAGTTCCAGCAGAGCCGCGTCGTCGATTTCGACCAATTCCGGCGCGTCGGCAGCCGATTTCGCTCCTATCGAGTACGCATCGCTGAATCTCTCGCGAAAACGGTCATAGTCGTCAGTAGCGATCGAATGGGCGTGCAGGATGATTCCTTCAGGGTCTAGCGCATTCTGAACTATGACCATCACCCGAAAGGGGTCGAACGCTGACCGGGAGTCTGGGATTTCGAGTACATCGAGCAGGCCCACCTTTTCATGGACGACACCAACGGCATGCGCATACTCGCTCAGCCTCGCCTCCAAGTTTCCCGGACCGCGATACTCGGCGTGAACAAACCGACTGGCGGTGCCGACGTTTTCCTGGGGAGGCGGCGGTTCTCGATCCTCTAGGTCAGAAAGAATGCCGCTCAAGTCGGACCAGTAGATTCTTTCCTCTCTGGAAGCCGCGCGCTTTTGCGCTCCTTCGAGGAGTTGCAGCGAATACTGTTTATCGTGTTTCGAGTGGATCGATGCGGCGATGAGAATCTTCGCCACGGCCGCCGCCGTTTCCCAGTCTTCGCCGTTAACATGCTCCTCCACGAACTGCTTCGTATACTGCGTAAGCTGCCGCCCGGCATAAATTGACGAAACGGTATCGGTAATCTCATCCCAATGTTCCGCCCACACGGGACGGGAGAGTTTCTCTTCAGGCAGGGCCAGCCCGGCTTTTAAACCCGTACTGAATGCCGAATCGAGATTTGCGCGAACGTCGATATCAACTGAGTAGAGCTTCGCGAAAAGAACGTTCGCTTCAGGCGCATGATCGCCCATCAGCATCATGCCGGCATTAGACTTCGGTACTGGATCACCCGGATCGGCGTATATTCCGAGGAACGGCATCGCCCTAGCACGTCCGAGCATTTCACCGTACGCGCGAAAGCGCACTGGCCAGTCTTGCTGCTCGGCGCCGCAACTAAGGCAGACGGCTAATGCGACCGCGAATGTGCCGATCCGAGACATGTTGACGTGATTATGGCCGAGGCACTTCACAGGTTGATACTCGCAGTGAAAAGCTGTCGACGGGCAGCCAGAGTGGGGTCGGGTGGCACTGACAGATTCTTATCCAAACTTCGTAAGCAGACTGCTCCCTAAGAATCTGTCCGTGAACTGCTCAGGCTAGCATCATCCCTCCGTCGCCGCGACTGCCAGTGTCACAACAGGTTGACTTCTGCCACTCCCGAGGACTTAACTGACGGTGCCCTTGTACCCGATGGAATGCGCCATAACCACTCGCAACACCGCACCCGACCCATCCTGTGAACTCAAGAAACCGCGTTAACAATATTAAAGCGTGATGAGTTCGATGAGTTCAGTGAGTCCGATGAGTCGTTAACAATTCTGCGCCCAGCCGGTCAACCAGCGACACGGTGAAACGACGCGGTTACTCCAGCGCTTCCTTGACCCGCTTCGCCAGGGTCTCAGTCATCGTCGGCACCGTCGCGATTTCTTCGACCGTGGCTCGGCGAATGTTCGCAACAGAGCCGAACGAGCGAAGCAGCATTCGGCGGCGGCGTGGCCCGACGCCCGGGATCTCGTCGAGAGGAGATCCGAACATCCGCTTGTCACGAAGCTTGCGGTGATAGGAAACCGCGAAGCGGTGAGCTTCATCGCGCAGCCTGCGCAGCAAGAGCAGGCCAGCGGAATTGAGCGGCAGCTGGACGGGCTCTGGGTTGTTCGGAAGAAAAATCAGTTCTTGCTTCTTTGCGAGTCCGATCGCTGGAAGAACAAGGCCGAGTTCGTCGAGCGCTTTGATTGCTGCGCTGAGCTGTCCGCGCCCGCCGTCGATCATGATGAGGTCCGGTAGCTTCGAGAACTTCGGGTTGTTCTCTTTGTAGTTTTTGAACCGGCGCAAGATCGTCTCGCGCATCATCGCGAAATCGTCAGGCGACTCTGGGTTGTACTTGATTTTGAATCGGCGATACTCGCTTTTCGCAGGCTGTCCGGCCTCGAAAACGACCATCGAAGAAACCGGCGCGGTGCCCTGTATGTTGGATATGTCGAAACCTTCTATGCGTTCCGGTGGAGACGGAAGGTTGAGAGCATCTTGAAGCGCTTGCGCGGCTTCTGCGGACCATTCCTCTTTGGCGACCTGCTCTTGCGTGAACTGCTGAAGCGCAAGCTCGGCGTTGTTCGCGGCCATTTCGACGAGCTTCAACTTCTCGCCGCCTTGTGGAACGGTCACGTGGACGCTGCGTCCCTTCTTCCCGCGCAGCCACGACTCGACGATCGTCCGCTCCGCGATCTCGACAGGCAGAAGAACTTCGGACGGCACCTCAGGAGCGTCGGTGTAGTAGCGCTTGACAAACTCCTCGACCGCTTCGCTCGGGTTCGTTTCCGCTGCGCCGTCGAGATAAAACGTTCTTTGGCCGATTAGTTTCCCGCCCCGCACATAAAACATCTGGACCGCCGCCCCGCGATCGTCCTTCACCACGGCGATTACATCCTGATCCTTCATGTCGCCCGCGATCACTTTTTGCCGCTCCATCACGCTCTGAATGCTCTCGATCGTGTCACGCAATTTTGCCGCATGCTCAAACTCAAGCGACTCAGAGTGCGCCGCCATGCGCGCCTCGAGCGACTTGATAAGCGCATCGGACTTCCCTTCCAAAAACATCACGACGTTGCTTACCTCTCGCTTGTACTCCTCCGAAGCGGCGTACCCGGCGCACGGCGCCAAACACCGACCCATGTGAAAGTACAGGCACGGCTTTTGCACGGGATCACCACTCCACGATTTTCCGCACGGAATCAATTTGAACACCTTGTGAAGCAACTGAAGTGTGTCGCGCACAGAGAAAGCGCTGCTGTATGGGCCGAAGTACCTCGATCCATCTTTTCTCAGCTTGCGTGTGAAAAGTACACGCGGAAACGTCTCTTTTGTGACGACGATGTATGGATAGCTCTTGTCATCGCGAAGCCGCACGTTGTATGGGGGCCGATGTTCTTTGATCAGATTGCATTCGAGGATCAGCGCTTCGAGCTCACTGTCAGTTACGATCCACTCGAGATCGCGCACGCGGGACACCATCCGCGCGATTCTGGTTCCGTGCTGCGTGGATTTGTGAAAGTAGGATCGGACGCGGTTCTTTAGGGAGAGCGCTTTCCCGACGTACAGCACGAGCCCGTCTTCATCTTTGAAGATGTAGCAACCTGGCAGCCCGGGGAGGGCTTGGAGTTTCTGATCGACAGCCTCGCGGGCCTTTGCTGACACAGGTGCATTTTGGCGCGGATTTCCGATTTAACAAGGTTCGTATAGAATCTGAACGATGGGCACGAGTCAGGAAATCGAGTGGCAGTTCGCGGTCGCTGACCTCGAACTGGCTGGAGCCGCGATTTCTGAGGCCGCCGAGGCGGCGGGCTTGAGGTTGTCGGTACCCCGGGAGATTCGCCTCCGAGACACTTTTTTCGACACGAGGGATTGGCGATTTTTTAGCGCGTTCGCTTATCTGCGGGTGAGGCGAAGAGGACGAAAATCTGAAGCAACAATCAAGACGTTTGGCACTGTGGATTCAGGTCCCCGAATTCGCACTGAGGTGACTGAGGAACTTTCGCGAGAGTTGCACGAGTTAGAAGGACCCGTGGGAGAATCGGTTCGCGCGATGGTAGGCCAAGGGCAACTCTGCGAGTTGTTTACTCACTCAACAACGCGGAAGGTGTTTCGAGCGTTCGATGGGAATTGTGAAGTCGGTGAGATCGCGCTCGATCACACAGTCTTTGAAGGCGCGGACAACGACTTGCGGCGAATCGAAGTTGAGGCAGTAGGCGCACAAAGTGAAGCGCTCTTGAAGTTTGTCGCCAGTTTGTCGACGATGTTCAGTCCTTGCGTTAGGTCCAAGTTCGCAGAGGGCCTGGCCGCAAGGAGAATGCTGCCGAGCGGACCCGGACAGCCCGAGATCGATACCGGCTTGGATTGCACGATCGGCGAGTTCATAGGGGCCGCGATCAAAGTTTATGCGTATCGGATTCAGGAAAGCGAACCTGGCGTACGTCTTGGTCTCGACTCGGAGTCGGTTCACAACATGCGCGTGGGGACTCGAAGATTGCGCACTCTGCTGCGGTTGTTTCGAGACGTTTTACCGGGTCGAACCAAAGTCGTTCGCGATGAGCTTGCGTGGCTTGCGGACATGCTTGGCAATGTTCGAGATTTGGATGTGCAGTTAGACAGACTCCAGGAACTTTTTGGCGAGGAACAAGTTTCGGGAGAGGACGCAGCGGCGATCGTGTCCCCTCTTCAGGAAGAGCGAGCTGAGGCGAGAGGGTCGCTGCTCATCGCCCTGGATTCGGAACGCTTCACCGAGCTATGCGACACGATGAGCGAGCTCTCGTATCGCATTAGCGGGAAACGAGCAGCGACGAGTGCGCTCTCCTTTTTGCCAGGCGTTCTTCACCGCGCGTGTGCTCAAGCATTACGGGACGGTTCCACTATAGGGCCTGATTCCGAGGCGGATGAATACCATAGACTGCGGCTTAGGTGTAAACGACTGCGCTATGCAGCGGATGCTGCGAGGACGCTTTATGGAAAACCTGCGCGAGCGTTTTGCAAAACGCTCGCCGATTTACAGGATTTGCTTGGCCAGCATCAGGACGCGCTCGTCTTGATCGGGAGCCTTAGAGGCGTGCCTGAACGCTGGGGGTATGCGCATCGTCCAACTGCGCTGGATGCGATACGGCGCGTCGAATCACGATTAGACGAAACTGCGAGGCAGAGTCGAATCCGGTTTCCAATGTTGTTTTCGAGAGTGTTCAACGACGCTTGGCCTGCGTTTGAAGAGCGCATGCTCGAAGCGATGGCGCACGACGTGGTGCGGGAAACACGCGATCGCTGGGAGCGAGAACGGAAGCGATACGCGAAAGAGGCGGAGTTCCCTGATCCAGGATAGGGCTCAGCTCCCGAGCGCTGCCGGAAGGTTCCAATTCGCCTCTTCGAGCCGCTGCTTCGCAGCGTCTTCGCTCAGTTCGAGCTGCGTCATCACGATGCGAATGGCTCTTAAGCGCAGCTTGTCACTCATTGGCGCAAGGTGAGTCATTAGGTTGTCTTGTATCCGACCGCACTTCGCCATCGCGCCGACGCTCATCATGTTCAGCGCCATTTTTTGCGCGGTTCCGGCTTTGAGTCGAGTCGCTCCCGCTATGACCTCTGGACCTGTGTCGATAAGTATCGGGTGGTCCGCTTCGTGGAGGAGCGGCGCGCCAGGGTTGTTCGCGATGCCAATTGTAGTCGCACTTTTTGACTTTGCGTAACGAATGCTTTCGACAACGTATGGTGTTCGCCCACTCGCTGAAACTCCTATGACGAGCGATCGATAAATCCCTGCCGCAGGTGGGCTGACTGCTGCGTAGGCTGCACCGGGCATGGGAGCCGAAAAGAGCGCGGCTGCCAGATCGCGATGAGCTGCCTCGGTGTCGTCTTCAGCTCCGGGGACTGTAGATGTGAACGAACCGCCAGCGATGATCGCCGCAAACCTCCCGGCCTCAATCCCGAAGCATTGGCACAGCTCGGAGACGTCCGTCGCTGCAATCCGCCCGCTCGTTCCCGCGCCAACGTAGACCACCTTCCCGCCAGACTTGTAGGTGTCTGCGACCATCTCGGCAGCAGCGCAGATCGCTGCTGCCGCTTTCTTGACTGCCTCAACGGCGCGCGCATCCTCCGCGGACATCAGGCGCACAATCTCGTCAACGGGCTTAGCCGCCAAGCCAGCGGTCTCCGGATGCCGTTCTTCCGTTCTCATGTTCGAGCCTCCTTCTGGATCTCTGCTCGAACTACAATGCGTCACGGGAAATGCGTTCCCAGCCAAGGGCTGGACAGACAAGCATATTATCCCCCATAGCTCGAAAGCCTAATCATGTCAAAAGAAGGACCCCAACTCCTGGCGCTGATGGGACCTACTGCGGTGGGCAAGTCCGCGGTTGCTGAGTTGCTCGCCGAGACGCTTGATTGTCGAATTGTCAGCGCGGACGCGTTTCAGGTCTATCGGGGGTTCGACATCGGCACGAACAAGCCGGCGAACCGCGAGCGTTACGAACTCATCGACATCTGCGATCCAACCGAGCATTTCAGCGTTGGGCAGTTCGTCAAGCTGTCGAGCGAGGTCATAAGACGAGAAACGGATCGGGGCAAAGACGTGATTGTTTGCGGTGGTACCGGGCTCTACGTGCGCGCTCTGTTTGAGGGATACACCGAGCTGCACGATCCGCCTGACCCGGGACTTCGCACGCGGCTGCAGACTGAGTATCGCGACTTGGGGGCCGTTTCGTTCGCCTCGCGATACGGCTTCGATCCGACTGCAATCGCATCTCACACGCTCAACAATCCTCGGCACTTCGTTCGTGTGGTGGAGCGCAGTATGGTTAGATCTGCTGGGGCCGAGCCCATCTTTGAGGGCGTTCAACGTGCTAAGGTAGGGCTTGTTCTTGACCGTGAGGAGCTGAACGTACGAATCGATCTCCGGGTCGAGAACATGATGCAAAATGGTTGGCTCCAGGAGGTTTTGAACTTGGAAACCCAGGGAGTAACGGAGAATTCTCCCGCTATGCGGGCAATCGGCTATCAAGAGCTGCTGAACTGCGGAAGCGGTATTGTGACGATGACTGAGGCTATGGACAGCATTCGACTGCAGACTCGACAGTACGCGAAGAGGCAGATGACGTGGCTACGGAAGGAGCCCGGGATTCAAGTTTTGGATGCGAAAAAGGAGCCAGAAGTGCTGGCATCAGAGATTCTTGCATTGATCAATTCGGACGAAGGAGGCAGGCATGGCCAAAGCGATTAACTTGCAGGAGATGTTCCTCAATCAGGTGCGAAAAGAGGGCATCGCAGTAACGATCTATTTGACAGGTGGAGTTCAGATCAAGGGTCTCGTTCGAGGCTTCGACGCATTTACGATTCTTCTCGATTCGCCGGGCAAGCCAACGCAACTTGTGTACAAGCACGCTGTTTCTGCGGTGCTTCCGAGCCGACCGATCCCAGGCTACCGGCCGCCGAATGAACGCGAACAGGGCGAGGTCCCAGAAGCCGAAGGGGAGTAACACGTCTGTGGCTGGTCTGGAATTCACGAAGATGCACGGCATTGGCAACGACTTCATCGTCGTGGATGCTGTCACACGGCCCATTCCGGCAGGCGACCTCGCATCGCTTTCCAGGGAGATTAACGATCGGCGGCGCGGGGTCGGCGGTGACGGCCTAATCCTTGTGATGAAGGGCGATAATGCACCGTTTCGAATGCGAATGCTAAATCCTGACGGAAGCGAAGCGGAAATGTGTGGGAACGGCATCCGCTGCGTCGCAAGGTACGTTCGAGACCGCGGCCTGACGGATTCCCGCTTGATACCGATCGAAACTGGCGCTGGGTTGCTTGAGTTGGGCATCGAGGACGGAGGGCAGCGAGTCAGGGTGAATATGGGCCCCGCTCGGTTGCTTAGAGGCGAGATACCCATGACCGGGCCAAAGTCTGAGACGGCGACTGGGTTTGAGATCAATGCGGCGGGACGACCGTTCAAGGCCACTGCCGTAAACATGGGAAATCCGCACGTGGTCATCTTTACCGAAAACGTTGCCGAGGTTCCGCTGGAAGAACTTGGGCCTGCCATCGAAAATCACCCGCTTTTTCCAGAACGCACGAATGTGCACTTTGTTCAGGTCATCTCGCCAGGAAGGCTTCTCCAACGCACATGGGAGCGAGGGGCAGGCGCAACACTGGCGTGCGGCACGGGAGCCTGCGCGGTGCTTGTTGCAGCGTATGTGAACGGACTGTCCGACCGTGCTGCGACGATCACGTTGCCCGGGGGTGAATTGGTGATTGAGTACGAACCCGACGGTACCGTCTTCATGACGGGCCCCGCTGAATTCGTTTACGATGGGTACTACGAGCGGATTTAGGCCGCTTTCTTGAGTGTCGCCAAGTACTGGTCGAGCCGGTACCTCGTCGATCCGAAGTAATCGAAGAACTCAATGCCAAAGCCGGTTTCTGTTTGGCGAGTTACGATGCCGAGAAAACGCCATTGCTCATCGGAGTTAGGATCCTCGGCCGAGACAGCCACGAGCGAACCGAGTTCCAACGACTCCTCTGTCGTAACATGGCAGCCATGCGTGCTCAGATCCGACATATTGCAAGGAACCTGGGCAATCTGGACCTGCCCTCCAGATTCGTCGACTTGTACCGTCTCTGCCGCGATGGACACAGGGAGCCGCTCTGCGCGACGCTTGTCAAACGGCAACCAGCTTACGGACTCGACTTCGACAACGAAGCTCATGCCGTATCTGGTGACCGAGCGTATTTGACCCGACGCATGTGCGTCGCCGGTCTGTGTTCGATGAATAAAGTTGACTGACTCGCTCACTTGCGGCTGGTAATCTTCGCCGCTGCCCGGTACGAGGAGTACAAATGGGTCAACCCGTTCTACTCGCGCCATCCGGACAAAAGGCTCAGTTCCGCGCGTCGAGACCATCAGAAGCATATCGCCGATTTTTATCATTCTCTCACCTAGCCTTCTGTAAGGCTCTCTGCTGAGAATTATTGGCCTGTCGCGGGCGGTTCTTCAGTCACCTTTTTTCGGCGCAGCGCCCCTAAGGCGTAGGTCGCCTCCTCGAGCCCGAGGAGCTTTCCGATCCCGAGAAACATCCAGGCACCCGCGAGGCCTAGCCCCAAGACTCGCACCAAGGAGACGGTGTTGGACAGCAGTCCGGGTTCCGGGGGCATAGGAATGAGCTTCGCCACCAATCCCACGGCCAGCGCGGAAAGGCAGGCGGCAATCCCTCCCCAAAGCAACAGGGCGAGCATTCTCTTGCCGTCGATTCGACCCAGCTTCCTACGAAGGGCGAACAGCAGCATCACAAAGAGACAGATGGCCGCGACAGATACTGCGAGCCCGAGTGATGCGTAGCGAAAGTCCGCGCCGTCCGGTCGACTCGACGCAAGGAAGCCGTAGTCAAAGGGGAGGCGGGGCAGCGCGAACGCGAGCGCAACAAAGATGCCCGTTGCGATCGTTCCGAGGACGATTGGCAAGAGCGTGTTTTCCATCGCGAAGAACGCCCGCATCAGAATGGGATGGGCGCACCACGCGAACACTCCAATGCTAAACATCCGGAGGCTCGCCGCGACATACACGGTATCTACTTCGCCGAACTTGCCATATTGATTGAGCACTCGCACGATGTCCTCGCTGAGGACGAAGAAGATTGCAGAAATGAAAAGCCCGACGAAGACAGACGTCCTCGCCGTTTTGCTCACTGCGAGGAGGAACTTCGGTGCGTCGCGCTTTGTGAACAGCTCCGCAAGCGTCGGAAAGATTGCTATGGCGAGTGATTGGCCGAATATTCCGAGCGGCGCCTGCATGATCCGATTCCCTATGTCGAGGGCCGAGATCGCGCCTTGTCCGTAGAACGAACCGAATCCGCCGACGACAATTGCATACACGCCCGGAAGGCTCAGTCCGAAGATGACTGGAACCATGAGCCGGAACACACTACGAACTCCTTCATGCTTGAGGTCGAGCCTGGGCGAAAACGACGCACCGAACCGTCGCATGGCGATCATCGGCACAATGAGGTTTCCAAAAAGCGCTCCTACGAGCGCTCCGTAGGCCACGCCATAGATTCCGAGGCCCCCGATGTGAGCGAGTATCGCTGCGCCGACGATGATTCCGATGTTGTAAATGTTTGGTGCCAGAGCAGGAATGGCGAAGTGCTTTCTGGCGTTCATCGTTCCGAACATCAACCCACCAAGGAAAAACGCGAGTTGGGTCGGGAGAAGGATGATCGAGAGCCTCGCGGCTTCATTCATCACCTCTGGGGGGAGGCCAGGCCGCAGGACACCGATGAGGGGCTTCGCGAAAATCGAGGCGACCACGACGAAAGCGATGACGACAATGCCCATGAACGTGGCGAGTGTGCTGAAGACCTTCCAAGCTTCGGCCTCATCGCCCGACGTCCAGTAGCGTGTGAAGACAGGAATGAACGCGCTGCTGAGGGCTCCGCCAGCAATCAAGAAGAACAGCAGGTCTGGGATGGCGAAGGCGGCGACATAGGCGTCCCGTTCTGCTTCGAGGCCGAAGTTGCGGCTGATTACCGCGTCGCGAACGAGGCCAAGGATTCGCGAAAGAAGAATCGCCAAAGCCATGCAGCCGCTCGCTTGAACGACGGACATCGGCTTTGGCGATTTGGCCACAGCCTATTCTTCTTTGCGCTTAGGCGAGGGCTCGATCAAGAGCCTTCGCGATGTTGTCGCGGTTAGTGAGACCGACGAGTTGATCCACGACCTTTCCGTCTTTGAAGATAAGGAGTGACGGGATGCTCATGATCCCGAACTGTGCAGCCAATTCTCCTTCTGAATCGACATCCACTTTGAAAACGCTAACCCGGCCAGCATAAGACTCGGCGACAGCGTCAACCTCTGGAGCAATGGCCTTGCAGGGTCCGCACCATTCGGCCCAAAAGTCAATCAGTACCGGCACGGTCGAATTGGCGACTTTGGCGTCGAATTCGGTCTGGGCAAGGGGAGAAGCTAATGACATTGGGTGTAACCTCCGATGGGAAATGTGATGGATCAAGATTACCCGACGACACGTCTTTACTTGCGAAACAGGCGCGAGACCGGGTAACAATTGGGTTCGAATCGCGTCTAAATGACGAATTCGCGGGCCAATCGTGCCTCGCGAGACTATAGGAGGAACCGAAAAGCGTGAACGTTTGGGTTCGAACTACGATGATTGTGGCCGGATTGGCCGTATTGACGTCTGTGCCTTTTGCTGCCCCGCCGTCTGAAGCAGGCTTGGCAGGCATCAAGCTTTACGATACGGGCGTGGACGTTGTAAAAAGATTTGGATCTCCCAATGAGGTTCTTGCCGTGAACATCGGTGGCGGTGGCGGCGGGGGCGGCGGCTTTGGTGGCGGCG
>JBGTLG010000004.1:0-111636 GCA_041744215.1 Fimbriimonadales bacterium | reverse complement strand
GTTGGGGCCGCTTTGCGTTCGTTGATGCCGTTTGTGGCGTCGGTTGGAATCTCTATGGTGAAAAAGCCCTGCGCCGTTGCGGCGCAAGTCAGCGCGAAGGCTGCGATTGCAAGTGTCAGTTGTTTCATCCGTTTCCTCATTCGTTTACCTTGTTGTGATTTTGTTCAATCGCAATTCGTCTGAATTCACGGGTGGTGGGAAAGGCCGTTCATGTACGAAATGCCGTTGAGTGCCGATCGAGCGAGTTGCTATTCGCCCACCACCCTTGGCACCCAAGCTTGTTTCTGCCGATAGTTTCTTTCATTCTTTTGCATCGTTTCGCTCAGGCCACCCTGCCGAACCATTGACGAGCAGATCGCCCGCCATCCATGCCACTTAGAATTGTTTTCACTGCAAGTCTCTTTCACTTTCTTCACTTGTCAACCTCGTCGATCGGACCCGGCGCCTCGATAACCTCCTGGCTATCCAGCAAGCGAAAGAGGGCAGCGATGCCCCCTCCGCGCCACCACCACTTCGCGATTGATAAGAGGCAGGCGACAGTTGCAACTCCAACAGCTGCGAGCTCCGCCCAGATGTAGAGTTTCGAGACTGCAACGAAAACAGCAGCGAGTGCTCCACCGAAAGCGAGAATGAGCAGGCCCTGAAGCACAGTTCGCTCGTACTCCTCTATGATCTTCTTCGAGGCGAGCCGTGTTTCCGGACTTAGGGACAGAATTCGCTTGTCGATTCTCAGGAACACGAAAGTGCCCATCGTTACGAGTGGAAAAAGCAAGATTAGTAGCGCAAGAAGCATATTGGATCTCGGAGTCCTCTTTTACTCGAACATGTCACGGACATCTTGTGAAACAATCTCGCCTATCAACCAGAGGCCATAGGCATAGGCTGCGATCGCAGCCGCGAAAGCATGGGACTTCGAAGCAGTCTTCGCTCCGAGGGTCATGCCGGCAACAACCAGTTGATACCCGAGCACGAAGACAGCGGCCAACTGAAGGCGCTGTTGATTAACCGTCTCATCGGCGGTGAAAGCTGCAAGTGCGAAGAAAAAAGTTGAGGCGAGTCCGAAAAAATGTCCAGAAGCGACATCGTAGCCATTATAGTATCGATGAAGGGGGTCCTTCAACCAGACTCGCAAGGCGGCGATTGCTAGTATCATGCCGATGACTGCGAATGCATTATCCAAAAAGCTCCTCAGGCCCGTCGGATCGGATCGGCCAATCGGCTCGTTTGAACAATATGCGAACCAATTCCATCCGTCCCTCGCCGGGTCTTCGCTGATGAATCGTCCCGTCCATGGCTCGTAGTAGCGAGCGCGCATGTAGGTGAGGCCGGATTCATTGTCTTTCTTGTGTCCGAGGTTTCCGACGTACTGCGTGTTGGGTCCGTCACCGGGATTGCTGTCGTGTCTTAGGCCTCCCCATGCGCCGTAGATGCGTTTGTTGCCGAGCAGATAATCATCAGTGCCGTCGCGTTTGAGCGTGTAGATCATGTTCCCATGCCCATCATAAATCGGGAACACGACGGTCTCCGGATCGCTGCCGACTTTGTTGCGAATCCAATCGATCCCCCGCGCGCCCAAGCCGTACTGCGTGTGCGCAACGGCGTTCATCCGCAGATGCACGAGAAGGCCACATTGGATCTCGCCGATCCAACGCATCTGCCTGTGCCACCCTCTTTCACGCATATCAGTTCTCGTCATCCGTCACTCCGGCCACCCTGCCGCCAGCCTCATCCAAATCTCCTCGTAAGTCGCAGCAAGACCGTCAACACAGCGGCGCCCAAGAGAGCAAAGAGCACTATCCGGACACGAGACTGCGGGTCTTCTGTCGCTTCCTTCGGCAGGGTGGCGGCGTCCAGGATCTTCTCGGGTTCGTCGAACGTGATCGCCACCTCTTCGAGGTCCGGGTCGTAGCGATACTTCCCACCTAATGCCTCAACTACGTCCTTCAGGTACACGTAGTCCATCTCCTTGTGCCAGCGCTCGAACTCCTTCCTTACCGGCTCTCGCGCCAGTTGCCGTGTCCGGCCGTCTCCAAACTGCAGCGTCCTTCCGACCATGTCAAACTCGCCACCCAGTTTCTCTACAACCGGATGTGTCCACCAGTTCCAGCTCCCCTCTTCATCATATGCGCCGAAAAAACCGCCATACGTTGTCAGCGCGTCTACGGGGATGAGCGGATCTTGCGGACTGCCGATGAGATCCAAGAAGGCCGTTGTCGACACCCTCTCGCCGTTGACAGTGAAATTCCAGAATGCCGGAACGAACTCGATCGACAGGTCGAAGTCGGGAACAATTTCCTCAAGCGAGATTTCCCGCCCCCGCCTCTCCGTTCTCATCCACGCACCTTCCCTCGCCCGGTCGCGATCGGTAAACAGCAAATCGGGCGGGCCGTATTCCCACTCGCTCCAGTCGACGATGATCCGGCACGTCTCAATCGGACCGCGCCACGTAGCGCCGGTTCTCAGAATATACGTGAGGGAGCCATGGCCCATCGTGTTACCTGAATAGTCGGCGTCGTATGTTACGCGTACTCTGCAGACTTGTCCTTCGACGAACGCGACTTCCTTGAGCCAAACAGCGCTCCAGACACGCTCCTCGTCGTCGGCCTCCAGGACCTTGCGCCGCACGGTAACCTCCTTGCCGTCTACCCAACTCCTGAAGTTCTCTAATGCACCCGTAATCGGGCCAGAGTGTTTCTCTGGGAAACCCATAGTCACCGTCGTAGTGGGGCCGTGGTTCTTGAACACGAAATCTACTTCGACTGAAGCCGACCGCTTATTCAGCTTGATGAGAATCGACTCCGAAACCATCTGCACGTGTTCGTGCTTGCCGAATCCCTCCGCCGCGCCGGTAGCCGCCCACCAGCCGTCGTTAGCCCCGCCCGCGCATGCGAGCATCAGCAGCGCACCTGCCAGCACGCCCTTCATATCAACATTATAGGCTGTAAATCCAGAGAATGTGTCGACGTCGTCGTGTGTTGGGGCAAGCGCCTCGTGGGGCGCACTTCTATCCCTCGACCGCCTGCCATGGAGAATAGGGGCTGACCTCGGTTCCGCGTCTCTGGGCATACAGGATGGGGCGAGCCTCGCGTCGAACACCCAATTCGATGCCACGATACCGCCACTGAAAGAACTTTGGAGACGGAGGCTCTACCGTTTTTTGTTACGACAACCGTGCTCGATTTCGTGGCTGTGTTTCGCAACACTCATTTGTCGGACGAGATGGTCAACGTTTTGTTCGAGGTTCACTCAAAACTTGTAGCGCTTCTACATGCATTCGTGGTCATGCCTCATCACATTCACTTCAAGTTGAGGCTTCCAGAAGGCATGCACATTTCTTCCTTTGTTCGTGCGCTAAAGTCAATATCCGCGCGCAAGTTCCAGTTATAGCTGGACTGGAGTGTGGAACGTGGATTCGATGCACAACGCGGCCTCAATGACCGAGTGTTCTGGCACAGAATCTTTCGCGGATTGTTGATTGACAAAGAGAGGTTTTTCTTTCAAAAGCTTGCCTACATCCATTGCAATCCGGTAAAGGCTAGTTTGTGCGATACTGTGTTGGATTGGAAGTGGTCGAGCGCGAACTTGCTTGAGGAATCGAAGTGGAGTGATGAAGATGGATTGCGATATGAAGATTGGCTGGACCGGTACCCTCCACGGCAAGCAGTGGAGGGATAACATTTTTCAACCTAAGCGATGATTGTCCGATGCCTTCAATCAGCGCTTTGGCAGCGCGTGAGCGGATCGCTTCCGGAAGCTGAGGCGAGACATTCGCGAGCCAGAAAACAGTGTCTGGCGTTTTGTACGCTTCGAGAACAGTCAACGCCTCTGCGGCGGCGTCTGCATCTGAAGTGGTGAGCCACCAACCCAATCCGCTAAGACCGCCCAAAGCCGCGACAGACGCGCGAGAGGACGCGGGAACGCCCATCAGATACGCAACTGCCGCGCCGCGCAGCGGCTTTTGTTCTGACGCACCCAGCAGTCTCGGCACCAACGCCGCAAACGCTTTCTCGAAGTCCTGCGCGTCTGCATCGAAGTTCTTCCTGAACTCGCCCAAGCTGCTTTTCACCCAAGCTGCAAGACCATTTGGATCAGTCTGCGACATGTGCAACACAAACCATTCGAGCGCATCGGGATCGGCGGACGCGCCAGAAATCAAACGCGGCTCCCAAACTGCGCTGTACTCGTCCGATGTCAGGTCCGCAGCTGTGTTCGTGTGCGCTTCGTACATTGCGTCGAGATACCTGCCGGGAGTCGGACCCGGGATGAGCACCTCAGACATCTTCGACAAGGGCGCTTTGTCCGTAACGATCCACATGCGAACCTGATCCCACGGCCCGCGAATCCGCTGCTTCGCGGTGAAGTGCGCCAACTGATTGACAACGCTGCTTTTCGGAAGCGCGACGCTAAACTTGTCGCCGGGGCCCGGCTCGCGCTTGAACATGTTTAAGCACAACACTCGTCCCGTCGCTGCCGTCGTCCACGAAAACGAGTCGAATGGTCCGCGCGACATCGGCACCGATACCGACGCGCTCGATCGCGGCGCCATCGTAAGCACGATCCGGGAAGCAACCGCCATGTCTTGCACCTTCGGATCGGCAGACGCAAGCAGAGTGCCGGGATGCACAACAAAAGTCAATGGATCGTCTGTTGGATTTGTTGCGCTCACTGTGCAATTGTTCATGTCCTCACATACAACGTTGAAGTCTGCTGAAGCAAGAAGCGCTGGTGTCGCTTGCGGAGCGCGCTTTTCTTCGCCCATGCACACACCTGTCTCTTCTGCCTCACCGAATCTTTGGATCTCGGGGGCAGGCACGTAGCCCGTCTCTTCCAGTTCATCCTGCACGATAGAGCAGCGGCAAGTGACCCACACGCGATATAGAAGCGACTGCTGATCCGGCACCTGAATCTCTGCGACAATTGACTCGCCCTGCGGACCCTGAACCTTGATCTGTCGACCGTCTGGCGCGGTGTCGTAGCGGTGAATGTTCCACTTCGCTTTTATCTCGTATACGAACAATCGGATGCCCCGTCCTTGAGTCGCGCAATGCGCGGAGGTCCAATGCCTCTCGTGCCATTCGTAGTCCCACGGCGACCCTTGCTCAGTGAATCCCAAAGTCTCGGCGATCTTTGCTTTGATGCTGCGCTTCAACGGCTTCGCTATGTCTAAGCAGCCGAACTGGTTGAGCCCCTCATCGATCGTGCCCTGGAGCAGTCGCCAGGCCCGAAGGTCATCAAGTCCTCTTGGCCACATCTCCGCACGAACGTTTTCCCAATGAGTTTCCCCGCAGCGCTCGTCGCAAGAATCATCGCATTGCGCGTGCAGTAAGTGCTTTCCCCCCAGGCAGGTGTTGGTGCAATAGCGCTCGAGTATCCGCAACCGAACAGGGGGCCTTACGACCTCGAGTTCGAGCTCGATCCGGGCGTTACCTTGGTTGTCGATCGCCCAGAGTTGGCTCGGCAGTTTCGGGATGTCCGGATGATTGGGAGGGGGTTCGTCGAGGGGCATCGGGCTCGCGCCGAGGAGAGCCAACATCAAGGTTGCGCCGATCATGGCTCTCACTATATAGGGATGGTTTCGGAAACGCACGCAAGTCGGCAAGAAATGTCTCGCCCGCCCCTCATCCGTGTTAGAGTCGGATTCGGGGAAGCACGAGTTTGGGCGGGTTCACCGTGACCGATCGTGGCTCGAAGCAGCTACCGCCAAAAGCACGCCTACCGAATGCTTGACGCCTCAATTGCAAGCCGCCACCGACCCACTTCGTTTCCACCTCGGACATAGAATGCATGGCCGTCGCTTGTCCACCCGACGCCTTTTCCTACAAAAAACTCTTTCCCGGCGCGAGCGGTACTTTGCGCGTTTTCGAACTTGCCAACGTCCTTCGCAATGTAGAGGTGGTAGGTCGCACCCTGCATTTCAAAGTCGATGCATGCCCAGTTTGACCCTCGCCTGGCCGAAACGACTACTGCACCCGCTGGCGCAGAGGGGGGGGAGATATGAAACGGCGTTGTGTTATTGATCCAGTTCGCCGCTACCAGTGTGTCATTCGCTTCGATGCGGGTGATTTCAGGAGTCGTGGCGAGGGCAAGCGGGTCGTGATTTACGATGCGAAACACTGCGAACAAGGCAACAGCGGCGGCAGCGAACGCAACGATGTATCGCACTCGCTGAGGCCGGACATTGGCAGATTGCACAACGTTGCGAAGGCTTTGATTGAGCCGATCTATCGGAACCTCTTGGCCGAGCGCGCTTGTTTGCAGCGCTTCGCGAAAGGCGCGGAACCCAGCCAGTTCCTCCCGAAGCGCTTGGTCTTTGCGCAACAAACTATCGACATCCTCGCGTGTCGCCTTATCCATCGTTTGATCTTCGTAGCTCTGCCAATCTATGCTGCTCACCTTATGTCACCTTGATGTAGTGCAGGGTTCCTGAGTCGTGCGACGATCATCGAGCGCGCACGCGAGAGTCGAGACTTCAGCGTGCCAACAGGAACCCCCAAAGCGCTTGCCGCTTCTTCATAGCTTAGCTCCTCTACATCGCACAAGTGGACCGCGACGGCGTGGTCTCGGGGCAGCTGATCGATCTCCTGAAGTATTCGATGCGCCTGATCCCGCCATACCAGTTCGTTCCATATCACTGTACCGTCGGGGGCATCGTCGTTCAGTTCGACCGCTCGCATTTTGGCGCTTCGATCGACCGAACTGGCGAACTCATTCCGGAGGATGCGTATCAACCAGCTCCGCAAATGAACGCCATCGAATTTTCCAAAATTGCGAAACGCTTTAATCAGCGTTTGCTGCACAAGGTCTTCTGAATCCGCGCCGTTTCGCGTCAGACGAAGAGCTACTCGGTAAAGCACCGACAACTCAGGTCGAACCGCCGTTTCGAAATCCAATTTTGGCAGTTTGCCAGGCACGCTAGAGATTAAACCTTCATTGGTTCTCATCCATTTGGATTCGTGGGGTTCCCCGCCGCGCCGTTGACATGACGGGGAACTGAAGAAGTTAGTGTCTGCGAGGAATTGGTCTCGCCTCAATGATAACTCCGGCAATCGTGCACGTCCAATAGACGAAGCCATCGTCGGAAACGGCGACGTCCGTTGGCTCCGGATCGCCGAAATGTACGATCTCGCGCTGCCCGGTGTTTACGTTGTATTTCCAGACGAAGTTGCCTCCGCCCATGCTTCCGGGGATGCCAGGCGTCGGAACTTCTGTGAAGTAGAGATTGTCGCCGGTTCGATCGACCGCAATTCCAACCGGCTTGTTCAGTCCATGCAGTAGAAGCGACACATTTCCGTTCGAGTCTCGTTTCAGGATTACGCCGGCCGACTTACACGTCCAATACGCGTTTCCGTAGCGATCTGCCGCGATGTCGGTGGGCTCGGGTTCACCCATCGTGAGTATGTGAATCATCGACCCATCGTAGAGATTCACTGTGTTCTTTCCTCCGGCGACGCCAGGCGTAGGCACTTGGGTGAAGTACAAGTTGTGATGAGCGTCGAATGAGATTCCGATGGGGCGTTGCAAGCCAGTTAGTATCGGCTCGACGCCAGTCGCAGTTTGCCTGAGAATCACACCCGCCGACCGGCAAGTCCAATACGGGAACCCGGATGGACTGATCGCGATGTTCACAGGATCCGGTTCGCCGCTGTGGATGTTAACGACATGCCTTGTGGGCAGAAACATCTTGTCGACCGAATTCCCACCACCCGGGACGCCAGGTGTCGGGACTTGGGTGAACCAGATCGTTTTGAATGGGTGTGCGCCACTGACCGCGATGCCAGTTGGGCTTGCAAGCCCATCCTTAACAACACGGATTCGGTACTCCGTAGCGACGGCTGGCGCAATCAAGGCGATTGCAGTGATCGAGATTAGCGCTCTCATTTTCATTCTGTTCTCCTTCAATGGTATTGGGTAGCCAGCAGCCGTAACTGGGGCTCGGCGCGGTTTGTTCCAAAAAACTTGAAGAACAGCATTCGCTTCGGTTATGGTGTGCCCCCTGGGCCGAGCGGGCGTGGGCCGACATGCTTCCACCGGCCAGGATCGATGGGGGAAGAGGTCGTCTGGATCGCGCTGCCCGCTGAGAGAAGGCGATTCGCCCGAGCCAGCAGCGGAGGGCGTGCATAATCTTTCCATGTTAAGAACCGCTCAAGCCTTGGCCCTCCTCTCGTTCCTGGCGTTCGGCTGCGCGAGGGACGAGAGTTCCGTAACCATCGAGACACCGACCCAAGAGAGCGCAACCGACACCAAACCCACGCCGCCTGCGCTCGCGGACAGCGAGGTCTATCTCGCCTGCGTCTCTACAAGCGCGGACGAGGGTATGCCCGCTCACGATGTCATGCTGCACTTGGGGGGTCGCGCGGTCAAAGTCGGCGCGTCAGCCGCATGCGCGAAGCTAACCTCCGAGCATCACGGCATTCCGGACACCGCGCTTTCGGCGGTTGGCGGCTGGTGGGCAGGCGGCGGCGATTACTTTTACGTGGAGAAGGTCGGATCGGAGTTTGTGGTCAAGCTCACGTACGACGAAGAGTCGTCGGGCGAACACGGAGGAACGATCGCCGACCCGAAGGACGCGAAAGTCGTCGCGCGGTATTCGCTGTCCGGCGAAGAGCTGCAAGCGCCGAAGCTCGACTGACACGAACGATCGCTTACGTTCTCTTTGCAACGCCGCAACGGCCGTGATGCACGACTCGTAAACGAAGCATGCTTAAGCAAGAGCAGATTCGCGAAGTCCTCGCGCGCGCGGAGGAGATCGAACAGGAGAGTGGCCCGTGGCGCAACAGCGCGGACGCCGAAGCCCTGTTGCGCGCCGCAGAAGAGGTCGGCATCTCACGCGACGCGATGATCCAGGCGATTCAGGAGTTTTCGCCAATGATCGTGCCGCCTGAGGTCGGGAGCCGCGTATTCGCCCGGTCGAGCGACGACCACTTCTACGTCGCCGACGTGATTGACGCAAGTGAGGGGGGGGTACGCGTGCGCTTCTTGCAAGGCAGTGAACACACTGTCCCCACGTCGGACATTCGTCCGCTGGACTTGCTGCCCGGTCAGAAACTGATGTGCAACTGGAAGGGCTGGTGGGGATGGGGCACGGCCTCGATCGTAAGCTACAACCCGAAGACCGAGCGGGTGGAGGCGACGGACGGGTTCATGACGAAGAAATTCAGACTGCACGATGTGCGGCTACGCGAGCGTCAAGAGAGGCCATTCGCGCGGAAGGTGATGTTCTGGCTGTTTACTGCGGCGGCTTTGGGCGGCGCGGCAGGAAGCCTGATTACGATGTGGCTGAGTCGGTGAGCGCCGAGCTGCGCGGGAGGCGCAACCGATACTCACACTGGGATGGTGACGGCGCTACGTAGGGATAGAGCAAACCACGCAGCGCAGTTTCGTTTCAGAGCTTATCACGCGCGCTTTATAAACTCCGATGCGATTTGTCGAATCGCTCCCAAGTGATAGGCAGCATGGGCAACGTCGGCGACAGCGCCCTTTACCCATTCCGGGTCGCTCCAATCTTCGATCGCCAGCATGCGCTCGCGCAATTCGTCGCAAGCCGATTTCAATCGCGACCGCAGCGTGGCCCAATCTTCGTCGTTCATCTGCTGCACAGACCACGTTTCTTCCCAATCAACTAGCTGCTGTTCGCCGCGTAAAAAGCCAATCGTCATCTCGATGTGTGCGAGAACGTGTCTTGCGTGTGCAACTGCGGAGTGGCGTCCGCATGCCGGCTTCGTCGAAGCCTGCTCGGCCGATAGTTGGTCAATCGTGAGCACGAAACTGGAATTCGGTTCTGTGTCGCGAAACCAAGTGCGCTCGTAACAATCGGCGGTCATGGCTTCTTCAAAAATCTCGGAGATCGCTTTCGAAAACGGGTTCAGGCGCGCATTGTATCATCTATGCGAGACGTTCGCGCGGGTCTCCGATTTTTGTGTCGCCTCTGTGAAATTGGACGACGCTCATCATGACGATGTAGACCTATTCACGAGAGGCGAAGTACCCGCGCGATAACACGACCAAGTTAGCTCGTGGGCATGCCCTGGGTCGTTGAAATTCTTGCGAAGCTTGTGCGTTTGCGCGGGAGAGGATGCTCCCCTGCGCTGTCCTTTTGCGATGTTTGTTGAAGAATCTGTCTGTGCCACCCGTCCCTTCACACTTCAAAGGGGAAGCCGTCACGCGCGGGTGGGGCAAACTCGGCCACCCGGCCGAACCCATTGGCACTCCAAGTGTGGGTATACAGGAGGTGCAATGAGGGCGATCCGATTAGAATGGCACCCGGAGGATCATGTTCATGCGACCACAGCAAGGAGATGAATTCGAGCGGCGGAAACGCGGAGAACGCGCGGAAGACGTCGCTCTGGCATACTTCCGTTTCAACGGCTTCTTCACGATTCCTGGATTCATCATTCATCCGGGTGAACCGGGCAACTCCCCACGCACAGATATCGACCTAATCGCAATACGATTCGCGCTCTCCTGTGAGGCGCATGGATGTGTCGAATTGGAAGACGATCCCCTAATCGTTCCGAATGAAACGTCCAACTGCCATTTGATCTATCTCGTCGAAGTGAAGTCTGGAAATGCAAGAATCAATGGACCACACACTGACCCAAGTAAACGTAACATCCATCGGGCCCTTTACCGTGTCGGTTTTGCGCCAAAAGAAGACTTAGACCAAGTTGCCGACTGCATCTATAAATCACTGTATGCTGAATACTCAAACGATGATGGGCAAACGGCAACTCATGTGGTGCGTTACGTAACGGTATCATCTGATAAAGGCGATTTGGCACAGACGCATCCCCGCATTTTGCAGGTGACATTCGACGACATAGCAAAGTTCTTTTCGGGGCGTTTTAGAAGATATCCGACAAAGCGATTTCACGACGACTCAAGCCTGCAATGGAAGGGATTCGCTCAGAAGTTCCACGACTTCGCCTACCGAGGTGGTTCGAAGAGCGATGATCTCGCAATTGAATTTGTCAAAAGGTATATCCAGGACGGACCTGAAAGATGCAAATGCGAAATGGGACAAGAGAACCGCTGACTATCGCCCACCTCGAGCAGAACTCAAGGTGGGCTAACAAACTTGATTTTGCACTTTGGCTCAGGGGCTTTGACCCTGACCGTAACATCGAGGAACAAGTTCAGCGATGTCGTTCCATTGACGGCTCCAATGAGCGGTTCCTGTCACTCGTCAATGAAGCCTTGACCTGCCCAGAAGATCTGGAGCGATTTAACGAGTTGCTATCGAAGATTGTCAACTTTGCGGAGGGAGTTTGCGGCGAGACAAGCACCGCATATTGGGAGGTGGATCTCAACATCAAGTTCTATGATCGTCCATTGCAGATGGACCCTGGAATAGCGAGAATCGTGCTGCTATTGAACACCATTGGGGTTGTCACAGCGGGATCATGCGATGGACATAGAGATGGGCAAAAAGCCTGGATCATGGTTGACCCTGGACTTCGTCTTGGCTGGACTACGTTGTTGATTGCTTCTCCGCGGCTTCTGAGAGAGTTCCAATTTTGCGATCATAAGCTGGAGCTTGGTCGTGTAGCATTCCACGATCTCTTGGGCTTCGCAATCGAACTCGATGGACGAATTGAAGAGTACAGGCTGGAAGTAATGGAAATGTACTCAGAGTTTCAATCGCTTGTTCGAAAGCGGCAGAAGCTTTGGGACTCTGATGACGATGAGTAATCTCCCGGTGATACACCCTTTGGCAGTGGTGCGGCATTGGAATTGCGGATCCGTACTCTGATGTGCGCGCTCAGCAAGCTTTGGCCTGTTCCCGGCGCGTGAAAGCAGTACTTTGGCGTTATCGTTGCGGAGTAGCTTATCGCGTCAACGCAAAGAAGTGCATGCATGAGAGGGGTTAGTTGTAGCACTCTGAGGCAGCGCGATGCCAGAGCCCGGAATGCTTGGCCCATGACTGAAGCAACTATGACCGACGCGACCCAAGGAATGAAAGAACAGGCCAAACAGGGCCTCGAATGGAGCACCGGGTACCTCCTTTCCACACTGGCCGCAGTGCCCGACGACAAACTTGGCCACAGCCCATCAGCAACGGCGAAACCCGCCCTTCAGCTCGCCGCGCACATCGCCGTTACCAACCAGGCATTTGCTTCGATGCTGCGAGGCGAGACCATGCCCGAGATGACGCTCCCTGAACTCATCGGCCACATGGACAATGCCGAAAAGGCGATGGCCACACGCGATGAAGTCGTTTCGGCGGTGAAGGCGACGACGGCCGACCTCGCGGCGGCGATAGACGGCGTTAAGCCTGAGGACATCTCGCGAGAGATTCCGACGCCATTTGGAACGCTGAGCGTGCCGTTCTTGCTGCAACTTTGCGCGACGCACGCAATGTGCCATGCGGCGCAGATTGACTACTTGCAGACCACCTGGGGCGACATGGAAATGCACTTCGATCATTAGTCTTCGAGGACTATGGAACGCGGCCGCGCTGCATGTTGTTGCATCGCGGCCGGTTTTGGTTTTGGAGAGGCCTGGCGCAAGTCCGCGATGGAAGGCTGCGGTAGCTTCCGGATGCCACACCCGTTCCACCGGGCGTGGCATCCGTCGGATCCGATTCAGAGCCTACACCCCGTGGAAGGGGTGTGGCCTCGGCCAAGCGTGCCGGCTCGCGCGGGGCGTCTACCCTTCGGCTGCAGGCCGACGCAGCCGGGTCGGATAGTTCTACGGGCGCGCCGGGTGCTTCTCCAGCCGACTCGGGTAGTTCTCCGGCTGAGCCGGGAGCTTCTCCGGGTGGGCGGGAAAGTGTTCCGGCTGAGCCGGAAGCCTTTCCGGGCGGGTGGGAAAGTGTTCCGGCTGAGCCGGAACACTTTCCGAGTGAGGCGGATGGGCTCCCAAAACGCAAGAAGGAGGGTACCAAGGCTACGTCGAAGAGTGACGTTCAAACTGATCTTAGGAGGTCAATAATGGCTGGATACATGCCCCGCGCCGATGCCTTGTTCAACACGTGGATCACGGCCTTCATGACGTACGCCACGGCGAACCTCGCCGCTCTTGGCATCAACCCCCTCTCGGCCGAATGGACGAATCTGGTGGCAGCCTACGCCGACTGGCAAACCGCCTACCCCGACCACATCACCGCCCAAAACGCCGCGCAGGCCGCCGCCTAGACGAAAGACGACGCCCGCGATGCGCTGGAAGGGTTCGCCCAAACGCTGGTCGCCATTCTTCAGGCGAGCCCCTCGGTGGACGATACCGAGCGTGCGGCGCTGGGCATCACCATTCGCGACACGACCAAGTCGCCGATCAACGCGCCAGAGGTTCCGCCGGAAGTGGAGGCCGAGCCGTTTGGCCCGCAGGAGGTGCGGGTGCACTTTTGGTCGCCGGACAGTTCTGCGCCGGGTCGGCGGGGCAAGGCGCCGGGTGCGCGGGCTTGTCGGCTGATCGGGGCTGTGGTCGATGTTGGTCAGCCCGCGCCGCCCGCGACGGAAATGACGTTTGTCGCCGACGACACGAGCACGCCGAACAACCCGACGTTTGACCCGGAAGATATCGGGAAGACGTTTTGGGTTCGCGGCGCATGGGTGTCGCCACGCGGCGAACTCGGCCCGTTCTCCGAACCCAGCAGCGTGACGATTCCGGGATAGGAGATAGAATACCTATGCAGCCGACCGGATTCGGTCGGCAGCATAAACCGCAGGTGAGTAGTATGGGACTTCCGTTGAAAATAAAACTGATCAAGCTGGGTCATTTCCAATCCGAACTGTTGTTTCACAAGATTAGAAAGTGGAAGAGTGACATTTTCTGCATTGTAGATGTAGAAGACCTCGCCCAACTACCAAATGCGGGTGGAAACGAGTGGGTCTACGACGATGAAGAGTTGGAAAGTGTGATTCTGCATGACGCGAACTGCGATGTGACAGTGGGGATTATCAACAAACCGCTGGAGGATGGATATTATGTCCGAAGACTCGGGAACAACAAGTGCGTAATAACTCTCGACGAGATGTCGGTCATCCTTGAGTTCTACCGTTTGCCGCTTGAAAACTTCGTCATCCGCAATCTGTATCTCTTGGCATGCGTCTATTATTCTAGCAAAAATCAGATACCAAAGTCTCCGTATGGAATCGCTCATGACGACACTCGTGGCTGCCTGTTTGACATGAACGCAAACAAACTCGATATCCGCCACTCGATGCACAAGCCTCGACTTTGCGACGAGTGTCGAGCTAGACTCAAATCACAGCAAATGCCAGCAAACTTCTTGTCCATTATGGATAGAGAACTGCGTCGGCTCAAGAAGCCGACCTATGAGCTGCTAGCGGACTTCGTCAAAACCCGTCCGATTCTCTCCGGAATAATCGGAATGATGCTCGCGTTATTCATTGCCTTCCTCGGCAACTATCTGTATGATCACTCAGGTTGGCGTGCGAGTACGTTTGAGTCTTCGGCACCGGTGAGGGAGTCCAACCAGTAGCCCCCCGTCTACCATTTCTGAGTAGAATACGCCTCAGATGCCGCAGGACAAGATCGTTATTCATGGGGCGCGGGAGCACAACCTTCGGAACCTTCATATCGAGATACCGAGGGACAAGCTCGTTGTTATCACTGGGCTGAGTGGGTCGGGCAAATCGTCGCTCGCCTTCGACACGATCTATGCCGAGGGGCAGCGGCGCTATGTTGAGTCTTTGAGCGCATACGCGCGGCAGTTTTTGGGGCAGATGGACAAGCCCGACGTGGATCACATCGATGGGCTTTCACCTGCGGTTAGCATTGATCAGAAATCGGCGTCGCGCAACCCGCGCTCGACAGTCGGCACGGTGACAGAGATTTACGACTACATGCGCATTTTGTTTGCGCGCGCGGGGATTCCGCATTGTCCTGGATGCGGCAAACCGATACAGCGCCAATCGACCGAGCAGATCGTGGACGCGATTATTGAGTTTGGCGAAGGCGCGAAGCTGCAGATTCTCGCGCCGATGGTTCGTTCGCGCAAGGGCGAATTCAAGACTGTTATCGGCGACATACAGAAGCAGGGTTTCGTTCGCGTTCGCGTTGATGGCGAGATGTATGAAGTGACCGACGACATTCCGATGGACCGGTATAAGCAGCACACGATCGAGGCGGTTGTCGATCGCGTAGTTGTGAAAGAAGGGATCGAGACTCGGCTTGCGGATTCGGTTGAGACTGCGCTGAAGCTTGGGAACGGATTGGTGACGATTTTCGCGGTCGGGGGCGAAGAGCGATTGTTCAGCGAGCACTTTTCTTGTCCTGATTGCGGGATTTCGCTGGGAGAGATTGAGCCTCGGATGTTTTCGTTTAACTCTCCTTATGGCGCGTGCGAGGAATGCAACGGGTTGGGGACGCGGACGGAGTTCGATCCGGGACTTTTGGTGCCGGACGGTTCGATTTCATTGAGGGGGGGTGCGATTGCGCCGTTCGTTCATAAGAATGGAGAGTTGAAGGAGTGGTGGCCGGATGTTTTGGATGGTTTGGCGAAAGCGCTCAAGGTGGATTCGGAGGCTGCATACGACGATTTGCCTGCGAAGGTAAAGAAGATTGTCATGGACGGATACGACAAGCCTGTTACGGTGGAGATCAAGTATTCCGGTGGTCGGGTGCGGAAGATCAACACGGAGTGGGATGGCGTTCTGCAGATTTTGCAGAAGCGTTATCGCTCGACGGAGAGCGAGTGGGTCAAGCAGGACTTGGAGCAATACATGTCGACAAATCCTTGCCCGCGATGCAAGGGTGCGCGGCTAAAGGATGCGACGCTCGCTGTGACTTTGGCTGACAAGAACATTTCGCATGTATCCGAGATGAACATCGAGGAGGCCTCCCAGTTTTTTGAGACTTTGCCGAAGCGGTTGACGTCGCGGCAGCGAAAGATCGCTGAGCGCGCGGTTAAGGAGATCGCATCTCGGCTGGGTTTTTTGCGCGATGTCGGATTGGGATACTTGACATTGAGCAGGAATGCGCGGACGCTGGCTGGCGGCGAAGCGCAACGGATCCGGCTTGCGACGCAGATTGGTTCGGGGCTGATGGGAGTTCTTTACATTCTCGACGAGCCAAGCATCGGACTGCATCAGCGAGACAATGCGCGATTGATTCAAACGCTTTTGCGATTGCGCGATTTGGGAAACACTGTGATTGTCGTCGAACACGATGAGGAGACCATGCGCGCTTCGGATTGGGTGATCGACTTGGGGCCCGGCGCAGGTGAGCATGGGGGCGAGGTGGTCGCACAGGGCACTTACGCGCAGTTTTTGAAATCGGGCTCTTTGACAGCACAGTATTTGACCGGGAAGAAGGTTGTTTTGCCGCCAAACGAGAGACGCGTCGGCGACGGTCGGAAGTTGGTGGTGGAAGGCGCGAGCGGAAACAACTTGAAGGGCATCGACGTTGAGATTCCGCTTGGGATGTTTGTTTGCATCACAGGTGTTTCTGGGTCTGGGAAATCGACATTGATTCAAGACACGCTGTTTCCGCGATTGATGTATGAGATTCACGGGACGCGCGGAGTTTGGCAGCCGCACAAGAAGATTCGTGGAATGGATGAGATCGATAAGGTGATCGACATCGATCAGTCGCCGATTGGCAGGACGCCGAGGAGCAACCCTGCAACGTATACCGGAACTTTCGACATGATTCGCGATTTGTTCGCGATGACGCCTGATGCCAAGATGCGTGGGTACAAGGCTGGGCGGTTTTCTTTCAACGTAAAGGGGGGACGTTGCGAGGCGTGCAAGGGCGATGGGATCATCAAGATTGAGATGGTGTTTTTGCCCGACGTATATGTTCCTTGCGAAGTGTGCAAGGGGAAGCGATACAATCGAGAGAGTTTGGAGATTCGCTACAAAGGCAAGAACATCAGCGAAGTTTTGGACATGACGCTATCGGAAGCGCTCGAGTTTTTTTCCGCGATTCCGAAGATCCATCGCAAACTGCAAACGTTGGAAGACGTTGGGCTTGGATACATCCGAATGGGACAGCCCGCAACCACTCTTTCTGGTGGAGAGGCGCAGCGCATCAAGCTGGCGGCAGAACTGAGCAAGCGATCTACCGGCGCAACGCTTTACATTCTGGATGAGCCGACGACGGGGTTGCATTTCGAAGACATCCGGAAACTGCTTGGTGTGTTGCATCGATTGGTAGACCAGGGGAATACTGTTGTTGTCATTGAGCACAACATGGACGTCATCAAGACCGCGGATTGGATTGTTGATCTGGGACCGGACGGGGGAGATCGCGGTGGCGAGGTCGTTGTCGCCGGGCCGCCAGAGTCCGTTGCGGCATGCTCTAAGAGTTTTACGGGGCAGTTTTTGAAAGCTGTGTTGTCGGCCTTGCCGAGCAGCAACGGGAAGGCCGCTCGGGCTCGCAAAGCCGCCGCACGAAGGTAGACTTTCGATCGCATGCTTACCGTCTTCGGGCTTGAGTCTCTTTCCGCTGGATGGAGGGAATCGACTGTTTGCATCGGAGTTTTTGACGGCGTTCATCTGGGTCATCAGGCGCTGATTCGAGCATCGACGCTGGACGCTCGTGAGAGTGGTCGGCCATGCGTTGCCCTTACCTTTGATCGCCACCCGATGTCTGTGTTGCGGCCAGAGTCTGCGCCCAAGACCGTGTTGCCGCTGTCTGCGAAGTTGGCGAAGATCGAGGGTTGCGGGGTGGATGTTTTGGTGGTGGCAAGATTCGATCGCGAGTTTGCTGTGATCGACGCAGAGAGTTTCGTTAGCGATGTTCTGAAGGCAAAGCTGCGTGCGGCGTCGGTGTTTGTCGGGCACGACTTCGCATTTGGCAGGGATCGCGGCGGCGACGTAGAGTTTTTGCGCGCTCGGATACCGACGGAGATACTGTCGCCGATTGAGCACAACGGAAGAAGGGTGAGTTCGACGGAGATTCGGAATGCGATTCGGAACGGCGACGTCGGTACCGCAGACTCCCTGCTGGGTGCCTCGTTTGTCCTTGCCGGGGTCGTAGTTCGCGGGAATGGCTTGGCGCGACAGCTGGGTATGCCTACGATCAATCTTGCTCCTGTGTCGGATCAGATTCTTCCTGCCCACGGCATTTACGCTGGCTGGGCAAAAACTGAGCTTGGCGAGTTCAAAGCTGCAATCTCCGTTGGGGATCGGCCAACGGTGGAGGGCGCAGGATTTGCTATCGAGGCGCACCTTATTGACTTTCCAGACGTTGAGATATATGGTTGCGATGTGACGCTTTCATTCACGGAGCGCGTTCGTGACGAAGTGCGCTTCGACTCGGTTGAGGCGCTGGTCGAGCAGATGCATCGAGATGTTGAGATGATCAAGCAGAAGCTAGGTGTTGTCCGATGAAGCAGATTCCAACTTGGGGTTATGCCGTTGGCTTTGTGATTTTCGGGATCGTCGTGATTCTAATTGTCAACGTGATTCAGGTTGCTATGAAGCCGGATCCTACTGAGCAAATGCACGCCGCAGTTTTGGAGATGCGCGAGGCAAGTTTGAAAGGGCAAGCCGGCGGAGTTCTTGAACATATGTCGCGCAGTTTTCGGTTGCCAGCCCCGTACGACGAGGCTGCGTCAAATCAGCTTGCAGAGTTCAGCCGCTGGATTCGTCAAGCGCAGATTGAGAGATTAGAGATAACCGATTTACGGCCAGAAGTTCGCGGCGAGACCGGCATTGTGACGGCACATGTCAATGCTGCGGTGGGCTCTCCGTTTCCGTTTTCATTCAATGGTCCGGTCGAGATCCGATTCAGGAAAGAGGTTCACCGACGGCTGTTTGTGATTCCGGAAGAGAAGTGGCTTGTGGAGAGTTTCGGGGACATCGATATGGCCAACCTAAATTTCGGAATGTGACCGCAATAGCGTCATTTTGCAGTGAGCCTTATTTGGGCATACGAGCAAGCGGTTAAACGAATTTATAGCCGATTCCGCGCACAGTTACGATTCGAGGAGATTCACCATTGCCCGCTTCGATTTGTTTACGCAGCCAACTGACATGGACGTCGATTGTGCGCGGAGTTACGTATGCGTCGGGTCCCCAGACTCGGTCGAGGAGCGCGTCTCGGGTAAACACCTTCCCTGGATTTGAAGCCAGGAAATAGAGAAGGGCGAACTCCTTCGGCTTTAACTCCAGTCGACTTTCTCGCACCCAAGCTTCGTGTCGGTCTGGATCGACTTTCAGGGAGCCGACGCTGATTGGCTTTGCGTCTGATGCAGGGATCGATCGACGCAGAATTGCGCGAACCCTTGCTGAAAGTTCGGCTAGATTGAACGGCTTGGTCAGGTAGTCGTCGCCACCGACCTCAAATCCTTGCAGCCGATCGCTTTCACTCGCCCTCGCAGATAGGAAGAGGATCGCCACTTTGCTTTCCTCGCGGATCACTCGGGACAGTTCGAAGCCGCTTCTGCCAGGCAACATCACATCGAGGACAATGAGATCTGGTCGTTGGAGCCGAAACTGCTTAATGGCATCTTCGGCAGTTTGGCTGGTGACCACGGTGTGGCCGTCTTTTGACAGTTGTCTGGCGATGGTTTCCAGCAGGCTGGGTTCGTCTTCAACTATCAGTATCTTCATCTGTTCTCCGTCAGGTTGCGATTATTTCTACGTTTGCGCGTGGGACTGTTACGACAGTTCCGTCTGCGAGTTTCGCCTTCAGAACTCGAACTTCTGTGCCGGATTCAACAACTTGAAGCTCCGGCGGCAATTCTACGACTTCTCCGAGCTGACCGAAGTAGGGTTCGCGGATCACACGAATCGGTGTGCCCTTATCAAGACTCGTCGCGCTATCCACTTTCGGCGTGCCGGACGGCGCGTGTTCGTTGGGAACGATGACCTCAGGGCGGATAACTCCCGCTCGGATTTGCGTTGCCCCGTTTATGCTGGCTTTCCTGCCCGATATGGAGTTGAAGAGTTCGAAAGTTCGGCCCGCCATTGCAAGATTGCCAAAGCCTTCGGTGGCGATGACCGTCAATGGAATCTGCTCTTGGCCAGTTATGGCCACGCCAATGTCGTAGCCGAGGTAGGTAGTAATGTCTACATCTCTGACGGCTCCAGCCACCAAGCCGACGACTCCGACTTTTTCGGCTTCCTTCACTGCTTCCAGCGTGACGCCGCTTCCACCTATAAGAATCTTCCCAGCATCTTCTGGCCTGATGTGGTGTTTGTCAAGTGTTTCAGCCGCGTTGTTTACTGCGACTCTGATCTCACCGAAGCGTTCTCCGCCGATACCAAAGATGCCTTGGACAATTGCTCCCCTTGTCTCGATGATTGCGCCCTCTTCGGGCAAAATGTCGGTGACTTTTCCGGTGAGGTAGGCGGTTATCTCGACGGGAATCGGCGCTTCACGAACGAGCAGGTTACCGGTCACCTCTGAGAGCGCCTCAACCGTCCCTTCGTAATCTGACGTGGCCGTACCTTTGAACAGCCCAAAGAGCCCCTTCGACTCAGCGAGTACGTCGCCGACCTTAACCTTGTCGCCGATCGACACCTTCAGCAGACCGTGGACCTCCTTGGTTTCGACGCCCAACTTTTCGGCTACCTTTACGGTTTGGAGCATCCCTGGAAGCTCTGTTCGCGCGACCGGCGTGTCGGGGTTGACGGAGTCGCCTTCTTGAACCAGGACCTGCCCTTTCAACGGCAGGCGGCGGATCTTGCTGACGATTTGGTCTTCGCTGACTGTTAATCCAGGTGTATAGGCTGTGCCCAAGTGTGTTCCTCCGAGTGCCCGATTGGGCTTGAATTGTGCAGCCCAGTTTAGCACTCAGGTTAGGTTTCGCCATTGTGTCAGGGGAGTGCTAACGGGATGTTAAGGGGCGATCGGATCTCGCGACATTGCGGGATTGCACGCAATTCGAACATAGCAAAAAGCCCGGATTGAGCGGGCGACCGGTATTGGTACGGTTCTTGCTCGGATAGAGGGTGGGTAGAAGGCCTTGTAGGAAACGCGAAACTTCCTCTCCCATGCCCTCGCCCACAACTGCACCACTGCCACGCCCTCAGGCGGTGGGTGCAACCACCAGGGGCCGGAATCGCCCACCGGCCCCACCTCTCTTTTTAGTGGCCGTATAATCTGAGCATGAAAGGCGAGATGGTTTCGTTTCCCAGCAATGGGAAGACTTTTCAGGGTTACATCGCTCGATCGGCGCAGGGCACGGGGCCGGGGGTCATCGTTCTCCAGGAGTGGTGGGGATTGGTCGGGCACATCAAGGATGTTGTGGACCGATTTGCAGAGGAGGGGTTTACGGCCCTCGCCCCTGACCTTTATGAGGGCGAAAGCACGACGGAGCCTGACGAAGCCGGAACGCTGATGATGGCGCTCGATATCGCCAATACTGAGGAGATTTTAAGCCGGGCAGTCGATCGGCTGCTGAACGACGATGCAACTTCTGGTGAGCGGGTTGGGGTCGTGGGCTTTTGTATGGGTGGGCAACTCTCGATGTATGCTGCCGCGACCAATCCGAAGATCGGCGCTTGCGTCAACTTTTATGGAATCCATCCGAACGTCCACCCTCCGTTCGAGAGGCTGGAGGCCCCGATACTCGGTCTATTCGCGGAGCAAGATCATATGACAACTCCGGAAGTTGTCAAGGCTTTGAGCGATGACCTTGATTCAAAAGGCAAAGAGCATCACTTCCACATCTATCCAGGTGTCGGCCACGCCTTCTGCAATAGCGAGAGAGTGGAAGTCTATGACGCTGCTGCGGCAGAAGACGCGTGGAAGCGGACGGTCGCGTTTCTTCGGGGCGGATTGTGATGACCCTTAATGAATGGTCGGCCATGAAGAAGCTCGCGATTTTCAAATCGCTGTCGGATCAACGCCCTCCGTCCGAAGGTGAATTCAGCGAGAGCGTCTTACTCGAAGGATTTGGCAAGGGCACACCGCAGATCGGCACTACGGTCTATGAGCCAGACGCTGCGCGATTCGAGTTCATCTTTTCGGAACAGCATTCGACTGCGACCGTCTTGAGTGTCCGCGTTGAGGCGCCAGAGCGGATCGTGTTTTTGCCCGTGCCTTCGTGGGTGATCGAGACGATCTGGCAAGGGGAGATCGATGGGTCGTATCACTTTGAATCAGAAGCCATGGAGTTAGTGCGCGCATTCGAATCGGAACTCGCGCCGGAAGACAACCTAAAGTGGTTTGGACCGCGCGCAGCAAAGCGGCGCGAGTGAGTTACACAGACCGTTTTGATACTGCGAAAGCGTTCCCATAGGGGTCCCGCAGATAGACTTCGCCGTTGCTCTCGCCTAACCTTTCAAACCCGTTCTCGATCAGATGCTTGGACGCTTCGGCAACATCGGATACTGAGAGATCGAATGTCGGTGTCGTCCCATCATTCTTCGTAATGAAAAGTCGTAGCGCGCCAGATTGGAGTTCGATCCAGTCGTCGCCCTGTCCAAGCTTTACGAAGCCGAGGACGCGCTCGTAAAAGGTTGCGCCTTCGACTACATCCGGCACGCCAAGCGCTACGCAGTTCGTCGTTTGGAAAGTCATTTGAGAATCGTACCCATTCGGTTACCAGCGAATCTCAAACGGAAAGACCGCCTTCAGAACGACTCGCTTCTGAAACGTTGGTGCATTGGGGTCGCCGATGATGACGTAGTACTCAGCACCGAAGTTGCCCGATTGTCGATACGAGAGATACCAGTTCACCTTCGAGTCCCGCATGACCATTCGACCGGCGATTGATTGAAACTCGGATAGCTCAAAGCTGGTTCCGATGATATGCAGGTGATTGTTTTCACTTGCGAGTGCCTCGAATCCGAGGCTGGCAAAGACAGAGAGTTTGAACGGAAAGCGATATCTTCCGAAGAAGTCATACCGAAGGTACCGATCGCCGCCTACGGATCCGAAAACTGAACCGACGCCGAGCGATTGGTAAGGATCGTTGCTGGGGTATTCGGTCCAGATCCATGTGATCTTATCGATCGAGCCCTTAAAGTTTGACACGCCGGTTCCGGCATTGACACTAAGACCATTGCGAAGATTGATTCCGGCGTTCACCGACCGATTATCAAAGTAGACGCCGCTTCCATCCCAATGGTCGGAGTCAAAGAAGGAAACACTCGCAGAGGCATCGACGATGCCTCCCGAGGTGAATGCCTTTTCATATTCCAGCCTTCCCTGCCATCCTTTGAGGCCGCGCCTTGGCGCGAAGCCGATGCGTGGGAGGTAGTTCGGGCTGATCTGCTGCCACCCAAAACTGCCGCTCACTGCTCCATCGTGATAGAACACGTCGACGTCCGTTCGCTTACCAGCGCCGACGTCTGAGTCTTCCGTTATCGCGTGGATTACACCTACGCCCCACCTTTCACCGTCTATCATCAGCTCGGTGTTTGCAGCATGGTTTGTGATTCCTTCTCCCTCGCGGTCGCTATACACCCATCCAACCGTGACGTGGGACCGTTGATCGAAAGTCTTTCGGTAGCGAACTGCGGCGTTCACGGCTTCGCCGAATTGAATCGTTGTCAGTGCGCCGATGACGCTATCGTCGGTTATCTTACCAAACACCTTTCCGCCGACGTCAAACGGGCCGATTCGCTGCGACGCAAAAGGACGCGCGCTACCGCCCATTCTAAAGAAGTCACCTCCCTCGACGAAAAACGGCCTGCGCTCATCCGCAAGGCGCTCGAAGCGCGAGAATTCAAGGTTGAGCACAGCATTCTCGAGATTCTGAAAATCTGGGTTTATTGATGAGAGCACCGTAAGCTGAGGATTCACACGGTATCTCATGTCAACGCCCGTATTGAAGACTACAGAACCTCCTTCGTCATCGTAACCAAGCACCTGGTATGGAAGTGCTTGCAACGCGCCTGCCTGTGCTACTTGCGGGACGTTAACGCCTAGCCAGACCGCGTGACGGTCGCTTCTTTCCTCAGGGCCAATGTTTGAGTAAGCGGCGATCAGTTGCTGGCGCTGGTAGAAGCGACCGAGATTTACGTCGATGTTCCGTACGCCAGCACCTGGGAGCGGCAAGATTGCCCAAGGGATGCTAGCCTCAACTTCATACCCGCTATCTGTGATTCTCGCCTTGGCGATCCAGTCGCCTTGCCACTCTCGCTTGGCAGCTCTCCCGCCTGCAATGGACGACCTAGAGCCTCCGCCGGCCGACACTTCAAATTCGCTCATGTCGTCGCCGCGTTGCGTCGCGAAAGCGTTAATGACAAAAATGACTCGATCGTCTCCTGACAAGTTTGCACCTCTTCGATACTCTGTTGCTCGAAGAAGTGTTGGATTTGGATCTTCACAGATATATGCTATGTAAATGTTCTGTGTGTCGTATCCTATCCAGGCGCGAGTTCGATGCGGCTCGGGCGACCCATTTGCGATCAAGGTGAATCCTTCGACCCTGGTCGCCTCCTCCCATTCTTGCTCGTCGACGACTCCGTCGATGGTGGGCGGAGACGAGAACTGGCGGGCCTCAATGACTGGGTTCTGCGCCACGGCGACGCCGCAAACGATCATGATTAGGGCTATGGCAAGAGGTCGCATTGACGCGTCTACGGTAGGCATATAGAGTGGGTTGCAAGGCAGGCGTAGCGGCCTAAGCCGGTACTTACTGATTGGTGAACTCTGCTCATTATTGCAGGTTGGCTGAGGCACGATTCACAGTTGTTTACTCATGACGACACTACGGTAGTTGACTGAATCCCACCTCACGTGCTCAACGAAGCGGAAACCTCGAGCTCGGTAGTAGTCGATCAGGTGGACCGCATTCTCGGAGGTGTCAAGAGCAAGATGATTCGACTGATTCACCTTCGCGAGCCTCTCACACTCTTGTATCAGCCGCGAGCCTATTCCAAGGCCCTGCAGATTTGGATGCACGGCGAACTGACCGAACGATGCGACGTCGGGGCTGTTCAGCCACGGCGAACCTGAGGTTTCGGAGCGACCGTAGAAGGTGACCGTCGCCACGAGCGCTTTGTCGAGTTCTCCGACTAGAGTAAAGCCGTTGCTGCATCGGTCCCTCGTGTCGACTGGAAGCTGGTGTGTGGCCCAAAATTTGAGCCCCATATCTGCCAGCGGTGCGTAGGCGAGGTGGAGCAGGGCGGTGAGTTCTTCGATCGAGTCAGTTGGCTCAAGTTCTCTGATCGTGACTCCAGAAATCTGGAACGGCTGCATGGTCTGTGGTGGGCAAGGAGGGACTCGAACCCTCACCCCTTGCAGGACTGGAACCTAAATCCAGCGCGTCTACCAGTTCCGCCACTCGCCCGGGCCGCGCTATGGTACCTCGGAGGCCGGCAGTGTAGCCCTTTCTCGAATTCGAATCAGCTTTTTCATCAGGCTTCCGAGTTCTGTGCGCTGCGCCTGCCCTCCGAACGCGTTTAGAAGATCAACGTAGAGTTCGTACAATTCATTGTAAACCACGACGGCTTTGGGGTTTGGTTCATATACTTGTTCCCGGACGCCCGTCATTGCTTTTATGGCGTCGATCGTCGAGTCGTGTGCACCTCCAACGACTGCGCCGAAGATCGCAGCACCGAGCGCGCAGGTTTGAGATGATCGGCTAACTTTCATTCTCCGATTGCAAATGTCCGCATAGGTTTGCATCGTGAGCTGGCTTTTTTCCGCGACTCCTCCACACACGATCACCTCTTCAATAGGGACGCCGTAGTGCGAGACGCGTTCCATTGTCATTCGCGAACCAAACGCGGTCGCCTCGATCAGCGCGCGGTACATTTCTGCATGAGTGGTGTGCAACGTTTGTCCAACCATCAGGCCAACCAGTTGCGAGTCACCGAGCGGATTTCGGTTTCCATTGTTCCAATCGAGTGCGATCAGTCCGCTTTGCCCGGGACGGAGGCGCGCGGCCAACTCACTCAAGTCGGATTGACTCTTTTCTGCGACCTGGCTTGCAAACCACTGGAAGAGATCTCCGACCGCAGCCTGCCCGGCTTCGATTCCGACGATGCCAGGAATAACAGAACTCTGAGCGACGCCGCTAACTCCGGGGATGTTTGGCGTAGCTTCGTCTCCGACGAGTATGTCGCAAGTGCTGGTGCCCATTATCTTTACGAGTACACCCGGGCGCACTCCGCTACCTACTGCGCCGGCGTGAGCGTCAATGAGCCCTATTGCGACGGGAATTCCGATAGGCAGACCGACCTCTTGACTCAAAGTCCCCGCGTTTGTGCTAGACGGCTCGGCTCTTAGAAACTTACGCCTCATCTTTGCGAGTCGCGGATCAAGTTCGTGAAGAAACTCCTCTGCAGGCCATCCGCCCCATGACTCGTCGTACATCGCTTTGTGTCCGGCGGCGCAGATTCCGCGCTGTGGCTCACACGCTTGTGTCAGCCACGCCGGGATGTAGTCTTGGAGTTCGATCCAGCTGTCTGCTGCAGCGAAAACTTCCTGATCTGTGCGAGCACATCGCAATATCTTGGACCAAAACCATTCTGAGGAATAGGTTCCCCCGCACTTTTCGAGATATGGTCGGCCTTGCTCCTTCGCCAATCGATTGATCTCGTCTGCTTCAGCATGCGCCGTGTGATCCTTCCATAGCCAGCATTTCGCTGCGAGGTTGTCTGCGAATCTAGGCTGCATAGCGAGCGGATTGCCATTGCTGTCTATCGGTATCGGGGAAGAGGCTGTCGTATCGACTCCTATTCCTATGATGCTTGCTCTGCTGAACGACGAGTCATGTTCATCTGCATCTTTCAGAGCCTTATCAATTGCGATTCGAAGCGCAGCGGGATAATCCAAAGGGTTTTGGCGCGCCAGCAACGGTTCGTTTGCACTAAGAAGGATTCCTTCAGTTCCGGAAGGGTACTTGCCAACGCCAGTCCCGACTTCGTCGCCGCTTGCGCAGTCGACGATGAGTGCGCGCACACTGTTGGTCCCAAAGTCGAGGCCGAGCGAATAACTCATTTGACTGGTTCGCTGCTTCTTATAATCCGAGCACGTGCAGCTAGCCGTTTTTACTCCACGTTGAGGGTGAAATACTTGCGCAGATCACGGCGATCATGATCGTAGTACATGACTTCTGCCCTCCAGCGCCCGCGCGTCACATTTGCCAACCCAAACCACTGACCGTCTTTCTGGGTCAGTTTGACGTCTCGGTCTAATCCAGCCCGAAGAACATCGGTGAGGAGAATGTCAGGGTTAGCCATAGGAAAGTGCTCCCCGTTTCTCTTCACGGTTAGGATGATCTTTATGGTCCCAGCCTTGGGCGGATCGGGATCCGTCGTCAGTTTGACTTCCACGCCGCTCGCCTCCGGCTTTTGGCAACCTGCGGCAAGCACCGAGAGCGATAGCAGCGACGCAAGGAGTGTAGATATGCAAATCAGTTTGACCATCAAGGTCACTATATACCTATTCAGGCTGGAACAAGGCACAGACCGCGCCAGCGGGATCGCGGATGAACGCGTAGGCGCCCGACCCGTACGCACGATTCTCCGTTAGGACTTTCCCGCCGTTCGACTCGACCGCTTCGAGGCTTTGGGCGAGATTCTCGACCGTGAAGTAGACCATCCAGACGGGCGGGGTGTCCGGCGTAATGGCTGTTTTGTGGCAAACGCCAGCCGCGGGCTCGCTCGCGCCGGGCGGAATCATATTGAAATCGTCGAACTCCCCACAATCGACCGCTTCGGCTTGCCATCCAACGACTTTGGAGTAGAAGTCACGAAGTTCTGAGCAATTGTTCGAGCTTATGTCGACCCACCCTACGACGCCAATCTTCGGTTTCTCATTCATCTCGTTTGGATCCAGCGAACTGAGAGTCGAGAGGGCATATGCCGCGAGAAAAAGACTCGGTGCTCCGCCTTTTGAAACGCATCTTCTCCACACTTGAAGATGTCAGTAAACGTTTGCGGATTCCGGTCGATGAGCGGGAACCAGGAGGATTGCACATGCACCATGATTCGATGTCCCCGTTTGAAAGTATGCAGAATATCAGGCATCGTGAATCTGACGAGGGTCGGCTGGTGAGGTGTCAATGGCGACGGGTGCGACCAACTGTGCCGGTACTTGGCTCGCATGGGTTCGCCTCGAACAAGCATCTGATATCCGCCCATCTGAATCTCCGGGCCACGTGGCGAGTTGTTTGGCGCGCTCTCCGGATAGACATCGATCAGTTTTGCGATGTAATCGGCATCTGTGCCGCTGGTGGCGACCCATAGCGACACCTCGACAGGCCCACCGAGCGTGACGTCCTGGTCGAGGGCTTCGGTTTGAAAACGCAAGATGTCATTTCTGTCTTTCGCGAAGCGCTGATCCTCCAGCAAGTACTGTCGAGGCATACCTGTGGAGGTCGTTGCTGTAAATGGAACTGGGTTCGCTGGGTCGTTTTCGTATTCATCGAAGTCGATCGCTGTAACTTCTCCCGGTTGACTTTGGGTAAGCCTCCCGCCTGATCCTAGGTAGAGCGTGTACTCCCGCGCGTCATCCGGCGGAAACTGCTCGAATGTCAGCCAGCGATTCGCGCCGGTGTTGAATAGGGTGAGCTTTGGCGCGTTAAACGCGCCGCGATCTTTCAGATAGAACTCAAAGAAAGGAAACTGCAGGTTGTCGCGGAAGTATTCTCCGGTTTTCTCCACGAACAGTATGTCGTGGAGGGAGTCTCCAGCCTGTGACGCCCAAGTTCCGTGATACCACGGCCCCATGACGAGGTGAGCTTTGTGTCCTGGATTCAGGTTATCAATGGACTTGTACAAGGCGAGTGGCCCGTAGAGGTCTTCAGCATCGAACCAACCACCCACGACCAGCACCGCGTGACGAATGTTTTTCATGTGCTGTGGGACGTTCTGCGCTTGCCAATACTCATTGTAATCGCCGTTGTTTGTCCATTCCTGCCACAACTCGATCTGGTTCATGTTGTACTTCGTGTTGGCGTTGCGTATCGGCCCCATCTCTAGGAAGAACTTGTATCCGTCGTTAGTGCCGTGTTGAAAAACTCTCGGCCCGTAATCTTGTGTTGGGCCTTCACGTTTCTTCCCAAACCCGGAGATGAAGTTCATCGCGTGGGGGAGAAAGAACGCTCCGTTGTGGTGCATGTCGTCTCCGAGCCAGTTATCGCACATTGGGGCCTGAGGAGAGGATGCTCTGAGCGCAGGGTGCGCGTCAATCATTCCAGCTGCCGTATAAAATCCCGGGAACGATATTCCCCATTGCCCAACCCTGCCGTTGTTGTTAGGAACGTTTTTGATAAGCCACTCGATGGTGTCGTACGTATCGGTCGTCTCGTCGACTTGATTACTACTCTTGTTTGGAATGTACGGCGTCATCCACTTGAAGTCGCCTTCTGACATGTACCGTCCCCTCACATCCTGGTAGACGAAAATGTATCCGGATCGAGCGAATTCGTTTGATGGCCCGACAGCGTTGCGGTGCGCAGCCCCGTATGGCCTAACACTATAGGGAGTTCGCATCATCATGAATGGGTAACGTTGCGACTGGTCCTTCGGCGTGTAAATCGACGTGAACAGACGGACGCCGTCTCGCATGGTGATATAGGTCTCCTGCTTGACATAACTCGCGGCGACGTCGAACGCTTGAGAGAATGCGGCCGACCCGCCAACGACCAGCAACAGGACGGGGATGATTCGGGCTTTCATTGTCAGTCTTCCCTATTCGACGGCTTGGCTCGCTGTTTCCTGCACGCTGTTGACCCGCTCGCGGGCAACGCTGATGGGTGCAAACATCTTGTAGATTGGAGCGATGGAGTTCGGCTCTGGCGGAGGTATGAACCCCCAAGCGATCAGACCGTCAAGGCCCTCCGGCTCGAGAAGGTAGAAAGCGAGCACACCCAAGGGCTGTGCAGTATCCACGTAGTACCAGCCTCGCTCGATGTGCAGGTCGGCTTTTTGGAATTCGCCTTCCAGCCGCGTTAAGAGTCTCCCTTGGAAGGGCTGTGTAGAAACGACCGCTTCCGCTACTGCGAAGCGTTCGACAGGGACAACTGCGTTATCAGTCACGCGCTCAACAGTGACTCCATGCTTGAGGAGAACCGCGATTGCATCACCGCTGCCGGAAGACAGGAGGTACCCTCCCGGCAGCTTCGATGTTCGGGTCGGTCGAAATCGATCAAAGATCTCCATCGAGACACTTTCAAGCTCTTTCGGTGCTTTGTTTCTTGCAACCGCCACGGCCGGTTGCGCCACTTCAAGAATGACCTCTTCGGTGCCGCGGCTCGCCATCTCGAATCGGACACCAAGCTCTACTGCCT
This sequence comes from Fimbriimonadales bacterium, assembly GCA_041744215.1. Lineage (GTDB taxonomy): Bacteria > Armatimonadota > Fimbriimonadia > Fimbriimonadales > ATM1 > JAHCHL01. The sequence continues at coordinate 81,530 of JBGTLG010000004.1, read as the reverse complement.
GTCCCGATTTCGCGTCCACTCCCATTCGAGTTGTTCGCTCGTCTGCAGCGCGTGTCAGCTCTACGACTCTGCGAGAGTCGCGAGCGATATGAGTGAGAATCGAGAGTACAAAGCTGTGCGTTGCGAGCTCGCGCTCCCTGAAAGGCGAGTAGCTTGTCGCTTCACTAAGAATTCCAATACGGTTTCTAAGTCCTGCGTACGTTGTGACATAGCGAGCTTCCACGCCGAACGTATCCCATCTTCGAATTTCTCCGCGCCTGGAGACGTTGCCGTAGTCGAAGAGTTGGAGGCCGGACTCGTCTCTCACCGAGGCCCGCACTTGCGGGAGAAGCACGTCTCGCGAGTAGCTGAGGATGCCGGGATCCGTGATGGGCGATAAAGGCGGTGAGTACGTCAGTTGGTAGCCATGGCGAGTGCCGTTCGTCGTGTGCAGATCCATGATGACGTCGGGGTCCCACGTTGTGTAGATGTTCCGAAGAACAGCCTGCATCTCGTGGGACTGTGCTTTGATGCAATCGCGATTGAGATCAAAACCCTGCCCGTTCGCACGAGTTCCGACTGTGGCAGGTCCGTCCTGCGATCCGCGATTCCTGATTCCGTCGCCGAAGTCGTCATTACCATCGATGTTGTAAATCGGACAGAAGAGCAAGATCGTGCCTTGCAGTATCTCCGCAAGACGCTGTTCTGCTTCTGATAGTGATCTCCCCTTTTTTCGGGCGTCCAGCATGATGGCGATTTCGCGCATCAGTCGAAGGCTCGCTTCCTTCCCTTCGACCTCGCCGCCATGGATGTTGGCTTGGATGTATACGATCGCCTTCCCGCTCCGCCTTGCATCCGAGGGGTTTGCCACGAGGCCGTTCGCCACGACCACCATCGGAATTCTCTTTCCCTTTTCACTCTCGCCGATGTATTCCAGTTGATAAGGCGCGCCTAGACGCTGCAGCTCTTCAATGAACTCGATTACATCTCGGTAGGTCGAAGTTTGCTCAAAGTTGGTCGACTCGGCCTTGGTCGTTGGCCACGGCGCTGTCTGACTCGCGGCGAATGCGCTGAGAGCGGCGATGGAAACGATGACTGGCAGGCGGCGCATGCTTGGAATATACCGGCTTTAGGGGGGATATACTGCCTTCATGTCTCGGCCGGCGAAGAGGGCGCACAGTTGGCTGTTGCCGCCTATTGTGTTCGTCGGCGAGGTTACTATCCTTCTCTGGGAGACCTGCAAGCGGTTGTTCCGGCGACCTTTCGAGGTGGGGGAGACGCTGGGGCAGATGGCTTTCGTCGGCGTTAGCAGCGTTCCGATCGTCGCAATGACCACCTTCGCGTCTGGGGCAGTGCTTTCGCTGTATCTCTCGCCTTTGCTCCAGCGGTCGGGGGCAGGCGAATTGATGGGCGGCGTTATCGGGCTGACGGTCGGTCGGGAACTCGCGCCTGTCATCGCGGGGATCATGGTTGCTGCGAGGTGTGGCAGTGCGATGGCCGCCCAGATCGGAACGATGGCAGTTACCGAGCAGATCGATGCGCTGCGCGCGCTTGCCGTGAATCCGTTTTCTTACCTTTTGATTCCTCGTGTCGTAGCAGGATTAACCATGCTGCCTGTGCTTGCGCTGGTTGGAACTTACTGCGCGACGACCGGCGCGATGCTCGTCGCATCAGGGCACGGAATTCCTACGTCGCAGTTCATCCGCTCGCTTCAGGTCTTTACGGAACCTTGGGACTTCGCAGGCGGGGTTTTGAAGACGGCGTTTTTTGGTTTGATTATCGCGATTGTAGCCTGCCAACAAGGACTTCGAACGACTGGCGGTGCAGTCGGAGTGGGGCGGGCCACCACGAATGCGGTTGTGATCAGTATGGTTTTGATTTACATTACCAACTACTTTCTTGCCGCTTGGTTCTACTAGATCTTTGCGGGCCAGATTGAGCTACCCACCGCTAATCCAGCGAAGCAGCGGATCCGCGAACACCGCGATTCCGAATACGCCCAGCGCGCACACAAAGCAAGCCGCGAAAAGTCCAACGTTGACGGCCCCAAACTTTGTCGGGTGAACGTCGGGATCTTTGAGTGTTGCCTGGACAATTCGCAAGTAGTAAGCGACGCTGATTACCGAGTTCACGGCGAGAACGAGTGCGAGCCACAACATTCCGGTTTGAACCGCGTCTTGGAAGATGAATAGCTTGCCGAAAAATCCGCCGGTGATTGGAATTCCTGCAAGCGAAGCCATGAAGATGATCATCATTGCAGCAGGGAACGGCGCGCGGCGCCACATGCCATTCAAGTCTTCGACGAGCGTTCCCTCTTTACCTTTCTGCGCCGCAACGGACAACACAGCGAACGCTCCGATGGTCGTAAAGCTATACGCGATCAGATAATAGATGACGGCATGGAAGCCGACGGACACGTCAGGTAGAGAGCTTGCCTTCGCCCATGCGATTATGCCGACAAGAATGTATCCTGCTTGTGCGATGCTCGAATACGCGAGAATGCGCTTCGCATCTTTTTGCGCGATCGCGATTAGATTTCCTACTGTCATCGTGACGACCGCGAGGACGGTAAGAATGGGAATCCAGACAGCACTGAGCGGCATGGACGCGTCGAGGAACCTAACCAATGCGGCGAACGCCGCGACCTTCGACGCCACGGCCATGAATCCCGTTACAACAGTCGGCGCGCCCTGATACACATCGGGGGTCCACATGTGGAACGGAACCAGCGCCACCTTGAAGGCGAACCCGACGAGAATAAGGCCGAACCCTGCATACGCGATGTTGACTGCGGTTGGATTCGGCAGGTTAAGCGCAAAGAGCGCACTTATTCCTTCCACATGGGTAGTCCCGGTAGCGCCGTAGATCAATGCGATGCCGTACAGCATAAAGCCCGAAGCGAAAGCACCGAGCAAGAAGTACTTGAGCGCAGACTCTTGCGATCGCTTCTCCTTCTGGCTAAGGCCAGCAAGAACGTAGAGGGCGATCGAGAGTGTTTCTAATCCCAGGAAGACAATTAGCAAGTCCCTCGACGTTGCCATGATAATCCCACCCATCGTGGCCCACATGACGAGCGGATAAAACTCGCCAAACGCAAGCCTCTTTTCGCGCAGATAGCCCTCGCTAAACAGGACGGTCAGGAACGCGGTCGCTATCAACGTAAGCTGAATGATCTGTGCGAACCGATCATGGATGAAAAGACCACCACCAAGCGAACCTTCCGCGTTGTCGAAGCGAAGGCCGAATGATTCGATTGGGGGCAGGTGCCAATGCCAGACAACCGTGCCAGCCGCTGCGGCAAGTCCCGCAATGCAAACCCATACGATCAAGTCATTGCTGCGACGGGGCCAGATCATCTCGATGATCATTGCAAGCAGGCCTGTGGAGGCAACGACGATGAGAGGCAGCAAGGCATCCCATGGAATCGGCGCGGGTTGGACAATTGCGCTATTCATGCGGCGCGTGACTCCTCAGCTGATTGCACTCGAGAGCGATTTGTTCAAAGTCGGCATCGAACGTTGATCTCGCAAAGAAAACCAAACCGGTTGCATCGAAGTCTTTCCAAAGCTTCTTTTTATCACCGAACAATCCGCAAGCGATCGTTCCCATCCGCAGCTCGCGGACCTCGCTCGGCGAGATTCCGCTTTCGGCTTCGTCCCAGGCAAAAGCCGATGCTGGGAGATCGCTAACGAAGTCGAGATAGACGCCAGGTCCGCCATCGACATAGACAACGTTAAATCGCGCCTCATTCACAGAGTCGAGCAGATCACGATCGCGCCCGAGGTGATGTCCACCGTACTGCATCGGCGTCGACCACTGCGGTGCGGCGCCGAGGAGGCGGTAGAAGACTCCATCGCACCCTGCATCCATCGCCCACTCGAGCGTTTCAGCGATCACTGTCGAATACTTCGCATGCAGCACATGGCCTTCATACGGGTCTGCTTGGATCATCGCGTTTAGATCGAGGTCGTCGACGAGCGCGAGTCCGTAGGGGTTCACCACTTCGAAGAGTACTGCCGGTCCGTCGCTTCCGAGCTCATCAAGGAAGGATGTTGCATCGTCGTGTGATGAGGTGACAATTGCGTCGGGCTTGTATTCACGAGCGAATGATAAAAGATTGAGGTAGGAGGCGTTAGGAAACCAAGCAAACCAGGGCGCACGGTCTGTCTGGCCTCCTCTGCCAGCGGCCGTCAATCTCTCGCGACAATTCATCGAACTGCCACCGCCCGAGCCTCACCCTTTTGGAGGTAGTGGTTGTTCTGCACAAGCACTCGCCCTTGTGTCCAGGTTCCCAGATCCTCGGAGTCCCGTTCGAGAGCCTCAACAATGTCGCCGTTGCCATTGATGTCGATACTCTTGTCCGCCCATGTCGGTCGCTCACCCTGCGGCAACAAGGTTTGATGTCTCACCGCGTTGATGCTCGCTTCCATCTTTTGCGTAAAGAAAGTCGGATAGAGTCCTGCCCAGAACACGAAAACGACGAGTAGCCAAACTGATGCTTGTTCCCAGGGCTTGATGTCGCGAAGTCTCTTTATCACAGGCTTATCATTTGGTCCGTAGAAGACTCTCTGAAACATCCACAGCAGGTAGACCGCAGCGAGTACGACTCCCGCGCCAGCGGCGATTGGCATCCACATTGGCACTGCGCCCTCGAAGCCAGCTTGGAATGCTCCGAGCAGTGTCAGGAATTCCCCAATGAATCCGTTCATGCTCGGAAGTCCGACGGAGCTGAGCATGATAATCAGAAAAAGCATCGCGAACATTGGCATTTGCCGTTTGAGGCCGCTGTAGTCTTTGAACAGTCGCGTGTGCGTTCTTTCGTAGATCATTCCGACCATGAGGAACAATGCGCCAGTGCTTATCCCGTGGTTGATTGATTGAAGCACGCCGCCTGTCAGTCCATTGTGATTCAGCGCGAAGATCCCAAGCATGACAAAGCCCAGGTGACTCACCGACGAGTAAGCGACGAGCCGCTTCCAGTCTGTTTGCACGGCAGCCATGATTGCTCCGTAAATGATGCCGACTACCGCGAGCCCCATCATGAATGGCGCTGCCTGTATCGTCGCTTCTGGGAACAGAGGGAGGCAGAAACGAAGGAAGCCATAAGCTCCCATCTTCAGCATGACTGCGGCGAGAATGATTGAGCCGGCAGTTGGCGCCTCGGTGTGCGCGTCTGGCAGCCACGTATGCACGGGAAACATTGGGACTTTCACCGCGAACGCCAATGCGAAGGCCGCAAACAGCCACATCTGCACATTGTCAACGGCAAGTTCGCCGCGGCTCGCGAGGTCTTGCAGGACGATCAGGTCGAACGACCCAGCCATAAACCGCATCGCGATGATGGCCACGAGCATGAAAATGGACCCGAGGAACGTGTAGAGGAAGAATTTGACTGATGCGTACTGACGGTTCTTGCCACCCCAGACAGCAATAAGGATGTACATTGGGACGAGGGTCGCCTCGAAGAAGACATAAAACAGGATCAGATCAAGTGCGCAAAACACTCCGAGCATCGCGGTTTCCAGCACCAGCAACGCAATCATAAAGTCTTTGGCTCGCTCTTTCACATAAAAGCTGAACCAGATTGAAATCACGGTAATGAACGTGGTCAGCAGGATCAGCCAAAGACTGATTCCGTCGATTCCAAGTTTGTAAGTTATTCCAAGAGATTGGATCCATGGGATCGACTCGACAAACTGGAAGTGGTAAGTGTTCCCACTAAAGAAGTACCAGGTGGATACGGAAACTAGGAACGCGACGAAGGAGCAGAGAAGCGCAAGGTAGCGATGCCACGACGCATACTCGCGAGGGATCAGCGCGAGGACTCCCGCTCCAATGAGCGGGATGAAGATCATAAGGCTCAAAAGCCCCATGCCTTGTGTAGTCGTCTGCGCGAGTGTATTCATGTATTACCTTGAAACCGAGTAGAAGATGTAGGACGCGATTGCAAGCGCGCCGATGAGAATCGCCATCGCGTAAGACCTGGCATACCCAGACTGCGTCTTACGGAAGAGCTTTCCAGTCGATGCGACCAACCACGGCACTCCATTGACGAGGAGCGTATCGATGATCCCCTTGTCGAACAGCTTATAGGACGCTTCCGAGAGTTTGCCGCCGGCGTTGACAAACGCCTGATACATTGCATTGTCGTAACCCCACTGCGAACCTGCGAAACGTCGGAGCTTCGTGTCTTCGTTCTTTGGCACACCTTTCTTGTACCGAGCACGATTCCACAAAATGCCAGCCAGGCCAGCGGCGATCGAGAGTAGGATAAGAACTGCCTCGGTCGAGTGCGAGACTTGGAACAGCTCCTTCGAAGGCAATACAGATGGCTGTGCGGAAACAGCATTCCATTCTTTGAACAGATTGGTCGTATGGACACCGAAGACCTCAGTTACAGGATAGCCTCCTGATAGGATCAGTCCTCCGACGGTTGAAAGCGCAGCGAGGACGACGAGCGGGAACCACATTGACGGTTTGACCTCTCTCGGTTCGTGTGTGGGTCCGAGGTCGTGATGGTCGTGGTGGCCCTCTTCTTCGACTGTTTCGAGGAAAAAACCATGTTCATCGGGGTCTTCATCATGATGGGCGGTGTGCGCATGGACGTGATGAGGACGATGCGTGTGCTGCGGGTCCGGCAAGTTCCTCCATCGCTCTTCCCCGCTGAAAAATGTGAGCCAAAACATTCGCGTCATGTAGGCCGCGGTGAGGACTGCGGTCACAAGGCCTATCGCCCAAAGGACGACAGGATTGATCGCCCACCCTTGTGCATGCCAATAATCGTTGCTGGCAAAGACTTTTCCGAGAATGTCGTCTTTGCTCCAAAAACCTGCCCAGATTGGGATTCCGCAGATTGCGAGCCACCCCATGAGCATTGAGAAGTACGTGATCTTCATGTACTTCCGCAGCCCACCATAGTTTCGCAAGTCCTGGTTGTGTGCCATTGCGTAAATCACCGCGCCCGCACCAAGGAAGAGGAGTGCTTTGAAGAACGCATGGGTCGTGACATGGAACATTCCTGTGGAGAAGGCACCGACTCCGCATGCGAGAAACATAAATCCGAGTTGCGAAACAGTCGAGTAGGCGAGCACTTTCTTGATGTCGTATTGTCCCCACGCGATCGTCGCAGCGAAAATCGCAGTGAAGCAGCCTATGACGGCGACCGTTCCCATCGCGAAAGCGGACATCTCGAAGAAAACGTGACATCGCGTGACGAGATAGACTCCAGCCGTGACCATCGTCGCCGCGTGAATGAGCGCGGAGACGGGAGTCGGGCCCGCCATCGCATCGGGCAGCCAGAGGTACAGAGGAAACTGCGCGGACTTGCCTACTGCTCCGATGAACAGCAGTAGCGGAATCGCCCAAACGACTGCGCCGCCCCACTCGCCCACAACTTGCTGCGCGAGAGGGAGAATCACGTCGAAACTGAGATAGCGCGTTTCGCCACCGAGCAGATTTTGGCTCGAAGCGAACACGACGGCGATAAGAAACATGCCAAGAGCCATGCCCCAGTCGCCGATTCTGTTCACGATGAACGCTTTGTTCGCCGCCTTCGCGTTCTCAATGTCTTCGTACCAGAACCCAATGAGCAGGTAGGAGCAAAGTCCAACGCCTTCCCAGCCTATGAATACAAGCGCGAGGTTGTTGCCCAGAACGAGCATCAACATGAATGCGATGAAGAGGTTTAGATAAGTGAAGAACCGCGGATAGTCCTTGTCTGCAGCCATGTAACCTGTGGCATAAAGATGAATCAGTGCACCAATGCCCGTGATGATCAGCACCATCGTGAGAGAGAGTGGATCTACGCGCAACTCGAAAGGAATATGGATTGACTGGAGGTTAATCCAGTCGAACCAGGTGCTGATTGCGACGCGCGCGTCCGAGGGTTGATTAGCGATGTGCGTAACGAGTATGCACCCGATCACAAACGCCACAGCGATCGGAATGACTGCCATAAACCCGAGAATTCTTCGGCCAAGAGCTGGACCGAATGCGCGTTCGATGATCCTGCCGAATGCCGCTTGGAACAGGAATCCTGCGAGCGGCAACAGCAAGATCATCCAAACGAGATTGAGACCCGCCGGCATCGACGGATCCATCAGTTCAGGCATTGCACCCTCCGTTTGGATTGCAGTTTCTTCATCCTCTCAAAATGTTCATTTCATCGATATCGATCGAGTCTTTTGTCCTGAAGATGGCCATGATGATTCCAAGCCCGATCGCGACTTCGGCCGCGGCGACGGCCATTACGAACACCACAGCCATCTGTCCGTTCATAACCGTGTTCTCTCTCGAAATCATGCCGAGCAGCGGCGTTTCGTGATAGCGAGCAAAAGCGAGGAATGTCAGATTTGCGGCGTTGAGCATTAGTTCGATGCACATGAAGATGACGATCGGGTTTCGCTTCATCGTCACACCGACGGCACCGATAAGAAACATCACCGCGCCGAGGGCGAGGAACCCCATCAAAGGTATGCCTTCCATCACCCTCTCCTCTTTGCGAGCAGTATTGAGCCCACGATTCCGACGAGCAAGAGAATGCTACAGATTTCAAACGCGTACACGTAGTTTGAAAAGAGCGCGGTGCCGACGGACTTTGTTGTTCCGAGTTCGGGATTCGACGTCGGGCTGAGCGCCCATTCAAGCGGCATTACGACTTGGGAGAAGACGACGATACCGAGAGCTCCAGCGACTGCGAACGCTCCCCACCATCTGATATAGCTCTTTTCTTGGAGCATTTGCGGCGCACTGAGGTTTAGCAAGAGAATGACGAACAGAAAGAGCATCATGATGAGCCCTGTATAAACCAAGATTTGGCTTATTCCGATCAGATCGTAGTTCATCATGAAGTAGAGAACGCCGAGGATGAAGAAGTTGCCCGCCAGGCAGATAGCGCTCCGCACAGGGCTTTTGAATGCGATCACTCCTACAGCCGAAACGACTGCGAGAAGCGCAAGAATCATGAACGCGACCGTTTCCACGTTCATGACTTGGTCACCTCAATTGTTTGGTCGGTGTTTGCGGGGATGTCGAGAAGAGTGAGTGTTGGACCAAACTTTTTCGCCCTCGGCATTCTGACTACTGCCACGTACATCGCGTAGACAAGAATGAGGAGTCCGAAGGCTGCGAACATCGCGGGCCATCCATACATCATCCAAATCGCGACGACGACGAAGTTGAGTGCGGCGATCGGCAACAGATACTTCCATCCTACTGCCATCAGCTGGTCATAACGAAGTCTCGGGAGAGTGGCACGAATCCAGATAAAGAATGTTAGGAAGAGAGTCGTCTTGCCGAGGAACCACACAGGGGCGAGCCATGGGTTGAGAAGGAAAGTTAATGCAGATGACAGCCATCCCATTCCATTGTTTGCAGCGAGGTTTGCGAGGTACTCAAGGTTGAGAGGAACGGGGCTCCATCCTCCGAAGAACAAGACTGCGAAAATCGCGGAAAAAGCGAGCATCGTCGCGTATTCGCCCATGAAGAACACTGCGAATTTCATCGACGAGTACTCAGTATGGAATCCAGCGATGAGCTCGGATTCCGCTTCTGGAAGATCGAACGGCGCGCGGTTTGTTTCGGCGACCATGCAGATAAAGAAGATGATGCCCGCAATCAGTCCGAATGGAGTGAGAATAAACCAGCTTTGCAGCCACTCAATACCGTAGAGAGGCTCGAACTGTCGCTGTACCATTTCTGTCAATCTCAATGAACCGGAGGGAAGCGCGACGCTGTAAAGAGCTACTCCCATCGCGAGTTCATAGCTGACGAGTTGCGCCGCACTGCGAAGTCCACCAAGTAGCGAATACTTGTTGTTCGATGCCCAGCCGCCGAGCACGACGCCGTACACTCCGAGCGACGAGATCGCGAGAACCCACAAGATGCCGATGTCGACGTCCGCAATTGGAGTGAGCAACGTGTTTGGGCCCCACGGGGTCGTCGCGAGTATGACGAAAGCTGGAAAGAGCGCAACCGCGGGCGCAATCATGTAAATCAGTCTGTCAACTTTATCCGGCACTACCTCTTCTTTTAGAAACAGCTTGATTCCATCTGCGATGGGTTGCAGGAATCCGAAGAGTCCGACGCGATTCGGGCCGATGCGATCTTGGAACCAGGACAGCAAGCGCCTTTCCCACCAAATGATGCCCGGCACGACGGCTAGTAGGAACCCGACGATAATGCCAATGCGAAGCAGCGCCCACCATACGGTGTCTTCGCCGCTTATCTCGCTAGCCTGGGCAAGAATCGTCGTCGTTTGCATGTCCTCTTGAGGTCCTGACGCTGTTACGTGGCTGGGGATACCTCCACGGCAGTGTATTCGACATCTACCATTCGCGGTTCGGCGGGCGGCACTGGGCCTAGTAGCACACCCTCGCCCTTGAGGTTTGGATAATCGACTGGGTGGAAAGCTGGCAGTGTTTCAACGAGTTGACTGAGTATCTCGTGTACATGGAACGGAGGTGGGGTGCCCTGGAGCCTTAGCAGCAATTCACCAAACGCCATCCACGCTGGCTTGGCGGTTCCCTTTGGCGCGATGATCGCTTTGACCAACTGAACTCGCCTTTCGAGGTTCGTGTAGGTCCCCTCCTTCTCACTGAATGCGCAGGCGGGGAGCAGAACGCTTGCAAACTGGGCGCACTCTGATCGCATGTGATTTTGAACGACAAGGAACTCCACGCCTTCGAGCGCTCGCTCGACGAGATCTTTGTCGTGATACTGCAGGATCGGGTCGCATTCTAAGAGCCAGAGTGCCTTGACCTTGCCTGCTGCGCATGCTTCGAGTATCTCTTGGGTGTTCAACCCACCGCTCTCCGGCAGAAATCCTATCTCCCGTGCGCCTTGTTCGTTGGCGGATGTCGCGAATAGATTGAACTTACTCGAAGTGTTCGTTGCGATTGTTAGGTTGTTTAGCGCGCCAACGACATGTTCGCCGTTTGGAAGGTCATATAGCGAGCGACTTGCAGCGAGCGCGAATCCGCTCTTCATCGCCTCGGCTGCTCGGCGTATTGCCTCTTCGCCAACGCCAGTTATCTTTGCGGCTTCGACTGCATCCACGCCACCCGTACCCGTGATCGCATTGTGAATCGCTCCGACAAGTACCGCCTCGGTGCCACGTTTGTAGCGAAGCGATACATGAGCGAAGTTATCGGCTTCGCACGGCTCGTGGCACGCGACAACCACTTTCGCATCTTGGTTGGACCAAGCCTTTCGAATTCTGAGAAAAAGAATCGGCTGCTCTTCAGCGAGATTGTTTCCAAAGACAAAGATAACAGGCTCGCTTTCAAAACTCGCGATCGGAGTAGTCACGCGAGTGAGAGCATCTACTTTTGGATTGTGCTTTCGCCAGCGATGATCGATGTTGTCCGACCCAAACACTTCCTTAAAGAGCCGCTTGAGCATGAAGATGTCCTCATTGGACGCCTTGCCTCCAACGAGCGCTGCGGAATTGGAACCGGCAGCTTGGAACGCGTCGGAGATCCCACGGAATGCGGCTGCCCAATCCGATGACACCAACTTGTTTTGATCACGGACAAAGACTTCCGTGAGTCGATCCGGCGAGTCTAAATACTGCTGCCCGAACTTACCCTTATCACACGTCCACTCCTCGTTCACCGCCTCATTTGTGCGTCCGTTGATTCGGACGAGTGACGAGACCCGGTAATCGAACCATGTGTTGCAACCGTTGGAGCACTCGGTGCAGATCGAAGGCTTCGTCTGGAGGTCCCAAGGCCTCGCCCGAAATCGGTATTCGGACGAAGTTAAGGCTCCTACCGGACAAATCTCTATCACGTTTCCGCTGAATCGGCTTTCGAAATCCGTCAGTTCGAAAGTACTCGGCTGCATCATCGCACCCCGAAATCTGAACGCAAGTTGCGAGTCACCGCTAATCTCTTCGGTGAATCTTACACAACGGCCGCACTGGATGCATCGCTCCAGGTCAAGTGTCACGTACTTGCTGAGAGGAAATGCCTTAGGCAAGTGGCGTTTGATTTCGACATACCTCGTGGTGGAAGGGCCATAGAAGATTGTGTTGTTTTGAAGCGGGCACTCGCCGCCACGGTCGCAGATCGGGCAATCAAGAGGATGGTTGATGAGTAGAAACTCCAAGACGCCTTTCCGATCCTTCCTCACGTTTTCGGTATCGGTGTAGACGACCATGTCGTTGTCCGCGGGGAGGGTGCAGCCTGCCTGCGGCTTTGGCATCATCCGGACGGAACCATCGGGCTGCTTGAAGCCGACATCTACGAGGCACATGCGGCACATACCGACCGGCTTCAATCGGGAGTGGTAGCAAAAAATGGGTATCTCGAGGCCGATGCGTTTGACCGACTCGACGATGAGCTCCCCTTTGGGCACCTCAATCTCGACGTCGTTTATGGTGAGCATCACCGTTTGCGGATCGTTCGCTGTTGCAGCCATGCGGAAATTCGGTGCCGGACGGCCCCGATGTTAGGGACGTGTTCTACCCTATCGGAGGCTCAGATTGTGACGATTTTCACAGACCAGCACTTCGCACAGAGTGCTTGAGCCGACTCCTGCAAAAACAGGTATACATGTGTTCCCCAAAAGCAATGGGGAAACAGGAGGAAAGGACATGAAGTGGATTGTTTGTATGGCGGTTGCCGGGTGCATGGGCGCTGCTGCGGCGCAAGAGATGGACATGACTCCGCCTGCCGAAATGAAGGAGATGGCTTGGTTGCTGGGCGACTGGAAGGGCGAGATGACATTTACTTTCGGCGAACAGCCCGTGAAGAGCACCTCGAAAGCGAAGACGACGATGGGTGTCGGCGGACGGTATGTCGTTTCGCACCAGACCTACGACATGATGGGTTCGGCAATGGGGGGACTTCTTCTGCTGACGTATGACACGGAGAAGAAGAAGTGGGCTTTCTGGTGGTACGACCAAATGTCAGCGTTCCCACTTGAGTTCACCGGCGATTTCACGAACGGGAAATTGGTAGGAACGAGCAAGCCGGCACCCATGCCAGGTATGGGAGAACTCGTTTATCGAGCAACGTACGAAAAGCGGTCCGATGGAAAAGTCGGGTTTGTGCTCGAGACCCAGACAGGGGATTCTTGGGTTACGCTCATAGAAGGCGCGTACGAGAAGGAAAACAAGTAACTCCCCATTGAATGTGTTTTGTTACGCGATTCGACGCACTCGAAGGTCGAATCGCGTAACAGATTCGTCGTGTTGTTATACGGTTTCCTGAATGAGTTCGGGGGGGGCGGCTTTCGATTAGGAAGCTGACTCACTGATTCCGATTCCACGTTTGGCAAGTTCTTCGACTACGACCGTCCCAGGGACTGCGAGTTCGTAAGGGATCACTCCGGGCCCGACATTCCCTTTCGCGATTTCGATCATGTTGATCGATGAAGGGAATCCTGTCATTCGCTCCATAGCGCTGAACCCAGTTCCCTCATCCTGTTTGTCCCAGATGTCGATTTGATACTTCTTTGGTTGACCAGACTTCGTTCCGGAGGCGGTAGCTCTCACCAGGATCTGGTCTTTGTCGGTCGGATCATGCAGCGCTTCGCTCATTATCTTGTGAAACAGATCTCGCGGGCGCACAGAGCCTCCGTCGACCTCGACAGGTTCTTGGGACCAAAAGCCAAAGTCCATAAAGACACGCATAAGCGCACAGTGCCCAGGGAATCGGATTGTTTTGTATTCATAGGTGCGCACCTTGCCTAGGAATGTGTGTGGTGCGGTACTCGTTCCACCGCTCGTAACAAATGCTTCCATCTTGCCCAGTTCCGGCCATTCGATCTCTTCGAGGTCGGCGAGAGTTTCTGGTCTTGCCAGCTTTCCGTCTCGGATTGCGTAAGCGTCGTCTGTGTACTCGGCTACAAGGCCCTCGATGTTAAAGACAAGCTTGTAGTTGAACGGCGGCTTAGGGTTCTGAGGAAGCCCACCGCAATACATGCGAACTTCCTCCACCTCATCTAGCTTTGACATGAGGTGCGTAGCGAGGCTGTTCACCAATCCGGGCGCGAGCCCCGTGTCGGGAATGATGCTCACTCCGGCCGCCTTCGCCGCTTCGTCGTATCGCATTGACTCGAGAGTGACTTCTGTGTCGCCGCCCATGTCGATCATGTTGGTTAAGGTCTTTATGGCGACAGGAACGATTTTCGGGTGCATCCAATATGGAACACACGACGCCGCGACGTCGACAGGAGAGAAGAACTCTGCCAGCTCGGATTCGTTGAGCGCGTCAACGGCGTGTGGTTCGCAGATGGCGGCACCTACGAGTGCATTAACACGGGACGAACTCTTGCGCGCTTGCTCCAGGTCTCGGTCACCCATCAGAATTCGAGCTGCGTCTCCATAGCGAGCCAAGTCGTAGGCAACTGCGGTGCCTTGCATGCCGGAGCCAAGAATTGCGTATGTCTTTGCCATATTGGAAGTTGTGTCCTTGACACTAAAAAGCGCGGCAACTAACCACGCCGCCGCATGATACCCGCCCGCTGCCCTCTCCGAGGTAACATCGCATCCGGCCCACGAGGGAACCAACTCTATGCGAATTAGAAACAAGGAAATCCGCCGACGGCGAAGCCGAAAAGAGAAAGTGATCAAGGCAGCGATCAAGGAAGCAAAATCCTCCTCGAAATCAAAGGTCAAGAAAGCACCCGCAGCCGCTGGAGCGGGGTCACCCGCAGAGAAGCCGAAAGCCGCTCCGAAGAAGGCTGCGACCGCGAAGAAGGCCACGACTGCCAAAAAGGCCCCTGCCAAGAAGACTACGAAGAAGAAGGCCGACGAGGCACCGCCTGCGGAAGGCTAAGCCCTGTTATCAGAATGTCCAAAGCCCACGAGACCTGCGCGGTCTCGTGGGCTTTAACATGCTTCGACAATTCGATGGGACTGGGACTAATCGCCGTCGATTTTTCGCCCAACGCCCTTGAGCATGCTGTGCTCGGTTTGTTCGGCTTCGTCTCGAGTGGAACGATGCTCGAACGGGTCGTCGCCGCAACCGACAATCGAGAGCGCTAGTGCCACGAGGATGGCCAATGCCCAGCATTTCATACTGGGGCAATACCACTTGGAATCTCGATTCACACAGGCACAAGTACTAGCACACTGTTTGTTAGCTTAGACTGATTCCTTTATGAACGACTCCACATGCCCTGCGAGCGCTTGAAGACATTTGGTGTCAATGTACATCATGTGCCCTGCTGGATAGTATTCAACGCTAACATTCTTCTTTAGCGAGGCGTCGAGTCCGAGGTGTGACAAGGTGTATTCGGTCGCAAAGTAGGGAGTTGCAAGATCGTAGAATCCGCTCGCCACGAAGAGTTTCATGTGGGGGTTCTTCGCAAACGCTTCTCTCAACGCCTCGCTGGTGTCGGGGTGGCCCTCGCCTGCCGACCCCCAATCCCAGGGCTCTTCAATCCCACCACCGAGGATGTTGTACTCAAGGTCCGTCTCATATCTCAGCTTTTCTCGAACGTATTGATTAAACGCAGCGGTATATGGAGGCCGAATCGCGGTCATGCTCGGGTCGTGGTCAGGCGTCTGCCCTGTAGCGAATTCTTCGATTCCCATGAAGCGGGAGTCCAGCCGTCCCACGGTTAGCTTCCTATCACGCAGCAGCTCTTTGCAAAAGTCCATGATTACGATTCGAAGATTGCAGTTGTCCAAAAAGGTCTCGCTGAGGCCGGTGAAGTAAGCCAACTTCTTGATGGTCTCGGTTCGCTGCGCAGATCGCAAGTTATCGCCTTGGGCAAGGGCAGTGGCATATTCGCCTATTGCGAATGCCTCACATTCCTTTAGAAACTTTGGAAGAGGTGTCTTAGTTCCGGCTTTCTTGTGGAACCATGCTGTGGCGCAGTAGGTCGGCAGGAACAGCACATAGGGCAAGTCGTTGCCTTTATTAAATCTGGCGGTTTGGAAGTTGAGAATTGAGGAGACGAGCAGAATTCCATTGAAAGAGATTCCCTTTTCAATCAGATGTCCAGCAAGGCCAGCGGCTCTCGTCGTTCCGTAGCTTTCGCCAACTAAGAACAGGGGCGAACTCCAGCGCTTGTTGCGAGTCAGATACAATCGGATGACTTCGCCGACACTCTCAATGTCACCTTTGACTCCCCAGAATCTCTTGCCTATCTCCTTGTTTGCAGCGCGGCTGTAACCAGTACCGACGGGATCTATACAGACGAGGTCCGTGTGGCGCAACCAGGTATGCGGATTATCAACCAGCTTGTAAGGTGGGGGCGGCAGCGTTCCGTCGTTCTCCATCTTCGCCCTCTTTGGCCCGAGCGCACCGAGGTGGAGCCACACGGACGAACTGCCAGGTCCGCCATTGAAACTGAACATCAGTGGACGTGAACTGCGCGCGCCAACCTTCGTGTAGGCAGTATAGAAAACGTTGGCCTGGTGATCCCCGTACTCGGTTTTGAGGGGCATCATGCCTACGGTGGCCTTGTACTTCAGTAAACCGCCAGGCACCTCCAACTCATGAGAGGTTTCAATAGGTGGACTCTCGATGAGAGGACGCCGTTCACTCTCATTCTTCTGCGGTGGCTCGTTCTCGGGCATATGCTTCGGTTCGTCATGCGGGCGTGTGGTTCCTGCTTGAGCTAAACTACTCTGTCTTGCTTCGCTCGCAACTGGACCCCTCCCACGTCGCCTCACACTTCCTGCTTGACTCCCGGATCCATTCGGCCGAGCAAGTTGCAGCGGGACACATTAACGACTCTTATCGCGTGCTCACAGAGGATGGTGGGCAGTACTTGCTTCAGCGCATAAACACCGCTATCTTCCGGGATCCAGTAAGGCTTATGGAGAACATTGAGCGCGTGCTCGATCATCTCTCTGCCAAGTGTGAGTCCGAGCGAGAGCGACGGGTACTGAGACTGATACCTACGGCAGCCGGCGGGTTTTGCTATGAGCGCGAGGATACTTTTTGGAGGATGTACTGGTTCATCGACGGCACTTACATCCATCGGGCGGTCGAAGGGCCACACGAAGCGCGAACCGCTGGGGCTGCGTTCGGGCGATTTCAGGCGATGCTCGCAGATTTGCCCCCTCACTTGCTCAACGAGACGATTCCTGGTTTTCATGACACGCCATCAAGGTTTCAGCTTTTCGAAGAAGCGGTTGCAGGCGACGCGTTCCGTCGAGCGAGCGAGTGTGCGCCGGAGATCTCGTTTGCGATGTCTCGTCAGCCCCTCGCAGAGTGGTTGGTGAACGCAGGTCCGCCGCTACCGGTTCGGATTGCACATAACGACGCTAAGATCAGCAACATCCTGTTTGATTCTGAAACGCACGAGGCATTGTGTGTCGTCGACTTAGACACAGTCATGCCTGGGACCTCCCTTTATGACGTGGGAGATATGATGAGATCAATGACCACCGGAAGAGACGAGGACGAACGGGACTTGAGTCTCGTCAACGTGCGACTTGATCTATTCAAGGCTTTGGCAGAGGGCTACCTCTCTCAGATGGCAGATCGTCTCCTGACGAGTGAGCGCGAACTATTGGTATCGTCTGGCATGGTAATCACGTATGAACAGGGGATCCGCTTTCTCACGGACTATCTCAATGGGGACGTATACTATCGGCAAGCATTTCCGGCGCAAAACCTGCAACGGACACGCGCTCAGTTCGCCTTGTTGAAATCTATGGAGGACCACTGCGCGGAGATGGAAAGCTTGGTCGCTTCGATATGAGGTAGCGCCATGCAGATGGAGAATCCTCTCAGGGCTCATCTTAATCGCGAGCGCACGGTCCTCACCTTCCGCCAACGCTCGCTGGAGGTTTATGGAGCTTATGCCGCTGTTTGTGTCGGTATCGCGATGATTGTGAGCGGCGGAAGCGACATCTTCTTTGGAATTCCTGATACAGGTATGCCCTATTGGCACCTCTTCTTTGGGCCGATGTTTCTGGGAGCCGGCGTTTGGGCGTATCTGCGATTTCAGTACCTTCGATTTGATTTGCGAAAGCGAACTTACTTCCACCGATTTCGTCACGGAATGATTTCGCAGTCTCGAACGGGAACAATGGACGAAGTCAATTGCCTCGGCCTCGAGAGGTACACGGGATTGTTACCCGCGTTATCCAAGACTGCGAGAGGGACGTGGTCTCCTCCAGGTTCGGTCCCAGCGGGAGTCGGCTTTGGGTATGTGTACGTTCTTCGGCTTTGGTGGAAAGATGCGAGTCGTTATCCGCCAGTCGTCGAGCACCTGCATTCTTCAGCGAGTTATGGCGCGCTGGACTCGAGCCAGGGCGACTTCGTAGCAAACGCTAAACTCTACGCTCAGTTACTTAGTGTTCCGCTGTTTGGTCAGATCAACTGATTATCAGTCCGGGTAGATGTGCTTGTACACCGAGAACATTGGGCGGCGTAGTTGCCGGTATTGCATCCATTTGGCGTGGGTGTCCGCCCAGATCGTGTTTGTGCCGCTGTGGTGCAAAAAGTGAAAGTGTCCTCGAAGCGTGGGATCGTCTGGCGGCGCTTCGAACCAGTCGTAGCCCTGTAGCCAGTTGCACACTGGGGCACGCGCATCGTGTTCCCAAAGGACGACCGTCATGGATGGCTCTTCTATCTCAGAGTCCATCGCACCTTCACCGACCATGCTGCCGTCGGACGCAGTCAGGACGGTTTTTGAAGCCGGCCCAAACTCTTTCCCCTCCGCTGCTGGATTCGTTGCATAGTATGCACTTGGCCAGATCGTGCTGAACCAATTGAGCGCATAGGAAGTCTGCCACGAGTTCGGCATCGCAGGACACCTTTTTATCTCAAGGCTATTGATGTAGGGTTCTATGATTCCCGGGCGCGGCCGGTTCTGTGCACTGGCATTCGATCGACCATAGAATCCTTCTACGAGCGGCCCGTTGTTGTTGTCGTAACCCAGCCAAACCTTTTGGGGAGCAAACTCAGGTCCAGCCTCCTCGTAGTAGCTGCACGGGAACCACTTCTCGTCCGTGTCAATGAGGTAAAGGCGCATCGCCGTTGCGATTTGGTGCATGTTGCTCATACAGGCAGTCCGCTTCGCAACATCCCTCGCCTGCTTGAGGACCGGAAACAGTATCGCGGCCAAAATCGCGATGATCGCGACCACCACCAGCAACTCAATTACAGTAAAGCCACGATACTGCCGTGTTTCGAACATAGCGCGATTCCCCTTAGGATTCACCGTTCTGACGAATACGGAGCGATGGAGGTTCGACCGGGTTTTATCTTCTTGTGCTTGTTTGGGCACACTTCTCCCGAGGCTTGTGCCCAAACACCAACCACTGCAGAGCAGACCGCTCGTCAATCCTCTCCTGCCGATGTGGTTCCGCAGCTACTTGATATCGACAAAGGTAAGCTTTGATTGCCCGAAGTCATACGCTTCGCTGCCAAGGTAAGACAATTCGCCGGGGTCTGCTCGCAAGTCCGTCCACCGCGGACGTACCACAGGATCCTTGCTTCCCCAACAGAACGCTGAGAATCCGCCGAACGAGGGCACCACTGCAAAGTAATCGCCCGTTTTTGGAAACACCTTCGCGAAGCTCTTTCGGATTGCGTCAAGCGAGTAAGGGCAAAAGACAAAATTGTCGGCTTGTGTGACGACGAATCCCTCCTGGGATGTCATTTCGAGCAGTCGCCGATAAAATGATTCGGTGAACAACTGCTCGCTGAGGGCGCCATTCTCTTCTTCATACACATCAGTGCAGTCAACGACGATTAGATCGTACGACTCTCTCGGGGATTGGACAAAATCGAAGGCGTCGCCAATTGTGAGTTGTACTCTTGAATCCTCGAAGACTCCGGCGTTGAGAAACGGCAACTGCCTCCGGCAGACTTCGATGACTTCCGGATCAATCTCAACGATGTCGACGCGTTCGACGCTTGAGTGTCGTAGGACTTCGCGAAGCACCCCGCCATCTCCACCGCCAATGATGAGCGCGCGTTTGGGGTTCCTGATATTCAGCATCGGCACATGAACGAGTGATTCGTGGTATGCACGTTCGTCTAACTCAGCGAGTTGGACGTGCTTATCGAGAAACAGCATGCGGCCGAAAGCAGGAGTTTCGAAAATCTCGATCAATTGGAAATCTGACTGAACGCAGGCAATTTGTTCACCTATCTCAGCCCGCATCGAGAGCTTGTCGGACCTTATCGGGTACTCAATGTACTTTGCCGCGCCATCTGTACTCACTCCACGATTTTGACACGATTCAGCGCATCGGTTCCGCGTTCTCATCGTCTGGCGAAAGCTGTGCGGCTGCAGATTCGAACTCACCAAACACACGCTTAGAGAGTTCGGTCTGAAGGATAGCTTCGGGATCGAGCCGCTTTTTAAGGGCTGTAAACCTATCGACGAGATCTTCCCCGAGAAAGAGCTTAGCTCCCCCCTGAATAAGAGTGCTGTCTTTTGCGAAGTAGAACTTGCCTTGATTTGCGAGGACGATATCATCGAGGGCGCGTGTCAGTTCCTTCACCCTCTCTTGATTCTTGCGCGTAACGTGGAAGTCGAGCGCGAGCGAGTACCCATCAACCGCATGGCTCAGCAGAAAACTGTCACTTCGATGCCGCTTCATCACAGCGAGGTAAGGAACAAGGCCCCGATCCTGAGATAGAGTGATGATACGCTCGAACGCCACAGACGCATTTTCCTTGGGGATGAATGATTGGTACTGGATGAGCGCGCCGGGTCGGTAACTCCACTTCCAATTTGGCGCGGAATCGAGAAGGAAATTGAATGCAACCAATGATTGCTTATACTGCTTGCCATGCTCGCGCTTCGCTCCCACGCATTTCGCATAGTTTACAAGCCGCATTCCACTCGGACGTACGAACGGCCTCATGATCCTCCAAAGCTTTGACCGCGCGAGCCAACCGCCGAAGGTATCCGGCAATTGTTGCGCCTCGACACGTAGTGATTCCTCAGGATGTGGATCTTCCCCCTCTTCGGCGTAGTCTGCAACATGAATCAGGCCACGGCCGCACCTACTTCCCGAGGCAAATGCATCGATCCACCCGACGATGTAATCATGACGGTCCGCTCGAGATTCGAAGACCTCAAACGCTGACGTGAGCGATTTCACCGCGATCGCTTCGACGTTTAACTGACCTGAGTGAACTCTCTTCAGTCGCAACGTCGCTGAAACGATAACGCCTAAGAGGCCAAATGATCCCATGACTGAGTAGAACAGTTCGGGCTCGGTAAGCGGATCACAATGGACAACTTGGCCCGAGGGAAGCAAGAGGTCAAAGGAAACAACATGTTCTCCAATCGGTCCGGCATGAACGTTGTTTTTGCCATGGATGTTCGCAGCCAAGGCACCTCCGATCGTCACATGGCTTGTTCCGCTCACGACTGGCGGCCACCAACCATCACCGATCACATATCTCCAGATATCCCTAATCGTTGCGCCTGGCTCGCAAGTGATCAGCCCTTCAACGGGGTCATATTTGAGGACTCTCGTCATGCGAGAGAGGTCGATCACGACGTTTTCGGCGTTTTGAAAGGCATCCCCGTAGCTGTTGCCTGCGCCCTTAAGCGCGATGGTCTTTCCCAAGCTTCGCGCCTCAGCGAAGGCTTCAAGAATCCCATCGACTGACGAGGGCTTATAAAGATACGCGACGCTACTGGAGGACATACCCCACGCCTCGACGCGCTCGAGACGCTGAGTGGGCGGTTTCAAATCCGCAGTCTCCTGAATAAAACTGAAGGGATTGCTCTTAGAATTCTTGAGACTAGCCACCACCTGCCTGGCACGTACACTGTTTTGTTTGACTTCTTTGCAGCCTTGATGATCAGTTCAGCGGCTCGCTCTGCAGGGATCATCATTGGCTGCTTTCCGAGCGCAGCAGTCATCTCCGTGAGGATCGGTCCGGGCTTTACGGTGACGACGCTCACTCCCAACTGGGCAAGTCGATTGCGCAAGGATTCCAGATAGCACTCCAGGCCAGCCTTGCTTGCGGCATACGCCGGGTTCCCTCGGCGACCTCTGTCGCCGGAAACGGAACCAATCCCAACAATAACTCCCGCTTTCGCGCGCTCAAACCGTTTTGCAGCCGGATTAAGCCACGCCATGGCGCCGATGAGATTCGTTTCCACAATGGTCTGATCTTTCTCAATGTCGTATTCGGTCGGGCCCACCCGCCGCATGACACCTGCAGCATAGAAAACTATATCAAGGCCACCCAAGTCCTGCACAACATGATCGAAATGAGTCGAGGCGTTGGTAAAGTCAAGCACATCGTGTGCAAACGGAACGGCGAGGTGGAGTGAAGGTCCATTTATGTCCATTGAGATCTTCCTCACCCGATCTTCTCGCCGAGCAACGAGCGCCACTCTACACCCCGTCGCGGCGAGCTGCCGCGCTATCTGCTCACCGACGCCACTTGACGCGCCAATGACCATTGCGTATTGCCAGTCTGGTTTGATCATGTCGTTCAGATGACGTCCCGAGGTACGTCTGGCGGCGGATATTTTGGCCCGGTGTCGACTACCATAGGAACGATCTGCCGCACCGGGTAGTTGATTGCAATTCCCTTCTCTGCAAACTTCCTGTGTATCGCCTTTATACACTCGTGCTTCAAACGAAAGCTCATTTCGAAGTCGCTCGCGCGCAAGGTCAGCGTTCCAGCAATGTTCGAGTCTGCGAACTCCTTGAATCGGACGATGGGCTCAAACTCCGTGTCCGCGCCCGGCACTCGGTGAATCGTTTCTTTGGCCGTCTCGATCAGCACTTCTTCCACTTCCTCCAAGTTCTCTTCGTAACCGACTCCAAAATCGATGTAGACTCGCACTGAATTCTCTGGAAGGTAGAAGTTAGTGACGATAGACGACGTCAGTTTGGAGTTTGGAACGATGAGCATCGTCTCTCCATACGGCCTGATCCGCGTGGTTCGCCATCCGACCGCCTCGACAAATCCCTCGTGTCCTGATTCGAGCCGTATGTAATCGCCCGGCTTGAGCGCCTTATCAACGGTAATGGAGAGTGATGCAAAGTAGTTGCCGAGGGTGTCTTGGAGGGCTAACGCCACGGCGATTCCGGCTACTCCCAATGAGGCCAGGACTGGGCCGATGTTAACGCCCAAGAGATTGAGCGCAGTCACTGCGGCGATCGCACTGATTACCGCAGCTGTAAGTTTGCTGATGAAGAAGAAATCGCGCGGGTCACGATTGGCTCTGCGCGCGGCGAAGCGAAACGCAGACACTGCAAGGCGGTAGCCCACGTAGAACGCGAGAAGTACTGCCGCGGCGATCAGCCACCGCTCGAAGAGCGGCCAGTTTCGATTTCGAAGGAGCTCGACTGAAAGTTCACGTGCCCAGAGCGATGAGAGGTATAGCCCAGCAAGCACGCCCGCGAAAACGACGGGCCACCTGAAGATTGAGGCAATCGTCTCTGCCGGAGCGACTCCAGAAACCTGGGACGCCCTTCTCGCGAGACTCTTTAGCCAGCCAGCGATGCCGGCCGCCACGAGTATAGGGGCGACAAGTCCGACGCCGACTAGAACGAGGTCGACCGCGTCCACTCCGTTCAATGTCATGAGGCGATAGGTTACCGCGACCTAAGGGCCAAGGTCGAGAACGAGGTAAACGCTATGCCCGTCGACTGCCTCCTCGAGTTGGGCGAAGCGCTCATTCGGAAGCTGTTCCTTCAGGTTGTCTGTAACTACAATCCCCCCCGGCGGCGCGTACTTTTCGATGTGCGCCGCGATGTCGACGACATTGGTGAACACGACTTGATCCAATTCTCCATGGACTTCGCCACAATGCAATCCGATTCGGACTCGAAACGGCAGGTCGAGGCGATTTGCGGCTGTGTTGAATCCGTCGATGTCCCGTTGGACAGCGCGTGCCGCAGCTAAGATGTCTGCGGCGACGCTAAACTTTGCGACTGCGCCGTCTCCAGAAACGCTGTGTATCGACCCACCGTGCTGGCGCACCGTACGACCAATGAAGTCGTGGAAGGCGCGAAATGATGCTTCTATCTTGAGCGGATCTTTGCCAGCCTTGATTTGTGTGCTTTTGACGACATCGGCAAACATTACGAAGATTTCGGCCGAGCCCGTCTGCAATAACTGCTGGAGCCGGATAATCTCGCTGAGAATTGTTGTTTGGTCCGCTGCTGCAAGACGCCGTGATCGTTGGCCCCGCTCCTCGATTGTTCCTGCCACGCCGCCAATACCTGCAATGAGGACAAACCATGCGGACGTGATTACCAACTCCGTCCAGAGTGCGGAGGATTGTGGGACTCCGTTTGCGATGACATCAAACAGCGACTTTGTCACGGCGAATAGAACGCCGGACGCTAATCCGCGTGAAAGCGTGCCCGAGATAAAGCCAATGGATGGGACAACAATTGCGATGAGTAAGAAGTTTGCGACGCCGAAAAAGGCGACTGTTTGAGGAGCTTCGTCGATAGTAGGCAATCCCAATGTCACTCTCTCAAGCAGAAGAATAAAGCCAACGCCAAATCCCGCTGCGAGTGCAATCCAGGGCCACCGGTTCCGCGCGGACTCGACCCAGTCCCACCTAGAACGATGCCATCGCGAGGCTGGGGCAGCGGAAAGCTGCTCTTGCAGGTAGAAGATCCGCTGGAGCAATTGAAGGCGGTCCTGCTTCTCCTCATGGCTTGCTTCGCGCCGAATCTTGATGAATGCTCCGAGCATCGCAGCAAGACTGAGAAACATTGCAAGCAGGGCGGTAAGGAAGAGAACCACGGCGGATAGCCACAGCGTTTGAAGCAAGCTCATCGATCGCCCATCGAGAACCCTAAACAGAATGCTGCCTCCCATCCAACAGCCGACTGAAGCGAACGATGTGAGCACCGCGTAACGAGCCTGCCCACGCAGGCCGTTGACCAACAGGAGCAGCCCGCCAGCGAGCGTGAAGGCGCAAGCGAGGAGGATGTTTGCGGCTACCTGATCCAGCCGCGAACTGACATCCGAGGCAACCGACGCGAACACGCCCAAAAAAGCTGAGTTGACGACTGGCCTCGCATAGAGAAAGCTGCAGAAGCGCGACATCGCGGATCGCACGCTCCGCCTCGTTCTTCCGGAGGGCTGCCTCTCCGTTCGCCTTTCCCGCTTGCTCGCGACTCGCAGGGACTCCCGGACGAGTTCCTCTGGGAGCCCAAATCTCTTCGCGAGGTCCCTAGGGTCTTGCTCGGCGGCGGTGGGCAAATCGCGCACGTACGACGCGAACTCCAGCATCCGCGCTGCGTCGAGTTGTGGGGATCCTTCGCCACCTTCCTGGGCCATGTCCGCGTAAACTACCCCTTCAAGGTCGCGATCGGTTTCCAATAGGCGGTTCGCCCCATACCACAGCGTGTGGGATGAGGCGTCGCACCTTGCTCCCTCAACTACGGCGTGGTCAGCCAGTTGACTTGGTTAATGCGTCCGACCCACCCAAAAGTGAACAGAGTGCCGGGGTCGAACCAGCGGATTCGAACCTGAACCAATCTCGTGCCACTTTGGATGAACCGATTCGGGTCCCCAGTGGGGGTGATGACAATCGCGTTGTCACTACCGGTCCCAGCACGCGTGTCGACCGTTTCCCAGATGCTAGCCGAGAAGTTACGCATTTGAACGACCTGCGTTGTCGCAGCCGCAGGGACCGCGCTGGTCGATGTGACGACGCGGAGGCTCATCCCGCTTACAGTTGTAAGAAGCGATGTTCCGTCGATGCGAATGTCTACCGATGGTAAGCCAAGAGCAATCGGAGGAGCCTCGCGCACAACCAGTCGATCCGTGTCCTGGAACCAAAGTGACTGCACGTTTCCGGACTGAGGGACACCGGTCAGTATCTGGAAAACATTAGGAAGCAGAGTTGGTCCTACGACAGCGGTTACGTTGTCCATGCCCATCGTCGCGGCGATTGGGTCTCCGCCGGAAGAAGCGTTGACATTGTGGCGAATCATCAGCTGGGAGGCGTTACTCAGGCATGTCGTGTAACTGTCGGTGCCTGACACTCGTGTCAATGCGCTTTGAGTAAGAAGAAACGTTACCCTTCTCCAACCAGATCCAGCGGGCAGAACAACCGCCTGCGCTGAGGTCCACTGAGTCGCCAAACCTGGACCAAAAACGACAATGCGCATGTGAAGATCCTGTGCGGAGAAGTTGTTGAGGTGCATTTCCACCGCCTGTACACCTGCTGCGATGTAGTCACCCGACCATTGGTTCGTGTTCAACGTCGCGAGTCGGCTCCCTGGTCCACTGCCCCCATTTGACTGAATCTGGAGGAAGCGGTCGCCCGCGCCATTCGGCCCGCCATTCGCTACGTTCGTCAACGCCGCTCCGCCGCCCCAGAACATGAGCGTCCCGTCTTGGAAGTCATCAACCTGTCCGAGCGTCACCGCAGAGGCCAGCGCCGCCACGAGAGATGCTGCCACCAAGACTGCCCATCGAATTCTACAAACCTTCACTTTTGTTCTCCTTTATCAGATTGGTTGTTGACCAATCTCGGCATCAACTGTTGTTCATTATGTGATACTGATGTCTTCGAATCTCGTTGGACCGAGGGTTTCCGGCATGATTGCGAGGAGGCTCAAGGCAGAACCTCCCAAATGGCCATGTCAATCCGCACCTCCCAACCGAAACTAAACAACGTGCCTGGGTCGAACCAGGATGCCCGTGAGCGAACAACTCCAGTGATAGGCTCCACGAACCTCGAAGCTGAGCCTGCCGGAGTGATCACGATCATATTGTCGCCGGATGTGGTTGACCGTTGATCCACCAATTCCCAGACTCCTGTTTGAAAGTTCCGCATCTCTATGCGTTGCAACAAACTCGAAGCGGGAACAGCCGACGTAGAGGTCTCGATGCGAAACGTCAGAGTGCCCGGTGCGAGGATCGGTGACACTCCGTCAATGACGGCGCGCACCGAAGGCGCACCGAGCGCGAGCGGCGGCACCTCTCGGATTCGGACGCGAACGTTGTCGCTGAATGCGAGCGATCCGACATCACCGCCAACAATGATGCCCGGATTCACATTCAAGATAGTCGGCGTTACGCGCTGGGGGACAATCGAATTGATCCACGCCGCGTAATTTGACACCTGAATGTCGCCGAAGACAGAGCCATGCCTGGGCGCAGTTGGTCCGCCTGTAACGTTCCCCACCCAGCTATGAACTCCAGCAACTTTCCAGACTCCGCCATCGTTGACGAGCGTAGGTCCGCCCGAGTCTCCGCTTCCAAGCGTGCACTCATTCATAACAGGTCCGCCGTCACCGAAGGTGTCACGACCACTTCCGTCAAAATCGCATATCAGAAACACTCCCTGGATTTCAGTAAACTGAACAAACTGTGAGAGTGAAAGGCGGTTTCTGCCGGCCCGTTTTGTTCCGCCGTTGCCAGTGTACTGGTACTCTCCTCCTACGATTTCTCCCGTTATGCCGTAACCGATGACTTCGCCGACCATACCGATCTCCGACGATCCGGTGTAGATTGGGTACCAGCCGGGAAGAGGGTTAGGAAACTCGATGACAGCAAGATCGTCGGTTGGGTGCCTGTAGACTCTAATGCTCGCGTACTCGGGACCACCGTCCATCACAAATCGGCCTTCAGTGTCACCCATAAACGCGACGTGACGGGCGGTCAGTACCCATCTATCACCAATCGCAACGCCTGACCACTTCTGGGTGGCTGTCCCAAACTGACCGGCGTAGGGCCAGTTAGACGTTGGAAGGTCAGGGACGATCGCCCGCGGGATAAAGCAAAGGGCGAGGGCTACCGAGCCCAGCGAAAAACGCAAGACCTGTCTCATTTAGATATGCACTCTCCTATGCGTATCTACGATACGGCAAGACGACGGCCAAAAGGCCCAGTAAAAATACTGGGCTTTCGCCTTATCTTTGTTAGGAGCATCCGCTCGTAGCGCCACAAGACTGGCACTTCAGGCATGTGCCATTTCTAACGAGCGTGAATTGGCCGCACTCGTTACAGGGATCACCCTCATAACCCTGAAGGCGCGCCTGTCGAATCTTCGCCTCGATTTCGGCCCCTCCAGATGCCACACGAATTGGCTCCGAGAGAGCGTGCCCATTAGGGCGATCCGGTCTGAATCCCGCACCCTCGTGGTTCTCGGTTGTTTGCCCTGGTACTGGGCGATCTCCGTGGTTCTCGTCAACAATCACTTCCTCGGTGAAGTCGGCCTCCTGCTGCGGTTTCCCGATCGTGTCACTTCTCAGGTCTTCCGGCGAAACGTGCATGAAGTCGGCGCGACCGAGGTACGTTACAGCAAGTTCTCGGAAGATGTAGTCGATCACGGACGTAGCCATCTTGATGTGATCGTTGCCGCCGACCATTCCGTTGGGCTCAAATCGAGTGAAACAAAATGCATCGACGAACTCTTCGAGCGGCACACCGTATTGCAAGCCTAGGGAGATTGAGATCGCGAAGCAATTCATAAGGCTTCTGAATGCTGCTCCTTCACGATGCATGTCGACAAAGATTTCGCCGAGCGATCCGTCTTCGTACTCTCCGGTCCTCAAATAGACTTTGTGTCCGCCAACTCTCGCCTTCTGGGTGTAGCCGCGACGACGAGCAGGCAGCAACCGCCGCTTGGCAATGTAACGGTACACAAGTTTCTGCGCGTGCTGCGCGGGCAGAGACAAGGTCGAGTCGATTTCCATGATCGCTGCCGCCGCATCGTCAAGCGCGCTGTTTAGGGGCTGGCTCAGCTTTGAGCCATCGCGATACAGTGCGTTCGCTTTTAGCCCAAGCTTCCAACTCAGCACATAGGCCTTCGCAATATCATCAACGAGCGCGTTGCTCGGCAGATTGATGGTCTTGCTAATCGCACCACTAATGAATGGCTGTGCGGCCGCCATCGCTCGGATGTGTCCTTCATATGTGATGTATCTTTTTCCGATCTTGCCGCACTTGTTTGCGCAGTCAAAAATGGAGTAGTGCTCGAGGCGAAGGTGTGGTGCACCTTCGACGGTCATGGTCCCGCAGACGTAGTTGTTCGCCTCATCAATGTCGTCCTGTGAGAACCCGAGCGCAAGGAGCAGATTGAAGCTCCAGTCATCAATTTGCTCAGCTGATAGGCCGAGTTTGTCAATGCAGAAGTCACGCCCAAGGACATAGTGATTGAAGGCGAAGTTGATTTCGAATGAGGATGCCAGCGCTTTCTCGAGCCTATCAATCGCTTCATCATCGAATCCCCGTTGTTTGAGGTCATCGTGTGTGATCGTCGGAGATCCGAGGAGAGTTCCTGAGCCCATGCAATAGCTGATGATGTCTTCGACTTGCTCCATGTTGTAGCCCAGCCGTTCAAGTGCTATCGGCACGGACTGGTTGATGATTTTGAAGTAGCCACCACCCGCAAGTTTCTTGAACTTTACGAGGGCAAAGTCAGGCTCGATCCCGGTCGTGTCACAGTCCATGATCAAACCGATCGTTCCTGTCGGCGCGAGCACCGTAACTTGCGCATTCCGATATCCGTGTGCTTCGCCGAGTTCAAGCGCGCGATCCCACGCTACGCGTGCGGCTTTGAGCATCTCTGTCGGTGCCTCGTCGGGGTCGATTCCCATTGGCGCCGTACTGAGGCCTTCGTATTCGTTCGGGCCAGTATTGTATGCTGCGCGCCGGTGATTCCGAATCACTCGCAACATATGGTCACGATTCTTGTGATACCGAGGGAACGGGCCGATTTCTCGTGCGAGCTCGGAAGACGTCGCGTACGATTCGCCCCCAAGAATCGCGGTCAGACAGCCCGTGATCGCGTTGCCCTGAGGGCTGTCGTAAGGTATGCCCATCTGCATGAGCAGCGCGCCGAGATTTGCATATCCCAGCCCAAGCGTTCGATAGTCGTATGAGAGCTGTGCAATCTCCTTGCTGGGAAACTGTGCCATAAGCACGCTGATCTCAAGAACGATTGTCCAGAGGTGGATTGCGTGCTTGTAGCTTTCGACATCAAACGTTTGCGTGGTCGGATCATAGAATGAGCAAAGATTGAGGCTCGCTAGATTGCAGGCAGTGTCATCGAGGAACATATACTCGCTGCAGGGGTTGCTAGCGTTGATCTTCCCTCCTTCCGGACAAGTGTGCCACTCGTTTATTGTAGTATCGTATTGCAGACCTGGATCGGCACACGACCATGCGGAGAAACAAATCGAATCCCAAATCTCTTTAGCGCTTACTTTCTTTGCCACTTCGCCGGTTGTGCGATTAGTGAGATTCCAATCGCCGCCTGCTTCGACAGTCTTGAGAAAGTCATTCGAAACTCGAATGGAGTTGTTCGAGTTCTGTCCGCTGACAGTGAGATAGGCTTCAGAGTTCCAATCGCTATCGTAGATGGGAAACTCGATGCCTTTGTAGCCTTGCTCAGCAAGTTGAATAACTCTCTGAATGTAATTGAGTGGAACCTCTGCTCCTTTCGCCGCAGCGATCGCGACTCGCAGTTCGTCGTTTTTCCTGGCGTCGAACCTCTCATCTTCGTTTCGCCACCCATGGCATGCCTTGATTATTGCGTTTAGGTGAAGGTTGCAGAGCTTTGATCCCGCCACCAGCGACGCGACCTTTTGCTCTTCTATCACTTTCCAATCTATAAAGTCTTCGATATCTGGATGATCGACATCGAGACAGACCATCTTCGCGGCGCGCCGAGTCGTGCCGCCAGACTTAACCGCCCCCGCGCTCCTGTCGCCGACACGCAGGAACGACATCAGCCCGCTCGACTTTCCTCCGCCACTTAGCGATTCACCTTCACCTCGGAGACTCGAGAAATTTGTCCCAACGCCGCTCCCATATTTGAAGATGCGAGCCTCACGCGTCCAAAGGTCCATGATACCGCCTTGCCCTACGAGATCGTCTTTGACGGAAAGAATGAAGCACGCGTGGGGCTGCGGTCGCTCGTACGCGTTTTCGCTCTTTTTGACTTCGCCGGTCTCCGGGTCGACGTAATAGTGCCCCTGCGCCGGTCCGGTGATCCCATAAGCATAGTGAAGTCCAGTGTTGAACCACTGCGGGCTGTTAGGAGCAGCCATTTGGCGAGCCATCATGTTGCATAGTTCGTCGCAAAACGCCTGGGCGTCCGCTTCCGTGTCGAAGTAGCCGTGCTTCTCGCCCCAGAACCGCCAGCAGCCTGCAAGGCGATTGAAAACCTGCCGGGAATCTCGTTCTGATCCGGTCGACCCGTCCTCCTGTGGAACACCTGCTTTTCTGAAGTACTTCTGTGCAAGGATGTCTGTCGCAACTTGCGACCATCCCGTGGGCACCATGATGTCTTCCATCGAGAACACGCTGGACCCATCCGTGTTTCGGATCTCCGATTTGCGTGAGACAAACTCGATGCCCTCGTAAGCATCGCTGCCAGACTTCGTGAACCGTCGATTGATTTTCATTTACCTTGTCCTCCCTGGAGTGTTGGGGCTATCGCCCTTTGCGCAGTTTCTTCCTTTGCTATTTCGCGATAGGTTCCGGCACGCCACGAGCACGGGTAGGTTTTCGTCTGCGCTTGAGCGCAGCGACGAATTCCCTAAACTCTTCCGGATCGTCGAATTCGCGATAAACACTTGCAAAACGGATGTAGGCCACCGGATCAATGTCGCCAAGTCGCTCAAGGATCAGCTCACCGATTTCTACGCTCGAGAACTCGTCTTCAGGCATCTCGATCAGCCGCCTCTCGACATCCTCCGAGGCAGCGGCTAAGATTGCTGTGGGAACTGGACGCTTGCGGCACGCTATCTCCATGCTGGAGAGAATCTTCGCCCTTTGGAACGGCTCGCGCCGGCCATCCTTCTTGACGACGATCAGGCGTCTTTGCTCAACCTCTTCGAACGTTGTGTACCTGTAGCCGCACTTTAGGCATTCTCTTCGGCGGCGGATGGCGGCCCCGTCCCTAGCCGATCGAGAGTCGATGACCTTATCTTCGGGGTAGCCGCAACAGGGGCACTTCATTCGGGGTTCCTATCCCTTCCTGGGAAGGGGGGCGTACCCATATCTGGGTACTGCTATAGTGTGCCACACAATATCTCGCGTGTCAAGGGAAGCAAGGACAATTTTCAAAAAATCTGCTTCCCACCCGTCCCCCACCTCATTTCCACGTCTTTTCCACACTTCCTGGAGGATCCCCCGATAGAAGGCACAACAGATTCGATGCTATAACCGCGTCACCGTGCCGACCGTGGAGTTCTTCCAGCAGACCGCGTTCCATACGTTCGCCGCTCTCGTGCTTTTGGCAGCGACCTTTGGGGCGATCGGCCTCCTGCTGCGACAGCCCCTGATTGTGATCTTCATCGCAGTGGGGATAGTTGCTGGACCCTCGGTGCTTGGCCTGGTCGGCGAGACGCAAGGATTGGGCCAGGACGCAAAGGGTCACGAAATGAAGTTACTCTCCGAGATGGGGATTGCGATACTTCTCTTTGTGGTCGGGTTGAAGCTGGATGTCCACCTCATTAGGACGTTAGGTCCGGTGTCTCTCGCGACTGGGTTGGGGCAAGTTGCTTTTACTTCGATCATTGGGTACCTGATCTTAATCGGGATGGGTGTCGAACAGATCCCCGCTATCTACATTGCTGTCGCGCTCACATTTTCCAGTACGATCATCATTGTCAAGCTGCTGTCGGACAAGCGAGAACTCGACTCGCTCCACGGGCGGATCGCGGTGGGCTTCTTGATCGTTCAAGACATCGTTGTCGTGCTGGCAATGATTTTCTTGGCTGCACTTGGCACAGGCGATGCCGATCGCAACGCAACCGCCGAGTTTGGGCTAGTCTTGGCAAAAGGCCTTGGGTTTCTCGGCCTGGTTTCGCTGCTGATGCGAATTGGGCTTCCGCAACTGATGCAGGTAATCGCGAAGTCGCCGGAGCTGCTAGTTCTGTTTTCAATCGCTTGGGCGTTCGCGCTCGGCGCGGCGGGCGACCTCCTTGGATTCAGTAAAGAAGTTGGTGCCTTTCTGGCGGGTGTGTCGATCGCCTCAACTCCATATCGCGAGGCAGTCGCGTCGAGGCTCGTCAGCGTTCGCGATTTTTTGCTGCTGTTCTTCTTTGTCGACTTGGGGTCTCAGCTTCAGCTTGGACAACTGGGAGCTCAAGTTCCAGCCGCAATAACTCTGTCCGCGTTTGTGCTGATAGGAAATCCGCTTATTGTAATGATCATCATGGGTGCGATGGGCTACCGAAAACGAACTGGATTCCTGGCCGGATTGACGGTTGCGCAAATCAGCGAATTCTCGCTCATCATGATCGCACTCGGACTGGCGATTGGGCACGTGACAAATGATCACGTTGGTCTCGTCACGCTGGTGGGCCTCACGACGATAGGCCTATCAACTTACATGATCATGTATTCACACTTTCTGTACGAGAAGCTATCGCCGTATTTGCGGATCTTCGAGCGGAACGTCGTCCACCGCGAGGATCGACAGGATGTCGAATCAGCAGTCCGTCCAGACGTTTTAGTTTTTGGCGTTGGCAGGTTTGGAAGAACTATCCTGCGGGGACTAAAGGAGAAGGGTTTTGAGGGGCTCGGAATCGACTTCGATCCAATTGCGATTCGAACCTGCGCCGCAAATGGCTTTCCCGTAAGATATGGCGATGCCACCGACGCGGAGTTCGCTGCGAGCCTGCCATTGGCATCCGCCAAGTGGATAGTCAGCACTGTGCCGGACAGAGATATCGGCGCATCGCTCGTTCACGCGTTGCGATCGAACAGCTACCGACGCAACATAGCCGTAACCGCACACAACGACGTCGACAAGCAGTGGCTCATCGACCGAGGTGCGAACTTTGTTTTTATGCCATTTGAAGATGCCGGCGTCGAGGCTGTCGAACGGTTGGTTGAGAGTATGGAGAGACGCTAACTTTCACGTCAGTCGCTCTTAGGCAGTCGCTGCACCGTGTTGCCCTTCTCGTCGTACAGAGCCAGGTAGCCGCCGTCGAGCGAGGAGTAAAGACTTAGTGCAGGAATGCCGCGGGGAAGGATCATCTTCATGCCTGCGCCGATCAGGTCGCTTTGAAGAAAGAGTCTCTCTGAGCCGTCGGTTGCGTTCAACTCGATCCTCGCACCATCGTCACGATCGGCGTAGACACTTGCGACCGGACGATTCGTTTTATTGTTGAAAATCGTGATTGCGCCACCGTCTGTGCCCCGCGTCACCTCAATCACTTGTCGTCCGTTTTCATCGAAAAGATCGATCTGTCCTCCTACTCGACTCCCTTCCAGTTTGATCGCAGGTTGATAGTCCGCGCCTTCGACCGCTCGGCCGTACAGGTAGCCCCCGAAGCCTTCTTCCGTGCCGTAGAACAGCGCAGCAGGCTTGCCTTGTTTGTTGACAATTTGGAGCGAGGTTGTCTTGATTTCGCCGGGGCTTTGGCGAAAGCCGAGGATTGCGATCAAGGCGATGGCAGCGAGCAAAAGCAGGCGCTGGGTCATTACTGCCCGCTCAAGGCGGAGGACTCTTTGTTCCATAGATGACATTATGGAACTGGTCGGGGCGGCGAGATTCGAACTCGCGACCTCCTGCTCCCAAAGCAGGCGCGCTAACCAGGCTGCGCTACGCCCCGACGGCCACAAAGTGTACCAGCCAGCGCGTGGTGCAAAATGTTCAAAGTGCAACCGAAACCTATGATCGTCGGCGGTAAACCGGTAGTTTCCAAAGATTGGATACTGTCGGAATCACCGTGGAGAAGCGAAACTATCGATTCTATGTCGGTCGCATCCGATCACAATCTCGAGACCGCAATCGCTCTCGCGGACGGTGCGTGGCGATCGCCGATGCCCCTCAACGAGCGGGTAACGGTTTGCGCGCTCGCCGCTGAGCTGATTAATCAGCGCAAGGACGCCCTCATCGAATTGCTGATCGATGAAACAGGAAAGCCGAGACAGTTTGCGACTAGTGAAGTCGAACGAATGCAACGCACTTTCTGGCTGGCTTCCGAGGCGGGCGATGAGATGGTTGCTCATGACCTCGACTTTTCGTATGATCCTCGCGGAGAGAGTTTCACGGGGGCATGGCAGCGATTTGGTGTCGGCCCGACCCTGGGTTTTGTGCCCTATAACTGGCCTCTCAACCTCGCAGCACACAAGCTGGCGCCCGCGATTGTCGCAGGCTGTCCGATTGTCATGAAGGTCAGCCCGCTCGCGCCTCTCACTACGCTTGCGCTCGGCGAACTGCTTGTTGAGTCCGGAGTTCAGCCTGGCAGCTTGAGTGTGCTGCATCTCTCAAACGAACAAGCTCAGAAGGCGCTCGTCGACGATCGCATCCGCATGCTCAGTTTCACTGGCAGCCCCGAGGTCGGATGGATGCTTAAGGGGATGGTTCCTCAGAAGAGGGTTACGTTGGAACTCGGCGGTAACGCTCCAGTTATCATTTGTAATGATGCTGACCTGGAACTTGCCGTTTCTCGGACGACGATCAGCGGCTATGGTTATGCAGGGCAAGTTTGCATCTCCGCGCAGAACGTATTCTTGCATCGTTCCGTTTTTGATAAGACGTTGTCATTGCTTGTCAAGGCAACTCGCGCTTGCGCCGCGGGGGATCCTTCATTACCGGAGACGATTTGCGGACCGATGATCGACGCAAAGGCGCGCGACCGGGTGCTGTCGCGCATTAAAGCAGCGAAGGGGCGCATCGTTGCGGAGGCGCCTGCCGAGGCGCACCCTCTCTTGATTCCGCCCACGCTGCTGGAAGGAGTCGACGAAACTGATGAACTTTTCACGGAGGAGGTCTTCGGGCCCGTTCTCAACGTCGTACCATTTGACAGCTCCGAGAAGCTGTTCGAGAAACTCAATGAAGGAAGATATCGATTGCAAGCGTCCATATTCACCCGTGATGAAGAACTCGTGGATCGAGCGTTTGCGCGCCTGCAGTTTGGCGGTGTGATCGTAAACGAGTCTCCCAGCCTGCGGTTCGACGGCATGCCGTATGGAGGAGAGGGAGATTCGGGCTTTGGGCGCGAGGGCGTCCGATTCGCATTGGACGAGATGACGTCCCCTCGTGCCCGGCTCACCCGCCGCACATGACAACTGTCCCGCGTTCGATGGCAGAAGGATGTCAGAATAGAGGCGGAAATGGCCAAAACTCGATATGAGCCCAGCGGTGAAGTTAGCTATAGCGAAATCAACGCTATGGTGCGGCTCGGGCAGCGAGTTGAGTTGGAGGCATATCTTCGACAATTCTTGTCCGATTTGACTGTAATCGCCGAAGCCGATCTCGTGATGGCTCGTGCACGATTTGTTTCACTCATCTCCATCCTCGTTCTCTCAACGATGGAGATAGGCGCACCTCCAGAAGTGGAGCGCACGATAGCGGATGCCGCATTTGACGCCACCAACTCAAGCACTTCTGCGGAAATGATCGCCGTCGCTACTCGCTACCTGTTGCATGCAACCATGTGCGCCCGGCCGAACGCCAATCGCATGGCAATTCAGATGGTCGAGAAAGCAAAGACGATCGTTTCCCTGAGATTTGGCGAGAACCTGAGTGACGAGAAGGTCGCGAATGAGATGTGCTTGAGTCGGTCTCATTTTCGATATCTGTTTCGCGAGATCGTGGGCATGCCGTTCAAGCGATATGTCACCGAGTACCGATTGAATGTGGCGAGAAAGCTGTTCGAAACAACGAGCCTCAGCGTAAAAGAGGTGTGCCACCGAGTTGGCTATGCAGACTCCAGCAGCTTTTACCGCGCATACCGGGCGATTCACGGCGTCGCACCTACTGCGCACCGAATCGCCAGCGTCTAAGGTATAATTTGCGCTCCACGCTGCGGGGTGGAGCAGTCTGGTAGCTCGTCGGGCTCATAACCCGGAGGTCGCAGGTTCAAATCCTGTCCCCGCTCCCAATTTGATTGAAGCCGCCTTTCCAGGCGGCTTCGTTGTTTGGTTATAAGGTCTTTGTGATCTTTGTTAGGTTTGGCGGCGCATCCGGGTCAAGGCCCCGCAATCGAGCAGTTTCAAGCGCGAGTCTTTGGAGGAGGATGCCGTGCCAGAGTGGCGACTCCCCAGCACCACCGCGACTAGCATCGAGATTCGGATCCTCGACAAGCACTACATGCCGCGAATCGCAGGCGTCTCGGTTTTCCACGCGCCGGACCATTAGTTTCGGCGGTGGCTGACTTCGAGGGCATCCAAGCGCAACAGATGAGTTTCGAGACGTTCCAAGAATTGCTGATAGTTTTTCGACTCACTGGTCGACCAAGCCACTTCAGCGAGCGCGCAAGCACGTGGAAAAACCATGTACTCGACTTGCATCGGATCTCGAATGTACTCTGTCCAGACCTGGAACTGAACACCAAGCACGTGTTTCGACTGTTCCTGCGTCATCTGCTTGAGGATCGGCTCGTACTCATAGACCTTCGAGAGAGGCAAAAACCCCCCGATTGCATGAGGTTCTTTTTCCTTCTCCTCCGCCTGATAGTAATCGAAGTAGGTGTGCGTCGTTTGAGCCATCACGACATTGTGGCCAGACGAGACAGCCTGCATCGCCCCATCATCCCCTAACCAGACCATTAGCGCCGCAGAGGGCGCAAGGCCGCCCTCCAAGATTTCCGACCAGCCGATCAAGCGACGTTCCTTCCTTGTTAGGTACTCGTCCATCTGCCGGATGAACCAGCTCTGGAGTTCATATTCATTGTTCAGACCTAACTGTTTCATGCGAACTTGTGCACGTTCACTCTTCTGCCACTGAGCCTTTGGACACTCGTCGCCACCGATATGAATGAATCGACTCGGAAACAACTCCAGCACCTCGTCAAGCACTACCTGCAAGAAGCGAATAGTAGAGTCTTCCACATTGAAGACGTTCTCATGCACGCCCCAATCGACGGCTACCTCCAGTTGCTTGTCCGTGTTGCCCAACTCTGGATATGCAGCAATCGCTGCTTGCGCATGTCCAGGCATTTCAATCTCTGGGACAACGGTTATGAATCGCTCCGCTGCGTAAGCGACGATTTCGCGAATCTCCTCTTGCGTATAAAAGCCACCATGCGGCTTTCCTTCGTATGTTTTCGGGTCATAAGACAGCATCGTATCTTTGCGAACCGCGCCGACTTCCGTAAGCTTCGGATACTTCCTTATCTCTATTCGCCAACCTTGATCATCCGTGAGGTGCAAGTGCAGCACGTTCAGCTTATGCAAAGCGAGCAGGTCTAGGTACCGAAGAACAAAGGTCTTTGGCATAAAGTGCCGAGCGACGTCAAGGTGAGATCCACGCCAAGAAAAGCGTGGGTAGTCACGAATCGACACACAAGGAATGTTCCAAACGCCCTCTTGCTTCGTGGAGCGATAGATGTTCGGGGACAAGAGCTGACGAAGAGATTGCAAGGCGTAGAAAGCACCTGCCGCGTCACTCGCCTCTATTGATATTCCCTGCTCCGAGACGACAAGCTCGTACCCCTCGGATGGTAAATCCCGATCGCGGTTGATACTTATGGCGTTCGCATCCCCGACCTTTCGTGCAAACGGCAATCCAGTCGCTGGCTTTAGATACTTGTCAAGCAGGTCAGCGACGCCCTCGAACTCGGTGGCGACGGACACTGTCGTGTGTTCGTTCAGAACAAACTCGCCTGGGCTCTGTGTTACAGCGACAGGCTGCGGAATGATTGACAGGATTTCATACGGCAACTCGTTCATCGCAAGTAAGACCAGAACCGATAGCATGGAACTGAGTGTGCGCGCATCATGTGCGTGATTTCAAGATGTCGCGTATCTCTTCGAGCAGAATCTCCTCACGCGGCGGCTCTGGTTCAGGAACCGGCTCCGGCTCCTTTGCTCTTCGCAGCCTGTTGATAGTCTTGATTACAAAGAAGAGCGCGAGGGCGACGATGAGAAAGTTCAAGACAAACTGAAGAAAGGACCCGTAGTTCAATAGCAGGGGTGGATTGTCTCCATCCGAAGCTTTCAACGTGATAGCAAGAGCTTTGAAGTCCACACCCCCGGTGATCAGACCAATGAGAGGTGTGAAGATATCACCGACAAGGGAGTTCACCACTGCGCCGAAGGCCGCGCCGAGAACGAGACCTATTGCCAAATCGAGCATATTGCCCTTGACGGCGAACTCTTTGAACTCTTTGAACATCTTTCTTGACCTTTCGCGGCATCGGCCGCAAGGCGTTCAGTTCGGCAAAGGAGACCGCCTTTCCTCCCGCCGCCTCCGAGATCGCCCCCTGCTTCGCTGAACGAACACGTGCGTATGGCGCAAAGGTGACTAGCTGCGTCTCTGTTCCGGTCGAAAATGTTCCTCGCGCGATCGGCCTTCACTAATCTTCCCCACTCCCCGAAACCTCAAGTCGCCGTCAACCGAGTTCTTGACCTCGCTTCGCGAGGCCAGCGCGTCTGTGACAGGCTTCAGAGGCGGGGCACCATCTGCCGCTACCATGTAAACTGCCCGGGAACTATGAAGCACTTTCTCCCTCTACTCAGCCTTACCCTGGCGAGCTTAGTCGCGGCGGGATGCGGTGGCAAGTCCGACGCTCCAGCAGCGACTACTCCCGATGGGAAAAAGGTCAAGGTCGGCTTCGTCGTCAAACTCGCCCAAGAGCCGTGGTTCCAGACTGAATGGAAGTTTGCCCGCGAAGCTGCGAAAGAGCACGGCTTTCAACTGATCGAGCTTGAAGCCAAAGACGGAGAGAAGGTGATCTCCGCTATCGACAATCTGGCATCGCAAGGGGCTCAGGGATTGATCATCTGCACGCCTGATCCGAAGCTCGGGCCGCTGATCGTATCTAAAGCGAACGAGTACGGGATGAAGCTCTTGACGGTCGATGACCGGCTCGAAGGGCCGGATGGACCGCTAACCAGCGTTCATCATCTTGGGATCTCTGCGCGCGACATTGGAAGGATGGTTGGTCAAGCACTGATCGACGAAATGAAGAGCCGAGGATGGAGCATGGCTGAAGTCGGTGCCATGGCGCTAACCGTCGATGAGTTACAGACAGCAAGGGAACGCATCGAAGGGGCGATCGAGGTGCTCTCAGCAAACGGTTTTCCGATTGACAGGATTCATAAGACTCCGTGGAAATCACCGCATAACATTGAAACAGCGGTCGAAGCTGCGAGCGTCGCGCTTACGCGGTATCCAGCCGTCAAAAAGTGGATTGCATTCAGTTCCAACGATGATGGTGTGTTAGGATTTGTCCGGGCCACAGAGTCGCGGGGGTTAGCCGCAACCGACGTGATCGGTGTTGGGATCAACGGCACGAGCGGAGTAGACGATTTTAAGAAGCCCAATCCGACCGGCTTTTTCGCCTCTGTTCTACTGAGTCCGCGCAAGCATGGTTACGACACGGCAGTCATGATGTACAAGTGGATTACCGAAGGCACAGAACCGCCCAAAGAAACATGGACTAGCGGCATCTTGATTACGAGGGAGAACTTTGAAGACCTGATGGCCAAGGAGGGGTTGCTCTAAAGTTGGCCGACCGGGAGGGCATGCGCAAGATTCCCGGACAGGTTGGGCAGCCGCGGAAAAACCTCCGCGGCTGCGATCTCCCACCGATTACAATATGAGTGGCGAGTTTCTTCGGTTTGAGTCGGTCTCGAAGGGCTTTCCTGGCGTGCAGGCGCTGAATGATGTTACGTTTGGAGTTAACAGAGGGTCGGTCCACGCGCTCGTAGGCGAGAATGGCGCGGGAAAAAGCACCCTCTTAAAGATTTTGAGTGGAGCCTGCCGACCCGACTCCGGGAGCCTCATCATTGGGAACGACGCCATGTCGTTCGCATCGCCGATTGCCGCGATCCGGCTTGGTGTTTCCGTAATCTATCAAGAACTCCATCTGGTTCCAGAGTTGTCGGTTGCTGAAAACGTCTTCCTTGGACATCTTCCGAATCGCTTCGGCTGGACGAAACCTGCAGAGATGTTCGACAATACAGCTGCCAAACTGTCAGAAGTCGGCATTCAAGTTGATCCTCGTGCGAAGGTTGGCACGCTGCCACTCGCGCAACGGCAGATGGTCGAGATCGCAAAAGCGCTATCACACGACGCTAGGGTTTTCGCATTCGACGAGCCCACCAGCAGCTTAAGCGCACGCGAAGTTGCCCGACTCTTCGCAATCATTCAAGAGTTGAAGCGCAGGGACAAGGTGATTTTGTATGTGAGCCACCGAATGGGTGAGGTTTTCTCTCTATGCGACTCCATCACGGTGTTACGAGACGGGGAGCACGTCCTGACGACCGACAAACTATCGGACCATTCGCCGCGGGATGTTGTGAGGTTTATGGTCGGCCGAGAGATCGACGATATCTACGGCTTTCGAGAGCGGGAACGCCGAGGCGTCGCACTGCAAGTTATGGAATTGGTGGCCCCGGGACTTTCGTCTCCAGCGTCGCTTACGGTTCGCTCAGGTGAGATTGTTGGCGTTTTTGGGCTTGTAGGAGCGGGAAGAACGGAGTTGATGAAGGGCATCTGCGGCGCATCGCGAGCGAAATCCGGAACGGTTCTTGTCGATGGTTCGACGCGCCAATTGCGGAGCACCGCGGATGCGATACGAGCAGGGATCGCATTGTGTCCCGAAGACAGGAAAGACGAAGGGATCTTGGTCCTAAGGTCTGTGAAAGAGAATGAGAACTTGAGCGCTCGGCGGAAGCATGCTAACTTGGGGTTCATCATTAATGAGCGGTGGGAAAGAAAGAACGCGCAAGCACAGGTCGACCGATTGAGGGTTCGCACGCCTTCAATTGATCAGCCTGTGGGACTACTTTCAGGTGGGAATCAGCAGAAGGTGGTTTTAGGTCGTTGGTTAAGCGAAAACGTCCGTATCATGCTGCTTGATGAACCGACGCGGGGAATCGATGTTGGGGCGAAGCGAGAGATTTACGACGTGATTTTCGATCTTGCTGAGAGCGGTGTGGGCGTTCTCCTGGTGTCAAGTGAGTTGCCAGAAGTGCTCGGCGTTTGTGATCGCGTCCTTGTAATGAGAGAGGGTCGCATAGTTGCGCAGTTCGATCGAAGCGAGGCAACACAAGAGTTACTCATGAAGGCTGCGTTGCCCGCAGGCGATTCGGAGGATGAGATAGCGTGACCCCTCGCCAGCTTTGGGAGACGACAGGCATGCTCGTTGTGTTTGTTGCGTTCGTGCTGGTGCTGTCCGCGAGTGTGGAAAACTTTGCTACAGCAATCAACATCCGGACGATCTTGGTTTCTGTTTCAGTCGTAGGGATGGTCGCATGTACGATGCTGTTTTGCCTCGCGGGCGGCGATTTCGATCTGTCAGTCGGGTCGACGGTCGCTCTTGGGGGAGTTTTAGCGGCGATCGTAATCACCCAAACCGGCAGCGTCGCATATGCCGTGCTCATCCCGATGGCTGCCGGGGCGCTGGTCGGGCTAGTCAATGGCTTCTTCATTGCAAAAGTTGGAATCAATGCGCTGATAACGACGCTTGCCACGATGCAGATTGTGCGCGGGTCCGCGCAACTTGCTTCCGAAGGATCGTCGATCGGTATCTCGGATGAAGGGTTCGTTGCGCTCGGACAATCGGTGTGGTTCGGATTACCGTCGCCGGTGTGGATTATGTTGGCGTGCTTCGTGATCTTTGGACTGCTTCTCAATAGGACTATCTTTGGCAGAAACACTCTTGCTGTTGGCGGGAGTCCCGAGGCCGCACGCCTGGCAGGGATCGCCGTATCAAGAACGAAGATGATTATCTTCACGCTCCAAGGTGCGGTCGCCGCTTTTGCGGGCGTGATTTTGGCCTCGCGAGTCACAAGTGGCCAACCGACAGCTGGCCTTGGACTCGAGCTTCAGGTTATATCCGCTTGTGTACTCGGGGGAGTGTCATTGACTGGCGGCATTGGAACGATCACGGGCGTCATCGTCGGCGTACTCATCATGGGTGTTTTAGAAAACGCGATGGGATTGCTGAACATTCCTGCCTTTTGGAAGTTAGTGATAACTGGAACCGTGTTGCTCCTTGCGGTTACTCTGGATCGCCTAAAGCACCGTGCAATCCTACGACGCAAAACGAGCTGATTTGTTTTCTGTTTCAAAATCTGAAACGCGGTCGCTAAGATAGCGACCGCGTTTTACTCGTCTACTGAACGGCTTTTCGCGCATTGATACGCTTGGTCGGGAACTGCCGAAACCCGCTACTTACAGGATCGCCGGTGGTCTCGACTCGCGACCGCACGTTTGTATTGTTCGTTCCGTGCGATGTTGCCCAAACCAAACCAGCTAACCCAGCAACGTGTGGCGCAGCCATCGACGTTCCGCTCATGTATGCGTAGCCTCCACCTCGATAGGTACTGGCGATATCAACACCAGGTGCCGCACAGTCAACCCAGCTGCCGAACGTGCTGAAGCTCGCTCGGGAGTCACTCGACGTCGTCGCCGCGACTGCAATGCAGTTAGAGTAGTACGCAGGGTACGTAGCCCGTGTGTTTCCTGCGTTTCCTGCTGCCGCGACAAGCACGCAGCCCTTGTTCCAAGCATAGTTCACTGCGTTTTGGAGCGTCGTTGAGCCACTCGACCCACCAAGGCTCATGTTGATCACCTTTGCGCCGCTATCGGCAGCCCAGGTGATCCCGTTGGCGATTTCCGACAGGTAACCGCTGCCGTTATCGCCTAGCACCTTGCCGATCATCAACTTCGTGTTCCAGCCAATTGACGCGACTCCGATACTGTTGTTCGTAATCGCAGCAACGGTTCCCGCAACGTGCGTCCCGTGACCATGCCCATCTTGGACAGTATTCGGGCTCCCGTTCAGAATCGTGAAGTCTTTTGCAGCAACGACCTGAGGGTACAAGTCAGGATGGGACGTGTCGTAACCTGTGTCCAGGACTGCAACACGAATCGTTGTCGAGCCAGTGGTGATGTCCCACGCCGAAGGAGCGCTGATCTTCGGAAGCGCCCACTGCACGCCATAGTGCTGGTCATTGGGAACTACCATCCTATGGTAGGTGAAGTTTGGCTCCGCGTACTCAACTGATGAGAGTGCAGAGAACTGCTTCACAGTTTGCTCAACAGACATGCCCGGAGGGGTTTTGAGAACTTCGACTTGAAGCGCCGTCACCCTTTGCACCGGTACTGCTCCTATCACCCT
This sequence comes from Fimbriimonadales bacterium, assembly GCA_041744215.1. GTDB lineage: Bacteria > Armatimonadota > Fimbriimonadia > Fimbriimonadales > ATM1 > JAHCHL01. Next base: position 37,633 of record JBGTLG010000004.1, on the reverse strand, counting down.
AGCGTGGAGCAAACCTGCGCCCCAAGCCTCGGTTCGGAACTTCACGAGGACTGTATCCTTCGCGTCTGCCTGTCCCACGGCCGAACTCACACAGAAAAGGGCCACCATTGCGGCGGCCAAATGCCTTAGATTCACGGTTTACACCTCCGACGCCAGCCTTTTGACTGGACGTCATCCCTTCTTTATAACACGAGATTTCGAATCTGCCAACCACAAAAAGAGAAAACTCTCGACTTTTCGGTGGCTCAGTAGTTTGGGCTGCCCTCAAACCGATGGCGGGTTTGGACTCGCCTGACCGTTCCGCTTACCGCCCGCATCACGATTGACTCCGTGATTGCGCCATCCGCCGTGAAGCGCACTCCCTTCAAGAAGTCTCCAGATGTTATGCCGGTAGCGGCGAACATCACGTTCCCAACGGCCATATCGTCAACAGTAAGCACTCGATCCAACTCGCCGTTACCCATCTTTCCTGCGCGATGCCTCTCCTCATCGTTCCTAAACACGAGCCGTGCGCGCATGTCGCCTCCATAACACCGTATCGCCGCGGCGGTGATTACACCTTCAGGCGCTCCGCCAATGCCCATAAGTGCATCGATGCCAGTCTCTTCTTCGATCGCTGCAAGCGCAAGCGTTATGTCTCCGTCGCTAACCAGATGAATGCGGGCACCAGCTGCGCGAACCTCGTTGATGAGTTTTTCGTGCCTCGGTCGATCAAGGATCCCCACCATTAGCTCATCCACGCTTTTCCCCAGGCACTTTGCGATTGAACGAAGATTCACCGCAGGAGGAAGATCAATGTCGATTGCGCCTTTGGCAGCTTCGCCAACAACTAGCTTGTCCATATAGCAGTCGGGCGCGTGCATAAGCTTTCCTCCGCCGCCTGCCGCTGCGATGACGCTAATCGCATTCGGAAGTCCATTCGCGCAGAGATTTGTGCCTTCGAGCGGATCAACGGCGATTTCAACAGCTTGTCCTCCGGCGCCAAGCTCCTCGCCAATGTACAGCATCGGAGCCTCGTCGCGTTCGCCCTCACCGATGACGATGACACCGCTCACCTCCATGGAATTGAGCGTTCTGCGCATTGAGTCGCACGCCGCCTGGTCAGCGGCATGCCGATCCCCCTTTCCAACCCATTTTGCGCACGCGAGCGCTGCGGCTTCTGTGACTCGAACGAATTCTAAGGCGAGGTTCCTTTCCATTGGCTTGAAAAGGATACCTGCGCTCCCGCCAGGTCGAATGTTTCACCTGAGCTGACCGCGTCGGCGACAGCCGAGGCAGGAATGCGTCCTCTAGCCGCCAAGAGACTTAGTCGATTCCGCAACCCTCGATGGATCGACCCAGTCGTCGAATCTCCTAGCCGGCCATTCACAGCATAAGTTTTCGCGAGAGCACACATAAGCGGCATCGCGCCAATCTGTTCGATGGCAGCCAAGTCAGCCTCATCTTCATGAAGGGCCCTCAGTTTGGTCAGTCGCCACAGCGGCACTAGCGCAGAAAGAGTGGCAATACTCGTCGCGGCGAGCATCGGAATCACTCCAGCCGATGCGGCCCACACAGACAGCGCTGCTGCACCGCCCGCGCCGACGACGAACGCACACGCAAATAGCGTCGTCTTTCGTCGCTGTGTAAAGTGCTTTAGCTCATGAGCCATGACCGCCATGAACTCTTCCTTTGAGAGCGCAGCCAAAAGGTCATCCGTTATCGCGATTCGTCCACCTCCCAGCGCATACGCTCCCGCAATCCTCGACCTGCCCGTTCGAAGTATAAGCAAGTCGGTCAGCCGGGTTCCCATTCTCTCTGCAAGCCGTTTTACGTCCTCCTCCCAGTCTGGCATTGGGAAGTCGGCAGGTCGACCTGGCAGAAGGACAAGCTTGATCGCGCTCCATTGGACAACCCAGAGCATCAGGGCGAGCACAAATGCAATCGCGTTCGCGGTCGATCCGCGCTGTCCTACATCAGTATGTGCTAAGTCTCCAATCGACCCGATCAAGATCATCGTGACCCCAATCGGCAACGCGATTGATAAAGCAGTCGCGATCAATCGAAATCGAAAAGCCCGTGACGTGAGCTGGTCTGGCCGGACGGTCTCATAAGGGCGATACATACGATGACCGATAAGCCACTCCCCTGCCACTGCACCAGCCATGAAAGCGAGTCCCGCAGCTATGAGACGCGCTGAAAAAGACGTGGTGGGAACAACCAGGAATGCAACTCCAACTGCAGCGGCGGTTGCGACAAAGAGGTTGACAATAGAGGACAGCTTGATCAGCTTGCGAACAGCCGAGTAGGATGCCCCTGCATCTTGGCGCGTTGCGGCGCGGCGCGCCAATGCGCCGAAGCCGAAGGCAATCAGGTTAGCAGCGGCAGCCCAGGCGACCGCCAAAAAGAGGGCCATTCACACTTAATCTTTGCCCAACGGAGGCAACTGCCGCAGACTAAACACGAAAAAAGGGGGTCCCACCTATCGCGAGACCCCCAAGTGCAGGCAGGCACTTTGTGTGAGTTCGTGTGAAGATACGTGAGCATCCGGCGCGGGAGTTCCCGTTACTGGCTCGGTTTTTTGGCGACGACTGTGACCTCAGCGAACGTCGACGTCCCCTGGTTGATCGCCCGCACCCGTGCTTTACCTTCCTTGATCGCCAGGAGGACCCCATCTTGGGTCACGCGCACATTAGGAGACTCTGCGACCCACACCACTGAATTGGGAGCAACTTCGGAACCGTCGGGAGCGAGCGCTTTGAGAGGTATAGACTCCCCCTCGAAAACCTCGGCCGCGGGCGCGCTGATTCTGAGCCCCAGCGTCGATACAGACGAAGGAGGAACGAACAGTAGCAGAGCGTTTGCAACAGGGCGCTCCTGGCCGTCGCTGGGCCGATTTAGGATCGCGCCGCCGACATACAATGTGGAGCTGCCGCCACCGTCGAGATTCAGCGCCTCGACGCATCCTAAGCCCCGCATAATCCACGCGAGTTCGTTCAGTGTCGCGCCAGTCGAGAATCTTGAGCGCCCGTCGATGACCACGATGACGACGTCCCCGTTATCTGCAATTCCGATCGCTGTGCGAGGGTGTCGCTTGAGCGCAAAGTTGTTATCGAATGACTCTTCCAAGTACTCAACCGACACGCGTCCATTGCGAATGAGTCTTGGCCCACCGCCAACCGCAAACCTCGCCTTTGCCCAGTCGGCAGAGCCCGACAGATTAAACTTGAACTGGTATGCGGTGTTCTGCTGAATCCCTGCCAGTAGGCGCAATTGAAATGATCCTGTCGCAGCAACGATCCACTGGCCCTTTTTGACAGGCATCGATCGGACGTCAGGCGTGACGTGCTTGAAAACTGCGGTGGCGGTTCCATCTGGAATCGGCGAAGCGCTTGTCTCAAAGACGAACATCATTGCGTTTGCGGAAGCAACCGCAGTGCTTCCGATCTCCGAAAACAGCACGATCTCGTTTGCGCCTGCGACACGATTAACCGCATGAATCGGAAGCTTCACTCCATTTGGTGCTTCCAATGAAGCTGTCCAGGTCGGTCGATCGATAAAGGTGTTGGTTTCACTCCATCCGAACGCGGATCGTGTCCGAAACGGCTCACTAATCAATTGGCCGTCTTGAATGAACAGTCCGAGAGGGTCTCCGCTCGGGGCGAAGTAGTCTGCGTTGACCGCAAGGAATGCGCCGCGCTCGCGCGCCATTTGCGATACTCGAGCCCGTGTCGTCACATTGTTAGCAGCCAGCACAGTTCCCCCTGCAAGTTTGGTTTCGAGCCTCACGCCGCTCGCTGGATATCGGAACCGAACCACGTGAACGTCCATCGGTAGGCCAAGGCGGACCTCGCTTCGGTAAGAGACGTCTCCGAGTAGCTCCTTCGTCCATGAAACTACAGAGCCGCTCGCTCCGCCTTGGGCAACAAGACAGAGGAAGCCGACGATGCTTAACGTCGTCAGTTTTAGTCCGATCTTGCCCCTGGCTCCAAACATTCTACTTTTCCTACTTTCGCATCCAACCTTACGCTGGCCCCAAGGGGGTACGTCGCATTCTCCGCTCTATGTCCAATTGGAAAGTCCATTATGGACGGTTTCCGGATTCCATTGAGTCGCTCACGTACAATCTCTCGCCAAGTTGGACCATCACTCTTCTGATTTCGTTTCTCATCCGTTCCAGAAAATCCACCAACGACAATTCCTGCGACTTGCTGAAGCTTCCCGGCATTCAGCAAATGCGTAAACATAGCGTCAACGCGGTGGGGCTCCTCGTCGACATCCTCCACCAAGAGAATCTTGCCCGAGGTGTCGATTTCGTCAGGTGTCCCGAGAGAGTCGCAGATTAATCGAAGGCAGCCTCCAACCAACCGACCTGTTGCAACCCCTGGTGAAATCGTCTCACACCCATTGAGGTGTTGGACGCTCGGCGTACGCCCTTCGAGACTGTCAAACAGAGAATCCACGACCCAACTGGGAGTATCCGAACTCAGCGTCGCTGGCATTGGAGAGTGGAACGTCACAAGCCCGCGCCTATTCAGGGCGATATGAAGCGCCGTGATGTCACTAAAGCCCGCGAAAACCTTCGGCTCCTCGACCATACGATCAAAGTCAAGATGATTCAGCAACCTCGCCGAACCGTAACCTCCGCGAACACAGATGACCGCGCGGACACCAACATCCATCCAGGCATCGATCAACTCAGCTGCACGCACAGAATCGCTCCAAGTTGTACCGCCGGTCGGAGCAAGACAACACTTGCCCAAAGTGACGCGATATCCCCTCGACTCGAACAGCGAGATCGCGTATTCGATCTTGCTCAATTCACTCGGTGATGCTGGAGCGACAAAGGCAACCAAATTACCTGGCTTAATCGCGATAGGCCTAATCATACGCGCGCACTAGCAACTCGTTCTGCTTCATGAGAGCATCGACAATCTCTCTCGTCGGCAGTCCGTTTGTAGCTCCCAAGGTGCCAATCGCGCAAGCAGAGGCAGCCGACCCAAAAAGCAGTGCCCTCGCAAGTGGTAGGCCGTCTGCCAATGCAGCAAGTACACCTGCGCGAAAAACGTCGCCAGCACCCGTCGTGTCGACGACAGCGGGCGCAACTAGGGCCGGAAACGCACGTGCGCCAAAATCCTTAGATGCCGCAAACAAACCGCGGGGCCCGTCGGTGACGATGGTCGCGCATCCGAAGCGCCGTGCGTGTTCCTCGACCCATCGAAGGTTCTCCTCCGTGTCTCCACGCTGGCCGACCCAGTCCGTGCTCGACTGCCAAACGTCACATCTGGAAACGATTGTGTCGTGTTCGGTGGCGTAGAAGTCCATCAGGTATGTCTTGATGCCGGCGCTTTGTGCGTGCTCAACAGCCCGTCGAGAGGCGTTCGGCATGTTTGGCTCTGCCGTCAACCACGATGCATCACGAACATCCGGTAGTGCAATGTCGGATCGATCCATTGTGGCAAAGCCCGCGCCGACCATGGTGCGCTCACCATCGGGTGTAACGAAAATGTCCGTCACAGGCGTCATGTAACCATGGACGATCAATGGAGGATCGAGACGATGATCCTCCATTAACTTGAGGACGGTATCTCCTGCCTCATCTCGCCCGATGGGATTCGATTGCAAGCGCGAAACGACTCCAAGCGATCGTAGCGCGAGTGCTGTGTTCACAGCCTCCCCACCAAGTGTCGGTCGCACCTCCGTCGCTTCAACGTAACCACCGTAGCGGGGCATGTTTGGCACCAGGTGAACACGATCAAGGCAGAGGGTTCCGTAGCTGACGATCATAAGCCAGGGATTATAGCGGCATCAGAAAACGAGATTCTTTTCTCTGCTGCGCAGGTTGAGGAGTAGTCCGAGGAGCGCAAAGTTAAGCATCATTGCGTTTTTGCCATAACTCATGAACGGCAGAGGCACTCCCACGATTGGCAAAACTCCAACAACCATCCCGAGATTGACGAGAACGTGGAAACTGAAGACGACGAAGATCCCTGCTGACATGTAGCGAAAGAGCGGGACCGTAGACCTCAACACTACCGCCCATACTCGCCATAAGAAGAGCGCGTAAGCGGCAACGATCAAGAATGATGCAACGAACCCGCCCTCTTCTGCGACGACCGTAAAGATAAAGTCCGTCGTTTGCTCAGGTACTAATCTCGATTCCTTCAGCTCACCTCGAGAGAAGCCAACGCCGACGACTCGACCGTAAGCGATGCTCAGTTCTGCAACCTGTGCATGGTAGCTGCCTTTCCCGGTCATCATGTCCAAAATGCGTTGCTTCTGATAGTCGTAGAGTAAGCCCGTGTTCCACGCCAACAGGAACAATCCGGCACTCGACGCAACGAAGCCGAACAGGTACCGCAGCCTCTGCCCAGCCACAAGAGACATTCCGAGCCAGATGCATAGGAACACGAGACTGGTGCCAAGGTCTGGTTGAATCAACACCAAAATGAAGATTGGCAAAATGTGCAGGAAACTGATCGCGAATGCGCGAGGTGTGCGCAGAGTTTCGCTGTGTCGAGATAGCAGGTCGGCCAGAGTGATGACTAGCAGTAGCTTGGCCAGCTCGCTTGGTTGAAGGGTAAACGGCCCCAAGTCAAGCCACCGTTGCGCCCCGCCTCGTACAACGCCAAAGAACTCTACCGCGAGAAGCAGGGCGATGTTGACACCGTAGACCCATTTTCGATGGAACACCCATGATCGTGGATCCATGAACAGAAACAGCGCAAACGCAGGAACCGCGAGGAGGAGCCATGTCGTTTGGCTCCAGAAAGAGGCGTGCCCGGGCTGGACAGAACTCGCACTCCAGAGTGTAACCATTCCAACGAGAAGCAGCACAAGCGCCGACCCCAGGAGCGGCCAGTCAATACGCCTCCTGAATTCTGTGCGGAGGGTCGCGGAAATCAGTCTCATTGCAAGCTACCGCAGAGTGTACTGCCTTGGCGCGAACAATTGGTTTGCAACTGAGTTTGCAGCATGAGTCCTAACCGCAAATCGTCGCACCTATCATTGATATCACGTCTTGACCTGCTTGCGCTTCGATGCTTTCTTAGGTGGGACGAGCGCCTTAAGTGTGAGCAGTTTCCCATAGCATAAGAGCACGTCTCCCGGCAGAATCTCTCGCGATCCACGCGGGTTGGGTATGACAAGCCCTTGCCGAGAGATGCTGAGGATGAGAACATCCATGTCCCGAAGTCCAGTCTCCGAAAGAGTTTTGTTCTCCAACATCGAGTTTGGCAAGACAGGAACTTCTGCGATACCATATCCCTTCGCCAACGTAAGTCTCTGTCGTAGATCGATGTCAGGAAACGAAGCCTGCTCCTCAAGGAGGGCGATGATTGCCCCAGCTACATCGATGCCGGTAGCTGTTTCGATTCCTTCTAAGCCTGGACTTGAGTTCACTTCCAAAACTTGGGGGCCCTCATTCGTTTCGAGCAGATCGACACCTGCAACTCGAAGACCGAGAATGTGCGCTGCGTGTACGGCGACTCTCTGATAGTCTTCCGGCAGGTCCACCGGCTCTGTCGTCCCCCCTCTATGAACGTTTGAGCGGTACTCCCCGGGCTGTGCGCTCCTCCTCATCGCGGCGACAACATGATCACCAACAACCAACGCGCGAATGTCTTTGCCCTGGCTCTCTCGGACAAACTTCTGAATCAAAACGTTTTGCTTTGCACCCTGCAGCGTTTCAATGATTGCTTCGGCAATCTTGTTAGTCTCCGCAAGGATCACCCCAATACCCTGCGTACCTTCAAGGACTTTTATGATGACAGGCGCGCCGCCGAGCCTCTCAATGGCAGGAAGTACCTGTCGTCGCTCGTGAACGAATGCGGTGTTTGGCATGCCGATGTCATGCCGACTTAGCACCTGGAGCGAACGTAGCTTGTCGCGCGATATGCTGATCGCGTGTGAAGTGTTCAGAGTGAATATGCCCATCTGCTCAAACTGCCGCACAACAGCCGTTCCGTAGAACGTGACGGAGGCACCTATGCGGGGCAAAACCGCATCGTAATGACTCAACGCTTTGCCACGATAGAGCAGGCTTGGGTTCCGTCCCTCCACTGCGAGCGCAAACTTGAACACGTCCAGAACGCGTACTTCAAGATCGCGCTTGATTGCAGCTTCGCGAAGTCTGCGCGTACTGTAGCAATTGGGACTTCTGGAAAGAATTGCAATTTTCATAGCGGCTCAATCCGAGCATTATGCGCCGTTTTACCTGCGCTTGCGCTTCCTGCCGAAGACGTATGACTGACTTGAATCGACTACAAAGTCACTGGCGAGCGCAGTCCGACCCAGTAGCGCTCGGCACGTCAGTTTGCGCCGCGAGGCTAACCCCACCTCGATGACCTTTTCGACAGGACCGATCCGCACCTTTGCCTCAACAGTGATTCGATCGCGACCGCTACCGAAACTGCTCTTAACATGTGTTCTGCGTTTGATTGGAGCAACCACGGTCAAAGTCTCCTTCTCAGCGTCCCGCCTAATCACAGCTTCGAACCGAACATTTCCGTCGCCTAAGTCTTCCCACTCGCTGACGTCCAGCACGCTAGTTCGGGCGCCCGTATCAGACTTAGCCTTCACACCAAAAAGACCCCATTCCGGAAAGTCGATATATTCAACCCAACCGATTGTCCTGGGGCTTTCCGGGGGCTTGCGCTTCATAAGATGTTAATGACGCTGGCGCGGTTACAGGGGATTCGAAGGTGCAACAACTCGAAGCGGCTTTATGCGTGGATGCGTTCGGGCAAGACGCCGAACGGGTCGCGCGTAGAGATCATACTCCGCTGCATCGATCACTTCAGCTTGAATGATTTCGCCAGGAGTCTCAGCACCCTGCAGATACACAAGTCCGTCGATCTCCGGCGCATCACGATGGGACCTTCCGACCACCCAATCCCCATCGCCCTGCTGTTCCACGAGCACATCGATGGGCTTACCTATCCATGCACGGTTTGTCTCTAGTGAGATCGCTTGCTGCTCGACCATTAGCGCATCAAAGCGGCGTCGTTTCTCGCGAGGAGAGACTTGCCTCGCCATATCGTGGGCAGGAGTTCCAGGCTCTCGCGAAAACATAAACGCGCCGACCCGGTCCAACCGTGCTTCGCGCATCCAAGCAAGTAAGTAATCAAAATGCTCCTCAGTTTCGCCCGGAAATCCGACGATGAACGTCGTTCGGATCGCAGCGTTCGGCATTGCTGACCGTAGCTTATCAAAGAGTTGCAGATAGCGTTCACCGTCCCACGGCCTCTTCATATCACGCAACACGGTTGGATGCACGTGTTGCAAAGGAATGTCGATGTATGGCAGCACCTTATCGAGAGTCGTCATCGCTTCGATGACTTCATCGGTTAGTCGGTTCGGGTAAAAATAGAGAAGTCTAATCCAATCGATCCCATCAATCGCATTCAACTCGCCGAGCAACCTCGGCAATGTAAACTGCTGATACAAGTCGTACCCATACTGCGTCACATCTTGAGCGATTACGTTGACTTCTCTTGCTCCCGTCTTGGTAAGGTGCCTCGCCTCGGCGACAACTCGCTCAATTGGCTTACTCTGATGTCGTCCACGAAATGACGGAATTGTGCAAAACGTGCATTTGTGGTCGCATCCTTCGCTGATCTTAAGATATGCGCTCCATGGTGCGCCGACCCTTGCTCGGCTCGGAACGTCCGCCCACCGGTGGTGAGGTGCTGGAATGTCGAAGTATGTTTCATTGCCATCGAGCGTGAGTTCAACTATCTCGTCGAATCGCTCCATGTGACCCACGCCAACGTACGCGTCCGCTCCTGGAGCTACCTTCGCCATTTCTTCGCCCATGCGTTGCGCCAAGCACCCAGCGACAATCACTTTCCCAGTCTTGCCCTGTCTCTTGTCCTTGACGGCCGCACGAATCGTCTCAATTCCTTCGTCTCGGGCAGCTTGCAGAAAGCCGCAGGTATTGATAACGGTGACGTCTGCAAACTCCGTTGTCGCATCGACGAGATAGCCTTTCTGGGCGAGAACACCTGCGATCTCCTCGGAGTCGACATCGTTCTTCGCACATCCGAGCGTAATGATGCGAACGGTCTTCATTGACCGAGCATTATGGCAAGAAAGTCGAAGCGGGCCGCAGCCCGCTTCGTTCCAACGCGCAGTTTAGTTCGCCACGGGTGGCGGGGCGACAATGGACTTCGGCGGCTGATTCTTGATCGGTTTCAGCGACTTCAAGTACGCAAGGATCGCACGAATGTCTTCGTCGGTGATATGGCTGTAGGGCTCCATCGGCATCGGCGGGAGCACCGGGCGCTTGTCTTCTTTCCAGTGATTCCCAGTGCGCCAACTTTCGATAAGCATCTCTTCCGTAAGTTGCCCAATGCCCGTCTCTTCGTCTGGGGTCAGGTTTCCTGCGACGCTCACACCGAACGGCCCTGCGAATGCGGTCGCAGTCAGGGCAAATGTGGCGAGGATCCCATCCTCGAGCATTTTTGGCTCCCACTTCGGCAACGGGGCGCCAGCAGGGTGACCGCTGAATTCCAGGCCCTTGATCTGCTTTCCGTCAGGGCCGATAGGGGAGTGGCAATCTCCACAGCCCATGATTGTGACGAGATACTTCCCACGTTCAATCCTATCTTGTTCTGCGGACTTTTCATGTCCGGAACCCGATGCAATCGCGTAGAGACCAACGACGATAGCGGTAACGCCAGCGGCGCCAAAAACCTTCGGTTTCATTATGTGAATCGCTCCTCCTGGAAGTTTCCAAACCCTCAAGGCTTGGGCGAGCGAGGATACCGCAAGTTCATCAAACTTCGTGCAAATCTGTTGCTTATGCTGTCCAGATGAAAGGCTGTGCGTCAGTCATGATTTGGCCCTTCTCTTCTGCTGCCTGGTACAGGTAATCGGGGATCGTGAAGACGCTCTGATGAAACCTCGGTGTGTAGTATCTGTTCGTAACTCCGCGCTGTGAGAATCGCTTGGCGATCTCTTCCTGCGTTAGGTCGAGCGGGTCGTGCTTCTTGCTGCAAAGAATGAATGCCCACGGCACAAGAAACGTCGTGATAATCGCCCAGTAGGGGCGAACAATGGGGAAGACTTCCTTGACCGTCGATAGGCAAGCGGCAAAGCAATCGGGATAGTTCATGTTTGCGCAACCTGCCTGCATTGCAAACACCCCGTCGTCGGTCAGGCGATCCATGCATAGCTCGAAGTACTCTTTCGTGAACAGGTATACCGCTGGACCGCCCTCCAGCGGATCGGGAAGATCGCTCAGGATGACGTCGAATTTCTCATCTGTTTCTTCGAGATACTTCCGCGCATCCATGTGCAGAAGGGTCGTTCGCGGATCCTCGAACGAGCCCTTTGGCCATTCGGGCATATGTTCTCTCACCATCGCGACGAGTTCATCGTCTATGTCCACCATCACCGCTTTCTCGACGGTGTTGTGTGCGAGCGCCTCTCTGAGCGTTGCGCCCTCTCCTCCGCCTGCAACGAACACCTTCTTGGGATTTGGGTGAGTCGTCATCGCAGGGCAGCTCATACACTCATGGAAGATGTGTTCGTCGAGCGCGCTTGTTTGAATGCAGTAGTCAAGAAAAAGCGTTTTGCCGAATCTCGGAATTTCGCAGATTTGATACTCCTGAAACTTCGTCTTCCCTTCCACAAGCATCTTCTCGACGGTGAAACACCACTCCATCGCATCGGTGTGAGTTTCGCTGATGAACATCCCTGTACGCTGTGAAAATGACATGGTGATTTAAGCTAGTGATTCCTTTTCCACTTCAGACTGTAGACCCCTTCGAACAACAAGAAACCGTGTCTTTGTGGGTTTGAAGTGTTCTCGAAGGGCCCGCACTGCTTCATCAACTAAGACGGACTCGCCGCAATAGAAGAGGTCGATCGCTGCGTATCGATGCTCAGGCCAAGTGTGAATCGTGTAGTGCGACTCCTGAATGATCACTGCGCCCGACACGCCGTATGGCTTGAACTCATGAAAGGAACTTGTAACCACAGTGGCTTCGCTGCGAGCCGCCGCGTCGTTCATCGCAAAACTGACCTTCTCCTCGATCTCAAGCATCTCTGGATCGCAGCCATACATTTCGATGAGAACATGGCAGCCTAATGACGGCTCAACACCATCCCACTGCGGTCTTTTGAAATCGTCGTCGTGGATCCACTCGCAAAACTGCCTTGGATCCTCTCCCGGAATAACGGTCCAGCCGTCGTCAACCTGGACTGGTTCCAGAGCTTGGCTCTTCATAAAGAGGCGCCGCAACACACGGCCCAGTTTCGCCAGGGGAAAAGTCCGCGGCCTGGCGACCACAAACAGGACGAAGCACAAGGCAAAGCCCGTTAGCAAATACATCGCCAAGTCCCTCCTATCAGGCAATGGCAAAGGCGCCCACGCGCCGACCCAACCCCGGTCGCTTCAAAGCTTAGCAACCGGCTGGCCAAAGTCGAAAACGCTTGATTCATCATCTTGCGTGAGAACCGCCCCTGCCTTCTTGTCCGATAGGGTTTCGGCGGCGAGCGCGAATTATACCACTGCCTGATTTTGGGGGCTCAAGCCCCTTCAGGCCGATTCCAAACGCCGCGTCTGGTCTAAATCGCGCCCAACAAACGTGAACAGAAGCATCCACCCAACGAAAGTGACGAACGCGATAGCCAGCTTCAGCGACATCGGCACACTGTCAACGAAGCTGATCCATCCCTCGATAGGCGCCGCTACCCAAATCATCAGGACGCCGATGCCGATTAGATAGACCGCGTCCTTCCCAGCCTTCCTTAGCGATTGACCGCGCGTGCGACGACCCGGATTGATGAGCGAGAATGCCATCACGAACCCAGCCGACCCAGCGATGAAGATCCCGCCCAACTCCGAGACGCCATGGGCCGCGATCCCACCAAGAAAGTGCCCTAGACCGCCAACCTTCTGCATCTCGACCACGAATGCGCCCAGCATCGCACCGTTCATGTACAAAGAGTAGAGTGAAGTCATCCCAAAGGTCACGCCACCGGCGGCAACCATCAGGGTAGCCATCGTATTGTTCCACACATAAAAGCCGGTCATCCCCAGGTTCTGATCGCCGCTGCGATCTTCGAACTGCTTCGACTTCCAATGCTCAAGCGCACCTTCGAACCCAGCCGGCAAAACTGTGTCGAGCAAGGTCTCGTCTTTCCTGACTGCATCAGCGGCAAAAGCCGCAGACAGCAAAGTCACCAGTATTGCGGCGTAGATGAAGACTTGCCTTCGCCTAACGGCGGAAGCTGCCTCCCTGAAGAAGGTGACAACCGCCTGCCCAATTGGCGTGCGGGGGTGTCGATACAAGACGCCGTGGCCGCGAGCGATCAAGTCGTTGAGAAAGCCCTCGATAGAGCGGTTTGCGGAGTGAGTTCGAACGTAGGCGAGGTCGCTAGCTACTCGGCGGTAGAGACGCCCAAACTCCCTCACCTGCGCCCCCGAAAGTGAGCCAATGCTCGCCTCCGAGGCGTCAATCAGGATCAGTAGTCGGTCCCAGTCGCCCTTTCTCCTGGCAACGAAGTCCTTCTCGTTCATTTTCCAGAATTCAGTGTACTTCGGAATTCAGGTAGAACTGACGCGGGTTGAGAATCGTCCAACCCACAGGAGGGCGCGCCTCTCGCCGGTTCAGCGGCCACTGGGCCCTTGACGGCAGAATCGCTACTTCCAGACGCAAGAAGCCTGGCTGGCACGTATATTGCTTGCTGGACGGCCCGGCACATAGGGACGTGTGCCTGCTGACCGTAACGGTGCTTATCGCAAGGACAGGGCGATGGGGCCGGTAGCGGAGAGTTTGATGCAACAACCGGCAGGTCCCCCAGAAGAGAGGGGAGGCGCGCACAGCGACGGAATTCCGTCGTATCTGTCGCGCCTGACGCAGATACCACTCTTGACTCCAGATGAGGAGAGGGAGTTGGCAAAGCGCGTCAAGCGAGGAGATGAATCTGCCAAGAAGCGCTTGATCGAAGCGAACATGCGTCTCGTCGTTAACATTGCGAAACACTATCGCAACCGATCGATCCCGTTTGAGGACCTCATTCAGGAGGGTGCTATCGGGCTCATGAATGCTGTCGATCGATTTGACCCAGATCGCGGCTATCGCTTCAGCACTTATGCAACCCACTGGATTCGCCAAACGATCGGACGAGCCCTCGACTACAAGGCGAAGGCGATTCGACTGCCCGCACACGTCTCTGAGATGATCCGCAAGGTAGAACGTGAGCGACTTCGCTTGCGGTGTGAATTGGGCCGCGATGCCAGTGCGGATGAGATCGCAGCTGCGCTCGGTATCACCGTTCGCAAACTAATGAGTTTGCTCCAGTCGTCCCGCGAACCAATCTCCCTAGATGTTGTAGTCGGAAAAGATGATCACACGACGCTGGTGTCGGTGCTATCAGATAACGGAGAGTCGGATCCCGAACTGCACGCCATCAATCGCGAAACGCTGGACGAGCTGAATGAGCTCATGGAGGATCTCTCTGAGCGAGAACGCAGGATCATGCGCCGTCGATTGGGCTTGGAAGAAACGTGTGAGCCATCCATGCTCCGTGATCTTAGTGAAGATCTAAACCTCTCGCGGGAGCGCATTCGTCAAATCGAGATCCAGGCGTTACGGAAGCTAAGGTTCATTGCGCAACGGCGCAAACACAAGGACTTCTTCTCGACTTAAGCAGCGACCTGCCCAATAAACTCGACGTCCGCGCTCGCTGCGACTTCATTGTAAGCAAGGACCGGCGTTTGAACGGCGTGCCGTTCCAAAAGCCTCTTCAGCGGCAACCGAATTGTGTTCCCCGTCAATACGACTGCGGGATGACCGAGCGACGTCGAACGATCCGTCTCTGCAGCGACAGAACGAACCAGCCGTTCGGTGGATTCTGGATCCAGCGCCAGCGTAGCGCCGTACGGCGTCTGTTGCAACTGCTCTGCAAGTGACTTGCCAAGCTGTGGATCAACGGTTATGCAGTACATCTTGCCGCCATCATCCATATGTTGGCGGGTGATGGTACGCGAGATAGAAGCGCGCACAATCTCACCTAACTGATCGGGTTCCTTGATTCGTTCCGCAAAGTCTGCGAGCGTTTCCAAGATTGTGACCATGTCGCGAATTGGCACTCGCTCGCGTAGCAAATGCTGCAATACCTTTTGAACCTCTCCTAGCGACATACGCGCGGGCACCAACTCCTCAACAACAGCTGCGTTGTGCTCTTTGACATTATCCATGAGAGATTGAACGTCTTGTCTGCTCAGCAACTCTGCGGAATGAGCCTTGACAATCTCGCTTAGATGTGTGCTGATCATAGAGTTCGGTTCGATCACGGTGTAGCCGCTACGCTCAGCTTGCTCTCGCTGGTTGGCGTCAATCCAAAGCGCGTCGATTCCGAAAACAGGGTCTTTTGTCTGGCTTCCCGCAATAGGATTGAGCACTACGCCCCCTTCGATCGCCAGACACGAGTCAGGGAAGGCTTGAGCGCGCGCTACCTCTTCGCCGCGAATCCGTACAACGTAATCGTTCGCTCCGAGTTGCATATTGTCTCGGATGCGTACGCTCGGCATCACGAACCCAAGCTCCATCGCCAGCTGACGCCTAACCGCGGTGACTCTCTGCGTGAGATCGCCGCCTTGTCTTGGATCTGCTAATCGAGTAAGACCATAACCGATTTCTAACTCGATCGGATCCACATTGAGGAGTGGCAGAACTGACTCCGGACCCGAAGGGGCTGCGACTTGCTTTGCCTCTTCCGCTTTTTGCTCTTTCTGCTTCGCCGTTTGAGGGACGCCCTTGTCGACAATTCGGTACACCATGAAAGCAATTGCAGCAAAGAAGAAGAAAATCAAAGTTGGGAATCCAGGAACTAGCCCCATCGCTGCGAGGATAATCGCGGCGCCAAGCATCGCTTTCGGTTGGCCGAAAATCTGGGTTAGCACCGCAGTGCCCATCCCGCTCTCCTGTCCAGATCGGGTCACCATAAGTCCCGCAGAGGTGCTGATAAGCAGAGCGGGAATCTGAGAGACAAGACCCTCTCCCACGCTAAGCAAAGCATAGGTTTGCAGAATGTCCATGATCGATCCTTGATTCTTCATGAATCCAATCACGACACCGCCGATGATGTTGACGATGATAATCAAGATAGATGCGATCGCATCACCTTTGATGAATTTGCTCGCACCGTCCATTGCACCGTAAAAGTCTGCTTCCTGCTTGATTTCCTGGCGGCGCTGTCTCGCTTCGGGCTCCGTAATCAGCCCTGCGTTGAGGTCGGCATCGATTGCCATCTGTTTGCCAGGCATCGCATCGAGCGTGAACCTCGCAACGACTTCCGACACACGACCTGCACCATTCGTGATGACAACAAACTGCACAATCACAAGGATGAGGAACGCTACGATGCCAACCACGAAGTCCCCGCCCATGACGAACTGTCCAAACGTCTGGATCACCGACCCAGCACTGGCGGTGCCTAAGATCAGCTTCGTTGCAGCGATGCTTAGTGCGAGGCGAAGCAGCGTTGTCAGCAGCAGGATCGACGGAAAGGTGCTGAATTGGAGTGGGGTGCTAACGTTTGTGGCGATCAGAGCTATGACGACAGCCGACGCGATGCTCAGCACAAGCATGGCATCGAGAAACCAATGCGGAATCGGGAGAATGAGCATGGCGACGATCGCCAGTATTCCCACCGCAAGCAGGATGTCCGTATGCTTTAGAAATCGCTCGAGAGTTCGCATAGTCTGAGATCGCTTCGGCGATTACTTGCCGCCCTTCTCCAGCGATTTGATGCCCATGCTGATTCTTGCTGCCTTGTCAGGCTCAAGCTCGCTCAGGAGTTCTGCAAGCTTCTTGTCATCCATTCTTGCCAAAACTCGCAAGACATCGCCGTCGCTCCATTGGTCAAGAACTTTCACCAACGCTTCTGTGTCCATTGAGGACCACAGTTTCGCCAGCCGCTCAGTTCCGTCGACACGCTCTGTTATCACCGCCTCCGGCTGCGCTTGCGCAGATGGCGGCTGAGACACTTCAGTCGATGGTGGCGGGGACGTAGGTGGCGATCCGAGCCCTTCGTTCGATTGTTCGGGCTTCTCTGTGCTCGTCGGCTCTTTCGGCTGCTCCTTCTTCGAAGGTGTTATCCCAGGAATGTTGATCACTCGCGCGTATCCGAGCCCGATCACAGTCCCACCGAGCACGACAATCGCCGACAGAATCGGTACAAGCAGTTTCACGATCTATCCTCCCCGAGGATTCGACGTACAAAGTTCTGCGTTTCTGCAAACGGTGGGATTCCGTTATGACGCCTTACTGCGCCAGGCCCGGCGTTGTACGCGGCAAGCCCAAGCTCGACGGAGCCGAATTGCTCGATCATTTGCTTGAGATACTTCGCACCACCGCGGAGGTTCTCTTGGGGATCGAAAGGGTCGATCACGCCTAGCTCTCGCGCAGTCGCAGGCATCAGCTGAGCGAGGCCTTGCGCGCCCCTTGGCGAAACCGAGTTTGGATTCCATCCGCTCTCAGCATTGATCAGCGCTCGGAACAGCGCGGCATCGAGCCCAAACTCTTGAGCGGTTGTATCTGCCAGCGCTTGGAGTTCGGAAAGCCCAACTCCCTGGTTACTCGGAATCAGGTCAAGCGGATTCAGAGGTACCAGCGCGCCTGCGCCGATCGCAAGTCCCGAACTGGGCGGCGTGCTCATTGCCAAGGGGTTGCCTGCAGGAAACGAGTCCGACCAAATCGGACGCGATGCAAGAGGCGAGAAGGATGACGCGTCTGCGCCGATTGCTTGGTCGAGCGTGTTTCCAAAAACGCCTGATAGCTTCGATTCAATTTCGCGGATCCTGTTTTGCACACCTGTTATTCCGAGAGGTTGAATTCTCATTAGGCGGGCCTCCTTGTAGAAGTCCAGTCGTCCAAGCTTTTTTGCTCTTCTCGATTCAGTTCTGCTTCCCACTCTTCGAGTTCTCGTTGCTTCAGCTTCTCCATCGTCTCGACAGCTCGCTTCGCTTCGAGGTATTCGAGTCGCGCCCTCTCAACCTCGTCTTCAAGTATCGATATCACACTCTTTTGAGCTTCGGCATCGTCTTCGAGCTTGGCGACGTAGGATTCAAGATCGATCATCGCCTCGATCGACTTCGGCTTCTTCAGCAATGCTGCTGCGCGCTCCCGCTCAATTCTCGTAAGTTCAATCTCAGCCTCGCCGAGCGCCGCTTGTGCTTCGCGCAACGCCTCCTTCGCCCACTCCTCCTGGAGACAGCGATATGCCAAAACTTTCTCCAACCGGAACTCAAATCTACGCATGGGCGATTTCCTTCAGCGATGTCACTGCGTCAGACAGTGATCCGCCGTCGTCGACCTTTTGCCGCAAGAACTCGTTAACGGCCCCCCACATTCTTATAGCCGTGTCAGCGATTGGCTTGGTGCCTTCTTTGTAAGCTCCGATGGACACCAGGTCTTCAACATCTCTGTATGCAGATATCAGCTCACGGATTCGGTTCGCATTGTTGACTTGCTCCTCGTCAACGATCATAGGCATCACCCGACTCAGGCTTGCGAGCACGTCAATGGCCGGATAGTGGCCCGACTGCGCAAGTTTTCGGCTGAGAACGATGTGTCCATCCAAAATCGAGCGCGCTGTATCTGCAATGGGCTCGTTCGTGTCGTCGCCCTCAACAAGCACCGTGTAAAGCGCGGTAATGGAACCAACATCTGAGTTCCCCGCACGCTCCATCAGCCTTGGCAACAAAGCGAAAACGCTCGGCGTGTACCCCTTGGTGCTTGGCGGCTCGCCGATCGCGAGCCCGACCTCGCGCTGCGCCATTGCGAAGCGCGTCACGCTGTCCATCATCAATAGCACGCTGGCCCCTTGATCACGGAAGCCCTCTGCGATCGCGGTTGCAGTAAACGCTGCTTTGATTCGCATCAACGCAGATTCATCGCTGGTTGAGACGACAACAACGCTTCGCGCAAGGCCTTCTTCTCCGAGATCACGCTCGATAAACTCTCTGACTTCCCGGCCGCGCTCACCAACGAGTGCGATTACGTTGATGTCAGCCACGGCATTCCTGGCGATCATGCCAAGAAGTGTGCTCTTTCCTACCCCAGATCCCGCGAAGATCCCGATGCGCTGACCAACACCTGTCGTCAGGAGAGCGTCGATTGCGCGGACGCCCAATGGCAGCGGCTCAGTGATCATCTTTCGCTGCATTGGATTAGGCGGGATGTTGTGCACCGGCTGCGAATCTGCACACGACACAGAACCCAGTCCATCGATTGGTTCGCCTAGCGCGTTGAGTACCCGGCCAAGCAACTCCCGCCCGAGCGGAACTCGGTGTGTACCGCCCGCTGGTCGCACGATACTGCCAACGCGGACTCCGTTCATTTCTCCAAATGGCATGAGCAGCAAGTTTGGGCCTCTGAATCCGACGACTTCGGCGGACACGGGAACCCGTGCGTCTCCGATAATTTCGCAGATATCTCCCACTTTCGCGCCAGGTCCACTCGATTCGATCACCAGACCGACAACTTGCCTCACCCGACCAAACACCGCGATAGAATCGCTGCTCGCAACGCGCATGCGATCCTCTGCAAACTCCGCTGCTGGAACACGAATCACGCCGCCTCTCCCCGGAAGAGTCTGAGCGCCTGTGACTCAACGCTCGCATCGACAACCCCTTCCTCGGTTTCGATGATTACGGATCCACGCGATAGAGAATCATCGCCAACAAACTGCACTTCGTTGACTGACCGAGCCGATGCAACGACCTCCGCATACTTTTCTTCGAGCATTGGAAGATCTAGTGCATTTACGCGAATGACTGCTTTGTTTGCCATTTCCACTCGAGCCATTGCGTTCCTAACTACATGCAAAACAGCAGCCGGATCCATTGAGACGGCATCTCCGATGATTCGTCGCGCAATCTCGAGAGATAGTTCCGCAAGCCCATGCTCCGCCTTCTCGTACCAGAGTGACATCGACTTCTCAATCCTGTCGACGAGAGCTGCAAGTTCGCGTCGAAAAGACTCAAGCGACTCCGCTTCTTTTTCACGAGCATCTTCGATTCCCTGCCGAAAACCTGCTTCGTAGCCCGCAGCAAAGCCGATCTGAGAAGCCTGCTCACGAACCGCTGAAGAAGGATCGAGCAGTGCCGGGTTCCCAATTCCAATCGGAAACGCCGCGCCTCGACCCACGTCTGGGAGCCTATCAGCCAGGCTTTCGGCAGAGGAAACATCGAAGGAATGTCGCTTAGACAAGCATTTCCTCCTCGCCTCCGCGGCCAATACTGATCTCGCCTGCTTCTTCTAAGCGCCTGATCACAGAAACAATTTTCTGCTGAGCGTCTTCAACATTCTTTAGCTTGACGGGGCCCATAAAGTCCATGTCTTCTTTGACCATCTCCGCGGCTCGCTCCGACATGTTTGAATACACCTTCTGTTGAACCTCTTCGCCGGTCCCCTTTAGCGCAAGCGCTAGCTCCTTCATCTCAACTTCTCGCAAGATCTGTTGGACAGCGCGGTCATCCAATTGGATAATGTCTTCAAACACAAACATCATGTTCATGATCTCTTCTGCGAGATCAGGGTTCTTGCTCGTCAAGCCTTCGAGAATGCCGCGTTCGGTTGCACGGTCGACGTGGTGCATGATGTCGACAAGTGCGCGGGGACCGCCTGCGCTGGTCAGGTTGGCCTGCCCGATAGCGTTGAACTTTCTCTGCAAAACGATTTCGACTTGTCGGATAACTTCCGGTGGCGTTCGATCCATCATAGCGACGCGCTCAGCGACATCCGCTCGGATCTCTGCGGGGAACCGCGCCAGTGCTTGCGCGGCAAGTGGTGTCGGTATGTACGCGAGTATCAGAGCAATTGTCTGTGGATGCTCGTCGGATAGAAATTGTGCTAACTGCGCGGGATCAGCGCGACGCAAAAAGTCGAAGGGGACACCTTGCAGAGTTTGCGTGATCCAATTGATCATCTCACCTGCACGATCTTGGCCAAAAGCGTTCTCGAGCATCTTCTTCGCATGAACGACGCCACCCTCGGCTATGAAATCTTGAGCGACCGCCATCTGGTGAAACTCCTCAAGAACCTTGTTCCGAATCTCCGGTGTCACTCTGTCGAGCCGCGCAATCTCCAAAGTCAGAGCTTCAACATGCTCGTTCTCGAGAAACTGCATGACTTTGCCGCTTAGCTCTGCGCCAAGAACCATCATCATTACTGCGGCCTTCTTCCGATTGGGAATCGCCCTCGGGTCACCACGCATTATCTTGTTTCCTCCAACAGCCAGCTCTTGATGAGCATTGCAACGGCCTCAGGTTTCGAGTCCGACATTCTCAGTATCTGAACGAGGCTGGCGTCGAACTTCTCGGGAATATCCTCCACCTCAGGCTGCAACGACTGCTTGATCATTTCTGCTCGAGCACGAGCCGCCCCGCCAAGGCTTTCCATCGTATCGGTGTTCTGAGGCAAGGCGATCGCTTCTGCTGCAGGCGCACCGCCCCCAACTCGCCCTCCAATTGCAGCTGTACTGCCCGCGCCAAACGATCCTGCCGTCAACACCATCGTGCGGTTCGAGATGGCCGCTTTCCCGATAGATCGGATCACCAGGAATCCGACGATCAGCAGCGCGACGACAGGAATCAGCGAAATGATCTGCTGCATCAACTGACTCGACTTCTGTGCAGCAATCTGCTGTTGAGCCTCTGTCGCAAATGTTGTATCGAAAGGAACTGTCTGTACCGCGACCTTAAATCTCTCGGGATCGGTGTCGGCACCAAGGTAGTTTGTGACGAATTGCTCGATCTGTCCCTTTGAAGCAGCAACACTCTCATCGAGCATGATGCTCACTCTCGCACCAAGCCGCTTACCCGGCGCAACGCTCTTAACGCTGCTCATCCGTTCGGTTGGAAAATTCGCGACCTCTTGAGTCGATTGATATCCAGGTCCGGTTGGCGCACCACCCACCCCTGCTGCAGCAGGAGCAGCGGAAGACGCAATACCTCCCGGTGCCGCCCCCCCTGCATTGTTGTAAGTCTCCGTAATCTTCTCGCTGGAAACTGGATTCTTGCTTGGAGTCTCGGTTACAGTCGACACGTCCTCCCTATCAAAGTTGAGTTCTACTTGTGCGCTGACAATCGCCTTGCCTGGCCCAACCGACTTCGCGATCATCGTCTCGACTTCAGTGCGAATTCTCGCCGCCTCCTGCAACTCGGCGTCCCTCTTCTTCGAAGCGAGCGCGCTCCCTGCGCCTGCTCCATCTGAACTGCCATCCCAGATAACCAACCCACGCGTGTCGCTGACCGACACGTTCTCGGGTCGAAGGCCCTGAACTCCGCCTACAAGCGTCCTGACTACAGCATCCGCAACATCGCGCTCTGCGACCAACCCGCCTCGCATTTGAACCACGACGCTCGCGCTCGTCTCTCGATTCGCCGTGGCAAATGGTGAGTCTTCACCGGGTGCGATGTGGACCTTTGCGCCGAGGATGGGTTCCATGCTCACCAAGGTCTTTTGCAGCTCTTCCTCTAAAGCGACGCGAATCTCCTGATCTTGCAACGCTGCCGGCGTCGTAAACGAAACGCTGCCAAGGCGCGTATTCCCCAGCGCAGTGGAAGATGGAAGTCCCGACATCGCAAGCTTCGCCCTCGTTTCAGCTATCTGATGCGACGGCACAAGAATGCTGCCGTCTTGTTCTTGCTTGTAAGGGACCTTCAGCTCTTGAAGCTTCTGGATCACTTTTCCTTGCTCCGCCACGTCCATTGGCGGGAAAAGTTGCTTGAAGTCGGGAGAACTCGATGCGTAGAAAACGATTGCAAGCAAAGCCGTCAAAAGCCCGGTACCGACGAGCGTTACCGTTCGCGTTGTTTTGTCGGCAGTTTCCCACCAAGTTCTGATTTTTAGAAGCGCTCCGCCCATATTGAATCATCCCAATTGGGCCGGATCGCGAACTCTCACACTAGATCTGCATTCGCTGGATTTCTTGATACGCCTCGAGCAGTTTGTTTCTCACTTGCATGGTCAATTGCATTGCTACCGAGGCGCGCTCCAGTGCGATCTGCAAGTCGTGCAGTTCGACGTTCCGACCCGCCATGAAGTTAGTCTGCATATCGCGAGCGCTTAGCTGCGATGCGTTGACCTCTTTCAAGGCGTCCGTCAGGAGATTCCCAAAGTTATCGCCGCTACCGCGTTGTTGCGCGGGCTTCGAGACCAGGGATTCTGGCTGGAGCGAGGTGATGTTGTTGATGCGCATATTCAGAACTAGACTCGTCCTATATCGATCGCGCTTTGAATCATTTGTCGCGTCAACTGAAACGCATTGAGATTCGCTTCGTATGCGCGGCTCGCACTGATCATATCGACCATTTCAGTGATCGGATCAACATTGCTGTAGATCACGATCCCGCGCGCATCAGCAAACGGATTTCCGGGATCATTGACTTCCCGAAATGGAGTCACGTCCGCAACGGTGTTCTGAATGCGAACTCCCCCGTCCGCTTCCGGCATGAGAACAACCATCTTTCTGCGATAAGGGTCTTGACCGTTCACACGGGTTGTATTTGCATTCGCGAGGTTGGACGAAATCACGTCCATTCTGTAGCGCTCAGCGCTGAGCCCGCCTGCGCTAACTCGAAATGAGGAAGTAAGGCTCATACTTATCTACCTTCCTTGATGACGTCTTTGAGACCTTGGAAATAGCGACGCGTGAGCATCGTAAGCGCGCTGTAGCGCAAAGATGTTTCTGTGAGAGCCGCGATCTCCGTCTCGAGGTCGACGCTGCTGCCGTCCTGACGAATCGATCGTTCATCCGTATCAAGACGATCATTGCCGGGACTGCCGCGGCTTGGACGGGCACTTGAAATGTGGTCTGGATGTGTCGTGCGCAACTGAGTCCTGCCATCGACGCCAGCCTCCTTTAATGAGAGGTTGAAGTCGACGTCGCGGCGCTTGAAACCGGGCGTACTGACATTTGCCAGATTGCCCAACAGTGCGTGGTGGCGGCGGCTGGCGCGGCCAAGCGACGACTGAAGTCGATCTGCGTGCGGTCCAAAGAGTCCCTTTAGTATTTCCAAACGTCGGCCCTGATGTGGGTCGCCGTCCCTGGTCGTGAATCGGAGGCTATCCTTGCTTCCGGCGCCAAAGCCTAGCTCGGCACAGTTGGATGGTCGGCGTGTCCGCTCATTTCTGCAGGTCTTCCCGCCCAAACCCGCGCCAACGGCCTCGGAGGGATGGCGCGTGCCAACGAAATGGCGTCCGGTTCGGCTATAATCGCGCCCCTGAAGGGGAGACCAAGGCATCTGGTTCCCCGATTAGGAGCACCCTATGGCAGACGCCGACGATACTATTTGGCTTACTCCCTCTGGCATGCAGCGCCTGAAAGAGGAACTCGAACGGCTTTCAAAAGTTGAACGGCCGGAAATCGCCGAGCGCATCCGTGAGAACATGGAGCACGGTGAATACGGCGAGGACAACACCGAACTTGACGAGATCAAATTCGAGCAGTCGCTCGTGGAAGACCGAATCGCTGAACTCCAGGCGGTCCTAGCGGGCGCGCAAGTGCTCGACCCCACCACAATCTCTACCAAGTCCATCGGGATTGGCTCCGTCATCACTTTGACGAACACCAAGAACGCCAAGCAGACAATGACGGTCACCCTGGTCTCGAGCGCCGAGGCAGACCCGGAACTGAATTGCGTGTCCGATGAGTCCCCCTTGGGAATCGCGATCATGGGCAAGGCCAAGGGCGACAAGGTAAGCGTCGACGCGCCGCTAGGCCGGATCGTGTACGAAATTAAGAAAGTCGGCAAGGTCAGCAAATGAAGGTCGACGGCGACGTCCGATCCCTCAGAATATCCAAACTCGAACAACTCCGCGAACTTGGTCACGATCCTTACGCCTTCGAGGAGCACCCTCAATCGCACCTGCCCGATGAGATAAGGGCAAACTACGATTCGCTCGAGGGAAAGACCGCCTCTCTGGCAGGCAGAGTGAGTGCCCTGAGACAGATGGGTAAGGCAGCGTTCTTCGACATAACCCGCGAGGCACAGCGGATTCAGGTTTATGTGAAGCGCGATGACGTCGGTGACTTGCTCTGGGAGATCTTCGGTCTTGTAGATCTTGGCGATATCGTCGGCGTGTCCGGCGAGGTATTCAAGACGCGCACAGAAGAAATTAGCATCCACGCGCGCGACTTGAAAGTGCTCGCGAAGTGCCTACACGCACTGCCGATTGGAAAAGAGAAGGACGGCCATCAGTGGTATGGCCTCACAGATGTCGAGGAACGATACCGGAAGCGGTACCTCGACCTGTTGGCCAATCAAGAAAGTCGTGAAGTCTTGCTCGCGCGATCGCGAGCTGTTTCTGCGACACGTAGATTCTTAGATGATCGAGGCTTTATCGAAGTCGAAACTCCAATCCTCGAGATAGAGGCCGGAGGTGCCGCCGCAAGGCCATTTATCACTTACCACAACGCTCTCGATCTTGAGCTGAAGCTTCGCATCTCTCTTGAGTTGCACCTAAAGCGGTTGGTTGTCGGTGGCATCGACAAGGTTTACGAGATCGGCCGAGTGTTTCGGAATGAGGGAGTCAGCACACGACACAACCCAGAGTTTACGCTGCTCGAGTTGTATCAAGCCTGGGTGAAGATGGAGGACATCGAGTCACTTGTAGAAGAATTGTGCCGATATGTCGCTCACGAGGTGTATGGCTCCGCCGTGTTTCAAGTAAGTGGAGTTACGCTCGACTTCTCCAAGCCGTGGGCACGCGTCGATTTGCTAACGGAAATCCAGAAGCACGCCGGCGTTGCGCCCGACGAACTGACGGACTTGGCTTCCGCGAAGAAGGCAATGGACCGCCTGGGTCTCTATTCCGAAGAAGAGACGGCGGTCGGCGGAATCATTGAGAAGCTGCTCGAAAAGTTTGTTGAGCCAACACTCGTACAGCCAACATTTGTCGAGAACTACCCGCTTGAAACCTCACCGCTCGCGAAGAAGCATCCAGCAAACCCAATCCTTACAAGACGCTTCGAAGGGTACGTCCTTGGAAGAGAACTGTGCAACGCGTTCAGCGAATTGAATGACCCGCTCGATCAGCGTGAGCGCATGGAGCGCCAACAAAAGATGCTCGCTGAAGGTGATCACGAGGCGATGCCGCTCGACGAAGACTTCATCTATGCCCTTGAGTGCGGAATGCCCCCAACGGGTGGACTCGGCATCGGAATGGATCGCTTGGCAATGATTTTTTCAGGCGCAGAGAGCATTCGAGACGTCATCCTCTTTCCGACGATGCGCCCCATTGAGAACGAGTGACTATTCCAGCATCCGTATGGCAAGGGGCGGCTCGTTGAGCGCGCCGGAACGCTCGATTTCGTCAAGCGCTTGACGTATGTCTTGCTCGCGTGCAGCGTGGGTAACGATCATCACGTTTCCACGATTCGTCTCATTGCAGACGAGCAGAGCCATTGCGTGAGTTATCGAGATTCCGTGATCGCCAAGCGCAGTTGCGATCCGCCCAATCATGCCAGGTTTATCGAGGATTGGAAAACGCAAGTAGTATCGTGATTTTGAGGAAACGGGAGCAAACTTGATACTCTTTTGTGGGTTCCACACTGGGACGACGTAATCGCTTCGGGCGATCTCAACAATGTCTGACAGAACAGCGCTCGCGGTCGGGAGCGATCCGGCACCCTTCCCATAAAAGATCATCTCGCCAATCGCATCCCCCTTTACAAGGACAGCGTTGAACTCATGGTGCACCGACGCAAGCGGATGCAATCGGGGCAGCAGTGCGGGATGCACCCTCATGTCCATGTTGTTCCCTTCTCTCACCGCAATCGCGATCGGCTTAATGACGAATCCAAAGTCGTTCGCCGTCTTGATATCTTCCGGAGTGATCCTATCGATCCCTTCAACGGTGATTTCGTTCAGCTGAGCCTTGACTTGAAATGTCAGCTCCGCCAGGATAAGAAGCTTATGGGCGGCGTCGATACCCTTTACATCAAAGGTCGGATCCGCTTCCGCCAGCCCCTTTTCCTTCGCTTCGTTCATGATCACTTCAAAGGCGCTTTCATCCTCGGACATACGAGTCAGTATGTAGTTGCTAGTGCCGTTCAAGATGCCTACAAGCTCATCGACACGATTCGCAATCAGCCCGCTGCTTAGGGCCTGAATGATTGGAATTCCCCCACAAACCGAAGCCTCAAAGCCAACCTGACACTCGTTTTCGCCAGCGAGGTAAAGGATTTCATCTCCGTGCGCCGCAAGAACAGCTTTGTTCGCTGTAACGATGTTCTTCTTTGCTCTCAGCGCTTCCAAGAGGTAAGAGCGCGCTGGCTCGATACCACCGATCACTTCAACGATGATGTCGATGCTTGGATCGTCGAACAAGTCTCGGGGGTTGAGTGTCACTTGCTCACTCGGCAGCGACCGAATCTTGTTGGGATCCTGCACCAGCGCGCGAACAATCTCGAGCCGGACGTCCGACCGACGTTCAATCATTTCAGCGTTCTTCTGAATCAGGGACACGAGTCCGGAGCCGACGGTGCCAAGCCCCATCAAACCAATTCTAACGGTCTTCGCCATCAGACTTGCGCCAATGCCCCTTCGAGATCAGCGATCAGGTCTTCTGACTCCTCGATGCCAATAGAAAGCCGGATCAGTCCGTCACCTATACCCACAGACTCACGCACGTGAGGCTCCATGCTTGCGTGGGTCATGGACGCAGGATGATTCGCAAGAGACTGGATAGCGCCGAGCGATTCGGCCAAAGTAAAGACATTGAGACTCTCCAAGAACGTCTGCGCCTTTTCCACACCGCCTTTGAGTTCGAAAGATAGCATCGCACCGTAGTCACGCATCTGTTTTTTTGCAAGTTCATGCCCGGAGTGATCACTCAGTCCTGGATAAAACACCTTCGAGACTTTCGCTTGAGCTGATAGCCAGGATGCGATCTCGCGTGCATTCGCGCAGTGCCGATCCATCCGCAAGCCAAGCGTTCTCAGCCCGCGCGATATAAGAAAGCAGTCTTGAGGACCTGGAATGAACCCGCAAGCATTCTGAATGAACTTAAGTTGCCGATAGACATCTTCGTCGTTTGTAACGAGCGCGCCACCCAGAACGTCAGCGTGTCCATTGATGTACTTTGTTGTCGAATGAAGAACAATGTCTGCGCCCAAATCAAGCGGGTTCTGCAAGTACGGCGTCGCGAAAGTGTTATCCACCAAGACTTTTGCACCAACCCGTTTCGCAATCTGAGAAGATTTCTCAATGTCTGTGACGTTGATTAGCGGATTGGAAGGCGTCTCCAGCCACAGCAAAACAGTGCTCTCACGAATAGCTGCCTCCACTGCCCCAAGATCAGTTGCATCGACAAACGTGTACTCGATACCTAACTTTGAATAGACCTTCGAGAACATCCGATAGCATCCGCCATAGAGGTCTTGGCAGGCGACAATGTGGTCACCGGCCTTCAGAGTGTTCATCATCGCGGCTACACCCGCCAATCCCGTCGAGAATGCGAGAGCAAACTTAGCGTCTTCTAATGCAGCCAGAGATTGCTCGAGCGCGGTTCGTGTTGGATTTTCTCCTCTGCCGTAGTTCAGCTCCCGATCCTGAAAATTGTTTGGCTTGCCCGGTGTTTCCTGACCATACGTTGAGGTCTGATAAATCGGAAACGTGACTGCTCCGGTTTGTGGATCAGCTGGAGAGCCCGAATGGAGTGCCTTTGTGGTGAATTTCATTCCTACTTCCTATGAAAGCTAGGAATTATGAAACAAAAGCCTCAGGTTAGTCAAAAACAGCTATTCGTTCCCTGTGCGCCGGATCGTGGTCCCAAACGGAAACGTCCGTGACGGGCGAACTGCCCTGCCTTCAGATACAGCGGCGATTGCATTCAACAGGTACGTCTTCATCCCGTCATCTTCCCAGGTGTTTGAATCGACGGATCCGGTGTAAACGACCTTGCCGCTGCTGTTTAGCACAAACACCTCTGGAGTGCGCGTGGCGCGATACGCGTCGGCGAATACCGACCCAGGGTCGACCGCGCACTGGAAATCCAACTCCTCGGACCAAGCAGCAACTGCTTCGATCTCTTCATCGAATGCGGGGAAAAGCCCAAGAACACCCAGCCCAGCCGCTTTTGCGGCTGCGCCGGCAGCTTTCAACCGGTCCCGATACAGCTGGTCGACCGCGCCGTCGCTCTGCAGGAACAGGATTACCAGGCCTTTCGGAGCATTAAGTTGGGTGATCGCTCCGGACTCGACCAAGAACGGCCGAGGGTCGACAGCGGTTTCGCCAGGTTCGATTCCCCTTCTCTCGAACCAGTTCCGGAGCGCTTGTGCAAAGCCTGGCTCGGGCTCGGAGTCCCAAGCCTTGACAAGCCTAAGATTGGGATTGAATAGGAGAACCCTCTTCCCTCCTGCCAAGCCGAGTGCGTCGCGCAGCGACGCATCGCCTGCTCCGAGATGTTCGAAATGGATTCGAGCTCCGTCGATCTTCAACTCGTGCAGCGATGTGCTCGCCTCCGGCGACAATCCAGATCCGATGAGGATCCAGGACCCTCGTAACGAGTCGATCTGGACTGGCCCGTCTGGACTTGCGAACGTGACGGGCGGGGCGAGCGACCCAATCTGAAGCGCCAAGATGAGGCTGAGCATTCCGGTTAGTTTGACGCACAACCGGGCCTACGGACGCACTTTGTTCTGGCGACGTTTCGATGAGGCAGTTGACGGGGTGGCTGGGGTTTTGCTACCGCCTCGCAGGACTCATCGGAGTCATCACGCTGTTTAATTGTTAACGGGGTCGGTTTGACCTTACTCGGGGCGGGTTTGCGGCTGGCGGGTGGCGCGCGTTGCGGCCGCTCGGCAGCTCTTAAGTTATAGCGCCGCCCGGCATTGGGCCTCGGGGATGGGGATTGTCAACCTGGGGCGTTGCGCTTACGGGTGGGGAGTTATGGCCAGGACGGTGATTTCGGTTAGGGCCAGGAGCTTAGAACGGGGGATAGTGGGGCCCGGGGGTTGGGAGCGTCGCCGCGCGGCGGAAGCGTGGCGACAGTAAACCTGGCGCGAGGCAAACCCAGCAAGAACCCGGGAACAGAGGAGCCTCCAAACGGGTCATAATGGAGTACGGACAAGACTATGACTCGCAAGCTCATCCGAACCGGCAACAGCAAGGCCCTCACGATCGATAAGACTATGCAGGACCACCTCGATATCACCGACACGGTCGAAGTCGTCTATGAGACGGGCCGCATCATCCTCCGCAAGCCCCTCACCGTCACGGAAGCCGCCGAGCGCACGATCAAGGAATACGGCAGGGCATTGAAGCGCCTTGCAGAGTGACGAGTGGCCAGGGTATGCACGCATTGGGCGCATTAGTCGGAGCGGATGCACTCAATAGCCCAAATCGAGTGCATGTCACGGGTGGAATGCCCTCGTCGAATGCGCCGGGCAAGCCGCCGTGGGATTCGATGGCGATGTCTATCTCGGCTTCCAGCTTGCTCACGTCGGCGGTGGGGGCGGCGGCTTTGAGGTCGAGGATTTGCTGGACGAGGGATTGGATCGCGACTCGGTCGGCGTCGGGGGCGCGGGGGATGGGGCGCGCCGGACTAAGGCAGCGGACGGCGCATGAAAAAGGCGACGGTGCCATAGTCGGGTCCCTCGACCCCTTGAACGGTGCCGTGCTCAATGTCCACGTACGGACCGAGTTTGCTGGTCCACCTGCCGGATAGCAGCAGTCGTGCCGCATGGGTTGGCAATCCTTGGCTATCTGCGTAGATCGCGATTTTCTCTTGGCCTTGTTCCACAGTGCCGTCGGCGCACCTGGTAAATCCAAGCTCTTCGTACGCCAGTTCAAATGCCTGCAAACTTGTTTCGCGCGGTACGCCGATCGGCCAGAAGTATTGGCCATGAGGATCGGGCCACCACCAAGCCGAAACATCTTGCGCGGCCCAGGCGATGCAGTTGTAATCAGTGGTGGCGGGGCTTGTAATCGCGTATCCAGCTTGCGCAAGTTTGGGGAATGCCGCCTCAAGGGGATTCACTCGATGTAGCCCCTTTTGCGCCCCCAATCGAGCCAAGCCTTTGTCATATCCGAAAACTTGCCGCGAATCGCTGGCTCAATGGGGTTCACTCCGCTGATCGACGTAAGGGCCCAGAACCAGTGGGCCGGGCGCTCGGCAAGCTCTCGCAGGATCAGCGGAAGAGCATCGGGTCCCATACCGATTATTTCTTGGTACGCAGGGTGAGTGGCCATCTGAAGGGCAGAAGAAGTGAACGCAGTATCGCTCCTCCACGTTGCGCTGAGTTCCGCGAATCGCTTCGATGGGGAGACTCGAGACACCGGAGCCCAGTAGTGGCGCTCGATGTCTTGCTCCAACTTTTCGATCTGGCTATACTCGGTACTGAGGCCAAATCCCGAAAATGCTCGCCTTATCGGCCTGTTGGGCGCAAAAACACTCATCGAAACAACTCCTTGCACTTATCCGTGACGCTGCTGAAAAACACTTCGTTCCTCATTTCCCTCATGGCCTCGAACTCCGACCAGATAGTGTCGTCTTCGGGCTGGAAAACTCTCTCAAGGTAAACGTCAATATCAAAGATGATCGGCATGAATCTCAGGTCGTCCGGTGCTTGGTCGGTGGCTTCGGTGACGATTGCGACGTGGTCCACATGTTGCTTCACAAGAACAAGGCGCATGAAGTAGGAGGCCATGGCTCGGGGGGCGCCTTGTGCGATCTCGGGTCCAGTCAGCAAAAACTCCTTGATGTCCTCAATCGGAATGGGCACCTCAATCCGGTTGATGTAGCGAATGGCGATGCGCGTGATGTTAATCGGGCGCGCAACTTCTCGATAGATGCCCCAAAGCTCTTTCGCCTCCTCGACAAATCGCCCCCACCGATCGTAAGGCTTCAGCTTGTTATGCGTGAAACCATCCAATCGCGCTTGCGCTACCTTCTTGCCGTCCTCAGAAGTAAACTGGTATCCGTGTGTATTTTGAGAGGCGTGGGTTGCCACCGCACCAGCTTGCCCCACTTGAAAGCCACTTTGCCACACAACGCGATCGGCACGTTTGGGATAGCGCTCTCGGACGGACTCCTGGAACTTCGCGAGGGCGGCGAGGTCAATGTCCTCCGGCAGGTTAGTCCGGATGTCAAGGATCGCCTCAACTATGGGCGCGTTCGGAAAGACCTCCGTGTTCATTCTCGAATCGCTCTCTGATAAGTCGTCTGTCAATGGACGGAGATTACCCGTCATCGGGTTCGACGCGACGGAGGCGATCCCGCCCGTCCCACGTCAGTGCCTCGGATGTGTGGTGCACCGGAACTCGACCTTAACGTTGCTCCTAGCTTCAATCTGGCTCCGGTCGGCGGCCATGCGAGGTGCGGGGCATTCGGGCTTGCGCGGGCGAAGGGGCTCCCTCTGGAAAAGCAACCACGGCAATCCGCTGGCGGCAAAGTACGACCAGCGAGCATCGGAAGCTGTAGATGTTGGCGGTCCTACCTACCCCCAAGCCCCCTCTCGGCTAGAGAGCGCCGCTTGTTCTCGTCCAAGAGCCGTTCCAAGATCTCGCTGTCAGATACGCTTGATGGCCAATCATAGGCGGCGATAACCGCCGCATCCACTTTGCTATGCGCGTTCGCGAGCCAGGTTGGTCGTTTGTTGTACAGCTTGGTCAGCGTCAGTTTCTTGTCGCCGGTCAGTGCGGTGTCCCGGAGGTTGACGAGTTCAGCCGCTGCGTCTGCCACTTCTCGGGCGCGTGGATCGCCAGGTTCTATCGTCGGGAACGGGAATGTCTCGAAGCAGGTCGTGGGCGTGTATCGAAAGCGATCCTCCAGGGAGGTGCGGAGGCGCCTAGACCACAACTCATGAACCCGAGAATGGAGGATCCCGAAGAAAAAGTCGTCTTCGCGAGCGAAGGCGATCGTGGCGCTATCAGGCAACGTCGGGTGCAAAACCCACACGAAAAGTCGATGCTCGGACACACGAGGCGTGACAATGAATCGCGAGAGCGGCGATAGCGCTGCTCGCATCGCCGGTCGAGGTTCGACATGGAGCCACCATCTCTTCGCATACGCTTCCCTTCGATTCTCCGTTCTAATCGGATAGATATGTTCTTTTACATACTCGAATGGGGCCTCATACCTTGCGGCGTCCGATGGAGCCATGTCAACACCAAAGTCGATGATCCACATGTTGCGGGGCCGCTGGACGATGTCCTTCCCGTTGATCCATGGGCGAACCACATCAGAGTTGGGTCGTCCGTGAGGGTTTGATTGCTCAAGCAAATGTTCCGCAACCTGTACGGAAATGTCGAAAGATCCACCCTTTGTGTCGCCCATGAATGCTAGTCCAGTATTCTCTCTTAGGATAACCGCCTGTGTGAGGTCGGCGGGCTCGTCGGTGAGATCCGCATTGATTGTCGTCACCCTACGCCCGTCGAGTTGCCGTCGCTTCTCATTTCCACGATCAAACATG
Source organism: Fimbriimonadales bacterium (assembly GCA_041744215.1). GTDB lineage: Bacteria > Armatimonadota > Fimbriimonadia > Fimbriimonadales > ATM1 > JAHCHL01. The sequence continues at coordinate 4,216 of JBGTLG010000004.1, read as the reverse complement.
ACCATTGAGCATCGCACGGCCGCGCCATCAAGAATCCATGGGCGGTCTGACCACGCTGCATACAAGTTGCAAGTTTCCTTGATCTTTCGAATAGTCTCCTGATTCGCACCGCCTCGGATGGAATTCGTAGCAAGCAGTCCGACGCGCTGCGCCCGGTTGTGCACGACCAATTGGCGCGCGCGCTCGTGCCAATAACAAACGAAATCGGACTCGCGGCGCACAGTGCCGTCATAGACTTTGAAAAGGCGATCTACGTATTGGTCGCCCAGTTCTTTGCGCATTTTTTTTGACCCGATAAAGGGAGGATTCCCAATGATGAAATCGGCCTCGGGCCAGTCCGGGATCTGATCGTCGTCGGTCAGCAAAGCATCCATTTGCCGGATGTTGTCGAGTGGCTTCAGGACGGGTTCCTCATCGAAAACTTGACCGTTTGCGTGCATCCACTGCAGATAGCCAAGCCAAATCACCATGCCTGCCAACTCGTGCGCATAAGAATTGATCTCGATTCCGTAGAGTTGCTCCGGCGAGAACACGAGGGATGGTCGGGGACCGAATTGCTCCGCCCAGTTGGCTATCTCGAGTTCCAAGTCCTTAACAGCTTTCAGCGCCATATAAAGGAAGTTTCCGGAACCGCAGGCAGGGTCAAGCACGCGCAGCCTCTCTATTCGATCAATCAACAATTGAATCTCGGCTGCGGCTTTCTTTGGGTGCTTTTGGACACGATCTTGAGCAGCCTGGAACTCGTCGCGCAGCGGCCACAATACGACTGGCTCGATGATCGCCATGATGTCGTCTGCGCTAGTGTAGTGTGCGCCGAGCTTAGCCTTGCTCGAGTCATCGAGGCCCCGCTCGAAAAGCGTTCCGATGACTTCGGGCTGGATTTGTGACCAGTCCATGCGGGCCAGGCGCTGGAGGATCAGCAGGTCGGCGTTCGCCAAGTTCGGCGGGTCAATGGACTCGAATAGCCGCCCATTGAAGTATCGAATCTCGAGCGCGAACAAATCGCCACCGGCGCGCATCTGCTCAAACAAGCTGGTGACTGCCTTGACGTATCGCTCGATGCTGTGACCAGCATTGTCGTGTATCTGTTGAAAGAGCTTGTCGGGCAGGAGTCCGATGTCTTCTGCAAAGAAGCAGAATACGCACTGCACCAAGAAGTGGGCGACTTTCTGAGAATCCTCACCTCGGTTCTTCAGAACCTTTGCCAAGTCGCCCACGGTAGCCGCTGCTTCTTTCGTGACTTCGTCGCGAGTGGCTTTCGGGCGAAAGGCTTCGGGATTGTGAAAGACGTTTCTGAGTAACTGCAGGACGACCGGCTGGTCGACGCTGAGCAAGTCGATGTCGATCACTTCACTTGCTGTATTGGTGAAACGGGTGTGAACCTGGATTTTGCGGGCGTCGGCGGCTACCAGCAGCGGTGGACTTTCGAGGTCTGCCTGGTACTGTTCGACCTGATGGAGAGCCTGCTGCAGATAGGCGCGCTTGCCCTTGTACTCCCACGCGAAGGCTCCACGCTTCCAGACGTCTGGCCCAGCCATCCTCGCCAGCGCGCTTCTTAGCACCACGCTCGAAGCAGAACTCTGAACCGTCCTTGTCCACCTGTGCAGGGGTCGGGTGACCAACAAGGCGGCAGATATCGAGAAAGTGCTCTTGTGCAAACTGCCTCTCCCGAAGGTTGGCGTCGCGCCACTTGTTTATGAATTCCTGGGGAGTCATCCGGCCAATCCGGAGTATGGCCCAAGGTGCGAGGGTGCCGGGGCGAATCCGCTGGGACGCGGAGTGTGGTTCCAACCGAGCGGGCACGTCAGTTGAACGCGAGAGGTGCCTCCCCCTCGTTTTGTGCGTGCAAGAGTAGTGTAGTTGCGCTGAGAGATTTTTAGGGCGGCGAACAGGGATTTGTGACATGCAGACGTTGCGGATGGGAACGAAAAGGCGGGGGTTAGGTACGCTGGATTTATGGCAGAGTTGAGCCACTTGGATTCTGAGGGGAAGGCGCGGATGGTTGACGTTGGGGAGAAGGGCGTGTCTCGTCGGCGGGCGGTTGCGGAGGGTTTCGTTTCGCTATTGCGCGAGCATATTGCGGCGATCGACGGTCATCCGAAGGGGGATGTTTTTTCTGTTGCTCAGATTGCTGGGATTCAGGCTGCGAAGCGCACTTTTGAGTTGATTCCTCTTTGTCATCAGCTTCCTCTTTCGCACATTGGCGTTCGGCTTTTTTTGGAGGGGGGCGGGGTTCGGATCGTTGCGGACGCTTCGGCTGAGGCGCAGACTGGGGTTGAGATGGAGGCATTGACTGCGGTTTCTGTTGCGGCTTTGACGGTTTATGACATGTTGAAGGCGGCAGGTCATGGGATTGAGATTCGCGAGATAAGACTGTTGGAAAAGACAGGAGGGAAGCAGGATTGGACACGGAACGAATAAGCGGGGCTTGCTTCGGCGTGATAACCGTTTCGGACACGCGGAGCGTCGACGATGACGCGAGCGGCCCTGCGATTGTGTCGGCGTTGTCTGCGCTTGGCGCGATCCATTTTGAGACTCGAATCGTTGCTGATGAGCTGCACCTGATTCGCGATGCGGTTTTAGGTTTGTGCGATTCTTGTTCTGCGGTCTTTTTGACCGGCGGCACCGGCTTCAGTCCTCGGGACGTAACTCCCGAGGCTGTTTTGCCGCTTTTGGATAAGCGCGCAAATGGCATTGAGCATTCGATATTGGGTTATGGATTGGAGCGGACTTCTTTTGCCGCTTTGTCTCGCTGCGTTGTTGGTGTTCGCGGTTCTGTATTGATCGTTTGTTTGCCGGGTTCGCCTTCTGGTGCGAGGGAGGGGGTTGAGGCGATCGGCGGTTTGCTTTCTCACTTGCTTTCGCAGATTAGCGGCGATGGTTGCGGTCATGGATAGGTTTGTTTTCGGGGGCCTTGTTTGCGTTTAGTCGACACGCATTGTCATTTGAATTTTGGCGATGCGTTTCCTTCTGTTGCCATTACATTGGATCGCGCTCGCGCTAATGGCGTTGATCGCGTTATTGTTGTTGGGTGTGATACGGAGACTTCGCGTGTCGCGGTTGAGTTGTCGGATGTGTTTGATGGTGTTTTTGCGGTTGTCGGCTGGCATCCGAACTATGCGGCGAAGTATACGCGTTCGGATTTGGGCGCGATCGAAGCGATGCTCGATCATCCGAAGGTTGTTGGTATTGGCGAGATCGGTTTAGATTATCATTGGGATCATGCGACCGTTGAGCAGCAGCGCGCGTGCACTGCGGATCATTTGGAGCTGGCGGTTTCATCTGGGATGCCTGTGGTTTTTCATTGTCGCGAGGCGTATTCGGATTTATTGGATTGGGTTGCGGGGTTGTCTGTTGCGCCTGATAAGATGGTGCTGCACTGTTTTGGCGGCGACGATGTGGATGCAGTTCGCGCGGTTGAGCTTGGGATGTGGTTTGGTGTCGATGGGCCAGTGACTTACAAGAAGAACGATGGGTTGCGTTCGGTTTTGGGTTCTGTGCCGCGTGAGCGATTGATGCTTGAGACAGATGCGCCTTACTTGTCGCCGGAGCCATATCGCGGCAAGCCAAACGAGCCTGCGATGATTGGTTTGATCAATGCGAGTTTGGCGGGTGTTTTGGGGGTTTCGGCCGAGGAGTGCGGTGCGCTGTCGACGGGTAATGCTGAGCGGTTTTTCGGGGTATGATTCGCTCCGCATGGGGCGTTAGCTCAGTTGGTAGAGCAGCTGACTCTTAATCAGCTTGTCGTAGGTTCGATCCCTACACGGCTCAGAATTCCTAAAGAACAAGCTTAAACAAATACGGAACATTGTAATATTGACTTTAAACTAGTCCGGAGTATTTTAATATGTATATGAAAGATCGCTATTTAACTCAGGCCGTGGAAAAAGCCCTTGATAAGAAAATGGTTTTTATCGGGGGGCCAAGGCAGGTAGGCAAAACGACTTTGGCTTTACAGTTTCTCAAACCTCCTAGCGTTAAAAACGCCTCGTATCTCAATTGGGATCGGGTTAGCGACAAGAGTCTGATTTTAAGAGATCAATTTGCGTGGGATGGCAATCTTACGGTTTTGGATGAGATTCATAAATACAGAAACTGGCGAAATCTTATTAAAGGTCTTTATGACAAACATAAGGAGGATCACAAATTTATTGTCACCGGGTCTGCACGATCGGATTACTTTCGTAAGGGAGGTGATTCGCTTCAAGGCCGCTAT
>JBGTLG010000003.1:0-14120 GCA_041744215.1 Fimbriimonadales bacterium | reverse complement strand
GTTGGGGCCGCTTTGCGTTCGTTGATGCCGTTTGTGGCGTCGGTTGGAATCTCTATGGTGAAAAAGCCCTGCGCCGTTGCGGCGCAAGTCAGCGCGAAGGCTGCGATTGCAAGTGTCAGTTGTTTCATCCGTTTCCTCATTTGTCTGTTGTGTCGTGATTCATTCGGTTCGCATTTCTGCTTTTGGAGCAAATCTGCATTCATTGCGATGCACTCTCAAAGTCATTTCAGTTACCAGGCTCGCGTTTCGGCTTCGCAGTTGACGGGGGAGATCGATACAAAGCTCCGCGCCTTTTTGGGTAACAAGCAGCTTGCAAATCGCCCGCGATTCATATCATCTAGCGTTCTTCCTTTTGTCATCTTTTGATCCTGTTCTCTCTTATCTATCGCACCGCCCGCCCGCCGCTAGTTGCCGCGCAGATAATCGTCGGTGCCGTCGCGTTTGAGCGTATACACCATGTTCCCATGCCCGTCATAAGTCGGGAACACGATCGTCTCGGGATCGCTTCCGACTTTGTCGCGAATCCAGTCGATTCCTCTCGCGTCCAAGCCGTACTTCGTGTGCGCAACGACGTTGACGGGCAGATGCGCCCGGGGGCTACGCCGAATCAACTCACATCGACGCATCTGGTCGTGCCACCCGGTTTCACGCATTTTCATTATCGTCATTTTTCACTCCGGCCACCCGTCCGCCAGTAGACGGCCTTTACCACCCGAAGCCCGCAACGATGTTGGGACCGATGTTTACCAAGACGAGAGCGACCAGCCACGCCACGCCCACGATGATGTAAAAGGCATCGTGCTCTCTTGCCCACCCGCCGCGATAGATAATGCGTCCGATCACCGGGACGATCACCATCGGAACTGGGACGGCCAACCAGACCCCTCGCAAGCCCAACTGGAGGCATAAGAGGCCAGACAGTACTCCCACGCAGGCGGTGGCCAAGCACATCATGACCCCGCGGAGATCTAGACTTCTAATCTTCATCGGATGTGCCCCTCCACCCAAGCGTCAAGTTCGTGCATCAGATACCACAGAGACATCGAGTACCCGATGTAAAAAGAAATGATGAGTCCGCCCGTTAGCATATTGCGAGTTTTGGGCCCCATGGATCTGTTGATGTCTCCAGCGCCAGCGGCCATGCCGATCGCCTTGAGGAACGAGTTGGCAGCGCTACGGACCCAAGCATATGTCTTTGGATGATTAATGTGATATGCCGCCCCGCCAGCCACAATCGCCTCAACGAACTTCACTGCATGTAAGAAAGTAGACCCTTCGTGATCCCAACTGAAGTAGAACATGAAGAACGCGGCAATCGCAAATCCCCAAGTCGCGCCGATTGGACTGGCTTTCTTGCCCGAGTCGTCCATTTTATTGATGGGATCATTTCCGCAATATGTAAACCAATTCCATCCATCACCTGCCGGGTCCTCGCTGATGAATCGCCCCGTCCACGGCTCGTAGTAGCGCGCGCGCATGTAGGTGAGCCCGGATTCGTTGTCTTTCTTGTGTCCGAGATTTCCGACGTACTGCGTGTTGGGTCCGTCGCCGGGATTGCTGTCGTGTCTTAGGTCTCCCCATGCGCCGTAGATGCGTTTGTTGCCGAGATCGTGGCCGTCGTTGGCCTCGCGCGTTAGCGTGTAGATCATGTTCCCACGCCCATCGTAGATCGGGAACACGATCGTCTCTGGGTCGCTGCCAACCTTGTTGCGAATCCAATCGATTCCTCTTGCGCCTAATCCGTACTGCGTACGCGCAACGCCGTTGACGGGCAGATGCGCGCGGGGGCTACGCCGAATCAAATCAGTTCGACGCATCTGGTCGTGCCACCCGATTTCACGCATTCTCATTCTCGTCATCCTTCACTCCGCCCACCCGCCGCACGAAGATCACGCCGAATCACATCTATCCGACGCATCTGACTGCGCCAACCTATCTCACGCATATCAGTTCTCGTCATCTTACACTCTGGGCACCCATCGGCCGATTCATTCATTTGAGTTATCACTGGGGTCACGACACTTTCCTCTTTCAAATGTGCTCCGGTAGTTTGTCGAGTGGATCGAGCTTCCGGCATGCAAGAGGTACAAGCAAAGCAGAACGTAACCGATGAAGGACATGGTCAAACTAGCCGCCAAACCCACCCTTACTGGTTCGGGAACCGTATGGTGATTTATGACTGCGTAAGCGGCGAAACCGATAAACGTTAGCAGTCCAATTGATCCGCCTATTGCAATGTTCGTTCTACCGCACTTCGCCCTGACATGATTCGGTAGCGGAGGCTTTAGCAGCCACAGGATCAGCGGCAAGAAAAAGAAGCTAGCTGTAAGCGCTCCCAAGGCGATGATCTGGTGCGCTTCGGAACTCAGGAGCAGGGCCATGGGCGAAAACCCAGCTATGAGCACCAGCGTGGTGAACGCCCAGTGACATCGCCTAGTTCCGCCGCTCTGTAGGCATGGCCGAAGAATCCATACTGCGTATGCAGCGAACAACAATACGATAATGCCGAAAAACATCCCTCATTCTCCATAGCGGCCGGTGTCACACTTCTTCACTTCCATCATCGTTTGCGCTGGTCACCAGTCGTTTGCGTCGGAGGAACACGTCCAGCAGCCCCCACAGAACCGATATCACGCAGAGCCCAAAACCCGCAAGTAGAGTGTACCAGCCGAGCTCAGTTATGCCGAAAGCTGCAATAGTTTTGCCTAAGCCGAACAGCAGGCCTCCCAATCCAAGGACGAGCAGCTGCAATCGATAGGGGCTCTTCCAAAAAATCGACACGGCGACCATTGCAAGTCCGAGCGACGCCATCAATAACCCACTAAGTAGGATAGTTGAACCGCCCATCTTACAATTCCTCCATTAGAGCGTGAACTGATGAGTCTGAGGGTGCCAGGCGAAGATAGCCCATCAGTATCTTATCCGGATTCTTGCTTAGCTCTCTTTCGCCGCCCCGCCTTGCCCATTCACGTTCCAGGCATCGCTGCTCGCCACCCATAGCTTCGAAGTCTGCGCGACAGGATGTGGACTTCACAAATATTTCATTCACTGGTTTGGTTTTTATCGACCGCAGGCGGTGTCGAGTGATCTGCGCTCGCCGCTTTTCCACGACGATTAACTGGAGATCTTTCAGCTATCACTAATGCGGACGCAATTCCGATCAGATAGACACCGATGAACAACGCCACTAACCCTGAGGCTGGAGACAGGAACTGTTCACAAAACTCCGACGCTCCGAACGCGACCATCCCGAGGCCCGCAAAAAACACCGGACGCATACCATTGTGCCACGGGTACACACTGATCGCAGCCGAAGATAGCCCGACAGCGATCAACACTATAGATAGCACGCTGTTACTAGATAGTTCGCTCATCATCATTACTCATCGAGTTTAAGCGGCGGGCCTGGTCGGGTTGAGGTGACGGTTGTGGACGCGGTGGGTGAATTCGTTGTCATTCAAACCCCACCATTCGGCACGATGAGGATTCATCCCTGCCGCGGCTGAGACCGGCGGTCTCGCAACAATCTTCTGGACGCTACCTCCAAACATCGGACTTCTGAATTTACCTGGCATTTCGCCCATCGCCCATGGTACTCAGCTTTGCTCGAATGACCACTCTCATTCAGCCCGCTCCTTTTCAGTAGCTACGCCTGCCACCCGTCCGTCATACTTCAGGTCGGCCACCCGCAGCAATGTAGAGGCCCGTCGCAATTATGAATACGCTTACCACCCTGACAGCCTCCCTCGCAAACAACAAGATGAGGCTTGGAAGGGCAATTGTTTCTCCGTGCTTTATTGCCCTGATGTCCATCAACACAAACAGAGCCCGTATCGCTATGCACGTTCCAAAAACTACCCCGGCCACGAAAACACTTCTGCCAACAAACAAAAAAACCAAGGCGAACGGAATGTCGTATGATACTGCTACCTGTCTCCATTCTAATAGCAGTAACTCTGTTTGGTTCGAGATGCCACGGTTACGGTGTAGCCGACGCCACCGAGATCGAGTCAACATGTGGCAGAGGACTCCTGCACAGGCTCCGACGAAGGTGGCAAATGCGACCGAGATTAGGATGTTACCAACCGAAGAAAACAAAATCAGACACTCCGTAGTGCTTCGCGGGCGTGGACGGATTGACGATTCACGGGTGTTGTGAAAGCTGGGGAGAGCTCAATGGTTAGTGTGGCGAACGAGAACTCTGCAAACCGCCCATCAGCCGTGGCATACAGATTTGGTCCCACTGTCATCTTCTTTCTATCTTGTTTCTTATGACTGGTCATTCCGTCCATCCGCTGGCCAATGATTGACCTGATCGCCACCTGTTCCCACGACTGGGGATAAGCCTGCGTGTGGCGAATCGGTCGTAATGTCCCAAGGCTTCAGCTTATAGTCCTCAGAAACATCGAGCCGGTACAAATTGATTCCAGTTTTCCCCGCCCAATGACTGAGCGCATCATGAGGGTTTGCGTCGGCGCCGTAGAGTTCAATCTGCAAATTGCAGTTGTCGTCACCGATACCCGTCCATGACATGAATCGACCTTGATCGCCAAAGAAGTGGAGCTCAAAATCAAAAGGAGAATAGCAACATAGCCATGACAGATTCATCCAGTGGTCTAGCGTCGGGTAGATCAGGGTCAGTTCACCGCTCTCGGACTTCTCATGGCGAACATCACCGATGACATCTTCAATCCACTCTTCCGCCTTCCAAAAACAGTATTCGTAAACTCGATACAACAGAGGAGGAGTAATCAACTGTCGTACTTCGAAGCCGCGTTGTGCGCCGAGGGCTCGAGCCAAGTCGTATAGCCGAGCTCTTCCCATCGTTGCTATGCACCTCGCCCAATGAACTTCCTCATCACGGAGCGGAAGTATGGGCTCCGACGGATCTAATGCACCAGCCTCCCGCAACGCTCCGCCCCACAAACGGATCAACAGGCTCTCGCTGATATCCACTGAAAACACGACGTGGGTTTGCCAATCCCTGCTCAAGATCTCTGCTCCGTCGCAGATTCGAGAAGCTCTTTTATGAATCGCTGCATGTCTTGCCTATGGGCGACGGCGGGCGTGGGTGAATTCGTTGTCATTCAAACCCCACCATTCGGCACGATGAGGATTCATCCCTGCCGCGGCTGAGACCGGCGGTCTCGCAACAATCTTCTGGACGCTACTTCCGAACATCGGACTTCTGAATTTACCTGGCATTTCGACCATGCCCATGGCACCCGCCCGCTGTTTGCTCGACGGAGTGGGGCGCTCACCACGGGTATGCTCTCTGATATGCGCTCGAACATGAAAGTTTGGGCAGGGAAGCGGACGTCCGCAAGTGCCGGAGGTTGCGAAAGTTGATTCTTGAGGTCGCTTGGCACCGAGTTATTGTAGCTATTGCGGTCGCCCTGTTTTGTTGCGGGACTGCGTTCAGTCAGATATTCACTCCACTTGGGCTGCTTTCTCCAATGCAGCACGCCACTCGTGCATACGCCGTTTCCTGGGATGGGAGAGTTGCCGTGGGCGCAGGGGGGGATTTCCACACTTCCTCTGTCATTGCGATTCGGTGGGTTGACGGTCAGCTCATCCCGATGGCGACGCCTGGTTACGTGCAGGGGTCTGGTGCAGCCACGTCCAGTGACGGCTCGGTTATTGCGGGCGCGATGGTCGGTCCGAATTCTCATTACGAGCGGTATGCGTTTCGTTGGGAAAACGATACTTTCGTCGAGATTCAAGTATTCGAAAACGCTTATAGCGGCATTCTCGGAATGACGCCCGAGGGGGCGAACCTTGTCGGGTGGACAACTGCTCCTGATAGTTCCACCCGGGCCTTCGTTTGGCGCAGTGGTCAAGTCGAGTTGCTTCCGTCGCTGTCGTTGATTCCTGGGAGCGATACATTTGCTAATGGAATCTCTCACGATGGACTTGTTGTCGTCGGTTCTTCGGAAGATTCGGATTTCCCTTCGACCCGTCATGCAGTTTGGTGGCGAGAGGGCAAAATCGAGATCTTAGGCTCTTTGGGCGGCCGCTCCAATAGCGCTCTGGCGATTTCGGGCGATGGCAGAGTGCCTGTGGGCGATTCTGAAACGCTGTCGGGCAATAGACGGCCAACGAAGTGGATTGCAGGGAATGTTGTTGATCTGGGGACTTTTGGGGGAGCTACTGGGTCTGCATACGGTGTGAGTCTTGACGGTGCGATGATAGTCGGATCGGCTTTGGATCCGACGCTTGGAGTACGCGCCGCGCTTTGGAGAGATGGAGTTGGGATTGCGGACTTAAACACGCTCTACGCTCAGTACATTCCTGCGGGTTGGCGCTTGACTTTTGCAACAGGAATATCGCCCGATGGCAGGTTCATTGTTGGCCACGGAGTTAATGCGCAAGGCAGGTCCGAAGCTTGGCACTTGGATACCGTGTCCGAACCTGCAGCTATCGTGTCGCTGATCGGTGGATTGCTGCTTTTGCGTATTCGACGCCACAGCTGCGGTCGCTCATCACGTCCGAATGAGAACTTGTGATCGCCAGTTTTGGCGTGCTTAAAGCCAGTAGCCTTTTGCTCCGTATCACAGGGTTTGATCGATGCATGCAGCATGTACCACTTAGCCGATGCGCTGCGTGACTTGGTTAGTATTCGGCAACCTTGCTACCTTCTGATCAGCAAACCGTAAAGCTCATGTGCATCTCGAAGCCACAATAGCCACCGGTTCGGGAATTCATGATGTGTCCTAAGGAGTTCTTGGAGGTGTCTCACATTGAGGAGTATGGAGTTGGATAGCGATATGAAGACTGGCTGGGCATGCACCATCCACGTCAAGCAGTGAAAGTATAAGAACCTGTCCGCGCGGCTCAACATATGCGGATGCAGCGGCCACGCATATTGTAAGGAGTCACGATAAAGTGCCCATGAAATCAGCTGTTTCATGGGCACTTCACCTTCGATTGTAACCGATCAGATCATGGGCGCCTTTAGTTTCCGCCACCAGGGGGGGGTGTGTTGTTGGGAGGCGGTGTGTTGGTGGGTGGCGGCGTGGTACCTGGCACTCCTGGCGCACCTGGGCTGCCTTGAGGTCCCTGATATCCTGGCATTCCGGGAGCACCTTGCGCTCCTGGAGGTCCGGGCTCACCGGCTGGGGCTGGACCCGCTGGCGTCACGATGACCGTGTCTGTGGACCGCTGTCCGGGCGCAATCGCTAAGAAGTAGATGGCGACCGCTGCAACCGCGATGACTAAGATGACGACCAGCACTGTCATCATTGAACGCGAGTCGGCTCGATCTTCTGAATATGACATTTGTTTTCTCCGATGTCGCCAGTTTTCGTGGCGAGGCACGCCCCATCAACTGCTCATTCGCGCTCATTGCGTTCATCGAGCAAGTGTGCGTACTCGTTACGAATCAATTCTTGCGCAATGCGATGCCTTCTAACAAGTCCGCCATCCGATGTCCACGTTTCTACCGACAGTCGATCAGTGGACTTTTTGGATGAAACCTTGCGTCTTTTGTTTTTAGTGATGCATTGGTGTGCATGATGTAGGACTCCGTGCAGCTGCTTGATTGCGCGCTTTTCGATTGGCAGACTTAACAGGTTTGACAATTCAGGTTTGAGAAATAGGTGAGCACGTTCTCTCCTAGAACTCATTTGGGCGCGAGAGAGGAGTTCTATGCTGTCGGTGGCGGAGCGGAAGCTGCTTTCCGGCTCGCCGGGTTTGAGGGTGGGGAGAGAGGTGCGAATCGATGATCTCGTGCAGGATATAATCGTCGCTGATGTTTCGACTGTTTCCCATCGTATTAGCCGTGTTCGTTTGCGCGTGCGGAGAAAAGCCGCCGACGAAGCAGGAGGCGATGACCGCGCTTGATAACGGCAAGTTGTTGGCCGGATCGCCAGAACACAAAGAGATCGCGCTCACGTTTGATGACGGGCCCAAGCCAGGCGCGACGGAGCCGCTCGTCGCAGAGCTCGATCGTTTGGGAATCAAAGGGACGTTCTTTTTGGTCGGCAAACAGGTGAAAGCATTTCCAGAACTTGCGAAAGAGATTCAGGAGAGCGGTCACGAGATAGCGAATCACTCTTACACTCATCCGAATCTCACGAAGATTTCGCTGGACGAAGCTGAGCGAGAGCTTGTCGACGCGGACAAGGAGATGCAGGCAATCACCGGCGCGCGCGTTGTTTATTGGAGGCCACCGGGCGGGAACTACAACACAGAGGTTTTGGATCGCGCGAGAAAGCACAACTACGTTTGCGTTCTTTGGACGATCAATACCGCGGATTATCTCAACCCGGGGGCCGATAAGATAGCGAAGTTGGTTATCGACAAAGCGACGCCAGGGGGAATTGTCATGATGCATTCGGGTGTTCCTGATTCAGTCGCCGCTTTGGAGCGAATCTATAAGGAGCTGACCGCGCAGGGGTACAAGTTTGTTACTATCAGCGAGATGGCATCGAAGATGCGCTGATGCTTGTTTGAGAGTGACGGCTGGCAAGGGCTTGCTATTCTTCCGCGTCCATCTCGAACATCTCTTCCATTTCGTCGGCTGCGCTGTCGTCGAGCGCGCCGCCGAGTTCGCGCACTGTTTCTCGCATTTGCTTATACGAGTTGGGTTCTGGCATCCCGTCAAGTTTATCGGCGAGTTCGTCGAGTCGGTCGTCTTCGGTTCTGAATTTTGCTGGGCGGGAGACGAGGCGTGCGGTTTTTCGCGATTTGCAATGGGGGCATCGCTCGTCGTCGGGTTCAGCGGTCATGCCGATTAGGGCTGCGAAGGTTTTTCCGCAGGACTCGCAACGGTACTCGTAGATCGGCACGAGATAAGTTTGGCAGGATCGACGCTGTTGATCGTCGAATCAGGCAGGCATGGACCCCTCTTGGGCGATTCGGATCGTCGCACTGGTCATGTGTGCGGCCATTCTTTATCGGATGGCGGCTGCGCGGCGGGGTCGAGAGTATTTCATTCGGCGGATCGCCGGAGTTGACGCGATCGAGGAAGCCGTAGGTCGAGCGACTGAGATGGGGAAGCCCGTTTTGTTTAGCCCGGGCTCGGGCGGACTGGACAATATGCAGACTCTGGCGGGATTGGCGGTGCTCTCTTGGGTTGCCAAGCGGTGCGTTCAGATGGGCGTTCGCGTGCTGGTGCCACTGCGAATTGCGACGGTCGTCTCGATAGCTGGTGACATCTTGCGCGAGGCATTTCGCGAAGTTGATCGCGAAGAGGCGTTCGATCCGAATGAGGTGCGGTTCTTATCAGAGGATCAGAACGCGTACGCAGCAGGAACTATCGGGATGGTGAGTCGTGAAGGCGTCGCGAGCGCGTTTTACTTTGGGAGCTACGGTTTCGAATCGCTGTTGATTACGGAGAATGGCCGGCGTCTTGGCGTCGTTCAGATTGCTGCGACTGCGGATTACTTTCAGATTCCATTTTTCATCTGCGCTTGCGATTACACTTTGATTGGTGAAGAGCTGTATGCTGCGAGCGCCTACTTAAGTCGCGATCCTGTGCAAGTCGGTACGGTCGCTGGCCAAGACGTAGCGAAGCTGGTAATTTTGGCGCTGTTAATCTGCGGTTCTCTGGCTGCAGTCTTTTCTCAGTCAGCGCTTAATCCTGTTACGGGGATTCTTGGGCGTTGAAGCGATTTCGGCGCGCGCTGATCTGGGGATTCACGTTTGGCTTCGGCGCGATTTGGGTGCTGGCTTTCTTTCTGCCGAGCGAGATTGGCGGAGGCATTGATCGACACGGCGCGTTTGGCGCGGACTTGGTGGGGAACCGCTTGTACTATACGAGTGCGGTTCGAGCTGCGGGCAAGCCGTTCTCAGTGCAGTCGCGCGGGACGTACTTGGTGCAGATGGATCTCGATGCAACTGGAGTACGACGGAAGATGCTGGATTCGTCGTTCTTTCGGGGGCACGATTATCACGGACAGTTTCGGCCGTCGGTGTTTGCTCTCGATGGCGGGTTTCGTGCGGTTTTCATCGGCGTCGGCAACGACGATCGACGGCGAGTTTGCGTTGCGGATTCGATCGACGGGACGAATTGGGATGTGCGCCAGAACGCGGTTTTCGACGCGCCTGAACAGGTGTCGGTAAACGGTCCTGATTGGATGACGGTGTTTGATGCTGGCGGCGGTTTTACGATGCTGTATTCCGCGACCGAGCGCGGGCGTCAAGTCTTGCATTCGGCGACAAGCCTGGATCTTGTTTCATGGTCGGATCAGGGCGTGTTTTTGCGATTGCCCGAGCCGGAATCGATCATGAGCTTCGCGACGCTGCCCGATGGCAGAGCGCTGGTTTTGGCGAGAACTGAGAGCGGTGGCGCGACATTGTTTTCTGGAAAGGTGGAAGGCGGAGTGTTATTGGAAAGGGAAGCGCTTGCTTTTCCTGAATTGCAGTTTGCGAGTGAAGTGGTGGATGTTCGCGCCGTCAGCGACGGCGCAATTCTGCGGCTGCTTCTTGTTGGTGGCGCAGGGAGCGATGACATTCGCTTGCGAATCGGATTGCTTGAGGGATCGTCGCTCGACGATCTTCGGCCGGTCGCGGGATCCCAAGCCGACGGATCGATTGCTGCTCTTGGGTCTCCTGCGACTTCAACATTCTTCCACGAACTTGCGGGGAATGCTGCGGACTTTGTGCCGACTGTAATGACATTCGGCTTCGGTTTGGGGCTGATCAGTCTGCTCGTCTTGCATGGCAGGCGCATAGGTCGTGGCGGCGAGAATCGGTTTTATTCGGGAGTCACGCTTGTCGCGCTGTTCGCAATGATAACGGTGCAAATCGGTTTCAGAAGCGATCGAGAGAGTTCGTTTTGGAAGGACATGAACGAACTGCTGTTTATGAACATTCAGTTTCCTCTGGGCGCGACGATGTTTGGACTGCTTGCTGCATATCTGGTCTCTGCTGCGTATCGCGCTTTTCGGATACGAACGTTTGATGCCGCTGTGTTGACAGCGATGGCTGCGCTCGTGGTACTAACTCAGGTGCCAACGGCGCAGTTCATCGGCAGTTTGATTTCGGATTCGGCGGTGTCCGCCGGAGCGCGCTTTGACGCGACCGCGGCTGAGGTTCGGACGTGGTCGCTGCTGATCGTAAACAACGCGGTGCAAACGGCAGTCGGCTTTGGAGCGTTCGTTGGCGCGATTGCGATGGCGCTGCGGATTTGGCTTTCGCTTGATAAGACTGCAAGCGAGTAGCTCTATTTTATTGTCGCGAGGATGAGCGGCTTGGGCTCGACTGGATCCTGCGCAAACTGTATTGCGCTTGCCAACGAGTTTTGCGCGCTTGTGGCGTCGTGTGACGTCTTCGCGTGGATATTGTAGAGAGGCGCGCCGACAGACACTGGGTCTCCGATGGAAACCTGCATGACGATGCCGACTGAAGGGTCGATTTTGTCGACGACCGTAGCACGCCCGGCACCGAGAGCGCGCGCTGCCTTGCCGATGCTGGCGCAATCTATCGCGGCTATGTATCCGTCGCGATCGCTCAGGACGGTTTCGACAACTGGTGCTCGCGGAAGAGGTGCGCCCGGGTCGCCACCCTGCGCGGATATCCACTCTTGAAGTTTGTGATGAACGCGACCCGAAGAGACTGCGTCTGCAAAATTCACGGAGACGCCAGCGATGTCGGCCATTTCTTCGGCCAGTCGAAGCACTACCTGCCCCAGTTGGTCTTGCAATCCGCCATCGAGCGATTCGATCGCCCCGCGAATCTCGAGCGCATTTCCAACATACCGATTTAGCGGTTGACTCATGTCGGTGACGAGAGCACGAGTCTCGCGCCCTGCCGACGCGCCGATCGCGACCAGTTGGGTAGCGAGGGCGAGAGCAGCTTCCTTGGTTTCCATGAAAGCTCCGCTTCCGCACTTCACGTCGAGGACAATGCCGTCGGATTCGACGGCGAGCTTTTTAGACATTACGCTGGCAGCAATCAATGGCAGACTCGATACTGTCTCGGTGGCGTCTCGGAGGGCATAGAGTTTTTTGTCAGCGGGCGCGAGGTTCGCTGTTTGTCCGCCAAGCGCGCAGCCGACCTCGTTCGCGATCCGCGAAATCTCCTCGCCCGAAAGATCTGTTCGGAACCCCGGAATCGACGCCAGTTTGTCTAATGTGCCGCCGGTGAATCCTAACCCTCGCCCGGACAGCTTGAGACCGGTTATCCCGCACGCCGCCAACAGTGGCAGCAGAAGAAAGGTGGTGGTGTCTCCGACGCCACCCGTCGAGTGCTTGTCGATGATCGGCCGAGGGACATTTTCAAACTTCAGCGTCTCGCCCGACGTTGCCATCGCGATCGTCAAGGCAGAAGTTTCCGTGCCGTCTAAACCATTGATGTATGCGGCCATCAGCCAAGCAGCCACGTGGTAGTCTTCGACCTCGTCGGCTGTGATGGCGCGAACAAACTCGGATATCGCTTTTGGTGAGTGAGTGCGCCCTTCTCGCTTCGTTGCGAGGAAGTTATGGATGTCCATGTTCGTTACAAAAGGGGTGACCTTAGGGGGGAGAGTATGCAATACTTGGAGAACTGTCACGCCTGAGCCGCGTGGACTACCATCTGGAGCGTGAATCCCAACCATGAGTGACGAGCATTTGACGCCTTCGGGCACCGAGCCCGAGGCCTTAGGCGGCGGAGCTGACTCCTCGCCTGAGACCGAGGCGTCTGCGGCCGCCACCGCGACTGATTCCATCCCGCTAAGCGCGGGATCGACCCATCAACCGGAGCCGCAAACGCCCCGTTCAGAAACAGAATCTGAGGCGGAGCATGCGCCTACCCAGCCAATCACACCGCCACCGCTTCCGGCAACCGAGGAAAGACCGCCTCCCATTCCGGTGAGCGCGGTCAGCGACGCAGCGCCGCCTACGCCGCCCGAGCCGAAACCATCCGAGGCCTCTGGGCCGAAGCCATCGGGCCGTGTTTCCGATGTTGACGAATTCGAGGCCGCAGTTGAGGCGTTTGCGGGCGGTGAGACGGGTACGCAATACGACGAAGCGTATCGGCCGCTACGGCGAGGCGAGACACTGACTGCGACGGTCATCCACATTGATGACACAGGTGCCTTTGTAGATCTGGGAACTAAGTCAGAAGGGAAGATTCCGCTCGATGAACTCGGTGTTGGGAACATCGAGAAGGCTTCCGACGTGGTCAAAGTTGGCGACAAGATCAAGGTCGTCGTCATCCAGACCGACACGCGCGACGGCAATCCAATCGTCAGCAAGAAGCGTGCTGACTTCCAGGCTGCGTGGGACAGGCTCGTCGACGAGTTCGACGAGAAGAAGACGATTCATGCATTTGTGGTTGGTCGCGTGAAGGGAGGCCTCGAGGTCGATATCGGCGTTCGTGGATTCGTTCCAGGTTCACACGTTGGTACCGGCAAGCTCCGGAACCTCGACAAGTATGTAGGTCAGTCCATTCCACTGAAGATCATTGACATCGACAAGGAGCGCAAGAAAGTAGTTCTGTCGAATCGGTTGGCCGAGGAGGAGCTCCGCGAAGTCAAAAAGCGCGAGCTTTTCGACAAGGTGAAGCCGGGCGAGATCTTGGAAGGAACGGTTCGCCGGCTCGTCGATTACGGCGCGTTCGTTGACTTGGGCGGTGTAGACGGGCTTTTGCACATCAGCGAGATGGCTTGGTCGCGCGTGGACCACCCGAAAGAAGTATTAAAAGAAGGCGACGAAGTCCGGGTGATGGTCCTGCGGCTCGATCCGAGTTCAGGCCGAATCAGCCTCGGACGCCGGCAAGTGCTTCCAGATCCGTGGGCTGAAATCCGCGAGCACTACTCTATCGGACAGCGGATAACGCTGCCTATCTCGCGGGTCGTGCAGAGCGGTGCGTTTGTGAAGCTGAACGAGGGTGCCGAGGCATTCATCCCCGCCAGTGAGATGTCTCACCGCAGAATCAACAAGCCCTCCGAGGTCGTGACGGCTGGCATCGAGGTCGAAGTCCAGGTCATCGAATTGCGGCCCGACGAGCGCAGGATGGTTCTGTCTATGCGTGCCCTGCTCCCTTACGAGGAGCGTCCTTCGCGGGATGACTTCAACCGGTACGAAGGTGGCGGCGGAGGCACGGGCAGCGGCGGCCGGGGCCGTGAGCGCGACCGCGAGCGCGGAGATCGTCGTCGAGGAGGGCGCCAAGACAGCGGCGATGGCGGCGGGCGC
>JBGTLG010000002.1:0-35295 GCA_041744215.1 Fimbriimonadales bacterium | reverse complement strand
AGCACTGCACGAAGCGCAGATGGGTTTGCTCTTCGGAAAACTAAAAGTTGAAGGTGCTGGCGATGCCAGGATGGAACCAGTCGGAAAGGCTCCTGATGGTCTCGACTTGCCGAAGTTCACGGCACCCAAAGACGCACCATTCGCGCATCCCTACTATTGGGCGCCGTTTATCCTAGCTGGGAATTGGAGGTAGACGATGGGTGGCTACTGCGGCGGTGAGCGACGATTCGGTACGCAACCTGGCACGCAGCCATTTTCTTTTACCGATCTTCGAACACTCTGGGTCTCGGTGGCGTCCTATCTGGAAAAGCCATGACGCCTTTAATCTTCTTACTGGTAAGCCAGGCCCCGCCAAGCCTAGTGCCCGACGCGGCAAACTTTCGGCAATGGAGCGAGTTCATTCGCCCAAGCGCGCAGGAGTGCGCGTACACTGAGATCGGCTGGCGAGACAAGTTTTGGCCAGCGGTCGAGGAGGCGAAGCGGCTCGGGCGGCCGATCCTTCTATGGACCATGAACGGGCATCCATTGGGGTGCACGTGAAACAACGGTGTTAGAGGCAGACAGTTAGTCTGGTCAGATCCTGAAATCATCAAGCTCTCGAAAGAGTTCGTCACCGTAGCCGACGAAGTGTACATGCTCTACCCGGAAGATGCCGGGAATCTGAATCGCGTTCGCAACAATCCGGATCACGTTTTCTTCAAGCGTTTTGGCGAACAAGTGCCTAAGCCGGAATGGAACCATCCAGGGACGAAGCAAGGCATCTACTTCATGGGCCCAGATGCAGAGTATCTTGAGGCGAAGTTCGCAAGCAGCCACGCAGCAGACATTCTGGCGAGAATGAAACGCGCATTGGCGAAGTGGGAGACTTTGCGGCAGGAAAAGAGCTACTCGAATTCGCCTGTTCCCCAAGTTTCGACGGGGCCGCCAATATCCGTTATTGGAAACAAGCCAATGATTCTGCAGGTGAATCTTCGTGACTTGCCGAGAAGCGAGATCGATCGAAGCGGTGCGCGATTTGAAGATGTCGGTCGCATGAACGAGCCGTGGTTCGAATTCGGAAAGTGGGCTTGGAATCAAAACTGGATCGGGTTAGACGATCCCCGTGCATTCGTGACGACTTCTACGACAGCCGTTCCGGTTTCACCGGCTATTGTTCGAAGAATTGCGATGGAAGTGCTCGTCGATAATGTTCGCGGACAAGCGCCGACGTGGAGGCCGGAGCACATTAAAGATGCGACCCTGACCATGCGCCGCTTTGCGGTTGCTGGCAGCAAGTCGACGATGGAGTACATGGGAGCAGCGCGGATGGAAGCGGGCGCGCAGTCGTATGCTTGCACCATCTATGGGCAAGGCGTGTGGAACGAATCGACCGAAAAGTTTGATTCGTTTGATCTCGTTGCGATTGGTGAGCGCAGGGGCGCATGGCAATACAACAGCCGAGAAAACGATCGAGGGCCAGCGCCGATGGGCGTCGCGCTCTCGGTCTGGAAGTAGTTCTTAGCGCTTGCGCTTGACCCACTCAACCGCTTCGCCGATTGTTCGCATGAATAGGGGGTCGGAATAAGATTCTTTTGTGTGGCCCATCGCGGTGTACCATGCTCGTCCACCGAGCGAGTCGTGCGACCACATGATCGGATGGTCGGAGCCCATGGTTCCTCCGGTGTACGTCGTTTCGTCGACTGTGGCGAGAACGTTCACCGACGGGCGCGGATTGTTTTTGAAGCAATACCACTCGTCTTTTCGGTTCCAGGGATTCGGCAAGAATGAAGTCGTCGGATGGGAGGTGTCTTCGATTCGAACGACGGCATCTTGTACAGCCGGATGGCTTTTGAAATACGCTCCGACAAGCTTTCCATACCATTCCCAATCGTATTCCGTGTCGCTCGCGGCGTGCACGCCGACAAAACCGCCTCCGGATTCGACGTAGCCGCGAAATGCCTGCTCTTGTTCGGCATTGAAGACGTCGCCTGTCGTCAAAAGAAACACGACCGCGTCGTAGTTCTTGAGTCGATCGCTCGTAAACATTGCCGCATCTTCGGTGAATGCGATTGACCACTTCCTCGATGAAGCGAGCTCGAGCATCGCGGAGCGAGCGGCAGGTATCGAGTCGTGCCGAAAGCCGACTGTCTTAGTGAACACCAAGACGTTCGTGGTCGCCGATAAGGCGGCGAGAAGCGACAGCGCAATCATGCGCGGAGATTACCGCGATTTCACGAAATAGGCTTTGGCTCCGTGCTGCTTCGCAAGCCCTGGGTCACCTCCGAGGACGCACAAGGCAGTTGCGAGCGAATCGCTGGTCGTTGCATCTTTCGCGATGACGGTTGCTTGAACCCGGTTCGTCAGTCCGATGCCGGTTCGCGGGTCGACGATATGCGAGTAGCGAACTCCATCAATCTCCACGAACTGCTCCGTATCGCCGGACGTTGAGAGTCCCGCATTATCCAGAATCAATGGCGCAGAGCGAACATGTTCTAATCCGCGCACGGCGATTTCCCAGCCTTCTTTGTTCGGCGGAGGATTCGATACCGCGATATCGCCGCCGGCTTCGATCATTGCGCTCTCGACGCCATGTTGCTTGAGCGCAAGGATCGCCGCATCGCAGGCATAGCCTTTAGCTATGCCGCCGAGATCGAGTCTCATTCCCGGAACATCGAGCGTGACCGTCAAGTTGCTCTTGTTCAGGTTCATAAGCTCATAGCCCACGAGTGCACGAGCTTCTGCGAGCAGTTCGGCGTCCGGCAAAACACCGTTTTGACGAGCTTGGCGCCACAGGCTCACGACTGGTCCGCAGGTTACATCGAATGCTCCACTCGTCTTCGTCGAAAGCTCTTTCGCCCTTTCGAGAACTGCAAAGAGCTCTGCACTGACTTCCACTCCGCCTTGCCCGGCTTTGGCGCAGAGGCGCATCAGCTCGCTGTCTGCTCGGTAATCGCTCATGATCGCTTCGAGCTCTGCGAATCGCTCGAAAGCTGATTTGGCCGCCGCCTCCGCCTTGGTCTGGGACGAGGCATATAGCGTGATGCTTACGCGAACGCCCATGTGAAGTTCGCTATACTGGAACTTCTCTAGCGGCGCAGCATTCGCTGAGCCGAGCAGCAACATGATCGCAATGCTCGTCACTTCGTTTTTCCTTCTCGCGCCGCAGCAGGCGGCGTACACCGAGAAGATACCAGGCTCGCTCGTCGAGTTTACGATGATTCGCGTTCCTGGGCGCGAGGTTTGGATTGGCGAGACCGAGGTGACTTGGAACCTCTTCGACATTTGGGCGTTTCGTCTCGACCTTTCGGATGCGGACGTCGCGGCTGAGGTCGACGCGGAATCGAGACCGAGTCGGCCCTATGGTGCGCCGGATCGCGGATTCGGGCACTCCGGGTATCCGGCGATAGGCATGACTCACCATGCAGCGCATGAGTTTTGCAAGTGGCTCTCTTTGAAGACCGGGAAGAAGTATCGCTTGCCGACTGAGGAAGAGTGGGAGTTTGCTGCGCGGGCCGGAGCTTTATCGGAACCGGACGATTTGGAGTCATTCGCTTGGTTTTGGGAGAACTCGGAGGACAAAACGCATCCGGTTCGAAGCAAGAGGCCAAATGCATGGGGTATGTACGACGTTTTAGGAAACGTCGCGGAATGGGCGGTCGACAAAGACGGGAAGCCTTTGGTTTGCGGCGGGTCTTGGAAAGACAAAGTCGTCGGTTTTAGTGTTCGAGCACGGCAGAGCGAGGGATGGAACCAAACCGATCCGCAGAATCCGAAGAGCAGATGGTGGCTGTCCGACGCTCCGTTTGTTGGATTTCGAGTTGTTTGCGAACGCGATTGAGAAGCGGCGTCAGATCGATTTGACTTGGTTGACCTGTTTCGTGGCGGATTGTTAACGACTCATCGGACTCACTGTACTCATCGAACTCATCACTGTTTATTATTGTTAACGCGGTCTTTTGAGGTCGCGGGATGAGTTGGGTGATGCGGTGCGAGCGGTTCGGACGCGTTCTTTCGTGCATGAGAGTTCTGTCGGTTAAGTCTTTGGAGCGCCGAAAGTCAACCTGTTGTGAGATTGCGGGTCAGTTCGGCCATCTTGGCTGAGATTGGATGCTGCCATGCGCAGTTCACTGACAGATTCTTTCGGAGTATTGTGTTTTAGGAGGTTGTTCAAGAATCTGTCAGTGCCACCCGGTCGGTTTCGGTCGTGACACGGGTGAATTCTGATCGTGCTGATTGGGAGCTGTCGAATGTCCACGAATTCACCCATGCCACCGACGACCGATGTCTCGACCGGGCCACGCCAGCCGGTAACTCGCCCACATGGGCCATGCTGTCGGATCGTTAGGAACTTGTCTGCTCCTGGAGTGTTCGCTTCGCGCCCGTATCCGGTGACGATGACCGCGCCTTCGCTGTCGGTGGCGATGGCTCTTGCGACTTCGTCGAAGTTGTTGCCCGACAGATTATAGGTGACGGGCCAGCTCTCGTTCGGGTCGCCTTGCACTATAGTTCCGTCTGGCCTGATTTTGATGGTTAGAACATCGAGTCCGGTCGCGTTTCCGTTGGTCGTTCCCGTGACGTAGATGTTTCCGTTGAGATCCAGAGCGATGTCCGCGGCGACGTCGTTGGACGATCCCGCATAGTTGAAGCGGCGAACGCCAGGACCATGTCCTACGTTTGGCCAAGTCGTGGACTGGTTGCCATTCTTGTCATATTTGATCACGACGAAGTCATTGCCAGTCGAAACTCCTTGCGAGGTTACCCCCGACAAAGACGTTGCCTTCGTTATCGACTACGAGAGCGACGCCTTCGTCCGAGCCACCGCTCGCAGAACCATCGTATAGCGCCTGCCACGCAGGAGTGCCGTTCAAGTTATAGGCGCGGGTCATGATGTCCACGCCGGTTCCTGATTCCGTTGATCGGCCGGTGACGATCGCCTGTCCGAAGACATTGACCGTTATCGCGTTAGCGACGTCATCTTGGCCCGCTGTGCCGTTATATCGTCTCTCCCAGACCTGCGAGACCTGAGCCTGAGCACCGATACAGGCAATAATCAATGTTGCCAGCGTGCCGGCAACGAGATATCTCTTTTCCATGTGCTTTCTCCAATTGCTATGTGGTTGAGAGGTCGAATTCCGGCACCTGGCCGGAAAACACCTATATTGAAACACGTCGCCGCAGCAAGAGCGTGAGAGCTAATCCAGCGACGATCAGATACAAACTTGGCGGTTCTGACACCGCCGTGATTTGAAAACCGTTGACTTTGACAAAAGGCTCCGGCCCAGCGACTTCGATTTCAAAAACCCCGCCAGCAATTGCTGCAAAGTGACGAGAGTGAGTTATTCCAAGCGCGAAGCTATTGCCGGGCATTGGTCCAGTAACAAGTTGATTCTGATTAGAAAGAGCCTGTGGGATGAAAACCGAAGCTGGCACGAATTCTCCCAAGGGGTCGACCGCATACGTGATAACCTCATACTCTCCGTCTGATAATCCATTGAAACGGAAAGTCAATCTACCGTTTCCCATTACAGTAACATCATTGAGCAGCAATGCGAAATCGCCTGTGTTCGTTTTGTTTGCCCAAGCTCCAGCAAAACCTTGGCCCGTAGTGATCGCCAAGGTAACTCCTGTCAGATTGCCAAGAATGTCTTCGAGTTCGTGCGGGCCTTGAGAGATGGCCGGGTATCGCGTCCAATGTCCAATCTGCCCGGCGGCTGCGCCAAACGAAGATGACGGAACGCCATCTCCGAGCCGGGGATCACCCGACCTCACATCTAGGTCGATATTGAACGATTGCGACTGGACCGTGGACAGCGCCGTTGCGAGCGCGATTGCGATCCCGATAGATTTCAAAACGTTTCTTTTCATGGCGTGAGCATCTCCGAATCAGCTGGTTTCGTCTCGGTTGCGCAAAGCGAGGATTACAAGTCCGACAGCCAGTCCGGCTGCGGAAATCGGTTCAGGAACTGCGACGAGTTGGAAACCATTGACATAAGCAAGAGTGGTGTTCGGGTCACCCGCTGTTTCAACAGTCACGATAAGTAGGCCATGGGGTACCACGACATCATGAATCGCGTGCGTGACTAAATGCTCGAACGAGTTTCCTGGCATTGGCCCGGTGACGATTTGAGGATTGCTGCTCGATGATCCGGTTACCGATACTTTGGCTGGCCATTCGAAATCTGGAACAGGGCATATCGCATGAGTGAACAATCGATACACACCGTTCTCCAAGCCGCTGACCGTCCATGTGATCGGCCCATTGAACACTATCGTCGTGTCATTCAAGAGCAAAGCGTAGTCGCCAGTATTGAGAGGATTGTTCCATCCACCTCTAGAACCCGTCCCCCCCGATGCCGTAATCCAAACATTAGTCGGATTTCCGTCCAGCCCAAAAAGCTGAATAGGAATACTCGCACTTCCGTTCACCCTGTTCCATCTGCCGGGCTGGTTGGCAGCAGCTCCAAAAGCGCCCGATGGCGCGCCGTTTCCTATCTCAGGTGTACCGCCGAAGATGTCCAAATCGATGTTGAACGATTGCGAGTGGGCGGTGGAAAGCCCACTCGCGAGAAGAACCCCTATCCCGAATAGCGTCTGTCTCATGCTCGTCATTGTATCAAGAATTTCGAGGCGGAACAACCAGGTAACTCGTTGCCAACTTCTTGGATGGCCACGGACCCATTAGGTGAGTGGCCTGTCTTTGAGTTTCTGCCGGCCGAGCCGAACTCGCCGAACCTGCCGAACCTGCCGTTTCGGAGGTCGCGAAGGGTCTGGGAT
This sequence comes from Fimbriimonadales bacterium, assembly GCA_041744215.1. Lineage (GTDB taxonomy): Bacteria > Armatimonadota > Fimbriimonadia > Fimbriimonadales > ATM1 > JAHCHL01. The sequence continues at coordinate 28,542 of JBGTLG010000002.1, read as the reverse complement.
GACCCATGTCCGGCTCTGTAGGTTACGTCTTTTCCGGGGCTCTTCCCGAGGGATGGCGTCACAGTGTGATCAGAGTAGTTGGGCCCGACGATCTACCCGCCACACCGGTGCACCCGACGTTGACATCCAGGGGCACCTGGCGTGGGAGGGCTATACTCAACCATGATTAGTGCGCTATTGATCGGAGTCACGATGAGCCAGACCGCAATCGAGATTGGGAAGCAAGTCCCCGATGTCGCGCTCACGGACATGAATGGGAAGGCTGTGAAACTTTCGGACTTTAGGGGCAAGAAGCTCATTCTGTTCAATTGGGCGTCGTGGTGAGGGTGCAGGGCACAACTGCCAGGTTGGCAGACGTTTACGGAACTCAATAATCGCGAAGACTTCATTTTTGTTGCTGTAGCGATGGACGTCGGCGGAGTATCGGTTGTGAAGCCGATCTATGAGGCGGCGAAGGCGACATACGTTACGCTTGTCGATCCGCACAACGCGCTTTCGGACTCGTTCGGTTTCAAGGTGGTACCGAACGGCTATCTCATTGATGAGGCAGGCGTCCTGCAATGGAAGCAGGAAGGTGGTTTTGAGGTGAAGAGTCCAAGGACTATACAGGCAGTTGACGAGTTCCTGGCACGCCCGAAAGCTGCTGTGCACGATTCCAGCGACCGCGCAGATCCGATTGCGAGCGCTCGCGAGGCGCTTCGGCTCGATCCTGACGACCCTGCGGCGAAGCTTGCGCTGGGGAAACTGCTGCTGACGATCAAGGCAAGCGAAGAGGTTCTTTCTCTTCTCAAGCAGGCATCGGACGCTATGCCAGGGTCGGCCATCGCGCAATTCACGTATGGGTCCGCTTTACTTTCCAATGACGAGAAGAGGCTTGCAGTCGAATACTTCCGACGCGCGCTTCGGCTGGATCCGAAGAACTTCGTTATCCGCAAACAGATTTGGTATGTCGAGCATCCGGAAAGATTTTGGCCAGAGATCGACTGGATATGGCAGCGCGAGCAGCTCGCAAAGGAACTGGAAGATGAGCGCAAAGGTGGCGGCGGTCGCTAGGCCGCAATAGACGATCGCGTGGATGATCGCATTGCGAGATTCGTACAGACTACTTTTGTTCGCGGGCGACCATTTCTCCGATCCAGATTGGAGCGAAGGGAGATGTGCAGCCTTTCGGGACTGGGAAGTCACGATAAACGCCGAGGTTCTCTCCGATCTCTATCGCGCGTTTTCGATGCTTGGGATGGTTGATGCCGATCTCTGCCAGGCAGGTGTTCACGGTCCATTGCACCGTCGACGGCGCGTCTTTCATCTCCCTTTCGATGCGATCGAGCACCGCATCGAGGTCCAAGCCTTCAGGGTTTTTTGCGGCCCTTTCGGCGGTTAGGCTCCAGCCCGCGCGCAGGGCCAGTGGGTGCTTGTCGTTCAACCACTTCTTGCGGAGTTCTTCTTTTTGAGTGTGGTGCCGGATCACGTTTGACATGAGCCAGTCGGAGAGATGGGAATAGTCCGCTTCGGGCGAATAGACTATTGAGCGCACCATGTGGTCGAGCTCTTCGGCAGGGAGTTCTTTCGGCTTGATGAGGAGAGTGGCGAGGAACCTTGCGTCGAGGTTTCCAGTTTTCCAAAGCTGTGCGGCGAGAGCAGGGTTCGTTTTGATCTTCTTGGCGATGGCGCGGATGTCGCCCATCTTGACGCCGTAATGGTCGTCGCCGACGCCGTGTTTTGCGTAGATGACGCGCATCTTTACGGCGCCGAGGGATTTGAGTTCGGCCATGACTTCTTTGAGCGTCATTTGGGGATGGTACCGGGAGTTCGTGTTGCAAACCACGCCGAGACGGTATCACATGAACTTGGAAGGGTTCACTATCAGAAACTGTGCTGAGCTCACACCCTCGTGTAAGTCGCCTTCATGAACTGCGTCCAGTTTCCGTTCTCGTCTTCACCGAATGAAGACAGCGTTCGATGGTTATCGTCGATGATCTCGATGACGTCGCGGTAGTTCGCGGTTTCACCGTCTTTTTCCATGTGCGGGCCGACGCAGTTAAGCGTCATTTTCTTTCCGTCTGCGCTGAGCTCACCGACATACTTCCAAAGGTGCGACGAAACCGACGCGAGCCAAAAGCCGCGATACTCTTTGAATGAAACATCGTAACCCAAGCCGACTCGATAGTCAATTTCCGAGCCATCGGGCATTTGTCCTTTTCCTTCGCCCAGGGCCCAAAGCCCGCCGAGGTTTTGTACGGTTTCAGATCCCGACGCCTTTGCGGTTGTTCCATCGGGCATATTGAATTCGGTTTCGACTCGCCATTCGCCGACGAGTTTGTTCAGCCAATCATGTTCATGGACGGGCTTGGTGCTCATCTCCATTGGTTCTTGTGTTTCTGTGCTCATTTCGGTTTACCTCTCGCAGCGATTATAACTCGAAATCAACCTTTCTGCTGCTCCACGTGGACGACTGAAAGCTCTTGCGCGTCGAGATCTCTTCTTGCTCGCCCCATCAGGCCGATCACGAGTTCGTTGGCTCCTGGCGGCGCTTCTTCGAACGCGACGTACGCAAGAATTTGTGGATGGTGACACGTGATTATCTTGCCGGGCAGCCCGTCGGCGTCAACAATGTTGAAATCGGCGGTGTCTGTGCCTGCGTGGACAGGGCCGTGGAGCCGAAGGATGTCGATTGCCTGCGCTCGGATATCGCTGGCCGGGTCACTGGCGACGACGCAGGTTCCGTTGGCGAACAGCACCCAGGATTTGCCCGGGAGGAATGAGCGATAGACTTCGATCTTGGGGTCGGGCATTTGAGGATTATTGCTGGAAAAGTGATGTGCCATTGAGTACTTCCACTAACCTCTGAGATGCTGCGTTGTCAGTCAAGTACGAACGAGTCTTCGATAGCTCTGAACTTTTCTTGATAAGTCCCCCAATCCTCGGGCGGAGCTTGGAATCCGAGTGCATAGCCATTTCCATTCGCGTGAAAGTAGTGTACTAGCCGGCGAACCCACTTACCATCTATATTCTTTTCATATACTCGTAGTGCCGAATTCAAACCTTGAAACGTAGACCGTTCAAGGGTGATACGAGCAAAAGGCTCGCCACGTGCATTCCATTCGGCTTCTTGCCGCAATGTCTCGCGAAACTCGTCCTCGGTATCGCCATAGAGCACATCAAAAAAAGCCTTCACATGACCTCCGGGGGAAATCTCCCATCGGTGGTACGGATGCTGGGAAATGGAGTGCGTTTCTGTCCATCTCGCCGGGATCTTCCACTGAAAGCCTCCTCTGTTCGCGACTGGTGGCCTCAATGTCCGGTCATCCAATGCATCATGTTTGGGGTCCGAAACAGCACCAGGAGCTCGGGCTTGCGTTCGATCTGCGCCATGCGATTCAATCTGATGTCGTGAGTCGCTTGTCGTGTCAACCGTTCGCGGTAGGTCGGACACCTCTTCGGGTACGCCCGAGGATCGCGACCCAGATTCTACGGTATTGAGAGCGCGCCCGACCAGAAACAACACTACAATCGCGCAGAGACCGGCAACTATCCAGCCAGCCATTGAAAAAGTGTTATGGGACTTCGGAGTTTGAGCCGGTGGCTGCGACTGATAGTAGGGTGTGTTGACGATCGGTTGAACAGGCGGCGCGATGGGTTGTTGCCGTATCTTCTTGAGTGCCCTCAACATAACGCCCGCATCGGAGAATCGAGAATCGACGGATTTGCTGAGTGCTGTTCGTATGAACTCAGTCACCCCGTAACTCGCGCCAGGCGGATCCGGCGGCTGGTCGTGCAAAACGGAGTACGCGATAGCCATCACGCCGGCCCCGGAAAAAGGTCTCGTGCCGGAAATCGCCTCATAAAGAACGACACCCATCGACCATACGTCAGAACGCACATCAATCTCTTCTCCATGCACTTGCTCCGGGGACATGTAACTCGGCGTCCCAAGAATTTGTCCCGTGACAGTCAGCTTCGGTTCGTGCGTAACACGCGCGATTCCCAAGTCGGTGATCTTCACTCTTCCGTCGGAAAGAATGTGGATGTTGTCCGGTTTGATATCGCGGTGCACAATCCCTTTTTCGTGCGCATGGGCTAGCCCTTCCAAAACTTGAGAGGTGATGCGGATCGCTTCAGTTTCCCCTAATGCTCCAACCGCGTCGAGCCGCTGTCTAAGGCTCTCGCCTTCGAGATACTCCATCGCGATGAAGTGCCTATCGCCTTCGCATCCAACTTCGTAGATTGTCACAATGTTCGGATGGGTGAGCGTTCCGGCGGCGCGGGCTTCGCGCTCGAATCGCCTGATCCTGTCGTCGGCTTGGCTGGGCGTAGCGAGTGACGGGATGAAAAGTTCTTTGAGCGCGACGCGACGATTCAGCGTCGGATCCCACGCTTCGTAAACGATGTCGTTACTCCGCGCGATCTCCCGGATGATCTGGTATCTCCCCAAAGTGCCAGCGGTAAGGCTCATCGGCTTCTCCTATTCTGGCATGTGCGCGAAATCGCCCGCGTCCCCCTGCGCTAAGATAGGGCATGGACGGAGCGAGAGAGGTTTCTAGGCGTGGTTTCTTGAAGTCGTCGGCGGCGACGGCGGCGGCGTTTGCCATCCCGGCGGGCGTTTTCCCCCATGGCGGCTCGCAGATTCGGGTCGGCGTTATCGGCAGCGGAGGGCGGGGCGCGGGCGCGGCGGTCGACGCTGTGGCAGCGCATCCGGACGTGGTGATCTGGTCGATGGGCGACCTTTTCCCCGACCGAGTAAATGGCTCTCGACGGGCGCTGCAGGATTCGCTGAAGGATCGGTGCCAAGTCACGGACGATCGCGTTTTTGCAGGCTTCGACAACTACAAGGGCGTTCTATCGACCGACGTCGATGCGGTGATTCTGACCGCTCCTCCAGGATTTCGGCCGGAGCATCTGCGCGCTTCGATTGACGCGGGGAAACACGTTTTCGCGGAGAAGCCGGTTGCGGTTGACGCGCCAGGAGTGCGATCTGTCTTAGAGACTTCCGAGCTTGCGACGAAAAAGGGGTTGAACATTGTCGCAGGGACGCAACGGCGATACGACGTCGCGTATGTCGAGGCGATGAAGCGCATACACGATTATGGGATCGGCGAGATCATGGCGTGCTATTGCTATTGGAACCAGGGCGGGCTTTGGATGCATCGGCGCAAACCGGAATGGAGCGACATGGAGTGGCAAGTTCGCAATTGGCTTTACTTCACGTGGCTTTCTGGCGACCACATCGTCGAGCAGCACGTGCATAACATCGATGTTTGCAATTGGGCGATGCGGCAGCATCCGCTTCGTGCGCTCGGTTTGGGTGGAAGACAAGTTCGCACCGACTCTGCTTATGGGCACGTTTACGATCACTTCGCTGTGGAGTATGAGTATGAGAAGGGCGTGAAAATGCTGAGCATGTGCCGTCAGATCGACGGTACCGCGAGCCGCGTGTCGGAGCACCTTGTCGGAACGCTCGGCACTTCAAATGCGAACACATGGATTCGCGGTGTGAACAATTGGCGATTCGATGGTGAAAGGCCGAACCCATACGTCGAAGAGCATCGGGCTCTGTATGCGGCGATGACCGGCGGCAAGACGATCAACGAAGGCAGGCAGGTCGCAGAGAGCACGCTCACCGCGATCATGGGCCGGATGTCATGTTACTCGGGGCAAGAAGTGACGTGGGATACTGCGCTCAACTCGCAGGAGAGTTTGATTCCATCAAAGCTGGAGCTTGGCGATTGTGAAGTTGCGCCTGTTGCTGTTCCCGGCAAGACGAGGGTGTTCTGACGATGGGAAAGTTTTCGAGGAGAAAGTTGATTCACGGCGGACTCGCCGCGGGCGCATCACTCGCTACGGGTTCCGTTCTCAGTTCTGCATCGGCTGTCCGCACCGGACCCTTCAAGTTGAATTACGCACCGCACTTTGGGATGTTCTCTGCGAGTGCAGGTGGTGATCTCGTTGATCAGTTGAAGTTTGCCGCCGATGAGGGATTCAGAGCGTGGGAAGACAATGGGATGAAGGGGCGGTCGGTCGAAGATCAAAACCGGATCGCGAAAGCAATGACCGATCTCGGGATTACGATGGGCGTGTTCGTTGTGAATGGAGGGACCGCGTGGGGCTCAACGCTTTCGAGTGGGCGGCAAGAGAACTTGGATCGTTTTTTGAATGAATGCCGTGATTCTGTAGACGTGGCAAAACGAGTCAACGCCAAATGGATGACTGTTGTTCCCGGGGCTGTCGAACCGCGATTAGATCCAGGGTTTCAAACTGCGAATGTTATCGATGCATTGCGAAGGGGTGCAGAGGTTTTTGAGCCTCATGGATTGGTGATGGTTCTGGAGCCTCTGAACTTCCGCGATCATCCAAACCTGTTCCTAACCAAGATTCCGCAGGCGTATATGATTTGTCGTGCAGTAAACAGCCCTTCATGCAAGATTCTCTTTGACATCTATCACCAGCAGATTCACGAAGGGAACCTGATTCCAAACATGGACGCTGCGTGGAGCGAAACTCCGTATTTTCAGATTGGCGATAACCCTGGTCGCGCAGAGCCGACGACAGGCGAGATCAACTATCGCAACGTGTTTAAGCACATCCACTCAAAGGGCTATACAGGCGTCATGGGGATGGAGCACGGCAAGTCGAAAGGCGGAAGAGACGGCGAGCGCGCGCTGATCGACGCATATCGCGCCTGCGACGACTTTTAGGGGAATGCATCGCCTCGAAGTCCGCGATCTTGTAATGCAGTTCCCTGCGGTTACTGCACTTGATCGCGTGTCACTCTCGTTCAAACTAGGCGAAGTTCATGGCGTCATTGGCGAGAACGGCGCAGGCAAGAGCACGCTCATGAAGATCTTGGCCGGCGTTCAACAGCCGACGTCTGGGTCGGTGCTGTTGGATGGACAGGAAGTTCGATTCGGCTCCGTGCGCGATGCGCTGCGCAGTGGCATCGCGATGATTCACCAAGAGCTCGATCTTGTTGATACGCTCAGCGTGGCCGAAAACGTTTTCTTAGGTGGCGAACCGACGAGATGGGGAATGCTTGCTCGCTCGCGAATGGATGAGAGAGCCAAGCAGCTTTTGAAAAGCGTAGGGGCGGAGTTTTCTCCCAGGGCAGCGCTGGGCACGCTCTCGATTGCGGGCAAACAGTTGGTAGAGATAGCGAAAGCGCTGTCGCATGACGCGCGCATACTCCTTATGGACGAGCCGACAGCGGTTTTAACTGATCAAGAGACTGCGTCTTTGTTTGACCTGATCGAATCGCTCAAGTCTCGCGGCGTTACGGTGATCTACATATCTCACCGCCTTTCTGAAGTTGAGCGCGTTTGCGATCGGCTTTCTATTCTGCGTGACGGTGTGCTGGTTAAGACCCTTCTGCGCGGCGAAGCAAACCAATCAGAGATGGCGAGTTTGATGGTTGGAAGAGACGTAAGCGAGATGTACCCCAGTAAGCGAGAGCGCAATGAAGCAAAGCTCATACTTGAGGCGTCGGAGTTCATCGTTCCCGGATTCGTGAAGAGCGCAAGTTTGGGCGTTAATGAAGGGGAGATTCTTGGCTTGGCTGGACTCATCGGTTCAGGACGAACAGAGTTTGCGGAAGCAATCGTCGGCGCGCGCGCAAGGACGAGCGGCGAACTGCGAGTCGACGACATCTCGAAACGCATTCGTTCCCCTAAAGACGCGATGCGCGCAGGGATTGCTTACGTTAGCGAAGATCGCAAGGGGACTGGACTGGTTCTGCCGATGAGCGTCATTGAGAACTGCACTCTGGCGAACCTGCGTGAGTACGCACGGCCCCTCTTGCAGAAATCGAACGAGCGTGCTGCGGCCGAAGGATGGAAGCGCAAACTAGACATTCGTGCAGGAGATATGCGGGCTCCGATCGCGACACTGAGCGGAGGCAATCAGCAGAAGGTATCGATCGCGAAGTGGCTCGAAACATCTCCTCGCGTTTTGATATTGGATGAGCCAACCCGCGGCGTTGACATCGGCGCGAAAAGGGAGATCTATTCGCTCATTCATTCACTTGCCGAAAGCGGTACAGCGTGTATATTGATATCAAGCGAATTGACTGAAATCGTTGGAATGTGCGGCCGCGTCATTGTTATGCGAGAGGGCGCGACGGTCGGAGAATTGAATGGAACAGACGCAACAGAGCAGGCGATCATGCGCCTTGCAGCGGGAGTCACAGTCGCATGAAGAAGGTACTTGGATTTCTGGCGGAGAATGGCGTCCTCGTCGCGCTCATCGCGCTTGTTATCGTTTGCATCACTCAGTTCGGCGACACGTTTTTGCAACCGGATGCAATTCGGAATCTGTTTAGCCAGGCATCCTACATTGGAATCATCGCAGTAGGCATGACGTTCGTGATCATGACTGCCGGGATTGATCTCTCAGTCGGAAGTTTAGTCGCTTTGTGTGGAGCAGTGGCGATCCTGACACTCAACAAGCTATCTGGCGGAGACGGATCGGAAAGCGTTTCAATTCTTCTTGCAGGAGGAGCGGCATTAGGCATAGGCGCGCTGGCGGGACTTTTCAACGGTTTTGTCATTGCATTTGGCCGAGTTGCGCCTTTCGTTGTCACCCTCGCGGGGCTCGCCGGATTTCGCTCAATCGCTCTTGTGTTGGGTCAAGGCGGCGAGATCAGGTCGCAGACACCGAGTTTTCAAGATATCGGCTTCGGGGGCGTGGCAATTCCTGGTATCGCAAACCAAGCTGGTCAGCCGGTTGTTGTCTATTGGAGCATCTTCGCATTCCTCGGTGTAGCGCTACTTGCGAGTTTCATGCTCAACTACACGCGGTACGGGCGGTATGTAATCGCGGTTGGCGCCAATGAGCGCGCAGCAAGATACTCGGCAATCGACACGCGAGCGATAAAGGTTTGGACGTACACCTTTCTTGGTGCGCTTGTTGGATTGGCAGCGTTCTTTAATGCGGCGCGCATGAATTCGGTTGGAACGGGATCCGTTGGGCTTTTCTATGAGCTTGACGCGATCGCGGCGGTCGTCATTGGGGGGACAAGCCTTAGAGGGGGCAAAGGTAGAATCTGGGGAACCGTTGCCGGGGCATTGCTCCTTACGCTGATTACGACGATGATGACTTGGTACCGAGTCGATACAAACTGGCAAGGCGTAGTGCGCGGAGTGGTTATACTGATCGCAGTGCTGTTGCAACGTGGCAGCAAGGCGAACGATTCGAACTGAGGTTGATCTAATGAAGAAGATGATTTTTGCAGGAATTCTGGGATTTTCGGTTTTGACGGCTGGTTGCCAATCTGCTGGCACCGAGGGCCCGGCGGCGAGTGCGCCAAGAGACGGCAAGCGCTATAAGATCGGGGTTTCGATCCCTGCGGCAGACCATGGGTGGACGGCCGGCATCAAATACTGGGCGGAAGAGGCGGCGAAACTCCATCCCGACATCGACTGGATCATTGAAGACGCGAAGAGCCCAGATGAGCAGATCACCGATCTTGAAAACCTGCAGAGCCAGGGTGTTGATGCGCTCGTCATTCTCGCAACTGAAAGCGCTCCGATTACGCCGATCGCCAAGCGGCTGAAGGAAGCAGGAATCATGATCGTGAATGTCGATCGCGGTTTCACTGAGCCGGTCGCCGACATTTTCATCGAAGGCGATAACAAGGCGTTTGGCAGAAAAGCTGCCCAGTTCATCGTTCAAAAGCTGAATGGGCAGGGGAACATTGCGATTCTTGAAGGGATCCCAAGCACGGTAAATACAGATCGCGTGCAGGCTGCGCTCGAAGTGCTTCGATCTGCGCCCGGCGTTCGAATCGTCGCGCAAGATAGCGGTCAATGGAGCCGAGAGCGTGCAGAGAGCGTGATGCAAAACATGCTGAGTGCGAATCCGCAAATCGACGCAATATGGGCTGCGGATGACGATATGGCGCTTGGAGTTGAAACAGCATTGAAAGCCGCTGGGCGAGACAAGAACGTTTGGATTGTAGGTGGCGGCGGCATGAAGGACGTTGTGAAGCGAGTGATGGACGGCGACGCACTATTCCCTGCGACGGTGACCTATTCGCCATCAATGATCGCGGTCGGCATGCAGATGGCAGCCGGAACGCTAAAGTCCGGGAGAGAAAACGTCCTGAAGTTCATGCCGAAGCATATGATGATCGATGTCGAGCTGATAACACCGGAGAATGCGAGCGGTCATTACTTCCCGGATTCAGTGTATTAAGTGCATCGCCGCGTAGCGTTTACGCTAATCGAGCTTCTCGTCGTTATCGCGATCATTGCGATCCTGGCGGCGATCTTGTTCCCAGTGTTTTCGCGCGCCAAGGACGCAGCAAAGGCGACCTCCGGCATGAGCAACGTCAGACAGATGGGTCAGGCGATGATGCTGTATGCGGATTCATATGATGACCACTTCTGCTTGGCCGCCTACGTTGAAGGTACTTCGTTCAAGTTGTGGCACGATCTGCTCGACCCATACGTTCGAAACAAGCAGGTCTGGCTCAATCCCGGCAGCAAGGTCAACCCACGGGATCAGAGCGGCGAACCGACGTCACACTGGGGATACAACGCGGGATACATCACAGACATCCTGCCGGATTTCTCAAACTTTCTTACCCACCGCGCAGCGAACTACAGCGACATTTCCGAGCCTACTGAAACCGTGCTATTCGTCGGCTCAAAATCCTCCGTTCCAAACAGTTGGTGCGGTGACGACGGGAAGTTTCTGCTCCCTCCATCGTGGCCAAATGCGGACTGTTGGGGTCGCCCGGATTTGGTTCACAACGGGATGGCGATCATCGCATGGATCGACACGCACGCTAAGCGGGCGCCGCTTGGACTCTTCTACGAGAACCAAGAGCCGCCCGATCGGTACTTTGATCGGCAGTAACCTCAGAGCTTGCGAATCCGAATGTTTCGAAAGGCTACGAGGTCGCCGTGATCCTGAAGCACTATGTGCCCGCTCTTGCGCTGCCCATAGTCGGGCATTGATGCGAACTTGCTGTTCGCGACTCTTGCCTTCCAGTCCGGACTGTTGATCGTATACTCCACGACTTTGAAGCCGTTCAACCAGTATTCGATGTCGTCACCCTTGGCGAGTATACGCACTTCATTCCAATGGTTGGCTGGGCGCACGACGTCGCGCGAACGCGCATGCAGTGCGTAGTTCGAGCCTGCCGCCGTGATGATGTTTTGCCCATCAGGATGAAGATCGTCGTCGAGGATCTGCATTTCCGGACCGGTTTCCCACGCATAGCCTTTGTCTTCGGTCGAACGGAACATGATGCCACTGTTGCCGGCTGGCGAAACTTTCCACTCAAGGCGCAGCTCAAAGTCGCCGAATTGCTCCTTTGTCGCAATATCGCCGCGGCCGCTGCCTGGAGCAAACTGAAGCACGTCGTCTTTCGCGGTCCATCCAGGAGGAACACTTTGTCCACGCCATGCGCGAAAGTGCTCGATTGATTTCCCGTCAAACAGCAATTCGAATCCTTGTCGCTTTTCTTCGTCGGTAAGTTCGTTCATTTGGATCCTCTTTGGAGCAACTCGGCCCATCTTGTTTCTCGGTATTCGGTTGAGTGTGTACCATCCTTCCGTTGTCCACAGTTCGTCTCCAGATTGGCTGCTCAAGCCCCGGTTAAGCTTGATGTACACGACTCGGTTCTCTTCCAGGTCTGGCAACTCAAGGAATACTTTTCTGCGGTCACGAGAGACGGTTACGCTCTTCAGCTGCATCTGCATTTCGTCAATCTTCGGCCCGCCGTACTCCACAGTTGGTACGTACTTCCAAGATTGCACAGAATAGTCATCGGTTCGCTCTCCCATATCGCGCATCAGCGGTTGCGTCAGTTCGATTTCCATTCCGTTGGAGAAAGCGCGAATCGCGAGCGGCTCAAAAGTGGATTTGCCATTGAAGCGGAGGCGCTGCAATCCGAAACGCTCTTTGCCTTCTTGCCCCCAGTTTCCAGTCGACCCGATTCCGCCTATGTAAAGTCCGTTGTCCGGCCCCCACACAATTCGATTGACGCCTGCTTCGAGGCCCTGAGTGAATCTGAATACAGATCCCTGCAATTGCCCTTCAATGCGCTCGACGAATACGCGCTTGACTCCGCCGTGCGTAACATCTCCGTGGATCATTTGGTTTCGATACGGCCCAACATCCAACTTCGCAGGCTGGCTCGGAGAGTTCCCGATCTCGCCTTGCGGTAGCCAAACCACCGGCAGCGTTTCATCTCGTTTGCCGGTCAGCTCAGGATTCACAGAGTAAGAACCGTAGAAGGCCCCTTCCTTTACGTGGACTACTTTTGACGACGGCAGCCAATCTCCTTGGTTGTCCGTAACGTAAACCTCGTTGTTGTGTCCAAATCCAATTCCGTTGGGAGTCCGGAGTCCATCTGCGACGAAAGTGTATGTTCCATCACGCGCGATCTTGATGACTTTGCCTCGGTCGGGATTCTGAGGCCTTGTACTTGCTCCGCCAGGATCAATCGCGGTTGCAAGCGCGGCATAAAAATGTCCTCGATTAAACACGAGTCCGAATGCAAACTCGTGGAAGTTGGAAGTGACTCCCCAGCCATTCGCCACTGCGTAGTACTCGTCAATGATGTCGTCGCCCGTGTGGTCGATAAGCAGCGTTAACTCCTGCTTCTGCAACACGTAGATTCTTCCATCAACGACTGTCAATCCAAGCGGCTCTGCGAGTCCTGCGGCGATTCTCTTCACCCTGACGTTGTAGAGGTAGTTTTCGGTGGCGTTTTCAAGGATGTAGACCGCGCCATCAGGATCCCAAGTGCAAATGACGAGGCGGCCGTCGGGCAAGAAATCCATGCCACCAACACGAGGCTTGAAGTCGCGAGGACGAACTGTCGCGAAATCGAAGGATGGATGGACGGCTTCGAGTGGACGTCCGTCGCCTGGCCGCCAGCGATTTGCAGGATCGAAGATCGTCTTTTTCCCGGGCGAGGTAACTCGCACTTCACCCGCTTGCGTTGTGAACACTGATGCGGGCACCAACTCGAACTCAGACGTTCCCGGTCTACGCCACTCAAGTTTGAGGACGTTGTCAACGTCATTTTCGAAGTATTCGATTTCGAATGGGTGTTCCCCACGCGACAACTTGAAGTCGCCATCCTTCGGAGTTGCGCTATGCAATCCGTCGTGATCGATGATCAGTTCGTCGCGAATCATCAACCTTGATCCATCGTCTGAGGTGAGCCGGAAAGTGTAGTCCCCTTCTTCATCAATGTTTAGAAACCCGGTGACGCGGGCATAAAATTGGTTTGAATGACCGCCGAAATCCGCGTTCGTTTTGAGGTCGATCATTGGAATCACGACCGAATAGTTGGGCGTTTGACCTGCGAGCAGCTTTGGGATTCGGCTAAGCGGTTGACCGATGAAGTACACGCGGAGGGAAACGCCTGGTTCACGTGGGCTCTGCGCAGCCTCTTCGGTCGCAGGTGCGGTGGTCATCGCAAAGAGCTCTTCTTCTTCCGGTTGCACTGTGATCGCAGTTGTCAAATGCGTACCCCGGTCGTTAAGCTTGAGCTCATACTCAACAAACTGCTTGTCGCCGATCTCGTGCTCCCTCACTCGAGTCGTGTTCCCATCCGAAACTGTCGCTGCGCCCGGAATTGCTAGAACGCGCAGCATAATCTGTTCACCAGAGCGCAGTCCCGTCACCCGGAACTTTCGCTCGAAGTCGACGCTGCCGTCGCGGCGATTGTGGGCTTCTGGCGATTCGTAGATCCAGATTTCCCGACCGCGGTCAACTCGGATTCGATATTGCAAAGTTGCTCCGCCATTTTCGAAGCGATAGCCCTTGAACTCCGGTTTGATCGGCACCCTATCTCCGTTCCGCACAATTGCCCAGACCTGCTCATCGACGATACCGGGGATGTGGAGATTGCCGAAGCTTCTGGGCTGCGGTCCGTGAACGGTTGTGTATACCGCTCCATCAAATCGGACCCCGCCGGTCCAAGCGCGATACAAGCCGCAATTGGTCGCGTCGTATGCAACCCAGAGGTCCTTGTGAAGCGCAAGAGTCACGATGCGCGCACGCGTATCGAGAACCGATCGAAACACCCAGATATCCCTTGGCCTATCTGGCGCCTGGGGCTGACCAACAGAGGGCGCGAGAACAACGAGTGCTAGTGTTGCGGCAAGCATAAACGCCTGAGATGTTAGCCCAAAACGCCGACCGAGGTTCGGAGTTCACCTGTGGGAGTCAACAGATATACTAGGCAGAGGGAAACCCTGCTCAGACCGGAGCAGTCCATTCTATGACCATGTTGAAACTTCATTTCGTCGCGGCTTTCATGCTACTGATCGTCGGCGCGTTGGCTCAGGGTCCTTCGCACGTCACGAAGTCCTTGCGAAGCGTGAATCCTGGCTGGTGGTCGGCGAATGCGGAGTTCCCAGAATTCAGAGGACTCGGCGGCGCGGCGACGACCGCGAACAGCGGCATCAGCCGAGCCGCTAACAGAGAGTTCAACGGGTTTCTCAGAGACTCGACTGCAAGGTTCGCCACCTGGGGCAAACCACGGCGCGCTTTTGAGTTTCGACTGGCAACGAGCGTTTCGCTTGCGCACCAAGACCTGATTTCCGTTTCGATGCGCAAAGAGACACAGTGGGACTTGGCGCGACCGAGCGTGGATATGATTAATCTCAGCTATGGTCGATTTCTTGCGTCGTATCGTCAGCTCACTCTCTCCGATCTGTTTCGACTTCCAGCAGCAGCGCATAGGGAGACGAATCGAATCGTCATTCCCAAACTGAATGTGTTGCGCGCTTCGTATGTTCGATCGGGTCGCTTGCGAGAGGTTCCACAGTCAGCACTAAACAACTTCGCGGTCACATCGCGATCAATTCGATTCGACATCGCACCAGGTGTGGTCGGCGATATGTCGGAAGGGCCGTATCAAGTTGAGGTGCTTTTTACCGAGTTCGGATCGCATCTCAATCAGTCGGGTCCCCTTGCTCCCGTGTTGAGGCGCGATACCCCAGGCAAGATTTATGGTGAATGGCGGCTGCGGACTATGACGTATGATCGTCGTCCCGAGTCGTTCGTCGGCACTGGACCAACAGTCACCTTCATCGGCGAACGGAATGGACTGTCGATCTCAGGACAAGGGCCGGTCAATCGGTTCTTTGGTGAAGGGCGCGCATTCGACGGCGGCTTTTTTGTCGCGGACCCACTTGCACAAACCATGATGGCGGGCAGCTCACAAGAGATGAATCGCGAGCGCAGATTTATGGAGCTGATCCAGAGTGCACACTCATGGAGCGTTACAGGCCAGACGCTTCGACTAGACTCGCCAAAAGGGCGACTCGATTTCTTGCGTGTCGCAGGCGCGGGCGCAGAAAACATTGACGGCGAGTGGCGGCTCATAACGCTTCGGCTGGAAGGCCGCACAGTTTCGCTCTCTGGCACCGCGATCTCGCTCCACATGAACCGTGAGAACCCCGGGAGTCGAACGTGGCTCGCTCAGGGGGACGCTCCAGTAAACGCGTATTGGGCAACGGCAGTGCTTGACATGAATGGTTCTGCAGCGTTCAGCCAGATTTCGATGACGCGCAGGGCTGGATCTGCGCCAATGATGGACATCGAGCGCCGGTACACCACCGCGTTAGGTCAAGTCGATCGTTGGGCGATGACGGGCGGAAACCTGCGCTTTACAAAGGACAACACCGAGCTTGTCTTTACAAAAGCTCCCGTTTCCGTCGGGGCGATCCGCGATCTCTTGGGAGAATGGGAGCTTGTCTCTATGAGATATGGCTTTGATCAACAGCTATTTGATCGTGCGCCGAATGCACCGACAATGACGCTTCAGACAGCTTCTTTTTCGCAGACGGATATGCGGGTCAATGGCCGGGGAACCATCAACACATATTCGTCTACTGCGAAGGCGGATCCCAATGGAACGATCTCACTAACTGCAATCGCCGCAACGAAGATGGGTGGAAGCGCTCAAGATATGCAAGCAGAGCAGCGATTCTTTGAGATACTCGCCGGCGCGAATAGGTGGTCGATTACACACCTTGGACTAAGGCTTTGGTCGCCGCGCGGTGAACTTAACTTCGCGCGGTAACACTCTTCGCGAAGTCAGCCCAGTTTCTTTAGGAGTTGTGCTGCAGACCGCGACTAAGTGCGAGCGTCGCGATTGACAGTTGAGCTGGCTGGCTGTAAACGGATCAACTCTTGTTCGCTGCCAACTAACAGGTCTTCGACACTTATCCGGCCGAGCGCATGGTCGACCGCCAATTGAATACGCATCCAAACTGAGCGAACGGAGCAATCAGAGTTGTGCGTACACTCCTCGTCACCACCGCTGTGCGTCAGACAAAATCCTGGCTCGAAGAGCCTTCCGCCCAAATAGGCAAGCACTTCTCCAATAGCAACTTCGGACGGTTTTCTTGCGAGTTCGTAACCACCAATCTGCCCACGAATGCTGCGCACGAAGCCGCCACGCCTCAGGAGGCTCATCATTTTCGCAACGTTTGAGGACGAGATTCCCTCGTTCTTGCATATCTCGGAAATCGTGATGCTGCCATCTGCCTTCGCGACTTGCAGAAGGCAACGTAGGCCGTATTCTTCTTGCGCCGTAATCTTCATTGGTTCACCAAAGTCCCAAGTCCATTCGAATCGGCTCGGGGATCATCGAGATATCCCAAGGCGGTTCCCAGACTAATTCGACGGTTGCGTCTGCCACGCCTTCAACAGATCTCACGGTCTGCTCGACCTCACCTGGCAAAGAACCCGCCACCGGACAGGCTGGTGAGGTAAGTGTCATCTTCACGTGAACCTTGTTCCCTTCCTGGACATCGACGTCATAAATGAGGCCGAGGTCGTAGATGTTTACCGGGATTTCAGGGTCGAACACAGTTCGAAGAGCATCGATAACTTCGCCTTCGAGCGCGCGCGACTGTATATCAGCAATCGGGTCGCTCATTCGCCTGCCTCCGTTGTTACTGGTTGCTCGGAGCCTTGCAGGGCGGCCATCAGCGCATGCCACGCAAGAGTTGCACACTTGATGCGCACCGGATAACTTCTTACGCCAGCGAACACTTCTAACTTGCCCAGACCGTCGATCGGCGCGGCAGCTTCGAGAGGTGAGGTGACCATTGCGTGAAATTTTTCAAACATTTGCTCAATCTCTGCGATGCTTTTACCTCGAATCGCTTCGCTCATCAAACTCGATGAAGCTGTCGAAATGGCGCACCCAACACCACGGACCGCAACCTCTTTGACGATTCCTCCCTGGACCTGCAAGTGCACTTCGACATCGTCTCCACATAGCGGGTTGTGCCCCTCGGCATGATGTGTCTCATTCGCGATCGGCGTCGCGTTTCGAGGATTGCGATAGTGATCCAAGATCATTTCCTGATAAAGGTCGGACAACTGGCTCATGACCCAAACACCTCTTTTGCCTTTTTCACACCTGCAATCAGAGCATCCACGTCGCTAGCATTATTGTAAAACGCGAAGGAAGCGCGGCACGTTCCGGGAATGTCGAACCTCCGCATCAACGGTTGAGCACAATGATGGCCTGCGCGAACTGCGACACCGCCTTCATTCAGAATGGTGCCGATGTCATGTGGGTGCACATCATCGAGCAAGAACGAAACGACCCCAACTTTGTGTTTTGCGGTTCCGATGATTCGCACACCTTTGATTGCTTTAAGTTCACGCGTCGCCCGTTCGAGCAGATCGCGTTCGTGTTCCTGGAAGTTCCCGACTTCGTCCAGATAAGCGATCGCTTCGCCCATCCCTATCGCGCCAGCGATGTTTGGAGTTCCGGCTTCAAATCGGGCTGGTGCCGGAGCGTACTTCGTTTTCTCATAGCTTACCGACAGGATCATGTCGCCGCCGAACTGATACGGACGCATCGTGTTGAGTAACTCCTCTCGTCCGTAGAGTGCGCCAATGCCCGTCGGGCCAAATGCCTTGTGCGCGGAGAATGCGAAGAAGTCGCAGTTCAATTGCTTGACATCTACTTTCTCGTGAGGAACTGACTGGGCACCGTCGATTAATGTTGGCACGCCGTATAACTTGCACATCGCGACCATTTCGCTTACTGGATTCACCGTGCCGAGTGCGTTTGACACCGAGAGAAATGCCGCGATCACTGGCTGTAGCTTGAGCAGTTTTTCAAACTCTTCGAGGATAAGTTGCCCTGTGTCGTCGATCGGCGCGACATCGAGCCTCGCTCCCGTTTCATCACAGAGCGCCTGCCATGGCACGACGTTCGAGTGATGTTCTAGAGCCGTGATTAAGATCCGCGACTTATCGCCTAACAGCGGGCGAACAAACGAGCTGGCGACAAGATTGATCGCTTCAGTCGTTCCCCTAACAAACACTATCTCCCTTTCGTTGGCAGCATTGATGTGATTAGCAATGCGTCTGCGAGCGCCTTCGTACTCACGCGTGGCGATCTCACTTAGATCGTGGACGCCGCGATGAACATTCGCATTTTCCTCGCAGTAGTATCGCGATACTCGCTCAATCACTCGGCGGGGCTTCTGCGTTGTCGCGGCGTTGTCCAGATATGCGATGCCTGTATCAAGAACCGGAAAGTCTTGGCGAACACGCTCGACGTCGAATGCTGTGGCCTCACGCACGTTCTTCATCGGCTTTTGGAAGTGTCACACCGGCAGTGAGTCGCGCAAAGAGCAGCGATTCAAGCGCATCCTTCACGGACTCTACTGGGAAATCAGCAAGCACATCACTTGCAAAAGCGTACGTAAGCAATTGCTGTGCGGCATCAACAGAGATGCCTCGCGATCTGAGATAGAATGTGGATTCCTCATCAATCTTGCCGATTGTCGCACCGTGCGTGCACTTGACGTCGTCTGCGAAAATTTCAAGTTGAGGCTTGCTGAATGTAGTGGCGTCATCGGAAAGGACAAGGCTCATGTTCGACTGCTTCGAGTCCGTCTTTTGTGCGTCAGGCCGCACAATTATTCTGCCGCGAAACACCCCGGTGGCTTGGTCATCAAGAACGCCCTTATAGAGTTCGTAACTGGGACAGTTCGCCTTTGCGTGATCGAGCGTAGTGTGATTGTCGATGTGCTGCGTTCCTGTCGCGATATAGAGTCCGTTCAGCGTAACCTCTGCATACTCTCCGTTCAATACGGCGCGAGAATCGTTCCGGACTATTGCGCCTCCGAGCGTCACGTTCGTTTGATGGATTCGCGATTCGGCCGCGGCCTCAGCCTGGAAATGGGTGAGGTGAAACGCGTCGATGCTGCCAAGTTGCAGCTTCGCATGATCAAACGCCGCGCGTTCATCGACTTTGACTTCCGTGACGGAGTTTAGAAGCGCTTTCTGACCTTCCGGAACCATGTAAGTCTCGATGAGAGTGGCCTTCCCACCCTCCTCGACGATTGCGAGTACCCGCTGATAGCTGACAAGCGGCGCGTTGCCGGTGGCGATGAACACCGCAAAAATCGGTCTTTCCACCTTCGCCCCGCGTGGAACATGAACATACAACCCGTCGGTGAATCGCGCCGTGTTCAGCGCGGTCATCGCGTCGTTTTCGAAGCTTGCGATCGTTCCGATTTCGGCAGGATGCGCTTCTGAAATCGGTGCAACCGTTACACCAGATGGCACTCCCTCCAAGTTCGAGTGCCGCTGCGAATAGCGGCCATTCACGAAAACGGCGATGTACGCATCTTTCGCGAGTGGCACGGAATCGAGAATCGCGCCAACATCGCCGACCATCGGCTCCTCGTCGCTAAACTCCATCTCAATGATATCGCGGATGCTCGTCGAACGCCAGTCCTCAAGCTTCGTGTGCGGCAGGCCCAGTTCGCCATACTTCCGCATTGCTCTCTCACGAAGGGAGCGATAGGCATCGTCCTGCGCTTCCCAGTGCTCCGCGAACTTGATTGGTTTGTCTTGCGTTTCCAACATCAGACTGCCGCCGCTTCGAATCCGGCGTACCCCTTCTCTTCAAGTTCGAGCGCAAGATCCTTGCCGCCAGACCTTGCGATTCGGCCATTGACAAGCACGTGTACGAAGTCTGGAACGATGTAGTTAAGCAAGCGCTGATAGTGAGTCACGACAAGAATCGCGCGATCCGGTGAGCGCATAGTATTGACGCCGTTCGCGACGATCTTCAATGCGTCAATGTCGAGGCCGGAATCGGTTTCATCCAAGATGCACAGCTTGGGCTCAAGAACCGCCATCTGAAAAATCTCATTTCGCTTCTTCTCGCCGCCCGAGAAGCCTTCGTTGACTGCACGATTAAGAAAAGTCTCGTCAATGTCGACAAGCTTTGCCTTTTCTTTGAGCATTGCCATGAATTCGAATGCGTCGAGATCAGATTCGCCGCGATGCTTCCTCTGCGCGTTCAATGCAGATCGGAGGAAATACGAGTTGGTGATGCCCGGTATCTGAACCGGATACTGAAACGCGAGAAAGACACCTTCACACGCACGCTCCTCGGGAGCCATATCGAGCAGATCCTGGCCGAGGTATGAAACCTCCCCCGCCGTTATCTCATAATCATCTTTTCCAGCAAGAATCTGAGCAAGAGTGCTCTTGCCGCTGCCGTTCGGCCCCATGATCGCGTGGACTTCGCCAGCGTTGATTGTAAGCGAGAGCCCACGAAGGATTTCGTTTCCTTCGACTTCCGCATGAAGATTCTTGATTTCAAGCATTCCGTTTCTCCAATTCTTTGATTAGCCGACGCTTCCTTCGAGACTCACTGCCAGCAGCTTTTGAGCTTCGACCGCGAACTCCATCGGTAGCTCGCGAAACACCTCTTTACAAAAACCGTTGACGATCATCGAGACAGCGTCTTCGCTCGGGATACCCCTCGAGTTGCAGTAGAAAATCTGATCTTCGCCGATCTTCGATGTCGACGCTTCGTGCTCAACTGTCGCGGTCGAGTTGCGCACTTCAAGATACGGGAACGTGTGCGCGCCGCACTTGTCGCCGATCAGCATCGAGTCGCACTGCGAGTAGTTCCTCGCATTCTCTGCGCCGCGGTTGATCTTCACCAACCCACGATATGTGTTCTGACCGAGCTTCGCTGAGATCCCTTTCGACACAATCGTGCTCTTGGTGTTCTTGCCGATGTGGATCATCTTCGTACCGGTGTCTGCTTGTTGCATCAGCGATGTTAGCGCGACTGAGTAGAACTCACCCACGGAATCATCACCGAGCAGAATCACGCTCGGATACTTCCACGTTATCGCCGAACCTGTTTCCACTTGCGTCCATGAGATCTTTGACGCGCGCCCCTGGCACTTGCCGCGCTTGGTAACGAAATTGAAGATCCCGCCTTTGCCTGTCTCGTCGCCGGGATACCAGTTCTGTACCGTCGAGTATTTGATCGTCGCGTTGTCGAGCGCAACGAGCTCGACGACGGCCGCGTGCAGTTGATTCTCATCGCGCATCGGCGCCGTGCATCCTTCAAGATAGCTAACGTACGCGCCTTCTTCCGCGATGATCAACGTTCGCTCGAACTGTCCGGTGTTGCGCGCGTTGATTCGAAAGTAAGTAGAGAGTTCCATCGGACATCGGACGCCTTTTGGTATGTAAACGAAAGATCCGTCGCTGAAGACCGCACAGTTGAGTGTTGCAAAGAAGTTGTCCGTGTATGGCACGACCGAGCCGAGATATTGCTTCACAAGATCGCCGTGATCGCGAATCGCTTCGCTCATCGAGCAAAAGATGATTCCCTTCTTCTTCAGTTCTTCCTGGAATGTCGTAGCGACCGACACGCTATCGAAGACGGCATCAACCGCAACGCCTGCGAGGATTGCCCTTTCGTGCAGCGGGATTCCCAGCTTCTCATAAGTCTCAAGCAGCTTCGGATCGACTTCGTCGAGGCTCTTCGGCCCGTCGGCTGAGGACTTTGGCGCGGAGTAGTAGATGATCGATTGGTAATCGATCGGGTCGTGATGGACGTTCTGCCAATCCGGCTCTTTCATGGTGAGCCAGTGGCGATAGGCCTTCAGCCTCCATTCCAGCATCCACTCTGGCTCGCCCTTTTTGGCGCTGATGAACCGAACGACGTCCTCGTTCAGGCCGGGGGGCAGGGAGTCGTGCTCGATGTCGGTGACGAACCCCCACTGGTACTCTCGTTCGGCGGCTGACTCGAGAATTTGGGTATCGGTGGACATAGGCTAACTCTAACTACGTCCATTATAGGCCAATCTTGACCTAAACGTCAAGATTGGCCGGCTCAGGGCCGTGGCGGATGATTGTCCTGGGTGTGCCTTGCGGCCTGATACATCCTGACACCTCGGCTGCTGATCATCGAGCCGATCGCGCTCATCACCAACAGATACCCGATACGAAGCACAACATCGGCGAAGTTCATCCCTATTTGCGCCACATCCACGTCCTCTTTCTTGACGAGCCGCTCTGGCGGCGTAGCGAACAGCAAGCTGGCGTGGAAGAACGTGAAAACGAGCATCCCAATCCCAACCAGGAACACAATGAGCCCGAGCATCAAGCCGAGCCAATCGGGACGCCGCTGTTCGGTCATGCGCTCGCGGGCACCTCGGCGACCACGGGATCGCCGGGAGAGACGTTCCCCCCCTCGACAACCTTGCCGAGCATTCCCCGCCGCCCCATCAGTTTATCAACAAACTCCCGACCGTCCTCTCCAACCTCTTCGGCCATGTGGAGGCACGGACGGCAGTCCATCGTGATCTCGATGACGGCGTCTCCAACCCGAACTCGTGAGCCAATGGCGATCGATTGCAAGTCAGGAAGACTCACGAGAATCTGTTCGCGCAGCTGACCAGGGGAGTAGCCAAACTCGCTCAGAGTTGACTCGTCAAGAAGGAGAACTTGCCGATCAGCGCTGCCAAAGTGGAAGTCACCTTCGATGCCTTGACCATCGACGAGTTGCAGGGATTCTGCAGCGGCCATACGGCCAGGCTCGAGCTTTGTATGAAGTGAGACGACGACGCCGTGCATTAGAAAAGTCTACCCGCGCGACTTTACTTCCAAGGAGGCGACATATCGACCTTCGCCGCGCCGAAATCATCCTTGCGATCTGGGCCGACGCCGTAGAGCCTGTAGTCTGCGCCTTGAGGAACGTACACGAAGTCACGACCCGAGTAGGGATCAGCGCGGAGCCAGTCTCGCAGAGCCGTGAGGTCCGCAGGCAGGTTTTGCTTGTCCTTGACTCTCGCCAGGAGCGCGGCATCGATTGCCATGAGCCGCATCCACGCCTGGTGCTCTGCCCACTCGGTCAAGAAGAGTTCGCCATTCCGGAAGTAATGATTCGCGAAGCGAAACCAGGGGCGCTCTCCCTCTGCTTGCTTCTTCTCCTCTTGCCAGAGGTGGGGCGCCAGAGCAGCTTGGTGATTCAGCCGATCTGCCTCCGCGTTCGCCTCTCGCGCGAACCGCTCAAAGTAGGAGACTTGCTCGGACACGGGCTTCTTGCGCAGGCTGTCGAGGTAGTCAAACGCAGGAGCGACAGGCTTGCCCAGCGCCTCCCGATAAGGAGCCAGGTCTCCGGCCAAGAACGCCTCTTGGAGCGAGGACACTGCCTTTAGCATTGCGGCACGGTCGTGGCGCAGCGTTGTATGGGGTGGCGGGGCGTCACCGAGCGCTTTCACAATCGAAGCGTGGATCTTCCTCAAGTCATCTGGGGACAGCAAGGGGAATGCCGACCAGAGCACATCTCGCCCTTCGCGGATGACCGAGTAGCCGAGGTTCGCGTCGATCGCGTCTCCACCAGATAGGTTGGTGCCAAATCGTACCAAGCGATCAAAGTCTTTGGCAGCCTGGGAGAAGTTCTGCCCTCGGACGGCGTCCTCGATTCGCCACACGAGGGTGCGGGCGATAAATCGCCAGCCGCGTCGCTCGGCGTGGGGAGTGATCGGTGAGGTGGGCGAATAGACAAACTCAAAGTCCGAGCCGGATGCTTTGTCGAGAAGCGCAATCGCCTTCTCCGCGGCGGCTATGGCGGCCTTCTTCCGGTCCGGGGTCCAGTTCACGCGAGCGATAGAGCTGCCGGCGTCGGCCTCCGCCTGCCGCGCTGCCTCCAAGTACAGGGAGAAGGCTGCGTTAGGCGACTCGTTCAGGTACCCTGCCAAATGGTCAGGAAAGGGCGGCGGCGCCTCGCGTGCGCAACCCATGACGACTACAGCGATCGCCGGTACGGCTGCCGCCAGCGCTCTCCATCCGTGGTTGCCCCGGCTGTGCATCGAATTGCTCGAAAGATACCGCAACCAGCATGAAAGGAGTCATTCTCGCCGCGGGCAAAGGTACTCGCCTCTACCCAGCAACGCGCTTCACTCCGAAGCCATTGCTGCCGATCGCCAACCGGCCGACGATCCAATACGCATTCGATCGGCTTCGGGAGATCGGTGTGGAGGAGGTCTGCTTGGTGGTCGGCGAGAACGAAGAGGCGATGCGTGCGGTGCTGGGCGATGGTCTCGACTACTCGCTGAGCCTGTCTTATGTGCGACAGCCGGAACCAAAAGGTCTGGCGCATGCAGTCTCATTCGCGAAGGACTTCATCGGTGACGACGATTTCATCCTTTATCTTGGCGATGCGATTTACAGCGAGCCGCTTGCTGCATTGCGCGAACGGTTCGAGGAATCGAAGTGCGCAAACTTAAACTTAGTGATGGAGGTTGACGATCCGCGACGGTTTGGCGTCGCGAACGTCGAGTCGGGAAGGATCGTGAAGCTCGTCGAAAAGCCAGCACAGCCTGAGTCCAATCTTGCCATGGCAGGTGTTTACTTCTTCAACTCTGCAATTTGGGACGCTATCGAAAGTCTGTCTCCAAGCGGTCGGGGAGAGTACGAAATCACAGATGCAATTCAAACGCTGATTGACCGAGGTGAAACGGTGCTGCCGGGGTTGTATTCTGGCGCGTGGTTTGATACAGGAACTCTTAGCTCGTTCCTTGCCTGCACCGCATACCTGGTCGAGGGCGGCGTTACTGTCGGCTCGAACGCTATTGTAAGCGCGCCACTCGGACCGTCGTCTTGCATTGGTGACAATGCATTTGTGCGATGTGAGCGTATCGTAAACTCGACGGTACTCCCAGGCGCAAAGATCACTTCAACCGGACGGATCGAAAACTGCATCCTTGGTGGAGAGATAGAAGTGGAAGGCGACATGCAAAACATCGTGGCCTTCGGATCGGAATCCGTTTCGTATTAGGCCTTTAGCTTCTCTGCGGGGCCCGTATCTTCCCATGGAAATTCTGCGTGCCCGAAGTGGCCATTCCGGGCAGTCTGCCTGTACTTGAATCCGGAGTTTCGCAGTCCAAGGTGGTTGGTGATTCCGGCTGGGCTGAAATCAAACACGTCATTGACTCTGTTTTCAATCTCTGTCTCGGAGATTGTTCCCGTTCCGAACGTATCGACAACAATCTGGACTGGATCCTTGACGCCAATCGCGTATGCAACGCTGATCTGCGCTCTGCTTGCGAGCCCTGCCGCAACGATGCACTTTGCGACGTGACGGCACATGTACGCTGCGCTTCGGTCGACTTTCGTGGGATCCTTCCCGCTAAACGCGCCTCCACCATGAGGACACATGGCACCGTAGGTGTCAACAATGATTTTTCTTCCTGTCAAACCGCTGTCAGCGTGCGGACCACCCTTCTGAAATGCACCCGTAGGGTTGATGAGATACTTAATGTCGGAGCCAACGTCGATTGCATTGGTGCTTGCGTAACGTGTCAGAACCGGATCGATGATGTGCGCACGAATCCGTTGGCAAATGTCTTCCTGCTCGCCTGGATCGTGTTGGCACGAGCATACGATCGTATGCACGTACTTTGGCCTGCCATTCTCGTACGCGACAGTAACTTGACTCTTCGCATCTGGTCTGAGCCCGAGCTCCGGATTCCATTTCACTTCCGCTTGTTGGCGCATGATCGCGTGCGCAAGCGCAATTGGCACTGGCATAAGTTCTGGGGTTTCGTCGCAGGCCATGCCAAACATCATCCCTTGATCCCCAGCTCCGCCTGTGTCTACACCCATTGCGATGTCGCTGCTCTGCTCATTCACAGAGACGAGGACACCGCACGTTCGGCCGTCCATGCCGACGTCTGCGTGGTTGTAGCCGACGGATTCGATGACGCCTCGGGCCACGTCGCGCATTTCGACGTAACCGGTCGTCCTAATCTCGCCCGTGATGACGGCGAAACCAAGTCCGAGCAGTGTTTCAATTGCTGTACGGCTGTTTGGATCCTGCTCCAGGCAGGCGTCTAAGATGGCATCAGAGATCTGATCGGCGACTTTGTCGGGGTGACCCTCGCTGACGCTCTCCGATGTGAAGAGTCGGGTGGACATTGCGAGCGGCATTATACGCGATGGGCGTTAAGCCCGGTCGCCTCGTATGGTCACTTAGGCAAAAACCCACTACAACTGCAGGTCTATGATCCCGCTGACACCGACCCCGGCAACCCTCTGAATGTTCGTTAGATTCTTTTCAGAGGAAATAGGGATGAGCGCCTTGATCCGGATCGAGCCCGCAAATCGGCCTTCGATCTGCCCTACTGCCACGACCTTGTTCACCGCGCTTGGTGGACCCATGACCTGTGCAGCTCCGATGTAGCCACCCCTACCGACGGAGAGAATCGGCACGACCTTCGTCATCGTTGCCTCTGAGTCAGAGAATCCTTGGATTCCGTTTACGGCTTTATTGATGTCGGGGCCGAAGTGGCGCACTGCCAAACCGATTCCGCCTATCTTGATTAGATCCCCAATGCTCTGAGCCATCGCCATAGCAGCGACGAGCAGGATCGAGACGACAACGAGAGCCTTACGATATCGAAGTTTCATGGTTTTCTTGCCTCCAGACTTCTTAGACGTCAAGTATCCCATAACGTGACCCCAAAAGCGATCGGACCGGCTGGATGCCCAGCCGGTCCGATTCGTTTGCGCAGCCGAAGTCCTTAGA
The DNA here is from genome assembly GCA_041744215.1 of Fimbriimonadales bacterium. GTDB lineage: Bacteria > Armatimonadota > Fimbriimonadia > Fimbriimonadales > ATM1 > JAHCHL01. The sequence goes on along the minus strand of JBGTLG010000002.1, from coordinate 1,697 downwards.
ACTTTCGGCTCCACTGAACAGTCAAGAGACCGCCCTTGCGCTCAGTGGTTCCATCGAGAAAGCCGCCATCAGTTTTGAAGTCGCTCATCTCGTAGAAGAACCTCATCGTGCTGGCATCGTCCATGAACCAGTTCAGCCCGACGCGTCCCCAGAAAATGGTGGACTTGTCGCCGCTGTCATCGTACTCAACCCATTCGCCACCGAGCATGAACGACCAAGCTTCGCTCATGCGGTAGTTCAGGTCACCCATGATTCCGGTGATCCTGAAGTCAGCTGGCAGAACGACTCCATCGAGCCCTTCATACCGATAGCCGCTGACGTTGATGTTCATCCGGTCATTCATGCCGATGCCGATGCCGCCGTAGAACCCGTTGTGGTCGACAGGATTCCAAAGGAAGCCCACACGACCCCAGTCTCCGGGAGCGCCGAAGTACGGTTCGATGTGTCGGTAACCAGCGTAGAGGTTGATGTTGCGGAAGTCGAGCCCAACTTGTGCCCACCAAGCGTAGTTATCGGTATCGAGAACGCTTGAAGTGTTGTAGTTGAGATCAGACTGGCTATAGCCGCCATTGAGGTTGATGTTGTTGGCAAGGTCAAAGTTGACTTCACCACCAAACACCGTCACCCTGTTGGCGCCGGCAACCACAAAGTTGGAATCCAACATGATGTAGTTGAGCATCACGTCGCCACGATCACCGAGGTTGAACGTCAGGTTCGCGCCAAGGTGCTGGTCAACCATGAGCAAGCCGTTGCCCAGGAAGTCCTGCGGCCCTGCAGTCATCGGCCAAACCTCGTTCGCAAAGATCGAGAAGAAGCCGTCGCTGTCGAAGCGCGCAGACTGGCGTCCAGCAAACACGTCGAGGCCGACTGCACCCCAATTGAAGGCGAGAACGCCACCATCGAAGTACCAGTTGCCATCATCCCAACGATCGTTGTAGAAGTACGGCGTGTTGTCGCGGCGCTGGAAGAAATAGCCACTCGTTTGGTAGCCAACTCGGCCGAGCATCGCATTGAAGTTCTGTCCGAACATTGATGAATCGAGATTCACTGCGAAGTCCTGGAAATAGACCTTCGTGCTGGCCTCGGAGAACGGGATGTCGAACATGATCTGCGACTGATTGCCGAAGATCGTTCCAAATGCCCCACCTTCACCGATGTTGAAGCCAAGCAGGTTGCCCACAACGAGTGTCGCGTGCCACTTGGGCCCGGTGTCGTTCGTTCCGGAGAACTGGAAACCAGCCTCGTGGCCGATCGTCAGGTCTCGAGTGATACCAACCGGTACACCGAAGTAATCGCCACGACCGACACCGGTCGGGCGGCCATCAACTGTGAGACCGAACAGGTTGTCGCTCGAGTGACCAGCGAGCATGATGAGGTTGACGTCGCCGTGAATGTCCACGGAAGGCTTTCGCCCTTCGAGGGCCGTCACGCGGCGCTTGAGATCGTCGAGGTCCGACTTCATACCGTCGACATCGCCGCGGATCTCGCGAAGTTCCACTTGGAACTCATTCACGAGGCGCTGCATGTCGTCGATGATTCGCTTCCAGCCCTTGATGGTTTCGACGTCGGCCTGGAGCCTGGAGAGCGCGTCACGCAAAGCTGCGAGTTCGCTCTTGTCGGCCTTGTTTGCGAGCTGTCCCTCGACGTCGCCGATCTTTCGATTCAGCGTGTCCACCTGGTTCTGAAGGCCACTGATC
>JBGTLG010000001.1:0-17663 GCA_041744215.1 Fimbriimonadales bacterium | reverse complement strand
CTGGGTCGGGATCATGGAGAGCGAAGAATTCGACGACGTTGGGGTCGCTTGGGAGATGACCGGAAAAGGCAGGGGCCTCTATGCCATCGAATCCGGAATGAATCCTGAGACCGCCTACTTTATCGGATGCAAACTGACCACTAGCGGCACAGCGAGACTCCATGTGGCGGCAGACAACGAAACCGTTCTAGATGGTGGGACAGTGTTTCTCCTTTGCTACCGTCGCTACCAGGTTTACGACGAACAGTCGGAGCAATGGATTCAGTACGAGATGTCGGAACTGGTCGAGTTTGACCTTCAAAAGCACTTGCTCTCTGGCGACGCCTCGATCGATTCGAGGCTGGGGTTCTACGACGGCAACGGCGTTTTCGACGGCATCATCTGGCCGGACGAGGACCCCGATCCCAACGTCGATGTAGGCTTTTACCGCTTTGGAAACTGGAAGTACCGCGGCGGGCTTTTCGTGGGATACATGCAGTGGCTGACGATGGACCGAAGCGGTGTGGCTAGAATCCAACTATACGGAGACAACGGCATGACGACCGATAACGACAGGTCCTGCCTTAGCCTCTTCTACATGGGCCATCCGGCATCGCACGAACCGCCGGCGCAGGTGATCTTCGGCGCCTACTGGCCGCTTTACGACGACGAGAATATCAATTCCTCAGAAGGCGGCGTTTCTTGGAAGACGAGATGGAACATCATACCAACGGGGGGCAATCCGCCCGATCCTGAGGATGTGGACTACTCCGCGTTTCCTGTTGGAAAGTTGACATTTGCCAACGATCCGGCGCAAGAGTATCGCGCTTGGCAGCTTTGGGTTGACAGCGGATCGCTCGGTGAGATTGAGTACGGCGACGGCATCTGCATCGCCATTCACGACGAATCAGAATACTTGGGCCTTCCTGGCATCGCTTTTTGGCGGTACTTCGCGAGTAAGGAGTTTCAAGCGGAGTTTGCCGAAGCCCTTGGCTTCCCGTTCTTCGACGTTCAGCCGAGGATTTGGAAGCTGATGTACGAAGGCCATGACTGGTGGACGGGTGCTTACTCAAGTGGGTAGCTAAAACGAAGGAGAATGAACGATGACTAATGCCGAAAAAATTGCAAAAGAACTAACCTCGAACCTCGTAGATTCGTCAACGGACGTCGTAGAGATTTGGAGTGGCGACGATGGACCCGTCCCAATTGAAACCAATGGCGGATTGCCTCAGACTTTGGACGATCTGCCAGAAACGAACTCAGGAGTCTACGACTTTAGCTATAGCGAAGCAGTTTCCGCCCGGATCCCTGTCGTCGGAAGTATAGGATCGGAGCGAGAGCGTCGCGTTATCACTCTCGAGTGGTGTGCCTTCAAGCGGTTTGATGAAGGGAACACAGAATTGCAAGTCGGGTACGCGATCCGCCTCGCGGTCACAATAGCCAGGAAGACTAGGGACTTCAAGCTGAGCTTACCTTTCATCGCGGCGTCGGCTGAGTTGAAACTCGTAGAAGCGCAATGGCAGATGCAGGTGCTGGGCCTTGCGGGACCGGAGATTGACAAAGCGATTACTCCACCGAGGGAACTGAACGTCGAACGGTACGTCGAGGCACAGCAGAGCATCAAGGCCCTGGTTGAGGCCGCACGAGATCCGAGTACGACATTTCACCCGATTACGATAAGGAGAGTGACGCGACAGTGAAGGAGTGTTCAGCTTGACGGTGTCGCTCTGACGACGGGCCAGCAAGTGGGAAAAGCTTGGAGCACATGAGTAGTGGGTGAACGCGAATCGAATCCTGGCCAAGTAGCCGAGGGGCAAGCGATCGACGCAAGCCAACTCCCGCAGTGCGATCTGATAATGAAGGGCGGCATTGCGAGCGGAATCGTCTACCCAACTGCTATCGCAGAGCTCTCCAAGAAATATAGGTTCGCATCGATCGGAGGAACGTCCGCTGGCGCAATTGCTGCTGCACTCACGGCAGCTGCCGAATACGGGCGTCAGCGGAATCCGACCGCCAGGCCTATGAACGGGCTCCACCCGTGCTTCTCCAGGTTGGTCGAGGTTGGTAAGGCGTTGTCGGAACCGGGCGAAATTCTCAAGAGATTTAAGCCGGACAGGCGTACTGCCGCGCTTCTGGAAGTGATTCGAAAGGCAGCCGCTCAGGGGCCCTTGCTACTTCGCATGGCGCGCGTCTACGGCACGCTGTGGCGCTGGGCGACCGGCCCGACGTTGGTGGGAACAATTCTTGGCATTGGCTTATGGATTCTGTTCGCTTGGCTCCAGACGTACGCACTCTCGCCACCAGGCTCCTCGTGGCGCGAAACTCTGAATCTTTCACTCTTCTCTCCTGCCGGCGTCATTCCTTTCATTATCTTCGCACTCTTGGGTGGTGCGATCGGCGGGCTCTGGGCGATACTGAGAATAGTTAGTCGAACTCTCCCAAATCAGACTGAATTCGGAATCTGCTTCGGGCACGAACCAGGCGCGCACGCGTCCGAGGACGGCGTGTTGACCGATTGGCTCACATGGGCGATCCAGTACGTCGCATTCGGAGAGGAGGAGAGTGAACTTCTTAACTTCAGCCGGCTGCAAGAAGAGGGCATCGAACTTGCCATGATGACAACAAACGTCTCACGGGAACGTCCCTACCGATTGCCCCTCGAGACCGACGAGTATGTTTTCGCAGAAGAAGACATGAATCGGCTGTTTCCGCGTGAGGTGGTGGTAGCGATGGCCTCAGCTAATAGGACACCACCAGTGCGTTCACTACCCGACGGCTGGCATCCGCTGCCATCCGAAGAGCTGCCCGTAGTCGTCGCCGCGCGCATGAGCTTGAGCTTTCCATTATTGATAAGCGCAGTGAGACTGTACAGCTTTCCTGCCTTTCGCGGCAATACGAAGGACGGTAGTTCTGTCCCCATCAAGCGGCCTCGAGAAGAACTGTCGATTTCGTTATTCAGCGACGGAGGCATCTCAAGCAACTTTCCGATCCACTTCTTCGATAACTGGATTCCTTCCCGGCCGACATTTGGCATCCAGTTGGTAGACGTGCAACCAAGACAGGTTTCGCAAGAGGAAGGGCCATCCGAAGTCATCCGACCATTTATGCACCGTGCGGACGCGCACATCGCCGAATTGTCCAAACCGATCAGATCAACGTTGGGCTTCTTGGGGGCGATATTTAGTTCCGCCCAGAATTTTCGCGATACCATGCAATCTCGACTTCCCGGATATCGAGAACGGATCGTGTTTTTGCCGCTTCGCCCCAAGGAGGGAGGACTCAATCTCGACATGCCGAAGGAAATGGTTGATGAGTTGCTTGATCGCGGAGAACTTGCCGGAAAGGCATTTCTGGGTTTTGATTTCGAACAGCACCGGTGGGTGCGATTCCTCGTGCTCATGAGTAATATGGAAGCGAATTTGAAGCCCACCTTCCATGATCGGAATACGGGGGATGCTGATCTCAGCACTCTGCTCACCAGGTCCGCCGATTCAGTGCTGTACCCACAGGGAGACAAACGGAGGTATCCGTATGCGATGGACGCTGGGTGGATAGCAGATTCGGGCAAAGTGCTGCGAGAGCTTCAACGCTCAGCTTCCTTGTGGCCAGGACCAGCGCATTTCGTCCCTGTTGAGCCAAAGCCACCGACGGTGATGAGGGTGACTCCGAAGGAGTGAGACATCCGCGATGAATTGGATCAAACTTTGTGCCTTCAGGTCGGGACTCGTGAGGGCCAGCCCCGCCTGTCTGTCATTCAGAACTTCGCGATATGAGATCTCCGAGATAGTGGGAAGAATATGAAGATCAACGATGGATCGTGTTTGCCAATAGACGATTTGGCAGTAATCGAAATGAAGGATGCCCTGACGCCAGTAGTCGACACTCTCGACCCGGCTGAACTGTTGGCATGGGAAGAGGGTGGAGAGTTCTGGATTCGAAGGATTTGCGCGGGTTCCCAGACGCAACATAAACGCCGAACGGGTCTGGAGTGTGTGCCTGAGCACGCGGGCACGATGATGATCGCTTTCGTTCCTCTCGTGGTCGCCATTGTTCAGACAGCCTCCGAGTTGATAAAAGTCAAGAAATCCAATGTCGAAGCGAATTCGCGTGCAAAGGCAGAGGATCTGCTACGGCAGAGTCTCAAGTCGATGATTGAGGACGACAAGTCCGAACGGCTGATCAGTGATCACTTGGATCGATTGACTTGCTTGGTGGAGCGGCTCGCTGAAAGGGTGTCCGTGGCTAATGGCGGTTGACAGCAACCAGCAGAACATCCGCATCATTAGAAGGAATGTTTCGAAGCGTTCTAAAAGCCTTGCGTTCAGAATGGGGGTTTTTCGAGTCTTCGTCCTTTGGCAATTGGTAGGTGCCATCGTCTATGGACTGGCTGTATTTGACCCTGGACTCGATGTGTTTGGCCGCATAGGGTACGCCACGACATTCTGTGTGTTTCTCGGGATCATCACATTTGCTTCGATCTATACTCGCAGGCAACTCAAAGGGAACGGTGAGAGACTTTCACCGTTCACCGAGGGATCATTAGCCCCGATGCTCTCCAATCTGGTCAGTCGCTTCCGTGAGTTGTTCCCCAAGACTCGAGACATCAATCTCCTTGTAAATCGAGAAGACCTTGGGATGAGCCCGGCAGCGATCCCGACAAGGAAGGGCTGTGACATTATTATTCCCCTCGGCTTTCTTCGTCTTACGAGCGAGAATCGATCAGTAGCAGAGGCGATGCTTGCTCATGAGCTTGCGCACTGCACAACAGGGAACGCCACCAAGATTATTCAGACGCATGCGATAGCCGTATGGATGCTCAGGCTGATGCTGCCACTTGCAGTGGTAACGGCACTGCTGCTTCCCTTCATAGGTAACAGTCAGTTTGAACTGGGCGTTGATGCCCAGCGCAGTGAATTGGAGATGCTCCTACGTGAGCAGGTAAGTGACCCAATAGCGGCACGGAGAGGGTTCGAAGAGGAGATAGCTGTTAAACGTGACGATCACGGGAGAAAGATGCGACTGTCGCAGCTGCATTCGGGCATTTCAGTTCTTGTAATACTTGGACTCTTTTTGATTGGGAGGGGGTTTCGATTTGAGGCTGAGTACCTCGCCGATGGAGTTGCTGCACTTGTTGTAGGAGAGGATCCGGTTCGGGAGTATATCGAGCGATTTCATTCTGACGATGAGCCAAATTTATGGAAGTTTCACCCCTCGAAGGCTCAGAGGGGTCGGGCACTAAACAAGTGGTCCAAGGTTCTACCACCCCAGCGGTAAGCGGGGCTGACTCGTCGACTATTCGGTCGCCGGCGACGAATATCTGTTCAGAAGGCTTTGCAGTCGGCAAAAACCGGTCCCTGGGGACCGGTTTGGGTATTGGGCTAACGCCCGAGCCGTGAGAGCATGAAGTCGCCGGCCACAGCTTCCGTTTCAACCCTTTGGGTCGGCGGCAGCCGCTGGGCAGCAAGGGTCAGAAGGTTGGTCAGGTCGTAGAGCGAAGTCCACGAACTTGGGCTGATATCGGCCATCTCCCTGATCTCCTTGAGGTAGGAGCCGGGCAGCGGGTAGCGCGCCTCGAGTTCGTCGATTTCTTCGGCGACGTTGCCGATATCGAACCTCGTCGATTCCTGCATCACATTGAGGCCGGATTCGGCTTGCGCGATCGCCGTTTCGACGGCTTCGGAGAGTTCGGTGCGGAACTGGTGGCCGACGGTGAAGACATGCCGTTTCCGAAGCAGTTCCCTTTCACCGACCGGACAGATGAGGCCGTTGGTGCAAACCAGCCGATACAGAACTGCGCGGATCGTGATCGCTGAGCGGCCAACCTCGCTATTGATCACATGCATACCGCCGACAACGAAATCCCCTGTGCGAATCTCTCGCATGGTGGCTGGACGGGTCAGGCGCAGATGGAGAATGTCTTGGTCGAAAGCGTACCAGGTCGTTTCCCAACCTTCCGAAAGATACGGCGTCAGATGCTCAACAATGTCTTTGTTGTCGAAGCGGTTGTAGCGGGTGCTGAGCGCCGCTCTTAGCGTCTCGCCCTTGCCCCGAAGCAAGAGCTTGCTCGCTTTCGATTCGTGCGGCAGTTCGCCGTTGGAATCTTCGCTTCGATGTTCGACTAGCCGGCCTAGCCAGTAGTTGAATTGCCTGTCCTGCAGCTCGGGCGGGCAGTTGCCGAAGTAGGCACTGGGAATGCCGAGCAGGTTGCAGAGTTGGCTTCTCGACCACGGGGTGAGGCTGAGCGAGGTCTCGCTGGCCGGACTCTCGCCATGAAAGTCGAGGCGGCCCTCTCTGAGGCAGAGGTTCTTCGTCGGGACGACCTTGTCCCATTTGCCGTTATCGTCTTGGGCGATCGATTGCTGGAGGTCGCTGAGAGTGCAAACTGAATCCATGATGTTCTCCTTGAGATGTGCTCAATCCCCGAAGTGAAGCGGAGATCGTTCATCCATTGACCCAAAGCGGGAAGAACAGCGCAAAAGCAGTTGACCGAAGAGAACGGAATCCGCTGCTTGATCCGAAGAACGCATCCAAATTTGACAATCGGGATGAGTTTGACGACGCTGTGAGCTACCCGGCTGCGGCGTTTTCTAACGCTGCAGCTGGGCAGAACCTTGATATCTCACGGCAAAGGAGGTTTGACGATGCTCAAACTCGGCAGCGGCATCTTGACTTGGGATCCGTGCGAGCCGGTCACCGATCGCTACGGCTCGGTCTATCTGATGGACGAGGACACGTCACTGACGTGCCAGCTTGAAACCGGACCGGCCGGCAGATGCGGCTCGCTCGTCGCGCAGGTCCTGGTCGCCCGGACTTCCCGTCACATCGGCGATCTCTATCATGGCGTCTATCCATCAACGCCGAGAGTCGGCGAACGGATAACGCTTGGCACGGGGCGTTTGTTCTTCGAGAACGATCGCGTCGGGCTGCAGCCTGACGACAATCGCGAGAGCTTATGGCTCGACATTGAGGCGCTCTACCGGGTCCATGAACAGACCGTCGAGCTGTGTTTCGAGTCGGAAGCGTTTCACTGAGACCAGTCACTCGACCAAGGAGGCGACGGTGCTCTTCGATCTCGGGCGCGTCGTCATCACGGCAAACGCCCTCAACCAACTGCAGGAAGCGGACGTCTTGATGGCCTTGGCATTGCACGTCACCGGCCATTGGGGCGAGGTTGATGAAGAAGATTGGCAGGAGAACCAGCGCTCGCTGGAGCACGGCTGGCGGTTGCTCTCGGTCTATACAGACAGCAACCAGACCAAGTTCTGGATCATCACCGAAGCCGATCGCGCTGCAACCACCGTTCTACTACCTGAAGACTACTAAGCAGGCCGCAAGGCCTGCTAGTCGTTCGTGATCACTTAATGCCCATCTGCGACCACTACCTCGGCATCAGCGCCGCCTCGGGTAGATTGACGAAACTCAACTTGGGCAAGCTACTTGACTGGAGCGAAAATGGGGACTAGTCACGCGTCGTTACAACGCGGACAGCATTCGAGCCATGGTATGTGCAGTCAAGTGCCGAAGAAGATGTCATCTAGCTTTTTTCAGTGCTTATCCGCCCAAATTGACCACACGAACTTCTAACTTCCCTTATGCCGTCTGTCTCAACCGAATCTAGGGAAGTAGATAAGCAATCTAAAAACAACCCAATGGTAGTTCTAAGGGTCATAGCATGAATCCAAAGCGAAACCCGGATTCACCGTGGAATCCTCTAGTACCTGCCGATATCACACCGACGCAGTACGAGCTTCAGGTGGTGAAGTGGTTGAAGGCGGGCGGAGACAAACTCGAGAGCTTCACGATTGAGCACTTGAGCCATCTTAGCGGCACAGGCGGCGACTACGAGCTGGATGCGGTCGCTGAGTTCCAACTCCTCCAAGGCGCACGTATCCGAATCGCCGTAGAGTGTAAGCGCTACTCTGGGCCAGTCAAGCGAGATACGTTGTTAACCCTATGGGCAAAATTGGACGCGATCAAAGCGCATAAGGGCATGATTTTCGCCACGTGCGGCTTTCAGTCTGGTGCACTTGATTACGCTGCCGAGAAGGGCATCGCAACAATTGCCTTTGTCAACGGCAGCTTCCTCTACGAGACGAAGTCATTTGTAAAAAACCACTCGCATCCCCATTGGCCCGGCCTTCCAAACTATTCTGGAATCATGATGACTAGCACTGACGGAGACATTCGGTGCCAAACGATCGATGCGGCGAATCACAACGGCCTAGGCGATTGGATCCGCAGTTAGAAGAGATCTATATCAACCGTAAGACTGGCACAACCCGCTGGGTCCATCCGGCCTCTTTGAGTCCGGGATCGTCGACCAGCTCGTTTCCGCCTTGTGGACAATCCGCGCCAGAGCATTCGCTGTCGGTTCACGCACTTAAGCCGGGAAACGTAAATGCCGCCGTTCTCAAGCACTTGTGAACCCTTCGACAGGGTAGGCTCGTCATGACATCAAGTTGACGTCAGGGTGACGTTGGTGTTTACGACATGGCGCAAGGTGAAAACGGCAGACTGGCAGTGACCCTTCGGCTACCGAAAGAGCTGATCGATCGCATCGATCGGATTCGGGAGTCGCAGGCGATCACGGTTCCACGCAATACATGGATTGCTGAAGCAGTTGCCCGTCGAGTAGAGATCGAAGCAGCCGAAGGCGAGGAAGCCAATGTCGCGAAGTGATCTTCTCGTGTCCCTGGTGAAGGCCAGTTCAGCAGGTGACAAGCAAGCAGTGCGAACAGTCGCTGAAACACTCATCGCCGAAGAACGGGCCAAGCAACACAACGTGTTGGCAGACCGACTTTCAAAAGCCCTCAACGCACAGCCGGATCTCAACGGCAACGGGTCAGCGCAGCCTCGGCCGGCTCAGTCAGACCCAAACGGCAAGGCGCGAGACTTGGTCATGGAGTTCATTCCCCGCCGGCGACTTTCGGATTTAATCCTGGGAACTGATTGCCAGCGGCTTGTGAGCCAAATCATCGAAGAGCAACTTCGTGCCGACCTGCTTCGGGCGCACTCATTGGAGCCGAGACATCGAATACTGCTTGTGGGTCCACCAGGCAATGGGAAGACATCGCTTGCCGAGGCGATCGCAGAGTCCCTCAGCGTTCCGTTCTTCGTAGTTCGGTATGACGCTATCATCGGTAGCTTTCTGGGGGAGACAGCTAGCCGATTGCGCCGTGTCTTCGACTATGCGCGAACGACCCCTTGCGTCCTGTTTTTCGACGAGTTCGACGCCTTGGGGAAGGAGCGTGGCGACATCCACGAGACCGGAGAAATCAAGCGGGTCGTAACCAGTTTGCTTCTACAGATCGACGACTTGCCCAGCTATACAACAGTGATCGCAGCCACTAATCATGAGGAGCTGCTTGACCGAGCAGCATGGCGGAGATTCGAGCTGAGATTGGAACTCCCACCACCCACGCAGATCCAGGTGACGAGCTATTTGAAGATCTATCTCCAAGACCTGCAACCCTTGCTCAAAATGACCTCAACGGCTCTAGCGAAGTCCCTCGGTTCTACGACATTCTCAGAACTTGAGCAGTTCTGCCTGAACCTCCGAAGGAAGCTTGTTTTGTCTCTCGGCGAAACCACACCAGAAGGCGCCCTTGCGTCTGTTCTTGCCGACTGGCGGATGATGCGCGCAGGAACTGACAAGGCAAGGAAACAAGGACAACGTGCAACAACCATATCTTCCGATCCCAAACCCAAGCGTCCAAGACAGAGCTAGGAGGCGCGGCGGTGGCGCAAGACTCCACAGGCCAGGTCGCCAGCAACAGACTGAACGATTCGGCGGCAGCTTTGAACTTATCGAGCAACTCATCGCGGAAGGCCGCGTAAGCGAGTTGAGGGACGACCCAACGAGCCTGGCCCCGGAACGGGCAATCGTGTTTGAGGTAGCCGGAAGCGGAATTCCCACTTTTGCCGAAAAAGCCCGACAGATCGGCTTGGAGTTCCTCTTCGAGGAAGAGGGAGAGGAAACCGACGCTACAGGATTTGTGGTCATCGGCCACGATGGCAGAGAGCGGCCCGAGAAACCAGTTCCGGCCCACTTCTACTTAGTGATGCCCAATGAGACTTCGCTCCGAGAGCTTGTCACCCTTTGGAATCGGTTCAAGAGGAATGAAGCGTTTCCCCGCGGATTTGCCAAGTGGCGAGACCTTTTTGAGCACTTGATTGATGTTCGGCCATGGGGTGCGCGGGACCGGATCAATCCTCAAGATCAGGCCTTCTTCGCCGAGCTCTTGGGATCGGTTGGCGATCAAGTGGTCCAGGCTGAAGTCGAGCTTTGGTACAGCGACAGCGGTGACGTAAATGTGCGAAGATTTCAAAGTGTCACCGAGTCGGTACAGGCATCTGGCGGACAGGTGCTGTTTACTTCCTTAATAGGCGAGATTCGATACGCGGCAATACTCGCACGTCTTCCGAGAGCGGCCGTTCAAGCCTTGATTGACCTAGGCGACATTGCACTCTTGAACGCCGATGGTGTCATGTTTGTGCGTCCTCAAAGCGCTGCCTCGATCACGACACCCGACGAAGAAGATCTTGACGATTCACCGATCCCGGAAGCGGTTGGTGAACTTGGCGATCCACTTGTGGCTCTTATTGATGGCGTCCCCATCCAGAATCACGTGCTGCTTCAGGGTCGGATGGCGATTGACGATCCAGACGGCCTCGAACAGCGGTATGCAACTGTCGCGTCTCGTCGCCATGGCACAGAGATGGCGTCTCTGATCATCCATGGAGATCTCTTGGCCGGAGCTCCCCCTATATCGTCGCGCCTCTACGTGCGGCCAGTCATGTGCTGCGAAGATGCTCAATCTCACGAGCACTTTCCACCGGAGATTCTCCTTGTCGACTACATGTATAGCGCTGTTCGCCGGATGTTTGAGGGAGAGGGTAATGCTCCGGCCAGTGCCCCCACGGTCAAGATCATCAATCTCTCACTTGGAGACAGTAGCAGGCCATTTTCGAGGCGCATGAGTCCATGGGCAAGGTTGATTGACTACCTCGCATGGCGTTATGGCGTGTTGTTCGTGGTCAGTGCAGGCAATGTGACGGGAAGCTTTGAATTACCTGCTTACGGCGCAATAACCGATCTCCAAGGTGCGACCGAAAGCGACCGAGAAATCGCGTGCGTCGTGGCCTTAAGTTCGATGGCTAGCGACCGGGCCATCTTGTCGCCTTCAGAGTCTGTGAACGCCCTCACAGTAGGCTCTTCTCACAGTGACAGCGTAGCGGAAGGTGGTCTGCATGCGCACCTCGTTGACCCGTATGTTTCGGCGGAACTGCCAACAGTAATCTCCGGCCTTGGACTAGGATTTCGAAGTTCTATCAAACCTGAACTTTTACTTGGTGGAGGCAGAACGCTTTTGCGGTCCCGAGCGGCACAGCCGCTTCGACTTGAGCCGGTACTGTCGCCGGGTCGCTTTGCAGGCATCTCGGCAGCCGCACCCGATCAACAGGGCCGACTAGATCAGCGATCTAATATCTATGGCACGAGCGTAGCGGCAGCTCTGGCCACGCGAACCGCCCACCAGCTGATCGAGGCAGTGCTGGATTCGGACGCGCTCGGCGATCCTGAGCCCCAGTTTTGGCCGCTCTATGCCAAGGCACTGCTTGTGCATCACAGCAGGGTGAATCCAGCCACATATGGCCGACTAGAGACACTCTTCCAGAATGGCCAGTCATCAGCAGCTCTAAAGCGCGACATTGCTCGGTTCCTGACGTTTGGATGCATCCCTCGCGACTTCGAGCCTGGTTGTACTGATCAGCATGCAATCATGCTCGGTCATGGCTTCATCGGACCAGATCAAGGCCACCTGTTCAGGATTCCCGTGCCCCAGACGTTGGGAGGAAACATCGGCTATCGCTCGATGACCGTGACAATCGCCTGGTTCACGCCAGTCAACCCGAGTCATCAACTCTATCGAATGGCAAAGCTTGTTGCACGGCTGCCCCATATTGCAGGCATGGATGGAAGTAACACGAACCAGCCGGACGATCATTCTAGAGGCAAAGGCACCGTGTTTCATGCCCGCTTCGATGGCTCAAGCAATGTTCTGGTTGCGAATGGAGCGACAGCCGAAATTGCAGTCGATTGCCTGGCTCAAGCCGGTGAGCTTGATGAGACCATTCCATATGCAATCGCAGTCAGTTTTGAAGTTGGGGTCGGCTCTGGAATTGATATCTACGCCGACGTGCGAGCGCGACTCGCCGTTCAAGTGCAGGGTCAACCCTAGGTTCGCGTGCCACCATGGTTCCTACGCTGGTTCCTAAACGAGAGGCTCCCGCGTTGCCTGGAATGATCCGAATCAGGAACCTACAAGCGGGTCATTGACCAGGCCCACCAAAGGAGAATTTCTCTCAACCATAGAGCCAACTAATCATCAGAGGGCACTTAACACTACTCGTGTGATCTACCGCGCCCAATCGTAGGTTCAGACCATGAAAGTACTTGTTGACGAGAAACGGCACCCGTGTTACGGGTGCCGTGAGGATTGATTGCTTCGAGAAGTGAATATGCCGAGGATTGCGCCCCAAATCGCCCTGAAGTCAGCGATCGTCTCGAGGCAGAAGTAGCGGAACAAGCCGACCTGATGCTTTTCCTTCCACCGGTGGTACAGCTCGTCTGGAGAGATCTCGCCTTGTGTATAGGCGTAGAAATCTTTGTCTGTTGATTCCATTGATGCTCTGTTCATGTACTAACCTCGCTTGAGCTTGTTACATTATCGGTCAGCTTCATGCATATTGCAACAAGCCCAGCGATTGCGGCTCTGGCGTCTGCTTCATCCTCGAAGAAAAGTCCTGTTTGTCGGTTGTTGATGGAAATGACGCCGACCGAGCGCTCATCGAGACACACCAGCTTGCAGAAAATCGAGCCGATTGACGACCGACGCTCGGGATTCTGGTGTTTCTTATGCTCCTTCGTATCGACGCGATCATCGCTCTGCGCATCCGTTGAGTGAAGATCTTGCTTCTCGATCCAGGCCTTCCATACTAGACCGTCAATGGTACCCGGTGCCGAGCCATCTCCCATGAGATACCGGTTCTCCGTAGTCCTTCCTACGTTGACCGAAGCAATGATTCGGAGACATTTGGGGCCATTGGGAGCCCATAGTGCTACCTGCCAACCGTAGTCCGGGCTTCTTGGATCGCAATCGTGAATTGCCTGAAATGCGTAGAGCAGATATGTCAGCGCGGCCCTGCCTTCCTCGGGGGTTGATGTTAGTAGCCAAGTTGCTCGTTCAGCCAGGTATTTGCAAGCGGTGCTTACAGCGAACACACGTTGCACAGCCGCGTTCTTCCTCCTTCTATAAATGTGGATGAGGCGCCAAGCAGTGAAAACAACCGCAGCGAGCAAGCAGGCGCCTGCAATCAACGGCTGCTGAAAAAGAAAGAGAATAATTGTCGCAACCGCACTCGTAGAAGCAAGTATCGACAGGACTGCTGCCGCTGTCCTGGCTGCAGTCGCAACGTACTTCGTCACTTCATCGTCAGCGGGCTTTCGCTCAATCAACGCCACTCGCCCTCGCTCGGGTTGGGGTGACGTTACCCCAATTAAGCGCCCACTGTCGTTCGAACTTCGAGTCCGCTCGTTTCGTGCTCGAAGCAGAGCAGCTAACTTGTCAGCAGGTATTGGATGTTGTCTGAACAAAAGGACGAGGCCGCTTGAGAATCCTGTCCATCCCAGAGGCGGTGATGACCTTGCCTCTTCTTGATCGAAGTCCCATCTTCTTCATTAGCCGACATATCTCCTTCAAAGTGCAGCCCTGACCCCGCAGCAAACGAGCTCTTTCCACTAGATGGAAGGTAGCCGGGTCTGAAACGATGACCGATCGGCCGTCTTGGCGAGCATTCTTGTAGCCGAGCGGTGCTTGATGCATTGCTTCGCCATTGGCCTTTTTCTCCCACATCGCGTGCTTGCCCATAGTGGAGATGAGCTGGAAACACTCACTTAGTCCCGAGTCTTTCTTCATGCCGCATTCCCATCGTCAGCGCCTAATTCAGTGCTGTCAAGAAACGAGCAGTCCGCGCAACTCCATTGTTCAATGTCCTTATCTGATAGCAGAGTGCGAATGCGTTCACGCCGGGCCCGCCAAGGGGAGCCACCTGCTCGTCAACAACGATTCGCTCCTTTCCGTCGTCAGATTTGGGGAGCAGACCACAGCTTCGCTCGTGTGCCAGTCTAGGCGAAGTAATCTTACTTGAACTGCTCAATTGCTCCCCGATACTTCATCGGTTCAGTACAGTCTTTGGCAACTCGTCGTCGGCTGCAAATTTCGTTGACTCCTTCAAACAGTTGTCGTAACCTGTCATCAGAGTGCGTATGACGTTCCGAACGGCCCGCCATTCGGGACACACTACCCCCGTCCCAATTCACTAACGAGGGAAACTCAGTTTGATCTAACTGTGCGTTAAACCTTCTCTTAAGATTGAGAGGCTTGCAAACTATAATGCGTTGCGAGAAACAGTTGCCGGTTTCCACTGCCGGATTTGAGCCTCCGCTCACCTTGGGCAGTGGGCTCCTTTAGAGGCTGGCGCACCATTGCCAGATAGCCGCCGCAATCAGGCTAGCAATTATTCCGACTACAATGTACTTAACGGCGTTCCAAAAACCTTTCTTCTTTGCCCACGCCACGTGTGGGCAGTAGTAAAAACTTTCTCTAAGCCTTTGGCAGTCGTCTGCGACCTCTTGCCAGAGGTCGAATGCCTGAATCTTACCATCGATATCCTCGCGCTTATCTCCCTCCACGCTGCGGGCGTGACGAGCCTTACGTCGAATATCGGCGACTAACTGCCGAAGTTTGAAATCGAACTCCCCGTTGTCGATGTAATGTGTTTCGATTCGGCGCAGCTCTTCGAACATATCCAATGTGTCTCTGAGATAAATCTTATAAACATCGAGACAGGAACGCTTTAGGTGCGAATAGGCCTTAGCTACCGCATCGGCCTCGCGCTCATGGAAGGTGTATATTCTCGTTACGTGGTCAAAGGCAGCGTGAAGCTCGAAGAGTATTTCAACCGGCAGTGAGTTTTCCGCTTGAACGACGCTGTAAAGTCTCTTCACTACGTCGTGGTAAAACTGGAAGAGTTCCTTTAGTGTCTGGGGAACACCGCCCTTATCATTAGGTAGCTTGTCATCCATGGCTTAGAAAATAGGCACCACTGATAGTGGTGCCTTAAGGCGATGGTCGTGAACTTCCTATCTCAAGCACCTATCCAGATCCCGTTCTAGCTCTGAGCGTTGAACAAGCTTGGACGAATTGGTGTTGCCTCGACCTATTAGATTTCGGCGAGTAGAGATAGCCATGGGTTTTCCATACTCTCTTTCGACGCGCCGACGAGCTTCCTCGATAGTTTCTCTATCAATGACTTCGATCTTTGTCTTGGTTGCTCTCTCAACAAATTTATTCAGGTTCTTGATGAATTTCGTGGTCACTTGGTGTCACCTCTTAGGACCAAGCTAGCCGGCGGAGCATACATTGTCAACGCCCAACGGCCCCGAGAAGGCTACAGATTCTATCCCACAAGCACCGGGTCCGTCAAGCCTCCTCCCTGGTCTGGGGCACTCCTACACCGAAAGGACGAGAATCCAGCCCGAATGGGCGCAGATTTAACCATGGTGCCGGTATGGGCGAAAGTAGTCCTTCTTGAACTTCTCAATTGCTCCCGGATCCTTCATCGGTTGATCCCAGTCTTTGGCAACTTGTCGTCGGTTGCAAATTTCGTTGACTCCTCGAAACAGTTGTCGTGACCTGTCATCAGAGTGCGTATTACGTTCCGAACGGCCCACCGAAAGCGACAGTCGGGCACAGCCAGCTCGCTCTCTACCTGTTGTCTGGACTTTTTCGCGAGTTCGAAAGTGCAGAACAGCTCAATAATCGGATGCAACCGGTACTGAAACGATCCCAGAGTGAGAAAGTAGGCGTGTGCTAGCGCATTCGCCGTCATTCGCTTTTCTTCCGGCGGCGCTATTGCGAAACGCGCCGATATGTCGGTCACGGCCAAAACGGACTGGCGAAACTCTTCTTTCAGCCGATCCGAAAGTTCTCTGCACCGGCGCAGCGACCCTTCGAGATTGCGAATAGCAGTAAGCTGCCGGTTCTTCTCAGCGACGTATTCATCTGCCGATAGCTCACCTGCCAGGCGCATCTCCAACAGCGCCTCTAAACGCACATGCTGTTGCCGGAGATTTCCTTGCCGGTTCGGTTCCAATGTCTGTCCTAATCGGATCTCCGCTGTGAGGCAATCGTCGATCACTTCCCGGATGATCTCTGCAACCTCTGCCTGAAGGCTACACGATTGGAGTAGTGCGCCGATTTGTTGGTCAAGGTAGCTCTCTGTCACACCTTCTCGCCTGCAACCCTTCGCACCGGTGCAGTGGTAGTAGATGTAGCTGCGGATACGCTCTGTTCGCCGATAGACCTTCGTCTTGCGCTCGGCGGTGATGAGGCAGCCGCACGCGCCGCACCGAATAAGGCCCGAGTAGGCAAAGCAGGATTTGACGGACCGCAGCCGGGTCGGCCGCCCGAGCAGCTGCTGAACAAGATCGAACTCGTAGCGGCTTACCATCGGCTGGTGATTGCCTTTGCGAATTTCGCTTTTGTACATGAACTCACCGGTGTAAAACGGATTGGACAGAAGCCTGTAAAAGGCAGACCGACAAAGCGGCTTCGTTCTTTCGTGCCTGCCCTCGACGGTAAAACCCCATCGGTTCAGTTCTTGGAGAACATAACTGGCTGAGTAGTTTCCGCAGAGCAACATTTCCCACGCCCGTCGTAGCATCTCGAAACGCGGCTTGTCAATGGCGATGGTTCTGGTTTCCTTGTCATTGCGATACCCCGGCGGCGCAAGGCCGGGCCACCAACCCTGTTCGGCCTTGCGCGACATGCCCCGCTTGACGTTGCGGCTGAGGTCACGGATGTATTGATTGGCGACGCTCGTTTCTACCGCCATGATGACGGCGTTGTCTTCGGGCACGTACTCGCGGGTCATCGTCCGGATCGACATAATGATTTCTTGCTGTAACAGCCAACTGATGAGGCCGGAATCGACCGGATTTCGCGAGAGCCTGTCGATACTCCAGCAGAGTATCCCGTCAACCTGGCCCGCTTTGAGCTTTTCGATAAGGCTCGCAAAGACTGGGCGGGTGCTTGGTTCCTTGGCGGAGCGGGCCTCTTCCAGCACCTCGATGATCTCAATGCCCCGCTCGGCAGCAAAGCCTTTCAGGGCATTGACCTGGCCGGGAAGACTCTCGGCTTGCCGTTCATCTTCCTCGCTACTCTTGCGGGCGTAGATGGCGTAACGCAATGTGTTTGGCATAATAAATGTGAGTTAGGGCAGTAAGCGCATCGAACGCTTCTTGCGGCGTAAGCGTCGCATTAAAACGGCGCACGTACAAGTCCTGAAACCGCCGGATGTGCTTCTCCTTTGGGATCGGCCAATTCATTCACAAGGGCGACTTGTCTGTGGAAAACGTCGCTTGGGAACCGTGTTGTTGTTTTCTTTTGTACAGTTTTCTTTTGTTGTTTTCGATTTGCGAATTTCGGAAACGAGAACGCAAGAAATGTTTTTGAAACTGTTTGGTCTCAACCAACGGGTGCAAAGCAAAATAGAGATGGGAGTGGGACTGGCGGCGAGCGCGGGTCGAGTACAAGGCCCGCCCGGAAGAATCGCGAACGGAG